>JADKDM010000001.1 GCA_016714565.1 Candidatus Villigracilis propinquus
GAAACCTGCAATGACCTGCTGTCTCCTGAAATGGACTCCCAACTTATTCGCCCGCAATTCCTGCCAAAGGATTTTCTCAGCGGGAGTCATGTCTCGCCGTAGTTCTTTCGCTCTTTGAAGTTTTTCTTTGGTGACGGTTTGACCTGGGATGATGTTCTTGACTGGCATGGCGGGATTGTAATGCAAAACAGGAAAACCCCTCTCCCGTCTACCACTCGCTCCGCTCGGGTACGATGTCCCCCAAGGGGGAGAAGCTAATACCACCTGAAACAAAAGTTGCTTCGCCATGGAAAATCACCACAGCCATCACGCGCTCAGCCCCCTTCCCACATCGTCCCCGTAGTGGGATTTGGGAAGGGCGGGGGGATAGGTCCCATCCTTTGCCAATTATTTTGTCGCTCAGGATTAGATATTTAAGCCCTGTATGCATATAATAAAAAGCCCCGCTATATAGAGCGGGGCTAATCTGGCTTAGGACATTAGGCTTGAAAATGAATCTTCTTGATGATGAACAAGATGTCTTTTGTATGCTTTTACAACCTCGGCAGACATTTCTTTTGTCTTTTCAGCATTTCGTAGGCTATTCTTGTAATCAAAATATCCTTGATTGTTATCTTTTTCGCTTTTTATGTTGTAGTTGAAGTCAAGGATTAGAAGTTGAAAAAGTTTTGAGAAAGCATCAAAGTATTTACTTTGGTATTTTTCTAAAAACTTTGACGGATTGCTCAAGAGTTCCTTTCCAACAGGATCATCATCGAAAATAAGCCTAAACACATATACAAAGAAAAATCTTGTTAATTTGTAAGTTCTTATTCCTTCATCTTCGATAAGGATATTTTTCTCATCTATTGCTCTATACATTTCTGCCAAAAGGAAAATGTAACTTGCATCAATGTGCCTATTGAAGATTTTTGTATAATTGCTTGCAAAGATTTCAGCCTTTTGATGAGCGGTATGAGGTTCTTTTAGATAGAATGCAGTGATAAGTTGCGCGGCAAAATCATTTTCAATAACCCTCGAAAACCCTTTTTCATCCTCGCCACTTTTGATTTTGTACAAGATTTCCCCGCTAAAAAGTTTATTAAACTCAATTTGTAAATCTTGTTGAACTTTGTCATTGGATTTTAAATCTTTCAATGAAATTGCATTTTGATTGTTAGTGTAATAAGTGATGTTTTGACTTAAACGATCTTGATCACCAGTCTGGATTATTCTCAATAAAATATTAATGTTCTCGCTCAACAAACCTTTACTTTCATAAAAAGATAAGGTTGACTGGCAGCCATTTACGATTGAGTAGTTCTTAATAATTATTTTGTTTTCTTTTTTTGTTCGAGCTTGGAACAAACGAGAGTTATGCCGTTGTGGTACAAAAAGAAGTTTTCGTGTTCAGATGGATTTGAAAGGGTCTTGGTTATTTCCTTATTTACTCTTGTTCTCCCGAGTCCATATCGAACATTTCTGGCAAACAGTGTCCTGTCTTGAATGCCCTTTAATTTGATTAATTCATTTGCCTTTATCGGCGCAATAGTAACTTTAATATCTTTTGAAGTTTTGTAGGAAATGATGTTTGTAGGATCAATAGTAAATGTAAATCTGTCCTCAACGGGTTTGTCTTTCCCAGCATATGTGTAATGATCGTATAAACGATCTATGTCCCAGGCATCAATTTCATCTAAGAATCCTAGATATTCGGTTGCTTCTTGGTTTGTATCTCTTGTTTGTTACAAAGACCATAACTAAACTATACCCACTGGCGATTTTTCAAAAATATCGGTTTTTATCACAAGAGATTTTAGTTCTTTGCTAGCAGTACTAACATCCAGTTGCTTGATATTTTCAGCCGAGTCAAACCAAACACGAGCGCCTTTGAAATCTCTTATGTCCTTGTCTCCCTGCGGGTTTCCAGGGTAGGGTGAATACTTCGATTGAAATACGTACACTTCTTCAGTTTGATCATCAACAAAAATTCCATCAATTCCTTTATCATTGTCGCTGTCGCAAACGGCATCAAAAGCCGCATCTTCATCTAGGCGGAAGTAATTTAATAAAAAACCAAACTAGTAAAGAGGCTCTTTCTTTTCGAACCCCAGTTTGAAAAGACAAAATTTCCGCGTTCATTTTTGAAACGAAATCTTTTAGATTCATATAAGCCTCCAAAACAGAATTTACTCTTTTAGTTTATTTTTGCCTTGAGATAAATTATATCCTGTTGAAACATTTGCAGGTACTTTTCTTATCTAAAATAACATCACAAATCTCAATCCACCGTCAGCGTCTTACTCAAATTCCTCGGGAAATCAGGATCAAACCCGCGCAACACGCTCATGTGATACGAAAGCAACTGCAACGGCAGCACTCCCAGCAACGCGCTGATCTGCGCATCCGACTTGGGAATGACCACCAGATCATCGCCGTTGGCGCGCAGGCGGGCGTCCTCTTCGGCGATGGTGATCGTGCGTGCGCCGCGGACTTTCACTTCGTTGATGCCGCTGATGATGAGCGGCACATCGTTCGGTCCCGCCACAAAGACGATCGGGAATCCCTTGCTCACCGCGGAGAGCGGTCCGTGTTTGAACTCGGTCGAGAGCATCCCTTCGCAATGGGCATACGTAATTTCTTTTAATTTCAACGCGCCTTCCAAAGCGATCGGATAGGTCGCGCCGTAGCCGAGACAGTACATATCGTTCCACTCGTTGATGTCTTTGGCAATCGCTTCGATCTGCGGTCCGACCATCTCAATCGTCTGCTCCATCAATTCAGGGATGCGCAAAAGTTCGCTCGTATCTTTGCCAGCCAGTCGATACGCCAGATACAGGAACGTCACGACCTGGTTGGTAAATGTCTTCGTGGCGGGCACGCTGATTTCGTATCCGCAGCACAAGGGTAGACAGAACGAAGTCGCCTTCGTCAACGTCGAGCCCACCACGTTCGCCAATCCAAAACAAGCCATGCCGCGCTTCTCGGCGGCTTCCAACGCGTTGAGCACATCCTTGGTCTCGCCCGATTGGCTGACGAAAATCCCCACGTCTTCATACCCAACCGCGGGCGCGTATTGCGCGATGAACTGCGGCGCAAGCACGGGGATGGCGGTCAGCCCCGCCAGTTGCGCGATGTACACCGAGCCCACCGCCGCCGCGTGATAACTCGTGCCGCATCCGATCAAATACAGATGACGCGCGTTCTTCATCTTTTCGACCAACGGCTGCACATCGGGGCTGCCATCCAACAAGTGGATTAACTCACGGGCGACTTGTGCCTGCTCGTGGATCTCTTTCAACATAAAATGCGGATACCCGCCCTTCTGCACCGCATCCATCGACTCGGTAACTGTTTCTGGCATTCGTTGAATTATTTTTCCATCTTTGACAGAGCGCACTTCCACGCGGTCTGCCCACAGCGTCACGATCTCCCCATCCTGCGGGCGGATGACTTCGCGAGTCAGCGGCAATATCGAAGGCAGGTCAGACGAAAGACAAGTGAAGCCATCGCCGATTCCGATCACCATGCCCGAACCTTTTTTGAACGCGTACAACTTATCATCATTCGCGCGCCCGATGACAAAAGCATAATCGCCTTCGAGGTCGCCATACGCGAGTCGAATCGCATCAATGAATTCATATCCGCGGCTGATATATCTCTCCACCGCATGGACACAAGTCTCGCCATCATTCTGCGAACGGACAGTCATGCCCTCCGCCATGAATTCCAAACGCAGTTCAACATTATTCACCACGTTGCCATTATGCGCGCCAACCATGTCGCCATTTGAATCCAAATGCGGCTGTGAATTGACCTGCGAAGGCTCGCCAAACGTCGCCCAGCGCAACTGCGTAATCCCACGCTGTCCGCGCATCTCGGCGATGTTATATTTCGCCGCTACTGAATCCACTTTGCCAGTATCTTTGCGTAGATCGATTTTTCCGTTATTGATGGTTGCCGCTCCAACCGAGTCATATCCGCGATAAGTTAATCTTTCTGCTGCAGCGATAAGGATGGGTCCGAGATTTTCTTCTTTATTGGTAACGTAACCGAAAATTCCACACATTTTATAAATCTCCTCGGTGGTCGAGTAGGGCGGATGTTCTTCCCGCCCGTATCGAGACCACTTGTAACAGAAATATTTTTGCTTCGTGGTGGTCTCGATATGCCCTTCGCAAAAATCGCTCAGGGCTACTCGACCACCAGTGTATATTTCTTCATGGATTATATGCCATCGCTCACCCCCGCATAGATGATGGAACTCACAAAGTAAGAAGTACCTTCTGCCATGCGTTCTGTGATTAAGATCAACGCATCCACGTTTCGGCAGGAATTCATCGGCAGCGAGATCGGTCACATCCACAGTGATCTCAGATATTCCCTTCCCGAAAATTAGCCGAATTCTTTCATCGGGAGAGGCGGGAATTTCCGAAACGGGTTGGGTAAGTTTTTAACTGCGCGAGGGGATAGGCGCCAGCGTCGATGGCCTTGAAGCAAAATAGCAAGCCTAATCCAGCTTCGTTTCCATTTTCATCAAATTGAAAGAATGGGTTGTATTCTACTTCCCAGCGATAATCATCGGGGCCGAGACGATCTTCACGCCTTCTGGATTTCAAGTCCTGCGATAATTTCATCCACTTCCGATTCACTTTGCGCGTTATATGCCAATGTGATCCCCGAAAATCCGCTGCCCTCTGGCGAAGTCAATGCATCCTCCGCCAGCAACTCGCGTGGATAAATGCCGAGCACCACACCACCTGCCTGAAAAAAGGCTATTCCCTCCTGTGGTCTCGAAATTTTCCACCCTAATGTTTCCGCGTAGAACTTTTTGGATGCTTCAAAATCCCGCACGCCTAATGTAATTAGATGAAGATGCTGATTCATATACGGCTCCTTTATGCTGGGTTATCCCATGGTGTGGTGCCACGTCCACCCTTGCCATTCAACGAAGCGTAAATTGTTTCTCGTAATTCAGGTAAAACATCCGCCGTTGCTGCCAGCAGACCGAAACAGCCCGCGATCATCATGTCACCGAAGGGGACGGCAAAGTACGGGTGAAGACGACCATTGACTACTGACGACGGACGACTGTCCATCGTCGCAAACATGCTTCTTCTCGGTCCCGTCACTACCACATCAAACTCATCCTTCCCAAATTCAAATGGATTTGTCCCATACACCAACGCGCCGTGACCCATATCGTCAAAAATATCCTGATGCCTGAGCGAACCATCAGCCAACGCGCGGATGTATCTTTCAAGTTTGGGTAGATCTATTTCGCCCGTGTGATGTTCAAAGACACCTTCAATTCCGTCGCCCAAACGAAATGCCAGTGTATGAAAATTCCCAACATTGACAATGATCTTGCGTTCACGTTTCGCAACCACAGGATCAAAGTTAGCACCGAGGACTGCGGCGGGTGCCGTGTCCATCACGACCAATGGACACAGTAACTCATGAGACGAATCCGCTACAGATTGCAACCGCGTCATGATCTTGGGAATGTCAGAAGAAAGAAAAGCAAAAGAGGAAAGAGAATTCTTTGATTTGATTCTTTCATCCAAATAATCAAATCGAAATTGCCTGTCTGAAACTCCTGCGGGCGCATTGCCGTGGTCAAAGACTGCCACAGCGATGGCAGATAAATCATCAAGCGAAACGCCATAATCTTTAAACGTCTTGGAAATCAACTCAAAATCAAAATCCTTCAACTCCAGACTTTCGACCTTTGACCTTAGACCTTCAACTTCATCCTCCCCAATAATCTTGATCCCCAACTTCTCCACTTTGTCCAACTCATCATTCAGCGTAGTCGCAGCCGAGGGCGTCATATACACAGGGATCCCCGCGTGCGCATATTCTTCGATTGCCCATGCTGAGGGGCCGCCTCCCATTTGATGTCCAGTCAACAGGATCGGGCGGCGGGAAGGAAGCGACTGCTTGAGACGCCGATGAATCATCATGGTGGGGGATGGCAGCACGAGTTTGAATCCGTTCTCGATGTCAAGATTCGAATCGTAAAGATAAATATCCTGTGTGCCTGTGCCGATGTCTACTGTTAAAATTTTCATGGCGTTTCGTAGGACAAACTTAAGTTTGTCTTACACCTCAATCCCAAGCCATTGGCGAATGAAATAACCGATCACAAATGAGAACGCGGCCACGCTCAAGCTCAAGCCTGCCATCTCAATGAACCGCTCGCGGAAGGATTCACCTTTGGCGATAGAGATGTAATAGTTGAAGACCGCAATGATAATGACGGCTGTAGTAAGGGCAATGACGAGGTCAAGATAATAATTCTCGAAGAGAAGGTAGGGAAGGATGAGCAGGGTAACGGTGGTAATGTAGGCAATGCCTGTATAGACCGCCGCGCGCACGGGATGCTTGCTTGTCTTCTCTGAACGTGTAGATAGATATTCACTGGCTGCCATCGAAAGCGAAGCAGCGATGCCTGTGATGAGACCTGAAAGGGCGATCAACTTTACGTCTTGCAGAGCAAGGGTCAGCCCGGCAAGAGCGCCTGTGAGTTCCACGAGTGCATCATTCAAGCCAAGCACAACGGAGCCTGCATATTGCAGCCGCTCTTCATCCAGCATTTCGATGAGCTGATGTTCGTGCTTGTCCTCTTCCGCTTGAAATTGTGCGGCTTCGGGAATTGCCTTGGAAACGGCCTCGTAATTAACCTGCGCCTTTTCCTCGCCCATTTCCATCAGTTTGACACCGAATGTAAATCCAAACGCCATGCTGACGAGATAATAAAACCAGACCAAGAACCAGCGTGGCTGTACTTCTTCCTTGGTATATTCCTTCCAACCGTTGTAATGGCGCAATTCGTCCTCGGCGATCGCATCCAGAATTTTTGCGTTCTCTACAGATTTGATCCGTTTAGCAAGGCGTTTGTAGATGTGATACTCGGTGATCTCTGTCTCTTGAAAGAGGATTATTTTTTTGCGAATGTCTTCGCTGATGGTTTGCATGATGTGCTCCTTGAAGAATTAACGAACATATTGCATGTATTATTGTAAATCAAAAGGCGCTCCCAAAGGAGCGCCTTTTGATTTATTGTTATTTTTTTATTGTGAGTCGTCCACGACATATTCGTCGTCGATCTCGCCGTCACCGTTCAGGTCAACTCCGAAGTACATGCCTTCGGGGTTGGCGTCTGTCCACTCGGCGTAATTGATGTAGACCAGCGCGCCTTCCTTGAGCACGATCTCCTCTGCGGTGAATTCCTCTTCAAGTTCATCGGTGATGCGGGTCAGATAGAAGTTGAATGCGCCTTCGCCGTTCAACTTTTCGGTGTTGATGAGCAGGTCGCCTGCTTTGCTGTCGAGCCAGGCGGTGATGGTGCCGCCGCCGACCATATCTGTGCCGTACAGCTCAAAATAGTAATCGGCTTCGGCATTGGGATTCTCGATACCGAAAATGATGCTCGGTGATTCGTCTGATGTGGTCTCGTATGCAATCGTTTCATCAGCCGGATAGAAATAAGCCACATCCACCTGACCGGGTTCCAGGTAAATGCCTTCCACACCGATGCTGAATCCCGGGCCGATCATCATTAAGTCAGTGAGGGTTTCTTCGGTCAGTTCCGTGCCGTCGATGGTGATGGTTACATCCAAATTCGAGGGAATGGAATAAATGGGTTCAGGGGTGTTCCCGCTGGCAAGCATGCGATACTTGCTGTAGGAAGCGCCTTCGATCTCATTGATGATCTTTCCGTCCACATAGCCGAGGCGGTTACCGCTGTCATCGGTGATGAGGATATGGCCTTCGCCATCCAAAAAGATCTGGTTGAGCGCCTGGGAGGGGGCGGCCAATTTTCCGCTAATGCTGGAGTAGCCGCCCTCGCAGAATGGACAAGTCTGAGTTTCGAGCCGCGCCGAGGTGGGGGTGAGGTCGAGGGTTTGCGAATCAGCATTGCCAGACCATACATCCGTTGCAACTTCCGGATTGATGGAGGTCTCATACGTCCAGGAATTGTCGCGTGAGTCAACGAACAGTTCGCGGACTTCACCTGGGTAGTTATTGTCATACGCAAGGATGGCGAACAATCCGTCGCCCTTATCCTCCACGCCAAACGGTGTGATGGCATGGCCTTCGCCACGGTCGTTGTAAATGCCGATGGTGTAGGTTTCGCCGTTCACATCCATCTGCTCGATGGTTTGTAGAATTTCCATCGGTGTGCCTTTGATGACGCTTGATGCGGTCGGGTCAACGGCCTGTGTGGCCCACCAGTAGGCGATCTCTTTTTGCAAGGCTTCATCGTTGATATCCAGTTCGCTGGCAAGGTTGCCGCCAAAATCAGATGCGGAAACCTGTCCGGTATACATCATCAGGCTGAGTACTGCCATGCCTTCGCAGTGACCGCCTGCCATGTCGCCATTGACCTGTTCCATCCACTGTTCGGCAGGCGGGGTCAAAATGCACTCGTCGCCGTTGATATCCGCGCAAACTTCATCACCGAACATGCGGCGTAGTTCATCTGCGGTCAGGTTGGTTGCGGGGATGTCATCGCCGTAATTCTCAAAGCTAAAACCATTATCGGCAGGGTTGAAACCAAAATCAAAGACCACATCCCCCGGCGCGCCGGATTGTTGCGCAGGCGCTTCCGTGGCGGCTTCATCTGTTGCTGGTTCTTCTGTAAAAGCTTCTTCAGTAAATGTTTCCTCGGTGTAGAACTCATCGCCTGTATCTTCCGTACCACAAGCAGATAGGACAAGGCTAAACAATGCAATGATTGATACGAACACAAAAAACGGATTTTTCTTCATATATACCTCTTTAGCTGATAGGTGGACTTTGTAAATAAAACACTCGTCATTGTTTTATGCCGAGTGTTTTTATAACTCTGAATATTTTCTGGCTTATACCTTTTGCAGAACGAAGTACCAGTACCTGCGGTTATCCAAATGCGGCAGGGCGTTGGGTGAGTTTGGAGTAAGCCCTGCAAAGTGATAGAACTGCTTCCGCAAAATGGCTGGCACATATTTATTTACCAGTGCCACGCGGCGCTCACGGTCAAGCTCCATCGCCTTAAGAACATTATCGGTAATGTCTTCTTCGTGGACGAGCTTCAATCCCATGTTCTTCAGTTGCGCGTGCCAGATGGCTACTTTTTCCTCGTAACGCAGATCAGTGTAAAGGAAATAACCATTGGGTTTAAGTACGCGCTTGACGTGCTCAAAGAATTTATTGATATTCGGGTAATACAACGATGCTTCCACATTAACAACTACATCAAATGAATTGTCAGGGAAGATTAGATCCTCAGCATTTCCGTGGTGAAATTTGAGACCATCCAGGTTGTACTGTTCGCGGCAAAATTCGATGGCTCGTGTGGAAAAATCCACGCCGGTGTAGGACTTTGGCTTGAAGTGACGCATGATGAAACTCGCGCCTCCACCCCGCCCGGAGCTGACCTCAAGGGCATCGACATTTTGCCACTCTATATGCTTTGCCACGTGATGATAAAGCTGCATCGGGTAACGGTGGATCTCTTCATCCTGCTCAAGAGAAATTGGGTCATTGCCCTGATGATGAGCGGTATAGCCAAAGTTCATGAAGATGGCGTTTTTATCCTTGTCCAGGGAGGAGATCATTTCGTATTGCAGGCGGGTGAGCCAGCTTTTGATGTTTGGAAAACGGTGAAATAATAGCTTGTTTAGCATTGATGCTCCTCAGGTTGGTTGGAATTGTCACGCATTATAACCCTGCTCTATAAGAGAAGTTAGCCACATTTCGGAAAGGTCTGTGCCTGTAAGTAATTCAATGATCTAAAAGCGTTTTGAAGAAATCCACCGCATATCCCTGCAATTCCTTGCGATTGTGACCGATTCCCTCGATCAACAGGAATTGGACATTTGTACCTGCCGCCTGATAAATATCCTCCGCCTCTTTCCAACGGGACAGTGGGTCGGACCCAAACAGCGAATCCACCACTTGGGCAGTTTCTTGTTCCCACCCGTCCTCGAAATCCAGCGAGTCATTATCGTCGAGGCTGCCCATGTAGATCAATTGCGGAATTGCATTGTAGGTCTCCGCATCGAAGGGCGTGCCGGTTAATTCTTCCAAGTCTGCAACGCCGGCGGGGTAGGGCAAATCCTGTCCATTGAAATTGGGTATTGGCACAATCGGCCAGCCGCCCGGCGACCCGATCGCTGCCGCTTTCACGCGCTCGGGATGCAGAACCGTGAATCGATTCGCGAACATTCCGCTGGCAGAAAAACCCTGGATGAAGATTCTGTCATCGGTGTTGATTCCATTGTCGGCTAGTATGAGGCGGGCTTGGTCGATCATCGCAATGAGTTGCAGGTCGATCCGTTCAAGGTCAGGGCGGGTGGTGGTCAGCGTATCCCGATCCAATGCGTGGGTGTAAATGAACCAATCCTCGCCAGGGCGAATAAAAGCAGGCACGAGCAGAACAACGCCGAGTTCGTCTGCGATCTTCTGACGCTCGTATCCCGTGACCCACGCATCCCGTTGATGCTCGCGCGGGTCATCCGAGTTGATGCCTGAATTATTCGGCTGCACAAGGATGGTGACGATCTCGCCAGCCTTTGCCAATTGTTTTGCTTTGGGTGAAACATACAAATAAAAATCGGCGTGGTATCCATTGACAGGGTTCGCAGTGAAATGCTGAACCCGCAGGGCGTACGGACCGATCATGATCGCAACGGCCAGGACCGCGAGCGCAAGAATTGCTAAACCGATAAAGAGAATTTTTTTCATGCTTACGCCAATGGCTGTCGCGCAGTTGCGCCTGTCACTTCATCATGAATGCGGACGGCTTCTGTCGTGCCGAATGTGCTTACACCAATTTGCTCGACAAACCTGCACACGCTGTAATTGCGGCTTTCGCGTTCATACGATTGCAGCCAACTCTCGAATGAGGCGTCCATTCCGCGTGGATATTTGACTTTATACGCCTTCATCTTGATACGATATGGTTTTGGAGTGAGCCTTGCTCTGAAGCATCCCTGCTTTTTGCAGATAGTGGTGTACAGCTTATCGCAGTTGAATTCATTCATCATATCCAGTGTGGTGCGATCCAGCGGGTCGAAGCTTTTTCCCATTACGATGACCCTCGCACCTTGATATGTTTCGTAAAGACGGAAGGCAAGTCCCTGATACTTTGGAGTGGCAGCCAGTTTTCTCACCATCTCGAATATTTTTTCCTTATCCTGTTCAAGCGTGCTTTTCTTGAAGAATCCCCCGAGGCTGGCTTTGGGTTTATCAATATCGAGGAACATCAAATTTTCTGCGTTCATCACTTGCGCGCCGTAGCGGTTGCGGGTGATGATTGTTTTCTCATCCACGGTTTGCAATATCTCCTCGCGGATCTCCACCTGATAATCATCGAAGATGCCGGATTCCCCGTTGATCTTGCGGATGACCTTCTCCATCTTTTCCTTCGCTCGAATCGCAGCCTCATCAATGGATGTGTTCGATCCGCCATAGGTTGTGATTTCTTGTTTTTCGCCTTGAATGTTTACTTGTCTTTTTTCCGCTGTCCAATGCTTGAAGATTTTCATGCTCTCTCCTTATGAATTTGCGAATTATAGTTTTGCAATTTAAAAAGCAACACCCTCCAAATAGGGGATATTTGGAGGGTGTCGCTTTAACGCTCTGTCGAGGGCTTAGCCCTCGACAGAACATGGATTGAGAGTTATTCCGGTATATATGGCGCTTTCCTGTCAATACTGCCGACGAATTGGGGTAATTTTTTATGCCCCAGGTTTTGCCGAATTGCCATGTTCTCGCCGAGGTGATACCAGTAATGATAGATCACACGCTGAAGCAGATTTCCATATTTGTACTGAATTTGTTTTCCGTTGCTGATGACATTTTGTTGAAGCATTTCTGAAGTCACCTTATCCAGCCACGGGTCGGCGGCTTTTGTGATTTTTTGCCACGCAGCGAGCATTTCTTTTAATGACGGTGTGCTTGCAGGTGCGCCGTATGCAAAGTCTTTAGCGATCATTGGAAAGAGCATTATCCCCTGTCCGAAAGATAGAAAATAGCGCTGCTCCTGCCATGCCAGATGACCAACATTCCAACTGAGGCAGTTCATTGGAAGGAATCTTTTGCTTGCTTCCTTCTCGGTGATGCCCTTAATCCCGCGCAGGAATTCACTGCGGGTGAAGCGTAATTGAAGAACGAGTGGATGGGACATGAATTGAACTCCAAATTATTTTGAAAAGCCTCAGAGAAATGACTCTCCGAGGCTTTTTTTATTGATTACTGGTCACTGATTACTTTTTTACTCGCTTACATAATTCTCCGGCAGCCAGCAGCAGAGGACTAACTCTCTCGCTGCCTTCACTTCATCCATGCGGCCAAAGAGGGTAGTGCTCGGCGCGTTGTGGAGAAGTTCTGGCTGGGTCTTGGCTTCTTCCGCGATCTTGATGAGCGCATCAGCGAAACGATCAAGGGTGTCCTTGTTCTCGGTTTCGGTGGGTTCGATCATCAAGGCTTCGTGGACGATGAGCGGGAAGTAGTTTGTGGGTGGGTGGAAGTTGTAGTCCATCAGACGCTTGGAGATGTCCAGCGCGCGGATGTCACTGCCTTCGAACTGGCCTTCCATTACGAACTCGTGCATGCAGATACGGTCATATGGAATTTTGTAGGTGCCGCGCAATCTTGCTTGCAGATAGTTGGCGTTGAGTACAGCGTACTGCGAGATGTCTTTCAAGCCATCGGGGCCGTGCATGGCGATGTAGGTGTACGAGCGCACCAATCCGCCGCCAAAGTGACCGTGGAAGGCTTTCATGCGTCCGATGCTTTGCTTGGGGGTCACGAAGCCATAGAGCGGAGCGGTTTCGTGGTCGCCTTCTTCCACGATGCCGACGAGGGGCGCGGGCAGGAAATCTACGAGCCGTTCACTGACGCCCACGGGGCCAGAGCCAGGGCCGCCGCCGCCGTGCGGGACGGCGAAGGTTTTGTGCAGGTTGAAGTGCATCACATCGAAGCCGAGGTCGCCGGGGCGGACGATGCCAAGCAGGGCGTTGAGGTTCGCGCCATCGCCATACATCAGGCCGCCGCAATCCTTCACCATCTTCACCACTTTTTCGATGTTCTCATCGAACATGCCGAGGGTGTTGGGGTTGGTGAGCATCATGCCGACGACGGTATCGTCGCAGGCGGCTTCGAGGGCTTTGAGGTCTACGTTGCCGCGTGAGTCAGATGGGATGGTGATGACGGTGAATCCCAACATGCCGACAGAAGCGGGATTTGTCCCGTGCGCGGCATCGGGGATGAGCATCTTGGTGCGTTTCAGGTCGCCGCGGGATTTGTGATACGCGGCCATCATCAACACGCCGGTGAATTCGCCATGTGCGCCAGCAGCAGGCTGCAAGGTCACGCCTGGGAAGCCGCTGATCTCTTTGAGCCATTCCTGCATTTCGAACATCAACGCGAGGTTGCCTTGCACGGTTTCAATGGGCTGCAATGGGTGAGTGTAAAGGAAGCCCGGCAGGCGGCAGGTATCTTCGTTGATCTTCGGGTTGTACTTCATGGTGCAGGAACCCAAAGGATAGAAGCCATCGTCCACGCTGTAGTTGAATTTGCTGAGCTTCATGTAGTGGCGGACAACATCCACTTCGGCGAGCTCGGGCAGGGGAAGGTCAGAGCGTAGTAAATTTTTGGGAGGCAGAGCAGTTACCGGCACGTCTGAGGCGGGCATGGTCACGCCGCGTCGCCCGGGGGAGGAGAGTTCAAAAATGGTGGGTTCGATCACGGTAGCCATTATTTCATCTCCTGTAAAATCTCAACGAGGGTATCGATCTCATCTTTGCTGTTCATTTCGGTGACGGCAACGAGAAGGTGATTTTGCAGCGCAGGATAATCCTTGCTGAGATCGTATCCGCCGAGGATGCCGTTATCGAGCAGGTATTGGTTGACTTCGCTCGCGGGTTTGGGACAGCACAAAACGAATTCATGGAAGAACGGGTCGCTGAAGCACAGACCAAAGCCGTCGATCTTGCTGAGTTCGCTGGCGGCATAATGCGCTTTTTGATAGCAAAGGTTCGCAACTTCCTGCAAACCAGTTTTGCCAAGCACAGACATATAAATGGAGCAGCCCAATGCAAGCAGTCCTTGATTGGTGCAGATGTTGGATGTGGCGCGCTCGCGTTTGATGTGCTGTTCGCGCGCGGTGAGGGTCAGCACGTACGAGCGGTTGCCGCGCACGTCAACGGTTTCGCCGACGAGACGTCCCGCCATTTTGTGAACGTAGGATTTTTTGGTGGTGAAGAATCCGAGATACGGTCCGCCATACCAAAGCGGAATGCCGAAAGGCTGCGCTTCGCCGACGACAATATCCGCGCCCATTTCGCCCGGTGTCTTGAGCATGAGCAGCGCGGTCGGATTCGCAACGATGCAAACCAGCGCGCCTTTTGCATGCGCGTCTTCGATGAGTTTTGTGTAATCATGGATGCGGCCAAAGAAATCGGGATATTGGACAACGACGAGCATGGTCTTGTCGTCAACGAGGGACATCAACGCTTCGGGTCCGACTTCGAGATCGGCTGATGCGTCGTCCCCGGCTTCTTCCAACCCCATGCCTTGTGAATACGTGCGAATGACTTCGCGGTATTGCGGGTGTACGGAAGGCGACATGACGATCTTTTTGCGCTTGCCGCGGAATTGGGCATACGCAAGGTTGACGGCTTCTGCGGTGGCTGTCGCGCCGTCGTAGTGCGAGGCGTTGGAGAGTTCCATGCCTGTCAGCGTTGCCATCAGGGATTGATATTCAAAGATGGCTTGCAATGTGCCCTGCGAGATCTCTGGCTGGTAGGGAGTGTAGGCGGTATAGAATTCGCCGCGGCGCAGCATGTGATCGACGACAGACGGAACATAATGATGGTATGCACCTGCACCAAGGAAGGAGACGAGGTGTTCGCGAACGTTCTCATTGCTGGAGGCCATTTCGCCTAAATGTGCGGCGGCTTCCATTTCAGTGAGGGCGGGCGGGAGATTTAATTCAGGGAAGCGATGTTTCTTTGGGATGGCATCGAAGAGATCGTCAAGAGATTTGACTCCGACGGTCTTGAGCATCGCATCCCGTTCGGTGGGACTAATTGGTATGTACGTCATAATAACTCCGTAGCTATCAGCCGTCAGCTATCAGCCTCTTGCTGAACGCTGATAGCTGAATGCTAATACCTAGTGACTTCTTCCTTCACAATACGTCTCATAAGCAGCAGCATCCATCACATCACCGGCAGCGCCGCCTTCGATCTTGATCATCCAGCCTTCGCCGTAGGGATCGGAGTTGAGAGTTTCGGGCTTGTCGGAAAGTCCCTTGTTCACAGCGCTGACTTTTCCAGCGGCAGGAGCATAAATTTCAGAGGAAGCCTTGACTGATTCCACGGAAGCGATGGCTTTGCCAACGGCCACTTCTTCGCCTTCATCTACGAGGAGTTCCACGAAGACGATATCAGAAAGCTGGTTCTGGGCATAATCTGAAATGCCGACTGTGCCAGCGGCGGGGTCGAAATATTCATCGGACTTGGTGTACTTTAGGTTGGTAGGGGTATTCATTGTTTTGTCTCCTGAGCGAAATGTGATTTTGGCGAATCAAAAGAGGACGCAAGGTTTTATAAACCTGCGTCCTCTGTAATGGAACCTGAGAGATTAGTCTGGTAGTTGGGTAGTTTCATAGTTGAGTAGTTGGTAGTCATTAACTACCGAACTAAAAACTATATAACTATCAAACTAACTAACTTTACACCGTCGGTGTCTCTAGTGAATTGAGACTTTCCAGAGTTTGTGCGGATACAGGGTCCTTTTGCCTGAGAGTTTCATCTGGTTTCGCCTGTTGCCAGATTTGCACCTTCGGCGCTCTATTTGTAATAGAGACGACTAAAGTCGTCACTACGTTTTAGAGTCTCTTCCCTGTAGTCCGTTAAGTTGTGGTTCCATTTTATGGGCGAGGGGAACCAAAGTCAAGGGGTAGAATGTCAAAAAATAGGGAATTTGTCATTCCTGCCGCTTATCGGTTTTTCTCCTGTTCAAGAAGCGCCTTTAATTTTGCGATCAGCTCCTTATATTGCGGGTCGTAGGCTACACTTTGCATTTGGTAGGGATCCTTTTCGAGATCGTAAAGTTCCAATTGTGGATCGGATGATGGGGCGTATTGATCCAGTACCGTCTCGGCGTAAACGTATCGTTCCGTGTGAATCGCAGCGAATTCGCCGCGCGGGGGCCAACCCTCGATCAAAACACCCTCGCGCCAATCGTCTTGACGTGTCAACAAGTTGACGAGCGAAAGCCCGTCCATCTCATCTGGAATGGGAATTCCTGCAAGGTCAAGAAGGGTGGGGGCAATATCTATGTTGGCAACTACTTTATTCTCCACATACGGTTCAGGGATCAGCGGAGGGTATCGGATCGCATACGGAACATGGACGCTTTCCTCGTACAGGGTGTTCTTCTGAGCGATAAAGCGATGTTCCCCCCAATGCAAACCGTTATCAGAGAGGAAAATGATGACGGTATTGTCCATTTCTCCGGTCTCTTCAAGCTTGGCTAGTACTTTTTCCAAAGTTCTATCGAGCGCCATGAGAGTGAGGATCTGTCCACGGCGCATTTCATCAAGGGTTTGAATTCTGGCTTCATCCGGAGGCGGGTCTTTTAACCCGATCCATGCGGGTTTATCGGATACATCCAGTTCGTTGAAACTTGGCAGGCGCGGAGGAAGTTCGATTTGCATGTCCGTGTCTTCAGGCGCAGGCGTGTAGGGGTTGTGAGGCGCGTTCACCGCGAGTAGCAGTGCGAACGGTCTGCTTTTATGTGTGGATTTATCCAAAAATTCCATTGCATAGTCGCCCAGCGCGTAGGTGACGTATTGTCCCTGATGCCGAATGAACTCGCCGTTGACATTAAGCAGAGGATTTTGGTAACGGGTTTCGCCGAATTTATACGATACCCAGAAGTCAAATTCAGGCCTTTTTTCGGCGTTCCAGGTGTTTAAATATTTTCCGATCAGCCCTGTGTAATATCCGTTTTCATCCAGATAGTCAAAAACCGTTTTGTAGTGAAGTTCATCTTCATTTATCCATACATCGTGGTTGTGGGCGTATCTGCCCGTCAGGATGCTGGCGCGGCTGGGGCAGCATAGCGGCGCTGTGATGTAGCCGTGCTGGAATATCACCCCTTGATCGAAGATCAGGCTTTGGGTTTTGGGCATATATTGCATGGTGTCATAGCGCTGGTCATCGGTGAGGATGATGAGAAAATTTGGACGTGTATCATTGAAACGCGGCAGGGCCTCACATGCTTGCAAGATAATGAGGGAAAATAGTAACAAAAGGTTTATTATTTTTTTTTCCATGGATACCTATATCCTTTTCCGAAAGATAATAAAATTCTACCGTATAAAAGTTTTTTTGTTATTAGCTTACCTTACGCAATTTTGTGTGTTTCAGGAGCATGTCGCCCTGAGCGACAGCGACACTTGCGCCGCGCGCCAGTGCGGTGAGGGTCTTTGAGATGGTTGTAGTGATCCTTCGCCCGCTCAGGGAATCATTCGCGGTGCGTAAAGGTGAGTTATCAGGTTTGGCTGATATTGAGGTCAAAAAGGGGAAAGATGCTGCCGATTGTTTTTTGCAAGCAGGTTTCAGGTAAAAAAGAGCGGGTTGCCCGGTTCTTGTCCCCAAAATGGGCATATTAGAATATCATATAAAATTTCGCCCGCACGCGTCGTCTATAGTGTGGACTTGGTATAATCCAGTCCGCAAGTCAAATTTGGAGGATTCCGTGAATTCCCGTAGTCAATCGTTTTTTGTGTATTTCCTTCTACTTGTTGCCATTGGTGCAATGCTTTATATGGGTTTTAACCAAAATGCCAATGCTACAGAACCCCTTACTATTAGTACGGTGGCGCAACAGGTACAAAATGGAGAAATCGCTCGAATTATTATTTCCGGCGACGATACCATCCGTGTGGTGGGAGTCAATGGCACTGAGGAAGATGCCGTTGAATCTCGTATTGAGTCGGGAACGACTTTTGTGGAGCAGCTCCTGAGTTTTGGAGTGACCACTGAGCAGTTGGACAAGGTGGACGTTGAAGTCAGCGAGCCTTCTCCGTGGGGTGCGGTGTTGAGCGGCGCGGTCTATCTTCTGCCGATTCTGTTCATGGGTGGTTTGCTTTGGTTCATTTTCCGTCAGGCGCAGGGCAGCAACAATGCCGCCATGTCCTTCGGGAAGAGCCGCGCGCGCATGTTCAGCGGCGAGCATCCCACTGTGACATTCGCCGATGTGGCTGGCGCGGAGGAATCCAAACAGGAATTGGCCGAAGTGGTCGAATTCCTCAAGGAGCCGCAGAAGTTCATTCAGCTCGGCGCGCGTATTCCGAAGGGTGTTTTATTGGTAGGCCCTCCTGGCACAGGCAAGACCCTTTTGGCAAAGGCTGTTTCTGGTGAAGCAGGCGTGCCATTCTTCTCGATCTCCGGTTCTGAATTTGTTGAAATGTTCGTGGGCGTGGGTGCAAGCCGCGTGCGTGACCTTTTCGATCAAGCCAAGAGACATTCTCCCTGTATTATTTTCGTAGATGAAATTGATGCCGTCGGTCGTCAGCGTGGCGCAGGTCTGGGCGGTTCACATGATGAACGCGAGCAGACCCTCAACCAAATGCTTGTCGAAATGGACGGCTTTGACACAGACACCAATGTCATCATCATTGCCGCCACCAACCGCCCCGATATTCTGGACCCAGCCCTCATGCGCCCCGGTCGCTTTGACCGCCGCGTGACGCTTGACCGCCCAGATGTGAAGGGACGCGAAGCCATTTTGCGAGTTCATGTCAAAGGCAAGCCCTTGGACCCGGCAGCCGACCTCGCTACAATTGCGCGCGGTACACCCGGTTTCGCTGGCGCTGACCTGGAAAACCTCGTTAACGAAAGCGCCATCCTTTCTGCCCGACGCAACAAGAAATCCATCGGCCAAGCGGAATTGGAAGAAGCCATTGAACGCGTGGTGATGGGACCTGAACGCAAGTCCCGCCTCATTTCTGAGGAAGAAAAGCGCATCATTGCCTACCATGAAGCTGGTCATGCCATTGTGGCAAATGCCATCGCTGAAGCAGATCCTGTCCAAAAAGTGACCATCGTTGGCCGCGGACAGGCTGGCGGTGTAACCTGGTTCCGCCCCGATGAAGACCGCATCCTCATGTCCCGCAAGAAGATGCTTGCTACGTTGGCTATGGCTTTAGGTGGACGTGCCGCCGAAGAATTGATCTTCGACGACATCACATCCGGCGCATCCAACGACATCGAACAGGTGACTCGCATGGCCCGCGCCATGGTGACCCGCCTCGGTATGAGTGTTGAACTCGGCACCATGACCTACGGCCAAAAGGAAGAGATGATCTTCCTCGGACGTGAAATTTCCGAACAGCGCGATTACTCCGAAGCCGTCGCCGAACAGATCGACCGCGAAGTCCGCAAGATCGTGGAAGATGCCTACAAGCAGGCCAAAGCTTTGGTAAAGAAATATCGCAAGCAGCTTGACCTCGTTGCCAAGAAGCTCCTCGAAGTCGAATCGATCAATCGTGAAGATTTCGAAATCCTCTTCCCGGCTCCTGCTGGTAAGAAGAAGAGTGGCACTCCGCAAGTGGCGTGAGGCAGTAATCAGTAATTCAGTAAAAAAAAGAAGAGCCTGCGACTGAAAGAGAGTCGCAGGCTCTTCTTTTTCATATTTGTAAGGTGAATAAGATTCTTTTAGATTTATACTGCTGAGCAACCAGCCTGACGTAAAACAAAATCTGTTTTGCCCGCCTAAAAATATACCAGAGGTGAAAATGAAACTCCGAAACAAATTATTTTCTTTGATTCTCCTGATCGTATTGACACTATCCGCATGTGCATCTCCCCCGGTGGCAACTGTTGCGCCGGAAGTCGCGCCTACCAACACACCGATTGTTGAGCCAACGGTAGAATTGCCAACTGCGAGCCCCACAGTAGTCCCTACCGCTGACCCGTTCTACTCTGGAGATGGAAAGTTGGTCTCTGGGTCTGGTTCTGCGGAAGTGACCTTGCGGTTCATCAATAATACCGACAAACTTCTTCTCATTAACTGGGTCAACTTTGAAGGGGTGGAAGAGCCGTACATGCAGGTTGCTCCTTTAACTACAATTGAACAGGGCACATACAGCACCCATGCATGG
Source organism: Candidatus Villigracilis propinquus (assembly GCA_016714565.1). Classification (GTDB taxonomy): domain Bacteria; phylum Chloroflexota; class Anaerolineae; order Anaerolineales; family Villigracilaceae; genus Villigracilis; species Villigracilis propinquus. The sequence continues at coordinate 20,150 of JADKDM010000001.1, forward strand.
CGGGTAAAAGACGAAGCTGGAACCGTCATTACTGAGATTGTAGCCACCAAAGATAAATTACAGGTCTTTGACATTGGGCCTGATCTCAAAGTGGCATATCAGCCCACGCCTCCGCCTCCGCCAACCATGGGCCCAGACCTTCCTATCACAGAACGCGCGTATGCAGACAGACCGGACGACTTCCCCGGTATGTATCAGGTACACGTTCTCTATGTTCTTCCTGCCGACGCAAAAGACCGCAATGTAGATACCGATGGCAATATCAATATCAGCGTGCTGGCAGCGAACGAGTGGTTCTCTGCTCAGACCGGCGGAACCAATATCCGCTATGACACCTATCAAGGCGAACTGGATATCACATTCGTACAGTTGGATATGACCAGTGCCGAATTTTATGAAAAAACCGTAGAAATATACGGTAGCGGAAGTTTTACCCGCGATTTGCTGGAGCAAACCCTGATTCGCATGAATGTCTTTCATCCTGGCAAAATCTATTATTCGATCTTCGATATTGCCAGGGTTGATAATGCCTGTGCCGATGGCGCTCATCCCCCTCAACTCATGGGGCGCATGGTGGGGCATTATCCGGTGGCAGTCATGCCAGATGGTTTCCGCTGTTCAACCAGCGAGGTTTTTGGCGTGGGCAATAAAGGCTCTGATATGACCATTCCCCATGAGATTGCACACACGCTGGGTTTCGCCAGCGATTGTGGAAAGAATCCCACTAGTGAGAACAATAAATCACATACTGGTGATGACATCCGTGATTTGATGAATGCGCCCGACGAAGACGACACCGTCTGGTGGGATGTTAACAATATGATGCTCGACCCAGGCAATGACGATTACTACAATCACAATATCCCGGGATGTGCTGACCTAGCAGATAGTGCTTTCCTTGCTCCGCTTCCGGAAAATTCCCAGTTGCCCGAGGGCTGGTATGCTGAGTGGAAACTCCCCTAAATAACGTGAATAATGGATAAGCCAAAACCCCCCCCCCCCCCCCCCGGGGGGGGGGGGCGGCGGGGGGGGGGGGGGGGGGGAGGGGGGGGGGGGGAGATGCTGAGGGCGTTTGGCACATCTTTCGTTATCCATTATTGACGTTAAATAAAAGACAAACGCAAAAGATACGGGAAAATAAGTGGATCTGTCTAAAAGGAAGTGAGAAAGACAAAAACTGGCGGGTATCAACTCGCCAGTTTTTTGTCTTATTATGTTTGATGTTTCTAAAGACCGTCTCCTCAACGGGGTTTACGAAGGATTCGCTTCCTTGTGCTGTCTCACCAACTCGCGGCGCAGGATCTTGCCGACTGTGGTCTTGGGCAATTCAGCGCGGAACTCGTAATGGGTGGGGACTTTGTACGCGGCAAGCCTTTCCTTGCAGAAGTCCTTGAGCTCGGCTTCTGTCAATGTCTCGCCGGGCTTGACAACGACCCAAGCCTTCACGGTCTCACCACGGTACGGGTCAGGGATGCCAGCCACGCCTACATCCATCACCTTGGGATGGGCAGCCACTACTTCTTCCACTTCACGCGGCCAAACCTGGAAACCACCGGGCTTAATGAGTTCCTTTTTGCGGTCAACGATGTAGAAGTAACCATCTTCGTCCACGCGGGCGATGTCACCTGTGAAGAGCCAGATCTTGCCATCGCTCAATGTGCGCAGCGTGTTGACAGTTTCCGTGGGCATGTTGTGATAGCCCTTCATCACCTGCGGCCCGTGGATCACGATCTCGCCGATCTCGCCCTGCTGGAGTTCGGTCTCGCCATCGTCCAAACTGATGATCTTGCATTCCACGTCAGGCAAAGGCATACCGATGGAGCCGGTCTTGTTTTCGCCTTCTAGCGGATTGCAGTGAGTGGCTGTCGGCGCCTCGGAAAGGCCAAAGCCTTCGAATACCTTGCCGCCCGTTAGTTTTTCAAATTGTTCCTTGGTCTCACGCAGCAGCGGAGCGGAACCGGAGATACAAGCCTTGATGGAGGACAGGTTATATTTGCCTGCCTTCACATCCGGGTGATTGTTGATACCATTATACAGAGCTGGCACACCGGGGAAAATGGTGGCTTTGTATTTCGCAATGTTATCCAGCACATCTTTCAAATCACGCGGGTTGGGAACCATCACCATGCTGGCGCCATTCGCCATTGCAAAGTTCATGCCCGCCACCATGCCGTAGACATGGAATAGCGGAATGGCCATCAACACCACTTCTTTACCTGCTTCAAGCCCGGGCATCCACGATTTGATCTGGAGTGTATTGGCAACCACATTGCGGTGCATGGCAACTGCGCCCTTGGATACGCCCGTGGTTCCGCCTGAGTATTGGAATAAAGCTGTATCGTCAGGACTAATTTCAACGTTAGGTTTCGAGGCGTTGGGATATTTTGCAAGCACATCCTGGAACCACACGTCACCGCCTCGCAACCCGCCTTCGATCCTGAATCCGCCTTTCTTTTCTTTTGCCAGTGTAAATAGGATTTTTAGAATGGGCGGCAGAGCTTCCTTCAAATTTGTAACGATCAATTTCTTGATCTTGGTATTCGGCTGGGCCTTCTTGATGGTCTCGTAGAAGTTCGTCATCACGAACATGTATTCAATGCCCGCATCGCTGGCTTGATGTTCGATTTCCGGAGGAGTGTACAGCGGATTGGTGGCAACTACTGAACCGCCAGCCTTGAGAATACCGTAATAGGCCATCACAAATTGCGGCGAGTTTGGCATAAAGATACCAACACGATCGCCCTTCTTCACGCCCATATCCACAAGCGCGGCGGCAAACCGATCGGAGATCTCATTCATCTCCTTATAAGTAACAACCGCGCCTTTGAAGATCGTGCAGGCGCGGTCGGGGTACTTGCGCGCGGCATCCTCTAAAAAGTGGAATAACGGCGCTTTTGGATATTCAATTGTGGTTGGTACCCCTTTATCGTAATTCTTTTGCCAAAGTTTGCTGTCCATACTTCCTCCTCCGTTTGAATGTTGGTGAAGATGATCTGGAGCAAGTATATACTTGAAAATATTAAAAGTCAATTACAACACTCGAGATTACAGAGCGTTACGGATAAATTGCACAATTGATTCGCGTACATCTTTATCATTTGGATTGAACCACTTAATGAGCGGATCGGATTCCTTGAACCAATTTGCCTGCCTGCGCACGAACACGCGAGTGATGCGCCTCATCTCCGCCTTTGCCTGCTCGGTGGACAATTCACCTTTTATCACTCTGACACATTCCCGATACCCGATTGCAGACATGCCCGGCAATGTGGGTGAGTAGCCTTTATCCAGCAGACCTTTCACTTCGTCAATTAATCCATTCGCAAACATGAGATCGATGCGCTCATCTACCCGTTGATAAAGTTCCTCACGCGGACGGATCAGCCCGATCGTGATTAAGTGATATGGCGAATCACTCTGCCCGCGCTGCTCGGAGAATCTTCTGCCCGTTGTGAAGATCACTTCCAACGCGCGGATGGTTCTGCGGTAATTCCGCGCATCAATTTTCTCAGCTGATTCCGGGTCCAGAATTCGCAATTTGTCGTGTAGCCATTCCAGCCCTTTCTCTTCTTTCATCTTTTCCAAAATATCCCGCATCTTTTCATCTGGTACCACTTCGGGCGGAGTCCATCCCTCCGTCACGGCACGGATGTATTGTCCCGTGCCGCCTACAAGGAATGGCAAATGAGTGCGTGTATGAATATCTGTGATGATCTCCCTTGCTTTTTGTTGAAAGACAGCAAGGCTCAAAGTCTCGTCCGGGTTGACGATGTCAATTAAATGATGGGGCACACGCGCCATCTCTGCGGCGGATGGTTTGGCTGTGCCAATGTCCATGCCGCGGTAAAAGAGACGAGAATCCGCAGAGATGATCTCGCCGTTCAATTTTTCAGCAAGCCGAATGGCTAGTTCCGTTTTGCCAACCGCAGTTGGCCCGACGATGAGGATGAGGGGTGGTTTCGATGATGACATCATTGAGTTGTTGATTTTATCTCTCCAAGGCACATTCCGACGGATTGGCCGGGTCGTAATACACCGTTACCGCCGCCCCAATGGGGTAGCGGGCGACGGTTGCGTGCGCCTGCCCAGTTACGCGAACGTTAAGGAATTGTTCGCCAGCTTTGATCCTCTGGCTTTGGTAGCTTTGTCCATTCACTGCGTACACATAAACGACTACTGGGTAATAGGAATGACTTCTACCTGTGTGTTTCGATTGCACGCTGGACATAAGCACCGTACCTGTTGTGCTGAGCCAGTTCTGTGTGGACTGGCGGTACGCCATGCTTTGCTGGTTCCGTCTATACAGAAAGTAGCCAATTCCGCCGATAACTAAAATGGGAATGACTGTGGCGCAAATTGTAATAGCCACGCCACCCAATATACCAACTCCTGTAATGAGCCATTCGAAGTTACCCATAAGATTTTCTCCTTTTTTAGTAAAACTTGCAGCCGGGCATCATATCAAAATGATTTTCCGATATTTCATTTTATTGCCTTTCTGGTAAACTCCTAAAAGTTTAATCGTATTCCCATTTTAACACCGAGGAAGCCGCTATGATCAACTGGCAGGAACTAACAATTGATATGTTCGTTCAACAATTACGGACGGTATATCAACGCACATACGGAGATATCAACAGTGATTATGGCCGTATCGTTGCCTGGTGCGGACGGTTGGTGCTTGAGAATATCGCCAACTCCGATGCGTTGTATCACGACATCGATCATACGATCATGGTTTCGCTGGCCGGGCAGGCGATCATCGAAGGAAAACACCTGCGCGAAGGCGGCGTAACCCCGCGTGATTGGATGCACTATATGATCGCAACTCTCTGCCACGATATTGGCTACGTCAAAGGGGTGTGCAAAAACGATGGCAAGGATATGTTTGCAACCGGCGTGGGCGAAGAATTAGTTTATGTCTCCCCCGATGGCACGGATGTGGCGCTTACCCCGTACCACGTCAACCGCAGCAAGATGTTTGTCCGCGAACGCTTCGGGACAGGACTGCTCGAAGGGATGACCAAACATCTGGACGCTGAATTGGTAGCCTCTTTCATCGAAATGACACGTTTCCCGTCCCCTGATGGGGAGATGTATAAAGACACACGTGGTCTTGGCGGCCTTGTTCGCGCCGCAGATTTTATCGGTCAACTGGGCGATCCCGATTACTTCCGCAAGACCCCCGCGTTATTTTATGAATTTCAAGAACTTGGCCTGAACGATAAATTTGGTTATAAATTTCCGAATGACCTTCGCAAAGGATATGCAAGTTTTTATTGGGGAAGTGTCAGCCTGTATATCAAGGATGCGCTTGAGTATTTGCGCCTGACCGAGGACGGCAAGCAATGGGTCGCCAACATGTATTCCCATGTGTTTGATGCGGAACACAGCGCAGGTTAAATTTTTTATTTGCACAAAAAGGTATTTTGGAGTGCGCAACTTCTACTTGCACGTTATCCCGAAGTAGAACTTCGGGACCCCAGAACATCCCCCAAAATTTTGAGAAGATACAAAAAATCACCCGTCACTATGAACGGGTGATTTTTTGTTTATATCGGTTTTTGATAAATCAGGTGCCAGCCCTGTTGATTGCAGTTCGGGCAGCCCCGCAGCATTTTTGGGTTGCCTGCCGCTTTCCAGCGGATGCCGCCCATTTCCCAAACAGAGCGCTCATATTTGCAGTTGGGGCATTGCACCTTCCACGAATCGGAAGATTTTTTCATATCCTCAAATGCGGCTTCGGACAAAATTGCTTTTGAGAAACGCTGCCAGAATGAGAGAGGGCTGTCCATGTGAGGAGCTAACCTTTTGAATAGTCCTTGATGGTATCCGTGGCTGCATCCAGTTTTGCCACTTCTTCCTCGGTTATTTGCCAGCCTGCGCCGCCCGCATTGCTCTCGGCCTGCTTCGGGGTTTTTGCCCCGGGGATGGGCAATGCTCCTTTGCAAATGAGCCAGTTCAAAGCGACTTGCGAAGCGGTCTTCCCGCCGTGGTTCTGACCGATCTCCTGCAGCAACTTGGTCACGGGCGGCAGCTTCTTGAGCAATTCCGCATATTGAGAAGCGCGCACTCCGGGCGGAGGATTCTCCAATGTATATTTTCCCGTCAGCATGCCTTTTTCCAACGGGGAATACGCAATGAGACGGATGCCCAGTTCCTTGCAGCGTGCCAGCGTGCCGTTCTTTTCCACTTCGCGGCTGAGCAGGCTGTAATGCACCTGATTGGATGCGAGCGGAATGCCATGCTGTGCCAGCGTGGAATATGCCCGCAGCATACGCTTCTCTCCAAAGTTAGAGACGCCCACAGTGCGGGTCAAACCCAGTTTCACACATTCCACCATGCCCTCCATCATGGTCTCGGGACTCATGACGATAGACGGCCAATGGATTTGGTACAAGTCCACAGACTCGACCCCAATGCGCTCCAAACTTCCCTTCAACGCGCGCAGAATAGATCCTTTGGTAAATCTCCACGGCCAGGGGAAGAATTTGGTTGCAACCAGAACAGGCTGGTCGGTTTCTTTTAGGAATTTTCCAAGCAGTCTTTCGGATGTTCCCGAACCGTAGATCTCGGCGGTATCCACAAAGCGTACGCCGAGGTTGAGTGAAACGTCAAATGCCTCGCGGATGTCTTTATCTGTGTGGGTTTGCCCGTATCCCCAAATGACCCTGTCACCCCATTGCCACGCTCCCAACCCTATTTGGACGGCGTGTAAAAATCGTATCTCGCTGCTTACTTCGGTCATGTACGGCTCCTTCAGGGAATTGGCTGATTTTATCTTAAAAAATCACTCTCACCAAAAATTCAGGTTACAATTCAGCCCGCTCAAAAAATAGTGGAACTACGTGAACGCGAGCCTCTGCGGGGGATGGGTCTGGCGCTCCCTGAGTTCCGGGAGGTCCCCCGTGACATTAAATTCCAACAAGCGGGATGTAGAACCCGCTTCCAGCCTTAACGATAGGCTGGGTCTGTCCTTTTCAAATTTATCCCTGCTGACGCGTGCCCTCACGCACCGCTCCTACGCCAATGAACACGAAGGTGTGGAAGATAACGAGCGCCTTGAGTTTCTCGGCGACGCCGTATTGGACTTTATTGTAGGGGAGTGGGCCTATCACCGATTCCCTGAAATGCCTGAAGGAGACCTGACCAAGGTCCGTTCTTCGCTGGTGCGAAATGAACGGCTTGCGGAATTTTCGCGCAAACTGGAGCTTGCTCCCGCGCTCCGTCTGGGACGCGGCGAAAAAACCTCCGGCGGCCAGCAAAAAGAGAACCTGCTTGGCTCCACCTTCGAAGCGTTGGTCGGCGCGTTGTATTTGGATAAACAGAATCTTGAGATCGTAAAGATTTTCATCCAGCCGTTTCTGGAGTCGATCTACACTTCCATTTTGGATGAACTGCACGACCCGAAGAGCGACTATCAGGAATTGACACAGTCGCTGAAATTGGGGACGCCTCATTATCGAGTCGTCGATACCAGTGGGCCGGACCACGCCCGCATCTTCGTAGTGGAAGTGCTGATCTCGGGCGAAGCCAAAGGCCGCGGGTCAGGCTCGAGCAAAGGCACTGCCGAGCGCGCTGCCGCAAAAGACGCGCTTGAAAAATTTAATTCAAAATCATGGTCTCGGTTGTGGTCTCAGGGCTACCCGACCACTAATAATCCAAAATCGTACATCGAAAAATGAGCCCATGCCACTTCGTCTAAAATCCCTCGAATTGCAAGGATACAAAACCTTCGCCTCCCGCACCGTGTTTGAATTTGCGAGCGGCATCACGGCCATTGTTGGACCCAACGGGTCGGGCAAGTCGAACATTGCCGATTCCCTACGCTGGGTGTTGGGCGAACAGTCCTACCTGCTGCTGCGTGGCAAGAAGACCGAAGATATGATCTTCTCGGGTTCCGAGCAACGCGCACGGGCAGGCATGGCGCAAGCCACCATCACCTTTGACAATACCGAGCAATGGCTTCCGTTAGACTTCTCCGAAGTTGCGATGGCGCGTTTTGCCCATCGTGATGGACGCAACGAATATCTAATTAATGGACAGCATGTCCGCTTGCGTGAGATGAATGAATTGCTCTCGCAGGCAGGCTTGAGCGAACGTACCTACACCATCCTCGGGCAGGGACTTGTGGACGCGTCCCTCGCGCTCAAGGCCGATGACCGCCGCCGCCTGTTTGAAGAAGCTGCAGGCGTTGGTCTGTACCGCGCCCGCCGAGATGACGCTCTGAAACGCCTCGAAAACACCAAACGAAACCTTGAACGCGTTCTGGATATTATGGCCGAGCTTGAGCCGCGTATTAAAAGCCTCGAACGTCAGGCAAAACGCGCCATTGACTTTACCCGCGCCCAAACGGATATGAAGGCAGTTCTGCGCGAGTGGTACGGTTTCCATTGGCATCGTGCCCAACGTGACCTATCCGATGTCCGCGAAACCGTGCGTGGACAGGAAAACCGCGTGCGTGAAGCGCGTGAGGCTCACGAGAAAACTCAGGAAGCCTACACAACTTTTCGCGAACGCCTTTCCGGTTTGCGCGCGCAACTCAATGGCTGGCATCGCCAGTCTGCGGAATTGCATACCCAGCGTGAATCCATCAGCCGTGAATTGGCTGTGTTTGAAGAACGCCGCCGTTCATTGACCGGCACGCAGGCATCCATTCTGTCCGATCAGGAAAAGGCGATGGATGAACTGCATCTCGCCAATGATAGATATGGCGAAGCCGAGCAGGAACTTGCCCGCATTCAAGCTGAATATGAAGAAGCCAAATCTCAATATGCAAATGCGCAAAATGCATTGCAAACCCGTGTGGGGGAGCGTACGGGTTTTGAAGAACAGCTTGCCGCCATCCGAAACCAGATCGAATCTCTCAGCCAGCAGCGTGCCGAAAATAACGCGCGTTTGGATGAGTTGAAGTCGCGTCTCGAATCACAAACACAGAAAATTGAACAAACCAAAAATTCCATTGCCAATGCGGAGAATCTCACCGCGAGGGCGAAGGCTCAATTTGAATCTGCGAAAGAGGCTCGCGAGCAGGCTATGCTTGCCCTACAGGAAGCTGAAGATAAAGCCATTGCCAAACGCAGCGAAGTGGACTCCATCGAACAGGCACGCCGCGAGGCGCTTGAACGTCGCACCAAAGAAGAGTCCGATCACTCGCGCTTGAAGGCTCAGCTTGAAGTGCTCGAACAGTCTGAGCAGTCGTTGGCTGGTTATGCCGAAGGCGCGCGCTATCTTCTCGATGCCGCCCGCCAATCCAAGCTCACTGGCGCACGCGGTGCGCTCAGTGCTGCGCTTGATGTGCCCGCCGAACTTGAGGTTGCCATTGCTGCCGCTCTCGGCGACACCCTCGATGCCGTTTTGCTTGATGAGGATCAACTTGAAGATGCGTTGAGCCTGCTTGAGTCTGATGAGGCTGGGCGCGCGGCTTTACTTCCGATAGATAAGACCTCCGAGGTCTTTAAGACCTCGGAGGTCTCTGAAGATTTTCTTGGAGTGGCCTCCGAACTCGTCAATGTGTCCGATGATTTGCGCGGCGCGGTGCGCTTGATGCTTGGCCAAACTCTCATCGTGCGCGATCGTTCCACTGCTCGAAATTTAATTAAGGATATTCCGACTCACGCACGCATTGTGACTCTGCGAGGAGAAGTCTTCCGCGGTGACGGTTTGATCATCGCTGGTAAAACCGCCTCTTCCTCGACCCTTGGCCGGGGACGCAAAAAACGGGAATTTGAATCCACGCTGGGTGAGCTTCTCGTGCGCCTTGCGGAATCAAATGAATCCGTGGAGCGGATGTCCAATCAATTGGCGGCGGCGCAGCGTGAACTGATACAAGCCGAGACGGATGCGCGCGAAGCCCGCGTCAGATTAGGCGAATGCCAGGAGACGGAGCAGCAGGCCGGTCTTGAGTCTGAATCGATGGCGCGTCAGTTGGAGTGGCAGAAAAATCAATTCGAGCAGTTGAATGCCGAGGCGGGTGAATCTGCTTCGATCCAGCAAAAAATAATTGAATCTCAAACGGAAGTGGAAGCCCGCTCTGTGGAAGCGCAAGTGGAGTTGAAGGATGTCAGCGCGAAGTTGAAGGAAGTTTCTGCGGACGAGTTGCAGGAGCAGGCTTCGTACTGGAGCACGCGCGTAGCGGTTGCCGAGCAGTCGGTGGCGGGCGCGCTGGCGAAGAAGGATGAACGCGAAAAGGAAATCACACGGTTGGATGTGCGCCGCGTGGAACTGGCTTCGAGATTGCAGGAAGCACAGAATTCGCTGAACGTGTTGGACAACGAAAAGACAAACCTGCGCGAGCGCGAAAGCGGCTTGCACGGACAAATTGAAGAAATGCGTGTGCTGATCGAGCCTGCCGAAAAAGATCTGGAAATGGCCGAGCAGGAAGAAACACGCTTGCAGGAATCTGAAAATAACGCGCAAAAAATATTTGCGAATGCCGAGCGTTCGTTTGGACAGGTACAACTGGAACAGACCCGCAAAGCCGAAGCTCTGGAAAACCTGCAACAGAAGATCACCGATGACTTTGGTCTGGTGATGTTCGATTACGCCGCGGATGTCTCTGGCCCCGTGCCATTGCCGTTGGATGGCATGGTGGAGCAGTTGCCCATCGTGACCGAACTCGCGCCTGAGATCGAAGATCAGCTGACACATTTCCGCGCACAGCTGCGCCGCATGGGGCCGATCAACCCGGATGCGAAAGTGGAATACGAGCAGGAAAAAGAACGCTTTGAGTTTATGAAGACTCAGGTGGAAGACCTGAACAAAGCCGAAGTGGATTTGAAGCAGGTGGTCGCCGAGTTGGACGAAGTGACCAAGCGCGAATTTGTCCGCACCTTTGATGCAGTGGACAAGCAGTTCCGCGAGACCTTTGTCCGTTTGTTTGGCGGCGGTTCCGCTCGCCTTGCTTTGACTGACCCTGAAAATCTCGTAGATACCGGTATTGAAATCGAAGCGCGTTTACCCGGCAGGCGTGAACAGGGCTTGGCGTTGCTCTCTGGCGGTGAAAGAAGTCTGACCGCGATTGCGCTGGTCTTTGCGCTGCTCAAAGTTTCGCCCACTCCCGTCTGCGTGATGGACGAAGTGGACGCGATGCTCGACGAAGCCAACGTGGGCCGCTTCCGCGACCTGCTGGTGGACTTGAGCAAGGACACGCAGTTCATCATCATCACCCACAACCGCAACACCGTCCAAGCCGCGGATGTGATCTACGGCGTGACGATGGGCCGCGACTCGGCGAGTCAAATTATTAGTTTGAGATTGGATCAGGTCACGGATGATATGTTGAAGAGGGGATAGAACAAATGATGAATGCAGAATGATGAACGATGAATAAAAGAGTCATTCTGAATCTCTTCAATCCTTTCATAACAAAAAAAGGCCCGCCTCAAAATTGAGACGGGCCTTTTTCATCATTCATCATTCACAATTCGTCATTGCTCTCTTACGGCTTCGGTGTAGCAGTTCCTTCGAGAGCTTCCAGTGCTTCCGCTTGAGCGGTCAACTGGGCCTCTGCGGCTTCGGTAGCGATGGTGATGAAGTTGGGCTCGTTCGGCACGCGGGACTGCCAGATGTCAAAGGTCTCTACGCCGTATTCTTCCTTGGCGACGGTCAACCAGTCAGCGAATGCCTTTTGTTTGGCTGTTTCGTATTGATCGGCGGTCAGCGGACGGTCCTGCTTGGCGATCAACTGGATGATGTGATAACCAAAGTCACTCTGAACAGGTGCGGTGGTAATGTCACCGGGATTTTCGAGGGCGAATGCAGCGGTCTCAAATTCGGGGACCATTGCACCAGTTCCAAACCAGCCGAGGTCACCGCCGTTAAGGCCTGAACCTGTGTCTGTGGAAAGCTGTTGGGCAAGTGTGGCGAAATCCTCACCAGCTTGCAAGCGGACGATGATATCTTTTGCGGCTTGCTCATCTGCCACAAGGATGTGGCGCGCCCAAACCTGAGTTTGAGTTGTGGCTACATCGGCGGCGATCACTTCGCGGAGTTTCGTCTCAAGGAGCTGAGCCTCAAAGAACTTGCGGAAGATATCATCGTCAAAGCCGAGTTTCACCATTCTCCCGTTTGCAGCATCAAGCTCGGTCTGAAAGCCTTCGAGGGTGTAGGGTGTTGCGGTCGGTTCCGGTGTGGATGTGGGACCAGCCGTAGCTGTCGGTGTGGCGCTCGGGGCGATGGTGGCAGTGGCTGTCGGAGCAGATTCAGGGGTGGAGGTGGGTGCCGGGGTATTGGTTGGCGGCGGGGTCTTTGTGACCACGGCAAATGCTTCCGCTGGAGCGTTGGGCAAAGTCACCAGGGTGGGGGTGACAGTCGGCGATGGCGTTCCGTTGGGGAAATAATTGAACGCGGTTTTCACGGCTTCATCCAACTCAGCTTGATCGACAGTGATGCCGCGTTTCGCAGCTTCCAAGCGGATCAATTCTTCATTGATCATCTGATCCAGCACCGTTTGACCAACGATCGTAGGTTGATTCAGACTGCCCTCAATTTGCTGCAACTGGGCGGTCACATCCATACCGAACTGCTGGTATTGCGAATACAGGTTGTACTGGCTCAACAATTGCTGGCGTTGCAAGCGTACACGCGGCTCGAAATCCTTAACGAGGATTTTCGTATCGCCAACTTTTGCCACGGGGCGGTTGGCCTGGAAATACTTGATGTCCAGCCAGCCATAGATCAGCAAAAGCACAACTGCGGCAAGAATGCCGAAGAACGTATACAGGATGATGCGTCCCTGCTGCTGTTCGCGCTGCAGGCGGGCAACATGTTTCTTATGCAAAACAGGCTTCTTACCCTGTTCATTAGGCATAGTCATACTCCTTTATAAAAAACTCAAAACCCTCTGCGTTCAGTGCGGCAAATCCTTGCCCCCGCATTAGGTGAGTTATTAACATAAATTCGGGGCATGGAATTTGATTCCCATGCCCCGCGAAATTCTATTGGCACTTAGGAACGATTATCGTCCAATGCCCTGCCGCTGAAGGGCAGAAGTGCCACGTGGCGGGACTGCTTTACAGCAGCTGCCACCACACGCTGGTGCTTGGCACATGCGCCGGTCTGGCGGCGCGGACGGATCTTGCCGTCTTCGGTTATATATTTGCGAAGCAGGTCAACTTTTTTGTAGTCGATGACCAATTGCTTGTCTGCGCAAAACTGGCAAAACTTAGGCTTTGCGAAAAACTTGCGATCACCGCCGCCTTCGCCGCCTGAGAAATTGCGCTCACTACGCTCGTTGCGTTCGTCACTCATGGTTTACTCCAAAACTATTTGAGTCACAGCTGCCTTCAAAGAAAGCTGCCGAGACTAGAACGGAAATTCATCCTCCGCCGCACCATTGATCGGGTCGGCAGAAGCGCCATCAACTTCCTGCGAATGGTTATTTGAATCGCGTCGGTCGCCCAGCATCATCATCTCACTGGCAACGATCTCCACACTGGTATGCTTTATGCCTTCCTTGTCATCCCAGCGGCGGGTTTGCAGGCGTCCTTCAATGTAGACCTGCTGGCCCTTCAAGAGATACTGTTTGCAAATCTCAGCGAGATTGCCCCAGGCCACCACATTGAACCACTCGGTTTCATTATGGCGTTCCCCGTCCGCACTATTCCACGAACGGCTGACCGCCACCGAAAAAGTGGTCACCGGCTTGCCTGAAGGGGTGTAGCGCATCTCAGGGTCTTTCCCAAGATGCCCAATGATCTGAACTTTATTAAGACCTCGGCTCATAACATTCTCCTTGGTAAATTCCGGGCAATTCTAAAATAAAAACTAACCAACAACAGAAAGCATATGACGGATGATCGGCTCCTGGAAACGCAGGTTGCGTTCCAGTTCAAAGGTGGCCTTGGGCTCCATGGTCACGTTCAAAAGAACATACTGACCTTCACGGTGCTTTTCGATAATATAAGCAAGCTTGCGGCGACCCCATACCTCAGCCTTATCGATCGTGCCGCCTGATTCACTGATCCAGCCTTTTACCTTGTCAAGCACGCCGTTAAAAGCGGTCTCATCCAAATCGGGCTGGATAATGCACATCAATTCGTATTTACGCATTGGGAAATCCTCCTTTCCATGGGTTTGATCCTGTCCAAGTCGTAGACCTGTCGGGAACGGAAAGGCACGTGTATGAAAACGTACCTATTTAATTAGCGAGGCGAAGTTTACCACAAAACCTTTTCATTTGGATGAAGTACCCCGCCTCATTCCTACCTGACAATTGACCCCATCCGAGCGACATTCTTCTACGCTGATCCTTAATCAGGGCCCAGCCGCCCCTTCGGGGTTTCACTTCTCACTTCTTACCCGCACTTCCCCTACCTCACATAGATCGGATTGCTATAGATCCATCCGCGGCGTTTCCCCAAATAGCTTCGATACGTCTCAATGCGGTAGACACCGGGTTCCGTGGTGATGTGCGTGCCAGTGGTTTGGTTCTTCCAGGTTTGGATGACCTGACCATCTTTCAAAAGAAGGATCTCTGCACTGGAAGGGAGTTTGACTTGCAGAGTCACCCCGCCCTTCGCTGGAATCTCATCGCCCATCGTAGCAGAAGCATCTCTCCCCTGGGCAGTGAAGCGGAATCCCTTGGTGGGGGCGGGCATGTCGTAGCCGACGAAACAATGTCCGGCAGCCATCGCCTTGTAGATGAGAGTCCGGTCTGTGTTCACATCCCCGCTCAACGGTTCAGAAAGAAGCGTGTGCGTGTTCACGGTGCGGAAGTGAAATTCATAGGGGAAGATCACGCGGTAGATCGGCCCCAGATTCAAAAGAAGTGCGTGCGCATCTGACCCGCCAATGGCAACTACAGGTCTGCCATACGAAAGCAATTCATCCCATTTTGCAAGTGTGTTTGGGATGGGTTGATTCGCCACAAAAGCAGGGAAGAACGCATAAAACGCGCCATGCAGTATGGTCGGGACAACGGTCTTTAGCTCGCTCAAGGCATTCCACAGCTCAATGCCACTGTAATTTTGCACCGACCAATCCTCCCATGAGATGTCGGTCTCCTTGAAAGCCTTGGCTTCGGGGTCGTCGGGGTGGGCGAGGAAAGCCAGCCCGCCTGAATCACGCACCTGGTTGATCAGGTGCTGCGGATTTTCCGCGAAGGTTGCCATTTCACGGTTTGCGCCAAAAACGAGCAGATGATTCTTCTGCGGGTCCCGCGCCTGATCGTGGACTTCTTCGCCGATCAGCATGAGGATCTTTTTGTTCTTTTCCTTGTAATAGCCCTCAAATCCGTTGACGAGAATATTATGGTCGGTGACGATGACCACATCCACACCGGCTTTGAAGGCGGCTGCGGCAATGTCCTTGTGCAGGCCGCTCCCGTCCGAGTATCTGGTGTGCATGTGCAGGTTGATAATGACTTCGTGCATAAAATTCCTCGTTTCAAATTCTTTCCTCCCCCCGGTACACTCGGGACAGTCCCATCTTTGATGGAAAGGATGAGGGAGGAAAGTTTTTTGTCGTGAAAGCCTCTTGTTGACGATTCACTTCCCGAACAGGTATAATTCCCCCGCTAATTTCAAGGAGGCACATTGTATGGCTAGTTTTCTAAATATTTCGCTGATTATAACCTCGGTTGGTTTGATCCTTAGTGTAATCCTGCAGAGCAAGGGTGCAGGGCTGGGTGGTCTCACCGGCGCGGACACGGGTGGCGTATTCACCGCCCGCCGCGGTATTGAACGCATCCTCTTTTGGGTGACGATCGTACTCTCCGTGGTCTTTTTCGGCCTTGTGATCACGATTATCATCCTCGGAAGCTAATTCTCACAAGCCCCTGTGAAGGGCCGCCGTTCCATTGCCCTGAATTGGGGTGGCGGCGGCCTTTCTTCATTTATATAAACCTATGAAAAAATTACGCTGGCAAATTCTGGTTGTTGCTGTCACGATAGTGATCGTAGCGTTGCTATTGCTTAGCCAGCAACCAGTAAGTGTTATTACGCTGCCCGAGGCCGCGCCCGGTGGGATCTATACCGAAGCGCTTGTGGGGTCGATGGGGCGGCTCAACCCGATGCTGGATTGGAACAATTCCGCAGACCGCGATGTAGACAAATTGATCTTCAGCGGTTTGATCCGTTTTGATTCACGCGGTTTGCCGCAGCCAGACCTCGCGGATTCATGGGGCGCATCCGCAGATGGCACCATCTATAATTTCTCCATTCGCCCGAATGCTGTCTGGCATGACGGCCAACCGGTTACCAGTGATGATGTTCTCTTCACCATAGAGATGATCAAAAGCGCCGGTTCGCTCTTTCCGCAGGATGTGAAAGACCTGTGGACGCAGGTGGAGATCAAACGGCTGGATGACAAAACCTTCCAAATAAAACTCCCCGAACCCTTTGCTCCATTTTTAGATTACGTCACGTTTGGCGTGCTGCCCAAGCATCTGCTGGAAGCTGTTCCGGCGGACCAGCTTGCCACTGCGGAATTCAACTTGAATCCCATCGGTTCCGGCCCCTATAAATTTGAACGCCTGCTGACGGAAGGCGGGCAGATCACCGGTGTGGTGCTTGTTCCCAACCCTGATTATTTCATCCAATCTCCGTTCATCGAACAGGTGGTGTTTCGATATTACCCAAGCTCCGCTGCTGCTTTTGCGGCATATCAACAGGGTGAAGTGTTGGGTGTCAGCCAGTTGACCAATGACGTGCTTGAGCAGGCGTTGATGGAGCCGAACTTATCCGTGTATACGAGCCGGCTTCCTCAAATGGGCATGGTGTTCCTGAACAACAATAATCCCAATGCCCTGTTTTTACAGAGCGCATCTGTGCGCCGCGCGCTTTTACTCGGCGTTAATCGTACTATCATTGTTTCTCACATCTTGAAAGGACAGGCAATGATCGCGGATGGTCCCATTCTCCCCGGCTCGTGGGCATATTATGATGAGATCGAAACCTTTGATTATGACCCGGATGCCGCCACCGCATTGCTAAAAGAAGAGGGATATGTGATTCCCGCGGGCGGCGGGGAAGTGCGCGCCAAAGACGGTCAATTCCTGACCTTTGCGCTGGTCCATCCTGATGATGCGATCCATACCCAGATCGCTCAATCTATTCAATCAGACTGGGCCTTGATCGGCGTGAAAGTTGATCTGCAAGCCGTACCTTACGACTCGCTCGTCAACGATTTCCTCACTACTCGAAATTACGCCGCAGCCCTCGCGGACTTGAACACATCCCGCACGCCGGACCCGGACCCGTATCTCTTCTGGCATCAATCCGAAGCCACAGGCGGACAGAACTACTCGCAATGGGATAACCGCACTGCGAGTGAATTCCTCGAAACTGCCCGCACCGCCGCAGACTTTACCGAACGCGCACGCTTGTATCGCAATTTTCAGGTGGTGTTCACAAAGGACATGCCATCCCTGCCGTTGTATTACCCCGTCTATTCCTACGGCGTGGATGTGCAGGTGCAGGGTGTGCAGGTTGCGCCGATGTACGATGTCAGTGACCGTTTGGCGTTGATCACGGAGTGGTATCTCGTAACCCGCCGTACGCTGGAAGAACAAGCAACGACGGCACCATAATAATCTCGTCATTCCCCTAACGGGGACGATGTGCGAGGGCGTTTTTGTTCTTTGCCCGACACTTGCGCCGCGCGCCAGTGCGGTGAGCAATCTCTAGCTATGATATTGAGATTGCTTCGCCGCCTAATTACAAGAGCGGCGGCTCGCAATGACGTGGCCCAACTAAAAACTGAAAAGGAGAAGCAACCATGTCAGACGCTCAGAAAGCATTGGAATATGTTCGCGGAAATAAAGACCGCTATTTGAATGAATTAAAAGAGTTTCTTGCCATTCCTTCCATTTCCACCTTAAGTGAAAACAAGAGCGATGTCCAGCGTGCTGCCGAGTGGGTAGCCGCGCAGCTGCGCTCCATCAAAATGGATAATGTAAAGATCATGCCGACAGCCGGACACCCCGTTGTGTACGGTGAGTGGCTTGGCGCGGGCAAATCTGCACCAACCGTGATGATCTACGGGCATTATGATGTGCAGCCCGTTGACCCGATGGAGTTGTGGACATCCGACCCGTTCAATGCAGTGGTGAAAGGTGATTATCTTTTCGCACGCGGCTCTTCGGACATGAAAGGCCAGGTGATGGCATCTCTCAAAGCGGTCGAAGCAATTGTCCGCACGACAGGATCGCCCGTCAATCTTAAGTGGCTGGTCGAAGGTGAAGAAGAGATCGGTTCAGAGCACCTCGGTGAATTCATCAAAAATAATAAAGAGTTGTTGGCTTGTGATTTTTGTTTGAATCCCGATGCAGGCATGATGGGACCCGACAAACCGACCATCACCACTGGCTTGCGCGGCCTTGCCTATTTTGAGTTGCGTGTTTACGGCCCGGATAAAGATCTGCACTCCGGCTTGTTTGGCGGAACGATCCACAACCCTGCACAGGCGTTGATCGAGTTGGTCGCGGGTATGCACGACAAAAACGGAAAGATCACCCTGCCCGGCTACTATGACAAAGTCCGCAAGTTGAGCAAGAAGGAACGCGAAGATTTCAAGCGTTTGCCCGTCAGCAACAAGGAATTGATCGCTATGACTGGCGTACCTGCCTTGTGGGGCGAGCCGCAATTCATTCCATCCGAACGCGTGGGCGCGCGCCCGACCTTGGAAGTGAACGGCTTGCTTTCAGGCTTTACGGGACAAGGCTCGAAGACCGTTCTACCCGCATGGGCAATGGCGAAAATTTCCTGCCGCCTTGTACCTGACCAGACTCCCGAAGAAGTTGCCAAGCAAATGAAGGCGTACCTCAAAAAGAACGCACCCAAGACCATCAAATGGGAATTGATCAATTTGCACAACGCAGGCGCCGCCTTGGTGGAGACCGACTCCGCTGGCGTGCAGGCTCTTGCGAAGGCTCTCGAAACCGTGTGGGGCAAGCGTCCCTACTTCAAACGTGAAGGCGGTTCCATTGGTTCTGTGGTTCTTCTGCAAAAATACGTTGGCGCGGATTCGTTGTTGACCGGCTTTGGTCTGCCCGATGACAACGTCCACTCGCCGAATGAACGTATGCATTTGCCAACCTGGTATAAAGGCATCGAAGCCTTCACTCACTTTTTTTATAACTTTAAATAAGAAAGGAAACCTGACAGGTCTATTGAGACCTGTCAGGTTTTTAGAGAATAATTATGGAAGATCGAATCGTTACATACGGTGGACAGGCTGTACTCGAAGGTGTCATGATGCGCGGGCAAAAAGCATTTGCCATTGCCATGCGCGCGCCGGATGGCAGCATTGCCATCCACACTGAAAAACTAGCGGAAGTGTACCGCTCCGGCATTACCAAGGTTCCCTTTTTGCGCGGCGTCATTTTGCTTTGGGATGCGCTGGGATTGGGAATGCGCGCGCTCACGATCTCGGCGAATACCCAAACCGGCGAGGATGAAAAACTGGAAGGACCGGCTCTTTATTTAACGTTGGGCCTGTCTCTCGCCTTTGGCATTGGACTCTTCTTTTTGCTTCCCGCCGGAATTGGCGGCTGGGCCGAACATCTGCTTGCCCAAACTACAAGCGCCTTATGGGCAGGAAATTTGATTGAAGGTGTGCTGCGCCTGTTGTTCCTGATCGGCTACATTTGGGGCATCAGCTTCATGCCCGACGTTAAACGCGTGTTTATGTACCACGGTGCGGAGCACAAGACCATCAATGCCTTTGAAGCAGGTGCGGAGTTGACCCCCGAGGTCGTCACGAACTATCCCATCGAGCATCCACGCTGTGGGACGGCTTTCCTTCTCACACTGGTGCTGTTGTCCATTCTGGTTTTCACAGCTTTAGGCCCCATGTCCATTTGGCTGCGCCTCGTCACCCGCATTTTATTCATTCCCATTCTGGCGGGCGTCGCAGTCGAATACATCCGTTGGACGGCGAATCATCTGGACAGCCCGTTCGTTCAATTTATCATAAAACCCAATCTGGCCTTGCAGCGACTCACCACCCGTACCCCGGATCTGGATATGCTGGCTGTGGCAATTGAGTCATTCAAGTCCATGCGAAAAGCAGAGCAGGAAATGTAAACTTTGTACACATAACAAAAGAGCAGCTAATAACGGCTGCTCTTTTGTTGTTGGAAACAATAGGCTGTTTGATAAAATGAATTGAGTTCAACACTGCCCAGAATGAAATTAAAAGTAGCGCCCTTGCAATGTTGACCGGGATGGTTTCTCATATAATTCACTTCTTTCAAAGTCAAGAGATCAGGATATTCCCATGAATTTCGAATTTACATCCTACATCCTTCCGCTCCTGGCCGCAGCGACCATTTCCTTCTTTGTCGCCATTTACACATGGACGCGCCTTTCCACCAGAGGGGCCTTCGCATTATTGATCATGTCACTTTCCATTTTGGAATGGACAATTGGCTACTCGTTGGAGATCACGGGGGCAACCCTTGATACCAAGTTTGTTTGGGGTGTCCTTCAATATTTCGGCATCGCCTTTGCGCCGTACGGGTGGCTCATCTTTTCCCTCAGTTACGCTGATGATGAAAAAAAACTTTCCCCTCGTTTTGTTCTGCTGGCAGCTCTTATCCCTTCCATTACCATTCTGCTCGCTCTAACAACAAAATGGCATGGCCTGATCTGGAGCGAATATTATATTATCCAGCAAGGGAATTTTTCTGCCCTTGAAGTCAGTCATGGAATATGGTTCTGGGTGCATTTTGTGTATTCCTACATCATTTTATTGATTGGTGCGGTTTTGCTTGTGCGCACGTTATTCAAGAGGCAGGGCATGTACCGCGGACAGATCATCGCAATGCTTATCGCTGTCCTCGCACCTTGGGTCGGTAACATCCTTTACCTTACCGGCAACAGCCCCATTCCATACCTCGACATTACCCCATTTGCATTCACCGTTACAGTAATCGCGCTGGCCTGGGCGATCTTCGGGTTTCACCTTGTGGATATCACCCCGCTCGCGCGCGACCGTGTGGTTGATTCCATGAGCGACGGCATGATCGTGCTCGATTTGAACAGGAACATTGTGGATATCAACAACGCGGCGGCGCGTATGATCGGTGTTACCGTTGCAGATGTGATTGGCAAAAATGCAGGTGAAATCTTCCACCCCTGGCCTTATCTTGTGGATCGCTTTCGCAATGTAATGGAAGCGAACGAGGAAATTTCAATTGGCAAAGGAAGCGCAACTCGTCGTTACCAGGTGCGATTCTCAGCGCTTGTGGATCAACAAAAACAACCGCTTGGCCGAATTATTATGTTAAGTGCGCTGGACAAAGACCTTGTTTCCCAGCCCGCTCCTGAGATGAAGAACCAGTCGCCTCATACTACCCCGGGCCTGAATCCGCAACCCATGCCTGCACCTCAGGGACGTCTCTTCACCTGGCTGAGAGATTTTTTCGTTACCCCGGCCCGAACTGACCTTGAGATTCCAAAGGATATTAATCCAGGCTGGTACCAGGCGCGTGAGCGTTCTTTTACCATCATTATTAGAATGTCGGCGTTGTTCGGAACGCTAGCTTATTTGCTAACCCTGCCATTTGTGCGCACAACCATCCTGACCAATGTCAACATTGCGTATGGAGCAGTTATTGGTTTGCTTTGGTTTTTGGGTTTGGCGCGGAAGGTTAAATTTTCGAACCGGGCGATCATGTTCCTGCTGCTTGTGTATACCCTGGGATTTATAGAAACTATTAACTTTGGTTATTCGGTGGAGAGCTTCATTTTTTTCATGACCATGGTTATCACGTCTGTTCTGCTAACAGGGCGTACGGGCGGCTGGATCGCCGCATGGGTTAGCCTGATCACGCTGGGTAGTATCGGATATTTTGTCACAGTGGAGAACTTTATTCCATTCCAACTGACCGCGGCTACTTCGTTGCCGCGTAGTTTGGAAACAGGCATAACCGGTTTGTTTGTTTTTACTGCCAGCAGTGCGGCAATTTCCACAGCCATCACTATTCTTATGGAAAGCCTAAACCGGGCCTGGCAAATGGAAACACAGGCTCTCAGCCTTCTGCAGAGGGAACGTGACCTGCTTGAGCAGCGTGTTGGAGAACGAACGCAGGAACTTGCCGAGGCAAGCGATAAAGCCATAAAAAGCAGTAACGAACTTCGAAAATATTTCCGTGCCATTGACCAAAGTGCGAACTCCATCGTCATTACAGATATTGACGGCAATCTTGAATATGTTAACCCGAAATTTGAGAGCGTTACCGGCTATTCTCTGGATGAGGTGGTCGGTAAGAATCCGCGCATCTTGAAGTCCGGGCGGCAAAGGATCGAATTTTACGAAAAATTATGGAGCACCATCAGTGCCGGTGAGGTTTGGACCGGAGTATTCCATAATAAACGTAAGGACGGAACCCTGTATTGGGAATCAGCAACCATCGCGCCAGTAATCGATCAAAATGGCGTCGTTACCAATTATGTAGCCGTCAAGGAAGATATTACTGCGCGTAGGGTAGCCGAGGAACAGGTACGCAAGCTGTCTCGGGCGGTGGAACAGAGCGGTAACACGATCATCATTATGGATAAGGATGGTGTTATTGAGTATGTTAATCCCAGATTCACGGAAGTAACAGGATATACGCTCACAGATGCCATCGGAAAACCCACCAGCTTTCTTATGACAGGCGATGAAGCCAAAAGTAATTATGTTGAAGAAGAGTGGTGGAAGACTGTCTCTTCAGGGAACGTTTGGCGTGGCGAATTCCATAATCGACGCAAGGACGGAACTCTATTTTGGGAATCTGCTGTAATTGCACCTGTACAAAATCAGGAAGGACTCATCACAAATTATGTGGAGATCAAGCAGGATATTACAGAGGAAAAGATACTGCAAGAACGGCTGCAAAAGCAAAATGATTATCTTTCCATTCTGCATCAAACTACGCTGGATCTGCTCAATCGCCGCGATATAAATAATCTATTGCAGGCAGTTGTCGATCGTTCTTCCTTCCTGCTTGATGCGCCATTTAGTGAGCTCATGTTGGTGGATGGCGATGCGTTGGTAGTACAGGCAATTACAAGCAACCAGATCAGTATCAAAGGGGAACGAGCCACGCGTGAACAGGCGAAACTCTCATGGCAGGCATTTGATACAAAACAACCTGTCATTATTGAGGATTATTCTGCATGGGCAGGGCATCGTGAGGTTTATGACAAGTTTGCGATCCATGCCGTGGCAGATTTTCCCATTCTGGCGGGGGACAGGTGTTTGGGTGTTCTCGCAATGGGAAGATCACAATCCAATTACCCATACACCGTCGAACAGATCGAAACGGGTATCCAATTCGCACGCCTTGCCGCCTTGGTGTTGGATAACATCAACCTGTATGAATCTGCCCTGCGTGAAATTGTCGAACGTGAACGCGCGCAGCAATCCCTCCAGCATGCAAGTCAGCAGCAACAGGTTATCAATTCATTGCTGCGAATCGGCCTGGCTGATAAACCCCTTGAGGAAATACTTGATTCGATCCTTGAGGAGATCCTTTCTTTCTCCTGGATGGCTCTCTCACAAAAAGGCGGTATTTTCCTCGTTAACGAACAGAACAATATGCTGGTGTTGAAGGCAAATAAAAACCTGGACCCCTCGCTGCAAACGCTGTGTTCACAAGTGGCATTTGGGCAATGCCTATGTGGAAGAGCAGCCCAAAGTAAACAGATCCAGTTTTCAGATTGTGTGGATGAGCGCCACGAGATTCGCTATGAAGGCATGCAGGAACATGGTCATTACAACATCCCCATTCTACAAGGCAAACGCGTCCTCGGTGTCATCGTATTGTATCTGCCGCACGGGTATGAAAAAATGGAAGAAGACGAACGCTTTTTGCAGGCGATGGCAGATACCATCACGGGTATTCTGGAACGCAAGCGTGCCGAAACGCTCCTGTATGAAAGCGAGTCCCGCTTCCGTCAGATCGTGGAAAATGCCAGCGACATTATCTACCGCACCGATGTGACCGGGAAATTCACGTATGCCAATCCGTCTGCCCTGCACATGATGGGGTATACAAGTGAATCCGAAGTAGTTGGAAAGAATTACCTTGATCTCACCACACCTGAAGCGCGGCATAGATTAAAACGGACGTACGACCATCAATTTATGAGTAGGACAAAAAATACCTATTTCGAATTTCCTGCCATTACCACGGATGGACAGGTGATTTGGGTAGGGCAGAATGTGCAGCTGATCATGGATGGTGAAACCATTGTCGGCTTCCAGGCGCTGGCCCGCAATATTACCGAACTAAAACAGGCACAGGAAGCGATGCTTATTTCCCGCGATCAGGCGCTGGATGCCAGCCGTACTAAAAGTCAGATGCTTTCACGCGTCAGTCATGAATTGCGAACTCCCCTCGGCGGCATTTTGGGATATGCCGAGCTTCTTCAACAAAAGGCTTTCGGTGAACTGAATGAAAAGCAGGATAAAGCCCTTACACAGATCATGGAGAGTACACACTTCCTGACCCAGATGGTGAATGACCTGTTGGATGAAGCACAGATCGAGGCCAGGTCACTCAGCTTGAACAATCGTTATTTTTCCCCGGCGGAGTTGCTCAACAAGGTTAGCGCCAGCGTTTCTGTGCTTGCGAATAAGAAGAAAGACCTGATATTCCATGCAGAGCTCTCACCCGAAATGCCCGGCGAGCTGTATGGAGATATTCATCGTTTGCAGCAGATCCTCGTTAACCTGGCGGGCAATGCCATCAAATTCACCAAGGCAGGTGAAGTGCGTATCAGTTTCAAGCGCCCTTCTCCGGCACAATGGTCAATGGTGGTGAGCGACACCGGCCCCGGAATCGCCCGCGATGATTTTGAAACTATCTTCCAACCATTCCGCCAGGTGAACAACTCCATCACCCGCGAGAATCGCGGTTCGGGGTTGGGGCTTGCGATCAC
Organism: Candidatus Villigracilis propinquus; assembly: GCA_016714565.1. Classification (GTDB taxonomy): domain Bacteria; phylum Chloroflexota; class Anaerolineae; order Anaerolineales; family Villigracilaceae; genus Villigracilis; species Villigracilis propinquus. The sequence continues at coordinate 45,022 of JADKDM010000001.1, forward strand.
TAAACAATTAATTGAATTAATGGACGGCCAGATCACTGTAGAAAGTACGCTCGGAAAAGGCAGCAGCTTCACTGTGATCCTGCCGATCACAAATGCTCCTGGAGAATAAGATGAACCCAATCTCAGTATGATCTATCAGATCGCTTTGGAACATACGGGTTTTAGAAGTGCTCTCGACATTAATGGAAATAAATACCACGCGCTTCTGGACTCGGCCTGGCCTGATCTGATTGTCCTCGACATGCATCTACCCTTGGCATCTGGTGTCGAGATCTGTGACGATTTTTCAGATACAATTATCGTCGTCACCACCGCAGACATTACCAAAATGAAAGCCTTGCAAGGGAAGGCAGATCATATTCTGATTAAACCCGTTAGCGCGGCAAGTTTGTTAAAGACCGCAGAAGCAGTAAAGGGATGACCCAATGACAAAACCTCTGGCTTTCGTTATCGAAGACGATCCGCAATTAAGCAATATTTTTACGATCTCTCTTGAAGAGGATTATGAAGTGCTGGCTATTATTGACGGCGACGACGCTCTTGCCCGTTTGAAACATGAAACCCCGCACATTATCCTGCTTGACTTGAACTTGCCCAATGTATCAGGCAGCGCCATCCTTTCCTACATCCGTTCACAGGACCGCCTAAAAGATATTCCCGTCATCCTCTGCACAGCGGATGAGCGGCAGGCTGACCTTGTCCAAAGCAAGGCAGATTTTGTCCTGCTTAAGCCAGTCAGTCCGATCCAATTGCGGCAAATGGCTTCACGGTTGAAATAAATTTTTTTTTGCGGTCAGGTACATCGTACCCAAAGAGACGGGCAAATGCTCGTCTCTTTGGTTACGATGTATTTTTGGGAGGAGAATCGCATCATCAGGAAATTTTGAATTGAACCCAACGAAAAACGGACAACTGTATTATTTCAGTTGTCCGTTTTTCGTTAAATGGTTTGGTAATTATATTGCAATGCCGCGATAACTGTGCTGCAACGTAATTTGCGTAGGCGAAGCCATAGAATGTAATAGATAAATTTGCTAACTGCCTGCGAAGCGAACCTTATAACTCGATCTCTTTTCCCATGGGAATTTGATAGTGCAGTTTTGAATATTTTTTCAAGTCACTTAATGGGGAAGATCAATATGCAACTGGAGGTGTCAAGGATCTATAGACGCATTGCACAGAACTTGATTTTGCATTGTTAAAAAAATTATCAACAAGGAGAATCTAAAAATGAAATCCAGATATTTGCTCCGTGTCGTTGTACTGCTTGCCATGTTGTTCAGCGTATTTGGGACGGGCACGCAGGTACAGGCCAGGGAGAGCGCAGTCAACCAATTGAGCGCAGTGATCGTCATTCGCAGCATTACCTATTGGGATGCCACCTACACCGGCAGCGTGAATGTGAATCGATATGAGCGCTGGCCGTTTGAGTTCACAGAGACGAACAATTTCACCATTACTGCAACACCAACTTCAGGTGATCTGGTTCCGCTGGTTGTTTTGATGGATGTGAATGGAAATGAAATTTCCTCTGTTGCGGGCTCCTTGAACAGCACCCAGCCCGCTGGGATTTACTCTGTAATGATCCAGCCTCAATCAGGCGGTGGGAACTATAACCTCGCCATCCGCAAAGTGGAGCAGGGGATTCCTCCTGTCACGGTTGTTTTTGACCCCACTAGCGTAAATGAGCTTGCTTCCTCCGTGGGTACAGTCAATTTAAATGGCGTACCTGCCAGTGGGTATACCAGCGCGGAGTTCACCTGTACGTATGACCCGGCCTTTCTGGAAATAAGCGGCATCGCGGATGCCGGTCTGTTTGGCGCCGATGCGGTCAAGATCGTTAATGGTCCCACGAACGGCAGTTTCCTGGTTGCCATTGCAGGCAGTAATGGTAACAAAGCCACCCTCAGCGGCCCAGCCATTGTATTTAACGCCAAAGCTTTGAAACAAGGAGAAGCAACCGTTACCTGTGCAGCTCGTGTTTCAACAGGTGACCAGACACTGACAACTCTCGAGTCGGTACCGGGCATCCTGACTATCACCGTTGCACAAGGTACTCTTGCAGGAACGGTTAATGCGAGCAAACCGGTGACTGTCAACGTCTATAACGCAGATAACACATTGGCCGGTACTCCAGTAGTCAACCCGGATGGTACCTTCACACTGTCTCTTCCTCCGGGAACCTACACAGCCATCGCGTCGGCTGAAGGCTTTCTTGATGCTCAGGGCGCTCCTGTCATCACAGCCGGGAATACCACCACCTTGTCAACGATCAGTTTGCTTGCCGGTGATATTGACAATAACGATGTCATCGATCAATTCGATGCCCTGACGATCGGGATGGGCTACAACACTGGTGTTCCCGCCGCCGCAGACTTGAACAATGACGGCACCATCAACGTCCTCGATCTTGAACTTCTCGCCGCGAACTACAACCAATCAGGCTCTTTGGCCTGGCCGTAACATCACATCAATGCAGGGGCGCATCAGAAATGGTGCGCCCCATCTTTGGAGCCTTTTATGAAATCGATCAAAGTACTTACCCTCGCAATTATTTTTACATTTATCTCTGTATTCAGCGTCAGCGCTCAATCTGCCGAGACGATCTGGATCACAGCAAGTACCACAGCCTTCAAAACAGGGGAGACGGTGATCGTCACTGTGAATGCTGTTTCAGCCACTCCCATTCAGGGATTCACTTTCCAGATCCGTTATGACCCTGCCTGTCTTCAACCTGTCAATGCCACCAGTCCGATCAGCGGCATGAACGGGTTGCAGTTGCCGCAGAATACCGGCCTGGTGGATGCCTCCTTTGCCAGCACCACTCCGCAAACAGCGAATGGCGTACTGGCTGAGGTGAGGTTCATCACCCTCGGCGGCTGTCAGACCAACCTCACGCTTGAGTCTGCGGCGCTTGCCATTCGCAATGAATCAGGATTCGCCGCACCGCTCCCCAGTGTTACGGTTGGCGAGAAGAATATCGCTCTTCTCATCGACAAGGAAAAGGGGGTGTCTCAGGACCTCCCTTTTTCGGGAACGCCCTTGCTGCTGGGTCCCGCCGAGCTTACGACACAGTCAACAATTCCCAAAGGGACGATTGTTGTTCTGGCGGGGATCGGGGTGCTTGTGGTGATCGGTGTCTTTATTTTTATTAGGCAGCTCAGAGGAACAGGCAGCCGCACGGATATTAAAAAATAATCCATGCCCCGACAGTTTTTTATTGTAGTCAAGTTGTTAGTTGAGGAACGGCGAAGATGAAATCCAAATATTTTCAGATCATCACATTGCTGGCATTGTTAGCCTCGCTCATCCCTGTCAATGCGGGTGCGTTTGTAGCCCCACCGCCAGTGGGGACGTTCCAGCTTCCATGGGAACAAGGGCTTGCCTGGGTTTCATTTGACGGGCTGGATAACGGCAGCAAGCGTTCTTCGACCAGTCCTCACAATTATAAAATGGGCGGCGCGGTGGACTTTGCCCCTCAAGCCAACATGCAGATCGGAATGGATACATCCAATTTTTGGGTGACAGCCGCCGCTGCAGGAACGGTGTATGAAGTCTCCAGCTGCTATATTAAGATCAATCACGGCAACGGCTGGACAACCGAATACTGGCACCTTGCCAATATTCAAGTCGGTTTGGGGAGCAATGTCAGCAGAAATCAGCGTTTGGGCGTTCTGGACAATAACGCCACCCAGCGGGTCTGTGTAGGCAATGAGCACCCGGGTCCGCACTTGCATTTTGTGATGCGTCCCAGTGTGCGTGATCCATTGCTGGCAGGCTGGCAGGTCAACTTTAATGTATTTACGAACAAGACCACCTTTACAAAGAACGGCCTGACGGTGGGCAGGCTTCAACCTCTCCTGAACGTTCCCGATCTTCAAATTGAAGACCGCGGCACCCTCGCATGGGATACTCTATACACCGGAAGTATTGACCCATACCGCCACGAGAGGTGGATGCTGATATTGACGGAACAGTCCAAGTTTGACATCACGGTAAACTCGGATACGGCGGGGCTGGTGTCTGCGATTGTATTGCTGGATTCAAATGGAAATGAGATCACCCGCGCAAATGGAGTGTTGAGCAGCACACAACTACCCGGCATTTATTTTGTTCAGATCCAATCTGATTTGGGGACGGGTTTCTATAACATCATCGCTACGAGAGATGGCTCCGTCGGGCCGACGGTCACACCCACTATCACAGCCACGCCGACCGCTGCTTCCTCGGAAACTCCCACTCCAACGGAGACGCCCACGGCAAGCGAAACACCCATCGTTACGATGACTCCGACTTTTACAGAGACGCCAACCATTACAAGCATCCCTGTGAATACGGACACACCTACTTTCACAAGTACTCCTGTGAATACCGAAACGCCGACTTTTACAAGTACTCCAGTGAATACCGAAACACCAACGTTTACAAGCACCCCAGTCAATACCGAAACGCCGACTTTCACAAGTACCCCCGTCAATACAGTAACACCGACGTTTACGGTCAATACCGAAACACCGACCTTCACAAGCACTCCGATTAACACAGACACACCGACCCCCACGGCTACACCAATATTTTCGGAAACCCCTGTGAATACAAATACGCCTTTTGTTACAAATACTCCTGTGTTTACCGAAACACCCGTATTTACCAACACTCCCACCGCAACACAGACTCTTGTTTCCTCGCTCACTCCAACCGTGACCAGCACTCCCACAGTGACAAGCACAGTCATATCTCCAAACACGCCAACACCTACCAGCACGTCGCTGCCCACAGGACCGTACGTCATCACGGTTGCCACACCACAAGGTTTGATCGTGGGTGAGACAGGTCTTGTTACGGTGAGTTTGATGAATGTGCCCGCTGATGGCTACAGGAGTACCGAGTTCACATGCACATACCAATCCGGCTTGATCGATATCAGCAACTTCACCGTCTCAGGTCTCTTTGGTGCTGACCCTGTATCTGCGATCAATGGCCCATCGAACGGCAGCTTTATCCTTGCGATCGCGGGCAGCAATGGCAAGAAAGCTACTTCCAGTGGCACGGCTTTTACCTTCAATGCAAGAGGCTTGCAGGCTGGGCAAACAAGTATCGAGTGCCGGGCGCGCGTTTCAAAAGGTGATAACTCTCTTGAAAGTATTTTATATATTCCTGATACGCTGACCATCTTTGGAAATGCACTGACCGCGACTCCGCCCGCCGAGCCCGTGATCAGCGGACGAGTCATCTCCAGCAAGCTGGTGACGATTCGCCTCTTCAACCCCGATGCTTCCCTCGCCGCCCAAACGAACGCCAACCCGGATGGCACGTTCAGCTTCCCCTTTACTGCTGGCACGTATACCGTCATCGCGTCGGCGGATGGATTCCTTAGCGCTCAAGGCACTGCCACGCTTGTGGATGGAAATAACACGGTCATGCCATTGGTGAGTCTCCCCGCTGGAGACATTGACGGCAACGATGTGATCGACCAATTTGATGCATTAACTCTTGGGATGAATTACAACGCCTCTTCCCCCGCCGCTGCTGACTTGAACAACGACGGCATTATCAACGTCCTTGACCTTGAACTGCTCGCCGCAAACTATCACATGTCTGGCGCGCTTGCCTGGCAGTAATTAAAGCTCAGTCGGGGGCTTAGCCCCCGACTGAGCGGTTCTAGAACTCTATCTCGCCGATCTGCTCAAAATTGATATCGAACAATTCCTCGGCTTCGGTCTCCAATTCAGCCTCCACCGCATCCCCGGCGCGGACTCCGCGATTGCAGTACGATCTATAGGGGCAGTAACTGCATTTCGAGACTTCATCAGTTTTCGGGAAGATTGAAGCGGTTGCAATTTCATCCGCAAGTTTGGTGAGCGCATCCCAATCCCGTTTGAATTGATCCGCCTTGTAGGCAAATCGCGCAGGGTCATTGGGAAAATCTGGGAACCAATAGATCATTTCGATCTGCTCAGGCTGGATGGGTTTGCCGCCGTTGAAATGCGCGCCTGCCTGCACGAGCAATGCGCGATACACCCGCGTCTGCCAGCGGATGGCGAGCCACTCATTCTTGGGTCGCTTGCGGTAGGTCTTCCAATCGTAGATGTAGACTTTGTCGCCATCGAAACCGATCAAGTCATATTTTGCGACGAGACGAAATTTTCCGAGCGGCGCGGAGAGAGTGATTTCTGTCTTGAGACCTGACAGGTCTTTAAGACCTGTCAGGTCTTTTGCATGAATATAGTTATCCCACCAGCGTTGCAGGTTTTCCGTGTTGGCAAACTTCGCAACCTGCTCCGTGGGAATGCCAATGAGATGTTGCTGCGCGAGGCGATGAAAATATTCACCTTCTTTTTGATGCTTTTCATTTTCGAGCGCGGGCTCGGTTTCGATGGCGGGATACGCCAACTGTTCAAGGTAACGCAGCTCGAACCTGCGCGGGCAGTCGTTGTAATCCTGCAGGGATGACTGGCTGAGAGTGGTCAATTGGATGGGCATACCTTATTTTGCCACAGATTTTTGTGCCTATGCTATACTTCGGAAAAAGGGAGTGGCTACTTCATTAACCGACCACACAGACTCGAAGACGCAAAAACTTGAAGACTTCGTGCTTTTGTACTTTAGTGATTGATGAAAGTTCAGCATGGCCGCTCTGTAAAAGAAAAATTTTGGAGTTTCAAATGGGACAGGAAACGCAAGTAGCAGTTTTTATAGATTACGACAATATTGAGATCAGTGTGGAAGAAGCCTTCGGCAAAAGCGCCGATGTGGACTGGGCACGTATCTTTCAGTATGCAGGCCAGATGGGCCGCGTGGTGCTGCGCCGCGCCTACGCCGATTGGGCCGAAGCCGCTAGCAAACAGCGTCAACTGCTCAGCCTCGGCGTGGAGTTGGTTCACGTCAACAGCAAGCGCGGAAAGAACGCTGCCGATATTCGCATTGTGATCGACGCGCTCGAATTGTTCTACGATGAGAAGAACGCTTTCACGCATGTCCTGCTTGTTTCAGGCGATGGCGATTTCACCGAGTTGGTTCATCGTTTGCGCGCGCATGGCAAGACCGTCATTGGCATGGGCGTCAGCGGCACGAGTGCAGATTATCTCATCAACGCTTGCGACAAATTTGTCTTTTACGATAAATGGCAGGGCGTGAATAAATTCAAAAAGACTTATCCAAACAACGGCGGCCAAAGCCAGTCTGCGCCGAAACAAAGCAGCCCTCCGCTTGCGCCAAAGCAAGTCACTCCCCAGCCCGCAAAACCAAGCACACCCGCGCCGATCTCTCCAGAGAAAAAGCTGGATCGTTATTTGAATATTCTTGCAGGGCACAAGATCCGCATGATTCCCACCGAGCATCGTCCGCTCATCATTTACAAAATGTACGAGATCGTCAAAGCGAATCCTGATTTCTCATTCAATCAATTGAAGGAATATGCTGAAAACTTCTTCGCAAACGCAACGCCGAAGATCGACCAGCAGTTGGTGCTCGATACCTCGCATCAACTCTTTCATACGTTTTGTTTCGAGTTCGACACCGACACCACCGAGCGCATCTGGAATCGTAAGATGTGGCTGCCCGAAGATGTGACCAGCGCATCTGACTTGCTCAACAAATGCGATCAGAAAATTTTGCAGATGCTCGTCAACGATCTCGGTCAATCTGAAAAATTGGATAAGGAGATCGCCGCACAAATTTTATACGGCGGCATCCGCAACCCCAAAGTGCTCGACCACATTCAGGATTTAATCGCCACGGAAAATCAGGTATAATCCCGAACATGATTTACGAATTTCGTGCAGGCAAATCTCCATTGATCATCGGTGTGCGTGGCTTCATCAACACTTCACCTTCTGGAATCGCGCCTGTACGCTGAAAGCATCACTTCAACTTTCAAACGCCGCAGGCTGCCCTGCGGCGTTTTTGTTTTAATCATTGCTCTTTCGGGGGCTTAGCCCCCGAAAAGCCCAAAGGTCATCATGATACAAATTCAACTCTCAAACATCACACTCGTCCTCGGCGCAAGACGCATCTTTGAAAACTTAAACTGGGAAATCCAGCGCGGACAAAAGATCGGGCTCATTGGGGCAAATGGCGCGGGGAAGTCTTCCCTCTTCAAAATGATCGAAGGCGAACATTCTCCCGAAATGGGCGGAACCATCACCCGCGCCCGCCTCATTACAACGGGATACCTGTCTCAACAACCCGAGCTTGATTCTTCGCTGACGGCTTTTGAAGCCGCGCTCGCGGGCAACCCGCGCGTAGCGGAAGTCCATGCCGAGTTGGAACGTGTGGAAAATAGTTTGAGTGACCCAGAAGTCTATGGCAATGAAAAGAAACTGGAACGCGCTCTTGACCAGCAGCACAAACTCATTGACGAGTACTACTCCCTCGGCGGTGACTCGTATCCCGCGCGGGTTCGTGAACTACTGCTCGGGCTGGGACTCGCTGAAAGTGAATTGACCAAGCCCATGTCCGTGTTGAGCGGCGGACAGAAAAAACTGATCGGGTTGGCGCGTCTGCTGCTTGTCCGCCCTGATATTTTGCTGTTGGACGAACCCGATAATCATCTCGACCTGCCTGGAAAAATGTATCTCGAAAAACTCATCCGCGAATACGAAGGGACGGTGGTCATCATTTCGCATGACCGTTATTTGTTGGATGCCGCCATCACGCACATTGCTGAGTTGGAAGATGGACGGCTGACGTTATTTGGCGGCAACTACACCGATTTCGTAATCGATAAGGAAGAAAGACTTGCGCGGCAGGAAGAGTTGTATCAAATCCAAAAACGCGGAATTGCCCGCATGGAAATGGCGATCAAGCGTTACAGGCTTTGGGTTCAGTTCAACGATAAATTTGCCAGCCGCATTCACGCCATGGAAGCGCGCATCGCGCGAGTGGATAAAATTGAAAAGCCAACTCTGGATCGCAAGCGCATGGAATTGCGCCTCAACGGCTGGCGCGGCTCGAACAAGGTTTTGGAATTTGTGGATGTTGCCAAATCCTTCGGTGCGAAAAAAGTTTTCTCTGGCGTGAACGAAACCATCTGGCACGGAGAGCGCGTTGGGTTGATCGGCCCGAACGGCGCGGGAAAGTCCGTTATGCTGCGGATGATCCTCGGCAGGGAAATGCCTGACGTTGGCGAAATAAAGATCGGCCCGAGCGTGTCCGTTGGATATTACGCCCAAGAGCATGAGACTCTCGACTTCAACCAAACCGTTGTGGACTCTGTCCGCTATGCGGGTGAGATGAGCGAGTCGAGAGCCACAGCATTTTTGCTGCGATATTTGTTCACCTACAAACAGGTCTCGCAAAAGATCGGCGAACTCTCTGGCGGCGAGCGCAGCAGACTTCAACTCGCGTTGGTCGTTCTCTCAGGTGCGAATTTCCTTCTGTTGGATGAACCGACCAACAACCTCGATATCGCCTCCGCCGAAGTGCTTGAGCAAGCCTTGGAAGATTTCGAAGGCACGGTGCTGGTCATATCCCATGACCGCTACTTCCTCGATAGAACCGTGGAACGATTGCTGGTCATCGAGAACGGGAGACTTGGCCGAATACCTTGGCGGCTATAGCGATTATTTGGAAACAACCAGACGATAGACCATTGACTATTGACCACGGTTTGTTGTCCGTCGTCTGAGGTCTGCGGTCCGTCGTCCATATGCTATACTCGGCGATGAGATGAAATTTTGGCGGGAAATACCCCGCTCCATACTTACACAAAATGGGAGTCTGCCATGTCGAAAAATGTTGTGTTGACCCTGACGGGTAAGGATAAGATCGGGCTTGTTGAACATGTCACCAGTCTGGTGGTGAAGCGCGGCGGCAATGTGGAAGCCAGCCGCATGGCACATCTGGGCGGGGAGTTTGCCATGCTCATGCTGATTTCCCTGTCTGATGGCGAGCAGGGCGGGTTGGATCAGGATTTGCAGCAATTGCGCGGCGAGGGCTATCAAGTCGCCGCATTGCAGACAGATGAAGCGAAGAAGTACGAAGGTTGGCTGCCGTTCGAGATCGACGTCAATGGCGCAGACCATGAGGGCATCATCCACGATATTTCACATTATTTTGCTTCCCGCGGAATCAACATCGAAAGCATGGACACCAGTTCCACGCCCGCGCCGATGAGCGGCACGCCGCTATTTTCGATGAAGGGCGTTGTCCTCGTGCCGCCGAAGTTGAACTTCCACTCCTGGAGCGATGAGCTTGAAGAAATTTGCGACAGGTTGAATGTCAGTTTGAAAGTGGAGATGGTGAAGTAAGAGCAGAATGCAGAAGGAAGAATGCAGAAGGCGGATGGCTAACTTGTGCCATCCGCCTTTTTACTTCTCACTTTTTACTTTTTTTCTTTTTGCTTTTCTGCTATTACTCATACCTAAACCTCATCACCCCGATGGAGAGGAACAAGGCTGCAAAGCCAAGCAGAACTCCTGACTCGAGCAGGATACCTGACAGCCCGGCATTGCGGAGGAGGAGATCAATGAGTCCTTGCATGGCCCAAGTGGTGGGCAGGATTTTTACGATGTTTTGCACCGCAGCGGGGAATAATTCCAGCGGATACCAACAGCCGCCGAGCAGTGCCATGACCATGCCTGCCATGATGCTTAACCCGCTGGCTTGTCCCTCGGTTTTGACGAAGGTTCCCATTGCCGTGCCAATGGCTCCCGCAGCAAGAGCCGCGCAAGTGAGCAGAACGAAGAGTGCGAATGGCTCGCGTCCCCAGTTCAGGTCGAGCGCGAACATGCCGAACAGGATGAGCAGCGTCATTTGCACGAGAGCCATCACCACCTGACCTGAAATCGTCCCAAGTAAAAAGATGGCTTTTGTGGTTGGGGTGGTGAGCAGGCGGCGCAGTGTTCCCTGCTGGCGTTCGTAGGCGAATAGGGCTGAGATGCCGAACAATGGAATGAATACCCATGTCACCATTTGCCCTGCAGATGAATTTGCACGCGGATCATATTCCACATCTTCGGTTGTGTTGCCTTCGATGACGGTGACGCGTTCGGGAGCATCTGCCTGCATATCTTTGGCGAGTTTCAGCGCATCGTCAAAATAGGCTTGCTCGGCTTCGGATGATTCGAATGTGCCTTTTGCTTTGGCCTGGTCTAATGCTGTGTTGGCGGCATTGATGGAACTGCTCACGCTGCGAATGGCGGTTTGAGCGGCGCGCTTTGCAATGCTGGCATCCATGTTGTTGGGCTGTTGACGGAATTCAAGCTCAGCAATTCCATTTTGAATGGATGCAAGATCCAGACCGGATGGGATGATCAAGATGGCATCTGTGCGGCGCGCATCAAAATCTGCTTCGGCATCTTCCAACGAAAGAACATCAGGATACGCCGCTGTGGATTTTTCCAACTCGGCGATGATCTCTTGTGAAATGGAGTTGTTCGCCTGATCTACCACGACGAGGCGCGTGCGGTTATTGGTTGGCGCACCTGAGGGAGTGCCGCCTGCGACCAAAAAGGTAAAGACGAGGGGAAGAATGATGAAGAACAGCAACTCCGATGAACTTGCAAATCGGACGATGGCATCCTTCCATGCGATGGCGAATATTTTTTTCATTTCTGCACCAGATTCTTTTTGCCGAAGAGCAGGACAGAGGACAGGAAGAGGAGAATGCCCATCGTCAACAGGGCAGCGATCGGCGTGGAAAGATCCGCGAGCGTTCCGCCAAGAGCGAGTGTGGTGAATCCATCCAACGCCCATGCGTTCGGCGTGATGCGGCTCATCGTCTGAATCGAAGCGGGCATTTGATCCAATTGAATGAAACTGCCGCCGAGGATGCCGAAGATCAACATCACTGCCGAGCCAGTGTTGGCAACTTGCGCGGTGGTGCGTGCGAGTGCGGTGATGAGCATGCCCCAGCCTGTTGCGCCAAAGACCGCAACGAGCACCAGAATGAGCACGCCGAGCGGGTCACCCCATTTCAATTGAAAGAGCAGCGATGTGCCGCCGATCAGGATCAACATCTGTGCGGCGCCTGTGAGAAAAATGCCGAAGACCTTGCCGCCTAAAATTTGCGCGGAGTTGGTCGGCGAAACGAGCAGACGCGGAAGCGTGCCTTGCGTTCTTTCAGCAAGGATGGAGCGGCCGCCATAACTGACGGTGTACATCAGGAACATCAACGCCATGCCGGGCGCGAGATACGCAAGCACATCGAACTCCACTTCTTCGCCTTGCGTGGTGGAGTTGAGCGTGATCGCGAGCGTTTCGTTGTTGGGGCTGTCTTGCAATTGCTGTCCCATCTCTGCGCCCACGGCTTGTGCCTGCTCAGGGGTGATGCGCCCGCTGATCATCATTTGCAAAATGGATGTTTGTGCGCTGATCGAACCTTCTTCAACGCGGCTCATGAATTCATCCAAAATGGATTTGATGATGCCCGCGCTGGTGGGGCGGGTGGGGTTGGCGTACAACTCGATCTCCACAACTTCGGGGCTGTTGCCCGCTGCGAAATCTTCCTGCTGTGGGATGATGCTGCGCGTGAAGCCTGCGGGAATGATGATGGCTGCCGCGGCATTGTCTTCTTCCACTTGCTGACGAGCCGCTTCGGGACTCTCGCCGAGAGTTGGTTCGACCAAATCGGCCAAGTCCTTCGAGTTGAATAGATCCACCAGAGCAGTGCTTAACTCGCCATCATCCTGATTAACAATGATGACGGGAATATCTGCAATGCCAGAGGTGTTGCCGCTGAAACGCCCGGTGACCAACCCCATGCCAAGCGTCAGCAGGAATGGCGCAACGAGCATAAGGATCAATGCGGCGCGGTCGCGAAAGACGAGGCGCAGGTCTTTGATGCCGATGAGAAAGGTTTTTGTCATAGTTGCTTTCCGATTATGTTTCGCATACAGTAATTAGTAAATGGTAATTGCCAATTACCATTTACTAATCTCTTAACGCGCGTCCCGTTAGATGCAAAAACACCGCTTCCAAATTCGGCTCGCGGATGTCAATGGAATGGATCTTGATTCCGCGCTCATTGGCTTTGGTCACCACAGAAGCAAGGACATCCTTTGCGGACGGCGTGATGACTGAGATCTCGTTGTTGATCACATTGGCTTCAAGCACTTCCTTGATGGTCTTGAAAGAGGTTACCAGTGCTTCGGGGTCTTCGTTTTCGCCGATGTGCAGCACGAGCGTTTCTGTTTCACCGACTTGTTTGGTAAGTTCTTTCTGTGTGCCAATGGCGATCAACTCACCGTGGTCAATGATGCCTACGCGGTTGGAAAGTTCTTCCGCTTCTTCCATGTAATGCGTGGTGTACAGGACGGTCATGCCTTTTTTGTTCAGGTCTTTCACCGTGTCGAGAATCGCGCGGCGGGATTGTGGGTCAATGCCCACGGTGGGTTCGTCCATGAAGAGCAGCCTGGGTTTGTGGAGCAAGCCAACGCCAATATTGACGCGGCGTTTCATCCCGCCTGAATAGGTTTTGACTCGGTCTTTGGCTTTGTCAGTTAGGCCGATCTGTTCAAGAACTTCATCCACGCGGTTAGAGAGAGGTTTTCCACCTAATCCGTACATTTGCCCCCAAAAGATGAGGTTTTCGCGAGCGGTTAGATCTTCATACAACGCCAGATCCTGTGGCACTACGCCGATGGCATTGCGCACATCCATTGGATTTTTCGTCACGGAATGTCCGGCAATGGTGGCGTCTCCAGAGGTGGGTGTGTACAAAGTGGAAAGCATCGAGATGGTGGTTGTCTTCCCTGCACCGTTGGGGCCAAGCAGGCTGAAAATTTCACCTTCTTCAATATTGAAAGACACCCCTTTTACGGCTTGAAAGTCACCATAATTTTTCGCAAGGTTTTGAACTTCGAGAATGTTAGGCATGAGAACTCCTTGGGTTGGAGAGGGTATCTGGTCTGTGAGGGATATTTTTCTTTGGAAAAGATTTCGATTGAAATCCTTGCCGTTTAAGGCCAGGGAACCCCTTTCAATCCTGAACGATTCCCTTTCTTTTAAAAATAATTAGCCCTACTGTTCTATTCTATTATATTTCCTCAACACATCCACCAAACCATCGTGCGGCAAAGCTTTGATGCTGACTCCCTGATGCCCGTCCATATCTTCTGCGGCGATCATGGCGTTGATGATGGCTTCTTCGGTGGCGTAGGCTGTCGAAGAGAGGATCGGGTCAATGTGGTCGTTGGATAGGGCTTGAATAGTGGATAAGCCCATCGCGTCTCCATGTGCGGCTTGCGGATTGGCTGTGGAGAAGGCGAGGAAAATATCGCCAGAGCCGTTGCCTCCCAGGCTGCCCGTGCGTGCCATGCCGATGGCTGCGCGTTTTGCAACCCGCTTGAGTTGATGGGGGAGCAGCGGTGCATTCGTGCCGATGATGACGATCAACGAGCCATCATCCTGCCTGAACGGATTTTCTCCATTGGTAAGCGGCGCGGAGTCTTTGAAGTGTTGTCCCAACGGCACGCCCGCAACTGTCAATTGATAGCGCCTGCCGAAGTTGGCTTGCACCAACGCACCTACCGTCCAGCCGCCGAGTTTCTCGGGCAGCTTGCGTGAAGATGTCCCTGTGCCGCCTTTGAATTCATAGCACAGCATTCCTGTTCCGCCGCCGACATTGCCTTCTTCGATCACGCCGCTGGTGGCAGAATCTAATGCCTGAAAAACATGCCCTTCGTTGACATGAAATCCATTCATGTCATTCAGCCATGCATCCGCAGTTTCGGCCACCACAGGACACGACCATTTTTGATACAACGAATCAGTCTTCACCTGCCACGCAATGATCGTGTCACGAACTATGCCCACACTGTGCGTGTTTGTAATTCCGATCGGCCCTTCCAGCAGGCCGCCTTCTTCGATCCATGCCGCGCCTGTCATTTCACCGTTACCGTTAAATGAATGCACGCCTGCATAAACAGGCGTGTGATCTTTCGCTCCATGCGGGTGGATGATGGTCACGCCCGTCCGCGCTGATTGGCCGTGGATCACAGTGGAATACCCAACGGTCACTCCCGGCACATCTGTGATCGCGTTGAACTCGCCAGTGCTGCCTTCAAACGGAATCCCCAGATCTCGCGCACGTACTTTTTTCATACATTCTCCTTGGCAATTTTTACGAGCTGTCTTGCGATACATTCCATAATTTCATCGGGCACACCGTCCATGGCCTGGCTTTGCACGCGTGTATCAATTTCATCGTTGACATAATCCACGACGACGAATTCATCAGCGAGGGCGATCTCTGTAGAAAACCAATCCAACTTACAGATGGAAGCGATGCGCTTCGTCACATCCCTTAGCCTGCTCAGACCAAATTGGGCTTCATCCTCCGCTGTGACAGGCTGGTAGATGTGCGTCTCGGTATTCCACCAGCAGGGATGCGTCTCCCCATTGGCGTAAAAAATGCGGAACCATGCGGGTGTGTCATTGATGATGCGCGGTGTGACGTGTGCCTGAACCAGATATTTCTGCTCAGGGAATTCCATGCGCGCCTTCAAAATTTGATCCACTGTATTTGCGCCGAGAACCACGCCTTCGCCTCCGCCGCCATTGGACGGCTTGATGACGAAATTTTCGCCCAGCGGAGTCAGATCAATTTCTGGAATTACCGGTTGTTCGAGAAATGGCGGCAGCAGAATTGTGTGAGGCGAATACACCCCAGCATTGATCAGCTCAAGGTGCATGGTGGCTTTGTCTTCCGACCAAAGAGAAACTTCGATGGGGTTGATGCGCCGCGCGCCAAACTCCCGCGCCCAGCGGGGGATCGGCTCAAAAATGGCTTCACCCTGTCCGCGGTGGAGCAGGGTTTTGAAGGTCAGCACCCCTTTGTAAAGAGCGGTAATGGATTCGAGCAGGTTGTCGGGCTTGATCTGCCAGAGCGAAATTCCCTCTTCGATGCAGGCTCTTTCCACCATTCCCACGAAAACATCATCATATTCCCAGTACCAGGGCAGGCATAAGTCGTATCGCATGGGGGCGATTATAGTCGAAGGCTTGCCCTGAGCCAGTCGAAGGTCGTGCGTGTTTGACTTTTGACCTTCGACTTTCGACTCGGTCAATCACTGGTAAAATGGACGCACAAATTTTTCAAAAGGATAATAAATGAGCAAAGATTCAGTACAGGATGGTTTGGTAGTTTCGATGGAATACAAATTAACCGTGGACGGAGAAGTTCTCGACTCCTCTGACGGCGCAGGCCCTTTGCAATTCCTCGTGGGGTATGGAAACATCATTCCCGGTTTGGAAAAGGAAATGATGGGCATGAAGATCGGTGACAGCAAGGATGTGGTGGTACAACCTGAAGACGGCTACGGCGAATTTGACGACGAGGCTTTCATGGATGTGCCGCGCACCGAATTCCCCGAAGATATGAAGTTGGAAGAAGGCATGGAATTACATGTCACTGACGAAGATGGACAGCATCAGGCTGCCTTCGTCTCCAGTTTTGACGATAAATCTGTGCAGTTGGATTTCAATCATCCACTGGCTGGTGCGGAATTGCATTTCTCCGTCAAAGTGGTTGACTTGCGCGAGCCGACCGAGGAAGAACTTGATCACGGCCATGTGCATGAAGAAGGCCATCATCACTAGAATTTGTAAAAACGCTCCCGATCAAATCGAGAGCGTTTTTTTCTTTTCCTGCCAATTCCAAACTTGTTTTATTCCGATGATGAAGAATACGACGCCCAGAACCACACCGCCAAAATTACTCAAAAATTCGCTGACCACTTCCCATTGGCTGCCGAATAAATATCCAAGCCCGCCATAGCCCAAGATCCAAACGAGTTCACCAATCAGGTCGTAGATAAAGAATTTTCTGAAAGGAAAGCCCGTTGTCCCTGAAAGCAGGTTGATTGGGAGTGCAATGGCAGTGACCAGAAAGCGCGAAAAGAAAATGGACAGGGGTCCCCATTTACGAAAAGATTCTTCCGCTTGCAGCCATTGGGGCGTTCTGCTGAAACGTTTTAAAACCTTGTCACGCGAATAATATCCAAATGAATAGCTGATGCTGTCGCCGATGACCACGCTGATGATACTGATCAGGGCGGCGGTTTCCCAGGGTAGAACACCCTGCCTTGCAAATGCGCCTGCTGCAATGACGATGACCGTGCATGGCAGAGGCACACCCAACCCACCGATGAATACGATGATCCCAAGCAGTGGCGCGCCATAGTTAATGACTTGTGTAAGGAGAAATTCGTCCATGCTGAATTGTTCTATGGTGCGGCTGGTGGTTCGGGCGGGGCGGGCGCTGTCAGTGCAGTTTGATGCGCAAGGATTACAGCCTTGACCGTTTTCAGAACGTATCCATCCTGGCCGGGGTAAAAGTCATCATTCAATTGTTTAAGGCTTTTCCGATGATTTTCCTCACCTGAAATTTCGAGTGCTTCAAAAATGACATCCGGGGGGACTTCATAGCCTTGTGAAATGAATGGAACGGTCATCCAGTCTTCGATCTTTTCCACATCGGTTTCCACCACTTCGCCGTGGGGAGGTGGGCGGTGCCCGTCGAATTTTCTAAAGGCGCGCAGGGCGCGTATTCCAAAGAAGATTGTGAATAGTACACCGAGGATAATAAGCGCAATGACCAGCGCTTTTTGTTTTGGGTTTGTATTTGCTGACATGGATGATTAATCCTGCCACTCCAATTCGAAATCGCCGATGAATACCGTTTCGCCTTCCTGAATGCCTGCATTGCGAAGGGCTTTGTCCACACCGAGATGACCCATTAACTTCTGGAACCTACGGATGGAACCGTCATGTTCCCAATAGGTCATCTTTGCGGCGCGTTCAATTGCCACGCCGGTGATACGCCAATCGCCGCTTTCCTCGTGGATAACCTCAAATTGATTCGGATCCACATCGGGTTTGTAAACGGGGAGTGCTTCCTCTTCCAGCACTTCGGCGGGTAATTCCTGCAATTGTCTGTAGGCAGATACCAAAATGTCACGCGTGTTTGTGCGTGCCATTGCCGAGGCTGTGATCAAATCGATATTTTTATTCTTGAAACTGGCGGTAATTTCTGCGAGCCGTTCCAGTACATCGGGCTGGTCGATCTTGTTCAGCACAACGATCTGCGGTTTTTTGCCAAGCTTGGTGTCGAAGAGCGAAAGCTCGGTATTGATCTGGCTATAATCTGCCAGCGGATCTTCGGATTGCCCGTCGATCATGTGGATGAGCACACGGGTGCGTTGAATGTGGCGCAGGAAGTCGTGGCCGAGGCCAGCGCCTTCCGCCGCGCCTTCAATGAGGCCGGGGATGTCAGCCATCACAACGGTGGTGTCGTCGTCAATATTTGCCACGCCAAGATTCGGTTCAAGAGTGGTGAACGGGTACGCGCCGATCTTTGGCTTGGCATTCGTCAGCACCGAGAGCAGGGTCGATTTTCCAGCGTTGGGAAGGCCGATGATACCAATATCAGCTATCAGCTTAAGTTCGAGGCGCAGTGCTTTTTCCTCGTGCGGTTCGCCGCGTTCGGCAGTTCGGGGAGCCTGATTGCGCGAATTCACAAAATGCTGGTTGCCGCGTCCGCCGCGCCCGCCTTTGCAGACGGTGAGTCGCTGGCCGGGGTCGGTCAGGTCGCCGAGCAGTGCGCCTGTTTCTGCATCGTAGATGACCGTGCCGGGCGGCACGGAAATAATGAGGTCTTCTGCGCCGCGTCCGGTCATTTGCGAGCCGCCGCCGTTTTTGCCTGGGTTCGCTGCAAACTTTTCGTTTTTCCGAAACGCCGAAAGCGTGTTGAGAGTGGCCTTCACTTCAAAGACAACGTCGCCGCCCTTGCCGCCATCACCGCCATCGGGTCCGCCCAACGGCACGAACTTCTCACGGCGGAAATGCACCATGCCATCGCCGCCTTTGCCTGATTTTACGAATATATTAACTTGATCTATAAACATTTTTTCTGTCCAATCGGCTTGTATTATAAGGTATGAACGCGAAACGCGCCGATACTGGCTGATTTTGTTGTATGATGGATTTAAGATGAATTTTGGGAGGTGCTTTGATGACTGAAATCCCCGCTTCTTTTCTGGACCTGATTCAGGGTCCGCGCGTGGCAGCATTCACCACGCTGATGCCTGACGGCTCGCCGCAGACCACCCCCGTTTGGTGCAACTTTGACGGGACACATGTCCTCGTGAGCACCATGCGCGGATTCCGCAAAGAGAAAAACATGCGCGCCAACCCCAAAGTGACGTTGCTGTGCTACGACCCGCGTAAACCGCTGCGTTCGCTGGAGGTGCGCGGCCTTGTCGTCGAAATGACGGAAGACGGCGCGATGGAGCACTTGGACGGATTGACCGAACTGTACACCGGCAAACGGCCATACTTTGGCGAATGCGTCCCTGCTGAACTCAGGGAAGTTGAAACCCCCGTCTTGTGCAAGATCCTGCCGATCTGCATTGTCACATTGGACGCGTCTCGCAGTAACGAGGAGTCTGCATGAGCGCCCTAATCCCCGAAAGCCACATCGACTTGCTCACATGCCCCGTCCACGGGGTTTTGACCACGCTAATGCCTGACGGACAGCCGCAATCCAGTTTGGTGTGGTGTGATTTTGACGGTGAGTGCGTTTGCGTCAACACTACCCGTGAACGCCGGAAGGGGAGGAACATGATGTCGAATCCCAAAGTATCTTTGCTCATCGTTGACCCCGAAAATACCGGCCGCTTCCTGCAGATCCGCGGCGAGGTGGAGTTGATCGAAGAAGGCGCGTTGGAGCATCTCGACGCCATCACGAGAAAATACACATCCCATCCGCAGTATTACGGATATATTTTTCCACTGGAAAAACAGGCGCACGAGACGCGGGTTATTTGCCGAATCCACGCAAAGAAGATCACACTGGACGCGATACATAGTTAAAAAAGAGACAGTCACCTTCAAAAGGTGACTGTCTCTTTTGCTTTCTTCTCTCTATTCGACTTCATCCATGTAGAAGCGCAAACGGCTGAGGGTACTCCATTCGGTGGTGTCGTCATCGTATCCAACTTCTACACGGTCGCCGTCCACATTGAGGACGATCACATCATAGTATTGGTCATCCTTGGCTGATTTGCACTCCACCTGTTCATCCACTTCCACTTCAAACGCTTCAAGAAAGTCCGAGTCGGTCCATTCTTCTTCGCCGGTATCAAAGCGGATGAAGATGTCATCTCCTTCGATCTTGACGATCGTGGCAGGGTAAAAGTATTCATCCTCATCCCAATATGCAAATGTGCGGTCACCTTCATTCCAATATTCCATTTTATAGTCCTTATGCAATTTGATTTAAATTCTCCATGTCATTATAGCAAACAAGGAAAGGGTTCTGCATCCATGAGTTGATACAAGAATGGGGCCGGTGCATGAAGTATGCGCCTGCCCCATTCATATTCTTTGTATAACAAGCCCTGCAAACTATGGTTCCGGACGGTCCAAATTCGTATCCTCGAACGAAGCGGGGTCATTGATCGGCTCCAGGTGAGTGAACACGGTAATGCTTGGCAGAGCATGGCGGATTTCTGCTTCGATGCTTTCCAGCAGTTGATGACCTTTCTGCACCGTCCATGTATCCGGAACGAGCACATGCATGGAGGCAAACCTGCGGGAACCCGATTGACGGGTGCGAAGTGCATGATATTGCACCCCTTTTTGGGTATACGGTTCCAGGATCTTTTTTAGAACTTCCTGCTCCTCCACCGGCAGGGCGGTATCCATGAGGCCCAAGGCAGATTCGCGGACGATGCGAACCCCCGACCAGATGATATTTCCCGCGACAATAAATGCCACGATGGGGTCCAATCTTTCCCAGCCGGTCAGTGCCACAACGCCCACGCCGCCCAGCACGCCTACGGAAGTCCATACATCGGTCATTAAGTGATGAGAGTTCGCTTCCAGGGTTATCGAATCGTAGCGTTTGCCAGCCTTTAAGAGGGTACGGGCCGCGATCAGGTTTATTACCGAAGCGCCAACGGAAACTGCTAACCCCAGCCCAACCTGTTCAAGGGGCTTGGGTGAGATAAATCTTGGAATGGCTGTGTAAATGATGCTTACCGCGGCGACCAGAATCAGTGTCCCTTCCACGCCGCTGGAGAAATATTCCGCCTTGCTGTGACCGTAGGTATGATCTTCGTCAGCAGGACGGGCGGCGATAGTTAACATGGTCAGAGCCATCAATGCGCCTGCCAGATTAACCAGCGACTCAAGTGCATCTGAAAGCAGGCCAATGGAGCCGGTCAGGAGATAAGCAATGGTTTTCAGTACCATCGTCAACACCGCAGCGCCAATGGATATCCAGGCGAAACGCGTTAGAAATTTGCGATCATTTGGGTTTGTTGTTTTCATATCGAATGGGATTGTAGCAGAACCTCGCTGGAGAGGAAGGTGATATTTGTCACTCGTATTTTTTAATCACTGATGTTAAGCACTGTTCATAATTTCCTGAGCGGAGCGAAGGGCGATATATCCCTGAAGCACTCAAATTGCGTAAGGTGAGTTAATCAGTTTGTTAATTTGTGTTCCAGCGATTGCTTTACAACAGGCCATTCCAAATTTATGATGGAAAAGACAACTGTATCTCGATAGCCACCTTTTACGGATTTTTGGTGATTGCGCAATACGCCATCCTGTTTGGCTCCCAACCGTGCAATGGCTGCACGGGACTTGAGATTATGCCAGTGCGTACGGAACTCCACGGCAATGGCATCCAGCTTTTCGAAGGCGTGAGTAAGGAGCAGATACTTGCATTCAGTGTTGACCGCAGTACGCTGGTAGCTTTCCGCATACCAGGTGTAGCCGATCT
Source organism: Candidatus Villigracilis propinquus (assembly GCA_016714565.1). Lineage (GTDB taxonomy): Bacteria > Chloroflexota > Anaerolineae > Anaerolineales > Villigracilaceae > Villigracilis > Villigracilis propinquus. The sequence goes on from JADKDM010000001.1 coordinate 66,755, forward strand.
CCAGCCGTTGGTTGGCCTCATCTACATTGCAGTAGCGGGTGCTACCGATGACCTTGCCCGTGCCTTTCTCGCGAACAACGAAAGGCATCCAGCCTGCATTCTCGCGTAACTCCAATGCGCTTTTGATCGTTGCTTCTGCTGTCTCCGGTGAAGGTACCGATGTGAACCATAACTTCCAAAGTTCACCATCCTTCACGGCGGATTGCACGCCTTCCAAATGCTCAAGAGAAAGCGGTTCCAAAACAACATTTGTCCCAGTAAGTGTGACAGGTTCGATCCATCTCTTTTTCATGATTTATCCTTTGGTGTTAATCGTAAAACAAAATGTGGAGCCTTTTCCGGGGCCGTCTGATTCGACCCAAATTCTGCCTTCGTGGGTCTCGATGATACGTTTGACTAACGCCAGCCCGATGCCTGTGCCTTCACTGGCGGGGTTTAGCTTTTCGAACAAGCCAAATATTTTTGCGTGGAACTGCGGGTCGATGCCCATGCCGTTGTCTTTTACATAGAAGATGGTTTCAGTTCCGCTGATTCGTTTGCCAATCTCGATCTGCGGGTTGGGCTGATTCCCCATGTATTTGGCGGCGTTGTCGATCAGGTTTTCCAGCACTTCGCGCAGACGGGTCTGATCGCCGTAGACAGTGGGAAGGTCTGGTGCAATATGGACTGTGACGTTGTTAGAGTGGATGCGCTCGTTCAGCATTTCCAGTGAAGCGAATGCCAGTTTGGTCAGATCAACTTCTTCGGGAGAATGAGCGATGCGTCCAATCCGCGAGAGTTCGAGAAGCTCGGAGAGCAGAGTTCCCATTTTTTCGGCTGCGCGTTCAATGCGCTCAATATCCGTATTTATTTTCCTCTGCTGATCTTCCTGTATATCTTTTTTTAACATTCCAAGAAAGCCTTTGATGGTGACGAGGGGGCTTTTTAGGTCGTGCGAAACGGTGTAGGTGAAGCGCTCCAACTCTGCGACCTGTTGTTCGAGTTGCTTGCTGACCGCTTGCAAATGCTGATTGACTTCCTGCAAGTCTTTAAGCCTAGCTTTTTCGAGGTTGCTTTGGAAGTTCGCAAGCGCGATCAATACAAAGCCGATCAATGTGATCACGCCCACTTGAGCATTGATATTTTCCGGGAGCGTACCGCCGAAGAATGGTACGGAAATATAGGCACCGACGTTCAGCCCGGTTAATAGGAATACTGCCCACGGGGAAAGGAAGGAACTGGCTACGATGAGGCTGATGGGGATGTAGATCAGGATGATCGCGCCGTGGTCAGCTTGTGCGCCCTCTGTGATGATGGAATAATAGCCGGTGGCGGCGAAGCTGACGGAGAAAATAAAAATAGCGGCGTGATACCATTTGGTTCGGGTGAGGGGATAGGCTGCGAGTGTTGAAAAGAGAGAAACCCCCAGCCCGCCTGTGAGAGCGCCGGTCCAGCCGAGGCGCGGGACTCGGGCGATTGCGCCCCAAAGGTCGAGCACAGCGATGATGAGCAGAAAGGATGCGGCTAAACGTGCGGAGCGCTGCTCGCCAACATCTCGCAGGGATGCAGATGGGGCGGTGAGTAGATCCCAGAACTGGCTAAGTTGATTTCGGTAATGTGTCATTCTCTCCTCTCCCAAGTAATGTCTGATAAGTTTTGAAAAATTATCAGGCCCGGATGCTGATTCTTATTTCATGACAGTTCTTTCAATGAAACCCCATAAAAGTCAAAATGGGATTTGTTTTATGTATTACTCGAATATCACTGTTTGTTTGGAATTGTAAAGCAAAAAGTTGATCCTTTTCCCAATCCTTCTGATTCAACCCAAACCCTGCCGCCATGTGTTTCGATAATTCTTTTTACCAGGGCCAGGCCAATGCCTGTGCCTTCGCTGGTGGAGTCAAGTTTTTCGAATAACCCAAATATCTTTGTGTGGTATTTTGGTTCAATACCAATACCATTATCTCGTATAAAGATTACGGTTTTATTTTTTGCCTGGAGACTGCCGACCTCAACAAACGGTTTAAGTTGTCCCCCCATATATTTGGCTGCATTATCTATCAAGTTCTCTAACACTTCTGCGAGACGAGGGCGGTCAGCATATAGGAGGGGGAGATCTGGTGAAACCATAACCGTGATATTCCGTTCGCGAATACGCCCATCCAGCATTTCCAGTGTTTCCCTGGTCAGTTTGACAAGGTCAACTTGTTCGGGTTGGTTGATAATGCGCCCGATTCTGGAGAGTTCAAGTAATTCTGAGAGCAGGGTTCCCATTTTTAACGTTGCTTCTTCGATTCGGCTAAAGTCTTTTTGGATTCGATCTTCCCTGTTGGTTTCAAGATCTTTTTTCAAAAATCCAAGAAATCCCTTGATTGTTACGAGCGGACTTTTTAGATCATGTGAAACGGTGTAGGTAAAACGCTCCAGTTCGGCATTCTTTCTGTTGAGCTCCTGAATAAAATTTTCACGTTCCACTTCCATGGTATGACGTTCTACGATTTCGTTTTGTAGCTGTTCAATGATTGTTTGCTGATTATGCAGGGACTTTTCCATTTCAAGCCGCAAATAGCGGATAAGGAGCATGATGATCGTTTCCTGCCCTGCCAGGATGTTGAAAGAGACTTGAAAAACGGAAACAGGCTCACCCGTGGAGAGAAGCGGGGGATTGAAATAGTTCATATCCAGCCATTTTCCCCACATTCCCACAGTGAGGATTTGAAAGAACAAGGATGGAATAATGACCTTGCTTGGCAGAAGCAGTGTGCCAATAATGACCTGGATAATAAGCGAGATCTGAAAGCCTGGATACCAATACCCTTCCGCGGGCAGGCTGAGCATATCGGTCAAATACCAGTGTAGGAGAAAGCTTGCGCTGGCCCGGTCCACTTTTTGTTGATTGAGAAAGATAAACGAGAAAAGAATGGGAACGATAAAGACTACCACAGCCATCCACTGGGGAGCGTACGGAGTTGGCACTCCATCCTTCCCTGAATAGTTGTTGTTGATGGCCAAACAACGCAGCACTATAATGAACGGCAGGAGGAAACGCAAAGCTCGTTCACGATATCGGACAGTGGGGTCGCTGGACCGAGGGATGAACCAGTCTTTTAGAATAGTGAAAGGGGTGTCGGGTAGGTTCTGTTTCATTTTTGCGGCTAAATGATATACGTTACTCTGTGTAGCTGCTGATTTCTATTGTGCTGTATAAAAAGAAGCCGGATGAATTCTATCACCCGACTTCCTACTATCAGTCTGTTGTACTTTACAACTACCAAACTACTTCTTCAATCCAAACTTCTTCATCAAAACATCCGTCAATGTCGGTTGACCGATCTCCTGCAATTCGTAACGCACACGCTGATGCGGCTTGGTGATCTTCATCACGCGGGAAAGATCGATCGGCGTACCGATGATGACGAGGTCCACATCCGAGGCGTTGATGGTGGCTTCGAGGTCTTTGGTCTGTGCATCGCCGTAACCCATGGCGGGGAGGATCGGGCCAGTCTTCGGATACTTGGTGTATGTCGCGGCAATCGACTTCACAGCAAACGGACGTGGGTCAACGATCTCTTTTGCGCCGAATCTGCGGGCGGCAATGTATCCAGCGCCGTAGGCCATCTCACCGTGCGTCAGAGTCGGGCCGTCTTCGATCACCAAAACGCGCTTGCCCTGGATCGCATCAGGATCATCCACAAAGAGGGGAGAGGCGGCTTCGATCTGCGTCGCATTTGGGTTCAGCTTACGAAGAGACTCGCGCAGCTTGATCACGTTCTCTGCGTCTGCCGTATCTACTTTGTTGATGACGAACACATCCGCCATGCGCACATTCGTCTCGCCCGGGTAATACTTTGACTCATGCCCCGTGCGGTGCGGGTCAGCGACGACGATCTGCAGGTCAGGCACATAGAATGGAAAATCGTTGTTGCCGCCGTCCCACAAAATGATGTCCGCTTCGGCTTCAGCCTTGCGAATGATCTTTTCGTAATCCACACCTGCATAAATGATCACGCCGCTATCAATGTGAGGTTCGTATTCCTCACGCTCTTCAATCGTGCAATCAAACTCATCAAGGTCGTCATAACTTGCGTAGCGCTGTACTTCCTGCGCGACTAGATTTCCATAAGGCATCGGGTGACGAATAGCCGCGACTTTGTATCCCATCTCTTTGAGAAGTAAAGCCACGCGCCTCGTTGTCTGACTTTTGCCTGATCCCGTCCGAACAGCACTGATCGACACGACAGGCTTGGTGCTCTTGATCTGCGTGTTCTTCGTGCCCATCATGCGGAAGTCCGCACCTGCGGCGTTGACCATTGCGGCTTTGTGCATCACATATTCATGCGGCACATCGCTGTACGCAAAGATGACCTGCTCCACTCCATACTTTTTGATGAGGTCAAGCAGTTCTTCTTCTGCGTGTATGGGAATCCCTTTCGGGTATTGCGCCCCAGCCAACTCGGTCGGGTAGAGGCGTCCTTCAATATCTGGAATTTGAGTCGCAGTAAAAGCGACTACTTCATAATCCTTGTTCCCGCGGAAGAAGGTATTGAAATTGTGGAAGTCGCGGCCTGCGGCTCCCATGATGAGGGTTTTGATCGGCATAGGAATCTCCTATCGTACGGCCATATCGAGGACAGTGTCCGACACAACTCGGCTTTGGTTTTGAGTCAGGTCGTTTTTACCCAATAAGGTCTCTTGACTTGATTAAACAAAAAAACAGACCAAAAGCATAGATAACTTTCAGCCTGTTTTCGGTATGACAGTTTATGTTGTTGCGAGAGTGGCGGGCGCTCGTATCGGGATCTCACATCACATCAGGGGATTGGATATCCAGCAGCCGCAGCGCATTCTCGATCGTCTGCTTGGCAGCAGAAACCAAACTCAGCCGCGAATTCTTGATATTCTCATCCTCGGTTTGCATCACGTTGACCGCGTGGTAGAACGAGTGGAAGGTATTCGCCAGATCATACGCATACGCCGCCATCACCAACGGACGATACTCATTCGCCGCCTGCTCCACTGCCTGCGGGAAGCGGGAAATCTGCTCGATCAATTCGATCTCATGCTTTGTTAATTCGTAACTAAACATCTGAACATCCACACTTTTGAACATCTGTGCATTGGCCTTTTTCAAAATCGAGTTCGCCCGCACATACGCATTCTGAATATATGGCCCCGTCCTTCCGTCAAAGGATAATGCCTCGTTGATGTCGAAGACAATGTCCTTGTTGTTATCCACCGAAAGCATGGAGTACACCAACGCGCCCATGCCGATCTGATAGGCGATCTTCCCGCGTTCATCGGGTGGGATGTCTGCGCTCTTTTCAGTTTCCACCAAAAGCACCCGCTTCACAGCTTCATCGGCCACATCTTTGAACAGCACCACCCGTCCACGCCTGGCAGACATGGCTCCCTCGGGCAGGCTCACAAAGCCATAGCCGAGGTGATAGCATTTCTCAGCCTGCGGGAAGCCCCACAACTTGAGAATGGCAAATGCCTGCTGCAAATGCATGGACTGGCGCACATCCACAACGTAAATGGAACGGTCTACGTGATATTGCTCGAACTTGACCTTTGCAAGCGCAAGGTCTTTTGTTAGGTAAAGGGTCGTGCCATCGCGCCGCAAAATAACATTCGTGCGGTATTTTTCTTTTGTCAGCCCGAGCTTTTCATCGATCTTCACAATCACTGCGCCGCCGTTCGGACGTTCATCGGTGGCGATGTCCTTCGCGATCAATTCATCCACAATGACCTTGGATGGCTCGTCCACGTCACTTTCGTAGAACCACACATCCATTTTCACGTCGAGCATTTTTAGCACTTCGCGCAGTTCTTCCAAACTCCACTCGCGGGTCTCGTGCCACAACTTGCGCACATATTCATCGCCCGCATCCCACTTGCGATACATCTCGCGCCGTTCGGCATCGTAGGCTTCGCGTCGTGCCGTCTGTTCTGGAGTTTCGTTATCCTTCTTTTCGAGTAGGGCAGTGGCTTCCACATACAGCTTCGCCAGCCATTGACCGCGCTCATGTACGCCCTCGGGCTCCTGGCCTTTGTACAGCTTGTCGTAGATCCACATGACGGTGATGACGCCGAGTCCCAAATCACCCGGGTACGAGGCGCGGATCGTCTCAAAGCCTGCGAACTCAACCAGCCGCGCAAGCACTTCGCCCAAAATTGTATTGCGCGCGTGCCCAATATGAAAAGAGTGATGCGTGTTTGGCTGTGCATACTCGACCATCACCGTTTCGGATTTTTTCGCGCCGCGGCCAAAGTTCACGCCGTTGGCGAGTACTTCACTCACAACGCGGCGGGCATAATCAGATGTCTTGAAGTAGATATTGAGATAGCCTTTTACCGCTTCAATATGACTGATCCCATCCACGCTTCCCAACTGCGCCCGAACCTGCTCGGCAATTTCCTGAGCCTTTTGCGGCACTGGAAGTTTGTTGCCCTTGCCGAGTTTTGCTTCATTGGCGGCAGTCTGGAAAAAAGACGTGGCAAAGCCCCATTCGCCCGAGAAAGGGATGGGTTGCCATTTGAGCTCGGCCAGCGCAATGTCATTGGCGGAACAGAATGCTTTTATTTTTTCTTCGATGAGTTGTTGCTCTTTTTGAAACATAAGCGAAGCGATCCTGTGAATGATTTTTTGGATTATATCAGGTTGAGCTGAAAGGTCGCACAGGTGTAGATGTTCACTTTGCGCGAAGCGGAAGTAGCAGCGTGGCGTATGCCTGAAAATAGAGTCAGTCTAACGGTCCGGATTGAAGCGTTTTTGAGATGTCATCCCAAGGAGGAAGGGGCAGAAAACCCTCGCGAGTGGTGTAAACAAAAGCGGGAGTCTTTCGACTCCCGCGCTTGTGCAAGTAAAAACTACTTGAACTACTTTGCAGATTTCTTTGAGCCCTTTTTCTTTTCTTCGCCGAAATGTGCATCGGGAACAAAAGTAGCGAGCTTCTTCATCAAGCGTCCCTTGCGGCGGGAGGCGTTGTTCTTGTGGATCACGCCTTGTTCTGCGGCTTTGTCCAACATGCTGATGGCTTTCAAGACAGCATCCTTGGTTTCGGGATTGCCTTCTGCAAAGGCTGCACGCGCGGCATTTACAGCGGTGCGGGCGGCACCACGGAATGTACGATTGCGAACGCGGCGCTTTTCGTTCTGACGATTGCGTTTGATCTGAGATTGAATGTTAGCCAAGGTCGTTCCTCCAAAAATTCTTTCCTTACTTTTCTTATTGACAGCGCTGTATTTTACATGAGCGGGGTGTATTTGTCCAGTAATTTGAGAGAAATCCCGCAGGCAATTTGCCTGCGGGATTTGGGAAAACTACGGGGTGTTGGTTGCTGCGGGCGCCGCATTGATGGGCGTCAGTGTGAAGGTGGGCAGGACGGTGCCTGGGCCCGGGGTGATTGGGGTGCTGGTGGGCGGCCTTGTGGCGGTTGGGGTGACCATGTTGACCGGGATCAGGAGCAGATCGCCGACTGCAATGGCGTTTGGATCTGTGATGCCGTTTTCCTTGATGATGTCATCAATGGTGCTGTTGAACAAGGCTGCAATACCGCCGAGGGAGTCGCCAGCCTTTACGAAGTATTCCACTTTCGTACCTTTTACCAAATTGGCTGGAATGGGTGTCGCAGTAGGTAGTGGCATGCCGGGGTAGGGAAGCAGGATAACCTGCCCGGGGATAATGACCTGAGTGCCCGGGTCAATACCGCCCTGATTACCATTGGCATCTACGACTGGCTGGTTTAGAAGCAGGATGAGTTCAACGCCATCTTCTCCGAGGTTGAATTTTTCCACGATCAGCGCAAGGTAGTCACCTTCCTGCACGGTGTAATTAAAGGGGGTTGAGAAAGTTGCCGTGGGGGTAATGGTGGGCGTGGGCGTTTCCGTTGGTGTTGAAGTTGGTGTGTTCGTGTTTGTAGGAGAGGGGGTAATGGTGGGCGTGGGTGTCTCTGTGGCGAATAGATTTGAGACCGGGTTGTTCGGGGTGCTGACCAGCCAGTAGACAAGCAATGCAAGTCCGCCAAGAATGAGAACGCCTGCGGCAATGTAAACGATGTTTGGACTCCTGCGCTGCCTGCGTTTGCGGTATGTATTGATAACATCCGAGGAAGTTGAAGGAGTAATAGGTGGTTTGTTGTTCATTTAATCCTGTCCTTTTTACAAAGCGTGTAAATGCAATTTAATGTCCCGCGCAATGTAAAATAATTCTACCTGAAAAAAGGAAAACACGTATGCAAGAAAACAGGTAGACAAGTTTTTGCTGTTTGTCTACCTGTTTATGTTTTTACCTGCTACATCCTTTTTTATCTCATGTGCGCTTTCAAATATTTTCCAGTATAGGATTCTTTCACCTTCATGATCTGCTCCGGCGTGCCCTGTGCGAGTAATTCGCCGCCACGGTCGCCGCCTTCGGGGCCGAGATCGATCAGCCAATCCGCAACTTTGATGATATCCAAATTATGCTCAATGATCAAAACCGAGTTTCCAGTATCTACAAGGCGTTGCAGTACTTCGATCAATTTGTGGACATCGGCTGCGTGTAGGCCAACAGAGGGTTCGTCCAGCACATAGAGTGTGCGTCCCGTAGCGCGGCGGGAGAGTTCCTTTGAAAGCTTCACGCGCTGGGCTTCACCGCCAGAGAGGGTGGTCGCTGCCTGTCCGACGCGTACATAGCCAAGCCCAACTTCTTGAAGCAGTTTTAATTTATTTTGCATCTGCGGATAATTCTGGAACTCCGTCAACGCGTGGTCGACGGTCATGTCCAAAATGTCAGCAATTGAATACTGGTCGCGGAACAAAACCTGCAAGGTCTCGCGGTTGAAGCGTTTGCCGTGGCACACATCGCAAGGCACGTACACATCGGGCAGGAACTGCATTTCGATTCGCAGTTCACCCTGTCCCTGACAGGCTTCACAGCGTCCGCCATGTACGTTAAACGAGAAACGTCCAGGCTTGTAACCGCGGATTTTGCTTTCAGGCAGTTCGGCATATAGCTTTCTAATTTCATCAAACAAGCCGGTGTATGTTCCCGGGTTCGAGCGCGGTGTGCGGCCAATCGGGGACTGATCAATATTGATGATTTTATCGAGATGTTCAATGCCGTCAATGCGTTCGTGCTCACCAGGCTGAGTGCGCGCGCCCATCAATTTTGCAGCGAGCGCGTTGTACATGATGTCGCTCATCAATGTGGATTTACCCGACCCTGAAACACCAGTGATACAAACCAATTTGCCAAGAGGGATCGGGACAGTTACACCTTTCAAGTTGTTTGCCGTCGCGTTGACAATGGTCAACACTTTGCCATTTCCTTCCCGCCTCTTTTTCGGGACTGCAACCTGTTTCCGTCCCGAGAGATAGGCGCCAGTCAATGACTTTGGGTGTGCCAATATCTGTTTCGGCGTTCCCTCTGCCATAACCTGTCCGCCATGTTCACCTGCGGCGGGACCAAGGTCGATCACCCAATCTGCCTCGCGGATGGTTTCATCATCATGCTCGACTACTAAAACCGTATTGCCAAGATCACGCAAACCTTTTAGTGTTTCGAGTAATCTCGCATTGTCGCGTGGATGAAGTCCTATGGAGGGTTCATCTAAAACGTAGAGAACTCCCACTAGTCGAGAACCAACCTGGGTCGCGAGTCGGATGCGCTGTGCTTCGCCACCGGACAACGTCACGGCAGAACGATTCAATGTCAAATAATCTAAGCCGACGTTGACGAGAAAAGAAAGTCTCTCGCTGATTTCCTTGATAACACGTTCCGCAATTGCCTTCTGTTTTGAAGTGAGCGGAGAATTCTTGCCCGCGATCTTTTTCGCCCATTCCAGCGTTTGCAGAACAGGCCATGAGTTCGCTTCCACAATGTTGACGTTATCCACTGTCACAGCCAGCGCGGCGGGATTAAGTCTTTTGCCGCCGCAGCTTGGGCAGGGACGGTCGGACATGAACTCGCTGATCTTCTCGCGGATGTATTCGGAATTCGTTTCGCGGTAGCGGCGTTCCATGTTTGAGATAACGCCTTCAAAAGCGCGGGTGAACTTGAACTCATTTCCGTTCGCACCTTGATATGTCATTTGGATCTGTTTATCACCAGTGCCGTACAGGACGATCTTCATCGCTTCCTTGGATAATTCTTTGACAGGCTTATCCAGGTCGATCTTGAAGGCTTTCGAGGCGTTGATGAGACTCTGCCAGTAGTAGCCGCCTTCGACCTTCGGACCACTCCACTCCATGCTGATGATCGCTCCATCGTTCAGAGACAGGCTATCGTCAGGGATGATGCGCTGCGGGTCAATTTCCAGCTTGGAGCCGAGTCCCTGACAATCCTGACAGGCGCCTTGCGGTGTGTTGAACGAGAAGGTGCGCGGCTCCACTTCCTGAATGCTCACGCCGTGCTCGGGGCAGGCGAGATGTTCCGAGAATTGCATATCCTCTTTTTTATCGACCAGATTGACCGTGACATAGCCTTCACCGAACTTGAGCGCAGTTTCAACAGAATCCGTGAGACGAGTGCGGGCGGATCTCTTTTCTTCTTTGTCTTCATGCTGCGAAATGACGAGGCGATCTACAACTGCTTCGATAGTGTGCTGTTTGTAGCGGTCGAGTTCGATCTCATCGTCCAGTGAATGGGCGTTCCCATCCACGCGGACACGGGTAAAGCCAGCTTTGCGAATCTCTTCAAAGACAGCCTGATACGTTCCCTTGCGCGCGCGTACTAGTGGGGAGAGGATGAGCACGCGTGAGCCATCGGGCAGCTTTTCGATCTTGTCTACGATCTCCTGCGCTGACTGCTTGACTACTTCACGTCCGCAGACAGGGCAATGTGGAATACCAGCACGTGCAAAAAGCAAACGCATGTAATCGTAAATTTCGGTAACCGTACCAACTGTTGAACGGGGGTTGTGCGAGGTGGATTTCTGGTCAATGGAAACGGCGGGGGAGAGGCCGTCAATGTAGTCCACATCAGGCTTGTCCATCTGGCCGATGAACTGGCGCGCATACGCAGAGAGAGACTCAACGTAGCGGCGCTGCCCCTCGGCAAAGATGGTGTCAAATGCAAGTGACGATTTTCCCGAGCCAGACAGGCCCGTGATGACCACGAACTTGTCCCGTGGAATTTCAACGGTGATATTCTTCAAATTGTGGACGCGCGCGCCCACGACGCGAATTTTATTGGATGACATGGATTAACCTTCTTTAACTGGTTGGAAAAGCGTGGTAATTATAGCACATGCGTTCTGGTAATGAAACATATTTAAATGACATCAGTCGCATAATGTACCGAATGTAAATAATTTGGCGACTTTGGATTATACCAACCAGTTTTGTGTATTTCCCTTTTTGTGTCGGATTAAAAATAGCCCAGCTGACCACCATATTGTGCATGTTATACTCAAAGTAACTTCTCAAATCCGGCGGTGTTATTTATTCCAAATCCGCCGGTAAGGTTTTTAACTTGCCGGATATTGAATTCAACGAAGAAGAAGTTCTTGCCCTTGCCTCGCAGGGTGACCGTGATTCATTTGGTCTGCTCTATGAGCGGTATGTAGAACGCATCTTTAACTATGTATATTATCGAACTGGGAATCTCCACGATGCGGAAGACCTGACCGCCCGCGTTTTTCAGCGTGCGATGAACCATATCAAGAACTATACAGACCGTGGTGTTCCTTTTTCGGCATGGTTGTATCGGATTGCTCACAACCTGGTTGCCAATTGGCACCGTGACCGCAGCCGCAAGCAGGAGATTCCGCTGGATGATCTGCCCATCTTGCCTACAAAAGGCGATCACCCTGAAAGAAATCTGGTGCGCTCGCAGGAGCAGGAGGCGCTACTACGGATGATCCGCAAGCTGCCGCCCGAAAGACAAAATTTGTTGATCTTGAAATTCGTTGAGAACATGTCCAACGCAGAGATCGGCGCAATCATGAGTAGAAGTGAAGGAGCCGTGAAAAGTCTTTATCATCGTACGCTTCTGGCTCTTCGTGACCAATTGGAAGATCAAAATCTTAATCTTGAAGGAGAGTAAACCATGTTAAGAATTGTGACCGACGGTGCCGCTGACATTCTTCCCGCCTGGGAAACGGAATATGACATTAAAGTCATTCCCATCAATATACATTTTGGCGAGAAGACCTATACCCAAAATGTTGACTTGAATTTTGACGGGTTTTATAAACTGGTGGACGATAAATCAAACCCGTTCCCAAAGACTTCCCAGCCCTCTCCACATCAATTTGTTGAATTCTATAAAAATAACTTTCAGCCCGGTGATACCATTCTTTCGATCCACATCACCAGCAAGCTCTCCGGTACATATGCATCCGCAGTTACTGCGGCAGAGGAATTGAAGGGTACGTACAACGTAATTACCTTTGATTCTTTAGGTGGCTCAATGGGCACCGGTTTCATGTGCCGCACTGCGCGCTTGATGGAGCGGGCAGGAAAAAGTGTGGATGAGATCATCCGTTATCTTGAATCCATTCGTGATCAGGTGCATGTTATTTTGACACTCGATACCCTTGATTATGCCCGCCGCAGCGGACGTGTGGGCACGCTTTCCGCGGCGCTCGCCTCCATATTAAATGTTAAGCCGATCGCCCGCCTGCAGAGTGGACTTGTCAACATGGTGGAAAAGGTCCGTACCCGCAAAGCTGCGCTGGATCGCGTCCTTGAAATTGGCAAGGAAACGGTTGGCGATAAACCCGTTCATCTCGGCATTGTGCATGCCCGTGATATCGAGTCTGGAAAGGCTCTGTTGGAAGAAGCAAAGAAGAAGTTCAATGTAAAAAGTGTGGAGATGACCGACCTCTCCATTTCCCTTGCCATCAATTTTGGACCCGGCACAGTAGGATTGGTGCTGTTTCCCGCCGAATAAAAAGGTACCATGACCAAACGTAATCAGACTCACACCCCTGAAGAAGATATCCAACTCCTTGAAGCGCATCTTGCCGGGACCTTGAAGCCGGTGACTGCTCCGAAGGACGTTGTTCAACGCCTGCGCGGGCGCATTCAAATGCCCACCCGAAGCGAAATCACATTGCGCCTGACAGACTGGCGCAGGCTGTTCCTTGTCTTTGGCGGCGTCATGTCTGGGATGCTGGTGCTTATTACTCTGGCGCGCACGTTTTATTATTTGGTTGGACGTAAAGGATAGTTGAGTTTCTTTAAATTGAAAGACCCTAAAGGTTTTACGAACCTTTAGGGTCTAATTGTTTAATAACCAGTCACATAATAGACGGGCTTCTGCAACCAGGTCCGCTTCAACGGGGAGCTTGAATTCTTCAGTGACGCGCAATGTCAAATGGTCAGCGATCAGTTTCAGGTCGGGGGGGAGAAGCGGTTCTCCTTTAATGAGATTAAGCAGATCGTAGGCACTTATGCTTGGGATGTGAGTCCCATGGCGGGTGAGAAAATCCCGTATGGCAATGCCTGCCGCACGCCTTGCGCAGACGCGTGCCTGTCCTTCGTTATTTTTTGCGCGGGCTTGTGCAGCGCGGTCAAATTCAATTTGTATTTGTGGATTCATAAGCCCATTATACTTCCGCATTATAATGGGACAACTTTTTACGGAGGTAGCATGAAACCACGATTGTTCCAGATTATTACCATTTTTGTTACGATAAGTATGCTTCTTGCCGCATGTGCTCCCAAAGCCGGAACGGAAGTTCCAACTGTGGCAGAGACGGTTGAGGGGACGGGGCCAAAGATTGTCACCGGTTCTGTGACCTATACCAATACGTTTTTCACAATGGGCGTGGCAGAGCCGGTGATCATTCTTGAAGACCAGGGCGGCTTTGTGACCCGCGACCGTAAGTTTTTGATCCCGGTTGAGTCACAGGTGATCGGCCAGGTCACATCCGATTTTTATACATCGCCTTTCACATACAGTATTACTTTGCCTGAAGAGCCAAAGGGCACCTTGCACGATGTAGATCATGACGGCGCCGATGAGCCAGGTGTGATGGTTTTTGCCGTGGCCTATTGGACGAACACCTGGGGTGACCCATTTCTTGAGCGCCGCGATCAAGGCGGCGGTGGTTGGTCTAGCGCGTATGCCTCCACCAATGTCAGTGATGACAGCGCTTCGTATCTTGAAGTGTTCGGCGGCAAGTATCTTGTGTATGCGCCGGAAGCCGGACAATCCTTCCCCTCTGGATTCGGCGACGATAAGAAATTATTTACTGATGACGATCCGATCATGGACATCCCTGAGGGCTGGTCTGTCGTCGATCTGGATTCAACTCCCTTTAGCATTGACCGTTCCGAAAGCCCTGAGATTCCCCTGATCGAGCCGGAAGGTTCTGCGGCGGATGATTTCTCTGCGCTTCCTTACACCGAAGCATTCGATGCAATGCTTGAGAAGTTTAAGAACGAATATGCTTTCACCGAATTAAAGAAGATCGATTGGGATGCGCTGGGCAAGGAGTTCCGCCCGCGCTTTGAAGAGGCCGAGAAGAATAGCGATGTGCATGCTTATGCACTGGCGCTGCGTGATTTCCTCTGGTCCATTCCTGATACGCACATCGGATTTGATTCATCCCCATTGGACGAAGACTTCCAGTCTGAGACGGCCGGTGGTTTAGGTTTCGGAATGCGCGAAACGGATGATGGCAAATTCATCGCCAACTTTGTTTTGGAAAGCGGCCCCGCGGCTGAGGCTGGCATGGTTTGGGGTTCGGAGATCATTTCATTGGACGGCGTCCCAACCGGCGATGTAGTGGAGGCGACTATTCCGTGGTCTTCTCCATTCAGCAATCCTGAGATCAAGCGCCTTCAACAAATGCGCTATGCGACCCGCTTCAAGCTTGAAAAAGGTGAGGTTGAAGTCGTCTTCAAGAATCCCGATGGTGCGGAACAAACTTCTGCATTGACTGTGGTTAATGAGTTCGACAGTTTCAACGCTTCATCCTTCCGCGCAGGTGTGGACGCCGAAGCTTTGCCGGTTGAGTTCGATATGCTTCCGAGTGGATATGGCTATGTAAAGATTTCCAGCTTCTCGGACAACGATCTGCTTTCCATTTTGGTTTGGGAACGTGCCATGCAGTACTTCAATGACAATGAAGTGCCCGGCATCATCCTCGACCTGCGTAACAATGGAGGCGGCAGCGGTTGGCTAGCGGATCAAATGGCCGCTTATTTCTTCAACGAAGAGATCATTGTTGGTCAGTCTGCTTATTATGATGACAGCACCGGTGATTTCTTCCTTGATCCGGATCGTGAAGAATCCATGATCCCACCGCGCGAGCAGCTTCAATACAATGGACAGGTGGTGGTGATGGTTGGTCCCAACTGCGCCAGCGCCTGCGAATTTTTCTCCTACAACATGACCATCAATGACCGTGCCATCATTGTGGGGCAGTATCCCTCGGAAGGGGCGGGCGGCAGTGTGGAAGGTTTCTACATGCCTGAGGGTCTCTACACTCAAATGACCATTGGCCGTGCCATGGATGCGGATGGCAACATCCACATTGAAGGCAGCGGTGTTATCCCTGATTTGCGAGTTCCAGTGACAGCGGAGACTTTGCTCCAACAATTCAATGGCGTGGACGTTATTCTGGCTTACGCGGAACGGGCGATCAGCCAGCCTCTTGGCGCAGGAATTACGCCTTCCGGTCCGCCGGAATTGGCGAGCGCTGCCGCAGCTTCTTCTGCATTTTCATCAGGCAAGAACTTTGTAGAAGATCTTGCGCGCGAAAAGTACGAATCTGCGGATTTCGGTGTGCCTGGCACATTGGTCTACACCGTCCCGCTTTTGAAGGAAGAGACATTGGTTTGGATGTACGCCTGGTGTACCTCCACCAAGGAAGTGCTCAACCAGAACTTCGAGAATATTGAAGTGAAGTTCACCCTCGATGGTGAAGATGTTCCTTTGGATCAATTGAGAAGGGAAGATCTTGAGAACGGCGGTCAGTGGTGCCGGTTGTACTACACGGCGCTTAGCAAATGGCCTGCTGGTGAGCATAAACTATCCATTGCTTCCACTTTCACCGCTCCCATCAATGACGGTTCCGCGGATTACGAAGCAGGTGACTATATTCTGGAATACAACGTTTTTGTAAAACCCTAATGTACGCAAAGAGGGTTTGGAAGGAAAACTCCTTCCAAACCCTCTTTTTTAATTCACGAATATTCCTGTTAAATCTGTAAACTGGTTTTTCCTGAAACCAATATAGAATAACAGACGATGTTTGACGAACTTACTGCGCGCATTGAAGATAAAAACGTTCTCTTGCTGGGGGTGGGTAACCGCTCACGCGGGGATGATGGTGTGGGTTCGTATTTAATTAAAAGGCTTCAAAAAAAGGTGGGTGTTCCGGTTTTAGATGCGGGGGATGTGCCGGAGAATTGCATATCCCGGATCGAATCTTCGGGCGCAAATATGGTCTTGATCGTGGATGCGGCGGATTTTAATGCCAGCCCGGGGGAAATAGCACTGATCGATTTTGCGGATATAAAAAAGATAGGCGTGTCCACTCACTCTGCGAATTTGGATTTGTTGTTCAAGGTGATTCCCAAAAGCAGAAGGCCGGAAACGCTTCTCGTGGCGATCCAGCCCGGGTTCACGTCAACAGGTAACGGGTTGTCTGAAGCGGTTCGAGATTCGTTGGACGGTTTGGAATCCGTTTTTATCACCTTATTTAAGAAATAAGACGGGCATTTTGCCCGTCTTGTAGTTAATCAACAAACCTGTATTTGAACAATGCCCATATTGCTTCAAAGGCGTCGTGAAGTTTAATCTTCTTGCCCTGGGAATAGTCCCGTGGGTTGAAGGTGATGGGAACCTCAAAAATGCGGTATTTGCGTTTGAGTATTTTGGCGGTGAACTCGGGTTCGAAATTGAAGCTATTGGCGCGGATGGTCATTCCCTGGATGACTTCGCGTTTGAATACCTTGTAGCCCGTTTCCATATCTGTCAGAATGGTATCGTAAAGAATGTTGGTTATCAGTGTCAGCAATTTATTGGCGAGCATGTGCCAGAACATCGTTACACGGTGGGCGCGCCCGAGAAAGCGTGACCCATAGACCACATCTGCAAGACCTTCCTGAATAGGTTTCAATAACTCAGGGAAATCACGCGGGTCATATTCAAGGTCGGCATCCTGAATCAACAGGATGTCACCCTGCGCGGCGGCCATTCCAGTGCGGACTGCCGCTCCCTTGCCTTGATTTACCTCATGTAGAATGACGCGAACGCCTTTTTTTCCGTCCAATGTTTTGAGAATGTCGCGTGTACCGTCTTTTGAACCGTCATCCACAACAATGATCTCGTGGGTGAGTTTTGTTTCATAGACGCGTTTTAGAATGGTTTCAATGCTTTCAACTTCGTTGTATACAGGGATTATGACTGATAGTTTCATGGTAACTTGATTATAAACGAAAAGAAGTATAATTTGCTTGACACGCTTTATAAAGCCTGCATATAGTAACGCGAGCATCAAGAAATTCATCCTCAAACTTCGGATGGCAACCCCATGACAAGATATTCACCACAATCCTTTGCACCTGTTGGTGCTTTTTTATGGTCAACAATCAGCACATGAATAATGAATCCTTGCTGCAAGTAAAATGTTTTTTGTTGGATATGGATGGAACGTTCAACCTCGGAGATGAAATCATTGATGGTTCATTGTATTTCATTGAAACCCTGAATGAATTAGGCATAGACTATTTATTCCTGACCAATAATTCCTCAAAACACCGCGGCATTTATGCGGAAAAGATCACTCGCTTGGGACTGCCCACAGTGGAAGAAAAAGTATTCACTGCAGGAGAAGCCACAGCACTTTATCTCGCAAAGGAGCATCCTTCCGCTTCCGTTTATGTGGTTGGGACACCTGCTCTGGAAGAAGAGTTCCGCGAACATGGATTCCAACTTGAAGAAAATGACCCGCAGCTGGTTGTGCTGGGGTTTGATACCACGCTGACTTATCAGAAACTTTGGAAACTGTGTGACTTCGTTCGCGCAGGACTGCCTTATATCGCAACACATCCAGACTTTAATTGTCCAACCGAAACCGGTTACATGCCCGACATCGGAGCAATGATCGCCTTTGTGCGTGCCGCTACAGGTCGTGAACCTGACCTGGTTGTTGGCAAGCCCAATCGTATGATCGTCGATGCAGTGGCGCAAAAATACGGACTTCCTATTGAGGAAATGGCAATGGTTGGCGACCGTCTCTATACAGATATCGCGCTTGGTCAAACATCTGGAATAACAACCTGCCTCGTGTTGAGCGGTGAAACCACCAGCGAAGACCTTGCATCCTCTCCGTTTCAGCCGACTTATACATTCTCGAATTTAGGTGCGATTGCAGATTGGCTGAGAGCACACAAATCAAAATAAATATGTCAGGCGAGTGATAAATTTATTAAAGGAGAACCATGCTGAACAACTTAATTGCCGCAATGGAAAAAGCCATTCAGGAACTCAGAGAGTGGCCTGAAAAGACTGTTCAAGTCTTTCACCACAATGATGCAGATGGACTTACTTCAGGAGCGATACTGACCCGAGCCTTGGAAAGGCAGGGATATAAAGTCCGACGCTTTTCTTTGGAAAAACCGTATCCCGCAGTGTTACGGAAGATTTATGAGCAGGAAGGGAAAATCCTGATCTTTGCGGATTTTGCAGGCAGGATCGCCCCGATGCTTTCAGACCTGAACAAAGGAAGGAATCTGACATTGATTCTAGATCACCATGTCGCAGAAGCATCGACTGACCCTAAAGTTCACAACCTGGATCCTGACCTCTATGGATTGAAAGGAGATCGGGATATTTCCGGCTCGACGACTTGCTATCATTTTGCGTTAACTTTAGATACAGCCAATCGTGACATGGCTCATATCGCAGCCGTGGGAGCGGTGGCTGACGGATTCTTTGTGGATGGGCAGCTGGTGAGTCAAAACCGCGAAGCCGCAATGGAAGCTGTTCAACAGGGGTTGATGGAGATCAGGAAGCATGAAACAGGAGAACAATACCTTTTGAACAGTGCAACTGGCCAAATCCCTGTTCCCGAACTAGGCGACTATCTTGATCTATTGGGCGGGGTTGGCTACTACCAAAAAGGGCCGGATATGGGGGTCAAGGTTTGCCTTGAAGGAGTTTCGCCAGAGTCGAACCAAATGGTGGAAGAATTAAAGGTCATTCGGACAAAGATATTCAACGATGAGATTGCACGGCTCCGCTCCGGTGAGTTGAAACAAGAGCCGCATATTCAGTGGTTTCATGTCGAAAAACGCTTTTTTCCAATGGGAGTAAAAATGATCGGGGCATTTTGCGATGCGATCAAGGATACAGACTTGATCGATCCCGCCAAATATCTTGCGGGCTTTCAGATCATCCCCGATGAGATCCCGGGTTTTGACGCGATCACGTTTAATGAGGTCAAGATTTCCATGCGGGCTTCCCATTATCTGGAGGAGGAGATCAGAGCCGGAAGGGCCATGGGACTTAACATTTTTCTTCCTGAAGCGACGAATAAACTTGGAGGTTTTTCTGATGCCTGTCATACCCTGACGGCTGCCACGACGGTGGGCATTGGTAAAGAGGAAAGACTGATCGAAGAAATGGAAAAAATCTTGAAAGGAGAATCGTGATGGCTAAAGGAACAGGCTATGGAAAGACAATTTTGATAGGCGATCAATTTGTTATGGAGGAAGTTCCTGCGATTGTTTCGTCAATCCCTTTTGAGACGGAGACAACCGTCGAAAGGATCGGAGGAGATGGCTGGATCCTCGAAGATAACCGCATCGAAGTCCCGGGGTACAAGGAAAAGAAGAAGGATCAGCAGGTCGGTTCGATCAACAGAGTTTTGGAAGTTATGAATATTGACGTCAAAAAGACGCCGATCAAGATCACTGTTGGCGGAACGTTGCTGGCCGGGAGCGGGGTTGGCGCCAGCGCTGCGAGCTGTGTTTCGCTTGCGCGGGCATTGAATGAGGAATTCAATTTGGGCTATTCGATCGAGGAGATCAACCGCGTTGCATGGCAGGGAGAATTTCCTTATCACGGGATCGCCAGTGGAGTTGATAATACCGCCTCAACCTATGGCGGACTTCTTCAATTTCAGGTAAAGAATCAAAAACAACTTTTCGAAAAGATCCAAACTCCAAAATCTTTTGAGATCGTATTAGCCAACAGCGGTATCACAGCGAATACAGCTCTTCTTGATGAGTTTATTGAAGAGCAAAAGAAAGATGCCCCTGAGCTTTTCGCCTTGCGTCTCAAGACCATTACAGCACAGTCCAACGCCATGAAAAAAGCGCTTGAAGCCGGTGATCTGGAAGGCGTCGGAAAGCTCATGACGGAAAATCATAAAGTCCTGGTTGAAATGGGAATGTCTCACGAAACCCTGGACTACTTGTGCAGGTCCGCGCTCGAAAATGGGGCTTTGGGCGCGAAAGTCACAGGCGGCGGCAGAGGCGGCTACATGGTTGCCTTGACCCCGGGAAAAGCGCTTCAGGAGAAAGTTGCCTCGGCGTTTGCAAAAGAAGGATATAAGATCATCACCACAACTATTGGCGGTTGATGTATGAGGGGAGTGGCTTGGTGTGCAGGCCGGCCACAGACGATTAAGTCACAAAGCCACCGGTTTTGGTGGCTTTGTGTTGAATTAACGCTTACTTTATTGCTGCTTCTTTTCCCTCCCAAAATGTCACCACTCGTAAATGCTTTCAACTTCATCATAAACAGAGCTGGATACCCATATAAACTGGATAACAAACGAAAAGAAGTATAATCAGCAAGTTATTCTCACTCTACGCACTCTGTACTATGGCGGGTTTGTCTCGCTGTCTTTTCCAAGCCATTCGTAGGGATATAACCCTTGCGAGATCGTTCGATTGCGTACGTTGAGCTAGTTATCCTAAAATTTTTTTGTGTGAGATTGGTGAGCACTATGACCAGACAAACAGGACAAATTTCGAGCGCTGTTGGTGGCTTTACGCCCCCGCAGATCAATAGCCTTGAAGATACAGGTCTTTCGCCGCTTTGGCTGCAGGACTTGATCCTTAAAGTTCTATACTTCCGTGGTTATTTGACGGGTTTCAAAATCGCCGAAGAAATCTGTCTGCCTCTCGCCGGGGTAACCGATCAATTATTGACCATCTTGAAGCAGGAAAAATTCATCGAAGTGAAATCATCTCAGGGTGGTTTGGGGGATGGCGCTTACACGTATGGCATTACCAGCCAGGGCGTTTTGCGCGCACGTGAAGCGATGGAGCGCAGTCAATACGCCGGACCTGCGCCGGTTCCATTTGAAGTTTATAACGAAGCCATCCGCCGCCAGAAAAGTGGACGGTTAACCGTCACCACGCGCACCATGCGCCAGATCCTTTCGCAATTGGTGATCTCTGAATCGGCATTCCAGCGGCTTGGCCCCGCACTAAATTCCGGTTCCTCCATTTTTATGTACGGCCCTCCCGGCAACGGTAAGACCAGTATCGCCCGCGCTTTCGGCAACCTTGTCCTCAGCCAGAATATGTATATTCCGTATGCCCTGTATTTGGATGGTCAGGTCATCAAAGTCTATGATGCGGTTAGCCACAGCCTTGCGCCGGAGAACGAAGCAGGCAGCAACGGAGGCCCAACGGGCAGCTTGCGCACGAACACGCGCCGCGACCCGCGCTGGGTGAAGATCCGCAGACCGTTCATTGTCGTAGGCGGTGAGTTGACATTGGAAGGTCTTGACCTTGTTTTTGACGACACCACCAAATTCTATGAAGCGCCGTTTCAGGTAAAAGCCAATGGCGGCATCCTGCTCATTGATGACTTTGGCCGCCAACAGGTTCGTCCGCGTGACCTGCTGAACCGCTGGATCGTTCCGCTTGAAAACCGTGTTGATTATTTGCGTCTGCATACGGGGCGCAAAGTGGAAGTTCCGTTCGACGTGTTGATCGTGTTCTCCACGAACCTGCCGCCCAAAGACCTTGTGGATGAAGCCTTCCTTCGCCGCCTGCGCCACAAGATCGAGATCGGCGACCCCACCTTTGAAGAGTATCGTGAAATTTTCAAACGTGTTGCCCAGGACAGGCGCATCGAATACAACGACCAGGGGCTCGCGTATCTTTTGCAGGAATGGTACATCAAGCGCAACCGCAAAATGCGAGCCTCCCATCCGCGTGACTTGTGCGACCAGATCATTGATATCGCCTCCTACCTTGCCGTAACCCCTACCATGTCCCGCGAGATGATCGATCACGCGGGTAAAGCCTACTTCGTGGATATTTAACCGCCTCATCCTTAACTGACACTTGATTCTCATGCTTGAAAATTTTCCCCGCCCCCTCCTCCTCGCCCATCGCGGTGACCTTACCCACGCTCCGGAGAATACTCTCCCATCATTTATTCAAGCCATCCAAAAAGGCGCAGACGGCATTGAGCTCGACGCCAAGTTGACCGTGGATGGCCACGTTATCGTCATTCATGACTCAACTGTAAACCGTACAACGAACGGCAGCGGAAAAGTCGCAACGTTTACATTGGACGAGATCCGCAACCTGGATGCAGGCGCGTGGTTCGATGAAAAGTTTACAGGAACAAAAGTCCCTTTGCTGGAGGAGGTTTTCGAATCCGTTGGCAAAGACAAAATGATCAACATTGAATTGACAAATTACTATTCCACCCCGCGCGATAACCTGGCGGTGAAAGTATGTGAGTTGATCAAGCGGCATAATAATCAGGATCAGATCCTTTTCTCATCCTACCTGACGTCTAATCTGAAAATTACTGCAAATATGTTACCCAAAGTACCGCGTGCTTTGCTTGCTTTGCCAGGCCCCCTTGGATTGTGGGCACGTTCTTTCGGTTTTATGTTTGGCGACTTTCAGGCTCTGCACCCGCATATTTCCAACACCAGCCGCGAGCAGATGCAGCGCGCGCACCGCCTCAAGCGCCGTGTGCATGTGTGGACGGCGAATACACAGGAGGAAGTCCAACGGCTGCGGGATTGGGGCGCGGATGGCATTTTTACCGATGATCCTGCGGTTGCCGTGCAGGCACTTGGCAGGGGCGGGTAAGTCTGTCAGAATAACTGTGGCAGGCCAGGGCGGGGAACGAAGCGAAAGTCAATTAGACGCCGTTCAGTGAGCGGCGTTGTTTTATCCTAGAATCCATTGTCTTTTCCTCGAAGCGAATGGGAATATGATATAAGAGAAAGTAATGCGTATTATCCGAATTTTATTGTTGAGTATTTTTCTTGTTACGCTTGCGCCTGTTCCGGTGCAGGCGCAAACTTCCACGCCGCCCCCCGGCATTCGTTTGATTCTGGATGAGATGACCCCGGAAGAGCGCGTGGGGCAGTTGTTCCTTGTTACTTTTAATGGGACGGATACCAGCGTCGAATCGCAAATTTACGATCTTGTCACCCGCTATCATGTGGGCGGTGTGGTGTTGATGTCGGAGAACAATAACTTTTCGGGGGAGAATACTGTGGTGAACGCTCACGCGCTGATCAATGAGCTTCAGCGAATAACGTGGGACACGGCGATTACCCCCGCGTTAGATCCGCAGACGGGCAAAATGGTTACCCCTCCTTATGTGCCGTTATTTATCGGCACTATGCAGGAAGGGGATGGTCACCCGACGGATCAAATATTGAACGGGCTTACGCCTTTGCCGAGTGAAATGGCAATTGGTGCAACCTGGAACCCAGACCTTGCGGAGCAAGTTGGTATTGTGCGCGGGCGCGAGCTTGAGGCGCTTGGGTTTAATTTGCATATTGGCCCGTCTTTGGATGTATTGGAATCTCCGTCCTCTTCAGGCGGGGATCTGGGAGCGCGTGTATTTGGCGGCGACCCGTTTTGGGTGGGGGAGATGGGCAGCGCGTATGTCAACGGGCTGCACATTGGCAGTGAGAATAATCTTCTGGTGATTGCAAAACATTTCCCCGGCGTAGGCGGCGCAGACCGCTTGCCTAAGCAGGAAGTTTCCACAGTTCGTAAATCTCTTGAACAACTTAAGCAGATCGAGCTTGCACCGTTTTTTGCAGTAACAGGGAATGCGCTCTCTGAGAATTTTACTGTGGATGGTTTGCTGGTTTCCCATATCCGCTATCAGGGCTTTCAGGGAAATATCCGCGCTACAACGCGGCCGATCAGTTTTGACTCGCAGGCGTTGAGCCAGATATTGGCTCTGCCGCAATTCTCCACCTGGTATGCGGATGGCGGTTTGGTGGTGAGTGATGATTTGGGCAGTCCATCGGTAAGTGATTTCTATGCTTCGGGCGGCGGTCAGTTCCTTGCCCGCATTGCCGCGCGGGATGCCTTTCTTGCCGGGAATGATATTTTGTATCTCGGCAATATCGTCTCCAGTGATGCGCCGGATACATACACGACCACCACGCGCACGATCGATTTCTTCGTCCAAAAATATAATGAAGACCCAGCCTTTGCCCAGCGTGTGGATGCTTCTGTGGCGCGCATCCTAGCCGCGAAGATGGGGATATATGACAATTTTATTTTCAGCAATGTTGTAAATGAGGGCGTGCAGTTGACGAATCTGGGGTCGGATACTGCGGTTACATTTGCTGTGGCGCGCAATTCGGC
Organism: Candidatus Villigracilis propinquus; assembly: GCA_016714565.1. Taxonomy (GTDB): domain Bacteria; phylum Chloroflexota; class Anaerolineae; order Anaerolineales; family Villigracilaceae; genus Villigracilis; species Villigracilis propinquus. The sequence continues at coordinate 91,277 of JADKDM010000001.1, forward strand.
CACACTGGTCAGCCCAGCCCTGTCTGACTTGACTTCGGTTTTGCCCTTGCCTCCCCAGCCGAATGAGCACCTTGTTTTCCTTACCGATGCCGTGGATGTGAAGCAATGCAGTGAATGTGCTCCGCAGCCTTTACTTGCGGCTGATGCGATGGAAAATGTCATTTTGCAGTTGTACGGTCCGCAGAGCGGGAACCAGACCGAGGGTTTCCGACTTACCTCATATTCATTTGAAAATCTGCATGCCCTGTTGGATACGCCCGCTGACAATCAATTTGTAGCCGATGATATTGATCGCTCTGACTGGATCGTCATCTCAGTGACAGATGCATCCAATGGGCAGCCCGCGCTCATCAGCCGTTTCCTGCGGGAACGCCCGGATCTGCTGCGTGAAAAAAATATAATACTCTTCTCGTTCGGTGCGCCTTATTATTTTGATACTACCACTCTTTCCAAATTAACCGCCTATTATGCGCTCTACAGCAAACAGCCCCAATTCGTGGATGTTGCCGCCCGTCTGCTTTTTCAGGAATTGACCCCCATTGGCTCGTCACCTGTCTCCGTCTCTTCGGTGGGATATGACCTGATCTCGGTCATGTCACCAGACCCAAGCCAGATCATTCCGATCTTTCTGGACCTGCCGCCTGCTCCTGTTACCCCCGGCTCTTTGCTTACGCCCGAGCCGACCCCGATTCCCCTCTTTCGAATTGGCGACACCATTGCCATTCGCACCGGTGCGATCATGGACAGAAACGGACATCCCGTTCCCGACGGGACGGTAGTGCAGTTCTCCATGTTATTGACGGGTGAGGGCGGCGGCATTTTGCAGCAGGTGGAATCAGTCACCACACAAGGTGTGGCGCGCGCATCGTTTGGGTTGGATAAACCCGGTCTGTTGGAGATCCGCGTCGCAAGCGAACCTGCTACCATATCTGAAGTGGTGCAATTGGATGTATCTCAATCCGGCGCGGTGGCTGTGACGGTGGTTGTGCCTGAGTTGACCCAGTCCATTGAACCAACGCCCGAAGCCACCGCTGAAGTGAAAGTGGACCCCTATGTTTCTGAAGATGGCTTCCCCCGTTTTTCATCCTGGGTGATTGCAATGCTGGTCATTCTTTTTAGCGTGGGAGTTGCCTACATGGTTACCATCCGCGTCACAAATCGACGCTCTGCCTTTCGCTGGACGTTGGGTATTTTGCTGGGCGGGCTGCTTTCCTATAATTTTCTTTCCCTGGGTTTGTTCGGCATCACCAATTGGATGATAAACAGCAGTGTTTCAGGCGTGGTCATCTTTGTGATTCTCGGGGAATTGCTTGGCTTTGTGGGCGGCTGGATCTGGTCACGCAGGTAAATATGCGCTCTGTCAGAGACTTAGTTCTCGACATAGCGTTGAGCGTTTGTTGATTTACTTCCAACGAAGCATATAGTACATTTGTCTAAACCTTGATTAATGAATAAATGTTATTATCCTTCCATCCTTTAGGTTAGGAAAATTAAGCATGCCTGCACAAACCAAGAACAAAGAAAAACAACCTCCCATCTTATTTGAAAAAACACAGAGCATCATCAAGCAGGTCAATAAATTGCTTGGCGGCACTTTGGTGACATATTTCAACAACCCGCGCGGCAGTGTCTGTCACGATGACGTATTGGCGTTGTTCGAATTATTGGAAAAGATCGGCCAACAGGAAAACATCTATCTCTTCATCAAATCCAGCGGCGGCAATGGACAGGCTTCGTTGCGTATCGTGAATCTGCTGCGGCAGTATTGCAAGAAATTTGTGGCTGTCATTCCGCTGGAATGTGCTTCCGCTGCGACCATGATCACGCTTGGAGCGAACGAAATTCAAATGGGGCCGATGGCCTATCTCACCTCGGTGGATACATCGCTTACCCACTCACTCTCTCCAATTGACCGTGACAATGACCGTGTCAGCGTCAGCCTGGATGAATTGAATCGCGTCGTGAAACTGTGGCAAGCCCAAGGGTCCGATACGAGCGAGAATCCGTATCAGCAATTGTTCCAGCATGTGCATCCACTCGTCATTGGTGCAGTGGACCGTGCCGAGTCCCTGTCCATTATGCTGTGCAAGGAATTGCTTGCCTATCATATCGAAGATGATAAAGAAGCAGAGAACATCGCCGCAACCTTGAATTCAAAATATCCATCCCATGGATATCCGATCCTGATCGAAGAGGCAAAACGGATCGGTCTCAGAGTGAGCCATCTCAACTCTGAGATCAACACCTTGCTGCTTGAGTTGAACGAACTCTACAGTGAAATGGGGCAGCGGGCCACCACCGATTTTGATGACACGCACGCGCACGGCAACGAGATCCTCAACATTTGGGAATCCACTGGCGTGCTTGTGTATTACCAGCAGGATAAGGATTGGTTCTATCGAACCGAAGAGCGGCGCTGGATTTCGCTCAACGATAACAGCAGCTGGCGGCGGGTGGCAAAGAACGGCGGTAAAGTTGAGAAATCAATTCTACATATTACGTAATGTTGCGGAGCATACAATAAATGTATGCTCCGTTTTTTGTGACAAAAGCAGGATTTTTCATTCCATACAAAACCTTTGCAAAACCTGTGCAATATGGTAAAATCTTGATATTCAAATTCTGAGAACACCACTGTAAGGATACTATGCCTGTAAATAATCAACTCAAATTCAATGACCTCGCGCCTGATGTGAAATTATTGGACGCGAATGGAAAGTCCATTCAGCTTTCCTCCCTTTGGAAGAAGGGCGTGCTTGTGCTGGCATTCACCCGCCATTTTGGATGTCCTCAATGCAAAGAGATGGTGGACCAATTGATTGACTCGCATCAGGCTTTAACCGACAAAGGGTTGCAGCTGGCGATCGTTTCCCACGCCTCGGCAGAATCTGCCAAAGCCTTCTGTGAACAGCACGCACCCAGTGCAACCTGTCTCGCTGACCCGGACCGCAGCGCTTACCGCGCCTACGGCTTGTATCAAGGCACCTTCTGGCAGACGCTGCTTTCCCCTCGTATTTGGCAATCCAACCGCAGGCTGGCCCGCGAAAAAGGCTACAAGCCCGAACTTCCGTCCCCCGGACAGGACGCCTATCAAATGTCGGGCACCTTCATCGTCGGCATGGATGGACGCATTCGCCTGCCATACTATTATGAAGATATCGCCGATCACCCTCCCGTGGACCTGATCCTGCACGGCATCATGGGTGTGGATTGGAAAAGACCCTATGATTCAAAACCGGTCGTTTAATACATTGAGCACTGTGAAAGAAAAAATATGAAGAATTTATTTCTCGCAACATACCTGGCCATTAAGGAAGTTGTCCGCAATAAGGGACGCTTCCTGCTCGTGGCATTGGTGATCGCATTGATCACCCTGCTGGTTTTGTTCATCGCTGCTTTGGGTGAAGGACTCGCCAATGGCAACCGTCAATACGTGGCAAATCTGGATGCGCAGCTCGTCGTCTTTTTGGAAAAATCAGATTACAGCATTTCAGCCAGCCGTCTTGAGACGAACACCGTCAAGACCGTTCGCCGCGTGGAAGGGGTCGAGGATGCCGGGGCAATATATACATCCACTACTGAGATCGTCTCCCTCCCCGAGCCTTTGAAAGTATCCATGCTTGGCGCGGAGCCTGGCCGCCCCGGTATGCCACCCATCCTTGAGGGACGTGAATTCCGCGGCGGGGAAGCCCGTGAAGCCGTGATGGATCGCAACGTGGCTTTGCGCTCCGACCTGCAAATTGGAGATACCATCCAGATCCGTTCCACACAGGGGACAGATGATGAGTTTTTTGAGTTAAAGATCGTTGGTCTTGTGGATGGGCAGTCTTATTTCTTCCAGCCCACTATTTTTGTCCCTGCCGCAACTTGGGAAAAAATCCGCCCGCAGTCTGAATCTGAACTCGCCAGCGATACCCCATATCCAAATATCATCGCCGTGAAGTTGACCGACCCTATGCAGGCTGAAGCCATGTCTGTGAATTTGGTGGATGGAGTTCCCAATATCGAAGTTGCAACCATTGCAGCCACCATCAACAATATTCCCGGATATTCCGCCCAACAAGGCACGGTTCAAACGCAGGGCGTCTTCACTTTGTTGATCGGTATCCTCGTCATCGGCGGCTTCTTCCAAATTCAGATCCTTCAAAAGGTTCCGCAGATCGGTGTGTTGAAGGCCATTGGTTCTTCCAATGGGGTGGTGGGGCTTTCAGCGGTGATCCAGATCATTATTGTGACCGCGCTCGGAGTGGGGATCGGAGGCGGAATGACGTATTTGTTCTCGCTGGGTTTCCCTCCCACGATCCCTCTGGTCTTCAATGGCGCACGTTCTTTGATCGCGGTGGCTTTGCTTTTGGCCATCGGCCCGTTCGGCGGAATGGTGTCCATTATTTATGCAGTGCGTATCGAGCCGCTTAAGGCTCTCAGGTTGGGGTAGGTGAAAAATGTCTAATGTAGCTCTTGAAGTTCGTGATTTGGTAAAGTCCTTTTCGCTGGATGGCGCAACCATCAATGCCGTGGACCATGTTTCGTTTCAGGTAAGGTCCGGTGAGTTTGTGGCGTTGGTGGGACCGAGTGGTTCCGGCAAGACCACCATGCTGTCCATTCTGGCGGCTTTGCTTACCCCAAGCAGTGGACAGGTTTTGATCGATGGGCAGGACCTTGCCCAGATGAATGAAAAAAAGCGCGTGAAATTGCGCCGTGAGAAGATCGGTTTTACATTCCAGGCAAATAACCTGATCCCGTTTTTATCTGCACGCGAAAATGTAGAATTCATGCTTCGCCTGAACGGCAAGCTCGACCATGCCAGCCGTATCCGTTCGGATGAATTGCTTGCTCGTTTGGGGTTAGCTGACCGTTTGCATAACCTGCCCGCTCAAATGTCCGGTGGACAGCAGCAGCGTGTGGCGATTGCGAGAGCGTTAATCCATAATCCCGCCGTGGTGTTGGCAGATGAGCCGACTGCCTCATTGGATACGGAGCGCGCCTTTCAGGTGGTGGAGACTTTTGCACATCTTATCCACGAAAATGGACGTGCGGGCGTCATCGTGACGCATGACCTGCGCATGTGCCAATATGTGGACCGCGTCCTGCAAATGCAGGATGGAAAATTGGTGCGTGAGTACAACGATAAACAAGAGATCCTGGAGCTCGCACGCGGGACCATTCACTAATTTTGGCTTTGGAATCAAAAAAGGCTTTCGAGTTTTTCTCGAAAGCCTTTTTATTTTCTCAATTTGCGCTCCTGATTGCTTTTATATTTCCAGTATTTTTTCAGTATCCATTAAATCGTATCGAGCCTGACAGGCTGTGAATAACTTGAGCGCCGCTTCAAGGTTCGTTCTTTGGATTTCACCTTCAGAACGTTTGCCGATCTCGCGCAGGAGATTGGCTTCCTCCCACGGCATCGAAAGCTGCCTTGCAGATTGTGTACCCGCCTGCCAATCTTTGATGGCCGCATCTTTCTTTCCCTCCATCCACTTTTGCAGGCCGCGATAAAACAACAAACTTGGCTCGCCAATTGGAAAGGCAGGTTTGAATTTCCTGAGCATTTTTTGCAGGGACGCAAATGTCTTGTGGATCTCTGCTGTTGTGCGCCAGCCGTGGACGTTAAAAGTCTTTCCCTGTTCCCACATTTCAAAAGTGATCTGCGAGAGGATGCGGTATGCGATCAGCAGTGAATATACCTGCGGCGGGAGAGATTCCAAAATGGGCAGCGCCTTCGCCATCGATTTGACCGCTTCTTCCTCATTCCCCAGACGCCAATTCGCCATTGCTCGGATGCTGTGCAGGTGCACAATATTGACCGGCGTGGGGTCGAGCGTTTCTCCCTCTTTTGCATTTTGAAGCGCTTCCTCGAAATTTCCAGATACAAGCTGGAGGAAGGAATTCCCATAAGTTGCCCAGGTGATATGGAGTTGATTCCCTGATTTGTAAGCCTGTTTTTCCAGATCGTCATAGTATTTCTGGCATTGCTCAAAACTTCCGCCGCGATAGAATTCCAAACCTGCTAAAACGGTCTGCGTATCGCCTTCAAGATGATTGTCCGATGCGCTGATGGAAAGTTCCCTAGCCTTTTCCAGCGCGGTTCGTGACACATCCCATTCGCCGATCCCAAGCTGGTATGTTCCCACAGCGAGATATGTCCATATCTGTGAGCGTGGATTATCCACCTGCGCGGAGGCTTCCAGCGCTTTTTCAGCATAATGTTTTGCCAGCTTGTGGCTGGGGATAAACCCGAAGATCGCGCTGGCAGAACCAAGTGACCACACCCGGGCAGGTGACATACTGCCGCCATCTTCGGAAAGATTTAGACTCCCCAGTGTGTGAAAGAGCATGGGCAGGCTTTCCAGCTTGATGTAATTCACATGGCCAAGGTGCGTAAAAATTTGCGCCACTTCCTGAAGTTCTTCATCCTTTTCCTTCAAGCGACCAATAAAACTAGATGGGAAACGGCGGTGCAGGTTTTGCACAAACCATTGCGAGACCAGTCCCAGCATTACGCCCGTGTTGTTTGCAGGGCTTGGATGTTTGAGCAGCGTGGCCGCCTTGCGGAAATGGTCGCGGGCTGAGTCCATATCGCCAAGTCCCATTTGCGCTTCGCCCATACGCCTTAGCCAGTATGCCTGTTTCAACGGCGGGACGTTTACATCCTTATCATTGCCCGCCTTTTCGACAGCCTGGGAGAAGAATTGGATCGCCTCACGATACGTCCCATTTCGGAACGCCAACTCTCCCGATTTCTCCAAATATTCAATTGCCTTCTGCGGCACATCCGCCTGCTTCCAATGATGCGCAAGGACAGGATAATACGACATGATGTTTTGCATGAAGGAGCTTTCGTACCACTCGGCAATGGCGCGATGCAAAGAACGCCTCTGCGAGTAGAGCAGCAGGTTGTAGGCAACTTCCTGGGTGATGATGTGCTTGAACAAATAGGAAACTTCAGGGTCGGGCGCATCGCGAATGGTGAGTTCCTGTCTTTCCAGATTGGTCAAATACTCAGGCAGCTCGGCGAGTTCAGATTTGATCGGGTAGATGGCAGATAACTCTTTCAGCGCAAACACTCTCCCGATAACGGAAGCAACTTTCAGCGTGAGTTGATGCGCAGGCGGCATCTTGTCGATGCGACTGGTGATCACTCCTTCCAATGAGCCCGGCAGGTTAAGTTCCTCCAGATCCCCGCCAATGGAAGTGATGCGGCATTCGTTGTTTTTGATCTCAATGAAGCCGCTGTCGCGTAATGCATACGCCAGTTCCTCGCTGTAAAATGGATGCCCCTCTGCCTTGTTGCGAATAAAAGTGACGAGCTCAACCGGTAATTTCTGCACATTCAATCGTTGATAGAGCAGGATTTCGATATCGAGATTTCCGAGCGGGGAAAGCGATAAAAACCGCGAGGATGGCATTTCCCTTATTTGTGTGAATTCCAATGGCGCATTCACTCCCATGGGGCGGGCTGTGATCACGACCAGCAGGGGAGCAATGCGCTGCGCCGCAAGGCTTAATAAGGCCCACGAACCCGAGTCCAGCCAATGCACATCTTCGATGACCAGCACGGTTGGAGTTTGTGTCGCTATTTGCGTGAGCCGTTCGATGATCAGTAGATGCATCGCGTTGGCACGGGCGTCACCGATGATGTTTTTTGTATTTTCATTTTCGGATACTGTGAACGGTAATACCGCGCTCAATAACGGCGCGCGCTCTCGAAGTTCATCGTTCTCGCTGAGCATTTTTTCGAAGGCAAGTTTTTGCTCCGCTGTGCCTTCCTGTTCATTGAGATTAAATATTTTTTGTGCAATATTTTTCCAGACGTGATACGGCGTGCCCTGCTCAATGGCTTCGCCAAGCCCCAGCAGGATGTTCACATTCATCGCCTCTGCCTGACGATATAACTCTTCGAGCAGACGTGATTTTCCGAATCCCGCTTCGCCTTCAATAATGACCGCCCGACTTTCCTTCGTGATCAACGCACGTAACGCCTCGGCAATTGCAAAGCGCTCATCTTCGCGCCCGATCATATCGGTGAGCGCGATCTGCCCTTTGCCTTTTGCATGGCGGGTTTGCGGCACAAAAATGGGTACAGGGTGCGCCTTGCCGCGAATGTTGATCGGGTCCATGGAAATAAAATCGACCCGGCTTTTCGCGCCTTCGTAGGTGCTCGTATCGCAAATGATCTGGATGAGTTCACCCGCGGGTGTGTCCATTCTGGCTGAAATGGCCTGCATCAAACGCGCCGCCAGATTGACCGCGTCACCATTGATCGTGTATTCCCTGCGTTTCTCATTGCCGATCACGCCGCAGAACATGCGTCCCGTGGCAATGCCAATGGAACAGCCCAGTCCCAGATCTTTGATGGCAGTCAGAATATCCTGCGCCGCCAGCACGCCACGCAGCGGATCATCTTCATGCGAAAATGGCGGAAGCCCGAACGCCGCCAAAAGCGAAACCCCTTTTTCATCTACTGCGATCTTGTTTACACTGCCTTCATAGCGATAAATGGCACTCTGCAAAATTTGAGCGAGTTTCTGTGCCATGTCGGTATCTGTCCCGCGCGTCATTTCGGGGATGTTGATAAAGAGGCTGGTCACACGTCGAAGTTCCGCGAGCCAGTCAGACTGACCTGCATCGATGCGTTTTGCGATTGCGCCTGGGATATAAGATCTCAATGCGGGGATGCTGTTTTCTTTTAGATTGAAAAAATGCGCCGCTTCTTTCGGGATCTGGGAGTTGATTCCGCTCAATAACATTCGCCCCTCTTCGGCAGGTGTCCCCAACCCGTAGCGTTTTATCTTTTCCCATGATTCCGCAGAGACAATGATCTGCCCGGGTTTTAATGTTTTTTGTGCTTTGCTGATCTGCTCCAGCGCATCTCCGGTGATGACCATTTCCCAGCGATTGAACACGCCGCCAAGACCGGTCAACGCGATGGAGCCTGTCCCGAGCGCGATGCGTGTGTACAAAGTCCGATTGCCCACATGGAAGTTTTCCAATTGCTTTCGTGCTTCCAGCGCGGTTTGTGCTGCCAGCAGACTAGCTTTCTCCAGGTTGTTGTATTGCCAGATGACCAGCAGACCGTCGCCTGCGAATTTGATAATATCCCCGCCATAGCTTTTGATGATGTCGATCCACTGTCCATAGAACTTGTTAAGCACAGCGGAAATATCCTCCGCACCGGAAGGCCCCTTTGCCGCGAATTCCTCCGTCAAAGCAGTAAAACCCGAGATATCCACGAACAAAACAGCTGCCTGGTACACCTCGCCAAACGGCTTATTGGGTGGCGTAGGCTCGGCTGCGATCCGCTTTTGCAGGATTTCAGGGATATAACTTTTTAGTGTATCGATCAGGGATAAAGACATGGGAGGGACTTGAGTCCTCAAGCAATAATGACTATTTTTTTTATTATATCGTAGTAAGGCTGGCAATAAATTAAATCAGCATCTAGACTTGTGCATTAGTCGCCGTGGAAGAATGTATTCATCACCGGCGCAATATTGACGGGGATATCCTCGTTCCATGCGCTCCCATCAATGAATTCCCCTGTTTGCTTACCCTGACCATCCAGTTTGAAGTAGATCGGAATTGCGCTGAAGGTGAAATTTTCGATCCTGCCGCCATCCCAACCCCACTCATCCACATCCAGTTTGATGATGTACGTCCCATCATAGGCGTTGAGCATCAGTTCGTTCTTCGCATCCAAATGTTTGTTGATCGCCACACACGGTGGACACCAATCTGCATCGAATTCAACGACCGGCAGCAGGCCAGCCGTGACCGCTTTTTCCGCTTCCACTACAAGCATCTCATCCAGTTTTCCATCTGTAGGGTGCAGGCGGACCTCGGTAAACCCGATCAGCGTATCGTTGGCAGCAATAACCGGGGTTGATTCCATCATCGAGGGATTTTCCTGAGCGATTGATTCCAGTTCTTGAGGGAACAAGGTGCTGCATGAGAGGGTGAATACAACTGTAAGAATAAGTAAATTTTTTTTGTTCATTTTCTCTTCTTTTTCATTGGGCTGGTGGAATATATAGAGATATGACCTGGCCTACTACTGGCGCTTTGCAGCCAACATCACTGCAAGCCATGTACGTGATACTGATTTCATCGTTTGCCTGATCCGCACTCGATTGCAGTGTGACCGGCAGAGTTAACGTCACAGACCCGGATGGATAAACCAGTAGATCCTTTGGCTCAAAATCAGGGACTTGGGCAGGCACGCTTTCAATTAATGATCCCGCCGCTTTCATCTGGCTGTTTTGCGTGAGCTCAAGAAGTGTGGGTCTGCCGAGTCCTTCCACACCACTGCGCGGAATATCCTTGCTGTAAAGGTGAAGCCCTTCCTGTGGGACAAATGTTGCGATCAGTGTGTCCTGCCCGTCTTGGGTCCTGTTCAAATAGATTGAAACCGACACACTATTTTTGGTGAAAGTTTCGAGAAGAAGCGGTTCATTCTTTTTTTCCGAGCAGGATGAAACAACGAAAGCCGCAGCGACGATCAGGACAATAATCCGAAAGCTATTTTTGAAAGTCATGTCCGTGATTATACGCCAACAAAAATAGCCCCCGCAGGCTCTTCACCCACAGGGACTATCTCTTTTCTGAAACGCTGATAGCTAAATGCTAAAAAACTACGTCGTTTCCAAATATTTTTTAATTTCGTAATCTGTCACACTCAGGCGGAACTCGTCCCACTCTTCCCACTTCGCGCGCATGTAGGCTTCGTACAGGGTGGTGCCAAGAGCAGACTTCAACACATCGTCCTTCTCCAACTCGCTCAAAGATTCAGCCAACGAACCAGGCAATTCGGTCACACCCAGCTTGGTGCGTTCTTCCTTATCGAGGTGATACAGGTTGATGTTGTTCAACGCCTTGGGAGCCTTCATGTTCTTGTCGATGCCGTCGAGGGCGGCGGCAAGCATTACGGTGAAAGCCAAATACGGGTTGGAGGATGGGTCAGGGAAGCGCAGTTCAGCGCGAACAGCCTTGTCACGTCCTTCGGTGTAGCGCGGAATGCGGATGAGCGCAGAGCGGTTCTGCTGAGCCCAGCCGATGTACACAGGTGCTTCGTAGCCGGGAACCAAACGCTTGTAGGAGTTCACGGTGGGGGCAACTACGCCAGCGAGAGCGCGGGCATGTTCCAACTGACCAGCGATGAAGGAGTATGCCAACGGCGAAAGATGAGCCTCATCTTTCGCATCGAAGAACAGGTTCGCGCCGGTCTTGATATCGAAGAGGGATTGGTGGCAGTGCATACCAGAGCCATTAATGCCATACACAGGCTTCGGCATGAAAGAAGCGGTCAATCCATGCTGGGCGGCAATCGCCTTCACGGTGTATTTCAAGGTCAACACGTTGTCGGCAGCCTTGAGCGCATCCGCAAAACGGAAATCAATTTCGTGCTGGCCCAACGCAACTTCGTGGTGACCCACTTCCACATCGAGACCCATTGCATCGAGAGCTTCCATCAACGCGGTGCGGACGATGACAGCCTCATCGAAGGATGAGAAATCAAAATAACCGCCCGTATCGTGGGGGACGGGGTGAACGCCGGTTCCATCCGAAGCCTTGAAGAGGAAGAACTCAGGCTCGGGTCCAATGTTGAGCATCCAGCCGCGGTCGGCAATTTTCTTGAGGATGCGCTTCAAAGCACCGCGTGGGTCGCCTTCGAAAGGCTCGCCGCCGGGGGTATAAATATCGCAGAACACGCGCGCGCGTTTTGAATCATCAGCAGACCACGGCAGCACCGCGTAGGTGTCGGGGTCGATCTTCAAGCGCATATCACTTTCCTGAATGCGCGCGAAACCCTCCACCGATGAACCATCGAACCAGGCGCCGTCCTTCGCCACATCTTCAAGATGGCGGATCGGCATGTCCAGGCTCTTCACCGCGCCCATCACATCCGTGAATTGCAGCGAGATGAACTTGACATTATCTTCCTTAACTTTCTTGAGCAGATCTTTCGCATCCATAACTTATTTCTCCTTTTTGATTTATGAATTCGGACAATGCATTTGCCGCCCGATTAACTGACACTGATCACTGATCACTCGCTAACTGTTCTTTCGCCTCTTTCTTTACCTGAGGCTTGCTTCCGGTATTAATGAATATTACCGACCCGATGATGATCGCTGCCGCGATCCAAATGCGCGGCTCCAGCGGTTCATCGCCGATCCAATTGCCGAGGAAAACCGCCACGATCGGGTTGACGTATGCATACGTTGCCACAAGCGAGATCGGCGCATTTTGCAGAAGCCAACCATAGGACGCAAACCCGACCAGCGAACCAATAAGGATGAGGTATGTCAACCCATAGATCGAGCGGGATGAAACGGCTGTAATATCCCAGCCGTGCAATTCACCAGTCAATAATGAAACGATCAACAGGCTGACACTTCCCATCAACATCTGCGCGCCTGTGTTCATCAAGGATGACTTTGGCAAGTCTGCTGTTTTGCTGTAGATGGAACCGCTTGCCCAGGTCACACATGCGCCGAGCAGGGCGATCACACCAAAGGGATTGAGCTTTGTACTGCTGCCGGAAATTTCCGCCGGCCCAACCAGAATGAAGATACCTGCGAAGCCGATCAATAAGCCAATGATAGCCCGCCATGTCGGTTTGACGCCCTTCGGTCGTAGAGCTTCTGCAACCACAAGGAACATGGGCATGGAGCCAATGATGAGCGCTGCAATTCCCGAAGGAATGAATTGCTCTGCCCATGAAACCAGTCCATTGCCGCCGAGCAGGAGCAGAGTTCCAATGATCGCTACGGAACCCCACTGCTTGCGCGTAGGCAGTGCTTGGCCTGCGGAGCGCTGCCAAACAACCAATATGATACCTGAGACGAGGAACCGAATCGATGCGTGGAAGAATGGAGGGATGGTCTCAATTGCAACCTTGATTCCCAGGTAGGTGGAGCCCCACACAATATAGAGTGCCAGTAAAGCCAACCAAATCTTGGATTTCATTTTTTCCTTAAAGCAGGTGGCGTTTTATGCGTCGCCTGCGCTAAATTCTCTTGCCAATATTACTTTCTTTCGGGCAGAGCCGTACAGATAATTTCCGAACTCGCCACTTTTACGAATAACGCGATGACATGGGATCAGATAGGCAATCGGATTATGTCCAACCGCTGTGCCGACAGCGCGTACCGCTTTCGGGTTGCCGACCTGCCTTGCGATGTGCTCGTACGTGGTCAATGCACCAGATGGGATGTTGAGTAACGCTTCCCAAACTTTGATCTGGAAATTTGTGCCGCGCAGGTGAAGGCTGAGGCGTGGATCCTTTTGTTCGTAAGCCGAATCAGGTTTCGGCGCGGAAAAGATGCGCGTGACCAGTGGGGCAGTGGATTTGTAATCCTCGATCATCTTCGCCTGCTGCCAATCCGCGACGAGGTTATCAATCGCTTTGCCTTCGCTCACATCCACAAAACTCAAGTTGCAAATGCCGCGCTCGGTGGTGGCGACGAGTACCTTCCCGAATGGCGAAGGATGAATCCCATAGCGGATGGTGAGTCCCGCACCGCCAGATTTGTATTCGCCGGGTGTTACTGCCTCGGTGTTGACAAAGAGGTCATGCAGCCGACCCAAACTGGATAGCCCGACCTTGTGCGTGGTCTCCAGCAGGTTTTCAGACTGACTGAGCAATTGCTTTGCATGTTCCTTGGTGAGGAACTGCATAAAGCGTTTGGGGCTGACGCCTGCCCAATTGGTGAACATCCGTTGGAAGTGGTACTCGCTCAACCCAATGGCGGCGGCGATCTCCTCCAACTCAGGCTGGCGCTGCACATTGACTTCGATGTACTGAATGGCTTGTTCGATCAATTTATAATGCTGTGAAAGTTCAATATTATTTTCCATACCAATCTCCTTTCTAATGCTTGAGATTGTATTTGGTGCTTTGGAGTAAGGCGACCCGTTTCTTGCTCATTTACAAAAACAAAAACAGGTATGCCTGTGGGCCTACCTGTTTCAATACACACGGGTATTAAAAAGAAACGCCCTTCCACTCTTCCAAACCATCTGTTAATCCAATAACCGATGGTCGTTGCTCACTGCGTTCACCTTGTCCCACCCGTCGCCGTGTGGTTTTCAGTGGCGAGCAACAGAGTTTTTTTAAACTCCTTTGCTCGATTTCGCTTTCTTGGGAAGGGAGAAGGAAGCCAGTGATCTGGCTTCAGAGGCATCCGCTGATCTATCCGATTTTCTCGCCTCACTTTCATGAGGGCGATTAGCGTCCCGTTCGCACGGGAGAACCTCCACCTCGTGATCTCAATTACTGAGACCCAGTCGCTTTATCTCCGTTATTCAGTTGTTATTCACCAACGACGGCGATTTTACATGCCGCGATTACATTCTGTCAAGCAAAAGGTACAGACAAGAAAAGCCCCGCTTTTGCCGTGTATCACCAGGTTTTGAACCTGCAAGTGCAGGTGGGTCCCTACCTAGAAACGCCGCCTTGGCTCAGGCCTATCGCGTTATTTCTAATTAAGTTAAGGACCCTTTTAGTAGGTATTGGCTCAAAACGTGAGGGCAATATCACGAACAAAGAAGGGCTGTATTTCTTATACCATACTACAAAGTGCGAGGGTAGATATAAATTAAATAATAAGCTTACAACCTATTAATAATGTAATTGATTTTCTGAAAGTTTTGTGCTACGCTCAATACGTTGTGTTTCACCTTAGATTATGGAGGCAAAAATGGCGAGAGTTCCTGGAATAGATGTTTCATATTGGGACGCAGGCATAGACTGGCCCAAAGTCCGCGCGACGGGGCAGCGTTATGTTTTTGTAAAAGCCACCGAGGGGATCACGTATAAAGACTCCACTTTTAAATTCAACTGGTCTGGTGCAAAAACTGCGGGACTTTTACGCGGCGCATACCATTTCTTTCGCTGCAATGTGGATGCGAAAAAACAGGCAGATTATTTCATTGAATACGTCAAATCATTCAAGGATGATGCCGAGCTTCCGCATGTGCTCGATCTTGAAACAAACGATGGCGTGAATAAGGAAAAGATCGTCCCCGCCGCCAAGGTTTGGCTGGATCGAGTGGAAGCCGCCTTTGGCAAAAAGCCGATCATCTATTCTGGCCAATATTTTCTACAGGATTATTTCGTCGTTGCTGGCGGCGGCCCTCCAGCATGGGCAAAGGATTATCCGCTCTGGCTCGCACAATATCCCAACCAATATTTTGAAGAATCAAAACCATTCCTGCCGCGCGGCTGGTTCAACTGGGCATTCTGGCAATATAGCGATAAAGGTGTCGTCAACGGCATCAACGCCGCAGTGGATATGAATGTGTTCAACGGCACGCTTGAGGAGTTGTATAAACTCGCTGGCGCAAAGCTGCCGGACCAAACGCCGAAAGTTCACACCATCAAGAAGAGCGATAGTTTTGAATCCATTGCCAATGATTACGGCGTTACTGTTCGTGAATTGGTGATGGCGAATCCGCAGCTGCTGATTACAGGGGATAAATTGACCATCCCTGTTGCGATTGCCATCCCTCAGGAAAGCGCCTCTTCCTCCACGCTGACAACTGGTTCTGCTACTGGAACATCATCCACTCCCCAGCGGACGTACACCGTGAAGACAGGCGATAACCTTTCGCTGATCGCTGTCAAATTCAGTACAACGGTTGCGGCCATCGCTTCTGCCAACAACCTGAAGAATATCAACAATATCAGTGTGGGGCAGGAGTTGGTGATACCGTAAAGAAAGATAAAAAAAACTCGGAGGTCTTTAAGACCTCCGAGTTTTGGTTTAAGGATAAATTCTCTTGATCGTGCGCGGGAACGGAATGGCCTCGCGGATGTGCTCAATGCCGCAGATCCATGCGGTGACGCGTTCGGTGCCCATGCCAAAGCCAGAGTGTGGGACGGAACCGTACTTGCGAAGCTCCAAATACCACTTGAAGGCATCTTCGGGCAGCCCTTCCTTTTGGATGCGTGCCAGCAATTTGTCGGGGTCGCTCATGCGCTCGGAGCCGCCGCAAATTTCGCCGTAGCCTTCGGGCGCGAGCAAGTCCACACTTTTGCAGACTTCGGGACGGTCAGGCCAGGGTTCCATGTAAAAGGCTTTTACCGCGGACGGATAGCCATAGACAAAGACAGGCCTGTCGTACAGCTTGGTGATCTCGGTCTCGTGCGGAGCGCCAAAGTCCATGCCCCATTCGAATTTGAGCAGTTCCTTCTTTTCGGGGTCGGTCTCTTTTTCCTGAAGTTCGATCAGATATTTTGCCGCATCATCATACGACATGCGCGGGAAGGGACCAACCACATTCTCCAGTTTGGAGATGTCACGGCCAAGGAATTTCAATTCAGCCGAACAATCCTTCAACACGGATTGGACGATGTGCGTGATGAGACCCTCTTCCACTTCCATCAAACCGTCCAGGTCGCAGAAAGCGATCTCAGGTTCGAGCATCCAGAACTCGGTCAGGTGACGACGCGTTTTTGACTTCTCCGCGCGGAAGGTGGGACCGTAGCAATAGACTTTTCCGAACGCGAAGATATTCGCTTCGTTGTAAAGCTGTCCAGTTTGTGCGAGGAAGGCAGAACCTTCATCGAAATATTCGGTCTCGAAGAGGGTGGAAGTACCTTCGGCGGCGGCGGGGGTGAGGATGGGGGTGTCGAGATTGAAGAAGCCCTGACCATCCAAATACTCGCGCACCGCAGACATGACCCGCACGCGCACGCGCAAGATCGCCCACTGACTCTGCATACGGATCCACAGGTGACGGTTGTCGAGCGCAAAATCCACGCCGTGGTCTTTGAGTGCCATCGGGTAATCAATGCCCGCGGCTTGGACAACCTGCAGATCCTTGATGCCGACTTCAAATCCGCCGGGGATGCCGGGTGCGCGCTTATCTTCGCGGACCGCGCCTGTGATGATCACAGACGATTCCTGTGGCAGCTTGGATACTGTCTCGAAGAGTTCGGGTGTCAGGTCACCTTTGAAGGCAACGCACTGCACAAAGCCCGAGCCGTCACGGATGAGCAAAAAGACCAGCTTGCCCTTGTCTGTGCGGTTATAGACCCAGCCCTTGAGGATGACGTCTTGTCCTACGTAGTTTGAAATTTTTGAAACGCTGATATGGTCAGCCATGAAAACCTCGTTTTATGATTGGATGGCAATCTTTGAATTGTTGCTTATTATATTATGGTTAGCGGGGAATTGGCGGTCTTGGATATAAGCCGGCTTTAGTCGGCTTCGAAAAATAGCCGGGGTTTATCCCGTGCGAAGCGACCATTCCGCCGGGATACCCCGTGCTATTTTTACAAAGCCCGCTAAAGCGGACTGTTTCCGATCAGGTGACAGTCACTTTTAAAGTGACTGTCACCTGAATACCTACTTCAAATACTTATCCATCCACCTCAAAATATGATTGAGCCGTGCAATGCGCCGATCCGTGCGGCCAACGCGCGAGAGACCGTGGGGTTCTTCAGGGAAGCGCACGAACTCGGTTTCCACGCCAGCGCGTTTGAGCGCCACAAAGGCCTGCTCGCCCTGTTCAATGGGACAGCGATGGTCATGCTCGTTGTGGATGATGAGTGTGGGGGTCTTGGCTTCACCCAGATATTTGACAGGCGACATATTCCACAGCCTGTCCATGCCTTCCTGCGGTGCTCCTGACTTTGCCCAGAACTGGAAGATCCAGTTGAAATCGCTTGAGCCCCACATGCTGACCCAGTTGGTCACACTGCGCTGCGCCACAGCGGATTTGAAGCGGTTGGTATGCCCGACGATCCACAGGGTCATAAATCCGCCGTAGGAGCCGCCAGTCACGCCCATGCGTTTGGTGTCAATGTAGGGTTTCTTCGCCACCAGGTCTGCGAACTTCATCAGGTCGTCATAATCAGGCCCGCCGAAATCGCCCCAGATGGCTTTCGAGTGCTTCTCGCCGTAGCCCCGTCCGCCGCGTGGATTGGTGAAGTACACCACGTAGCCATTCGAGGCAAAGTAGTTGAACTCGTGCATGAAGAACTTGCCGTATTGCGTCCACGGGCCGCCGTGAATTTCAAAGATGGACGGATATTTTTTATTTGCATCGAAATTGGGCGGGAACATGATCCAACCCTGCAAGTCGGTGCCGTCCGCGCCTTTGTACCAGACCTCTTCCACCTTGGGTAATTTGATGGAAGAAAACAGATCATGGTTGACATGGGTCAGGTAGCGGATGGTAGTGCCGTCCATCTCGCGCAAGTGGACTTGAGGCGTGTCCTGCATCCCGCCATAGAAATAAGCGACATGCTTCTGTGACTTGTCGAAAGAGAATGTGCCAAGCGCTCCGCCTTCGCCAATGATCTCGGTCATTTCTTTCCCATCTATGCTGATGCGCTTCAAAACTGTTGAACCGTGAATCGCGGCTTGGAAGTAGATGTATTTGCCGTCGTTCGACCATACAGGTGGGACAGTTTCCGCCGAGCCATAATCGGTGATGACATCGGCCATGGCGTGCAGGTCATATTTCTCGGTGAGGTTCTTCGCGGGTTGTGAACCGTCCACAGGTGCAACCCACAGACAGGTATTCTTATAATGTAAATTCTCGCCGTCACTTGCGAGATATGCCAGCCACTTGCCATCGGGTGAGAACGAAAGCATGGATTTTCCACCGATTGGCGTTTCGAGCTTGCGCTGTTTGCCGCCCTCGGCAGGCATGATGAAAATATCATCATAGTCTGGGTTGGCGTCTGGTTCATCGGTGCGGTTGGATACGAATGCGATCGTCCTGCCATCGGGTGAGAAAGTGGGGAAGGTCTCATCGTGAATGGCGCCTTCGGTCAGTTGTTTGCCTTTGCCCGTGCGTACATCCACAAGCCAGATGTGAGTCCGTTCGTGCGGCAGATAGCCATATCCATCCAGCTTGTAGAAGAGACGGTCATAATGCCGCACAACCACGCCGAGCTTTTTCTTTTGCTCGTCCTTCTCGCGTTCCAACACTTCTGCGTCCGTCTTGCGGATGTTGCATAAAAGTTTGCGCCCATCAGGTGACCAGCCAACGAGAGTGATCTCGCCGTCAATCGAGGTCAACTTGCGCGCTTCGCCGCCATCAAATGGGATGAGATGAATTTGTGAGGGTTTGCCGTTGTTGGCGCGATTGGAAAGAAAAGCGATGGAACTTCCATCAGGTGACCAGCGCGGCGATGAATCGGAATGGTCACCGTAGGTGAATTGACGCGGCTCGCCGCCTCCGCTTGGGACGATCCACAAGTTTCCATATTTCTTCTCGGTCTTTTTATCCACCCGTTGCAGGCGATAAACAACATGTCCGCCGTCAGGCGAAATTTGTACATCGGACAGTTGTTGCAAGTTATATAGATCTTCAGCGACGATAGAGCGTTTCTTTGGTGTTGGCATGGAATACTCCTTTTGAGTAGGATTTCAAATAACTTTATTTGATTGTATAACACTTTGCTTTGGCTCGGTAAAATAAAAAAGAGACGATCATCTTTTATGACCGTCTCTTTGAGCTTACTTCTTCCGTTCTGCCAACCCCTTCACCATCAACTCCTTCGCCACGTTCGGGTCGGCTTTGCCCTTCGTCGCGCGGGCCACCTGCCCCATGAACCATTGGAACAACGTCTCTTTGCCTGCGTTGTACTCGTCCACTTCCTTGGGGTTGTCGTTGAGGATCTTTGACACGATTTCTTGAACGAAACCTTCATCGGAGACTTGTGCCAGATTTTTAGCTCTGACAATTTCCTGCGGATCGCCTCCGTTCTTAAGTAGGTCTGCCAGCACAACTTTGGCATTATTCCCGCTGACAGTTTTTTCCGTGACCATGTCAATGAGCTTGGCAAAGGATTCGGGAGGCAGTGTCACGTCTTCGATGCTCAAGCCTGAGTCATTCAAGTAGCGCATGAATTCACCCGCGATCCATGAATGCACGGTCTTGGCAGGGCTTTTTGATTTTGTAACAACACTCTCGAAGAAGTTCGCAAGAGACTTCTCGGAAGTGAGAAAACGCGCATCGGACGGAGTCAGCTCAAAGTCCGTGATGAAGCGTTTTGTCTTGGCTTCGGGCAGTTCGGGCAGTTGAGTCCGAATCGATTCGATCCACGCGCTGCTGAGTTGCAGCGGAGGCAGATCAGGTTCGGGGAAGTAGCGATAGTCGTGTGCGTCTTCCTTGCCGCGCTGCGAGACGGTCACGCCGCGCACATCGTCCCAGCCGAGGGTTTCCTGCACAATCGTCCCGCCGCTTTCGTAGACTTTGATCTGGCGCTCGATCTCATACGCGGATGCGCGGGTGAGCGCGCGGAAACTGTTGAGGTTCTTGATCTCGGTTCTTGTTCTAAACTCGGAGCTGCCCATTGGACGAACAGAGATGTTCGCCTCGAAGCGCAGCACGCCTTTTTCCATGTCGCCTGAGTTGACGCCGAGGTAGCGCAAGATGGCGCGGATCTTGGTGGCGTAGGAAAGCGCGGCTTCGACGGTGCGCATGTCTGGCTCAGAGACGATTTCAAGCAGCGGCACGCCTGCGCGGTTGAAATCGACGAGCGCGTAATTTTTTTCGTGCGCGAGTTTGGCGGTGTCTTCTTCAATATGCACACGGCGGACGGTGATGCGCTGCTGCGCGTCGGTGTCGTCCAGAACATCGAGGTAGCCTTTGGATGCGATGGGCAATTCGTATTGCGAGATCTGATAACCCTTGGGCAGATCGGGGTAATAATAATTTTTGCGCGCGAAGGTGTTGTGCGGGTTGATGGAACAATTCAACGCCAGCCCGACGAGGGTGGCGAGTTCCACTGCCTTCTTGTTGACCACGGGCATGGCGCCCGGCAGCCCCGTGCAAGTGGGACAGATCAATGTGTTCGGCTCAGGCGCGGAGCCATAATCGGCGGAACAGCTGCAGAACATTTTGGAGTTCGTGAGCAGTTCGCCGTGAATTTCAAGTCCGATGACGGGTTCGTAGGTTAGTTTCATAGTTTGGTAGTCTCGTGGTTAGATAGTCTCATGATTTTATGGATGGTGAGTGGAAAGTAGAAGTGGGCAGTGGTCAGTTTTCAGTGATGAGTAGTCTTGTGCGGAGGGCGGTGATGTCGTTCCTGGTCATACCACCTGAAAGAAGATAATCTTCGGTATTCAATTGGCTTATCGTTTTGAGAATGACATCACGAGTTGTTGTCCCATGCTTTGCCAGAATTTCTTCTCGTTCAGGATCAATGCTCAATTCGTAATCCGTGAGCGTGTCTTCTGGTGTAACACCTACAAGTGAAAGCAATAACAATCCGATGATTCCTGTGCGGTCATGTCCACGCTTGCAGTGAAACAATACTCCGCCAGGTCTTGCCTGTGCAATCGCTTGAAGTGCGGCGGCGTGGCGTGCTTGCCAACGAGTGAGGGCATCGGAATAATAAAGGGGCGTACACCATAACTCTGAACTTGCCCATTTTTCGACGAATTCTTTGTCAGTCACATCTTCTATCTCAACCGAGATAACTTGAATATCAGAATACGGCGGGACCGCCGGGGAAAAATCCCTTTCCCCCAAACCCGGGGGGGGGGGGGGGAGATTCAGACGATGCCGTGTGCTAAGGGCCAACCGTCCGGAACGACTGCGCCCCAAATGGTTTTATATCCATTGGATGCATTCATGCCGCCCAAGTCTCGGACGTTGTTGCAGCCTTCCCAGGTAAGAATTCGATTCGGTTTCATTCGTCTATTTCGTAAATTTTACTAGAACGTACGTGCTATAATATTTCAAACTCACATAAAGGAGCAACTTTATTATGAATGCAGATGCCTTTCGTCATTTCTATAACTATCACTTTGCCGAGAACCGCAAGATATTGGATCATGTCGCTTCGTTGACCTTTGAGCAGTTCACCCAAAAAGTGGATTATTCTCGCGGCTCGATTCGGGAACAGCTTGTCCATCTTTTCGATGCGGAAGAAATGTGGTTCAGTGAATTGCGCGGTGTTGAACCTGCTGAGCCGCTTCCAGACACCGTTGACTTTGATGATCGAGATGCCATTCGTGCCTTTGTGGATAAGGTGGAAAAAAATTCTCGTGCCTATCTCGCTGAATTACAAGACGATATGTTGTTCACCAAACCGATCAAGGAACCTGAAGAGGATCAAGTTCTCTTCGCCTGGCAGGTGCTTCTTCACGTAGCTAATCATGCCACCGATCATCGCGCTCAACTTCTGCGTGCCTTGCATGATCTGGGTGTGGACACGAAATCACAGGATTACATTTTTTACGTGTATGAGAACCTGATGTAGATTGTAAAGGACAAAAAATGACAATTATCAACAATGAAATGCTATGGCGTCAATTTGGTGCTGCAATCGATATGTTGGATGATGCTATTAAAGACTGCCCAAAGGAATTGTGGGAGACACAATTATGGGACGATCAGCCTGATCAGTGGGTGGCGAAAGGTTTCTCCAAGTTTTGGTATTTGTGTTACCACACATTGTTCTGGCTTGACCTGTATTTGACGGGAGCCGAAGAGGGTTTTTCTCCGCCTGCTCCATTTGATCTGGTCGAGATGGAGCCAAACGAGACTCTGCCGCGAACCTATTCTCGAGAAGAATTGCTTGGCTATGTAGTGACTTGCCGTCAAAATTGCCAGGCAGTTATCAGTGCCATGTCACAAGAGCAGGCTAACCGCTTGTGTCAATTTAGTTGGGGCGAAGTACCCTTTGCAGAGCTACAGCTATACAATCTTCGTCATGTGATGGAACACGGCGCTCAACTGCGGATGTTTCTTGGACAACAGGCAAATAAATCCGCAACGTGGGTGTCTGAGGTTCGGTGAAAATCTCCTTTCTTGAAATACGCACATGTCATGCTGAGCGAAGCGAAGCATCTCTTATGCTGTCGTAGAGACCCTCACTGCACCGGTGTACGGCACCAGCGTCGCTTTCGCTCAGGGTGACAACACTAGAGATTCGGTTGCTGTTTATGCCAATCTGTAACTTGTTGATATGCGTTACCAACTTGGAAAAGAGTCTGCTCATCCAAGTGCTTGCCGATGAGCTGCATACCGACGGGCATGTTGTTGGAGAATCCGCAGGGGAGGGCTAAAGCGGGAACGCCTGCGGGATTTGTGGCAACGACGTAAATATCGGAGAGATACATTTCGAGCGGGTCATTTGTTTTCTCGCCGAGTTTGAAGGCAGTGGTGGGACAGGTCGGGGCGAGGAGAATGTCCACGGAGGACAGAGCAGTTTCAAAGTCCCGACGAAGAAGCGTGCGCACTTTTTGGGCCTTCAAGTAATACGCGTCATAATATCCAGCAGACAAAGCGTACGCGCCAAGCATAATCCTGCGCTTGACTTCATCACCAAAGCCCTCGTGACGAGTCTGCAAGTAGATGTCGATCACATCCTTTGCGTTTTCTGAAACGGAGAGACCGAAGCGCGTGCCGTCGAAGCGCGCAAGGTTGGAACTGGCTTCGGCGAAGAGCAAAAGATAATAAACGGGGAGCGCGTATTTGGTGTTGGGCAGCGAGACCTCGTGAATTTCCATGCCGAGTTTTTCGTAGGTGCGGATGGCTTCCTGAATGGAGGACTCGACGCCCGCTTCCATGCCTGCCACGAAATATTCTTTTGGAATGCCGAGCTTCATGCCTTTGACAGATTTGTTGATGTTCTGATGATATTGCGGCACTGGCGCGTTGTAGGTGGTGCTGTCTTTTTCGTCGTGACCTGCAATGGCTTCGAGGACGGTCGCGCAATCATAGACATCGCGAGTCATCGGGCCGATGCAATCGAAGGAAGAGACGAGCGAGATCAGGCCGTAGCGGGAGACACGTCCATAGGTGGGCTTGATGCCTGTGACGTTGCAAAAGCCCGCAGGCATACGCACCGAGCCGCCCGTGTCTTCGCCGATGGTGAAGGTTGCCTGACTTGCAGACATGGCCGCCGCAGAGCCGCCGCTCGAACCGCCGGGGACGCGATCCAGATCCCACGGGTTGTGGGTGGGGAAGAGACCCGAGTTCTCGCAGGAGGAACCCATGCCGAACTCGTCCATGTTGGTTTTGCCGACGAGGACTGCGCCAGAATCCGCTAGTTTGTCCGTGACGGTGGCGTTGTACTGCGGGACGTAGTCTTCAAGGATTTTCGACGAGCAGGTGGTGCGGACTCCGCGAGTGGAGATGCAATCTTTCATGGCGAAGGGAATGCCCGTCAACGGGGTGACGTTGGTTCCTTTGGCAATGCGTTCATCGGCTTGTTTGGCTTGTTCCAGCGCGACATCATCGGTGATGGTGACGTAGGATTTGATCTTGTCATCCACATCGTGGGCGCGTTGAAGGACCGCCTGCGTGAGTTCCACGCTGCTGATCTTTTTGGATGTGAGAAGCTCTGAGGCTTCGCGAATGGTGAGGTTGTGTAGTTGCATAGGTTTATTAGGGGCTAGGGATTAGTGATTAGGATTAGGTGCTAGGTATTAGGAATTGAGTATGGCAGGTTTGTTTTTGCCTAGTCCCAGTCCCTAGTCCCTTCCTAGTTCCTAATCTCTACTCTTCACCCAACACAGTCGGCACTTTGACATAGCCGCGCTCGGACTTTGGCGCGTTCTTGATAAATTCTTCGTGGCTCATGGATGGCTTGACCACATCTTCACGCAGGACGTTTTCAGCATTGGCAATGTCTGATGCAGGGGTGACATTTTCCGTGTCCACTTCGTTGAGCATGTTGAAGTAATCAATGATGGACGAGAATTGTCCGCTGAATTTTTGCGCTTCCTCTTCGGAGATTCCGAGTCGCACGAGAGTGGCGACGTGCTTGACGGTTTTGGTATCAATGGTTTGTGTCATAAATACACTCCGTTGGTCGAGTAGGGCAGGTGTTCGTCCTGCCCGTACCGAGACCAACAATTAAAGGGTTACTTGAAATTTGTGGTCTCGATACGCCCCTCAAAGAGCATTCGGGGCTACTCGACCACCATCATCTGTTCTACTCGAACTTAATATGCAACTCTTTCAACTGCTTCGGCTCCACAGCGGACGGCGCATCGGCCATCACATCGCGGCCCGTTTGATTCTTGGGGAAGGCGATCACTTCGCGGATGTTGGGTTCGTCCGCGAGCAGCATCACGAGGCGGTCAATGCCGGGGGCCATGCCGCCATGCGGCGGAGCGCCATACTCGAACGCTTCGAGCATGTGCCCAAACTTCGCTTGAATATCTTCCTCGCTCAAGCCGAGCATTTGGAACATCTTCATTTGAATATCGCGGCGGTGAATACGGATCGAACCCGAAGCGGTCTCGTAGCCGTTGCACACCATATCATACGCATCCGAAAGCACCGCGCCAGGGTCGGTATCGAACTTCGGCAGGTCTTCCATCTTCGGCATCGTGAACGGATGATGCTCCGACTCCCACGCCTGCGTCGACTCCTGCTCCCGTTTTGGATTTCAACGCCTCGGCCTCTTCCGCCGTCACAAACTTTGCCGCGCTTCCTTTCACGCCTTCAGCTGATATGGCTATCGTCGGCATTCCCTTCGCTCCAAGCGACTTCGCCACTTCCGTGAGCGCATCCACTTCCTTGCGAGACATGTCCGCAGACTTTGGCGCAACAATGCACTTGATCACGCCGCCAGCCGCCAATGCGGACTGGAACACTTTGAATTCGCTCTTTGCAAAAACGTCTGAGACGTCAACCAATTCCATGCCGAAGCGCAGGTCGGGTTTGTCCGAGCCGAATCGCTCGAGCACTTCGCGGTAGGAGAATTTGGGCCACGGAGACGAGAGCAATTTCTTGTGCGGCGTAACCGCAGGGATCATCTCGGTAAACAAACCTTCGACCAATGCAAGCACATCATCGCGGTGGACGTAGGACATTTCGAGGTCAAGCTGTGTAAATTCAGGCTGGCGGTCACCGCGCAGATCTTCATCACGGAAACAGCGCGCGATCTGGAAGTACTTGTCCATGCCTGCGACCATGAGCAATTGCTTCAATTGCTGGGGAGATTGCGGCAGGGCGTAGAACTGTCCCGGGTACACACGGGAGGGGACGAGGTAGTCACGTGCGCCTTCGGGAGTAGCCTTGAACATGATCGGCGTTTCAATTTCAATGAAGCCTTGCTCATCGAGATAGTCACGCATGAACTTGATAACCTTGTGGCGCAGCACCATGTTCTTGGTCAGGCGTTCGCGGCGCAGGTCAAGGTAGCGATATTTGAGGCGCGTATTTTCGTCGGGCAGGTCTGCATCCGAGCTGACCATGAAGGGCAGGGTCTTGGCAGGGTTGAGGATGGTCACATTCTTGGCGATGATCTCGATCTCGCCTGTTTCCATCTTTGGGTTGGCCATGCCATCGGGTCGTTTCTGAACGAGTCCTTCGATCTGCAAGACCCACTCAAAGCGGACATTGGCAACCTGATCCAATACTTCCTTGGGCAGATCCGGGTTGATGGTGATCTGAATGGTGCCTGAGCGGTCGCGCAGGTCAAAGAATGCCACCCCGCCGTGGTCACGCCGACGATTGACCCAGCCAGAAAGCGTGACGGTCTGTCCCGCGTGGCTGGTTCGTAATTCTCCACAAGTATGAGTTCTGTACATGGTGCGCCTCCGAAAATTATTCCTCGTCATTGCGAGGGCGTTCTTGGCCCGAAGCAATCTTTTGCATAATCATGGGATTGCTTCGTCGGGCTGAAGCCCTCCTCGCAATGACGGGTGGTATGTATATAAAATAAATCGCCCTTCGCGTTTGCGTCGGGCGATTTGATTTGACTTGAGTTATTTGTCAACCAGCAAAGCTTCGCCCAACGATACAGGGATCGTCATTATCATTATTATCATGATTGGAAAATTGGATGTGGTTGACCATCGTGCGCGGATTATAGCACAAAGTTCTGTGGGATTTTCCATTTCTTGTATAATGAATTTATCCGTGGGAGGCGGCGTTTTTATGAAAATTCAGGTCAGTGAACTTGAGCATGGGCTTCGTCTTGTCGCTTTAAGTGGCGTTTTGGACGGCACTGGGGTGTACGCTGTGGAGGTGGATTTCATCCGCAATTGTGTGGAAGGGAACCATCATGCGCTGGTGGATCTCTCGAAGGTCAGCTACATTTCATCGATCGGGATTCCGATGTTGATCCGTACCGCAAAAATGGTTTGGGAGCGCGGCGGGAAGTTGGCTTTGCTCAATCCCCAACACAGCGTAGCGGATGTGCTTGATCTGGTCGGCGTCTCGCACATCATCCCAGTTTTTTATGATCTTAAAGCGGCGAAGGAGGGGATGTCGGACGGGTGAGTGGGGGAATCCGCTGGCAGAGTTGGAAAATGTAATTTATGCAGAGGCAGGCCCCCAGTTTGAGCGGGGCGGATTTTATTGATCCACAAATCCAATT
Source organism: Candidatus Villigracilis propinquus (assembly GCA_016714565.1). GTDB lineage: Bacteria > Chloroflexota > Anaerolineae > Anaerolineales > Villigracilaceae > Villigracilis > Villigracilis propinquus. The sequence continues at coordinate 118,584 of JADKDM010000001.1, forward strand.
CAAAACCATAACCTGTTGTTAACAATAATTCCTGTTGATCTTAATATAATTGTCCCACTCTCGAAACACAGGTGATAAATATGAAATTCGATCATAGCGAATTGGATCATGGCATAGGTTTGCTCAAGCTTGCTGGAAAATTGGACATCATTGGCGTTGGAGAAATTGAAACCAGGTTTGCTGGATATTGTTCTGGTGATCATGTTCGTGTGATCGTGGATCTTTCAGAGGTAGATTTTCTCTCGTCCATCGGCATTCGATTGATGGTGACGACTGCCAAATCTGTTGCCACGCGCGGTGGGAAGATGGTGCTGCTGAACCCGACCCCCGAAGTTTTGGAGATCCTTGAAGTGACGGGTATTCCAGCGATCATTCCGATCTACTCTCGGTTGGAGTCTGCAGAGACCGTTTTACTGGCTTCATAAAAATATTGATACAAAAACAAAAGGGCCACGCTTTATATCTGCGTGGCCCTTTTGTTTTGTGTGAATGTTATTTCGCGGTTGACTTGTTTTTCGCTTCGTACTCCGACCAAAGCTTGGCAATTTCTTCCCGCGCTTTCTGGCGTGTGTATCCGTACTTGACCTGAAGCATGGTGGTGAATTTGTCGAACTTCACTTCCGCCTTATCCACTTTGACCAGGTCATACTCCACCATCAGGCTCCACTTGGCATTGATCTGCCCGCGGATCTGGGTCCATTTTTCCTCGAATATCGCTTTATTCATCATGTCGTTCTCCTTGGGGTGCGCTTTACAGGTGCATGGACCTGTTGTGCTTTTTGCGGTTGACTATTTCCCCAAAGATAGGCAAAACAAAATATATTAATTTCATTGTACTACGGAATGATAGGTGAACGCTCATTCCATGGTGTCTGGACGATTTTGCGCTTGTAAAAAGTAATGGATTTATTTTTCGTGGTGATATACTTGCGCAAATCTTATACAGGCGTGCCGCCCTGAGCCAGCCCTCAGGATGCCGAAACCAGCAATTCCACAACATGGTGACTGGCTGGAGATGCCAATTTCATACTCAGTGAGGAGGAACGGACGATGTCAAATGTCGCACCGCAGGCTGTTGCTACGCGTAAGGAACGCGTGGCCTGGTATTTGTATGATTTTGGGAATTCTGCTTATGCCTCGGTAGTATTGCTCGCTGTCTACTCGGCATATTTTCAAAAGCAGGTGGTTGGTGGCGCGGAAGGTTCGCGAATTTGGGGACTCACTATTTCTGTGGCGATGATCCTTGTTGCCATTGCTGCGCCGATCATGGGGGCCATTGCCGATTACTCCGGCGCAAAAAAACGATTTCTATTTTTCTTCACAACATTGTCTGTCCTTTTTACGGCCATGCTATTTTTTACACAAAAAGGGACGGTCGCTCTGGCGATCATCTGCTTCCTGCTTGCAGAAATTGGGTACCGTGCAGCCCAAATCTTTTATGATGCGCTCCTTCCGGAGATCGCCGAACCGCATGAGATGGGACGCATCGCCGGAACCGGCTGGGCCATTGGCTCGGCTGGCGGCATTGTGATTCTGCTGCTCATTCTTCCCCCAATTCTAATTACCAAAAGCAGCCTCATGGTAGTGCGCGGCTCACTCGTTGCCACTGCCATCTTCTTTGCGCTGGCTTCGATCCCGATCTTTTTGAATCTCAATGAGCGCGCGAAGCCGCAAAAGCTCCCGTCGGGTGAAAACATTTTTAGCGTTGCATTCAAACAATTAAGTGAGACCATCAAAGCTGCGCGCGGCTTCAGCGAGTTTTTGAAGTTCATGCTCGCGTATCTGGTCTATAACGAAGGTGTGATCATCGCGCTTGATTTCGCAGCCATTCTTGGTGCAGTGCTGTTTGGCCTCGAACAAACCGGATTGATCATCTTCTTCATTCTTGTTCAAGCAACGAATGTCGTTGGGGCGCTGCTTTTCGGAAACTTACAAGATCGTTTTGGCGGCAAACGTTCCCTCACCATCTCGATCTTATTGATGGTGGCCTGCGTCATGGCATTGTATTTCGCGCAGAACCAGACCCACTTTTTCATCATCGGCGGATTCGTCGGCATTGCAATGGCTGGTGTTCAATCGGTCAGCCGCGCGATGGTTGCCACCTTCGCCCCGAAAGGCAAGAGCGGAGAATTCTTCGGCTTCTTCGCGCTCACCGGGCGCACCTCATCTTTCATTGGCCCCGCTGTGTTTGGTTACCTCGCCGCGGAATTGACGCTGTGGTATCAGTCCAAGGGACAGAGCATTGATCTTGCCGAACAATCGGGGCATCGCCTTGCGATCCTTTCCATTGCCGCATTCCTTGTCATTGGCTGGGCGTTGATGTCTCTGGTCAATGAGAAGAAAGCGCGCGAAATGGCGACCGCAAATACGCAATAAAAAGAATGACATTCAAAACAGCGATCATCACCGGCGCTGCGAGCGGCATCGGAAAACATTGGGCAGCCACCCTGCTGAAACAGGGTGGCTATCAACTGGTGCTTGCCGATGTCAACGAGCAGGGATTGCGCGAAGCGTTCACGCCTAGCGAGTCCCTGCGTCTGCATACTTTGGATATCCGCTCGGCGGAGCAATGGCAGCACGTTGTCGATGACACGCTTCAACACTTCGGGCGCATTGATTATCTCTTCAACATCGCTGGCGGCGGGCGTCAGGCTTTTTTTCTGCAACAGCCCATCGAGAATATTGATTGGGTCATCGACATCAACCTGAAAGGCCCGCTCGTTGGCATGAGGGTTGTCGGTGATGTGATGATGAATCAGAGAAGCGGCCACATCATCAATGTCGCTTCCCTTGCGGGATTATCCCCAACGCCGGGGAATTCTCTTTACTCTGCGGCTAAAAGCGGATTAAGAAACGCCTCCATCGCCGCCGCAATTGAGTGGCGGACGATGGGCATTTCCGTCACTGTGATATCTCCCGACCTCGTTGATACGCCGCTCATGCAAAAACATCTTGAAAGCGGCGGCGAAGAAGTCGCGTTGACATACACGGGCGTCACGCTCACGGTGCATGATCTGGAGAAAGCCTTCTGGAAAGCTATGCGTGATAAGCCATTGGAGATCAATCTCCCACGCTGGCGCGGCTGGCTGACCAAGTTGAATCATTTCAACCCGTCGATCATGCTTTGGTTGTATGAACCCATGAAGAGACGCGGCATGAAGCGCCTTGAACAAATCCGCAAACAGAGATCGGGGCAGGGAAATGGATCAGACTCGCTATCGTAAAGTGTTCATCACCGGCGCGCTTGGTTTTATGGGACGCGCTCTTTCAGCGCAGTATCGTGCCCTGGGTGCAGAAACCTGCGGACTTGATGTGCGTGCCGATGCTTCTGCCAACGTCCTCGCTGGCGATGTCTCCCGCCCTGAAGAGTGGGAATCCGCACTGGCTGGCTGTGACCTTGTCATCCACACCGCTGCGATCGTGACCAACAACGTCTCACGCGAAGAAGCGTGGCGGGTGAATGTCCTCGGCACGCGCCGTGTGTTGGATGCGGCGGTCAAGGCAGGTGTAAAACGTTTTGTGCATGTTTCATCATTGGCAGCAATGCGTTTTGTTTTAGAAGATCAAGCCGATGAATCCGCGCCCGTGATGCCAACGGGCAACCCCTACGTTGATACAAAAATTGCAAGTGAGCAGGTTGTGCTTGCCGCACATGCCGCTGGCGAAATGGTTTGCACCATCATTCGCCCCGCCGATATTTACGGCCCCAACTCCCGCCCGTGGACATTGATTCCCGTGCAGATGATCCAAAAGGGATTGTTCCTTTTGCCTGCGCATGGTCAGGGTGTGTTTCGCGCCATCTACATTGATGACCTCGTGAATGGCGTGATGCTCGCGGCAGAGAAAGACGAAGGCATTGGGCAGATATTCATCCTCGGCGGCGAAGTTGCGACCACCTGTGAAAAATTCTTTGGTCATTATTATCGCATGTTGGGCAAGAATGGCCCGCGCATGTTGAGCACATCCACGGCGGTTGCGATCGCGGAGGCTGGGCGGATGATTTTCAAGATGCTCGGCAAACCCACCGAGTTGGGGCGCGGCGCAATGGAAATGCTTTCGAAGAAGAATACGGTATCAAATAAGAAGGCGCACGACTTGCTGGGTTGGTATCCGCAGGTGGATTTGGATGAGGGAATGAGAAGAACAGAAGTTTGGTTGAGGGAACAAGGACTACTGTTGAAATAAAATCCGGTGGTCGAGTAGCCCAGAGTGTTCTTCGAGGGGCGTACCGAGACCACCGCAAAATAGAAATATTTGCAATCACAGGTGGTCTCGATATGGGCGGGAACGCCGCCTACTCGACCACCGGGCTGTATAAAATCTTTTGGAGGAGGAACTCATGACTGAAATAACTGTTGGTGAATTGCTGGCGAGGTGTTTGCAGGCCGAAGGCATCGAAATGATGTTCGGCATCATTGACGGCGCGCATATCCCGTTCACGGTGCATGCGCCGAAGTATGGCATTCGGCATGTCAACTGCCGGCATGAAGAAGGCGCTGTCCATTTGGCGGAGGGATATTCACGCACGAACGGCAAGCCGAGCGTGGTGATTGCCAGTCCGGGGCCAGGTGGAGCGAATATGTTGGCGGGGATTTCTTCCGCACATGCCGAAGGGCATCCGATCATTGCAATCGCATGTACTCGCCGCCGATTGACCACCGACCCGGAGCGGGGCGGTGCATGGCAGGCGACCAACCTCGTGGACATGGCCAAGCCGATCACGAAATACAGCGGGCTCGTCCGTCAGCCGGAGCGACTGCCTGAGATGATGCGAGCAGCTTTCCGCGCAGCATTGACCGGGCGTCCCGGCCCTGCCTTCATCGCCATTCCAGATGAAATGCTTGGCATGAAAATCGATGATGAGAAAATCCCTGTTTATCCATCTTCGCAATATCGCATGACGAGCATGGGCGCGGGTGACCCTGCGTGGATCGAAGAGGCGGCGGAATTGCTTGCGAATGCGAAGCGTCCATTTTTGCATGCGGGCAAGGGCGTGTTGTGGGCGGATGCTTCAGCAGAATTTATCGAGTTGAGTGATTATCTCGCGGCGGGTATGAGCACATCCATGGGCGCGCGCGGTGCAGTGCCCGAAGATCATCCGCGATATTTTTTCGTGTTCGATATGCAGGCCTCGTCGCTTGCAAAGAATGAAGCGGATGTGATTCTGGTGGTCGGCTCGCGCCTCGGGGAATATGACGGTTGGGGTTCTCATCCAGCGTGGGGAAAGCCCTCGGAGCAGAAAACAATTCAAATCGATGTCGATGCGAATTCCATCGGGTTGAATCGGCCTGTAGATGTGGGCATCCTCGCAGACGCGAAATCTGCGCTTAAGGCGATCTTATCCAAAGTAAAAGAAAAGAGGCAGGCACGAACCGAAATGGAAGACCTGCCGCGTTACCGTGAGTTGACCCAGCAAACGCAGATGCAGGGATTTCAATTTTTGATGGCCGAGCCAACGCGCGGACTCAACCCCGGGCAGATGGTTTTCAACGCGCGCACGTTTTTCCCGCGCAATGCGGTGACGGTGCTTGACGGCGGCAACACAACGTTGTGGGGCGTGGCCTTCAACCAGATTTTTGAGCCGCGCAGTTTTCTGTATTCGGTGAAGATGGGCTATCTCGGAACAGGCGTGCCGTTTGCAATCGGCGCGAAACTTGCTGCACCCGAGCGCGTTGTCTATTGCATCACGGGCGATGGCGCGGTCGGCTTCAACATCATGGAAATGGAAACCGCGTTGCGCGAGAACGCGCAGATCATTGTCCTCGTTGCGGTGGATGATGGCTGGGGCATGGAACGCAGCGCGCATAATTTTGGCGGCGTGCCTGCCGAGCAGCAGCAGGGCGTGAATATTTCTGGCGAGATGCGCTACGACTTGATCGCGCAGGGGATGGGATGCTACGGCGAAAAAGTGGACTCTGTGGGCGAACTGCCCGCCGCACTCCAACGGGCAGTTGATTCCGGTAAACCGGCATTGCTGCATGTGACGGTTGATTCTGTCCTCAACACAGACCCGCCCGGGTATAAGCAATTCCGTTATGTAAGGACGTTGTAGAAAATAAAACGGCTTCGGAATTTTCCGAGGCCGTTTTTGATTCCTTCTGCTCAATTGAACCAGCGTACCATTGCCAATCCATTTGGCGTACATAGAATATAGATGGTTTTGAAAACAAGAGGAGCGCCATGGATAACCAAAAGCTGAAAGAGTATTTCAATTTTGACGAAAGTGACTTGAATGTTAACCGCAACGGGTCACTTACTGAAAAACAAAAGACAAGGCTGACCGCAGAATTAAAGTCGGCACGGGCGAAGAAAACGCGCTGGGCATATTTCATGTTCTTTTTAGCGGCGATCGGATTGGTGATTGGGGTAGGGATTTGGTTCGTCCCTGCAGCGGGTTTGGGATTGCGGATCGGTTTTACGATCGGATTTGGAATCGTGTGGACGATCATCTATGGAGTAATCGGAATGATCTTTCTGCCTCCTGCCGCCTACACGGATCTGGAACTTGCGAACGAAACAGGGCGGGTCAATATTGTCAAAGTGCAATCGCATAACAGCAATACGCACACGACCGATATCCGCTACGATCTGTATATCGGCAACCGCAGGTTCGTCGTGGATTCGCGGATCGGCAATGTCCTTATTCAAGGGGATGTGTACATCGTATATTATTTGAAGAACTCAGGTAAGATCGTTTCAGCGGAGTTTGTTCCGGCAGGAAGTGATCTGTGGGGGGCGGCGCTGGCGGCGCGGGCGGGGGCTGTTAAATCAAAAGTGGCCGCGTGAGATGAAATCACGCGACCACTTTTATTTATCAAACTACTTTATTTTGCAGCAGGGCGTTTGCCCTTTTTGACAACGGTGCCGGGGATGCTGTTCTTGCGGGCTTCCTGTTTTACGAGGCGATTGTGCTTGGCCATGCCTTTGGAAGGGCGCTTGGCTTTGACTTTGGTGGGGGTTGCATTCATTGGACTTGCTCCTTGGGTATTGCATAAATTTTGATTCGGACTTAAATAGCCAGACGCGCCTTCGTACAAAGGCGGCGGCTGTTCGATGTTCCGATGAGTTGAGGCTTTCGTTGGGCTGCTTACAGGCGATACTCCAAATCCCCCGCGTATAGGCAATTAACCATCAAGTGACCTGATTTCATTGTACTACGGATGTCTGATTTCCCAAGAGGTCCGGCTGGACGTTTGGTTAGGTTGCCATTTCAAATTGTAAGAACATGCTTTTTTGCAGCATCGTGAATTTATATTTCAAAAGGAGATAATGATAATAATGAGCGATTTGAACGAGCGGAATCAGAGAATCATTGATGAGTTTCGAGCCAACGGCGGCAAGGTTGGCGGACCATTTGAAGGTAAGACTTTACTTCTTTTGCACACATTGGGAGCGAAGAGCAAGCAGGAGCGTATCAACCCGGTAGCCTGCATTCAGAATGGTGATCGGTTCGCGGTGATCGCATCCAAGGGCGGAGCGCCAACGAATCCCGATTGGTATTACAACGTGGTTGCAAATCCTCAAGTGACAGTTGAGGTTGGAACGGAGAAATTTCAAGCTCATGCAACAGTTGCCGAAGAACCTGAACGATCTTCGCTGTATGAGCAAATGGTGGACGTCATGCCAGGTTTTGACGACTACCGCCGCAAGACGACTCGCGTCATCCCGGTCATTGTACTAACCCGTGTGCAGTAAAGGTTAAGTTGCTTTTCAAATCCAAACCGCCTCGTTGACGTGTGTCCGAGGTGGTTTTCTTTTCTGAGATTTTGGTGGGATTTTGTAATGGTTTCGGTTGTAAAATAATTCACAAGCCGGTTACAATTTTAGCGTTTTAGAAAGTTTGCTCTTATTTCGAGGAATCTCCCTATGGTAGAAAGATAAGGAGTCGGAACGATGGACAATTATCTTCAAGAAGGAATCGCGGCAGCCAAAGCTGGTGATAAACCTCGCGCGTTTGACCTTCTGACGCGAGCCTCAGCCACGCCCGCCACTTCCGAGCAGGCGTGGCTGTGGCTTTCCAGTGTGGTGAAAGATGACGAGGAGCGGCTGTTTTGTCTTAACAACGTGTTGCGAATTAATCCTGCAAATGTGGCGGCTAAACGCGGGGCGGATATATTCAGGCAGAAGGGGATTTTCCCTGCCATGCCGGTTTACCCAGAGCCACAAAGGAAGGCTCCGGTTCAGAGCTTTAATCCCGAGCCTGCTGCGCCACAACCTGCACCTTTCTCCTTTCGGTACGAAGACCCCGAACAAACCCAGGCTTCACCCGTCCCAGTCGTCCCTCCCAAGCCGCAGCAGTCCAGCTACGAATCAGACTGGAAGAAGCAGGAAGTTGCGGGCTATTATGAATCTGCCGTGATGGGACTGGCGAATAAGAGGTCCACGAAGGCGATGGAAAAATCACTGATCAGCCGCGGCGCTTCACCAGAGATTGCAAAGGCCGTGGTAAAAGAGGCGGACGATGCCGTGTGTAAGGCGCGCCGCGAGGAATATAAAAAACGAATGAAGCGCGGTTTCCTTTGGGCCGTGGTGGGGTTCATTATCAGCTGCTGTACATATCAATTTGCAGATAGCCTGGGCGGGAAGTTTTATGTGTTCTATGGCGCGGTCATTTTTGGGTTGATCGATCTTGTGATCGGCTTCTTCGGCTGGCTCGCCAATTTGTAGAGAAATCTCGTTTAATGAAAAACGGCCTCGTTGATATTTTGTCCGAGGCCGTTCTTTATTACATTTCTTCACTGTACATTCTTTCTGGTAATTCATCCCAAAAGTTACCAAGGTTATCTCCGTACAATGAAATTAAATCATCGTGAATATTCAAAACCTCGTCATTTAATGTTGTTTTATATAAGTCGAGTATGTCGCTATCAGGCAAAGATATGTGTTGAAAAAAATCTGGCGCTATAGTTCTTAAGTCTTGAGCAGATCCGCCATCGCCATGTTTGACAGTGTTGCAAAGTAATCGTAGCTCATTTATTTTTGACCATGAAGACAAAGTTTCAATGTCGACATTGTGAAGCTTGAATACTTCTTTTATTTCCTTTATACCTTTTGCGCAAAATTCCTTGAAGTCGATTTCGTAACACTGTTTAATTTCTTTGTATAAAAACAAGCGAACCTGTTGCTCCCAAAATTGGTATAGTATAGTTATCCATGCAGCAAGGTTGTTGTATTTCATCAAAGAAATATTTTCAAAATAGTCTAATCCAGCTTCAAATGCATCTCGAGTGACAAAATCCATATCAATTCCACCTTCTACTTCGCTCCAATCAGCATTTGCAAGGTAAAATTAAAATCGTTCTTCTTTTTTTGCAGCCTTTTCTTTTTCGATATTGCTAAAAACAGGTGCTATTCGTTTGTTATATGTGCTAACTATCAGCTCTATGTCACTTTTTAATTTTTGTCGTAATCTATTGTGTAGATAAAGTTGACTTTTCATATAATTAATTTTCCTTTTCGCATAGATTTCCTGTATTTTGTTTCAATAAATTCCATTTGAATTTTCCACCACTGTACTGCCTATTTATGAACGTCTTAATAATCTTCCCCTTCATACCTTCCCTTGCCAATTAGGCAAAACAGACTACGCCTAGTTCTGGAACAATTATCTTCTTCAATTTTCTCATCAACATTATGCAATACATACCCAATAGCAAGAATTAGTGTAATTATTGCTGCCCATATCACTCTGAATATATCAAACGATTCCTCTATTTCGAGCATTTCAAATGCAAGTTCGCAATTCCAGAGAACATTCCATGCTGATAAAGAATATACAGGATTTTCTAGGTTATTCTCACCTGTTATGTATTTCCTTCCACCATCCCATCAACTCACTCAACGCCAGATTCGGAGTCGCATCACCCTTGCGGCCTGAATTCCATGTGACGATCAAATCCTTCTTGGCGCGGGTGATGCCCACGTATAACAGCCGCAGGCGTTCGCGGGAGTAATCTTCGCGGGCAGAGAGGCTGGCGGCGCCTTCTTCGTACCAGTCGAATTCGCCAGTGGAGAGGGCGGCTTTGAGCTGCGCCAGTCCTTCGGCTTCGAGGTTCAAACCATTCCGAACAAACCATTTCTCCGAGATGTAACGGTCATACGGCTGCAGCGACGGGAAATCATAATTGTTCACGCTCAGCATGTACACGCGGTCCCACTCCAGCCCCTTGGCTTTGTGCATGGTCGTCACCACCACTTTGCCTTTGTGCGCCTCAGGGTTGAATCCCGAATCGTCCGACGAGAAACCGATGAAGCGGCGTTCATTGCGCGCGATGACTCCCAGCTCTGCGGTCAACTCAGGCAGACGCCAATCCGCATGGTCGTCGGCGGCGCGGCGAAGCACCAGCGCGAGTTTATGCGCCAGCGCGAGGTCTGCTGCGTCGGTGAATAATTCCTGCGCGAGGGTCAGGATCAATTGGTCAATGGGAAGTGTGACCGCATTCAACCAGCGATTGATTGCGACTTTGAACTGACTCAACTCCTGAATGACTTCCTCTTCCGCCTCTGACTCACTGAGAGTTGCCAGCCAGTCATGATCTTGGTTCGGCGCTACGAAAGTTTCCGCCTCTCCGACCTTGCGCAAGAGTTCCGCTGTGATGGTAAGGAGTACTTCTTCTTGGCTTGCGATGCGCCAAGCAACCTTTGGAGATTGCTTCGACGGGAGATCGCCGTCTCGCAACGACGGATCGTCGCGCCAATCCCGTCTCCACACCTGATAGGCGCGGGATAACTTTGTGGGGGAGGTCGGGTCGGACAGATATGCAATGACGTTGGCAATTGCGCCCGCCGCCACGCGCGTTTTGTTCGTGCTGGCGAGAACGTCCACGTAGTCGATCTTGTGGCGCTTCAACGCTTCGATGACTTCAAATCCGCGGGTGTTGCGTGGGACTAAAACTGCAACCGTCGAATCCTGATGATCTGGCAGCCACTTCTTGATCGAGTTGACGATGGCTTCGGTCTCTTCTTCGGGCGTGAATTTCTTGCTGATGAGTCGGATGGCTTCAGGGTCCGCTGGCGGGTTGGGCTGCGGGTCTTCGGGAGATGTCGCTTGGATGTGGGGAATGCTCAAGGCGTCGCGGCAGGCTCGGGCGGGGTGTGAAGCGTTCGTCCAGTCAATTAGATAATTTGCCAGCTCAATGATGTGCGGCTGCGAACGTCCGCTGACAGGCAATTCATTTTTATAATCCGCTTCGCTGGCGATGAAATTTTTGAGCAGCTTCGGGTTCGCCGTGGTGAAGGTTTCAAAGATGGCCTGGTTGGGATCGCCGACGCGCACCCAATTGCCGTGACCCGCGAGAAGACGCAAAATATTTTCCTGAATTTCGCTCGAGTCCTGCGCCTCATCTTCGAGGATGAAGGGGAAACGATATTGCAGGCGCGCGAGATATTCGGGATCGGATTGCAGAATTTTGTAGGCGAACGCGATGAGATCATCGAAGTCCACTGCGCCGCGATAGCGCAGGGCTTGCTGATATTTGTCGTAGATCCACCAGCCCATTTCCGCGAGCGGAAGCGGCGCGGGCGCATTGTTCAATCTTTGGCGCAGGTCTTCGGGCGTGATGGCGAGATTTTTGCACGAACGAATGAACGCGAGCGCAAGGCTGTGCGCGAGGTCGGGCAGTTGTTGACGGCGCACCCAATCACGTTTTGAGTCGTCGAGGTCGCCGCCGAAATATTCATCGAGGTTGTTGGGGAAGGTGGTGAGCCACGCATTCGCCGCTTCCTTGCGGATGAACTCCGCTTCGCGCTCATCCACAATTTGAAAGCGTTCCTCCAGCCCAGCCAGCGCAGGCTTCTCGCGGACAATGTCATGCGCGAGTCCATGCAATGTGCGCACGCGATAGCCGAGGTGCGGAATGAGTCCGCGCGCCTCGATCATCTTGCCGATGCGCGCCGAGAAATTATCCACCGCCGAGTTGACGAGGGTCACGATGAGCACATCCTGATCGGTGGCGATTGCGCCGCTGGTGATGAGCTGCGCGGCGAGCGCCGAAAGCGTGAAGGTCTTTCCAGACCCAGGCACTGCGGAAATGCCAAGCTTGCCGCCGCGATAGCGGAGGATGTCTGTTTGGGAGGGGCGGAGGGTGAAGTTATTAAGTGTCATGTGCGGAGGGGTGAGGTATCAGGTGTCAGGAAAGTCAATTGTAATGGCTTTGTTTGATGTGGGACGATATCCCACAAGTTGTTCGCACATTAGGCCCGCCGTGGGGTAAACCCCACGGCTATTTCTACGAAGGCGGCTGAAGCCGCCTAGTCCGCTTGAGCGGAGCGGGCTTTGTAAATGTAGCGGGGTGGTTTACCACCCTGCGGATGAAATCATCGCGCATCCAATTTTATGCAGACTCTCCATCATCCATCATTTCCATCGCAGGAATCCACGTTCCTTCCGCGTGATGCTTTTTCTGGTCGTGGATATATCGCACCACTGCGGATAAATTCTTCTCGCCAAAACTAAACACGCCGTACGTGTCTTGCCAATAAAACTCAAAATCACCGGGTCTTACAACGTGGTTGATGAAATGGGAACTATTCCCTTTTACATCACCAATGAATTTGGCTGGTGCAATTTTGGGCGGAATGGAAACTGCCAGATGGATGTGGTCTTCGACTCCACCAAGTGCATGGACAATGCCGTCCATCTCCAATGCTTTCGCTGCAATTGCGCGATAGACTTGCGGCTCAAGGATAGAATCGATGAGCCGCAAACGGTTCTTTGTGCCCCAGACAAAGTGGTAATAAAGTTTCCAATAGGACACTTTATTTCGCTTCTCCTGAATCCACATCTACGATCATTCCCGAAGCGTCCACGGCTTCAAAATCATTACCAGTCAACACATCCAGAGTATGTAGCATATCGTTGTCCCAACGTTCATCGGGCGCGCCGCTGACGTACCAGTTCGAGCCATTGTCGGCAAGGATAATTCCATAGGTTTTCATGGCTTGCAAAATGACCTGCATTTCCTGCGGGAAGCCTGAAATATCATAATCTGCCTTCAAGCGGAACCATGAGCCCAGTGGAGGAATGCTGTCATCCGGGTCAGCTGTCAGATGTCTCCCGGGCCAGAGGTACCCTGCCGTTTCTTCGACCGTGAATCGAAGCGCGTGGTTGATCTCACCTGCGACGATCTCATCATAGCGAACGAGCCCGGGCAAGATCGGCAAGCCAGCCGCATCGGCAGATGTCCATGTATCGGGACGGAGCGCATTTGAATTTAGATCAAATATTGCGCCGCCGCCGCCGAACCATTGTCCGTCAACAAAACTTGCATCAAAGATTTCATATAAAGTACAGGTATCTGTATCAACCACAATGATATGGTGATCACTACCGAATTCAATGGCTGGGTTATCAGGAATCGGATATGGGCCCGTATCTGATTCCTCTGGATAGTAGAACTCGGGCGAATACTGGTCCACGCTTGAACCAGAAACAATGTTATATGGAATACCCACCAAACCACCTTCGTATTCGCCAGACCCAAAGTCCATGTGGAATTCTACGTCGCGACCAATGTTATCGATCCAGACATCAGATTGCGGGTGGACGGGAAGCGAGTCTACGGGCGTGTTCCAGTAATTGTTTGCAGGGAACATCGGGCAATTCGCGATGTTTGCTGCAGTCACATTTTGTTCCTGTGTAGATGGTTCAACGGCCTGAGTCTCTTCTTCGGTGGGAACGGGTGCGGTAGTAGGCACTCCTCTATTGGGTGAAAAGAAATTACAGGCAAGGGTGGCAAGAAATAGTACGGTAACGGATACTGCTAAATTTCTACTCATAAATACCTCTAATTTTGGCCTTGTTGTAAGACCTTCTGAAATGCTCGCAGCAACACGCCGCGAGCCTTCGAAGCCAGATTCGCCTAAATCAGGCATTCGGCAGGGATTTATTTTTCTTCAACTTGATTTTGCGTGCGCTCATCAGGCTGTGGATGATCTCCTCAACTTCCTCGAAACTGTCGTGGTTGATCATGTACAGCGAGATGCCTTTATTGGAGGCGTCCAGACGAAGTTTGTCGAAGGCGATGATATCTTTGTACTCGATGACGAGGTCTGGCAGCAGGTAGCGTTTGACGACGATCCTTTCGCCAAAGCGGATTTCCCGGAAGACGCGGAACGGTAGCGAGAATGTCATGATGCCAAAGATCCTGGGGGTGTGGAGGCGGCCCCGAGAGTTGGAAGGTGAAGACGAGGAATAGTCCCGTCCAGACCGGGTAGAGGAAGATGGCAAATTTCATGCTGCCGCTGTATCTGGGCTTGTAGATGGTTTCAGAGGTTGGGGTTGTCATGGGGTGGACGCGGTCTTTTCTTCAGTTAATGTCCATTGTTTCCAAAGCAGGAACCCGATCGTGAGGGTGTTGATGAGTATGGCAATCGGCACGACGCCTCGTGAAGGAACGTTGAACAGGTAGGGGCGTACGCGAGCAGGGATATGACCTGATATGCGATGGGCACGAACCATGTGCCCGGCAGGAAGAATGCGAGGAGCAGGGAGAAAACATCGGCGGGATAGAAATAGCGGTCGTGCATTTTGGGGAGCAGGAAGGGAGTCAGCGCGAGGGAGATCAGTGCTGCGAGTGTGAGAATGCCAGGGGTGAGGGAATATGCCTTTCGTCCGCCGACCAGCATCCAGGCCAGAAGGAGAAGCGCCGCGAGCGGAATCCCGATCACCAGTGATGCGTTGTAGTCATTTGTCGAAAGGAAGAAGTAAAAGTTCGGCGCGTTCATCGAGGTTTTGGTGAAGGTTTCCCCTTGCGCCCCGTATGTGGAGAACAGGGATGTGATCGGGCGTCCGGCAAGTACGGCAGGGATTTGGGCTGTGAGATAGGCAAGCGGGACGAGGAAGAACTCATACCAGCGGATCCGTTTTTTGAAGAAGAGCAGGCCGAGCAGCGGCCCGAAGAAGATACCCTGCGCTTTGACCGCGACGGACAGGCCGAATGCGAAGAGGGCTGCGCTTGTCCGTTGTTGGAGAAGGAAGAGGAGTGCGAGCAGAAGGAAACAGGTGTAGAGCGAATCGGTTTGCCCCCAAAATGAACTGTTGACCATGATGGTTGGCGCGAGCCAAAAGAGAAGGGCGGCCAGCAAGGGGCGGCTGCCTTCGGGGAATTGTGTTTTGACGATGCGGTGAACGATGAAGGTGTTGAGAATATCAAAGGTGATGGGGATGAGTTTGATGGCGATGATCTTTGGCAGAAAGCCTTTTGTGAGGGTGGCGAGCGCAAGCAGGTAAATAAAGGGCGGGTTGTACCCGAACGATTGGCTGGCTAGTGATGGGAGGATGCCCTGCGCGGCGATCATGTCGTACCATACAAAATATCCAAACCTCATATCCAGCGTTTTGGCTGGGATGAAGATCACGCGCAGCGTAAGGCCAAACGCAAATAGCATGGAAAAGGAGAGGGTGGCAATGAATTTTTTTCGTTCCATTGATCAACTCGTTTGTTGGAGAATATGTTGGAATGCCCGCAGCAGCACGCCGCGTCCTTCAAAGCCGGACTCGCCCAGGTCAGACATTGCCAGAATGATCCGCTCTCTGCACCTGCTGAGCAGACCGCCGACCAGCCTCGCGAGGGATTCGGTTTCTTTCGTGACTTCGTCCGTGTCTGTCCACAAGCGGCCCGGGGAGGCATCCCATTCGCGGGAAAGAACATAGGGATGCGTGAGCGGCTGAGACAAACGCTCCACCCATCCGCTGGAGCCGGGGTCGATCCAGAATTGAATGGCGGCTGGGCGGTTCATCATCAGGAAGGTGTAGGCAGGCGCGACCAGCACGGCGTCTTTATTTTCACTGCGCCATGATTCCAAATATTGCGCGGCGATCACACCGTCTGCGAGCATGGTGAGATATTCCCGACCAAGATCGAAACCTGACTGGTCTTCAAGACCTGTCAGGTTTGTTGTGGATGGCTCCATCGCGTTGCGGAATTTTTTAATGGATTCGATCAGGCTGGCGGCAATGCGTACCGCGTCCATGTTTTCGTGGAAACCGTACTCAGGCTGTGAAATCACTTCGCCGAATAACTTTCGCAAGTAAAAATCCAATGGCAACGGAGCATCTTCGCGGTAGGTCATCAGCCACATGCGCAAGGTGGTGTAGCGTTCGCCGAGTGCGTAGGTAATGCGTTCCTGCATTTCGGGTTTGATCTCTTCAAAGGTCGAAAGCCGAAGGTCTTTCTGGCGGTAGACGATGTCGGTCAGTAATTGCGCACGCACAAGGTCTGTGTTCAGGGCGAACATGAATGCGTGAGCCACATCATATTTATTGGGATGTACATTCCAATGCGGATGCGCCAGCGCGGAGAGGGTCAGCAAGGTTTGGCTGGCGGTCTCATCCCGCAATGAGCGTGAGGGACGATTCGTGCGCCACGGAATTTTCTTTTCTTCCAAACGATTCGTGATCGAGAATCTCAGCGCGTCTGAAAGATACGGCGCGAGCACCACGATCTCAGAAGGCGGCATTCCTTCTTCAAGAAGCTGCATGATCCTGCCGACCACTTGATCGAGCATTTCCGGATAGAAGCGCGAGGTCAATATCTCGAATGCCCGCTCATTGCCGCTGACGGGGATCTGTCTTTCGGTGGAACGGATCGCGGAGACCAGTCCATCGGATAATTCGATGATGGATTCGGAGGAGACGAAACTTTCGTTGAACGAGATGACCTGATCACAGTCCTCGCTCAGGGCTGCGCCGGTAACTGAATCTCCGCCGAGAAAGTTTCGATACCCCGCTTCATCGTCGTAGATCAACAGCGCTGATTGGAAATCACTCATCCACTCGTGGACAATGTCATGTGCGCGGGGGATATCCTCCTCCACGTTGTCGTAGATCAAATGCTGGTATTGGCTTGAAAGATAGTCCCGCACCTGCGGCTGAGGCCAAAGGAAATTTGTGAACATTTCCAGTTGAAGCGAGAAATCCAGCAGATTGTTTTCAAGGCAGTATGCGCGGAACAGTGAAGCGCATTCCTGCACATCCGCATAGATGCGGCGTTGGGCGGGGTCGCCGAACCAGGCTGAGTCCAGCCGCGCGGCGATCTCTGTATATGGAAAGCCCACCACTGCCGCCTTGTTCAAGCCGTCGATGATCTGGGAGTACAGGCGGTTGCGGTTGATGGTGAGGGATTGAAAATATCCCTTCTCTTCGATCAATGGACGCACGAGATGCGCCATGTAATATTGCGCGGTTTCCAATGTGAGAAACGCAGGGGGGAGTTGCGGGTTTTTGAATCCAGCGGCTTCTGCGGCAATGGGCCAGAACAGGTCGCACATGCGTTTGGCGAGGCCGCCAATGGTTGCGGAGGTAACCTCTCCGCCCGCGCGGCGTTCGGGACTGTACAACAGGTCAAGGTACGGCTCTTGTAATGTCCGCTGCGGGGTCAGCATGAGGATCGAGTCTGCGGGGATGCCCTGAACGAGCATATAGCGCATCCGCTCCACGCCCGTGGTGGTTTTCCCGGTCCCTGCTGTGCCGCGGACGAAGAGTCTAATGTCAAGGGGAGATTCAACGATCTGTTGTTGAATCAAGCTGAGGGGGGGAGTGAACGGATCCATGTGGATAGGTTACAGGAGTGCGGTGGATTTGTCAACTGATTGTAAGTGGTAATCAAAAATCAAAATGCTATACTTTTTTAAAATTCTTTCACTGGAGTTTTACAATGAAGACAAACTTTTCTTACAAGCCTTTTTTGTTGATTGCTCTGATCGTTGTTATTTTGGCGGCTTTTGCGCCGATGGGGAAGCCCGCTCAGAAATATGAGAAGATGCGCGTGCCCGCTGCCCAGTCCGCTCCGGATGTTTACAAGGTTGAGATCATCGTCCTCAATTTGTTTAATATTGACCTGAACGCAGGCACCTATTCGATGGACTTTTATCTCATGTTCACCTGTCAGGATGCTCCCTGCGCACTGGAGCCGCAGTGGGATGTGTTGAACAGCACCTCCGGGTTGGATGTGCAGGATCAGGGTGTGAACCGACCCTTTGAGTATTATGAGTACCGCGTCAAAGCCGATATGATCGGACGAGTGGATTACCAATTCTATCCATTCGATTATTTGTATGTCGATGTGTTCATTGAAGATAAGGAATACGACTCGAGCCAGATCGCTTACGAATATTTTGCCGTTTCCGTTGACCCCAACCTGTTCAACCCTGCGGGCTGGCTCCATAATGGCAAATATGATCTAGGCGCAACATATCCCGTTCAATATAGCAACCCGGATACATCCTACTCGCGTTTGGATATCTGGCTGTTTCTCGAAAGGGACTGGTTCGGCGCTTTCATGAAAACGGTCTTTGCCGCGATCGTGATCGTGATGATCGGCATGTTGTCCTATTTAATGAAGGCGGATGCCACAAGCGAGCGACTTGCGCTGGTCTCCTCTACGTTGGTGGCGATTGTTCTATATCACATCTCTCTGGTGGCTGGGGTCCCCGCCACGGGCTACCTGACCTTTATTGATAAGTTCATGATCTGGACGTACCTGATCGTGTTCATGTCTCTTGTTGTCTCCGTGATGATGATGGTGTATGTAAATGCGGGAAAACAGGAGAAAGCCGAACGCCTCCACTCATGGACCCGCTGGGTGGTTCCTGCGTTGTGGATAGCGAGCATGGCATTTGTATTCATCTTTGAGCTTATCATTCCCTATAATCAATTGCTGAAGAATTCATTGTAAAAAATAAAACAAAAAGCCCCGCGCCAATCTCGGCGTGGGGCTTTTTGTTTATCCCAAATATTTTCCGAAGAATTTTTTCACTCGTTCCCATGCATCCTTTGATGCTTCAGGGATGTAGACACTTGGGTCGCTATCCCTGAAGAAGGCGTGACCTGAATTCGGGTACATGATGACCTCATGCTCCACGCCGACATCATCAAGAAGTTTGTCGAACTCCTCCACGGTTCCAGCAGGGATGGAGACATCTGCGTCGCCGAAGAATCCGAGTACCGGCGCTTTGAGGTTGGCGCGCAATTGATCGAAGATCGTCTGCATGCCGCCGCCGTAGAAGGTGCATACCGCATCCAGCGGACGGGTTGTGCTCAGCGCAAGGGACATGCGTCCGCCGAAACAAAAGCCCACACTGCCGATCTTTCCATTGCAATTCGGGTGCGCCTTCAACGCATCGAACATCGTTGTTAATTCCGCAGGGGCGTTAGGCGCATACTTTTGCACCAGCTTCATGGCGGTATCGCCATCGCCAAGCTGGGCAAGTTCACCGTGGTACACATCGGGCGCAAAAGCGAGGTAGCCCTCTTTTGCGAAGCGGTCGGCAATGGATTTGGTCTGGGCGTCCAGTCCCCACCATTCCTGAATGACGATCACAGCAGGGAAGGGGCCGGAGCCTTCCGGCTTTGCAAGATAGCCGTTGACGTTGCCAAGTTGAATTGATTCGCTCATGTTTTATCCTTGAGGTGTGACTGTCACTTCCGGTTCGGGAGTGGCTTCACCGCTGGCTTCCTCTGTCGTGGTCGTATCGCCTTCATACGTGCCGCCATACCCTGAACTGCACACAGCTATGCTATCCTGCAACAGGCATCCTGTTAAATAGCCGCTGTTGAGAGTATCCACCAGCAGGATCGTATTTTCGATGCTGTCTGAAAGCAGGACAAGCTGATTCCCTTTGTTGCTGGCATTGAATAGCAGAATGCTATTGCCGTAAATACCAATATCGCCAAACCCGGGTACGGTGATGAATTCGCTTCCGTCTTCCAGCGTGAGATCAAATTTGTTGAAGAATGGCGTAAGGTCTTCGTTTGGAGTGAACAAGCTCAGAATGATCGCGTCTCCATTGGTCGGGACGGAGTCCACGAATTCAACTGTAACGTTCATGTATTGTAAGGCTGCCTGTAATCTTCCCAGCGCGGCAACCATTTCCGCTGTCTTGGAAAGGTCGGAGGAGAGAAATACTTGCACGGTTTTAGTGCTGTATAAAAATGGGAAATTGTTAAGTGTGATCTTTTGCTTTCCCGAAAGCGCAAAGTCTGCCAGGTTGCCGATTAGGGCGGCATTGTCCGCATAACTTTCATAGGGCGATGACAGGAACGTGAAGTCGCCGAACGCGATGACATTCCCGTCCGCGCTGATGGCTGCGCCGCCCTGGGCAGGATCATTCGCATCATTCGCCGACGACAGCGTGGATTCTGCTCCTCGAAGCAGGATCAACCCTGAGGGCGATTCGACCGAGTGCGTCCCGTACAGGGCAACTTCTTTGAGTCCGAAGGTCAATTCGCTTTTGGCAAATTCATCAAAGTAGACATTTCGAAAATTGCCTTCGTTCTTTTGAAGGTTGTAAAGATAATCGTTGTTGATGGAGATGCCGAAGGGTGCCAGCAGAGGATTGGCCGCATTCACATCTCCATACGTGAGCGGGTTGCCGCTGACATAATCGAAATAGAGCGAGTAGCGTGTGGCATCCGTGAAGACCAGCAGTCTGCCTCCGCGGTCTGCAAAATTTTTGAGGATGCGGATTTCATCCGCTGTGTACATGAGGGATGGAGATATGCTAATGTACGCGCTGGCGTATTTCAACTGGTATTCAAGCATGGTTGTGTCGCTGGAAAGATCCACCTGTCCGCCGCGCTGTTTGATGGCTCCCGCCAGTGATTCGATCTCAGTCAGCGTGAATTGATTGCCGTGGATCGTGTCCAGAAGAACCACACCGTTATACTGGTTTACATCATCGGCATTTAAAGGCGCAGGGTTGAAGGGCGCAGCCGGCGCGCTAAAGGATTCGTAATCGGGTGTTGAAAACGCAGGCCGTTGAACAACCCCACGATAGAACCAAAGTCCGCGCAGGAGTGCGGGAAGGATCAGTGCAGCTAACGCGATGAAGATAAAATTCTTTTTCATGTCAGCTCCTGTTATTTAACCGGCAATGGGGGAATGTAAAGCAGGTAGGTGCCCGCCTCATTTGGATATGGCATCATCATGCCGTCCGGGCTTTGAATGAAGAAGGGATATGAGGACCCACTCCCATATACTGAAAGTTCATAAAGATCAATTGCTTCATAATTGGCAACTTTTGCGAGTTCTGCCGCTTTCTCAATGGCGTCGGTCTCGGTGCCAATTTCATCTGCAATGCCCAAGTGGACGGCTTCTGTGCCGGCCCAGATCTGCCCGGTGAAGATCGTCTCAGGTCCGGCGTTGAGCCGTCCTTCGCGTCCAAGGTTCACCGCTTCAAAGAATCCCTGTTTCACCATTTCGATCTGGCGCATATCCGAATCGCGCGGCGCGCCCCAGAGTTTATAGGGGCCGGTCGAAATAATATCTTCAATAATAAATGGAGCAGGGGGCAGGTAACCGATCACACCGATGTTCCCCACAAGCGATGTCGGCTTGGCGTAAATGTAATCCGTGTTGACGGAGAGATAATACGCCCCACTCGCAGCCATCCCATTCACCGCCGTAACGACAGGCTTCATTTCACGCAGCCGCGTCAATTCCATGTAAACGGCTTCGGTATCCACCACGGTGCCGCCAGGGCTGTCAAAAGCCAGCACCACTGCGCGAACTTCGGGATGTTCCATCGCATAGTGGATCTGGGCGATCATATCCTGCGCTGTGTACGAATAAATCGCGTCATTCAAACGGATGATGCCGATCACAGGCTTGGGTACGGATGCCGCGATCAAAATACCAACGATCAACGGAAGAACGATCCATAACAAGCTGTTGCGAATATTTTCCCATTTCAGTTCAGTTGCACTCATACCTGCTCCTTTGATTGGGTTTTGATTTATATGAGCATATACGAGAAAAGAAGGTTTGTCAACAAGGTTGTGATTGAAAAAGAAGTAAAGTATATTTGGAGCCGTCAGTAATTTCATCTCATCTTATTTCATTCTTTTAGGAGATATTCCAATGCCCACTCCCATTAAGTCCACCGCAAAAGCAGGCACGGCAATTTCAAAGACCGGCACAGTTTCATACGTTAAATTTTCCGATAAGCTCACAGGCTCCATCAATGACATCGTCAAGATCATCGAACAGAACAAGGAAATGATCGACTCGATCCAGGAGATCGCGCTTGAGCTTACCTCCTCCATCGGCTCGCTGCACACCCTCACCGTCAAATATGCCCGCACTGCCAACGGCATTTTGGATGTCCTGCTGCCCATCCTCAAGAACCTTCCCATCGTCCCAAAGAATGTTATGCAAATGCTCGTCAATCTGGAAAGCATCACCCAGAAGATCATCGACAACGAAACCACCACATCGAAGACCATCACCGATGTCCGCTCCGGGTTGCAAACAGGCGACGCGAATAAACTCAAGGCGCACGCCGGTCAACTTCAGGCTGTGACGAAGTCCATCACCGCCATCATCCCCAAGCAGGGATAAGCGCCTCTTCCTTAATCTGACGCCTGATACATCCCTTTGAGCGGATATGCCCCTCGAGTATTTTCCCGCCCCAAAATCGTTGACAGGTGTACCCTCCCACATGTATAATATCGTCCGCTTCAGCCCCGGCTGTTAAAAACCGGGGCGGTTGCCTGTAAATAACCCAGCTTCCCCACAGTTCGGCGTAGAGTGTAAGTTCTCCGCAGAACGCGCGGCGAAGTGATGACTGGAGATCATAAAAAATGAGAACTGCAATCGTTGAAAGTGGCGGCAAACAGTACCGCGCCGTCGAAGGCTCCACTATTGATGTGGACCGCCTCGCCTACGAACTAGGCAAATCGTTTGACTTTGACCGCGTCCTGATGGTGATCGATGAAGAAGCCGTCCTGGTCGGAACCCCAACCGTTGGTGAATTTACAGTTTCCGCCACCGTTGTGGAACATGTCAAAGGCCCCAAGGTTGTTTCCTTTAAGTATCGCCCCAAGAAACGCATTCGTGTAAAGGGTGGCCATCGCCATCAATATACCCGTTTGATGATCGACTTCATTGGCAAGGCCGGAGAAGAACGCAAGGCCCCCAAGAAGCAGGCTGCACCGAAGGTTGAAGCAGCCGAAGTGGTCGAGGCGAAGGAAGAGGCCAAGGTCGAGAAGAAGGCTAAGGCGCCGAAAGAAGCGGCCGCGAAAAAACCAGCAGCCAAGAAGACTGAGAAGAAGTAGAGGTAAATCATGGCACATAAAACAGGTGGCGGATCAACCCGCAACGGTAGAGACAGCAATTCCCAGCGCTTGGGTGTAAAGCGTTATGCCGGGCAGTTTGTGCTTTCGGGCAATATCCTTGTTCGCCAGCGCGGCACCAAGATCAAGCCGGGCATCAATGTATTGGTCGGCAAGGACGATACCCTCTTCGCGATCGCGGACGGGATCGTGATGTTCGATGTCATTCACGGACGCAAACGCGTCAATATCATTCCGGCTGAGGTGGAATAATGAAAGCAGAAATCCATCCTACCGTGTTTCAAGCACAGGTTACCTGTGCTTCCTGCGGCAAGACGTGGGTCACCACATCTACCAAAAAGGAACTGCGCATTGATGTGTGCTCCAATTGTCATCCGTTCTTCACGGGTGAGTCCGCGAGAATGTTGGACGTTGAAGGTCAGGTTGACCGCTTCTACAAGAAGCTTTCTGCCCGCCAGACCTATGTGGAACAACAGAAAGTCAAGGAAGAGTCTTTGAACTCTCCCGATCGCTCCATTGACGATCTGGCCCTTGCTCCCCGCGCCGCTGAATCCCTCAAGAAGGCTGGTGTTTTGACCATTGGTCAGATCCTTGCCAAGCTTGCTGAAGGCGATGCATCTTTGTTGGAGATTGCCGGCTATGGTCAATCCGCTCTGACCACCACCAAGAAGAAACTTCGCGCATTGGGCTTTGAACTTCCAGAAGCTCCCAAAGTCGAAAAAGTTGAAAAGGCCCCCAAAGCTGAAAAATCCGCTGAAGCTGAAACCGAACCAGAAGCTGGCGCGGAAGCAGGCGAGTAGGCTTTCCCTTTTTACTGGCTTTGTCCACAGGACTTTGCCCAGGACTTTGTCAGGGATAAGTTTCTCAGGTAAACTAGACAGGCAGATGCAAAAGCGTCTGCCTGTTTTTATACTCCAACAATGTCATTGCTTCACAGTCTCGCAGTGACGAGAGGTTTTATGCGTCATACACACGGTTCCATTGAAGTCGTCTGTGGTTCGATGTTCAGCGGTAAAACGGACGAATTGATCCGCAGGCTGATCCGGGCAACCATCGCCAGGCAAAAGGTACAGGTTTTCAAGCCTGCCATTGATGTGCGCTACGCGGTTGAAAAAGTGGCTTCCCACATGGGATCTACTTATGATGCGATCCCCGTTGAAAAGGCCGCCGACATTCGTTCGAAACTTGAAACAGATACAACCGTTGTTGGGATCGATGAAGCGCAATTCTTTGACCCTGAAGTTGTAACAGTGTCGAAGGAATTTGCTGCGCGTGGCATCCGTGTGATTGTTGCAGGTCTGGACACGGACTTCCGCGGCGAACCCTTTGGTTCCATGCCTGCTTTGATGTCCGAAGCCGAGGATGTTTTGAAACTACATGCCATCTGCATGGTCTGCGGCGACAACGCCTCGCGTACACAGCGCCTGGTCAATGGCAAGCCCGCCCGTTATGATGAACCGATCGTGATCGTTGGCGCGTCCGAGTTGTACGAAGCCCGCTGCCGCCAGCATCACGAAGTCCCGCGTTAGCGGGGCGAAGTCCTCAATCCGCAATTTTTGGATACGTGTTTACCTTTATACATGTATCCACGTAAATACGTACACAGGAAATCATCCATGCAAGATTACAAAGATGTACTCGCTGAAATATTGATCGAAGCAGAAGCCTTGCAGGCACGCGTCAGGGAACTGGGCGCACAAATCAGCGCCGATTATGTAAATGAAGACCTGCTGCTTATTTGCATCCTGCGCGGCGGAGTGCCCTTCATGGTTGATCTGAGCCGTAGTATCACCACCCCGCACATGATGGATTTTATGGCTGTTTCATCTTATGGCGCGGGCAAACGTGAGTCCGCTGGCTCGGCCCGCGTCACGCTTGACCTGCAAACAGATATTCGTGGAAGGAATGTTGTGCTCGTCGAGGATATCGTTGACAGCGGCCACACCATCGCGTCCGTTTTGCAAATGCTCGAAACCCGCCAGCCAAAGACTCTCAAAGTCTGCGCCCTGCTTGATAAACCCGAACGCCGCGAAGCGCATGTCCCGGTTGATTATCTAGGCTTCACCATCCCAAACAAATTTGTGTTCGGCTACGGTCTTGATCTGGATGAATATTATCGAAACCTGACATTCGTCGGCGTGGTAGACCTGGAAAAATACAAACCATCCTCCTGATGACCTGACTTGGCCGGGGAAATATGAACGAAGAAACTGTCAGATCTGAAACACAAAGATCGCCATACTCAGGCCGTTGGGTGGCCCTTGTACGTGGACGTGTCATTGCGCAAGGCGGCACCCCTGAACAGGCCTTGCGCGCATCGCTCTCCAGTCGTTATAAAGAAAAACCAGAGATCATTTTTATGTCACTCCCTTTTACATTACCACCTTTAATAGATCGGATAAAAGACGCCCTGCCCCCCGAACAGGAGATTTACCTCGTCGGTGGGGCAGTGCGTGACCTTTTAACTTCGCGCCTCTTTGCGAAGCACCCCTATGGGGCTCCCGACTTTGATTTTGCTCTGCCTTCGAACGGCATTTCCCTCGCTCGAAAAGTTGCCAACACCCTCAACGCCGACTTTTTGCCCCTTGACGATGAACGTGACACGGGTCGGGTTGTCATCACGAAGGAAGACGGCACGCGCACCTTCCTTGATTTCGCCACCTATCGCGGCGCTAATTTGGAAGAGGATTTGCGCGCCCGCGATTTTACGATTAATGCCCTCGCATACAATCTGCGTGATAACACCATCATCGACCCGCTGAATGGCGCAAATGATATCCGCGCCAAACTCATCCGCGCCTGCTCGCCAACATCCATGTCCGAGGACCCCGTCCGCATTTTGCGCGCGGTGCGTCAGGCTGCCGCTTTCGGCTTCAAAATAGACAAGCCCACCCGTGAATGGATGAAACAGTCCACAGATCAGCTTGGGCGTATCTCTGCAGAGCGCCTGCGTGATGAAGTCTTCAAGATCCTGCAAGGTCCCAAACCTGATGCGTCCATTCGCGCATTGGACATGCTCGGCGTGCTTCAACATCTAATGCCTGAATTGCTCAAAATGAAAGGTGTGGAACAATCCCCCCCGCACATTCACGATGTCTGGACGCACACGCTCACCGTGTTGGATTACCTCGACCATGTCATTTCCGGGCTGCGCGTCGGCTATGATGCCGATAAAACCAATGACATGTTCACGGGTCTGCTCGGCTTGCGCCTGGGACGTTTCCGCGAGCAGATCGCGCAGCACTTTGCACAATCGCTTAATGTTGATCGCTCACATCGTTCATTGCTTTTCTTCGCTGCGTTGTACCACGATGTCTGCAAGCCCGACACAAAAACGCATGACGAGACAGGCCGCATCCGCTTTTTTGACCACGACTTGCAAGGCGCGGAAGTTGCCGCCGAACGTGCGCGTGCCTTCAACCTTAGCAATGATGAAGTCGAGCGCATCCACGCCATCATCAAGCACCACATGCGCATCCATTTCTTCGGCAGCCGTTTGTTGAACGAAAAACAGACTCCGTCACGAAAAGCCATTTACCGCTTCTTTCGTGATTCTGGCAAAGCGGGCATCGACCTCATCCTGCTTGGCCTTGCCGACTTGCGCGGTACTTCCGCCAATGAGCTTACCCTTGAAACATGGACAGCCTATCTCGACATTGCGCGCATCCTGCTTGAAAATTATTGGGAACGCCCCGAAGAGGTGGTTGCTCCGCCGCGCCTCTTGGATGGACACGAACTGATGAAAGAACTGAGCCTCACACCCGGTCCTGTCATCGGTCAGCTGCTCGAATCCATCCGCGAGAATCAGGCCGCCGGAAAAATTGAGAACCGCGAGCAGGCGTTATCATTTGCGCGCGAAGAAATGGCGAAAGGACCTTCGGCTGGTGAAGCATGAACTATGTATTCTTCGATCTTGAGTCTCAAAACCTGTTCGACGATGTTGGCGGACGCGGAAACATTGATAAACTAAAAGTTGCCTGCGCCGTCACCTATTCCACAGAGAAAAGTGATTTCACCGTTTACTGGGAACAGGATGTCCCTGCCTTGATCGCAGAACTAAAATCCGCGACGAAGGTGGTCGGCTTCAACCTGCAGGGCTTTGATTATCTGGTGCTCCGGCCCTATTCCCCTGAGACGCGTTTCGCTTCCATCCCGACCCTTGACCTGCTCCTCGACCTGCAAAAGATTCTAGGCTTTCGCATCGGCCTTGACTCCATTGCCAGCGCCACGCTCGGCGCAACCAAAACAGCTGATGGCATAAAAAGCGTTGAGTGGTTTCGCAACGGTGAATTGGAAAAGGTTGCCGAATACTGTAAAGCAGACGTGGACATCACCCGCCGCGTCTTTGAGTTTGGACGCGATAACGGGCATATTTTTTATAAATCTCGACTGGGCAGTAAATTGAAAGTGGAAGTGAAATGGAAATAGTTTTGGAGTCCAGAAGTTTTACTTCTGGAGTTAATCCGCAAGTAGAACTTGCGGACTCCGTGAAGTGTAAATAAAGAATTGGATAAATAAAATGGAAAACCAACCCGAAAATAATATTGACCTATCTTATGACCGCAGTGGAACAGGTACTACTCCGCTGG
Source organism: Candidatus Villigracilis propinquus (assembly GCA_016714565.1). Classification (GTDB taxonomy): domain Bacteria; phylum Chloroflexota; class Anaerolineae; order Anaerolineales; family Villigracilaceae; genus Villigracilis; species Villigracilis propinquus. Next base: position 146,244 of record JADKDM010000001.1, read on the forward strand.
TTTTGATCCACGGATTTCCCCTCGACCTTTCCATTTGGGATGGCGTTGTACCTCTGCTTGAAAACGATTTTGATCTGATCGTCCCTGATCTGCGCGGCTTCGGCGAATCTTCCACGGTGGATACGCCCTATACCATGCTGGATTTCGCAAACGACATTGCCGGTTTGCTGGATTTTCTCGGAATAGAGAAAGCCGCCTTTGCGGGGCATTCCATGGGTGGGTATGTGGCGCTAGCTTTTGCAAAGGAATACCCGGAGCGCGTGAGCGGGCTGGCGTTGGTCTCATCCCAGGCTGCCGCCGATGCTCCTGAGCGAAAGGCCGGACGCTACAAAACGGCAAAGGATGTTTTGGAAAAAGGGGTGGAGGTTGTTGCGGAGGCCATGACGCCGAAGCTTTCAGCAAATGAAAAAGTACAGGAATTTGCGAATCTTTTGATGAAAGCACAAAGCCAGGCAGGGGTGATCGGTGCGTTGAAGGCGATGGCCGAGCGGGGAGATTTCATGGATATTCTTCCTCAATTTGAGTTCCCTGTGGTGTTGATCCATGGGGATGCAGATTTGCTCATTCCGATTGACCGCGCGAAGGAAATAAAATCCGCTTTGCCTGCAGCGCAGTTGATCAAGCTGAAGAAGGCGGGTCACATGCCGATGATGGAATTTCCGAAGGAAACAGCCGAAGCATTGAAGAAGTTGATGTGAAATAAAAATGTCCGTCACACGCTTTCGCGAGAGTGGCGGACATGCTTTTTAAGCAGGATCAAGTAATCGGTCAGAAAGGAAGCGGTTGTGTTTTGCTGGCAAGCGAATCAGTTTTTTTTAGTTTTGACCTATCCAGCGAACCAGTCCGCCTCACCATTTTCCTGATGTGGGCGACCAGTACACCGCTGGGAACTGGTTTGACGAGGAAGTCATCAGCGCCCGCGTCCAACACACTTGCCACCATGCGTGGGTCATTGATGGCGGAGAGGATGAGAATGGGGACATTGCTGAAGGCGCGAATGGATTTTGCCACCTGCCAACCGTCCACTTCGGGCATCATCAGATCAAGAAGCACGACATTGGGAAAATTTTCGCGCGCGAGTTTAATACCATCCGCGCCGCTATTGGTGGTAATCACATCGAAGCCATGAGTTTTGAGCAACATGCTCATTAACTCGGTGATCGCGGTGTCGTCATCAATTACAAGAATTTTTGTGGCCATAGTTTTACCTTAAGCTATTATCACTTAATACACCCTTAATACACTTTGCAATGTGTTTACAGCTTGATATGCGGACTGACGTCCTTTTATCTGGTGATATTTGTCATGTGTGAATTAGAGTGTTTTTGGTAAAATATTTCACAAATGAATTTAAAAAAATCTATTCCTTTTAGGAGGCTAAAATGACCAAGTGGGTCTATCTCTTTAACGAAGTAAAAGAGGCTGAAAAAGTTGCTGGTGGTTCATGGGATGCGGTAAAGGCTCTCGTGGGCGGCAAAGGTTCGGGTTTGTTGGATATGACACGAGCTGGAGTACCGGTACCGCCGTTTTTTACAGTGACGACCGAAGCGTGTAATGCGTATCAAAAGGCGGGTAAATTTCCCAAGGGTTTGTGGGAACAAGAGTTGAAGGCTTTGAAAGAAGTTGAAAAGAAGACAGGCAAGAAATTTGGTGACCCAAAGAATCCCCTGTTGGTTTCCTGCCGTTCCGGTGCGAAATTCTCTATGCCCGGTATGATGGACACTGTGTTGAACCTCGGTTTGACCGATGTGACCGCTGAAGGCATGGTCAAGTTGACTGGCAATGCCCGCTTTGTATATGACTCGTATCGCCGCTTGGTTGAGATGTTCGGCTCGGTGGTGTTGGGAATTCCCGATGAGTCGTTCGAGCAGCCTCTTCATGAATACAAGCATGAAAAGGGTTACAAGCTCGACACCGAAATGACCGCTGAAGACTGGGCTCAAATGGTTGAGGCATTCAAGGCTGTCATTCGAAAAGAGAAAGGTTTTGATTTCCCGCAGGATCCCTACAAGCAGTTGGAATTGGCCACCGAAGCGGTGTTCAAATCCTGGAATGGCAAGCGCGCCATTGACTATCGCAATGCGACTGGCATTTCCCATGATCTTGGAACCGCAGTAAATATCCAGACCATGGCCTTTGGTAACATGGGTGAAGACTCTGCTACCGGTGTGGCATTCACACGCAACCCATCCACTGGCGATAAGAAGATGATGGGTGAATTCCTGTTCAATGCTCAGGGTGAAGATGTGGTTGCAGGTATTCGCAACACGAACCCGATCGAGACTTTGACCGAGCGTATGCCCAAAGCCTATGATGAATTCATGAAGATCGCTGCACGCCTTGAAAAACATTACAAGGATATGCAGGATGTGGAATTCACTATTGAGCGCGGCAAGTTGTGGATGCTCCAGACCCGCAACGGCAAGCGCACCGCCCAGGCCACCGTCAAGATGGCTGTGGATATGGCGCTGGAAGGCTTGATCACAAAAGACGAAGCTGTGGAACGTGTGACCCCTGAAAATGTGGATACACTCCTTCACCCACAGTTCGATAATGAAGCCAAGAAGGAAGCAGAACGCACTGGCAAGTTGATCGCCAAGGGCGTGAATGCCTCCCCAGGTGCGGCTGTTGGTCAGATCTATTTCGATGCTGACATGGCTGAGAAGATGGCCAAAGAAGGCAAACAGGACACCATCATGGTGCGCCCGTTCACCAAGCCTGATGATGTTCACGGTATGATCGCCTCCAAGGGTGTGTTGACCAGTGAAGGCGGCGCCACATCTCATGCGGCAGTGGTGGCTCGTCAGTTCGGTATCCCATGCGTTGTGGGCGCTTCTGCGATCAAGATCGATCTCGACAAGCGCGTCATGAATGTTGGCGATATCGTTGTGAAAGAAGGCGAGTGGATTTCCGTTGACGGTACCACTGGCTTGATCTATGTCGGCAAGATCCCCGTATCCATTCCCTCGATCGAAGATCAGGTTGAATTGATGACCCTGCTCAAGTGGGCTGATGAAATTTGCGCCCGCAAAGACATCCGCTCTGCTCCCAAGGGCTGGCCGACACGCGGTCTGCAAGTGTGGGCAAATGCCGATTATCCGAAGGATGCCCGCCGCGCCCGCTCTTATGGCGCCGTAGGTATCGGTCTGTGCCGCACCGAGCACATGTTCTTTGAGCCCGAGCGCCTGCCCATCGTGCAGGAAATGATCCTCGCTGATTCTTCCGAGGGACGCACCTCCGCTTTGAACAAGTTGCTGCCCAGCCAGCGCCAGGACTTTGACGGTCTCTTTGAAGCGATGGACGGCTATCCCGTTATCATCCGCTTGATCGACCCGCCATTGCATGAGTTCATGCCCGATGAAGAAAAACTTCTCGAAGAAGTTGTGACCATGCGCGTCAAGGGTGAATCTACTGGTTTGAAGGCCAAGGAAGATCTGCTTGAGTCCGTCAAGGGCATGCACGAATCCAACCCCATGATGGGTCTGCGTGGTGTTCGCTTGAGCATCGTCATGCCCGAGATCGTGGAAATGCAAGTCCGCGCCATCTTTGAAGCCGCTGCCGACTGCACCCTGCGCGGAATTGTTGTGAAGCCCGAAGTCATGATCCCGCTCACCGGTACCGTCAAGGAATTGGACTGGATCCAGCCCCGCCTCGAGCGCATCGCTGCCGCAGTCATGGGCGAAAAGAAGATCAAGTTTGAGTACAAGTTCGGTTCCATGATCGAAATCCCCCGCGCCGCAATCACCGCTAGCGATGTGGCCCGCGATGCCGAGTTCTTCTCCTTCGGCACCAACGATCTGACCCAGATGACCTACGGCTATTCTCGCGATGATGCCGAGCGCAACTTCCTCATCACCTATCAGGAACAGGGCATTCTTTTGAAGAACCCCTTCCAGACCATTGACCGCCACGGCGTGGGCACCCTCATGCAGTGGGCCATCTCCGAAGGCCGCAAGACCCGCCCGAACCTTGAAGTGGGTATCTGCGGTGAGCACGGCGGCGATCCTGACTCCATCGAATGGTGTCACATGATCGGCAACAACTACGTCTCCTGCTCGCCCTTCCGCGTGCCGATCGCTCGCCTGGCCGCAGCTCATGCAGCACTCAAGCACCGCCCGGTCAAAGCTGTTGCGAAGAAGCCTGTTGTGAAAAAGGCAGTTGCCAAGAAAGCCGTTGCCAAGAAGGCCGTGAAGAAAGTTGCAAAGAAGAAGTAAGGCAGTATAAGTAAAAAGTAATAAGGAAGACCTCCAAGCTAAAACTTGGAGGTCTTTTTGATTGTGCTACACAAACTTTACGAAGACTTGATTTCCCAATAGTCTTCCGCGTTTGGTAAGCCTGTAAACTTCGGAGGTTTTGATTTCAAGCAACCCATTTTTGACTAGGTCTTCAATTTCCTTTGGATAGACATCCAAAAGCCCGCTTCTGAATCTTAATCTGAAATCTGATTCTGCTACTCCGGCATTCGTTAGTCTGAGGTTATTCAGCATGTACTCGGACATGTCATCTTTCAATGTCTGTTTGTGCTGGTTGACAGTGGCGGGAGAGAGAGGAAAGGGCAGAAGGCTGAATGCAGAAGGCAGAGATAATCGCTCAATATATGTTTTGATTCGCAATGCGTTTGAGTAACGATAGCCGTTGGCGTATCCGTGGGCGCCTGCGCCGAAGGCGAGGTAGGGGAGGGAATGCCAGTATTGGAGGTTATGACGGCAAACAAATGATGAATGATGAATGATGAATGATGAATTTGATTCTGCATTCTGCATTCGGCCTTCTGCGTTGTCCTTTTTCGCCCAATTTGATATTTCATAATGCACATACCCATTTGCTTCTAAAAAATCTTCCGCGTATTCGTACATTTCAGCGGCGAGATCGGGGTCGGGGAGGGGGAGCAGGCCTTTGGATGACCAGCGCCCGAAGGGAGTGCCGTGTTCGAGAGTCAGCGCGTAGGCGGAGATGTGTTCGGGATGCAGGTCAACGATGCGTTGGAGGGTGGTCTGCCATGAGGCAAGAGTCTGCTCGGGGAGGCCGTAGATCAGGTCGAGGTTGAGGTTGTCGAAGCCTGCTTTTCGAGCGGTGGACACGGCTTCGATGACGGTGAAGAAATCGTGGATGCGTTCGAGCATGCGCAGTTCTTCGGTGTTGGCAGATTGCACGCCGAAGCTGATGCGGTTGATGCCTGACTTGCGAATTGCATTTAATTTCTCTGGTGAGATCGTGCCGGGGTTGGCTTCGATGCTGATCTCCGCGTCAGCGGTGAATGTGAAGGCGGAGCGCAATGCCCGTAGTATGGAATCAAATTGCGGCGCGGAAAGAAGCGAAGGAGTCCCGCCTCCGAAGAAGACGGTGTGGATGTTCATCTGCCCGGCGCGCTGTCCAACAAATTCAATCTCATTGATTAAAGCTTGTACGTATGCGGGAATCGAATCTTCCTGGCCCGCGTAGGTGTTGAAGTCGCAGTAGGCGCAGCGGTGTTTGCAGAAGGGGATGTGGATGTAGATGGAGGTGTTAGGGTTTGTCATGGCGGGGGAGGCCAATGATAAGGGCAAGCGGGCCAAGTAACAAGAGCCAGATGGCGATGCCCAAACCAAATTGATCTGCAAGCAGGCCGACGAAAAGCGGAAGAAGTTTTGCGATCGGCGTTGTGACCGATTCAATGGCCATAAGGCTGGCGCTTTGCCCGGGCAGCGCGGAATACAAATTGCCTTTCAAAATGGGATACCAGCCTGTGTTGAAAATGTTGACGAAGACGATCGCGATGAGTTTGGGAATGAAGCCCGGGACGAGCAGGAAAATTGAAAAGGCGAACAATTCAAGCGCCGCAGTTCTGCGAAGGAATTTCATGCTGTCGGGCTGACGGTCAATAAATGGGATGAAGATAAAGTCGGTGAGCATACCCATTGTGAGCCAAACAGTCACTGCGATGCCTGCCTGTGTTGGGGTGGCTTGCGCGACATCTACAAAGTAGAGCGCGAGGAATCCGAGGAATACATCGAGCATAAGATCGGACGCTTCGAGCAGAAGCAGCCAACGCCAGACTTCGCGGCGTTTGAGCGCGGAGAGGGCGGAACGAAATCCGTCGAAAACACTTTTGAAACTGGGCAGGTGAGAAATGGAATCGTCGTCAGGCGGGACGAGGCGAAACGCGGCGAGTAAACAAAGTGCTGAAACCGCCGCTACGAGGGCGTACGCTCCGCGCCAGCCGAGACCAAAATAGACGAACAAGCCAAGCAGGATCGGGCCGAATACATTTCCAAGCGAGCCAGCGGAAGTCCAGCGTGCCATGTTTTGCGCGTGGCGTTCGGGATCAGAGTCCATTAGTGTGGCTTGCGAAAGGCTGACGAATGCGCCTGATGCAGGGTTGAATATTATGAATGAGATTAGCAACGGAAGAAAACTTTTGCTGATGGCGGTTAGAACAAGTGAAAAGGTGAAGAAAACTCCGCCGCCGAGGATGAGCAGGCGGCGCTTCCACACGTCACCGAGAATGCCGAGGAAGGGTTCAATGAAGGCAGCGATGATGCCAGGCACGCTTAGCAGCAGGCCGATCTGAGTGTAGGTGAGGTGCAGGTCTGTGCGGATGAGCGGCCAGGCGGTTTCGCCGAGGCCGAAGACCAGCTCGTCAAGGAATTCGATGAGGAGATAGACGAAATTCACGAGGTCAATCTCATTCGCGCAACAACCACTGCGGGGAGTTCGCTGAATTTTCCTCCCCAGCCAAGCGGAAAGAACTGTGGAATTTCGGGTGGGAAGGCGCGTTCTTCAAATCCATCGAGGATGAATCCGTTTTTGAAGCCGAGGTTGAGATAATACTGAAGCGGGCGCTCGAAATAGACCTGTGGCTTGGGCTGGTTGCGCAAGGCGAGTCCGCGCTGGTTGTGGGGAGTCATGTAGCGTGAGACTTTGATGGAATACACGGTCTTGATCTCGCCGTTATCGTCCATTTCTTCGGCCAAATGCACAGAGGATGAATTATTGAAAGCGGGGTGTGTGATGCTGAAAACAAAAGTGCCGTTGGGTTTCAGCAGCTTGGGCAGGACCTTAAACAGAGTTTCGATGTTTGCCATGTCAAAGAGAGCCATATTGGAGAGAGCGGAATCGTATTTGCCTTCGCCGAGGGAGAGGAGTTGAGATTCGTCTGTTGCGTCGATGACGTGAAAAGTGACGCGTGAAGCGTGATCATTCAAGCGGACTTTTGCTTTATCGATCAGGTTGGAGGAGAAGTCGAAGGCGGTCACTTGCGCGCCGAGTTCGGCAAGGCGGCGGGTGGTGAGACCATTGCCACAGGCAATGTCGAGGATGTGCGAATCAGGCTGGAGACCTGTGCTGAGCGTTGTCGAAGCATTAAGAAAAGAGGCGAGTGCGGGCCAGCATAAAATATTAAAAAAGTCATTGCCTTCGTCGCCCATGCGCTTATCCCAGACATCGGCGTTCACTTCCCAGGCTTCGCGGGTTTCCCTGTTGAGATCGTCCAGATTTTCGGTCATTGTTTCTCCTTTTCCACAGGTTGTTGAATTTACCATAATTCATTTTTTTTCAAGTACTTTTGTCACTGTTTTCAAATCATGTATCGAAAGACTAAATACATAATGATTATGACCCACAGACGGTGTGTGATGATGATTTTGATTTCAACAGGATGCTGTAATAAAGAATATTCACTGGCTGAAAAGATTGACGCTCCGCCGTGACATAGTATAAATACTCGCAATAAGAGTCTGTTTGGGAACCGTTTCAGCGTTACACAGGGCACACATCCTGCGGATCGTTTGAAATGAAAAGATGATGTTTCCGAACGGGTTCTTTCATTTTTTTAATGCCTGGAGGTGTGAGTGAACGCGACTTTGAAATTGGGAGAGCATTTTATTTTTGACCTCTCCGACTGCAACCATGAGATTCTCATGGATAGCGAGCGAGCTTATTCGCTGTTTGCGCAGGCTGTGCATGAAAGCGGCCTGACGGTTGTGGATGAGGGCTTTTACAAGTTTAGCCCGCATGGCTTTACCTGTTTTTTGCTTCTCGCAGAGTCGCATGCAAGTTTGCATGCATGGCCCGAACACAATTATTGTGCGATCGACCTCTTTACATGTGCCATCGGCAAGGATATGATGCCCTTGTTGATGAAAATCAAAGAGGCGTTTGGTGCAGATGATTTCTCGATGCGAAAGCTTGACCGCGAAGCATCGGTTGAAACAAGACTCCCGATCGCAGTATAGGAAATTGAATGAGCATTTGGTTTACAGAAGAATTACATCCCTACTATCGCAAGGGCATTCGCATTAAGAATATCCTTGCGGATGAGCAGACTCAGTTTCAACATTTACAAGTCGTTGAAACTGAGTTTTTCGGCAAAGCCATGATCCTCGATGGCATCATCCAACTGACCGAGCGTGACAACATTGGCTATCATGAAATGATCGTGCATGTGCCCATGCTGGCCGTTGGAAAGCCGAAGCGGGTTTTGATCGTTGGCGGTGGTGACGGTGGTTCATTGCAGCAGGTATTGCGATATCCCTCCGTGGAAGAAGCCATCGTCTGTGAGCTGGATCAGCGTGTCGTGGATCTCTCACGCGAACACTTCGCCTCATTTGGCGACCCGTGGACTGATCCTCGTGCCACATTATTAGTCCGCGACGCTTTTGGTTTTCTCGAAGAAAACCCCGGACAGTTCGATGTCATTATCTCTGACACCACTGACCCGATCGGCATGGCGGAGAGACTGTTCTCTGATGAGTTCTACAAGCTCATGGTGCGTGCATTGACTCCCAACGGAGCCGCTGCCACCCAATGCGAACAGCCCTTCTTTGATACCGAGTTGATTAAGCAGATCTATCAATCCGCAAAGACGTTGACGAAGAATCCCGCGTATTACTATGCCAATATCCCAACCTACCCGGGCGGCGGAATTGGTTTCATGTACGTCTCAAATACTCCCTGGGAAAACGGCTTAAAAACACCGCTTCCTGCGGGCGTGAATAATTATATAAACCCCGAAGTCCACAAGGCGGCTTTTGCCTTGCCGGAGTTTTTCAGAAGAGAATTGTATGGGTAGCTGAAAAAGTCCCTGAGTTTCAAGGCTCGGGGACTTTTTATTTGTCATGGTATCAAAATTGAAAATCCCTGCGTCCGTGCTATATTAATAGTACCGATGAAACCTCAATCTCATATCTTCCACTGGACGCATCGTTTGACCCTGTTTGTATTAATCGCAGTGGTTGTCTCTTCTGCGTTTACGCCGGAAAATAGAGCGATTGCATCCTCGTTTACTCAACTAAACTTCTATCCCAATATTGAAACGGCAGGCGTTGTCGTCAGCGGTGTGGATTTGCCGAAGACCGCCCAATTGCTATACCGCCAGAGTGGCGAAGTCAACTGGCGCACAGGTCACGCTCTCATGCGGATCGATGATGGTCGTTTGGTTGGCAGTCTGTTTGGGCTTTCTGCCTCCATAACGTATGAAGTCAAAGTGATTGACGGTGTAAATGAAGTGACCGGGTCACTTGTCACTCAGCCTGACGAACTTCAATTTGCGCCAACTACAATTCTGCGTGTGGATGACGATGCCCAACTCGGCGGAGATGGCTCGGCACTCGCGCCGTTTAAGACCATTCAGGAGGCGGTCAACCGTGCCCAGCCCGGTACACAGGTATTGGTGGCAGACGGCGTGTATCGCGAAGCGGTCAATTTCCCAGCTTCGGGAACTGTTGGAAATTGGATTCAGGTAAAGGCGGAAGGAAGCGGCGCGATCTTGGATGGGTCCATATCTCTGCCAAAGGAAGTCTGGGAGCCGCATGAGTCAAGGTCACATGTCTTTTTTACCAGACCGGGGTGGGGGATCAAATATCTTGCGCGCGATCAACAGCGTTTTTATCAATACGATTCACTTCATGCGCTTTTGGAAAGCATGGGGCATAACGATGTGCCGATGAAGGAAGGCTGGTTTTATGAACCGTCGAGCGGCAAGCTCTATATCCGCATTCAGCAAGACCCCTGGGATTATTCCTGGCAAATGCCCCAGTTCAATGGAGCTTTTTCTGTAGATGGCCGTGATTGGATCTGGATCGAAGGCTTTGAGATGCGTTTTTATGGGACAGGCTTTGGCTGTGGCGCATGTTTGAATAACGCATCACACATTGTGGTTCGCAAGAATAAAATTCATAACTTGCAAAATGGAGTATTTGTTTCATGGACGGGTGGCGAAGATCGCGGCAATGATACCCGCATCGAGTACAACGAATTCTACGACCCGCCATTGAATGAATGGCCGTGGAATTCCGTCAAAGGGACGGCGATGGAGGCCACAGCAATTGTCCTGCGGGGGCACATCGGCACGATCGTGCGCGGCAATCATATTCATAATTATTTCAATGGCATCTATACCAGTTCATCTGCCGCGCTGGATAACCCCGGCGTTGCGTTTGATGTGGATGTGTACAACAACAATATCCATCACATCGCTGATGATGCTCTCGAGCCGGAGGGGACTTGCATCAATCACCGCTTCAGGAATAACACCATTGACTCGATGCTGGTCGGTATTTCCCTTGCGCCGATCACCATGGGGCCGGTCTGGGTCATGCGTTCCACTTTTACAAATTTCACCGGCAGGAGCATCAAGTTTGACAGGAACTCCGATGGCTGGGTGATGATCTATCACAACACAAGCTGGACGAATAAGGCAAACCGCAACTCAATGGAGATGATCAGCGCAGTCAGTAATGTTGTGCTGCGTAATAATATTTTTCAAGGAAACGGTTTGTCAGTGGAAGAAACACAAACAGGTTCCACAGGTCATGATTGGAACAATGACAACTGGTACACCACCCTCACCACAACGCACTTTAAATGGGAAAATGTAAATTATTCAACCATCGCAAATTTGTGCAAAGGTGTTGGGCTGGAATGTAACGGACATGAAAATCCGCCGGGATTGGCGAATCCGGGTGGCGGTGATCTTTCGCTTTTGCAATCAAGCCCAAATGTAGATCGAGGCGCTCTCATCCCCGGCATCAATGATGGCTTTGCCGGGAGCGCACCGGATATCGGCGCATTCGAGACCGCGTTTGGTATTCCAACTCCCGTGGTAACTGTTACGCCTACGATTGTGTTCAGTCCGCCAGTTGTTTCCAATATTCTGCGCGCAGATCCGAGTCCGACGGCTGCCAATGTTGTTCACTTCAATGTGACCTTCTCGAAAGAAGTCACGGGCGTGGATGTTGGCGATTTTTCTCTCACCACAAGCGGCACCATTACTGGAGCAAATATTGCCGAGGTGGCTGGGGCAGGTGCGGCGTATGTGATTACAGTTAATACCGGCCTTGGGGATGGAAGCCTGCGGCTCGATCTGTTGGACAACGATAGCATCGTTGACGCGGCGAATAATCCACTGGGCGGAGCAGGCGCAGGCAACGGCAGCTTCAACGCCAATGAAGAATATGCGATGAATAGAACTGCTCCTGTGATATTAAACATCCTGCGCTTCGACCCCGACCCGACAGTTGCCGCCACAGTCCGTTTTGCAGTTGCCTTCTCTGAGGCAGTTCGCGGAGTGGACGCAGGTGACTTCACACCAATCGGCATGGATAGTATTGCGGGCGCTGTTATAACCGATGTGAGCGGCGCGGACAGCACATATATTGTCACTGTCAACACCGGGAGCGGCACTGGCTCCATTCGCCTTGATGCGCTTGATAATGACAGCATAGTTGATGTAGATGGAAATCCGCTCGGCGGTGCAGGCTCTGGGAATGGAAATTTCAACACGGGCGAAACATACTCCGTCAGCAGACTTCCCATCGTCCAGGTAAAAGTAACTTTTACATCCACCGGCGCAGCGGACGGTTGGGTGCTTGAATCGCAGGAGGATAGCAGCCGTGGAGGAACCAAAAATTCAAATGAAATCACCTTCACCCTCGGCGACGATGGCAAGGATCGGCAGTATCGCGGCATTCTGCAATTCCCCACAGCTTCCCTGCCAGATAATGCTGTGGTGACCATGGCGTTGTTGATGATAAAGAGCCAGAGCTACCTTGGAACGAATCCGTTTTCGACACATCAAAATATCCTTGTGGATATTCGCCGCGGTTCCTTCGGGATTCCTCTTGATTTGCTTGGTGTCAACATGCTGCAAGTATTGGCGTTTCATGCTTCCGCCAGCCAGAGTTCTGCGGGCGTAATTGCGAATAACCCGGTGGGCGACTGGTACTGGTCCATGCTGGCGCCTTCGGCTATGCCGTATATCAACTTGAACGGCGCGACTCAACTGCGCCTACGCTTTCAAGTGGACGATAATGACGACCGCGGCAATGACTATATAAAATTTTACAGTGGTAATTACAGGTCAGTGGAGAATCATCCGCAATTGCTGGTTGAATATTACGTACCGTGACAGGTGTTCCTTTGGAAGTAAGTACATAAAAAGTTCACCGCAAAAGATTTATTTTGCGGTGAACTTTTTATAAAGTCATTCCTTCGGGAGTTGGGATTCCAAGCCCTTCAAACTCGTTGGATTTTTCGACCATGCGGATCCACTCGTAATACAAACTCTTCGTGCTGACGATGATCCCGCCTGCGCCGCGGATTCGTTCCAACCCTATCTGATGATTGTTTCCAGGGGAACCTGTCGCATCCGCCACCACCGCAACCTTGTATCCCAAATCCAATAGACCAAGCGCAGAATGTGCAACGCACACATCCGTTTCGTAGCCGATCAGGACTGCAGTTTTGCGATTGGTTTGTTGAACTGCTTCAAGAATATCGTTTTGAGCGGCGAGACCGAAGATCACCTTGTTATAAATTTTCGTATGAGGTGGTAGAACCCGTGCCACTTCTTCAGCGATATGTCCAGAGTGGGGAATATCTTCGGCTGTCACGATCAAAGGAATGTTCAACCAGTTCGCCACTTTAATCACCCAGCACATCCGTTGCAAAAGCGGATTATTTTCCGCCGGGTTTTCCTTTTTTACGAACGAAGGCTGAATGTCAATGACGATGAGCAGTGAGTCGTTGACTTCGAGAAGGGAGGAGGTTGTCATGAATGTTTCTCCTTTATAAATGATCGGTCATTGCCTGTCATGCGACCGTACCTTTCTAGTAATAAATTTGAGTTTGTTCTGCACCCAAACCTTGTTTGGATAGTCCGGCTATTTCTCCTTTGATAAAGGCCGTAGCGGTTGGGCGTTCATGCACCGAATTAAGGTAGTCATTCGCTCCCGCCGAATTTTGTTCAAGATGTGAGTTCATTTGCAACCTCATAAAAAAGTGTGTCACACCTTTGCGCGATCTGCGGAATTTTACACCAACAAGTTGATTGGGTCTTTCTTCACTTGCTCACTGAACTTAATGCTTTCAATAATACATGACCTTTAAGACCATTTTTGTTTGAGATATATTTCACATGTCTTGCCTAATTTGTTATGAATATGATAAATTAGTAAAATCACTGTAGCAAATTTGGGAGAGATCATGGCGATTTTTGTTTCTTATTCACATGCTAATTCTGATTTTACAACTCAGCTAGCCAGCGATTTGCGGGCAGCGGGATATGATATTTGGTTTGATCAGTTCAATCTTCCGGCAGGTTCACGTCAGGATTACGAGATTGAAAAAGCCTTGCATTCCTGTAGTGTTTTTTTGCTTGTTCTTTCCCCTGAGTCCGTACATTTGCAAAGCGTGAAGGATGAAATCGGATACGCGATCAATTCCGCCAAACCTATTCTGTGGGTATTGATCGCACCTTGCGATATTCCCTTCAACCTTAGAAGTTTTCAATTCGTGAATTTCATCGACAAGCCTTTCGAGGAAAGCCTGAATGAGCTAAAGGATTTATTAACACAAGCTGGAAAGACCCAGTCTGAAACAGACCCCGTTGAAAAGCTTCCTGAATTAAAGCAGGAACAAAAGGCAGTGACGTCTCCAATAAAGACAGCCTCGATTGGCGGTGATCAGAATATCATACAAGGTAATTTTTCAGGAGGGATTATCACTCAGGGGCGTAATGCGACTGTAACCGCCTATCAATCCAATGGGATGGATGCCAAAGAACTCGCTGCGTTATTCGATAAACTCTACCAACATGTTGATGCCCGTCCCACAGATCCAAATGTTGATAAAAGCGAACTCATCGAGGTTATTCAAAAGATCGAAGAAGAATCCGGCAAAGGGAAGGATGCAAATGAAAAAAAGCTGGGGCGCTGGGTTGAAAATCTAGCTCAGATGGCGCCGGATATTTTGGATGTAGTATTGGCTTCTCTGGGCGGCCCGGTCTCAGGGATTACGGCGGTTGTTAAGAAGATCGCAGATCGTGCGCAGCAGCAATCAAAGGGATAAGAGGTGACATGAGTTCCGCAGATAAGCCCGTTGATCCTCAACTTTCGCAGCAGGTGGTTGATAAGAAAGCAGATGCTCCCATGATTTCCGGTGACCAGAATTCAGTGGAGGGGACTGTAACAAATGGCGGTATTGTCATTCAAGGGAGCGGCGCGCGCGTGGAGATCGTCCAAAACTTTATTACCCAGTCTTCTCCATCCGATTCAAATAATCTTGCAGCGCCAAATGCGCTTGAAGAAATCAGCATTCAATACTTTGAACCGGAGACCATTTATATTTCTTCCGGCGCTTTCTGGATGGGTAGTGAGGCGGGGGGTGAAATTCCAAACCATGAAACGCCTCAACATCAAGTGTCTCTTGTAGCGTATCGCTTTGGAAAATATCCTGTCACCAATAATCAATATGAAGAGTTCGTGAATCAGACGGGCAGACAGGTTGCGTCGAGCATGGGGTGGAATGGACAGAGAGTCCCGTCTGGAAAAGAAAATTACCCTGTTGCTGGCGTGACATGGTATGACGCGCTTGCATATTGTCAATGGCTTGGTGAGCGCACAGAACGGAAATATTCTCTTCCCAATGAAGCGCAATGGGAAAAGGCCTGTCGTGGGGAGAACAGAAATTACTACCCCTGGGGGAATGAGTTTGATCCTGAACGATGTAATCATGGGCGTATGGATATTGCACCGGTGGGTGCTTTTCCTGCCCAAAATGAATACGGCTGTTTTGACCTTGTGGGTAATATCCGTCAGTGGACTTGTACTCTGTGGGGGGAGAAGCGCATCGCACCGGACCTGAAATTTGCCTACCCATGGACAGATGATCGCCGCAATGACATTAATGCCAGCCGCCAGGTTCGGAGAGTGGTGAGAGGCAGTTCCATGAAAGATGACATTATCTCGTTGCGTTGCAGTTTCCGCAGCGGACAGGCACCGGATGACCCGGGCTTGCCAGGGGCACGGCATGGTTTTCGAGTGGTACTGAGTATTTAATATTCCCAGAAGTTTTGGAGGGTTTTGTGACAACCAACGGACGTTTTGCAGCTGCCAGGGAAAGATTGGCAAAAGAATCACCGACTCGAACAGGTTTTTGGGAAGATATTATGCCGCGTATCAATCAGGGCATTGTGATCCCGATCATCAGTAATTCATTTCGGATCGAACAGATATTCAGGGAGGAAAAAGATTGGGTGGGCGAATCAACTGTCGCTGAGGATGATGCGCTTTCCATCGACGAGCAATTGACCACGGAATGGGCGAACTGGATCGAATATCCCATGCACGATAAGCATAGTCTGGCTCGTGTAGCGCAATACTATTTGGTGGAGCAAAAGGACAATCCGCAGGCGAGGACAAAATACCTTGAGTTCCTGAAGACCGTTTTGCTGACGATCGCAAAAGAAGACAGTGAATATGCCGATCTGGCTGACAGGCTTAAGGCACAAATTCAGGAACAGCTTTTTTCCGAGATCGTTCACCAGTTGGATTACCCCCGCTTTCCGCAAGGGACGGAAGACTCGCTGCGCCTGCTTGCAAGGCTTCCACTGCCGATCTATATCACCACAAGCCAGAGTGATTTTCTGGAACGCGTTTTGGAAGCGGAAGGGAAGAAACCGCGCACACAGCTTTGCTTCTGGTCTGGTGCAATCTCCAGTGCGGCACCGGAACATCAGACCGACCTGAACTTTATTCCAACCATCACAAATCCGCTGGTCTATCATTTGTTTGGGCTGGAGAATTACCCGCAGACGTTGGTGCAGAGTGAAGATGATTACATAAACTTCATCATGTCGATGGTGGAGGATACCAATACACTGAACCCGATCGTGCCATTGAACCTGCGCAGGGCGCTGGGTGAGTCAAATCTGCTTCTGCTGGGTTACCGGTTGCAGGATTGGGATTTCCGCATTCTGTTCCGTTTTATCTTGAAATTTCGCAGGGACGAATTCTCGCCGCGCGGGATGGTCATTCAATTGAAGCAGGACGGGAAAAAGGTTGAGAATGTTGCGAAGTCACTCGAGTATCTCAGCCATTATTTTGATAGAAAGAAATTCGATATCGAATGGAATAACGCCGAGGCGTTCATTCAAAAACTTTGGCACGAGTGGAATACTTATAGGCAGGGGCAATCATGACCACAATGATAAAAAACCCTTATGTCGGCCCGCGCACTTTCCAAAAGGAGGAGGGACATCTCTATTTTGGGCGTGATCGCGAAGCGCGAGATCTGACCGCGCTGGTAGCTTCGGAAAGGCTTGTCCTTTTTTATGCCCAATCCGGGGCGGGGAAAAGTTCGCTTCTCAATACCCGTCTTATCCCTGACCTGGAAAAAAATCGCTATGAAGTTTTCCCCATCGGACGTGTTAGCAGCGGCAGTATAGGCGGGAATGCAGTAGACAACATATATGTTTACAATTTAATGCGCAGCCTGGTTCAGCATGAAATTGACCCGGCCTTGATCGCCAATATTTCCTTGGCTCAATTTTTGGCTGGGTTGAACATCGATGATAATGGTTATTTCTATGATGGAAAACCCATCTCTGAACTGCCAATGGATGAGAGCTTTACACCCTGGCGGCGTGCGCTGATCATTGACCAGTTCGAGGAAGTATTCAGCACTCACCTTGATGCGTGGGAAAAGCGCGCAGATTTCTTCCGCCAATTGGCGCAGGCGATGCAGGATGATCCGTATCTTTGGGTCGTGCTGGTAATGCGCGAGGATTACATAGCAGCATTAGACCCCTATGCTCACATCCTGCCCAGCGGTTTGCGGACACGTTACTATATGCAGCGACTCAGCCGCGAATCTGCTCTTAAAGCCATGAAGAACCCGGTAGAAAAGTTGCGCCCGTATGCGGCTGGGGTTGCGGAAAAACTTGTGGAGAATCTCGCCAGCATAAAAGTGCAGAGACCTGATGGAAGGTTGGATGTGCAGCCCGGGCAATATGTTGAGCCAGTGCAATTGCAGGTGGTGTGTTACGGGCTTTGGGAGAATCTATCCACTGCGGGTGCTCAGATCACGGAAAAAGATCTGTTGGAAGTGGGGGATATTGACCAGTCGCTGGAAAAATATTATGACGGACGATTAAGCGCCGTCGCAACGGAAAAGAATATTTCAGAGCGGCTGATCCGGGAATGGTTTGGGAAGCAGTTGATCACCAGCGGAGGCATCCGCAATATGGTGCTGCGCGAAGAGAATCAAGTCAACGGTCTGGCGGATGACATCATTCAGACCTTGCAAGGCGATCTGGTCCGTGCCGAAATGCGTGCCGGACAGATGTGGTATGAACTTTCTCATGATCGCTTGATCGAGCCAGTGCGGAACAGCAACGCCAAATGGTTCGAACGACACTTAAAAGTGTTCCAACGGCAGACTTTGTTGTGGCTGCAACAGGGGCGCAGTGATAGTTTATTACTTCGGGACAAGGAATTACAAGAGGCTGAAGCAGAGGCAAAAACACTTAATCTGACTCAGGATGAACAATCATTTCTCGATGCCTGTCGTGTGCTGAGGAAGCGTGTACTTCGAGACCGTGTCGTATCTGCCTTGATCGTTATTGGGCTCATCGTTCAGGTTATCGTTATGATCTTTTTAGTTATTTCTCGAAATGAAGTGGTGCGCGAAAAGGAAATTGCCCTGTCGGCGAAGCGTGAAGCCGAAATCCAAACGACCAATGCGAAGAACGCAGAAAAAGAAGCGAAGGACGCAGAGGAAAGAGCCATGAAGCAAGCCGAACTGGCTCTGGCGGGCAGCCTTGCCGCGCAGGCAGATTCGATCAAGGGCAGTGATCATTTGTTGGCATTATTGTTGGGACTGGAAGGTTATCAACGAAATGAAGAGAGTTTATTGACGCGTACCACGCTGTTCCACCTGCTTGAGTTCACCCCATATACGCGTTTGTTCGGCCACAACGGATCGGTAGGCAGTGTGGCAATTAGCCCGGATGGAAGGATGATCGCATCTTCCAGTTGCAGGGAGTACAACAACAGTCAATGTAAATACGGCGAGATCATTCTGTCCGATGCAAATGGGCAGCCTGTAGCGAAGCTGGATGGTGATTATGGGATCGTGAATAGTCTGGCTTTTCATCAATATGACAACATGCTCCTGCTTGCGGCGGGAGGTTGTGTTCCTGTGGATGATCAGAATAAGGGATGTATTGACAACAAGGGGCAGATTACATTTTGGGATGTTACAGATGTAAGGGAGCCTGAAAAGATTGGTGACCTTGGTCAAGAACATAGGGGGCTTGTCAAGGCGATCGCCTTCAATCACGATGGTTCCATTCTGGCCTCGGGCAGTTTCGATACTACGATCATCTTGTGGGATTTGTCCGACCGCAGCAACCCTGAAATGGTGGGCAGGCCGCTTCAGGGGCACACAAGTTTTGTGAATAGCGTTGCCTTCAGTAATGATGATGGCACCCTTGTCTCTGCCGGGGATGACCAGAATATCATTATATGGGATGTATCCCGATTGCCGAATGTCGCCAGAATTGGGAACCCGATCACCGGGCATACTGCTCCGGTGAACAGCATTTCTTTCAACGCGGATGGCAAACAATTCGCCTCTGCCAGCGACGATAAAACGATCTTGTTGTGGAATTGGAATTCAACTTCATTTACATTACAGAATCCAAAAAAATTGGAGGGGCACAGTGGCTATGTAAAGAGCATTGCCTTTAGCCCTGCCGGCACGCTTCTTGCATCCGTAGGTTTCGATAATAAAGTCATCTTGTGGAACACAATAACAGGTATTCCACAAGGAGTACCATTAAGCGCACATACGAGGGTGATCAATGCAGTCGCATTTGGTATGGAAACAACTGAAGGAAGTACTGACCAGCAACCCTACCTGATCACTGGCGGGGATGACCGCGTGGTGATCAAGTGGGATCTGTCCACCCGCCCTTATCAGGCGCTTAGCCAGCCCATCGTTGGGAACATTTCACTTCCGATGGACCCTGGCCTGCATGCAGTGCGTGGAAATTTTGAAGCCAACGCGACAGGTCAACAGATTCAACTCAACGGCAGGAATGAAGCATTACAGGGCCATACCGGCACAATAAACAGCTTGAGTTTTAGCGGGGAGATAGATGGAAAAATTTTGCTGGCATCCGCCAGTGATGACCTGACCGTGATCCTGTGGGATGTGACTGACGTAACAACTCCAAATGTCTTCCTGAAACTAGATGGTTTTGAAGACCCCGTCATCGTAGCATATTTTGAAGGCGGGCAACTGGTTACCATTGAAAAAGGAAAGAACGGTGAATCGAATGGACGTGCGATCCGCTGGAACATTACCCCGTCTAATTGGTTGTCCCTTGCGTGCAGCACAGTGAATCTCAACCTGACGCCCGTTGAATGGGAGAAATACCTGCCCGGTTTGGAATATCAAAAAACTTGCCCGTCAAATCCCTGATCGGGAAACCTTTATAGAAGGCAGCCCATGAAAAAATACAAGAATATCCTTTTTATGCTTATGACGATGTTTGCGATTCTGGCGCAGCTCGTAAACCCAACTCTGGCATACGCCGATGGTGAACCACCGCTTCCTCCGACCGATGCTGCACCTACAGATCTTCCGACTGTGACAGATTTGCCAACTCAACCGGATGCAATGGGACCAGAAGCAGCTCCCACCGAATTGCCCGTCGCTACGGATATCCCCGCTTCAGACTCACCGACAGTTGATACCGTTGCAACAGACATCCCAACTGCTGATACACCCACCGCTGAAGAACCCACCCTGCTCGAGATCATGGAGCAAATCCCCGCTCAAACAGATATTGTGGTACTGGATGCAAATGGTGAAGCTATGCCGCTTGCCACACAGGAGGCGGCTGATGTTATTGTTGAGGGTGACCCAATGTGGTGTCCTGCTGGCGCGACAACCGTAACCGTCAATTGTGTAAATGCTGCGACTGTAAGCGCACTACTTCCTTTGCTTGCTTCAAAAAATGAAGATGGCATTATTTATTTTTATACGCCGACGGCATACAATATCAATGATGTGACTTTTGACGGCACAAACTTAAATCTTGACCAATTAGCAGATAACGCTTTGACGATTCAAGGAGGTTGGGGTGGTAATCCTAATTTAGGTAGTGCGATTACGTTTTCCGGGAATTCCCTCTTCTCTGTCCCCATTTCAATCATCAATTGGACAGGCGCAGTGGCTGTAAATAACATTACGGTTAATGGAGCGTCAGGAACTGGATTGACGGTTACCACTGCTGGAAACATCAGCCTTGATAATGTCAGTTCCAATAATAACTTGGGATTGGGTGCCTCCATCGATAATACAACAAGTTCGAGTAGTGCCAGTGTTACGCTTACAGGGGATAATACATTTAATGGGAATGACCTTGCCGGTCTGTATATTCTAAGTAATGGGAATGTCTCCGCTAATATGGCCTGGGGCGTGCGGAAAACGCCCGGTTTGTTGGTTTGGAGTGACGGAAATATTTCGCTTAACAATGTCACCGCCAATGGAAATGGTGGAAAGTACGATTGCACATCTGACGGCAACTGGTCGGATTGCTACTCCGGCATTACTTTGAAGAATTATTATGGCACCGGTAATGTGACTCTAACAGGCACAAATGAGTTTAGTAACAATCAAGGTTGGGGCCTTTATGTAGACTCCTATGGCGCGATTTCACTAGAAAATATTAATGCTACTTACAACGGACTTGAAGGTGCCAACCTGTATGGCTTCCAAAAAGATATAACTCTGACAGGTAAAAATGCCTTTAACTCTAATGGCAAATACGGAGAGTGGAGCGGACTCTTTATAGGCACTTTTGGAGATGTGATAATTTCCGGTAGTAATGAATTTAACAATAATTATTATGATGGAGTTGAGATTTGGTCCCTGGGTAATATTTCACTTAACAGTATTATAGCTAAAAACAATGCTTATTCCGGCGCATATTTCTCAACCCCGCAGGATGTTACGGTTTATTCAAGCGTGTTTAGTGATAATAAAAAATATGGAGTAGATGCATATGATGTATGCGGATCACTTAATTTTGATAGTTCAACATTAACAGCATTTAACTCAAATGTTTCTGGTGATTATCTAAATCCGGCTGGCGGGGACTATACATTTTATTATTATGACGCCAACACGGATAAATATGAAGAAACAACGATCCCGTGCAAAGGAGAGGTGACTGTAGATGGTAAATCAATTAATCCAAATGCTACGTTGAATTCCGTGCTCGAAGCTAGAGGTGGTAATGAGGTTGAATTCGATCTTTCTTGTGAAAGACGGGGCAGCTTTCCTGTTACCCTGACAAACGGCGACAAGATCGAGATAATCTGTCCGGTGAGCGGTACGGCACGTATCAAACGATTGGATAACACCATGCTTCCGGCCGAATTGCCCGCCGGTTATACCTACACCTCGGCATTCTCATTGGAGATCATAAAGAACAATAATCCGATTGATTATATTGATGAAGGCGGTAGCGTAAAAGTGTCTTTTGAAGTTCCGTATATGGAGGAGGGTGTCGCTTATTCCATTCTCTATTTGGATAATGGTATATGGGTTCCATTAAAGGAATTTATGCTTGACGGGAATGGCAATCCCCGTGGTTTCAACCTTCACGCGGATGATCTACGGAAGATCTTGAGCGGCTCGAATTTCATTTTTGAAGAGGACTCTCCCACCCGCTTGGAAATTTCCACCAATTTTCCCGGCATCTTTGTGTTGGCCCAGCATTAAAACTGAATAATCTTCAACAAAAAAGCTCCGGATTCTTTATCTCTAAATGGAGAAATGAACCCGGAGTTTGTTAACCTGCGCTTCGTCTATTCAATCAACAGACGCGCAGTCAATGTGATCGGCGTGCTTGCCAGCGCTGCGGAAACGGGACAGCCTTCCTTGGTTGCCGCAGCGATCTCCTGAAATTTTTCATCGCTGATGTCAGGCACAACAGCCTCAGTGAGTAGGTGGATCTTGGTTATACGGCTCTTGCCGTCTATTACCTCGAGTGTGACCTGAGCCTGAGTTTGTATCTGCTTGGGAGTGAAGCCATTCTTGCCAAGGCCGGAACTGAGCGCCATCGAAAAACACCCTGCGTGCGCCGCACCGAGCAATTCCTCGGGGTTGGTGCCTTGTCCATCTTCAAAACGGGACGACCAGGTATAAGCGCCTTCGTAGGTGCCGAACTTCATGGTTCCCTTACCTTCTTTCAAAGAACCAGTCCAAATTGCATCTGCATTTCTAGTTGCCATTTTTTTATTTCTCCTTTCTACAAATAAAAGTTGAAAAACTCCGAACCGCATTAGACTCGGAGTTTATATTTTACACCAGCATTCTAACAGGATTTTCCAGGAGGTCTGCTAGTGTTGCACGCTTCGCGCTGTGCGGCTTCGGCTCCGTCGCTGACTCGGTGGGTAACGGAGATGGTGACTTTCATATATCGATTTAGATTGATGACGGTTCTGAACAGGATGTTCAGGGTAAGGTAGAATCTGATTACTATGTACACTCAGGAACAAAAATTCCTAATTGCATTTTTACGATCCATCACAGATATGCCAAACGCAGAAGTTGAAAAGGTGTTGGGTGTTTTCCGCGTATCCAAACTACAGAAGAATCGATTCCTGGTAAGCGCGGGTGAAGTCCCAACCACGCTGGCTTTTGTAGTTTCAGGAATCCTGCGACTGTACTATATTTCAGATTCTGGTTTTGAATTTACCAAATCCTTCTGTGTGAAGGGAGACATGGTAGCTGCCTATACCGCGCTCCTCAACAACGAGCCGTCAAAACTTTTTATTCAGACACTTGAAGACTCCCAGTTGTTGACTGCAAATTACGAAGAATACCGGGCAGTTACAGCCGAATCTTCTTGCTGGCAAAAAGTAAATCAAAATATCGCGGAACGGTTATTCATGAAGAAAGAGAAGCGGGAAAGCTCTTTGCTTCTTGATGACGCTCAAACTCGTTACATAAAATTTAGAAATGAATATCCAGGTCTGGAGAGTCGGATTAAGCAGCATCTGATAGCGTCCTATCTGGGAATTACGCCTGTTACGTTAAGTCGAATTCGAGCCAGGCTGCGGAAACCCTTATCCTATGATAATGAGGATTAAAAAGGAGAATGGTATTCTCCAGGAGAACAAATCAATCTCTTGGAGAAAAATTGAATACTTCAAACAATACTGTACTAATAACTGGAGGGACATCAGGCATAGGTTTGGCACTTGCCAAAAAATTTCTGAGCAAGGATAACTGTGTAATTGTCACAGGGCGAGATCAAGAAAAACTTGCGCGAGTACAGGCGGATTTCCCAAAGATCATTACGTACACGGCGGATATGAGTCGTTTTGAGGATGTCGAACAGTTGGCGGGTCGGTTTACAGATACAAATATTTTGATTAATAATGCGGGAGTGCAATACAACTATGATTTCGCCGACCCGACTATTTCAATGGATTACGTCAAAAAAGAATTGCAAACCAATTTGGTTGGGCCGCTTCTATTGATTAGATTGATGCTCCCGCATCTTGTGACAAAACAAACGGCGGCGATTGTAAACGTCTCGTCGGGTCTGGGGATCGTTCCAAAACAAAGCGCCCCTGTCTATTGTGGAAGCAAGGCCGGACTTCATTTGTTTACCAAATCCCTGCGCTGGCAACTTGAAGATTCGCGTATTAAAGTTTTTGAAATCATTCCCCCGATTGTGGAAACAGCCATGACACAAGGACGAGGAAAGGGGAAGATTTCCCCTGAAATATTAGTTGAAGAATTCTGGAGCGGTTTTCAAAATGACAAATATGAGATGGCGATTGGGAGAACGAAACTACTTGTTTTCATTAATCGCTTCCTGCCCAAATTGGCAGATCGCATTATGCGTAATGGATTGTGACTTGGAGATATATAAAAACTTCCGAAGCCAAAATGACTTCGGAAGTTTTCTTTTTTACACCAGCATTCTGACAGGATTTTCAAGGAATCCCGCCAGCGCTTGCATGAACTGTGCCGCTTCGGCTCCGTCGCTGACTCGGTGATCAACCGAGATGGTGGCTTTCATGCGCCAGCCTGTTTTGATCTGTCCGTTTTCAACGACAGGAATTTCTCTGGCAGAACTGATCGCCAAAATTCCAGCCTCAGGCGGGTTGACGATGGCGATGAATTCTTCGACATCGTACATGCCCAAATTGGAAGTGGAGAAGGTGGAACCATCCACATCCTCGGGCTTGACCTTTGCCTTCGCGGGCGCGGCCTGCCATGGCTTTGACTTCGCCCGAGATCTGGCGCAATGTCTTTTGATCGGTGTCTTTGACAACAACGGTCATCAATCCGCCGGGGACGGTGACTGCCACGCCGACATTGACATGTCCGAACTGGATGATGTCTGTGCCTTTGAGGGTCGCGTTCAAGTTTGGGAATTGTCGCAGCGAGAGCGCCACGCCTTTGAGAATAAAGTCATTGACCGATACTTTTTCATTATCGGGCAAATACGCATTGACCTGCTTGCGCATGTCCATCAACGCATCCATTTTGAATTCGTGGGTGACGTAGAAATGCGGGATGGTGGTCTTGGACTCGACCAGTCTGCGGCCGATGGCTTGGCGGAGTTTGGTGGTGGGGATGACTTTATCTTCGTGATTAGTGATTAGGGAATAGGAATTAGGAATTGGGGTGGCTGTCCTAGTCACTGATTCCTGATTACTAGTTCCTATTAATGCTTCAATATCCTTGCGGACAATGCGTCCACCGGGGCCAGTGCCTTTCACGTTGGACAAGTCCACTTTTTGGTCACGGGCAACTTTTTTGGCGAGCGGGCTGGCTTTCACAGAACCCGTTTCCAGCGGAGCAGATGTTTGGGCAACAGGAGCAGTTGTCGGCGCGGATTGAGGCGCAGGCTTTTCATCCACAGACTTTTGACCTTCGACCTTTGACGGCGAAGCCGAGTCCACTTTTTCGCCCGCCTGTCCCACCACCGCGATCGGCGCATTGACAGGAACCATCGTGCCCTGATCGACGATGAGTTGCAGGATAACGCCGCTCGCAGAAGATTCAACTTCAACAGTGGCTTTGTCGGTTTCGATTTCGGCGAGCACGTCGCCTTTGTTGATGGTCTCGCCAACTTGTTTCACCCAGCGGACGAGCAAACCCTCGGCCATATCGAAGCCGAGCTTGGGCATGGAAATTGTTTCAGCCATTATTTCAAAACCTCCTTTACCGCCGCGGTGATGTCGGCCACCTGCGGGAGCGCGGCTTGTTCGAGCGTGCGGTTGTAGGGGAGCGGCACTTCTTTTTGCGCCACGCGGATGATGGGCGCATCGACGTAATCAAATGCTTCTTCGTAAATGCGGCTGACGATCTCGGAGCCGACGCCGTAGGATTTCCATCCTTCTTCAACGACGACCGCGCGATTTGTTTTCTTGAACGATTCGATCACGGGTTCCATGTCGAGCGGGCGCAGGGTGCGCAGGTCAACGACTTCAACTTCAATGCCCTGTTTTGAAAGTTCATCTGCGGCTTTCATCGAAAGCTCAAGACCTTTGCAATACGTGACGATGGTGACATCTTTGCCAGCGCGCTGCACTTTGGATTTTCCGATCGGGATGGTGTACTCGCCCTCAGGCACTTCGCCGCGGACTTGATACATGGTGGCGTGCTCGATGAAAAGGATCGGATCATTCGACCTGATAGCTGATTTCAAAAGACCCTTGGCATCTTCTGGCGTTCCAGGGCTGACGACTTTGAGGCCGGGGAAGTGCGCGAAGATGGCATCAGGAGTCTGCGAGTGTGTTGCGCCAAGCTGACGTCCGCCGCCGCCGACGGCACGAATGACCATCGGAAGGGTGAACTGTCCGCCGAACATGTAATGCAGTTTCGGCGCCTGATTGACGATGTAATCCATTGCAGAGAAACCAAAGTTGATGGTCATCAATTCTGCAACGGGACGTTGACCAACCATCGCTGCACCGATCGCGCCGCCGATGATTGCGTTTTCAGCGATGGGTGTATCTTTGACGCGCATCGCGCCGTATTTGTCGTAAAAACCTTTGGTCACGGCATATGTGCCGCCCCAAACGCCGACCTCTTCGCCCATGATAAATACCTTGGGGTCGCGGTCCATTTCTTCCATAAGAGCTTGCGAGATCGCCTCGCGCATTGTGATTTTTGCCATGTGTAATTCCTCGTGAATCGGGAGTTGGGAATTGGGAGTCGTGATTCGGACGCAAAGCCCGATTTCCGATTCCCAATTATCGATTCCCGTTAGTCCGCGTAAATATCCGAATACAATTCTTCCGCCGCAGGTTCAGGGGAAGCTTCAGCGAATTCAACCGCCTTCACAACTTCCTCTTCCACGCGCGCTTCGATCTCGTCCAAGCTCTTGCGTGTAGCGACCTTCTTGTCCAATAGGTATTTATTGAAAATACCAATGGGATCGTTCTCCTGCCACTTCTTCACTTCCTCCGCTTTGCGGTAGCGTTCGGGGTCGCCCATGGAATGTCCACGGAAGCGGTAGGTGTCGATCTCGAGCAGATAGGGCTGGCCTTCCTTACGGATGAAGTCCATGGCTTCTTTTGAAGCCTCATAGACCTTGTTCACATCCATGCCATCCACCTGGCCATTTTTCATGCCATAGCCTTCGGCCTTCTGGCGGATTTCGGTCACAGCCGAAGCGCGATCCACTGAGGTGCCCATGCCGTACTGGTTGTTTTCGCAAACCCATAACACGCGCAGTCCCCAGGTCTTGGCAAGGTTCAACGCCTCATGGAAATATCCGATATTGGTTGCACCATCACCGAACATGCAGATTGTGATGTTGTCATTGCCAGCGTACTGGTCGCCGAGCGCGAAGCCAGAGGCAATGGGGAGGTGACCGCCCACGATGGCATGTCCGCCCCACATATTCTTGGAAGTATCTGCCATGTGCATGGAACCGCCCTTGCCCTTCGACATGCCCGTTGCCTTGCCGAGCAATTCCGCCATCACTTCATTGGCAGAAATGCCGCAGTTCAACGCCACACCGTGGTCACGATAGGCTGTGATCACACGGTCACGCGGCTCACGGGCCGCGATCAATCCAGTCGAAACAGCTTCCTGCCCAATATAAAGGTGCATGAAACCGCCGATCTTACCCGCCTGGTACAGCTCAGCACCGCGTTCTTCCACACGGCGGATCAATACCATCTGGTAATAAAGGTCTAACAATTGTTCTTTCTTCATTATGTTGGTAACTCCAATAAGATGTTTCGTACGCTTGCGCAATACGTTATTTAGTTAATACTGGAAAAAACAACCCCAAAAGTCTTTTTGCGTTGTGATTCCCGGGAACCGAATCGGGGATTATATCAGAGAAAAAACATCCAAATTCAGCCTGAGAGGTTTTGCAAGCCAAGATTATCGCAGATTGAATGCGGATGGCCTTGTCATGGGCAATTTTGCTCTCTGGGAAGACACATGGGTTTTTTATTGATAGTGAATAAAACTTCAAACCTCCCCCAAGTGGACTAGGCATGAATCGTCTGGTTGGGGGAGGTAAATGTAGGATTTATGTACTACTATAAATAAAGATTTTGTTTGCCAGAAGAAATCGTCTAAAAACCCCATTTATTATCCCAAGGAGAATGTCGTGAATCTTAAACTTACCCCGCCCAAAGAAATTACTTTTTGGATCGCTGTCGCCTTAGGCTTGCTTGGCCTATTCAGCTTCCTCGGTGTTTTTACTCTGCTCCCGATCGAAGCCTTCTGGCTTTTATTTATTGGCTTCGCACTTTTGGTTGTCGCCCTTTTGGTGAAAGGTTTGTAAAAATTATCTACTGACCATTACACAAAATCCCCGCATTTCTGCGGGGATTTTGTGTAATGGTTCGTTCTATTATTTGCAGGCTGGCACAAGTTGAGCCGCTCGCTGCGAGGCGCCGTTTTCATTGAGAGCTTCTATTTCATAGGAAAGGTTCCTATTCAACGGCGCAAAGTTATCCTGATGTGTAAATTTGCTGGCCTTCACTTCGGCGATCAACTCGCCATCGCGATAAATACGAAAGCCGATCTCACCCGGGCCGCCGCTTATCCATTTCATCGCAACGGTGAATTTTTTATTGCCAGGCTGGCAGGATTGATTTGTAATATAAAAACCTCCCGGAGGATTTGGCAATAGCCCGCCTTCCTTCACTTCCACGCCGCTAAAGTCGGTATTTTCATCCGCGTTTTCATTGAAGATCCAGCACTCTCTGCCCGTGGCATTTACTACCTGCCACCAGGTACTTTCAGCATCGCGGCCGGTGACTTGAAAAACTTTGCCCGATACGATCTGATCTACAATGCTGTAAAAAGTGCTGGGTCCCTTGCGGCAATTGGAATTTTTTGTCAGCGTGATCTCCGCAGGGATGGAGGGTGTTTCGGTGGGAGGGATTGGCGTGTCAATTGGCGCAACGGTGGCTGTGTTCTCAACCACCACAACTACGGGAGCAACGGTGTTTGTCGGTAGGGCGGGCGCAGGCTCGGAAGGCGGCGTGGAGTTGGTGCCTGGTAAATTGCATGCCAGCATCGCAAGGATCAAAACAAGAACAGTAAATGAAATCTTTCTTTTCATAATTTTCTCCTCCGATGGTTGGTGAACTTTGCCGGATTATATCCCTATTATTTAATGTAAAATAGAAGCATGGATTGGTTATCAGGTTCAAAGCAGGGGCAGGTAAAAAAACTCATCACCCAACTTGCGGATTCGGCTAAACGTGACCAGGCCGCGCGCGAATTGATCGGGATGGGGGCGGATGCAGTGTCTCCATTGATCGACGCGCTTCAGACTCAAGACTTGAACCTGATCCTGACCTATCAACATATCCTCGCCCGAATCCCCTCCGCTTCGCCCCTCCTGATAAAGTCTCTTTCAACGGCACATCCCGTCGTCCGTGCGCGTGCGGTGGAAGTATTTTCCATCAGCAAGGATAAGAGCGCCATCCCTGCCTTGCTTGAAGCCATAAAAGGCGAGTTCTTCACTGTGCGTTCCCGCGCCGCATTGGCATTGAGTACCATCGGCGATGCGCATGTGATTCCTGCTTTATTCCCCCTGCTCAAAGATAACGATGCCGAAGTCCGCATTGCGGCTTGCGTTGCCATCGGAAAATTCCGCGACCCCACTACCTTTGACGAGATCACAAATGTTTTGCTCGACGACCCCAAAATAGAAGTGCGTCAGGCGGCTGCAAAGGTGTTGGGCGAAACCAAACACCCCGCCGCGATTCCATTTTTGATGGAAGCCTTGCATGATTCGTTTTGGTGGTACGAAAAAGAACAGTCAGCCCGGGTATTGTTGACTGCCATCGAAAACATGGGGCAGGCAATCGTTGACTCATTGATCGACGCATTGGCAGACCGGGAAGTAACTGTCCGCAAGTATGCAGCGATGGTGCTGGGAAATCTAAAGGATGTCCGCGCGATCGAAGAGTTGGGCATGGCAGTCTACGACTTGAACCACGAAGTGAGTCAGGCCGCAGCGGAGGCACTTGCCAAGTTTGGCGCACCAGCCGTCAGCTTGCTGAGTGAGGCGCTGCGTCATCCCGAGGCCACCGTGCGCGAGCATGCAGTCATGGGGTTGGCAAAAATTCTGGATGCCCGCGTCGTTCCGTTGTTGATCGAAATGCTGCGTGACCCTGACCGGGTTGTAAAGAAGCAGGCGATTTTGTCATTGGTGGAATTAAAAGACCCGCGTGCAGGCGCGCCGCTTCGGGAAATTGCAAACGACCGTGCCGACCGCGAGCTTTCGATGTTGGTGAAGCAGTTGATCGGGTAGAGTTTGTTCGACTACAGTTGAAGATATTTCGAAATGGCGGGGGCGATCTCTGAAAGCTGTGTGATCCCAGTAAAATCATGGCGCGTATTTGAATTCCCAAAAACGATCAGCGGGACTTTAGCTGCCGTGTGTTTACGGGTGGATAGATCTTCCATATTTCCATGATCGGACGTGAGCACGATCAGACCTTCTTCGGCCTGCCAAGTTTCGAGCAGCCCTTTCAACACTGAATCAAAAGTCTCCATCTGGCGAATTGCCCAAGGCATATCCTGTTTGTGGCCTGCGTAATCGCTGGCCCAATATTCAAAGAAAGAGAAGTCGTATTGGCTGGCGAGCTTGCCAAGTTTTTTGCCCGCAACTTCGGCTTCGTATGTGGGGGCATCGGGGAAGCCGAGAAATTCATGCCAGCCTTCGCCGGTGAAATCTGCGGAGAGGGCTTTGCCTTCGTAATAATCTTTATCAGTAAAAAGGGGGATGCCCGCATTTGTCAGCGCGAGCGGGATGGACGAATATAGCCGCTTGCCTGAGTCGATCCCGTCAAAGTAGCGCGGGGGGTAGGCGTTCAGCAAGGCGGTTTTTTTTCCAGCTTTGACAATTTTGGAAAACAACGTCCCGCCATCGAGATATTGTGCCACCTCGGGGTTCGGCTTGGGGCCGTAGTGATAGCCCAACTCCGCAGGGATGTTGATGCCCGTCAGCAGAACAGCCTGTCCCGTTGCGGATTGGGGCAAGCCTTTTACGCCGAGGTTGGGGTCGGCTGCCATCAGTGAAAGATGTTCGTTTTCAAAAGGCGCGGCACTGCCCGTCAGTTTTTTGCCGCCGAGCAAAGATTCCAAATGCGGCATGTTTGCGCGCACAAAGGGATTTGTCTCAGGGTTGTCTGTGCCGAGGCCGATGCCGTCTAAAAAGAGGAAGAGGAGTTTCATAGATTACCAGTAATCAGTTTTCAGTGATCAGTTATAAAGATGTGGTATACGTGTTTACCTGTTTACCCGTTTTGATACAAAAACCATGATGAGGCACGTTCACGCTTGTCAAAGCCGTCTGTGCGGGAGAGCAGGGTCAAGCCTCGGGCTGGGATCATGTCCAGGTCGGCGTCAACAAGCCCGTGCGGAGGAAGATGCGGCTCGGGTCTGAAGAATCCGTACATGAGCCAGAATCCGCCTGGGGCGAGGACGCGGGTCAGTTGAGTCAGGTAATCTGCTTTATTCTCCATGCCGTGAAAGCAGCCTATATCCAGCGCGAGGTCAAATTGCCCGTGGACCTTTTTCATTTGGGTGGCGTCGTCGGTGAAGACATTGGCCTGAATGCCTGCGCGTTTTATTTTTTGTTTTGCCATGTTAATGGCGCGGGATGCAAAATCAAAGCCGGTTGCCTGCCAGCCTGCGTTCACCAATGTGATGACGTTTGTACCAGTGCCGCAGCCGATATCAAGCGCGTGTCCGGCAGGATGGCTGGCTATGAAATCGTATAACTCTGGAGGGGTGATGCCGGTATCCCACGGGGCTTTGCCGAAATAGGAGAGGTTGAATTGTAGGCGTTTGAGAAGATTCATTGGATCGAGTCGCGCACTTTTTGCGGGTCAAATTCACCGATGGTGCGCCAGACTTCATTACCTTCTGCGTCGAAAAAGATGAAGGTTGGGGTGAAATCAAAATCGTACACGGGGGCAAGTTCCATGCCTGTTTGATCTTGAATGTTCAGGCGAATGATGTGGATCTGGTCGCCAAGTTCTGCTTCGAGCTCGTCAACGACGGGCTTAATCGCGGTGCAGCCAATTCAATATGGAGATTGGAATTCAAGCAGGACGGGTGTTCCATTTCCGATCATAGCTTGCACCTTTTTTGCATCTTCCATCAGAGGGGTCTGGCGCGGGTGCAAAATACTCCAGGCTGCTACAAGCCCCAGGATGATAACGCCAAAGGCAAGATAATCATTCCATTTCGGTTTGTTTGTCAACAGAATGAGGCCTGCCACCAGCGTAAAGACAACTGCCATGGTGATAAAGGAATATTGGTTGGTTAGCAAATTCATGATGTTCTCAGGGTTGAAATGCAGTGAAAATAGGATGTTTTCCGGAAGTCTGTAAATGTCATGTTTTATCTGTGACGCTTCACACTTTGACAATTCAATTGAGTTCTTTTACAATCGTGCAACGCTTTACCGCTTTACATCCTACATCTTATAGGAAGGGCTTTTTCGATGAAAGAGTATACCACCGAGTTTCTTCGCAACGTTGCGCTTGTCTCGCACGGAGGTGCGGGCAAGACGATGTTAGCGGAGGCATTTCTTCATGCCACGGGGGCAACGACCCGCCTCGGCAAGGTCGAGGACGGAACGACGGTTTCAGACTATGACGATGAGGAACACCGTCGAAAAATATCCATCTATTCAAGCGTAATTCCCATAGAGCACCGCGATTACAAGATAAATGTTATTGACGCGCCAGGCTACACTGATTTCGTAGGCGAGATGATCTCCGCCTTGAGTGTTGCTGATGGCGCGATTATTTTAGTAGATGCGGTCTCCGGTATTGAAGTGGGCACAGAACTTGCCTGGCGTCATGCCGATGAATTCAAGCTGCCGCGCTTCTTTGTGATCAATAAAATGGATCGTGACAATGCTGATTTTGAAGGCACCTATGAGGCGATCGCAGAATTCGTGCGCGCCCGTGGAAAACGTGCTCTGCAGGTACACCTTCCCATCGGTGAAAAACAGAATTTCAAAGGTGTTGTAGATATCATCGGTATGAAATCTTATATCGGCGATGGAAAGATTACCGGCGAGATTCCTGATGAATTAAAAGAAGCGGCGGAAAAAGCCCACTTTGCGCTCGTGGAAGCGGCGGCAGAGGGCGAAGACGAGTTGATGGAAAAATATCTCGAGAACGGTTCTCTCACCGACGCCGAGATGGTGCGTGGACTTGAAGATGTGGTCTACGCTGGAGAATTCGTCCCTGTGTTCTGTGCAGCCGGTGGACATGAAGTGGGCGCCATTGCTCTGCTCAATGACATCATCGATTTACTTCCTTCCCCGTTGCAGGCTCCCAAGCGTGTTGCCCAAGGCAAAAGCGGTGAAGAGGAATTGAAAGCCTCAGACACCGCACCTTTGGCTGCTTATGTTTGGAAAACCACCGCTGATCCATTTGTCGGTAAGATGACCTATTTCCGCGTGTTTTCCGGTACTGTTCAGGCCGATGCGCATGTGTGGAATCAAACGAAAAGTGCGGATGAGCGTGTATCTGGTTTACATTTCCATCGTGGCAAGGAAGTGATCCCGGCAAAAGTGATCCACGCTGGTGACATTGCTGCTGTTTCAAAATTGAATGCAACCGCCACGGGCGATACCTTCTGCGAAAAGGGGCATCCGCTCACCATTGAAAAACCGAAATTCCCTGCGGCCTTGTATCGTGTGGCGATCACCCCGAAGAGTCAGGCAGATGCCGCAAAGATCTCCCCGACCTTGACCAAGCTCTGCGAAGAGGATGTGACTCTCCAATGGGAAAATGACCACATCACACACGAAACCGTTTTGAAGGGTTTGGGTGATCAGCACATTGACGTTGCGCTGCACCGTGCCCAGGCTAAATTCCAGGTAGGCCTTGGGACGCATGAGCCGCGCGTACCGTACCGCGAAGGAATTACACGCAAAGCCAGTGGTCAATACCGCCACAAGAAGCAAAGCGGTGGTTCAGGTCAATTTGGCGAAGTACACCTTCGTATTGAACCTCTTCCTTCCGCCGACTTTGAATTTGCAGATGAACTCGTTGGGATGAACCTGTCCAAGTCTTACCTGCCCCCGATCGAAAAGGGCATCAAGGCGACGATGGAACGCGGCGCGTTTGCCGGTTATCCGATGAGCAATGTCAAAGTGATCGTGTATGACGGCAAGGAACATGAAGTAGATTCCAAGCCTCTCGCATTTGAAATCGCGGGCCGTGAAGCCTTCAAGCTTGCCGTGCAGGAAGCCGGCCCCGTTTTGTTCGAGCCGATCATGACCATCCGTGTGACGGTTCCTGATGCGAACATGGGTGATGTGATGAGCGACCTCAACACCCGCCGTGGCCGCGTTCAAGGCACGGATTCGGAATTCGGAAACACCGTTATTGTGGCGCATGTTCCGCTGGCTGAGTTGCTGCGCTACACCACGCAGCTCCGCTCCATCACTGGCGGCCGCGGCTACTTCTCGATGGACTTCGATCACTATGATACGGTTCCATCTCATATCACCGGCCCGATCATCGAAGCGCACAAGAAGGAAATGGAAGCCAAGAAGGAAGAATAATTATGTCACACCTGCACTGGCGTGCAGCGCAAGTGTTGCGAGCCGCGTATTTTTGCGGCGAAGCAATCTCATGTTAGTGAAATCCCCGAGGCGTTTTGCTTCGGGGATTTTTTTTATTGGACAATAGACGACAGACCACGGACTATGGTCTGTCGTCTATTGTCTGTGGTCTGATGTGCAGGGTTCTCCATGATAAAATCGCACCCATGAATCGAACCATTCTTCTTATCGTAGCTCTTGTTGCTGTTTCACTCGCCTGTGCCCTGACGCCGTCCACAAATACTGTGCAACCATCAGTGCCTTCCGGCGGTGTGTTGTATCAGGATGATTTTTCGCGCAACAGCTCAGGTTGGAATCGTATGCAGGCCAATGAAGGCATCATGGATTATGACGCTGGCGGTTTCCGAATCCTGGTCAATGCACTGCAAACCAATTTTTGGACATCCCCGAGCCGGAATTTTACCGATGTGCGTATTGAAGTGGATGAGGGTAAGTTAGCCGGTCCCGATGAAAACCGCATTGGATTGGTTTGTCGATTCAACGGCAGTGATTATTATTTTTTCATTATTTCCAGTGACGGTTACTACGGCGTGGGCCTCTTCTCAGGTGGAAAAGCTGCCCTGCTTGGACAGTCTGAAATGCAGCTTTCTGAAAATATCAACAAAGGCCTTGCGATCAACCATCTGCGGGCTGATTGTGTGGGCAGCACCCTTACTTTTTATGTGAACGGTTTTCAAGTGGCGCAGGCACAGGATTCCACGCTTGCTTCGGGTGATGTCGGTATTCTGGCCGGCACATTCGCCACCCCCGGCGTGGATATTGTCTTCGATAATTTTGTGGTGTTGCAGCCCTAACGGACGATAGACGATGGACAACAGACCGCGGTCTGTCGTCCATCGTCCACGGTCAACGAATGAAAATTTTTCTCGATACCATCGGTTGCAGACTGAATCAAGCGGAGATCGAAAGCATGGCGCGTCAGTTTCGCGCGGCGGGGCATGAGATCGTCGCTTATGCTGAAGCAGCGGATATGGCTGTGGTCAACACTTGCGCGGTCACCACGCAAGCTGCTTCCGATTCGCGCAGCAAGATCCGTAACATTGCGCGCGCGGGGGTTGAGCAAATTATTCCCACAGGCTGCTGGACGACCCTTCAACCAAAAGAAGCTGCCGCACTTCCGAATGTGTTGCGCGTGGTCACCAACGACCAAAAAGATTCCCTAGTCCCTACAACATTAAACCTTGAACCTTCGACCTTCGATCTCGAACCCATCGACCGCACTCCCATCCCCGGTTTGCATCGCCGTACGCGCGCCTTTATCAAAGTGCAGGATGGCTGTGATAACAAATGTACATTTTGCATCACTACCATTGCGCGCGGCGAGGGACGTTCCCGTCCGCTGGCGGATGTGATTTCGGATATCAACTCTGCGCTCGCTGGCGATTCAAAGGAAATAGTTTTAACTGGTGTGCATCTCGGCTCGTGGGGACAAGACCTCAATCATCACCTGCGTGATCTGGTCAACGCCATTTTGCGCGAAACGGATGTGAAGCGATTAAGACTCTCGTCCCTCGAACCGTGGGATTTGGATGCTGATTTCTTCTCGCTTTGGAATGACAAGCGCCTCATGCCGCACCTGCACCTGCCACTACAATCTGGAAGTGAATCCACGCTGCGGCGGATGGCTCGCAAGACCACGCCCGCATCCTTCCGTGAGTTGGTCAACGCCGCAAGAGATGTGATGCCTGATGCCGCCATCACCACAGACATCATTGCTGGTTTCCCCGGCGAGACGGAAGAAGAATTTGCGGAGACATTGGACTTCGTCAAAGAGATGCAATTCACGGGCGGGCATGTCTTTTCGTATTCGCCGCGTCCCGGTACAGGGGCGGCAAAGATGAAGGGGCAGATCAAGCCCGAGTTAAGAAAGAGGCGGAATCACATCTTGCAGGAAGCGATCGAAGAGTCCGCAAAAATCTATCGCGAAAAATTCATCGGACAGAAAATGTCCGTGCTGTGGGAATCCACGACGGAGTACGGCGAATACGGCTGGCGCATGGAAGGCTGGACGGGGAATTATCTGCGCGTGTCTGCGAATGCGCCTTCGCCGCGTTGGAACGAGGTGGACGAAGTGGAGTTGCAGGAAGTGGATGGAGAAAAGCTGAAAGGCGCGATTCTGTAACGAATGTCACTATTTGAAAGTATGGGTGGGAATGTATAATTTGTTAGACAAATTCATACAAAAGGAGCAAACTCATGACGGCTCAATTAATTGACGGAACTGCAATCGCGCAAAAAGTGCGTGACGGAGTAAAGGAAAAAGTTGCCAAGCGAATCGCGGAGGGGAAGTCCCAACCGGGGTTGGCGACCGTTTTGGTGGGCGAGAGAATTGACTCTGCGACATACGTTAGCATGAAGCAAAAGGCTTGCGCTGAATTGGGGATGACATCTTTTCACCATCCCACCCCTGCGGATATTTCACAGGAAGACCTCGAAAAACTTATCACGGAATTGAATGCCGATCCGAAAGTGCATGGCATTCTTGTGCAATTGCCTTTGCCCGCTCATTTGGATGAAGAACGCATTTTGCAGCTCATCAGCATTGAAAAAGATGTGGATGGGTTCTCGCCGATCAACCTTGGGCGTTTGGCGCAAAAGGGACGCGAGCCGTTGTTCGTTCCATGCACTCCTTATGGATGCATTTATCTTCTCAAAGAAGCTGGCGTGAAGATCGCTGGCGCAAATGCAGTGGTGTTGGGACGCTCGAATATCGTCGGTATGCCTGCCGCTTTGCTGCTCATCAAAGAAAACGCAACCGTGACGGTTGTCCACTCGAAGACGAAGGATATTCCCGCAGTCATGCGCGATGCGGATATCATCATTGCCGCGATCGGCCGTGCTGAAATGGTGCGCGGTGATTGGATCAAGCCCGGCGCAGCGGTCATTGATGTGGGCATCAACGGCATTCCGAAACTCAACCCCGATGGCACGCAGATGATCAGCCAGAAGACCGGCAAGCCGCTGCAAAGACTCGTTGGTGATGTCAACTTCGAGGAAGCGAAAGAAGTTGCCGGGTTCATTACTCCTGTCCCGGGCGGTGTGGGGCCAATGACCATCGCGATGTTGATGGCAAACACATTGCGCGCAGCGGAAATTCAGGAAGCATAAAGAGTAAAAAGTAAGAAGTGAAATGTGAAGTCCCGCTGAAAGGCGGGACTTATTTTATAAAAGAGGAGAGCAGGATGAAGAAGTTTTTGAAGTGGGTGGGGATCGTGTTGGGGGCGCTGGTGGGGTTGATCGTTATCGGGTTGGTCGTGATCTATTTCAACAGTCAATCACGGCTGACGCATGTGTTCGATATTCCAGAAGAGCAGGTGACCATTCCAACCGATGCCGCGTCCATTGAAAATGGAAAGCACATTTTTCAATTCCGCGGGTGTGAGGCTTGTCACGGTGAGGATCTGCAAGGCACAGTCTATCTCGATGATCCCGCTGTCGGGAAGGTGATCTCAACGAATCTCACAACAGGCAAAGGCGGAGTCGGAGGCGACAGGACGGATGA
This sequence comes from Candidatus Villigracilis propinquus, assembly GCA_016714565.1. Taxonomy (GTDB): domain Bacteria; phylum Chloroflexota; class Anaerolineae; order Anaerolineales; family Villigracilaceae; genus Villigracilis; species Villigracilis propinquus. The sequence goes on from JADKDM010000001.1 coordinate 184,181, forward strand.
GGAATGGGCGCGGGCGATTCGTCACGGTGTCCGCACGGATGGTACAGGGCTGCTATTCATGCCGTCCACCGAGTTCTATTATTTGAGCGACGAAGACTTGGGCGATGTGATCGCGTACATCAAAAGCGTCCCGCCCGCGGACAATGAACAACCTGTCAGCCAGATTTCATTCACTGGACGTATCGTGATGACCTTGGTGAAGGGGATTACCTTCATCCCTGCCGAGTTGATCCCGCACCAAGCAGCGCGTCCCACCGCGCCGACAGTTGGTATCACACCCGAATATGGCGCCTATCTGACACAGTCCTGCCACGTCTGCCACGGGATAACGATGTCCGGTGGTGTGATCCCCGGCTTCCCAGCCGATTGGCCGCCCGCACCGAATATCACTTTTGGCGGCGGTTCCGCCTTGCCCACATGGACAGAAGAGGAATTCATCAACACCATCCGCACAGGATTGACGCCCGAAGGAAAAGAATTGCGTGCCGCATACATGCCGTGGAATTCATACAAGTTCATGAGCGATGATGAGTTGAAAGCGACCTGGGTTTATTTGCAGTCTCTGCCGAAGTTGGAATATGGGAATCGATAGGGGAAGAGCATTGTGATCAGTAGTCAGTAATCAGTGAACAGTCCCGTCAAATGGCGGGACTGTTAGATTCTTGCCCCAATTTTAGTGCTTCTGAAACCCTTGACGTACTGTCAAATCAGTACTATTATTGATTTATTAGTAGTGTAGGTTTGATACTAGCGAAAGGAGCAAGGATGGCTGAAATTATTGCACAAACTAAAAAATTCCAAAAGGAATTGAATTCCGGCACATCATCACTCGTGTTGTTGAGTGTGTTGAGCCGAAGCAAGGAGCCGATGTACGGCTACCAGATCGCAAAAATGCTGGAAGAGAGCGGGCCGGATATTCCCATGATGAAGCAGGGGACGTTGTACCCCGTGCTGCGCTCACTGGAAGAGAATGGCTTGCTGGAGAGTATTGTGGAGCCTTCTGTGTCAGGTCCGCCGCGCAGGTATTACAAGATCACAAGCGAAGGGCGCACTACGTTGGAAGAGTGGCTTGAAATTTGGAAACAAACCAAGAAGTTCGTGGACGCTATTTTGAAAGGATGACCCCATGTTTAATACTATTGAAGAATATCTTGATGCTTTGAAAACAGAAATGAAGGATGCTGATGCCGCATTGGTACAGGATGCCCAGGCAGATGCGCGTGAGCACTTGTCCACGGCGCTGTCTGTTGCGCGTGAGGCGAATCCTGAGGTCAGTGAAGCAGATGCGCTCAAAAAGATCATCGAAGGATATGGTACTCCGGAAGAAACCGCATCTGCTTATAGGGAAGTGGAACGCCGCACTTCACCAGTGATCGTGCAGACCGTTAAGCCGCATTCGGCATTAGGCAGTTTCTTCGGCGTGTATACCGATCCGCGTGCATGGGGGGCATTACTTTATATGTTGATCGCTTTTGTGACAGGTATTTTCTATTTCACCTGGGCTGTCACAGGTGTGTCTTTATCGATATCGCTGCTGATCTTCATTTTCGGTTTCCCTATTGCCCTGTTGTTTCTGCTCTCGGTGCGTGGACTGGCGCTGCTCGAAGGCCGCCTCGTGGAAGCATTGCTCGGCGTACGCATGCCTCGCCGTCCTTTGTTCTCACATCAAGACATGAAATGGTTTGACAGACTAAAAACCCTCCTGACCGATAAAGCCACCTGGTTGATGATCGTTTACATGCTTTTGCAATTTGTGTTGGGAACTGTATATTTTGTGTTGATCGTCACTGTATTGAGTTTCTCGCTGGCATTCATCGCTATCCCTGTCTTACAGGAATATTTCAATCAGGGTGCGATGATGTTGAGTAACGACGTCCGCTACACTTTCCCAGTATGGTCATACCCGCTTTGGGTAGCAGGCGGAATTCTTCTGTGGACGATCTTCATGAATCTTGCACGTGGTATAGGCCAGCTGCACGGCAAAATGGCAAAATCGCTGTTAGTCAGTGAGTAACAAAAGACAGTCCAGTTTTCGCTGGACTGTCTTTTGTTACTGTCTGTGCAGTGGAAACTACGGCTTCACCAACAACCCCAGATGATTCGCCACCGCGCGTTCCCGGCCAGGCTTGCCCATGTCGATGGGAGAGTTCAGCACACGAGCCTTCCCGTCAAAGCCCTTTATCACCATCGTGGATGAGCCGCCGCCGTCCATGTTTACGCCGGTATGCGCACCATAGGAGATGAGCAATTCACCCAGTTCCGGGAGAGTCATCCCCTCACTGTATCCCGTTTGACGGCCATCCACCACCATCAAGGTCAGCCAGCGGGCGTTTTTGCTCAAACCAACTGCCGTGCGTGGAGCGGGTGCAAGCGCCGCAAGGTTTTTTACCAACAGACCCTTGTCCACAACCAGGCGGTCACCAGAAATTGCGTTGAAAATGGTGCCATCCACTTTATTTATATTCACCTGATTACGCGACCCAAATAAAATGGTGGGTTGCGCCGTCTTTTGCGGTGAATAAATTTTTCCGCGCGAGGCGGCATAATCACTCACTCGAACTGGGATGCCGCCATTCGGGCAGTACGTGACCGCTTCCACAGTGTTATCCACGTAGCTGTAATAGCCGCCATTGATGGCAACCTGCAGTTTGAATTCCTCAAGGAATTTGGATGTTACCCGCGAACACAGGACATTGCTGGTATTTGGAGAAGGTGTCACCAGAAATTCCAACTTTGCAGTTTGCAGATCGATCGCTATCACATGCACAACATTGGCATGCGGAACAGTAACATCCTTGCGAAGATAGGTGATCCCTGGAAAAAGACTCTGCCGAATGGATGTGGGGCGTCCAAGGCCGAGAGAAACAAGGTAGGCTTTGGAGCACCAGCCGGTCAAACCATCCAACCGCTGGATCTGCACCCAGCTCGGGTTGCTTGTATCATCCAACGCAGGGACAGTGTCATTCTTCAGAACTGTCCCCAGGATCTTTGTGTTTGTGCCTGGGGTTTCACGAATGTTAAGAGTGACCGTGTTGACACGGTACCAGTTTTTATCACCGTGCTCTGGGACAGGTGTCGTGGGGGGTGGTTCCTCCGCCACAGGCGCATGAACGCTGATCAGATATTCGCTCGCGCTCCAGCCAACCAAATTGCCAGATGTGTTGCGGACGTTCAGCCATGTGCCGTCCAGCGTGGAGCCGATCTTTTCCACAAGTTCACCAAAATAGACAAGACCAAGAGAGTCAAAGGTTAGCCCGGGTCCCTGCCTCACTTTCAGAGAGGATGCTGTAACGCGATACCAATTTGTATCTTCTTCATCCGGCACGGGGTCAGGATCAGGTATTGGGTCGGGGTCTGGTGTTGGGTCGGGGTCGGGAGTTGGGTCTGGTGCTGGCCCGCTTACCCTCTGGAGGTAGGCGGCAAAACTCCAACCCGTCAGGCTATCGTCCAATCTGCGGATGTTGAGCCAGGTGCGGTCAGCATTCGCACCGATCTCTTCAACGATCTCGTTAAGCAAAATGCTGCCAATTTGCGGCGCTGTCAGGCTGGCGCTGTTGCGCACCTTCAGCGAAGGCACCGTCACGCGGAATCGCTTGCTGGTGGGTGTGGGGTCAGGGTCGGGAATGGGACTGTCGCTCAGATTAAATCTCTGCTTGAGCGCGGCCGCGTCGCCGTTGAAAAAATTCAAGTCAATGTTGCCGCTCTCCACGCCATACAACGGGCCATCGCCGTTGTCGGTGAATTGCCACAACGTCCACTCATTCGCCGTCCACGGTTTGGGGACGAGAGGCGTGTTCGTGCCGTAATTTGCGATCCATAAAGGATATTGCTTGAAGTAATTCACACTCGCGGCTGGCACTCCCGCCATGTTCTCGAGCCAGTAATAATATGCCGTGTAAACGCCGATCTCTTTATCCGGCGTCAGCGCCTTCACACGCTCCATAAAGTTGTACCAATTCTTCCACCCTCCGAAAGCGCCGCCATAATTATCTTCAAAATCACACCAAAGCGGAAGCTCGCCGAAATCACCGTCAAATTGCGAAACCCACAACTCCGCCTGTTTCTTGGGATCTGCGCGGCTGTCGTAAAACCAATACGAACCGCGCGGCATGCCCGCAGCTTTTGATTCGCGCCAATTGGCTTTGAAGTCGCGGTCACCCCATAGGTTTTGTCCTGCACGAATGATGATATAACCCGCGCCCGCCTGACGCATTTTTATAAAATCTATGCCCTGTGGAGTTTGGGGATCATCCTGGTAAAAACTAACATCGGGTCCGATAACGTTTGCCATAATATTCTCCTGTGCGCTCGCACATTCTTATATCTCGTATCGAGATGTGCGGGGTTTTTGTTAGCTAATAAAATTATACAACCATTCTACAGGGCATTTTCAAAATGGGTGATGACAGGTTCCGTCCCCGCCCTGCCTTCGATGGCGATCACATCGATCTGCCAATGGTCAATCTCATGCTCTGCGGCGTAATGTTCCGCGGCGTGCAGCATGTGCTCACGCTTGCGCGGCGTGATGTTGTGTTCAGGGAAAAAATTTTTACTGGATGTGAGGGTCTTCACCTCGATGAAGATGGTGACATCCCCCTGCCTTGCGATGATGTCAATTTCACCGTACGGTGTGCGGATATTTCTGGCGATGACCTGAAGCCCGCGCTTCATTACATAACGGACAGCTGATTCTTCACCCCAGGCACCTACACGCTGATTGTGACTCGTCATGAATTGAACTGTTCCACGAATCCACGCACTCGGGTGCGCCAGTTGCTCTTGCGCGGCTTGGCATCTGCAACCAGCCGCTCGTAATGTTCAAGCATCACCTTGGTGGTGTTCTCGATGGCATACGCAGAAGAAGCCCTTCGCGCTGAGTCGCTCATTTGCTGACGCAGGTTCAGGTCAAGAATGAGGCGCATGAGTTTGGCGGTGAACGCAGGCTGGTCGTGAGTCGCAAGGAATCCGGTCACTCCATCCTCAACCGTATCTCCCACGCCAACAGATTCGATGCCCATGATGGGAAGTCCTGCGCCCATACCTTCGATCACTGAAAGCGGATGTACCTCGGTAATGGAAGCGGTGACGAAGATGTTGCACATTGCAAGATAGGCGGGCAGTTTATCATAGGTGATGCGGCCCGTGAAACGTACCCGGTCATTAAGCTGCATTTCGCTGACGAGCGAACGGATTTCATCGTCATATTGCTGTACTCCGCTGCCAATGATGAGCAGGTAAACATTTGGAATCGCCTGCGAAATTCCCTTGAAAGACTCAAACAGGAACGGAAGATTTTTTTCAAGCGCAATGCGGCCGGCATACACCAAAAGAATATCATCATCTTTGTAACCGAAATCAGCACGCAAAAGCGGTTTGGCAGAGTGAAAATTTTTCAAGTCCACACCGTTCGGCACCACTTCAATGTGACCTTCCACATTGAGTTGACGCAGGATCTTTTCCATACCCGCGGAAGGCGTGATGACAAGGTCCATGGCTTTGCAGAAGGTGGGCATGTATGCCTGTAACAGTCCGGTGCTGACTTCGTCAGGCATCATTGGCAGGTAGGCCTGGGCATACAAGTCGTAGCGGGTGTGATTCGTGTAGATAACGGGAATTTGCAGCGGACGGCAATACCGCAGGGCGAGACGTCCGCTTAGGAATGGATGATGCACATGAACAACATCCATGGTTTGTAGTATTTTTTTTGCGGCGCGTGAGTAGCGCATGGAAAGATAAAAACCCGAATCTGAAAGCGGGACCCCGGGACTGCGGACGACACGCGGTTCCCCGTCTTTCAGGGCGGTGTCTCCAAAGGTAAATACAAAGACATCGTGCCCGGCAAGTTCGAGATAACGTTTGTTGATCTCGACGTAATTCGTGATACCGCTGATATACGGCTTGTAACTGTCAACCATCATTCCTATTCGCATATGAATATGCTAAGACAAGCGCGGATGAATGTCAAGTGGGGGATTGGTCATGGTAGAATGAAAAAATCTTAACGGAGAAATATGACTGCGAAATTGGTTTTGCGTGACAAGGAATATGAGGTGAAGCCGGGCATGACCCTGCTGGATGCCTTGAAGAAAAGTAACATCGTGCCTGAGTCTGTGATCGCGACTCGCAATGGTGAAATGATCACGGATGACGAAGTGCTGCGAAGCGGGGATGTGGTCAAGTTGATCGCCGTGATCTCAGGCGGTTCAAAATGAAATGCCGCAAGTGCCAAAACAAAGCGTCCATTCACATGCGCCAGCACAAGCTGGCTTTGTGCAAGGAGCACTATCTGGAATGGATCCCCGAGCAAACTGAAAAGTTCATCAAAAAATATCAGATGTTCACGCACGAAGAGAATATCCTCGTGGCGGTTTCAGGTGGCAAGGATTCGCTTTCGCTGTGGGATATTCTCGTGCGCCTCGGCTACAAAGCGGACGGTGTATATCTAGGCCTTGGCATTGATGAAGATATTAATTATTCCCACGAGTCGCAGCGCCTGTGTGAGAAATTCGCGGCTGAGAAAAATCTCAAACTGCATGTGGTGGATATCGAAAAGGAATACGGCCAATCCATTCCGATGCTGGCGCAATCCAGTCACCGTGGATATGGCAAACCCTGTGCTGTGTGCGGCCTCGCCAAACGCCATGAAATGAACCGCGTCGCACGGGACCTTGGGTATGATGTGCTTGCGACAGGCCATAACCTTGACGATGAAGCCGCTGTGCTCTTCGGTAACACCTTGAGTTGGGCCAGTGAATTCCTCCTGCGTCAGGGACCTGTTCTGCCTGAAAAGAATGGACTGGCACGCAAGGTCAAGCCGTTATGCCGATTCTACGAACGTGAGATGACTGCCTACGCCTTGTTGAGCGGCATTGAATATATTTATGAAGAGTGTCCATTTGCAGAAGGGTCAAAGTCCATTTTTTATAAGGAAACCCTCAATCAACTGGAAACAGTACGCCCGGGCGCAAAGCTGATCTTTTATTTGGGATTTTTGGAGGCAAGAAAAAGCGGGGAATTGTTCATCGAGAAGAATGTGGAAGCAGGTGTGCTGCACGACTGTCCCAAATGCGGACAACCCACATCCACACCTGATTTTTGCTCATTCTGCCGCATGATTGAAAAGGCGAATGTAGAGGCTTAATTTCACTGGTACCGCGATATTTATGTCGCGTACTGTTGAAAAAAAACTTGCGCCGAAGACGGCGCAAGAAGCAATTTGATTTATCTCAATAATGTTGTAACCAGCCCAATCAGGAATAACCCGATCGCGGTATAGCCAGCGATCTGTTCGGCTGTGAAGATCGAGAAATGGGGCGTATCGAAACTTGAACGGTCCATGCCCGGTTTGTTGGGAGCCTGTGTTTTTCCCAGCAGAGCATCGCGGAAATCCAGCACATTGACGGGACGATTGTCCGGGTGCAGCGACATGGCCCACAGGATGGCTTTTTCCACAGCATTGCTAAGGTGAGGATTGATCTCTCGAGGCGGAGTCAGGCTGCGGGTATCCAGGAAGCGTTTGCGTGCCTCGGTGGGAGGTTCATTTGTCAGCAGGTGATACAGCGTCGCGCCAAATGAAAAAATATCCGCCCGTGGGTCGGTATGGGCATCGTCCCCGCCGTATTGCTCGAGGGGTGTGTAATGTGCGGTGCCCTGCCCTTGAATAATGGTGATGGTCACTTCATCGGGAGCCATGATCTTGACCAAACCAAAGTCCACGAGTTTGATCAATCCGCTTGGGGTGATCTTGAGGTTGCTCGGCTTGATATCACGATGAATGATGGGTGGGATCTGTTGATGGAGATAGCTCAGCGCATCCGCGATTTGCGCGGCCCAACGCAGTACTTCTTTTTCCGAAAGAAAAGAGTTGTTGCGTCGCGCATCCTGCATTCGTTCGCGCAGGTCCTTGCCCGGCACAAAATCCATTACCAGATAATCACGCGGACCTTCCGAGAAGAAGTCGGAAACCTTTGGCAGGTTGGGGTGGTCGAGGCGCGCAAGCACAGAAGCTTCGCGAAAGAATTGTTCGCGAGCCTGCTTGAATACATCTGGTGGGAGTGTCTGATTGTGCTCGACTTCTTTAAGCGCACATAGCCTGCCCTGCAGCCGTGTATCTTCTGCAAGGTAAATACTGCCCGTGCCGCCCTGCCCGATCTGTTCACGGATCGTGTAGCGGTCACGCAGAATCTCCCCATTCTTCAATGATTGGGGCAAATCTTCTCCTTTGGTGGCGTTGTATCCGCATGGATACTTCTGTTGAGCCAGTGATCTTTTCGGCGTGTATCACTGTTTCTGCAACTGCATCATCATCAATTTTTTTGCAGCAAATGCGGAAAATATTATAATTACAATATAATCATGCACAGAATCCACTTTTCTGCTATATTATAAACGTCTTTGTTGCTATCGGGTGTTTTATAGGATGGCAATTTAAAATCATTGAACACAGGGTTCAATTTCAGAGATCGCAATTTTACTTAACATTTTTTCGAGGAAATTATGGAACACGAAGATGATTATCCAATTCTGGTCGCTCAGGATGGCCCGCTAAAGGGACAGCGCTGGGCGTTGAGCCATACCTTGATGGTGGGACGTGATCCCACATGCGATATTGCCGTGATGGACAGGCAGGTCTCCCGTTTTCATGCGCGAGTCACCCCCACCCCCGAAGGTGTGACCATTGAAGACCTGGGTAGTAAGAATGGCACGAACCATAACGGAACAGAGATTACCGCGCCTGTGATGTTACAAGATGGCGATCTGCTTGGCATTGCGCTTGCCCAGCAATTCATTTTCCTCACCTCCGATGCCACCATGCCGCTTGCAGAAGGCGGCGCCCGTCAGGGTCGCTTGGTGATGGATCAGAAATCACGCCAGGTGTGGGTGCATCAACAGCAGGTGGTGCCGCCATTATCCGCACAACAGTTTAAGCTATTGTGGATGCTCTATGAAAAACAAGGACAGGTGATCAGCCGCAGCGATCTCGTCGCGGTTGTGTGGGGCGAAGACCAAATGGCTGGCGTTTCCGATCAGGCATTGGATGCCCTCATCCGCCGCCTGCGTGACAGGCTGGCCGTACTCGACCCAAGCCATCAATATATTGATACCGTACGCGGGCACGGCCTGCGTTTGGATAACCCCCCGAATGGTGAGTGATCTTTTATGGATGCCCAGTCTGAAAAACTATTAGCACATATAATCCGCAATACACGCGTTGCATCTCTTGCGACCCTGCGCGATGAAAAACCGCATGCCTCCATGGTGGCTTATGTCGTCGTGGATGATTTTTCCGCATTCTATATTCATGTCAGCAGGCTTGCGCAACACACCATGGATATGTTAAGAGATAAAAACGTAAGTTTACTCATTGCTGAAACCGATGATGGCAGAGCCGACCCGCTGACGCTGGCGCGTGTTTCCGTTCGAGGTACCGCAGAGCAGATCCAGAATGGGGTGCCGGGGTACACGCCCATAAAAGATCTGTATCTTGCACGTTTTCCCGAAGCAGAACAATTATTCAAACTGGCTGATTTCAGTTTTTGGCGCATCAACCCAAAGGGCGGACGATATGTGGCAGGTTTCTCAAAAGCATACAACATCACTCCCGAAGCCCTCAAAAAAGCATCCGTTCGATAAACAACCAAGTGACAGTCACCTTTAAGGTGACTGTCACTTTTAGGAGACCTATATGACCTCACTAAAACTTCTCGCTGTATTTGCACATCCAGATGATGAATCGATGGGAATGGGCGGCACGCTGGCAAAGTATTCCGCCGAAGGAGTGGATACACACCTCATCTGCGCTTCACGCGGCGAGCGGGGCTGGTTCGGTCCCGAAGAGCAGAACCCCGGCTTGGAGAGACTCGGCCAACTCCGCACCGTGGAATTGACCAACGCCGTCAACGCGCTCGGCATGAAGAGCCTGCACTTCCTTGATTACATCGATGGGGATGTTGACCAGGCCGACCACGCCGAAGCCATCGGAAAGATCGTCACACACATCCGCAAGATAAGACCACAAGTGGTCGTGACCTTTCCCCCCGACGGAAATTACGGCCATCCTGACCACATCGCCATCGGACAGTTCACCTCCGCCGCCATCGTCTGCGCCGCGGACTCATCCTACAAAGACCCGGAAAATCTCCCCGCGCATCGCGTCTCAAAACTCTATTACATGGTGGACGGTGAAAGCTTCATCAATCTCATCTCTCCATTCATGGGAAACATGACCTTCCCCGTCGACGATCAAGTCCGCGGCGAATTCCCGTGGAAGGACTGGATGATCACCACCCGCATCGACATGGCTGAACATTGCAGCGCAGCCTGGCGTGCCATTCAATACCACCAAAGCCAATTGCCCACCATCGGCGCACTGGCCCAGATGCCCGAAGAATCCGCTGCCGCCGTCCTTTCCATGCAAGGGACGTTTTATCGCGCGTTCAGTCTGGTGAATGGGGGTAGGAAGATCGAGAGTGATTTTTTCGAGGGGTTGAGATAAAAAAGGTTTTCATTGGTACTTCGGCAAAAAGTGCTTCTCCGTATAATAAAGTGTAGAGAGCCTTGTGGGAAAAATAAGAATGGTTCTCGACCAGAAAGAAAATGAGTAGCTCCAGTGCAGGGATGTGATCCACTATGAAAAAAATAACAGTCCTCTTTCTCGCCGTTCTATTGGCAGCTTGTGCTTCTGCACAACCGAGTATCACGGAGATGCAAAACGCCGCTGCCACCTCTGCGTGGACGGCAGTTTTCCTCACACTTGATTCTCAACCTACTGCCACTCCACTGCCCCCAACTGTCACACCGACAGCTACCTATGTATATCCAACTCCGTCGCCAACACCGACACCGCCGCTTATTCCTATTATCACTCCTGACGCGATGCAAGTGCAAAGCTGGAGTGAATATCAAGCGGAGTTGGCAAATGCGCTCCTTCCCGGGTCTTCTTATCCGGGAACTACTTATGGTGTTTTGTGTGAATGGGATATTTTAGGGCGATCTGGCCGGGAAGTGTATGTGTGGGCAATGTGTTCCGGCCCCGGCTCAGGGTCCAGAAAGCCCGCTGTAATTTATCTTGAGACAGATGGTTCCATTCAAAAAGTGGAAGCTCCAATGCATGGCTCGGGATGGACCGATACCATTCAAAGGTTGTTCCCAGCCGATGTGCGAGAAAAGATCGATTTTTATTATTATCTTTCCTCCCAATTTTCTTCTGGAGGACGGGTGGAAGATATGAGATTGCGCCTGCAATATAGGCGCATACTTCCTGAGGAACCTCCGTTAAATATCTTGAGTGCTGTTCCATTTCCCGATCCCACAGAGCCAGTAACTTTTGTGCTTCCCCCAAACTCAAGTCAGGTGACCAGATGGGAGGAATACGAAACTGCCTTTGGAGAAAAGATGCTAGCGCCCATCACGCCTAAACGGGAGCAAATGGGGGAAATTATGTGTGAATGGATGTTTTTAGGACAAACCAACCAGGAAGAGTATGTATGGGTGGAGTGCATGGCTCTTTCCACCGAAAATAGCCAAGATTTATATTGGAGAGAGGGGTATTCAGTAGTTCATCTTAATATTGATGGAACCATCCAAAGTATTGAATCTCCGGGCATGGATTATATAAATGATTTCAATCGCATGTTTCCAGAGGATGTGCAGAGAATGAGCTATGGTGGAGAGTTGATAGATGACTGTAAACGATTGGACTATCATTTGCGCTGGAGGATTCTGCACCCGGAAGAATTGCCTTTGATCGTCCTTTCCTCGACACCTGTGCCGTGAATTGTTTGCAAGCGGAATAAGAGTCTACACAAAAAAGAGACAGTCACTTTTGATGACTGTCTCTCGTTTCTTATTACTTGTTATCTTGTTACTGCCTACCCCGCCATATTCTTTTTCATCACACGCTTCAAAGCCACTTTATAGATCTCGGTGAGCTTCTCGGCCATGTCTTTGGCTTCGGGGTTATCGGGCTGGCTTTCCATCTGGGCCACCAATCCGCTCAGGGCATCCACGAATTGCTGGTTGACCATTTCATCGTTTTCGGTGAGCATCTGGTCAAGCGCTGCTTCATCTGGGGCTTGCAGCAATTGCTCGATGAAAGCCACTTCTGGCGGAGGGGCGCTGGCAGTTTGCAGAACCTGCACCATCTTTTGCAGCTTGCCCATGCGGGTGTAATCGTTCGCTTCCGAAGCCTGCTTCAGCATCTGGTTGACCACTTCCACAGCATCCTGCGAGAAGTTATCCAGATTGGCCTGTGTGGCTTTTTCAATGTCTGGCTGTTCGAGGATGGTCTCCACGAACTTCTGCGCCTGCTTCAAGCGCGCTTCGATCTGCTTATCAATTTCAGCGGTGAAGAACAGCAGCTTTTCGCGGACGCCTTCCAGCTTGGTCTTTTCTTCCGGAGAAGCCTTCTCGATCTTGTCCGTCAAATTCTGGAAGAAGACATAATCCATGCCTGCGCGGGCCATTGAGACATACGCGCGGATGCGTAGATCTGACTTGGCTTCGATGACGAAGTCCAGCAGTTTTTCGCGGGTGAGGGATTGCCCCGCCTCTTGCAATACCTGTTGGGCTGCTTCCATTTCCGCGACAGATTCCTTCAGCTGACGGCCATACGCGGTCTCTTCCAAAAGTTGGGTCTGGATCTCGATCAACGCGCGCGCAATCGGCTCCTGTCCGCTTTGCATGGCGTTCTGCGCGATGCGGCTGAACAGCGCAAAGAATTGCTCGTCGATGATCTTCTCATTCTGCTTGATCAACTCCAAACGCACATCCTTCGAAGTGACCTGCATCAACTTCTCCATGAACTGGACGCGTTCCTGCTGGCTCTTGATCATTTCAGATGAGATGCCATCTTTATTCAAGATGGTCTCCATCATGGACTCGTAGGTCAGGTTGGCTTGCGGGCTGAATAAATATCCCTTGCGCTTCTCAGAAGGTAAGCGGTCCACGATCTGCTTGATGAGTGGGCCGATCATCTTTTCCTGTTCGTTCAAGGGCAATCCCAACTCAGGCGGGAAGAAGGTCAGCAGCAATTCCTTGTCATTGTCATGATAGACGATGGGAGTCGCGAGGCGGCCTTCGTATCCGCAATGCGGACAGCGGGCATAGTTGGATTGTCCGCTCATCAGGCGTTGCTTGGAGGCGGGTTCATGCGTCACGTCGAACAATTGCTCAACGTTGGCAGGGATCATTTGTCTACAGCGGGGACATGAAATTTGTGTTTGTGCCATTTAGTGATTTCCGATTTATGAATTTTTTTCGTCATTGCGAGCCGCACACTTGCTTTTGGCGGCGAAGCAATCTCGGATTGAGTCGCAGATTGCTTCGTCGGGAAGAGCAAGTGCCCTCCTCGCAATGACGAGATGATTATTTACCCAACCAACTCTTCCAACCGATCAATATAACCTTCCATCACAGCAAAGGTTTCTTCAACGGCCTTGGGAGTGGTCAAGTCTACGCCTGCTTTGTTGAGCACATCCAACGGATAGACGGACGAACCAGACTTGAGGAAGCCGAGGTAGTTTTCCACGGCATTGGGTTCGCCGCGCAGGATTCTGCCGGAGAGGGCGTGCGCGCCAGAAATACCCGTGGCGTATTGATAGACATAATAATCAGCGAAGAGATGGCTAAACGTAGACCAGACCATGCCCACGCGCGGACGATCGATCTTCACTTTGGGGCCAAATCCCTCAGTAAACAGATCAGCCATCAGATTTTGCATTGAATCGGCTGTCAAAGGTTCGCCGCGTTCGGCGCGTTGGTGAGTCTCAAGTTCAAAGCGAGCCAGAGTCGGCATCTGGAAGAAATATCTAAAGAAGTTACCGCCGACCGCTTCTTCGATCAACGAGATCAGGAAGTTTTTGTCGGTGATGGTCTTGAGCAAATGTCCGCGCATCATGGCCTGATTGAAGTTGGAAGCCACTTCCGCCACGAAGAGTGAATAATTTGAGTATGCCAGCGGCTGATTTTGCCAGGTGAGATACGAGTGCATGGAATGACCGAGTTCATGCGCGAGCGTGCTCATGCTGCCGATGTCATCGGTGAAGGACATCATAATGAAGGGATGAGTCTTCGGAGCGCCGTAGGAGAACGCGCCGTTCATCTTGCCCTGATTCACAGTTGAATCCACCCAGCGGTCTTTGAGCGTACCCTGACGCAGGGTGTTGACATAATCCTTGCCAAGCGGTGCGAGGCTGTCACTGATATAGTCCACGGCTTTTTCGTAGGTGAGGGTGGTCTTCTTCTTGGCGATGGGCGCCCACATATCGAAGTATTGAATTTCCTTCAATCCCAATGCCTTGCGGCGAATCTCAAAATAGCGATGCCAAACGGGCAAATTCTTTTTGAAGGTGTCGATGAGGTTGTGGAATACTTCTTCGGGGACGTTGTTATTAAAGAGGGAAGCGGAGAGAGTTGTATTGAACTTGCGTGCGCGCATGTTGAACACGTTGGCGCTGATGGAGTTGGAGAGGTTGGTGGCAAGCGTATTCTTGAATTCGATGTGCTTGTCGTGATAGCTATTGAATGCAGTCTCGCGGACTTTGCGGTCAGGGTGCTCCAAAAAGTGTGGAATAGAAGTTGCCCTGAGTCACATCGTACTTTTTGCCTTTGCTATCCACAGCGGGAGCAAATTTGAAATCGGCATTCACCAACATGCTGGTGCTGTTGGATGGCCCGATGAATGGGTCTGCTAACATGCCAAGGATCTCTTCCACTTCACCGGAGCGCACATGCGCCTGTTGACGGAAGAGGTCGTCAATGGCTTGCTCGTACACAGCCAGCTTCTTATTTTCTTTCATCCATGTGTTGAGCTTTTTCCTGCCGATCTTGAGCAGTTCAGGATTCAGGAACGCTACTGCAGCGGCCACCTGACCAAACATGCCGCCCGCTTTTCCAACCATCGCGCCTGAGGCTTGATTGGTCGTATCCACGGCGTAGGCAAATTGCGCGTACATGTAGATGGTCTGTGCGCGCAGGATCAGATCTTCGATGGCGGTATAACCCTTTAGCAGGGTGGCGGCGCTTTCGCCGAGCTTGCCTTCAAACTTCTTCACTTTGGGAATATCGTTGATCACCGCCTTCAATGCGGCTTCCCATTCCTTGGGAGATTTATAAACACTTTCGGCGTTCCACGTATATTTCTTGTTGACCTTACTGCGTGCAGGAATTGTTGTAGCCATGCGTTTATCCTTTTCTTTTAGGTTTGCGGTTCGATTTTACCATTTGGGTTAAGACCTGACATGTTTCCAAGATACCTTGATGGTCAGTGATTCTTCTCCGTGCAACATATGAAGTTAATCGAGATGCATTTGAAACATGTCAGGTCTGTATCATGTCGGAAGTGAGAAACAGATCCTCGCGCCACGGCGAAGGCCGCCGTCAGGATTTGTATCCGCCCAGATGCGGCCACCGTGTGCTTCGATAATTTCGCGGGCGAGGTAAAGTCCCAGCCCGGCGCCTTTGGTATGTTTTACGGCTGTCGTCGAACGATAGAAACGGTCAAAGATGTGCGGGATGTCTCTCGCGTCAATGCCCGATCCTTCATCGCTGACACAGATGACAACCTGCCCGGGTTTTGTTGTGCCGCTGATTTTTATTTCGCCAGTGGGCGCATACTTCAAAGAATTGGAAACAAGGTTTGAAATGACCTGCTCCAAACGGCTTTCATCGCCGAGGATGATCGGGAAGTTCGGAGGGAAGTCTGTGACGATGCGGTGCTTGGGCGCCTGGGATGTGAACCGCTCGCTCACTCTTAACGCGAGGCTGGGCAGCGCTACGTCGGCTTGGTTCAAGCTGAGGCCGCCCGCCTGCAACCGAGATGCATCCAGCAGATCGTCGATCATCTTCGATAAACGATCCGCTTCCTCTTCGATGACCATGAGCGAATCGCTGATGGTGGCTTTATCCCATTTCGCGTCGTCGCGCCGCAAAGTAGAGGCATAGCCTTTGATCAACGCAACGGGCGTACGTAGTTCATGGCTTACAATGGAAATAAAAGTTGCTTTGATTTCGTCAGCGGTTCTGAAGTGGGTGATGTCACGCACGCTAAGGATCACATTACGGAGCTTGTTCTCTTCCGAAAGCAGTGGGGCGTAGGTGATTCCCACCGGAAGAGAAGGAGGCAGCGGACGTTCAAGGTCGCCTTCGACATATAAGGTGGCGTTCGGTGTGAGCGGCCAACTCTCCGTCATGGATTCTTCAAGCGTTTTGCCATGCGGTTCTTTTTTCCACTTAATGATGTCTTTGTGATTTATGCCGACGATCTGATCACGCGTTTCCCCAAAAAGTTTTTCAAATGCACCGTTGCATCTTTCGATGTTCAAGTCCGCATCCAAAATGAGAATGCCGTCTGCGGCGGAATCGAGCAGCGCATCCAGGCGCTTTTTTTCATAAGTCACTTGTCCATAAAGTTGGGCGTTGAAAACGGCGATGGCGGCCTGGTCTGCAAAGGATTGCAGGAGCACGCGGTCATTCGGGGTGAACAAATCTGCATAATTGCGGAAGATAAAGATCACGCCGATGACTTGTCCATGCGCCGAGAGAGGCAGCCCTGTGCCGTTGAGCAGACCCATGCTGGCGGTATAGGTCAACTCTTTTAACATACGGTTGAGTTCGAGTACATCCAACTCGCGGACTTTTTCTTCGGCTAAGAGCGGGGTTAAGTAGGAGAGAAATGCCGGGGCGATGCCATGTGCCGTTGCGACGCGCCAGCCGTCGGGTAGTTTGAGCGCGATGAGTCCCGCCTGGCCTGCTAACATTTCAATCGAGATCCGCAAAATGCGCGCCAGCAGCTTCTCAAGGTCAAGTTCCTGAGTGAGGGCGCGCGAGATTTCAAGTAAATAATCTCTTTGCCGGACTCGAAAATCCGGCAGCATGGAAGGAATGATGGACATGTTCAATTATTTTATCACCGCGCCTCAGGGAGTGGTGTATGAGTTGTGTTAGTGTAAAAAAGTATATTCAAGAGGCTGTTCCTGACAATTCTGTTATTCCCAAAGGTTGACCATAGTACTAATTGCCCATAAAATATTAGTAAATTCTTATTATTACGGATGCAACGACCCAATACCAGAATTGGTCGCTTTTCCTAGGTGGGCGATAATTGGGATAGGTGTTGGCGAGCAGGGCAGCGAAACCGGCCGTTGGCTGTTTTGGTTGCTTTTTTTTTGTGTGTGATGTGGAAGTGCAATTTGCACCTTAGTTTTTTTAATTTTTTATAGAGGATGACTTATGTTCAAATCAATGCGCTTTTTGTTTTTGATTTTGGTTACGATCGCCTCCATTGTGCTTGGGCCAATTACAACGGTCAAAGCGTTGACTTTTCCGGCTGAGATCAATATGAGCTTTACGCCAATTGCGATCGTTTCAGGCGGCGCATCCAAGTTGCGGATTACTATTTATAACTCGAATGTAAACAACCTCACAAGCGCAAGTTGGACTGATAATCTGTTAAGTATTCAGCCTGGCCTTTCAATTTCAAATCCGCATAATCTTGTTAACACTTGTGGGGCATTAGCAGATGTGACGGATAGCGGGGGTGGGGCTTTAAATGCAGGGGATACTTCGATAAAGTTAATTAATGGTACGGTTCCAAGAAAAATTGGCGGCACCCCAGGCAGATGCTATGTTGAGGTTGATGTTACCTCCACTACACCCGGTAACCTGATCAATAACATTCCTGGTGGCGCACTGACTTCGACAACACTGGACGGTACTCCTCCCAACCAAGTGTCTGTTCCCATTACAAATACAACACCGGCTAGTGCAACATTGAACGTTGTGGCTGTGCAGCCGCCTTCATTGAGCAAGCAATTTGCGCCCAGCACAATGTATGTTGGTCAGACCAGCACGCTGACCATTACTGTTCGAAATAATGATACGGTAAACCCTCTAACTCAAGTCACTCTGACAGATATTCTGCCGACCGCTGGAGATGGGGATGTCGTTGTGGCAGCTCCATTAACTACTAACATGGTTGGTTGTGGCACTGTTGCACTTCCGGCAACACTTACTGATTCTGCTGGCAACCCGCTCGCAGCGGGGGCACGGTCAATAAAATTGAACGGCGGCACGATCGCCAAGAATGCAACATGTACGATCACGGTGAATGTTACTTCAACGGTTCAAGGGGCATACACAAATACCATCCCGGATGATAACCAACCTGGTTCTGTTCAAACTCGTGAAGGCGTGACGAATGCAGACCCCGCGACCGACCAATTGAATGTTCAGGCATTTACTCTGAGCAAAGCTTTTGGAACTTCGCCGATCGCTGTTGGCAGTACCAGTGTTGTCACCATTACCATCCACAACCATGCCAGTACGCCATACACAGCAGCATCATTGGATGATGTCTTGCCTGCTGGTTTAATATATACCGGTACGCCCACCACCACCTGTACTGATGTGGCACCCAATCCGGTGGCATCTGTAACGATTGAAACGACAACTCTTGCCAACGATACGGTACGCCTGACAAATGGCACACTTCCAGCAAATACGGACTGTACCATTACAGCAACAGCACTTGCGCTAATGAATACCACTGCTGGAACCAAAACGAACAGGATCGAAGCAGGGGATCTGCACACATTTGAGGGCGCCACGAACCATACATTTGCTACTGCAAACTTGGTTGTGCAATCTCTGTCCATCAATAAGGCTTTTTGGTTGACAACCGAACCTGCACCCAGCGCCAACCCTGCGGCTGTTACCTTCCCCGCAGGGCAGACTGCCAATGTAACCATCTGGCTTAATAATCCCTCCCCAAATGCTTTTACTATAGATGGAACTACCGGCGTCTCTGATGTGCTGCCAACTGCTCCCAATACCAATCTGTTTTATACTGGAACTCCCACCACTACATGTACCGGTGGGACGGTTAGTTATACTGGTGCGGCTCCTCTCCGCACGGTAACCTTGCTTGGCGGTACTATTCCTGCCGGAACGATTGCCAGCCCTGGCAGGTGCAAGATCGTTGCACAGGTTACTACTCTTGCAACCGATCCGGCTGCCAATAATTACGATAATATTGTTCCGGCTGGCGCGCTGCAAACTGTTGAAGGCGGCACGAACTCTGCGGATAGTAATACAGCAAGAGTTAGTGTTTCCACAGTGAGTATTACCAAGGCGTATCAAACCAACCCAGTCTCCTACGCGAATGCCAGCCGTCTAACATTTACCATTACAAACCCGGTCAGAGGGGCAGCGCTTACGGGGATAACATTTACAGATATCTTGGATTCCCGTCTGGAAATCGTTGGATCTACTTCTACGCCTGTTTCCCCCGACCCAACCACAACCTGTAATGCCTCAACTGTTCCTGTTTTGACCGCGGCAATTGGTACACAGACCATCAGCCTGAGCAATGGTTCGCTGGCTGCTGCACCGGCTGCTGCAACTACTTGCATAATTCAGGTTTATGTCAGGCCAAAGGTGAGTACTTCATCAACCACAGCCGGTAATGGGGTACCCAATACGATTTCGCCCGGAGATTTAACAACTGATGGCCCGGGCGGTCCGGGAACAGGTCCAAAGAACAGCAATACAACCACCGTCAGGCTGGATGTGCAAGCCGTGAGCATTAGCAAAGGCTTTCAGTATTCCAGTTTTCAAGCAGGCAGTAACAATGAATTGACCATAACGTTGACCAATTCTACAAATTCAGACTTAACTGTTGCTACCCTGACAGATACGCTTCCAATCGCTCCCAACAGTAACCTCGAATATACCGGCGCGGCTGTTACCACTTGTGCTGGAGGAAATGTTTCATTCCTGCCGGCTGTCCCACCATACAGAACATTGACAATGACTGGTGGAACGATCCCGGCAAGTTCAACCTGTACTGTAAAGATAAATGTGACTACCCCGGCGGGTTCACCAGCTGCATCTTACACAAATACGATTCCCATTGGCGGATTAACGACTACGCAGGGTCCCGCGAACACAAGTGCCGCTACAGCGCCTGTTAGTGTATACGCCACTACCACTGGTTTAACGGCCACAAAATCCTTTAATCCAACCTCGATCAATATTGGCGGTAACTCCCTCCTGCAATTGATTTTTACTGCTCCGCCAGATACCGGGTTGTCTAATTTTTCATTTACTGACGATCTTTTGACAGCAACAACGGGAATGACTGTCAGCAACTCCACTGCACCTTCGTATACTAACTGCGGCACGCTGGGAGGTGCATGGCCTCCGCTTGTTGGAGCTACTACGATTTCCGCCAGTGGCGGCAGTTTTGCTGCCGGCACCACTTGTACTGTCAATGTGTACGTGACCAGTAATTATGGCAATGGTCCCGGTATTGCGCATCGGAATACGATCCATCCAGCGGATATTTTAAATTCTGAAGCTCGCACGATTCCCGCTAATATCTTCGCTGACCTCACTGTCCGCACTCCTAGTACTTTGACAATGGTCAAGAGTTTCTCGCCTACGGTGGTTAACCCGGATGGTATTTCAACCATGCGGATCACCCTGACGAACACGAATGCTTCTGATCTTGTTGATGTTACTTTGAATGATCTCACGCCCAATTGGCCCGGGACAATAACCAATGGCTTCGTGATCGCTCCTACTCCAAATGCCAGTACCACATGTGGAGGCGGTACTATTATCGTGACGCCTGGAGCAAGAGGCCTCCAAATGACCGGAGGAACCATTCCTAAACAAGTGGGAGTTGTGCCTGGGATTTGTACCATTAGTGTAAATGTACAAGGCAAGTCAACCAACGGCGCTACTCCTTCCTCATATGACAATACCATTCCTGCAAACAATGTCGTTGGTAGGATTAACGGAACTCTTTCCACCATGGGAGCTCTTGGACAGGCTACTGCCCGTCTAACGGTTCGCAACCTGACGATTGAGGCAGTAAAAGGCTTTGTGCCGCAATTGGTTTATGGTGGTGCGGTCTCACAAATGCAGATCACATTAAGGAATCCCAACACTGGAGCTGAGCTGCCGGGGATCACCTTTACCGATAATATGTGGATCACAACAGATCCCGACCCGTTGAAAATATACCCAGCCGGGCAGATGATAATTGCCAACCCTGCTAATTTTGATCCGTCAGATTGCGGTCCGCTTGCCACCATTACCGGCACCCCTGGAACTAGTTCATTTGTATTTAGCGGTGGTTATCTGGCTGCGAGTGATGAATGTACGCTTACCCTGGATGTAACCATGGTGGTTAACGGAAATCGTACAAACAGAATCCCTGCAGGCGGAGTAACTTCTTCAAACGGCGCCAGGAACGGAACTCCAATGGAAGCTTCGTTAACCAACCTGGAAGGCGCGAGCATCAGCAAGAGTTTTGCACCCAACCCAATTGCATCCGGTTTGAGCAACTATTCCATTCTTACCATTATTATTCGCAGCACCGCCAATGTGACATTGACCAGTATGGGCATGGTTGACAGCCTGCCGCCTGGTTTGGAAATTGCGGGGGGGGCTGCGCCTGCCCTGACGAACACCTGTGGCGGTACGGTCACTAATGCAGCCCTTGTGCCATTGGCAGCAGGAGATACCGTGATTCGCCTTTCTGGCGGCACCCTGCCTATCGGTTTCAGCAGTTGTACGATTACTGTTGCAGTTACCGGTGCCAACCCCGGTGCTTATACCAATACAATTCCGCCAGATACTCTTACTAATAATGAGTCAACCACGAATGCAGAGGCGGCGGTAGACACGCTGGTATTGACACCGTTCAGCCTTGGTAACCGTGTTTGGTATGACACGAACAATAATGGCATTGTGGATGGGACCGAAGTTGGCATCCCGAATGTACGCGTGGAACTATATAAGGATAATGGAACGACTCCCGGCGTGTTTGATGCGGGTGATACCTTCATCGGTTTCAAGACAACTGATGCGACAGGTTACTATCGCTTTGATAATCTGGGACCGAATGATTATATTGTCACCATCCCGGCGGATAACTTCCGCAATGTTGGTGGTGGGGATACGGTTGCTGGCGATCCACTGTCTGGATATGTGAGCAGTGGTACCTCTATTTCTGCAGGTGGGGTTATTTCAGACGGTTTTAGCCCCGACCCGGATAACCCCTCCTCCGTGGATAACGATGATAACGGCGCATCCACATTTGTTAGCAATTCATTGAACTATGTCGCAGCGCAGGCAGTGACCATCGGACCAGGATCAGCCGAACCGACGGGCGAAGCGGATCCGTCTCCAAACCCGGGTGTTGGTGAAGCGGTCGATAATCAAAGTGACCGAACAGTGGATTTTGGTTTCTATCGCCAGCAATTAAGCAACCAGATATTCAGTGACCTTAATAATGACGGCGTTTATGGCGGTGGTGATACGCCTTTGGCCGGCGCCATTGTTCAGTTGTATGCCAGCAATGGCACCACTGAAATTCGAGTGGGTCCCGATGGTATTTTGGGTACTGCGGATGATGCAAACGGCGGTTTTACAACCCTGGCGGCCGGAACTTATTTGTTCAGCGGATTGCCTGCAGGTGATTACATTGTTAAAGTGACTCCTCCATCCGGATACAGTGCAATTGACAGTGGCAACGCTGGCGACAGCGCCAACCCAAATAATAATGTTGATAATAATGATAACGGTCTGGGGGTCAGCTCCGGGCAGGTATCCAGTGCGGTGGTGACCCTTACGCCCGGCGTTGCTGGGGCAAGTACCACGGTAACAAATGCGACAGCTACCACGCTCAATCCGTCACTTGATTTCGGGTTTGTCCCGCTTTACAGTTTGGGTAACCGCGTCTGGTTCGATACGGACAACAACAGCGCGATCAATGGCGCTGAAGTCGGTATAAATAATGTGCGTGTGGAGTTGTACCAGGATAATGGCAACGGTGTGTACGATGCGGGAGACACCTTCCTTGCATTTGATACCACAGATACCAGCGGCTATTACCGCTTTGATGGATTGAACCCCGGCAATTATGTGGTTCTCATCCCGAACAGCCAGTTTGGTACGGGCGGCGCGCTGGATCAGTATTGGAGCAGCGGCACGACCATTGCAAATAATGGCTCGGTTTCAGATTCCACAACCATTGACCCGGATACCGGGGATGTGGATAGCGACGACAACGGCATGACCACCCTGACAGGCAATGCCATAAATTATGTTTCCTCCAAGGCCGTCACCCTTGGGCCGGGACTCAGCGAACCGACGAACGATAATGAGCCTGTCACCAATCCCGGAACCGGTGAAGCGCCCAACGATCAAAGCAACCGTACGGTGGATTTTGGCTTCTATCGCGTGGAATTGAGTAACCAGATATTCTGGGATGCTAATGCCAACGGCACCTTTGGCGGCGGCGATATCGTTCTGCCGGGTGCAACCGTGAAGTTGTATACCGGCGATGGGTCTACTGAAATTCTAGTTGGCCCGGATGGCATCCTCGGCACCGCGGATGACGCTGCTGGTGGAATGACAAGCGATGCGACGGATGGTACCTATCTGTTTAGCGGTTTGCCTGCTGGTAATTACATTGTCCGTGTAACACCGCCGCCCGGATTTAATAGCACGGTGGACACCGCTAATGCCGGCGATACCACAACCCCGGGAAATAATATCGATAATAACGATAATGGGATTGGCGTTGCGGCTGGAGAAGTTTCCAGCAATCCAGTTGCTCTTACTCCGGGTGTGGTGAATGTGAATAATGTTGTTACCAACAGCACCGGCTCAACTCTCAATCCATCTCTTGATTTCGGCTTTGTTCCAAACACTTCCTTCGAATACAGCCTCGGCAACCGCGTCTGGTTTGACACGGATAACAATGGCTTGATCAATGGCTCCGAGATTGGAGTTGCCAACGTGCGGGTCGATCTATATCTGGACAATGGCGGGACTGCCGGCGTGTATGATGCGGGCGATGCTTTTGTCGGTTTCACATCCACAGATCCCTCTGGTTATTACCGTTTTGATAATTTACCCGCCGGGAATTACGTGGTACGCATCCTGCCGAGTCAATTCGCTTCCGGCGGACCGTTGGATGGGTACTGGAGCAGTGGGACGAGCATTTCTGGTAGCGGTACCGTAACAGACAGTATTGGACCCGACCCCGATACCATTGCCACAGATAGCGATGACAATGGCGTTACTACATTTGTCACGAACACAGTGGATTACGTTTCCTCGCGGGCTGTAACGCTTGGCCCGACCATGAACGAACCTGTGGGTGAGCCAGATGCGCTTCCCAATCCGGCAGCGGGTGAAGAACCCGATAACCAAAGCAATCGCACTGTAGACTTTGGCTTCTACCGTGTCCAACTGAGTGACCAGATCTTTGTAGATGTTAATAATGATGGCATCTACAACACTGGCGACCTGGTCCTCCCCGGTGCAAGAGTGCAGCTCTTTGCCAGCAACGGAACCACAGAGATCAATGTTGGCCCCGATGGTATTCTGGGCACTGCGGATGATGCTACCGGTGGAATGATAAGCGATGCGACGAACGGCACTTACCTGTTTAGCGGCCTGCCCGCTGGCGATTACATTGTAAAAGTAACGCCGCCAGCCGGATACGTCAGCACCGTGGATGTCAATGCGGATACCACTACACCCAATAACAATGTGAACAATAATGATAACGGCATTGGCGTGGGAACTGGTCAGGTCTCCAGTAACATTGTTTCACTGGTTCCTGGAGTTGCAGGCGCAAGTACAACGGTCAGCAGCAGTACGGGAACCACGCTAAATCCCTCAATGGACTTTGGGCTTAACTCTACCAATGGATTCTTGAAAACCATTGCAGGTACAAGCGAAACATTTACCGGTGGCACCGATGTGGCAATAGGCGAGATCATCACATATCAAATTACCGCTGACTTAAAAGCGGGCATAGCCATGAACAATGTGATCGTTACAGACAGCATGGACAAGGGTCTCGCCTTTGTAGATTGTGTGCTCGTTGATATAGCGGGTACAAATGTAACGGGTACCGTTTGCCCGCCAACTGTATCCGCAATTACCGACCCTGGTGATTTGCCCACTAATCCTGCGAACGCAGGCAGGCAGGTTGTCTTTAATATCGGCAATATTCCTGCTCCAGCTGCTGACTCAATCATGGTGATCCAATACCGTGTCATCGTGCTGGATGTGATCGAAAACCAGAGCGGCGGCGCTTTAAACAATAGTGCCAGAATGACATGGTCTGGCGGCGCGCTTTCCTCCAGCGCCCCCAATGTGAATGTGGTGGAGCCTGATATGGTGATAGACAAATCAGCAACTCCAACAGCCGGTGTTCCGCTTGGCACGCCCATTCAATTCACGCTCACCATCAACCATACCTCTCCGCAAAGTACAGCAGACGCCTTCGATGTGGTGGTGACGGATATTCTACCGCCCACCCTTGAATATGTTCCGTGCAGCGTTACTTATAGTGGTTGGGTGCCAACCAGCCCGGCGGCGCCAGCGTATTGCCCGGGTACCACCAACACGCTCACCTTTACCTGGAATAGCTTCCCGCGTGGTCAGGTGGCAGTGATCAACTTCACCGCCCGTCTTGTGGGAACCCCGGCAACGAACTCTGCTTCTGTCGCATGGACATCTCTCGATATTGACCCGGGTGTTGGCGGGCTTCCGCAGCAACTTTCTATTCACAACCCGAAATCCACGGAACGCTGGTACGACCCGAACGACGCTGTAAATATCTATTCCGTGACAGACAGCGTGACGATCAACGAGCCTGCTGCTTCGACCGGCGCGGGAGAGTCGTCAGACAATGAAAAACTGCCAGTTGTGTTACCAGCTACCGGCTTCGCCCCGAACGTGGTTACCATCCTGCCTGAGCAATCGGCGGATAAATCCTACGCTGCAACCGATGTCTGGATGGAGATTCCAAGTCTGGGAATCAAGATGCCGATTGTTGGCATTCCGCTGGTGGATGGAGATTGGGACCTCACATGGCTGGCGCAGGAAGCTGGCTGGTTGAACGGAACAGCGTTCCCCGGTTGGGAAGGTAACAGCGGCCTGACAGGCCATGTCACCCTGCCAAATGGAAAGCCCGGGCCGTTTGCCAATTTGGGCAGCCTCAATTGGGGTGACAGGATCATTGTCCACGCCAACGGTGAAGTCTACACTTATGAAGTGCGTGAGAACCGCACCATCAAACCGTACAGCACTTCCGTGCTCGGCCATGAAGACGATGCCTGGTTGACGTTGATCACCTGCAAGACCTATATTGAATCAACCAATACCTATGCAGACCGCACCGCCGTCCGCGCTGTGTTGGTAAAGGTTCAGCAGGAAGCCGGCGGATCCGGTTCTGTAGAAAGACGGTAGAATAGTTTCAAAAAGAAGACGGCAGCCAGGCTGGTGCCGTCTTCTTTTATAATCGAATGATCGGAGCGCGTATGCCAGTTTCTCATCCATTAAAAATATTTCTTTGCCACTCCTCCGGAGATAAACCGGAGGTGGAAAAGCTCTATGCCCATCTCGTGAAACAGGGTGCAGACCCCTGGTTGGATTCGGAAAAGCTCCTGCCTGGTCAGGATTGGAATTATGAGATCAACAAAGCGTTGGATAATTCGGATGTGATCTTGGTCTGCCTCTCGAAGAAATCCGTCGATAAAGAGGGATACGTCCAAAGAGAGGTCCGCATCGCGTTGGACCGTGCGCTTGATATGCCCGAAGGACGCATTTTCCTCATTCCCGGCAGACTCGAAAAGTGCGAACTGCCCCGGCGTTTGCAAACCTATCAATGGGTGGACCTGTTTACCGACAGCGGGATGGATAAATTGACTCAGGCACTCAACCTGCGCGCAAAACAGGTTAACGCAAAGCCTCTTTCAATCTCGGTTCCACCTGTACTGTAGATTAAAATAACCGCTCCAAAGTGCGGTGAGTAACAACCCCCCTACCCGGGGGGGGAATCCCCCCCCCGGGGCCCGCCAAGGTTTTTTTTGGTCCCCCCCCCCCCCCCCCCCCCCCCCCCCCCCCACAGCCCCCCCCCCCCCCCCCCCCCCCCCCCCCCCCTCCCCTGTGGTTCAAAAAAACCCCCAAGCAAAGGTCTCTTACGTTCGGCTTGTTACTTCACGTCCCTCTTACGTCAATTCTTTTCCGCAACCGTCAGCGCGTCTTCAAATAACTTCAAGCCTTCATCCATTTCCGACTTGCTCATGGAAAGCGGCGGCGCAATGCGGATCACACTTTTGCCGCAGGAAAGCATCAGTAAACCGCGCTCAAATCCAAGGTCCACGACTCGATCCGTCAATTCCTTGGCAGGTTCCTTGCTCTCGCGGTCTTTCACAAATTCCACGCCGATCATCAACCCCTTGCCGCGAACTTCCCCGATGCTCGGGTGACGCGCTTTGATCTCTTCCAGTGTATCCATGGCGTACTCGCCAACTTCCTTCGCGTTCGCCATGAATTCATTTTCGATCAGGTCAATGGTCGCCAATGAAGCCGCGCAGGATATGGGGTTGCCGCCATAGGTGTTGCCGTGCGTGCCGATCTCCCAATCCATCACGGACTTGCGCGCAATACACGCTCCTAGCGGCATACCGGATGCGATGCCCTTTGCCGAGGTGATGATATCCGGCTCAACGCCAAAATGCTCAATGGCCCACCACTTGCCTGTGCGCCCCATGCCGGACTGAACCTCATCGAGGATCATTAGAATGCCGTGCTTGTCGCACAGTTTTCGTAATGCGGGGTAAAAGCCCTCTGGTGGAATAATGTACCCACCCTCGCCTTGAATGGTTTCAACCAAAATTCCGGCCACATCTTTCGGCGGCAAAATTTGCGCGAGAATTTCCTCTTCGATATAGCGCACGGTCGCTTCACCGTAATCCTCACCTTTGCGCCTTTCAAGCACCGGGCGGTACGGGTTGGGGAAGGGCGCATGTGTCACGCCGTTCATCAACGGATAAAACCCGCCGTGATATTTTGCCTTGCTCGCTGTAAATGTCACCGCGCCCATGGTTCGTCCATGGAATGCGCCGGTGAAACCGATGAAGTTCGAGCGCTTGGTGTGATAACGCGCCAGTTTGATCGCGGTCTCAACCGCTTCCGTTCCTGAATTGGTCATAAAGCAAAGCGCGTCCTCTTTAAAGGGCGCGATCTCGTCCAGCTTTTCCGCCAGGCGGACCCAATTCTCATGATAGAAATCTGAAGAAATGTGGATAAACTTTTCAGCCTGTTCCTGGATCGCCTTCACCACTTTTGGATGCGAATAGCCGGTAGAGACCACAGCAATTCCACCCATAAAATCCAAAAAGCGATTCCCGTCCACATCCCAAACCTCACTGCCTTTTCCATGATCCATCACAAATGGATAACCCCTTGGATAAGAAGGCGAGATCACCTTATGATCTCGCTCTATCATGGCCCGTGCCTTTGGGCCGGGTAAATTGGATATTGTCATTCATTCTCCTTGGTATTGATTATGGTTTTAATTTCATTTCTGCCAACGCACGCGCGCCCAGCAGGCCCGCATCATCTCCCAGTTTAGCTCGTGTGATCACCAACCCTTCCAAATACCGTGGATGAAACACATGCTTTTTCAGGCTGTCATTAAATGGATCGAACAATAAACTGCCAACCTGTGATACGCCTCCGCCGAAAACAACAATGGACGGATCGAACGCATGCAGAAGAGTTGCCACGCCAATACCCAGATATTCCCCCGCCCGTTGATAGGCTTTGATTGCAAGCACATCCCCTTGATGAGCAGCCTCAGCCACTTCACGCGGAGTGATCGTCCCATCCCGCTTCAAACTGGACCTTGTGCCTGATTCCAGTTCCCCGAGCACATACTTCACTATGGCTGGCCCCGATGAAAAAGACTCGAGATGACCATTGAATCCACAGGAACAGGGCGGCCCGTTCGGGTCAACGATCATATGTCCCAACTCTGCCGCGAGACCATGATACCCCTGCAACAACCGGTCTTCAATGATCACACCAGTTCCAATTCCAGTGCTGACCGTGAAATACAAAAGGTTGTGATGCCCTTTTCCTGCTCCAAAGCGGTATTCCGCCAATCCAGCCAGATTTGCATCATTGTCAAGATAGGCTTTCACCCCAAAATGTTTCATAATATTCGGCGCAAGTGGAAAGTTATGCCATAAAGGGTTATTCGGAGGGGCGAGCAGATAACCTGTATGTGGGTCCAATGGACCGGGTGACCCCAGCCCAATGGCCTCCACAATTCCATCTTTAGGCCATACTTCCTCGATGACCTGAATAAGCCGATCCATTCCACCTGGCTCGGATGCAAGCGTGGGAATTTTCTTCTGTTTGATCGGCTCAAGTCTTTCAGTGTTATAGGAAGCGGCACGCATTTGGGTGCCGCCGATGTCAACAGCTACGATTGTGGGCATAAATACAATTATACCGTAAGGCTCCCTCTTACTGTCTTGCGCATGTTTGACTCATTTTTCCATCCCTGCTATCATCTTTTTTATGCGAAAAAATACCCCTTTGTCTCCATTTTGGCAAACGCTGCGCGATATTCCCCGTTGGTTTCGCCCCGGGCTTGGAATAAAACGCTGGTTCTTTTTTATTATGATAGGGATCACCTTACTAGGGCTTGGGTTTGCGATTGTTTTGATCGATCTGTACCGCACTGATTCAACAGACCCGGCTTTGCTCACCTTTCTTTTCTATGCTTCTCTACGATTTATCCCAAGGATCTGGCGTGCCATTATCTTTGGAGGGTTGGGGCTTGGCGTTGTTGCCTACGGTATTTTTCAACTCAACCGTTCCCTGCTGCGGCCTTTCATTCGCCCGGGTGACGATGTCTACAACCAATTGAAAGGTTTTCAGCGCCGCGAACGCGGACCGCGCATCGTTTCCATTGGCGGTGGGCATGGTCTCTCTACACTTTTGCGCGGACTAAAAGTCCATACCGGAAACCTCACTGCTGTCGTCACCGTTGCGGATGATGGCGGCTCCTCCGGAAGATTGCGCGAGACCTTTGGTATTCTTCCGCCGGGTGATATTCGTAATTGCCTGGCGGCATTATCCAATGATGAAGATATGCTCACCCAGTTATTTCAATACCGCTTCAGCGGTTCTCCTGATCTTGAAGGTCATTCGTTTGGAAACCTTTTTATTACCGCTCTGGCCGACCTAACTGGCAGCTTCGAATCTGCTGTGGTGGAATCAGGACGCGTTCTCTCGGTGAATGGACGTGTGCTCCCTTCCACGCTAAATGATGTCCGGCTGGTTGCGACCATGGAGTTGCCGCATTCCCTCAATGAAGTCCGCGTGGAGGGGGAGAGTCAGATCCCCAAAATGGCGGGGCGCGTCCGCCGCGTGTGGCTGGAACCGGATGACGCTTCGGCGTTCCCTCCGGTAATAAAGGAATTGTTGAGCGCTGATATTATTGTGGTTGGGCCGGGCAGTCTTTACACGAGCATTTTGCCGACCCTGCTGGTGCGGGATGTGCTTACCTGTATTCATGCCAGCCGTGCCATAAAGATTTACATTTGTAATATTGCCACCCAGTCCGGTGAAACGGATTCCTTTACGTGCTACGATCATATCCGCGCATTAGAAGAGCATGTAGGCGAAAATTTGTTTGACGTGATCCTGTGTAATAATAATTATGATGGCAGTGTAGGTCTGAATTCCCAATGGGTGATCGCGGATGAAAAAACCCTGTCTGATACGCGTACATTTTGCGCAGACCTGACGGAAGAAGGTCACCCCTGGCGGCATGACTCGCTTAAACTGGCACAAGTAATAATGGATATCTTCTATGAAAGGACCGGGCCATTAACTTAGCCCTTTTAGAAAAGTAATCGATTACATTTGTCCCTAGAAACATGGACGTACTAAAATTCACAAATTTATGGAAAAGAAGTAAAATTCATGTTGTATGAACGACCATACCAGAGAAAACACAAAATTACATGACCCGTGTTCTCTGTCCTAAATTAATTCACTGGAGGAATTCCCCATGGCAGTAAAAGTTGGTATTAACGGATTTGGCCGCATCGGCCGTCAGGTTCTCAAAGCGATTCGCGATATGTATCCGAATGAACTTGAAGTAGTTGCATTCAATGACATTGGCGACATGAAGACAATGGCGCATCTGCTCAAGTACGATTCGACCTACGGCCGTTTCGATGGCACCGTCGAATATTCAGACGATGGTCTTTTGGTCGATGGCAAGAAGGTCAAGGTCTTCAAAGAGACCGACCCCGCAGCCATCATGTGGAAAGACCTGGGCGTGGATATCGTGATCGAGTCCACCGGCCTGTTCACCATCAAGGAAGACGGCGTCAACAAGAAGGGCAAGACCGTCAAGGGTGCTGTCAATCACATCACCTCCGGTGGCGCCAAGAAAGTCATCATCTCGGCTCCTGCCGAAGGCGAAGACCTCACCGTTGTGTTGGGCGTCAATGAAGAAAAGTACGACCCCAAGATTCACCACGTCGTTTCAAACGCTTCCTGCACCACCAACTGCTTGGCCCCTGCCGCAAAAGTTGTGCATGATAAGTTCACCATCAAACGCGCTTTCATGACCACGATCCACTCCTACACCAACGATCAGAAGGTCTTGGATATGCCGCACTCAGACTTGCGCCGCGCTCGCGCTGCCGGGTTGAACATCATCCCGACCACCACCGGCGCCGCCAAGGCCATCTCCCTCGTCATCCCCGATCTCAAGGGCAAGTTCGACGGCTATTCCCTGCGCGTCCCGACCCCGACCGTCTCCGTAGTGGATTTCACCGCTGAACTCGACAAAGAGACCACCACCGAAGAACTGCGCCAGGCTTTCCGTGATGCCGCCAAATTGCCTCGCTTCAAGGGCATTCTCGAAGCCGTTGACGAACCTCTGGTAAGCACCGACTTCAAGGGCAGCCCATACAGCTCCTCCGTTGACCTTCCCTTTACCAGCGTTCTCGGCAAAGACAAGAGCAACTTCATCAAAGTTGTCACCTGGTACGATAACGAGTGGGGTTATTCCTGCCGCACCGCCGACCTGGCCGCCTTGATGGCGAAGAGCCTGTAAAAGGTAGATACGTAAACAAGTAGACAGGTACACAAGTCTATTCAAGACCTGTGTACCTGTTTCCATGTATACCTGTTTACATTCTGGAGCAACCATGAACAAGAAAACTGTAAAAGATATCGATCTGAAAAATAAACGCGTCCTCATGCGTGTGGACTTTAACGTCCCCATGGCGGATGGCAAAGTAACCGACGACAAACGCATCAAAGCCGCATTGCCGACTATTCAATACGTGTTGGAACAAGGCGCTTCCTTGATGTTGATGAGTCATCTCGGGCGACCAAAAGGCGGCTCAGACCCCGAATTCAGCCTGCGTGCTGCTTCGGAGACATTAGCCACGCTGTTAAATCGTCCCGTGCAAATGGCGCCCGATTGCGTTGGCGCGGAAGTTGAAGCAATGGCAAAAGCCCTCAAGCCCGGCGATGTGCTCATGCTCGAAAACACCCGCTTCCACAAAGGCGAAGAAAAGAACGACCTCGAACTTGCCAAGCAAATGGCATCCCTCGGCGAAGTCTACGTCAATGACGCCTTTGGTTCCGCCCATCGCGCACATTCCTCCACAGAAGGCATCGCGCGTTTCCTGCCCGCAGTCTCTGGCTTCTTGATGGAGCAGGAACTCGAATACCTCGGCAAGGCCGTTGCCAACCCCGAACATCCTTACATTGCCATCCTCGGCGGCGCAAAGATCAGCGACAAGATTTTGGTTGTCGAAACTCTTGCCTCCAAATGTGACAAGCTCATCATCGGCGGGGGCATGGCTAATACCTTCCTTGCTGCCAAGGGACTGAACATGCAAGACAGCCTCGTCGAAGCAGAATCTCTCGAAACTGCCAAGACCCTTCTCGCCAAATTAGGTGACAAGCTCCTGCTGCCCGTGGACGCAGTCATTGCCGATAAATTTGACGCCGAAGCCAACACCCAAACCGTGGACGTGGACAAGATCCCCGCAGGCTGGCGCATGTTGGACGTTGGCCCGAAGACCATCGAAGCCTACAAGGCCGTGATCAGCTCTGCCAAGCTCGTAGTTTGGAATGGCCCCGTGGGCGTCTTTGAAATGCCCAAATTTGCCGAAGGTACATTTGCCCTCGCTCGTATGATGGCTGAATCCAAAGCCATCACCGTCATCGGCGGCGGTGACTCAGCCAGCGCCGTCAAGAAAGCCGGCGTTGCCAAGCAGATGACCCACGTCTCCACAGGCGGCGGCGCATCCCTTGAATTCCTCGAAGGCAAGGAACTCCCCGGCGTGGCAGCTTTGCTCGATAAATAGAACTTCTCCAAAATAGGACAAAAGGAGCAGAAGGATTTACTTCCATCTGCTCTTTTGTTTTGTATAATTTGAAAATCAAATTTACAGGAGAAATAATTTTATGGAATCCATCCCCCCAATCACCCCGTCATCCGAAGCGCCGAAATCAAATCGTAACTTGATCATTGGCGTCGTCATCGCTGTTGTTTTATGTTGCTGCTGTGTAGTTACCGGAGCCGCTGGTTATTACGGCTATCAGGCGTATATCACAGCCCAGCAGGCCGTTCAGCAGTTTGATGACATTGAAATCCCCAATATCCCAAGCGACATTCCCCTTGATCCAAATAACCTGCCCACTGAATTTGGAGAAGTGCCGCAAGGCGGACTTTCCGATGACACAACCCGCTATTCGGCATGGTTGTCAGTCCAACTGGTTGGCATGATGTCCGGCTGTGACACCCCAACCGCCGCAACCACCACCATCAGTGTTGTTCAGGAACCCGATTCCAACGGCATCTGGGTGGAAGCCTGGAATGTGGACTGTGGCAATGGCTCTTTCACATCCTACAACATCACATTTACACCCGAAAATGGGATTGTGAGCCCAACAGTTGAAATTCCCTAATCGGTAAATAAAAACAGCGCGGACTATTGTCCGCGCTGTTTTTATATCCACATGCGGACGGAATACATCCGTCCGCTTTTATTTCAATTTATAAACAATTTACCGGGAGATAACCTAAATTAATCGCCCTAGACTATAATCGGGGAAATTTCAAGCGGAGTACAGTATGGCATTCAACATTGGTGAAAATATCGGGCCGTATCGCATCATTGAACAGTTGGGGCAGGGCGGCATGGCAACTGTTTACAAAGCCTATCACGCGGCATTGGATCGTTATGTTGCGTTGAAAGTCTTACACGCGGCCTTTCATGATGACCAGACATTCACAGCGCGTTTCCAACGCGAGGCGCGAGTGGTTGCCCGTTTAGAACATCCCAACATTGTCCCGATCTACGATTATTCCGAGCACGAAGCGCGTCCCTACCTCGTTATGAAATATATTGAAGGGGATACGCTAAAAGCCCGCCTGAACAAAGGCCCACTTTCCTCCTATGAAATTGAACAGGTGGTGGACTCTGTCGGCTCAGCACTGGCATACGCGCACAAGCAGGGAATCCTGCACCGCGACATTAAACCGTCCAACGTGTTGATCGCCAATGACGGCGTAATGTACCTCGCCGACTTTGGGCTCGCGCGCATTGCATCGGCAGGCGAATCCACCCTTTCGTCTGATTCGATCATGGGCACTCCGCAATACATCTCCCCTGAGCAAGCTATGGGCAAAAAAGACCTCGACGCAGGCACAGATATTTATTCCTTCGCGGTCATGCTCTATGAAATGGTGGTCGGGCAGGTTCCCTTTACCGCCGACACTCCATTCTCCATCATTCACGACCACATCTACACCCCGCTGCCTTTGCCAATGGATGTGAACCCCAAAGTACCTGAGCCGGTTCAACGAGTTTTGTTGAAGGCGCTTGCCAAAGACCGCCTCGATCGCTATGAAAGTGTGGGGGATATGATCATTGCCTTCAAGCAGGCCTGGGAGGAGGCTGGCATTCCCATGCAGGGAACCGCCATCACCATGCGCCCTGGCAGTTTGAAAACACCCACGAAGAGCCAGCCAAAAAGCCAAACCGTTGCACCTGCCGCTCGGACAGTGGCAGGTGCCAGTCCGGCCAAGAAGCGTTCCTCCTCCTGGATGTGGATCGGCGTAGGATTGGTATCCGTCTTGTGTATTGCTGTCGCATTGCTCGCTGTATGGAGGAATCGAACCACGCTTCGAACTCCGCCGACAACTGTTCCTGTTGCTGAGACAGTTGCCATCTCTTCGACCCCTTTGCCCGTTGCCACAGGCATTCCATTCTCCACGTTGCAAAATATTTCGCCGGAAGTTTCAGCGGCAAGCGACCTGGTGTTGAAAAACCCAGGAGACCCGAACGCTCATTTGCAGCTCTCGCTTGCCCTTTGGGATGCGAAAGAAGTCGCGCAGTCCATGCAGGAACTCGCGCAGGCGGCCAACCTTGCCGGCACGGATGACAAGGATTTTTTCATGACTGCGGCGAGTGAGTTCAAGACCCGCGAAGCATGGGTGCCTGCTGCCGGGATGTTTATGCGCCTTGTGCCGATGGCACGTGGTGGAGAGATCCCAGGGGATGTTCAGCGCGACCTGCATGAGACGATTTACAAAGCCAGCGAAAAAAAGGATATGCCCCTTTTTGTATTCTTTGAACGCATTGATAGTTATGACCTGCCGCTCGGTTATATTGCCCGTGGACGATACGCCCTGTATAACGGCTCTTTGGAAGATGCGAGAGCGCAGCTTGAAAATGCGAGAAAACTAAAGCCGGATATGTATGAAGCATTCCTGCTTGAAGCTGAGATCGAAATGAAAGCTGGAAATAAAGATATCGCCAAACCCATCCTGCTTTCGCTTTCTTCGGACCTGAAAGCGTTTGATTGGATAAGGGCCATGGCTGATTCATTTTTGAAGACATTGGAGTAA
This sequence comes from Candidatus Villigracilis propinquus, assembly GCA_016714565.1. GTDB lineage: Bacteria > Chloroflexota > Anaerolineae > Anaerolineales > Villigracilaceae > Villigracilis > Villigracilis propinquus. Next base: position 219,960 of record JADKDM010000001.1, read on the forward strand.
ACGATAATGCGAACACCTTTTGTAGCTGGAAACTGGAAGATGAACAAGACCATCGCGGAAACCCGTGAACTGGTCGCCGCGATGAAGACTGGATTAAGTGGAGTTGGCGGTGTTGAAAAAGTGATCTGCCCGCCGTTCATGGCGCTGGCAGAGGCTTCTGAATTGCTCAAAGATTCAGAGATCGGGCTCGGCGCGCAGAACCTGCACTGGGAGGAGAAAGGCGCGTTCACCGGTGAGGTTGCGCCCGGCATGGTGAAGGAATTATGCGGCTATGTGATTCTCGGTCACTCGGAGCGCCGCGCCTATTTCGGCGAAACCGATGAGATCGTCAACCGCAAGCTGCTCGCCGCCCAAAAATTTGACCTGACTCCCATTGTCTGCGTGGGGGAGACGCTTGAACAATACGAGTCGAATCAAACTCGTGACGTGGTCATGCGCCAGACAGGGCTCGGGCTTAAGGGCGTCTCGGCGGAATTTGCATCGCGCATCGTTGTAGCGTATGAACCTGTTTGGGCAATTGGAACAGGCAAGGCGTCCAACGGCAAGGAAGCGAATGCAGTCGTCAAAGATTTCATCCGTCCCGCCATTGCTGAATTGTATGGCGAGCAGACCGCCCAAGCCATTCGTGTTTTGTACGGTGGTTCTGTGACGGGTGCCAACGCTGCGGAATTTTTCTCCGAACCCGATATTGACGGTGCGCTTGTCGGCGGAGCAAGTTTGAAAGTAGAAGATTTCGTTCAGATCGTTACCCATTCCAAAGCATAAAAGGAGCTCGGATTTTCCATGTTAAAAGCTGGCCTTATCTCTGGTATTGCAATGTTCTTTATTGTTCTACTTGCGGCATCGGTCGTCAGTCCGCTGTGCGCTTTTTGTGTCCCGTTGTTGACGGGTTTGGCGGCGGGGTATCTCACCGGTGTATTTGAAAAGAATCCTCTGACGACCGTGCAGCGCGGCGCGTATGCCGGTGCGATCGCGGGCGGGTTTGGTATTTTCGCCCAGATGATCGCGTCTGTGATCAATTCTTTTGTGATGCAAAACCCGAACTTTCAGATCAATCAATCGCTTGGACTGCCTGTTGCCGACCCCGCCACCGTCTGGATTGCTCAGATCGGTATGGCGTGTTGTGTTGGATTGGTGAACGTCGGTCTGACGGCTGCGCTTGGCGCAGGCGGTGGCGCAATTTGGAACAACACGGCGGGGAAATCCATGCCTTCTGTTGACGACCAACTTCCACCCGCCTGATTTTCCCCGTGCTCTTCTCAGGCTTCATCTGGTTTGTGTTGATGCTTCTGCCGCTGGTATTTCTCCAGCGGCTTTTGCATCGTGAAATTCAGGCAGTATTTGTGCTGCTGACCCGCAATATACAACTGACCATCGGCTTGTTTTCTTTTTTGTTTTTTCCCGGTGTCTTTTTGCATGAACTGAGTCATTTCATCATGGCCAAGATCCTGCGCGTGCGCACGGGGAATTTTTCATTGATCCCCCAAACTCTGCCGAACGGGCGTTTGCAAATGGGGTATGTGGAAGTCGTCAGCACAGACATTGTCCGCGATTCGTTGATCGGCCTCGCTCCCTTGATAGCTGGCACTATGTTCGTGGCATACGCAGGTATCTACAAGCTGCAGGTAAATACCCTGTGGAATGTTTTGCGAGACGGGCAGCTTGAATTATTTTGGATGGGACTTGGGTTTCTCCCCAAAGTCCCTGATTTTTTATTGTGGTTCTATCTCACCTTCGCCATCTCCAGCACTATGATGCCCTCCGAATCAGACCGTCATGCCTGGCTTCCGCTTGGCCTGTGGACTGCAGCGCTGCTCGCGCTTGCCATCTTTTCGGGCGCAGGCACCTGGATGCTCGAAAACCTTGCGCCGCTGCTTGATAATTTTTTATTCTCTGTGGCCTTGCTGTTCGGCTTTAGTAACGCTGTGCATATCGTTTTGCTTTTCCCCTTTTTCATTTTTCACCGCCTGCTGGTCTACATCATGCAGGTGGATGTGCGCTAGCCCCTCACTCCTCCCAAAGATAAACAGTTTCATTACGCTTTGAATTGAAGATCGCAACGATCTTCCGTCCTTCCGTAAGACTGGCCTTTTTCGCAGCCCGGCGCGCTTCACTTAATTCCGCGATGCCTGTGGCGATATCCAGATAATAATCTCCCGTGCGTGGATTGATCCACGTACCGAGCCAGCAATCGGCTTCGCTCAGGAATGATTCGTTTTGGATGACAAATTTTCGCAGTTCGGTTTCCAGATCCACAGTGGGTGGCAATATTTCTGTTCGAGATGGATATTTTGGAAAACTCCACACATCCATAGGCGGCAGGAATGTTTCCGCGTTCAGTCTGGATGCCGAGCCGCCGTTTTTTAGCGTCTCAGCCGCAACCCGCAAAATATATTCTTCATAGATCATTTCAGCGTGAGGATGAATTCCTCCACCTCGTCTTGATTCGGGTCAGGTTTCCACTTGTCTTCGCGGATAACTACGAACCCGCATTTTTCCAGCACGCGACGGGATGCGACATTGTGCTTTGCCACATGCGCAAACAGCGGACGCCTCACTTCCTGACCGAGAAGCTGCTTCAGTGATTCTGACGCAATTCCCAAGCCCCAAAATTCCCGCCCGATCCAATAACAAACTTCCCGTTCGCCTTCCATTTCAAAACTGGCAACATTTCCCGCCACCTGTCCGTTGAAAAGAATGGTCCTGTTGATGACGTTCTCATTTGCCATGATCTTTGCCCAATGCGCCATGAAGGTTTCCTTTTCTCTGGAAGGGAAAGCCGCCATCTTCGCCGCCTCAGGGTCAAGCTGATGCTCGAAGAAAATCGGCAGGTCATCTTGAATGATCTCACGCAGAGTAATGGTATTGGACATGGTTATCTCCTCATTATGTCTCTCCATATACTAAATTTATTTCTTCCGCCCCACTGCCAGCATTTTATTGCGGATGGGGAAGATAACGAAAAAGACATGCACGAACGGCAGTAACACCTTCACCAGCAGATCAGACCTGACCAGCTTCTTCAAATAAAAGCTATAAGGGAAGGACAGTTCATGAAAGCGCCGCAGTTCCACCACTTCCAGCCCCGCTTCTTCCAGTGCAGATTTCATCTCAGCCAGCGAGAATATTTGCTTATGGCCGAAGGGTTTGGACGAGTACATGGTGTTCAGGAAAGTCGGATATTTCCCGCCCGAAAGCCAGTAGGTAAATTCCCCAAAGCGGTGATAGAACGCATCACGGCAGGGCGTATCGATCAACAACATACCGCCGCTTTTCAACATCTCCGCTGCAGATTTGAGCGTAGCCAGCGGAAAATTGACATGCTCGATCACATCCCATAAAGTGACAACGTCAAACGTCCCATGAGACGCTTTCCAATATTCATCTTCGATCGTGCGCTTGACAACTTCAAAACCATGCTTGGTTTTGGCGTAGTAGGCGCGCGTATCGCTTAGTTCTATGCCAAGTACCTCCGCGCCAGCATCCTTCATTTTGGAGAGGAACAGCCCTCCGCCGCAGCCAATGTCCAGCACTTTTTTGCCTTTGATTTCGCCATGCCGCTTGACCGCATCCACCTGATGTTCGATCCGCTCGGGGTTTGATTGCAGGGACTTTTCGATGTAGGCAACTTCCGCATCTGTCAGCGTGCTTCCGTCAATGGTGGGGGAGATTTCTTCCACAGGGTCGAGGTGGTCAATAAAGTGGAAACCGTTTTGGGAAACGAATACATTTGTGCCGGATAATTTATACTTTGGAGAACCCGTTGGGTTTTGTTTTATCGAATCGATGTTTTCCATCAGCCAGCCTTGGAACTACCTTTGTGTTGATTTTTGTAAAAGACCTCTTGGGAAGCCGCATGTAGGTCAGGCTTTCAGCCGGACGTTCTCTGGAATTATGAGGTTCGGCAGGTTACAAACTTGCCCTACGAATACTTATGCAAGAGGTTCAAAGTATAAGCGAATTTGGTCAGGCTTTGAAATTTGAACGGGTTTTATTAGCTTTTTATTGCATCCACCACCTGATGAATTGCCTTTATCACCAGTTCGGGTTCAGATTTTTGAATAAAGTGGTCATCGTATTTTGAAAAGAATTGCTGGCTTTTGGGAGAGAGCTTCAGAAATTCAGCTTGTAGGTTTATTTCTATTTTGACTAGCTCATTCGATTCGTCTGGGCTGGTACCCCTTGTTAGAACAACCAAAGGAAAATCAAAATCTCGTTGAATACTCTTTAGCTGTTCAATACTCGCGATACGGTCGATGTTCTCGTCATTTTTAGCCGGGTCTTTGACGGCATCCCACATTCGAGCGACCCGATCTTCTGGAAGGACTTTTTCAAACTGCCAAAATTTATCCTCGTGGACTGTGTCAATTAACACCATGCCCGCAATTTCATTTGGATATTGGCTGGCATACCAACGGGCATTGATTCCGCTCCATGAATGCGCGACAAGTATGTTTGGAGGATGAACATTTGAAGCTGTCAGTAATTTTCTAAGGTCAGGACCTGTTGCGTCGGGGGTGGGGCTTTTCTTTGTCCCAGCCCTGCGGTCAAGCGGGGAAAACTTTGCCCCTCAGGCTGGACCAGTTCCCAAGCCTCGAAGTGTCTCAAGCCTGCATCCAGAACCACGGTGGGCTCACCCTTACCTGCAAGCAGACCGTACATCAAGTGACCATCAATAACTTCACGGATTTCGAGAGCTTCCATTGAATATTCCTTCCCTGTTCATTCCGTTTTGAATTCGCGCAGAACCCAAATATGCTCAGATGGATAATACGTGAATCGCGCATATCCCGTATCGCCAAAAGCGAACGCAACTCCCTGGCGATTCACGAAAGGTTGCGCTCCAACGATGGTTCTCAACGCGCTGTTGAGGATTCCCCCATGCGCCACCACCAGATAACTACCCGCGCCGCGCCGAATGATTTTTTCCACGGCTCTTGCGCTGCGGCAGTAGATTTCCCAATCGCTTTCGCCTGTACCGCAGAACGGCTCGTAGGGATTGCGAAAACCCGGCACAGGATATTGCTCCAGCGCCGCCTCACGTGACATGCCCGCCAGCGGACCATTGTCCAATTCCATCCAGTCCGGGTCGGTTTCAACTGGTGTACTCAACGCTTGCCCGATGATCTTTGCCGTTTCATGCGCTCGTTGAAGAGTGCTTGCCAAGATGCGGTCAAATTGAAATTTGCGTTCAACAAATTCCTGCGCTCGTGCCTGCACTTGGGCGCGCCCCACATCCGTAAGCGGGGAGTCGTATCTCCCTTCGTGGACGTTTTCATCGTCCGCGCGGGAACGGGCATGGCGTAAAAAAGTTATGTGGATTTTATTTTCCATGGCGCACACCAATTTGTTAATTTAATTATTCGCACTACGGATATGGAACATCAGTTAATTACTCTTCCAGCAGAGGCGGGAGGATGATGTGCCCAAATAAAGCGCTTAATTCAAACGCCTCAATCCCTTGCAAACCGAGCATGAGGGATAATTCTCCACCGTGATGAAGATCATGGTTCATCACACGCCACAATGTCCACTGGCGTGAGGGCGTGTAGATTTTTCCATTCCATGTATGCTTGTACGTTTGTGCAAGGTCAGAGACTGTCCATGTGGTGAGCGTTTTATCGATCATCTGCCAGGTGTTTTCCAGCCAACGAACCAATTCAGTTGAGCTTTCGGTACTTGCAATGGATTTTTCAACAACGTCCCGATTGCCGTCGCTATCTGTTTCCCACTCGTGAATTTGACTTGCGATCTCCGCACTTCCTGGAGCGCCCATGCGTAGACACCATGTCACACGTCCAAGACTGATGTGCCGAACGAGTTCGCCCACAGAGTTGAAATTGTCCGCAGGCCTCCAAGCCAACTGTCCCTGAGTGAGAGGCGCAACAGCGGTGATGATGCTTTGGTGATAGCCATTCCATCCGTCAAAGATGGTTTGTAGTGTATTCTGTGAATTTGTCATTGAGTATTATTCCCTTTCCTCATTACCGTTAATTATTATGTTTATTTCGACCACGCTCAATGGTACACCTTTTTATTTTCTAACACATAGTTTTGCTCGGCTGGCATCCGTCGGTGGGGAGGCGTATTTCCCTTGGATAACAAAAAAGGATATCAACCCTTTTTTTCGTAGATGATGTCGTAGTAACTTCCGCCTTCCGCGCGTTCCGCGAATTTTTGCGTGAAATCTCGGAAAACCCGTGCTGTTGAACGAAAGCCTCAACATCCTTCAACTGGCAGCAGCCTGTGTATGCTTCAAAGTCCGGGACTTCCACTTTGATGAACTTGAACGCATTCAGGATGGGCACAGCCCCGGTCAGGACGAGAAGCTCCGCTCCCTGTGTATCCAGCACCAGCGCATCGTACTCGCTGACGTTGATTCCCTCCCGTTTGAGTAGGGTCGCCAGCGTCGCGCTTCGCAGCGGAATCGTCCTGTCAAAATCCACGTGCGGCCAGATATCTTTGTGTTCCTTCAATTCAAGGATTGACGAAGCCTGTCCTCCCCGGTTGGAAACATGAAAAGCATACTCAATATCATCCTGGTCGGTAACCAGACATTGCAGTGCGACATGCTTTTTAATATCTTTGATATTGGTCTTCAGCGTTTCGAAGATTTCAGGAATCGGCTCCACCCAAACCACCCGCAAATCGTACGCCTGATACAGATCGATCTCTTGGCCTGTATTTGCGCCAACATGAATTACCCCCGAAACACGCCGAAGGAATCGGCTTGGGTCATTTTTTAGAAGCGCCCTTGTTCTGCGTATAATTCCCTTAATGCGGGGTGTCTTCATAAAATCTCCTGTCCTATTTTATCCATTTTCCAGCCTTTTCCCATTTTGTGATCAACATCGTCACACGCACGCGCATGCGCGCATCTGCGTTGGCAGATGCCCACAGCGAGCTTGCCTTTTTATACACGCTTTCTTCCAGTTTCTCGAACTCCTCCCACTCGTCTTCCATGAATTCCTTCATTTCAGATGGCGTATCCCAATAATAGCAGAAGGCAAATTCTTTTTCTTCTTTTTTGGAATACCAGCTGTTGGACTCTGCTTCCCGCATGGCTTTAAATGCCGCTTCATCATCTGCCACCGCAGCAGGCAGATCGCTCAACCTACCCGCAGCCTGATAGCCCGCTGACGAAATGCCCTGGGTTGAGCTTGTCGAAACCACCTCCACCGACCAATTTGACTCCACGGGACGCAGATCAATGAGAATGCCGTTCGGCTTGAGAACTCTGCGAATTTCATCCAGAGCATGAACCATGCTCTCGTGTTCCATTCATCAGAGTGACCATGCGAGGATGGCGATGTCAAATGTTTCTTTGGAGAAGGGAATGTGGCTTGCACTTGCGTCTGCAAACTGGACATGCTTCTGCATGGCATGTGGAGAATCTGCCCGGGCGATGCGCAATGCATCATGGTCAGGGTCAAACCCAACGGTTAAGGATGAAGCGGCGGCGTATTTGAAAGTCAGCCGACCTTCGCCGCATCCAACTTCAAGCACGCGCTTGTCTTTGAAATCGATAAACGCGTGCAGGGTCTTTTGTTCAAATCCTTCGGGATCTCTTTGTATGGTCATTTATTTGGAAAGCTTCTTCATCGTTTTTACAGTTTCAACAACCAGCTCTTTCAAAACTTTTTTATCCACATCTTCCAGCTTCTTGATGTACAAACATCCCACACTGGTTTTGTGCTTGCCAAGTTTTTTCAATAAATCGGCGTGGGCATCAAAACCTCCCATCAAGTATAGGGTTAGGTTTTGTTTGCGAGGGGAGAAGCCGGTCAACATCCAATCGCCTTCGCGGCCACTGGCGCCTTTGTAGTGATAACTCCCAAACCCGACAATGCTTGAGCCCCACATCTTCGGTTCTTCTTTGGTAACTTGCTTCATTATTTTGAGGATCTCAAAACAGTCTGCGCGTGCTTGTTCATCTTTGACAGAATTGAGAAAGCTTTCCACGCTTGCTTCGTTGACCTTTGTCTTTAACTCAGCACTCTTTGCCATATCAGCCTCCAGTTTCTAAGAATTAAAAAATATCCAGATCAATGGGCTTTTGCAAATGATTCTTTGATCAATTCCTGTAAAACTTTTTTGTCAACATCTGCGAGTCTTTTGATATACAGACATACCTTGCTTGTAGAATGTTTGCCAAGTTTTTGAAGCAGTGGGTTTTCATGATCGGAGCCTGACAGGATATAAAGCGTGATATTCTGCTTGCGCGGGGAAAAGCCGATCTGCGGTGAATCGCCTTCCCGTCCGCTTTCGTACTTGTAATGATATGAGCCAAATCCGATAATGCTTGGCCCCCACATTTTTGGTTCTTTTTTCGTAACCTGTTTCATCATTTTGACGATCTCGAAGCAATCTTCACGTTTCTGATCATTTTCAATGAGATTGAGAAAATCTTCCACGCTTGCTTCTGTTTGTATGGTTTTCATTTCAGCCATGGGGTACTCCTTTTTTAACAATAAATTGGAGTAATTTTAGCATATTTGTTCTAGCTTGTGGAAGTTTTTTTTGTACACGGAATGGACGGACGACACGGAGCTTTTTAAAAGAACTGGAAAATCCGTTTGTTCCGTGTCGTCCGTGTACAAATAAATTAAAGTATCTTGAAATGCACCTGTGGTGCTTTGCGTTCCACAACCTGCTCGGCGGTGAGAGCCATGCGCAGCAGCGTGGACTCGTCCCATGCCTTGCCCATCACCTGCAAGCCGATGGGCAAGCCCTTTTGAGTGTAGCCAATCGGGAAGGTGATCGCGGGCAGTCCCGTCAAATTGGCGGCGGTGGCGAAGCGCATGATCTCGATGGTGGTGCTCAGATCCGACTCGCCATCGGGCAGCGCGCCTTTCTTGATCTCTGGAGCGGTAACGCCCGTGGTGGGGGTGAGGATGACATCCGCTTGCTTGAAGGCGTTGTTGAAGTGATTGATCATGCGCGTGCGGATGCGCTGTGCGATCAGGTAATCCGTCGCTTTGAATTGACGCGCCAGCGCCAGGTTGATGCGCACATCCAGCGCGTGTTCCTTGTGATGCTTGTCGTATGTCGCATTCATGGCCTGCGCCATCTCCGTCAAAATGCTGACACTGTGCGCGATGCGATTCGCCTCAAGGTCGGGGATAGTGATTTCCACGATCTCGCAGCCCATTTTTTCATATTCCTTGAGCATGGCTTCGCAGGCGGCGACAGTCTCTGCATCCGCGTGGCGGAACCAGGGCCAGTACACGCCGATCTTCAAGCCTTTGAGATTTTTATTATCCCAGCCTTCGAGGGAGGGCAGGGGTTGATGCAGGGACGTTGGATCTTTCGGGTCGGGGCCAGCGATGAGGGCGTAGGTCAAAGCTGCATCGGCGGCGGAACCAGCCAGCGGTCCGATATGAGCGACGCTCCAATCCAGCGGAGCTGCGCCAAATTCACTGACTCTCGCAAACGTGGCTTTCAATCCGACCAATCCACAAAACGAAGCAGGGATGCGGATCGAGCCGCCTCCGTCTGCGCCGATGGCGACTGGAACAAACCCTGCGGCGACGGCTGTGGCAGACCCGCTGGAACTGCCGCCCGTGAAATGATTGGGATTGTACGGGTTGCGCGTGGTGCCGTGGACGGGATTCAACCCCGTCACATTGATGCCGATCTCGTGCATATTGGTTTTGCCGATCAGCAATGCGCCTGCACTGCGCAGCCGCGCCACAACGGTGGAATCTTCCGAGGCTGGTGACTTGCCCAAAAACGCAGTACCGACCGTGGTCGGGTACGGGGTCATGTCGAGTTCGTCTTTCACCGCAACAGGCACGCCATCGAAAATGCTGAGCGCCTTGCCCGCCTTGATGCGGATCGCGGACTCACGCGCCTGCCTCATCACATCATCCTCATTGACGGCGATGAATGCTTTTAACGGTGTATCACCTTTGTCGCTGCGCCGAATGGTGGCCAAAATATTTTTGGCAACTTCTTCCGGCGTGGTTTTTCCATCACGATAGGCTTTTGCAAAATCAAAGATGCTGACGAATTGAAAGCCGTTTGTATGCGATGCCTCATGAGGCCATTCTTTTTCAGGAACCGCAGACGCTTCGGTTTGCAATGCGCCCACAAAGTGAACGGGGTGATGCGTTGGGTTTTCATCAAAGACCTGTTTCCGCAGCCAGGTGATGCCTGCGCTGTCAAGCAGGCTCGGCGTGATCAGCCCGCTCAACGGTCCTTCGACAAGTGACGCGAATAATTTCAAAACTCCACCCGCCAGATACGGCAGCTTTACGGACTTCAGGTCATAAACATTTTTCATGGTTCACCTTGCTTTCTTGTCAAATTATTTTGGCGGAAGGGTCAAATCGTACGTCATCTCTGCCTCACCGCTTACTGAACACTGATTACTTCTTTATCCCGTCCCAAATTGACGGTCGCCTGCATCTCCCAATCCCGGCACGATGTACGCGCGTTCGTTCAAGTGATCGTCAATGGCGGCGACATAAATATCGATATCAGGGTGCGCATCCTGCATGGCTTTGATGCCTTCAGGTGCTGCGATCAGTCCGACAAATTTGATCTTCGTCACGCCCCAGCGTTTGAGAATTTCAGCAGTGGCGGTTGCCGAGCCGCCTGTTGCAAGCATCGGGTCAAGGATGAGGCAGACCGATACACGCGGGTCAACAGGGAGTTTGTTGTAATATTCCACGGGCTTGCAGGGTGTGTTCGTCGCGATACAAGCCAATGTGCCAGACCTCGGCAGATGGCATGAGTTCCCATATGCCTTCCACCATGCCAAGTCCCGCGCGCAGAATGGGAACAAGCCCGATCTTTTCTTTGAGTTCCTGCGCGGTCATTTTGGTGAGCGGGGTTTCGACCTGAACAGGAATGGTTTGCAGGTCGGCAGTGGCTTCATATGCAAGAAGTCCCGCGATCTCTCGGACGAGTTCACGGAACTTCTTTGGTTCGGTATTTTTATTTCTTAAACGGGAAAGTTTGTGGGCAACAAGCGGGTGTTTGGACGCGTGGACAGTGGACATTTAATGCTCCTGTTTTTGAAGTTTCTCTATTATAGCGTGAGAACGAATTTATGTTCTTCCCTTGACAGGGGATCTGATTTTGGTAAAATAGTAAACACTGTAAATAATAATAAACACATATAACAAAAGGTAGCTCAATGACACAGACAAGGCGTGAAAAATTAAGAGACGCGACCCGTGAAGAGATCATGTCTACTGCGTGGAAGCAGATCGGCGAAGTGGGCGCTTCGGGACTTTCCCTGCGCGGGATCGCCCGCGAAATGGGGATGACAGCGCCCGGGCTGTATCGCTACTACAAAGACCGCGATGCACTGGTCACTGCTTTGTTGATGGATGCCTTCGGCTCGTTCACCTCCGCGCTGGAAACTGGGTGCGACACCCGCAAGGCAGATGACCACGCTGGAAGATTTTCCGCGATGTGCAAATCCTATTTTCAGTGGGCGGCGCAAAATCCACAACGCTATATGCTTTTGTTTGGGACACCCATTCAGGGGTACATGTTTGCCGAGGAATTGGGGCCGGTTGCGCGGCGAAGTTTCCTTGTGCTGCAAGGTGTGATAGGGGAGGCGTATGTGGCAGGAAAAATAAAAGGGGAGTTAACTGCTCTTCGGCTGCCGACCAGCCTCAAAGTCCAGTATGAGGCGCTTGGAAAATTTGGAATGCCGTACACGGGAACCGTCACACAGTTGGCGTTGTCCGCCTGGTCAATGATCCACGGGATGACTTCCCTGTATCTCTATAATTATTTGTCGGGATTTTTACAAGGCAGTGTGGATGCCTTTGTTGATTTTGAGATCGAAAAAATGAGAAAAATATTGGGGCTCGAATAAAGGAGAAAATATGGCACGTCAACTTCCCATGCGACAGCGCATTCGCAAAGCGCTCGTGATCATTGCGTTTCTAACTTTTCCGGTGACGATGAATTTTCTTTCACCTTATGTCATTATCGATGGCGCGATGAACGGCGTTGTGAATGGCAGCTTGATCATGTTTGGATTGATGTTTTTGTCTTCGCTGTTCTTTGGCCGGTTATGGTGCGGATGGATTTGCCCGGGTGCGGGGATGCAGGAAATGATGGAGCCTGTTAATAACAAGGCGGTCAACGGCGCAAAGATCGATTGGATCAAATGGACGATCTGGGTTCCGTGGCTTTCATTGATCGCTTGGTTTGCAGTGAGTGCGGGTGGGTATCAACGAGTGGACTTTTTACACCTTACAGAAAATGGTATCTCTGTCGCTGGTACGTTAGACCGCCCGATATTTTTTGCCTACTTGATCTATTACATTGTGGTCGCGTTGTTTGTGGGGCTGGCAATGTTTGCGGGGAAGCGGGCGGGATGCCACACCATCTGTTGGATGGCTCCCTTCATGATGATCGGACGTTGGATACGAAATCTTTTTGCGTGGCCTTCGCTCAGGCTGGTCGCGGACTCGTCTGCATGTACGGATTGCAAGTTGTGTACGAAAAGCTGCCCGATGAGTTTGGACGTCAACGCAATGGTGCAGATCGAAAAGATGGAACACGCTGAATGTATTTTATGCGGCACCTGTGTGGATGGCTGTTCGAAGAAGGCAATCCGCTATTCGTTCTCGGCGGGAAAATAATTAAATCATAATAAAATGAAACTGAAACCGATTTCCATTGCAGTTGTTTATTTTATTGCGGTCATCGTGCTGGCACATTTCTTCATTCCGCCCACTTATGATTGGACGCAGAACACGGTCAGCGACCTCGCTTCGCAGGGACATGTCTATAAGTGGATCATGCAAACTGGCTTCATTGGTTTTGGTCTGCTGTTGCCTTTGGGGGTTGTTTTTCACTTCAATAAGAACAAGCGTGCGTATTTTTTGCTTTTCGTAGCTGTGTATGGACTCTCCATTTTGATGTCTGGCATTTTCTGCACTGCACCGATTGACCCGTCCATGTCTTATTCGGTGAGTGAATCAAAATTACATTCCATGTTTGCTACAATTGCTGGAGTCGCCATGAGCCTTGGGATTTTCTGGCAGGTGATCGTCTCTTTAAATCAGCGTGAGCGATGGACGCGCATTGCCTTTTTTGTTTTGGTCATCGGGATTTCGGGATTGTTTGGCCTCGCAGAGAATCACATCCTCGAGCTTGATAAAGGAATCGTTCAGCGATGTTTGTATCTGGCTGGTCTGGCGTGGCTGATTTATGAAGAACAAATTCTATTCAAAGGAAAGGTGAATTCAAAATGAACGGAAATGATTTTATGGCATGGGTACTGCGTTCGCCGTTGCATGGCATGTTGAGCAATGGCATGATGTTGATGACAATCACAGGACGCAAAACTGGAAAAACATACACAACCCCCGTTGGATATTATGAAGAGGGCGAATACTTGTGGGTCATCACCAGCCGTGAGCGGAAGTGGTGGAAGAATCTGCAAGGCGGCGCCAAAGTGGACTTGCTGTTAAAGCGCAAGCCTGTACAGGGATTTGCAGACACGGATCTGGATGAAAAGTCTGTGGAGGCAAGAATGGTCGAGTATTTGCGCCATGTGCCGCAGGCGGCCAAGCCAATGAAGGTTCGCGTGGAAGATGGCAAGCCAAATCCACAGGATATTGCCAGCACTGCGAAAGAGCGGCTGTTCGTCAAAATTAAATTGAATGCGTAAAAAAGAGACAGTCACCGGTGCTACGCAAAGGTAGACTGTCTCTTTTTGTTTATCTAAATAACCCAAACACGAAAGGTAGCGCGCCCAAAGCCACACAGAGAATAATCCCGATAACAAAGAGGGTCAGGCAGGTCGGCAGCAGCCAGCGGATCCACGTCCAGGCGGCGTATAAATTCCAGGCCTTGATGGCGATGGGTTGAGCCTTGCGGATCAGGTCTGGCGCTTCCGCTTCCAGGTGGATGGCCGGCTTTGCCTTTGGCGGCGTGATCGTTGCGGGCTTGGCTTTTGTTCGCAGGTTTTTAGGAATTGTCAGGTTCGCGCCGCAATAAGCGCAAGCCATGCGCACGGCGCCTGCTTCCGCTTCGTTGGGTGCGCCGCAAACCGTGCAGGGAAAGGTTTGTTCCATATGAGTGTAGCCTCCAGAGTACGCCCATTATACTTAAATAAAAAAGCGGACAAGGCCTTGTCCGCTTTTTTGCTGCGAGGATGGTTTAGAACGAATTGAACGCCGCCCAAATACTGGCGAATACTCCGATCATCGTTGGGATTACTGTGATCAAGATGATGAACATAACGAATGCTGTGATTCCGCAGCTCAACCATATCGACCATTTGGTGACAGACTTGGCCGTATCCGCATAGCTGGCCATGATCGGCGCGATACTTGCGGAGGTGTAGCCCGTGCCCGGTGTAAATTCATACACTTGTGAATTTGCCAACGCGTCCACGGTGCGGCGCGCATCGGCTTCGCTGACGCTGGAGAAGCTCATATATTTTTTTAGCGCTTCCTCTTTTTGTCCTCTTTGGGCAAGTTGAACAACCTCAGACCATTGCGCGCCGTAGCCCATCATTTTGCCCATGTCCATTCCACTTAAGAGGCTGCCTTGCGGCTGTTGTTGTTGCGGGTCTGGCTTGCGCAGGTTTTCAGGGATCGAAATTGCACTTCCGCAATAGGGACATTTGATTGCGCTTTCCCCACGGGGCGGGTCAATAGGACCTCCGCAGGACGGGCATTTCAGTAATCTCATTGATAAAGTTGACATGGCTCTTCCTCCAGTTTTGACGATGGGCGGATTATACGCCCATGTTATTTATCTGTAGCCTTACATTCGTACTATATCAGGTGTACTAAAAATATGTAGATGAGATTGCTCCCTTCGCCGTCCCCGGCTTTGAGCATATTTTTTCAACAAGCGGTAGAATCCAAAAAGCCAATAAAAGAGGAGATACCCCATGACCGAGCAATTTACATTCGGCGGTGAGATCGTTTGGAAGCCAACCATTGAGTACATTGAGCATGCCAATCTGACGGCTTTCATGCATGAGCATGGCATCCGGGATTTTGACGAACTCATGCACAGGTCCACAACGGATGTGGCGTGGTTTACGGATGCGGTCTTCAAATTCCTTGATATTCAATTTTACGAACCATACACAAAAGTCGTAGATCTTTCCGGCGGAATCCAATTTCCGAAATGGTGTGTGGATGGGAAGATGAACATTGTCCATAACTGTGTTGACAAGTGGACGATGGATGGTGGACCGCAGACCACGGTCCATCGTCAACGGTCTGCGGTCATCTTTGAGGGCGAAGAGGGGAACACACGAACACTCACATACGAAGAACTTTATAAGGAAGTGAATAAAACCGCGAATGCGCTGCGTTCGCTTGGTCTTGGCAAAGGCGATGCCATTGGCATCTTTATGCCGATGACGCCTGAGATTGTCATCGCCTTGCTTGCCATCGCAAAGATCGGCGGAATTATCCTGCCGCTTTTTTCCGGCTACGGCGCGGGAGCCATCGTCTCGCGCATGGTGGATGCAGATGCGAAAGCGCTCTTTGCTGCGGATGGAGCTTTTCGGCGCGGCAAGCCTGTGGAAATGAAATCCATTGCAGATGAAGCGGCGGAACATATCCCCACGTTGAAACACATGATCGTGTTGAAGCGGACTGGACAGGATGTAAATATGAAAGCGGGACGCGACCACTGGCTGCACGATCTGACCGCGCCTCAGCCTGATTCTGCTTCGACGGAAATTACCTCCGCTGAAGACCCGCTGATGATCATCTACACCTCCGGGACGACTGGCAAACCGAAAGGCGCGCTGCATACCCACTGCGGATTTCCGATCAAAGCCGCGCAGGATATGGCGTTTGGGACGGATGTGCATGGGTGGTGGTCGAGTAGCGATAGCGTATCGAGACCAGATGTCATTTACTGGATGACGGACATGGGCTGGATGATGGGGCCGTGGCAGGTGTTTGGCAGCCTGCTGCTTGGGGCCACGATGTTCCTTTATGACGGTGCGCCAGATTTCCCAACGCCGGGCCGTTTGTGGGAATTGGTGGAAATGCATAGCATCAATCAAATGGGAGTCTCGCCCACGTTGATCCGCTCGTTGATCCCGCATGGTGATGAGCATTTCAAGAAGCATGACCTGTCTTCGTTGAAATGTTTTGCGTCCACTGGCGAGCCGTGGAACCCCGACCCGTGGATGTGGTTGTTCGAGAAGGTAGGCGGCAGCAAACGCCCGATCATCAATTATTCTGGCGGGACGGAAATCTCCGGCGGCATCGTGATGGGCAACCCGCTCATGCCGTTGAAGCCTTGTGCCTTTTCCGCGCCCTGCCCCGGCATGGATGCGGATGTGGTCGATGAAAATGGAAAATCCATTCGTAATGCGGTGGGGGAGTTGGTCATCAAAGCGCCGTGGATCGGGATGACGCGCGGATTCTGGAAAGATAAACAGCGTTATCTGGACACGTACTGGTCGCGCTGGGAGAATGTTTGGGTGCATGGCGATTTTGCCGCCATCGATAACGATGGACTTTGGTACATCCTCGGACGTTCGGATGACACGATAAAGATCGCTGGCAAGCGTTTGGGGCCTGCTGAGGTCGAGTCTATTTTGGTGAGGCATGAGGATATTGTGGAAGCAGCGGCGATTGGGGTGCCGCACGATGTCAAAGGGAGTGAACTGATCCTTTTCGCAGTGACCAGGCAAGGGGTAGAAAGAAGCGATGTACTTCGTCAGCAATTGCATGAGATGGTCGTATCCGAAATGGGCAAGCCGCTCGCGCCGAAGGCCATCCTCTTTGTTTCGGATCTGCCGAAGACGCGCAATGCCAAGGTGATGCGCCGCATGATCCGTGCCGCGTATTTGGGGCTGGAACTGGGAGATACATCGTCGCTGGTGAATCCGCAGGCAGTAGAGGAAGTAAAACAGTTGAAGCGGTAGGCTATAATTGCGGGACAAATTTTTGCGGAGTTGAAATGTTGGTTGTTAAAGAGTGGCTGCGTAAGTGGTATTTTGTCCCGTTGCTGGTTTTTATTTCTGCACTGGCGTATCTGCCAAATATCCGTGACTTCGGGTATTTTCGGGATGATTGGTATTTGATGTATTCGGCGAATGCTCTGGGGGTAAAAACCTTTCAAGGTATTTTTGCGATTGACCGGCCGGTGCGCGCGATCCTGATGACCGGGTTGTATTCGTTGTTTGGCATGAATCCGCTTTATTACAACCTTGCCGCGTATGTGTTTCGAGTGATGGGGGCGCTTTCGTTTCTGTGGACGTTGAGACTGTTGTGGCCCCGTCAGCGTACGGCGACGATGGTTGCGGCAATTCTATTTTTAATTTACCCGGGCTTTCTCTCGACCCCGAATGCGATCGATTATCAGGAAAAATTCGTGGGGCTTTTTCTTGGGCATCTTTCGGTTGCTTTGAGTATAAAATCCATCCTTTCAACAAAACGGCTGCACAAGGTTTTACTCTGGCTGCCTGTTGTTCTGACGGCCGGGATATATCCATCCCTGGTGGAATATTATTTTGGTTTGGAGGTCTTTCGTCTGCTGGCGATCGGTTTGCTGGCGATGCGTTCTTCGGGTGGAAAAATTGCACAGTGGGTCAAATCCACATTTTTTGAATGGATTCCATTCATGGTTGGACCGCTTGGGTTTGTGATCTGGCGGTTTTTTATTTTCGAATCTGCGCGCAAGGCAACCGATCTCGGTTCGCAATTCGGCCTGTTTTTTGGTTCTCCATTGGAGGTGGGTCTTGGCTGGGTGATCACGCTTCTGAGGGATAGTGTTGAAGGTCTGGTATTTGCGTGGGTGATTCCGATCGTGAATCTTTGGGATATCTCCCTTCGTTTGCGTGAGATATTTTTTGCGGGAGTGCTGGCGGTTGCGGCTGTTCTTGTAATGGCTTTATTCCTGAAACCCAGGAGTGAAGATGTCACGCAGGGTTCAAGTGACTCGAACTGGCGCGCGGAGGCGTTTTGGATCGGGTTTATTTGTCTGGTTACGGGTTTTATTCCTGTGATCTTATCCAATCGCGAGGCGGACTTAAACAATTATTCCCGTTATATGCTCCCGAGTTCGTCTGGTGTTGCGATCATCCTTATGGCGTATCTGGATCAGTTCAGTTCGCGGTCTGTTCGTAACGTTACAATTTATCTGCTGGTCGTCTCGTCCATCATGATGCATTATTTGAATGGCGTCCAATGGGCACATTCCTCTGAAGCCATGCAGGATTTTTGGTGGCAGGTGAGCTGGCGCATTCCACAGCTGGAGCCGGGGACTACGCTGGTTGCAAATTACTCGCATACCGCAATTGAAGAGGACTATTTTATTTGGGGGCCAGCCAATCTGTTGTTTCGTCCGCAAAGCATGGACCCTGTAACTATTCGTCCGGCAATCTGGGGGATGGTTTTATCGCAGGGCAGTGTAAGTTCCATTTTGACACATGCCGAGCCGGAGTTCGTTGAGCGGCGAACGATCCAAACCTCGGTGGATTACGGCAATATCCTTGTTTTAACACAGCCCACCCCTTCCTCCTGTGTGCAGGTTCTAGATGGCAGGTCTCCGGCTATTTCCGAGTTCGAGCAGTATGATATTCAATCCATTGCGCGCGAGTCGGACCAGAGTCATATTCTGTTGAGCGAGCAGGCTCCGCCTCCGTCCACGGGCGTGTTTGGTCCCGAACCGGAACGGGGCTGGTGTTATTACTACGAAAAAGCATCTCTTGCTTATCAACGCGGTGAGTGGAGTACCGTTCTTGAGCTTGGAAAGGAAGCTGAGGCGAAGGGCTTTTCCGCGGGAGACTCGGTGGAGTGGATGCCTTTTCTTCAGGCCGCCATTTACCTGTATGACCGGGATACGGCCATTGCGCTGGCTCCGAAGATAAAGAATAACCCGTTTTTGGCGGTGCAGGCGTGCGAAACCCTGACGAACCTGCCGGAACTTTCCACGGAATCGAAATATTTTGCGGAGGATATTTTCTGCGCGCTGGGCAATTGAACCGATCTCTGTTGAAAATTGAGGCCATACTGGAACGAGACCGGCAAATATGCGCCGGTCTCGTTTTTGTCACTGCATTATAATAATGTAGTCTCGCGTATATGGCGAGAGAAGGAGATTGAATGATAAAAGCCCGATATGTGATGTTCGCCTGCATTCTGATATTTACTTTCATTTTATCGGCATGCGGCGCAACGCCGACCCCGCAATTGATTGTGGTGACGGCAACCTCTTTACCGGCAACGGAAGTCCCAACGGTAGTAGCGCCGACCCCGACGTTAGTTCCGGTGGCTCTTTCCGGGCCTCAAAGCGGGTCGGCAATGAAATGGGTGGATGGTAGCTCTCTGATTTACATCCCTGCAGGGGACTTTACCATGGGCGACGGCGCTTTTGCGCTTTCCCATAATGTAACTCTGGATGGATATTGGATCCAAGAGACCAAGGTTACCAATCGCATGTACGAACAGTGTGTCAAGGTCGGGGCATGCTCGGCTCCGTCTCAAGTGTTGGGCGGACCTGTTTTCAGCAACCCGCAATTTGGAAACCACCCTGTTGTAGGTGTGGATTGGACCCAGGCACAAGCCTATTGTGCGTGGATCCAGGGCACCTTGCCGACCGAGGCGCAATGGGAAAAAGCCGCCCGCGGTGCGAATGGAAATACCTATCCCTGGGGAAATTCCGCGCCAACCTGTGGCCTGTTGAACTTTGCCAATTGTTATAAAAGCACGAGCGGTGTGGAGGCTTTTGCCGCCACCGGCGCCAGTCCCTACGGATTGCTGGATATGGCAGGTAACACGTTTGAGTGGGTGGGGGATTGGTATTCTGATGCCTATTATTCAACGTCACCTCTTGCCAACCCCACCGGCCCGGAGAGCGGAGAATATCGCGTAGTGCGCGGCAGTTCCTTTGAAACGGATGACCAACTGATCGCATCTGCGATTCGCCGGTTTAACGAACCTGCGGACAGTGAACGGGATACCGGCTTCCGTTGTGTGGTTCCTAATCCCCAGCCGATCGCGCCATATTGCCAGCTTTCCGCATTTGTTCCCAACGCGGCGAGCGTCTCTACCGGTTGCCAGATACCCGAAGGCAACGTGACGAATCAATATTGTTTCCAGGGTGAAACGTATGCTACCGTTCAGCTTTCCTTTGGCTCAACATGGGAAGTCCGCGGGACGCGTTTGATATGTACCGAAGCCATAAGCGGTGGTCTCAGGCAATTGACCTGTAGCGGCCCGGAGACGATTGAATCGACGAACGAGATCGTTGTTTGTAATGACTCCTGCTCGAATAATCCAGTTGCGGATGGAGTTGCCCCGGTTTGCGATTCCGGATACACGCTAGACCCATCCACGGGCATGTGCAATTACACGCCGATCCTTTCCCAGGTGAGCATTGCCGGATGCCCCGTTGGGTATTCCTTGATTGACCGCGGCGGGCAGCAAACCTGCGCTGTCACCAAAGACGCGAACGGTGCCTGCCCGGCCGGTTTGTATTTTGACGAGCTGGCGGCTATGTGCGTTCCTCCCAATGGAGAGACTTCTGCGCCGTATGGTTTTGACAACGCTCCGCTTGCCGCACAGACGTATGCCGGTTGCGCTGTTGGCTATTCCTATAGTGAAGGCTTCCAGTGCTGTCAGGCGACTACGGGAGGAACCTACCCGGGTTGCGC
Organism: Candidatus Villigracilis propinquus; assembly: GCA_016714565.1. GTDB lineage: Bacteria > Chloroflexota > Anaerolineae > Anaerolineales > Villigracilaceae > Villigracilis > Villigracilis propinquus. The sequence continues at coordinate 240,577 of JADKDM010000001.1, forward strand.
TGCCGGGTATTTATACAACCCCGACCAGAAAGTCTGCCTGCCTTCAGGGACGGAACTCACCGGGGAAGGCTGCACCACGGTGCGCGTGACCACCATCAAGTGCAGCGATCCTGTGGACACCTGCGCGCAGTACAGCGATAGCGAATCCCGGTGTGTGGCGAATTTCTGTACGTATAATGACCCGGCCGGTGTTTGCGAAATGAGAAAGTCGAACCCATAAATAGAAAATCCCGCAGGACACCCCTGCGGGATTTTTTTTCATAGCCAGTGGATGTGTGAGAGCTGCTGAGCGCTCTCGCCGCCTTGATCGAAAGGGTGATTGACTTTTGCAGGAAGTCTGTTAAAGTGGCAGGAACCCAAAGGCATTATAATTTTGCGGTTCGTGAATGTGATGCTATCGAAAGGAGTATGAGATGAAACGATTAATAAACATGATTACGCTGATCGTTTTGGCTACACTGGTGATGGCTGCTTGTAACGTGCCGACCAATCCCACGCCGACGGAGTTGCCTCAAGCTGCCGCCGAACCCCCAGTCTCAACCGAAGCGCCTACACCGTTCGCGACCGAAACCGCTGTTCCCGCGCTCATCACAGTGGACCTGGCTGGCCCGCCGATGTCGGTGGGCTCAAAATATACCTATGTGGATGGAACTGTGCTCGTAGCTGTGCCGGGTGGCCCGTTCATCATGGGTTACAACTTTGCAGACAATCCAAAACGTGAGATCACCGTGGGCGATTTCTGGATCTATAGCACGAAAGTGACCAACGATCAGTATGCACTGTGCGTGCAGTTGGGAAAATGCTCGCCGCCCGTTGCAGAAAATAACTCCACCTATGGAGACCCGCACTTTATCAAATTCCCTGTCACCGGTGTCACTCATACCCAGGCCGCAGCGTATTGCTCCTTTGTGCATGGGCGCCTGCCTACCGAAGCCGAATGGGAAAAGACCGCCCGCGGCCCGGAAGGGAATCTCTTCCCCTGGGGTGATGGCGGCCCCAATTGCAGTTTATTGAATTACAAATTCTGTGAGAGCAAAACCACCTGGGTGAACCAGTACAAGGATGGCGTGAGCTACTACAGCGCCTTTGATATGTCCGGCAATGTCCGGGAGTGGGTGGCGGATTGGTATAGCCCCACCTACAATGTGGAATCGCCACAGCCAGACCCGCTTGGACCGGAACTCGGGGAGAAACGCTCCGTGCGCGGAAGCAGCTATCAGGACAGCGCCGACCCGTCCATATCTGCGCATCGCTTCTCTCTGAACCCTGAAGAGACTCTGCCTGATCTGGGTTTCCGCTGTGTTGTGGAAGATCCTACCTACTTTGGCCCCTGGTGCGAGCAGTTGACCTATTACGGTACAGGCTTGGACAGTTCCCAGCCCAATTGTGTGCCTACCGTGAAATGCAATGATGTTTCCATAGATCAAGCTCCCAACTGCACTCCTAATTTTCAGCCTTATACCATTGTAAGCTTTAACGTGGCGGATACCCCGCCAGAGACAACCACATTTGATGTGGCAGGTTGTACACAGGACCCTGAAGGCAACGGCAGCTTGGATAAATATTTATGCAACCCAGGTGATGTTGGACCCGCCGCCATCACAGGTTCCTGCACCTACGGTGTCCCTGCCGGTTGTTCGGCTTCTTGTCCTGCGAATTACACCAAAGTGGATGACAAATGCGTTTGGGATGGCAGCAGCACAGGTGGCAGCGCCTGCCTGCCCGGCTCCACTTTCGACCCATTGACTCAATGCTGTTCCGCAACCCCGAGTACAGGCACGACCTTTGGCCTTTGCCCTGCCGGCAGCTACCCTTTGAACGGCGCATGTGTGGATGATCCCAAAGGCGTCAACGATAATGTTATTCAGGATGTGCTTTTTAATAAATGTACAATACCTGTTACCGTCACTCCAGTGAAAGGCGGTGGAGATGACGTCCCGGGGAATCCAGGCGGTGGTTCCAGTTGTACGCTTGACCCCAAGTCTTGCCGGTATGGTTTTGATTCAGCGAATTGCTGTTGTACTGGAATAACAGCGCCGGTTTGTATCCCATAAAGTATAAATTAACCCAGCTAACAAAAACATCCTTGAAGTCGACTTCAAGGATGTTTTTGTTATTGTGCTCATCATTGTGGTAGTCGTGTATGGATTATTCACTTCCATCCAGAACATACTTCACCTTGAATAAATTCCGCACCGTGGAAACATAGGCAATTCCATTCTCCACGTCCAAAGTGATCGTACGGATCCACGGCCCGATGTAAAAACTGGCAACGCGCTTGTAGGTTTTTAAGTCGATCACCTGCACACGGTTGTTGATGAAATTCCCCACCAGTAAAAGATTTCTCTTTTGATCAATTGTGATGGTGCGGTCGCCGAGGCTGACGTTGATCTTCCCCTTGTACTCCAGCGTGTCCGCGTCATACCGAAGGATGGCGCCTTCCATGGTGGATGCCACCAGTACTTCCGAAGTCTCAGGGTCGTAGATCAATCTGTCTGTACTTGGGCTGGTATTCACCAGCTTGATCACTTCATGCGTGTTCATATCCCACGATACCAGATACGTATCTTTGAAAGAATTGAAATACATCACATCCTTTTCAGAATTAAACGCAACATTAGTTGGGATCAAAGGGATTTCCAGTTTGGCAACTATCTCGCCGCTCTCGCGGTCGATCATCACGAACGGGATGCCGACTTCATAATCCGCCTCCGAAGCAATGGTGATGCTGTCTATTCCAGGATGCCAGTTCACCCATACATCGCCGGGTGAAAGATCCTCCACCGGCACCGAGCGCAGTGTTTCCAGCGTCACCGCATCAATGATATGCAATTGCCGCTTGTTAGCCTCATAGGCATAGATCTCCTTGCGCTCCGGGTTGTATCCAAAACTCTGCATTTTCCCGATGTCTGCCGATTTACGCGGCGGCACATTCAAATGCTCCGTATCGAATGCCAGCAGAAAACTCGTCCCATGCCCTACCACAAAAATTTGATGCAGGTCAGTATCATACTCGACCCAGTTGTACGCTCCAGCCGCGAACTTTTCCACGGCAGGGTTGGCGTGTAATTTTTCACCCAGCGTGAGAATTCGCTGATTGTCATAAGGAGTCAGGATGAATAACCAAAAGAGCGGGACCACCAACATACCGCCCAGCCACGACCATTTTTTGATGGATGCTCCCGCCTCGAACTTTTCCATCAACCAATGGACATACGCCTGCGGGAAAACCGCCTCACTCAACCCGACGGCTGATACAAAAACAAAATTCAGGATGCCACTTCCAGAGATTCCCTTTGCCAGCCAATCCGCAGGTAACGTGTTCACCGCCAGCAGGCCAAAGACGATTAGGGTTCTTTGAACCGCCTTCGGAGTGATCAATAGGAATTGGAATGATACATAAATAACAAGCAGCATCCCCGCCAGCGCGAGGAGATATCCGACCCATTCAGGCTTCACGAATTTCTTAACTAGCCAGTACCCAAATATCAGCGAGACTACGGCGGCAAGATACAACTCGAACCGTGTCTCGAACGTGTTCGCGGAATACACCGCAAAATCAATGATATACCGCAGGTCAATACGCGCTTTAACAAAATCGGAAATTGGATTCCGAAACAAATACAAACCTGCCGCAAGAATCGGCAGGCGTATCAGTGTCCAAATGAGCAAACTTGGTTTTTTCATGAATTTATGATGATGCGATCTTTGGTTTCATTTTATGCCATGTAGTAGATTGCTGGTAGGCATAGCCTGTTCGCAGCACGCCCGCTTCATTCCACGGGCGGGAGACGATCTGCAACCCGATCGGCAGTTCTTCCTGTGTAAAGCCGCAGGGGACGGTTAGGGCGGGCAGGCCGGTCAGGTTGAAGGGCGAAGTGAAGCGCGTCAATTGGCGGGCACGTTCCACAGCATTCTCTCCCTCCAAAACGGGGGCCGCGATCGGTGTGGTTGGAAGGATGAGCATATCGAATTGATCGAACATCAGCTCGCATTTGCGCCGGACTTCGGCCTGAGTGCGTCTTGCAAGCACGTACTCGCTGGAGGAGAAAGCCGATCCCGTTTCCAGCCGCTGACGCACATCCGCACCGAACCAGTCTGGGTGTTCCTTCAATCGTTCGCGGTGGAATGCCGCGCCGTCAGCCTGGGTCATCAATGCATTGGCTTGAGCCGCTTCTCTGAGGAAATCCATATTCACTTCGGTAACGATGACACCCTGTTCTTCCAGCACTTTCGCTGCCTTGCGGACTGCTTCCAGAATTTCAGGATCAGTCACTTCTTCGATAAAGTTTCCAACCGCGAGAGCAATTTTGCGCTCCACCATTGAATCCATTAAGTGGCTGGAATAATCGCCGGGCAATGTTTTTACGCACGTCGGGTCTTGATCGTCATATCCACCCATTACCTGCAGCATCAATGCCGCGTCTTCCACCTTGCGGGTGATGGGACCGGCATGGTCGAGATTCCACGAAAGCGGCAGGATGCCCCGCAGGCTGACGCGTCCGTAGGTGGGTTTGAGTCCCACCACGCCGCACAGCGCAGCAGGGATGCGGATCGAGCCGCCCGTGTCTGTGCCGATGGCCGCCATGGCCATGCCTGTTGCAACCGCTACCGCACTGCCGCCAGAGGAACCGCCGGGTGTGCGCGTAATGTCCCACGGATTTCTGCACGCCCCGAAATGCGGATTGTTATTGGTTACGCCGAGCGCAATCTCATGCGTGTTGGTTTTTCCAATGATCTGCCCACCCGCTTTTTTGATTTTTTGCACAACGAAAGCATCCTCCGCTGGAATATTATCCGAGAAGAATTTGGAGCCGCCCGTGGTGCGAATACCCTTGGTGTTATACAGGTCTTTCACAGCAATCGGAATCCCTTGCAGCGGCACACTCCCGGATTGGGGCGGCGGATTTTGCTCCGGTGGGATCACTGTGATAAAAGCGTTAAGCGTCGGGTTGAGTCTTTCAATTTGACGGTAGCAGGCGGAGGCGAGGTCTGAAGCGCTTTGCTCACTGCTTTTAACCAGGTCGCGTTGGTTGGTCAACGATAATGATTTATAGTCCATACTGCGCAATTATATCCAATGAGGCGATTTTCTCTATAGCCTGTCGGTACTGAAAAAGTAGGCCACGCGTATGGCGTGACCTACAAATTTGTTTGGAATGTTCGAGGTCTTTTAGAACAATCCGAGTACTTTGCCGGTTTTCATATCAAGGTCAACATCGTAGAATACGGGGCGGGTGGGCAGGCCGGGCATGGTTCGCATATCACCGAGGATGGGATACAGGAAGCCGGCGCCAGCGGAGGCACGGATCTCGCGCACGCTAATGCGGAAGCCCGTGGGCGCGCCCTTCTTTGTCGCATCGGTGGTGAAGGAAAGGTGTGTCTTCGCCATGCAGATCGGCAGTTTGTCAAAGCCGAGCCGGGTGTAGCGCTCGATCTGTTCTTCAGCTTCGGGGGAGTAATCCACGCCGTCGGCACGATAGATGGCAGTTGCGATCTTCTCGATCTTTTCCTTGATGGTGGTCGTATCCAACGGATACAGGAATTGGAACTTGCTCGGCTTGTCGGCTGCTTTGATGACTGCCTCAGCTAATTTCTTTGCGCCCTTGCTGCCATCTGCCCAGTGAGTGGAGACAACCGCATCCATGGCGCCCATTTTCATTGCGGCTTCGCGGATCAATTCAACTTCGGCGGGAGTATCGGTTGCAAAGGAGTTGACCGCCACGACCACGTTCACGCCGTAGAGCAGCGCGTTTTGGACATGACGTTCAAGATTGGGCAGGCCTGCACGCAGCAGTTCGAGATTCTCGTCGGTGTATTCGGCGGCGAGGGGTTTACCAGCTACGACCTTGGGGCCGCCGCCGTGCATCTTCAACGCGCGGACGGTGGCAACCAAAACCACAACCTGAGGGATCAAGCCGGAGTAACGGCATTTGATATCGAAGAATTTTTCCATGCCGATGTCTGCACCGAAACCTGATTCGGTCACAACATAATCAGCCAGTTTGAGCGCGATCTTGTCGGCGATGATGGAAGATTGTCCGTGGGCGATATTGGCAAACGGGCCTGCATGGACGGTGGCGGGAGTGCCTTCCAAAGTCTGCATCAAGTTTGGCTTGATGGCATCCTTCATCAACACGGTGACTGCGCCAGCCACGCCGAGGTCTTCCGCAGTGACAGCTTCGCCGCGCTTGTTGGTGGCGACTACCATCTTGCCAAAGCGGTCGCGCATATCTTCGAGAGATGTGGTCAACGCGAGGATCGCCATGATCTCGGAAGCGACAGTGATGTCGTAGCCAGACATGTGCTCGTGGCCTGCTTCATCCTTGCCGCGGCCAACTTCCACTTCACGCAGGAAGCGGTCGTTGATGTCGATCACGCGGCGCCAGGTGATGGTCTTCTCATCAATATCGAGGCGGGCAAAGAGCGAGCGTTCTTCGGGGGTCAAATCGTTGGGATTGGTCTTCTTAATTCCCAGCTTCTGCAAACGGCGCAGCATGGTGGGGGAGAACTTGCGGTTGCCCTTCTTGTCCACCGGGCAGAGCGCATTGAATAACTTTTCATCATCCTGCATTTTTTCGTGCATCACACGCGCATCCAACGCAGCCGCTACAAGGTTGTGCGAAGCGGTGATGGCGTGAATGTCACCAGTGAGATGAAGATTGAAATCTTCCATCGGGATGATCTGCGAATATCCGCCGCCTGCCGCGCCGCCCTTGATACCAAAGGTCGGGCCTTGCGATGGCTGGCGAATGGCAGTGATGACCTTCTTGCCAAAAATTGCGCCGAGCGCCTGCGAAAGACCCACGGTGGTTGTGGTCTTGCCTTCGCCGAGCGGGGTCGGGGTAATGGCGGTCACATCTACATATTTGCCGTTCTTGCGGCTCTTCAAACGGTCGAGAATTTCAAGTTTGATCTTGGCTTTGTACGGGCCGTACAACTCAAGTTCATTTTCGCGGATGCCAAGTTCCTGCGCGATCTGCAAGATCGGCTTGAGTTTTGCGGCTTGCGCAATATCAATATCCGATGGCACAGGACGAAGGAGCTTGAGTTTCGTTGGCTTGAAAGTCACTTGTGCTTTCGCTGGAGCGGCTTTTTTAGCTGCTACTTTTTTTGCAACAACTTTCTTCGCACTTTTCTTTGCGGATTTCGCTTTGGTTGCCATAGACTCTCCTTGAAATTATATATAATTTTTGCTTGCTCTATTATCCAAATAAACGATAAAAAAAGCAAGAGTTTTTCGTCATAACTTTGTCACGTCAGGCGGTTAGCAGCGTGCCAACATTTTCTCCGCGCAATGCCCGCTCCAAAAATCCATGCTCTTCGGCTGAAAAAATTTGTGCAGTCAACCCATTCGTTCTTTGGATCAATGCAAGCATTTCCTCCACTTTAGCCTTCATCCCACCAGTGACATCTGTACTCGCCGAGCCGCTGATTCCTGCTCGCATCTTTTCATAATCTGACAGTTGAATCTGTTTCACCAGCTTTGTCCTCGCTGGGAAATCCTCCCACACGCCCGCTTCGATTCCTGCAAGCAGAATACGTGAAGGGGAGAACTGGTCAACCAAAAACGTAAAGACATCCTCTGTCGAAAGGATGGTTCCGCCGCGCTTCTCATCAAAGGCCACATCGCCATACACAACAGGCAGCAGGTGGACATCTAGTGCTTTTCGTATAGCCAAAATGTTGTGATGGATGACTTTGCGATCATTCGATACCATAGATGAAGATGGCGGGAATGAGATGGCAGGCACGCCCGCATTGAAGAGAGACTCCATCACGAAGCGGTTCAACTCCGCCGCCTGAAACCGGACTTCGGCGAAGCCCATCCACTGCTCGGGGGTGTGGACTCCGTCTCGCGTGCCGTGCTTCTTCGCGGCAACGTGTCCGAATGAGCCAGAGCCATGTCCCAGAATCAGGAGCAGCTCAGGGTTTGAGTCCAGAACCGTTTTAATTTCCAGAGCCAGTTCTTTTAATTTGTCTAATCTTGGGGTGTAGGGAGTATCTTTGTCGGTGATGAGCGATCCGCCCAATTTGAGGAGAACGATTTCTTTTGTCATGGTGCAAGTTTTAACACATAATCGTAAAAAAGTGACAGGGTCAACCATGTCATTGCGAGGGCGCTCTTGCTCTTTGCCCGAAGCAATCTCATGACGGAGATTGCTTCGTCGCCTAAGTACACAAGCGTCTCCTCGCAATGACGGGCGATTTCCACATGCTATAATCACGTTATGGATATTCGTGCAGGCGTCTTCGCTTTTGCCTTCTTTGCTGTTGTTGCTGCATATTTTTCCGTACGGGCTGCCATCAAAACAATGCAGACCGCGCGCAAGTTGTCTTTTTATAGTTTGCGAAAACGGCATAATGCCAATGCGTGGAGATTGTTTTTTCTGGCTGTCTTTCTGCTTGGCTTTGCCTATTGGCTGCCGGTGTATGGACAGCCGATCATTTACGTCTACTTTCCGCCGTCTCCCACGCCGTCGTTGACGCCCACCATCACGCTCACCCCAACGATCACATTAACTCCCTCGATCACCGTCCAGCCAACGTTGACATTGACTCCGTCTGTTTCGGATACTCCCACGCTCACTCTCACCCCTTATTTGCCGGTTGCCATCGAAGCGCTGTTCCTGGGGCCTGTAACCCCGAACCCCGAAGCCTTGTTCACTGCCATTCAATTCTCCACCGAGTTTGACGGCACCAACGCCGTGGACCCGAAGACCGTTTTCGAACTTCCCATCACGACCATGTACGGCGGATTCGATTACAACAATACCATTCCTGGCGTGCAGTGGACAGCGCTCTGGTATCGCAACGCTCAATTGGTCTGCTACGAAACCAAGCCCTGGGACGGCGGCACAGGCGGCATCGGCGGCTACTCCGAATGTTCCAATCCCATTGACGGCTGGCAGGCTGGCGAATACGAAGTGCAAATTTTCATGGGCTACGAGTGGAAAGTAGTTGGCCGCTTCCGCGTTTTGGACAGTCTCATCACGCCCAGCGCAACGGGAACTCCGGATTTGTCTGTTACGGAAACGCCAACACCGTAAGCTTTGTGGTCTCGATACGTTCCTCGCCAAAATCGGCTCGGAACTACTCGACCACCAACTATAAATTGGAGGAAAACTTTTGACCGAAAAAGCATTTCAAGATTACTATCCCGATCACATGGCACATTGCTACGGCTGCGGAAGCCTGAACGAATTGGGGCATCAGATCAAAAGTCATTGGGACGGGGAAGAGTCGGTTGCGTATTTTCAGCCCAAGCCGTTTCACACGGCCATCCCGGGCTATGTCTACGGCGGGCTGCTGGCTTCGCTGATCGATTGCCACGGGACAGGCACCGCCGCTGCGGCAGCCTACCGAGCCGAAAACCGCGCCATGGACACCGAACCCGCATTGCGCTATCTCACCGCTTCCCTGCACGTGGACTATCTCAAACCCACGCCATTGGGACCGAAGCTGGAAGTCCGCGGGAAGGTGAAGGAAATAAAAGGGCGCAAGGTAGTCATCGAAGAATGGATCGTAGTGAATGGGGTTATCACCGTGCGCGGTGAATTGGTCGCTGTGCAGGTGCCGGATGCGTTGGTGTTGGAGCTTTTGCAAGGTAGTAAGTAATAAGTGATGAGTAAAAAGTAAAAAGTCTCGTATTCCCGAATTGTGGGGATATGCGAGACTTTTTTGTACTTATTCACTTATTACTTTTTACTCGTTACTCATTGTTCGTTGCTTCTCTCACTCCACTCCCTCATCGGTTTGAAGTAAAAATCTTCCCAGCCTGTTTTGTAGCTGTCGGCTTGGCCTTCGGGGATATTTGTGTGTATCAGTGTTATGGTGGTCGAGCGATGTCCTGAGCTTGTCGAAGGGTAGCCCCGTGCTTTTCGGGGCGTATCGAGACCCGTGGCAATCTCTTCCAATAAAATTTCAACACGCGAGTCTTCGGCATCTTCGGGGAACTCAGCGGTGCGCCAGGCTTGGACGATCCTTTTATTTTCTTCCAGTTCCAGAAACGTGCCCCAGATGTAGCCGTCCCAGGCGGTGAATTCACCATCCACGCGGCCGTCCACTTTGGCGGGGCTGCCGGTCATTTGAGTATGTCCCTGCGTGGAGAGAAACGCCTTGTAAATTTGTTCCGCGCTTGTGTGGAACTCAGACGTGAGCGTAAATTCGTTTTTCATTTGACCTCGTTCTCGTCATTGAGGGTGGTCTCGATACGCCGCTAAGAACAAGAGCGCGGCTACTCGACCACCGAGACTACCCAACTATAAGACTATCCAACTACCCAACTAAATCGCCCATTCCTTCTTTTTGGTGTTCATCTCTTTTGCGATCTCGGCGGCGAGGCGGGCGTTGTTGAGCAGCAGGGCCAGGTTGGCCTTGAGAGATTTGCCTTTGGTCAATTCGCTGATGCGGGATAGCAAAAACGGAGTGAGCTTTTGCCCGTGGATTCCCTGCTCGATGGCTTCGGCAGAGGCTTTGGCGATGATCGGTTCCATCTTGGACTTTGAAATTGATTCTGTTTCTGGAATAGGATTCGTCACGAGGATGCCGCTTCGCATTCCCAAATTCCAATGCGCTTTGGCGAATTCGGCGATCTCTTCGGGAGAGTCGAGGCGGGCGCTCACGCCGAGTCCGCTTTCGCGGGAGTAGAAGGCGGGGAATTCGTCCGTTTGATAGCCGATGACCGGCACGCCCATCGTCTCAAGATATTCCAACGTGGCTGGCAGATCGAGAATGGCTTTTGCGCCAGCGCAGACGACGATGGTGGGAATCTCTGCGAGGGAGCGCAGGTCGGTGGAGATGTCGAAGGCTGATTCTTTGTGAACGCCGCCGATGCCGCCCGTGGCAAAGACTTTGATGCCAGCCATGTTCGCGGCATACATGGTGCCTGCCACGGTGGTGCCGCCGTCCGCTTTTTTGACGATGGCGGTGGCGAAATCTCGATGACTCACTTTCAGTGTGGATTCTGATTCAGAAAGCCGAATCAGTTCCAAGTCTGAAAGACCGATGCGGATCTTTCCATCCAGCAAGGCAACGGTGGCGGGAGTCGCACCATTATCACGCACCTGCTTTTCCATATCCCGCGCGAGTTCGAGGTTTTGCGGGTGGGGCAGGCCGTGGGTGATGACTGTTGATTCGAGGGCAACGATCGGCGCGCCCATGCTGAGCGCGCGCGTGATTTCAGGGGAGAGTTGAAAGTTGGGGTGTTTCATCAAATGCCTTTTATGGTGTGGAAGGTTAGGTAGGATATGTCGTGCAGGGCTTTGTCGATGCGTTCGAGCTCGGCCTGTTTTTCTTGTATGGGGCGCGGGTCGTTTCTGATGGATTCTCTTCCGGCGAGCAGTTCCTTGCGGAAGGCTTTGAGGATCTCGACGGCGATGGAGTGGGAGTCTTTTTTGTCGTTTGCCTGTTCGAGGAGGAACTGGCGCGCCAGCGCCGGATCGACGATATCGGGACGGTTTGCGATGAGGTGCTCCAGTTCTTTTAAATCCCTGCCGCTGCTTTTGCGCCGCAAGTTGTTCCTGTTGTAATTTTCAAAGTTGTCGAAGTTTTCGATGACGACGCTGGTGACGAGCTGCAACAGTTTTTCCATTTCCTTATTTTTTTTCGAGCGTTCCACTTCCTTGCGTTTCTTTTCGTTGTCGCGGGCGAGGTTCCAGGCGCCTGTGTGTTTTTCGAGGACGAGACTGTTGGGAAGCTGCCATGTGCCGATGTCGATCCATTCGATCTCGATGCCGAGGTTGGCGGCTCTTGCCGTGAATTCAGGGCTGAAAAACTGGCTGGTGATCTTTGAGCGCGATTCAAATTTTGGGGGAGCGGCCTCTTTTTTTGCGCTGGTTGGTGAGGGTTGGGCGCGGGTCATTTCCACACGCATTTGGGCGATGGTCTGGTCGTTGGTGGAGGTCTGGTCCATTTCTCTCTGGCTGATGGTGGCGAGTATTTCGCTGAGGGTGCGCGAGGTGATCAGCGACTCTATTTCCGAGAGGATGAGCGGCACGATAGTGGTATCCCATGGGAAGGGCACGCCGGGTGCCGACCACTGTTCCAGGGTGCCGATGGTCTGGTTGTAGACGAGGGCTTGCACCGCTTTTTCATCGAAGATGTAGGCGTCGTTTTCGTCGTGGTCACTTTCGATGTTTGGTTTTCGTAAAATGCTGAAGATGACCTTGATGCCTTGCGCTTCAATGCGGATGCCGTCTTTGGTGCGCGATTTGACCGAGAGTCCGCTGATGAATTGGTCGCGCAGGTTGATGATGGCGTATTCGCGTTTGCCAACTTCGTCTGATTTGCCGATCTCGCGGATGCGCTCGAAGCGGCCAAGAGTCCACGGTTTGTTACGCGGGAAGATGACCTCGGGTTCCCCATCCACTTTTTCGAGCAGGGCCACGTTATCCAAATTGACTTGAATTTTGCCCGGCCCGCCGATGAGGATGATGGGGGATTTTTCGTCCTTTTCGGGAATCTTTCCTTCTTTAATGGTTATCTTTTCATGCCCATACCCAAAGGTCACTTCTTCCAGAAAATCGGCGGCGAGGTCTTCATTGTCCAATTCATAGATGTCATCCAGATATTGGGCGGCCATCCTTTTGGAAAGGTTGTACACGACCCCGATCAAGGGGATATATTTGATGAAGCTATAACCGATGACCAGGGCTCTGTGCAGGTTGTCTTGTACAAAGAAAAAGGAGAGGAGGAGTGTGAGCAGACTCAAGCCGAACCAGACCGCAGCAAGAACCAGGCTGCGCCGGTTGTTCCTGAATTCCACGCTGGCGTCCGTCAGGCCAAAGAGGCGGGCATTGAATTCCTCGCGGCGTGCTTTCTTCATAAGTCGTTCCTCCCCTGCGGGTTTTCGGAACTGTTATCGAGAAGCCATTTCCAGATGTCGTCCAGCTTTTTTAATTCCGTTTCCATGTCGCTGTTCGAGTTGCTTTCCTTGACGAAATATTCCTTAAGCGGCTGGATGAGCAGCTGCAGGGTCTTGAACGGGTTTTGCTGCGGCATGGTGACCTTGCCGCCAAATTTTTCGGAAGTGATCTTTGCGAATATTTTGCTTGCTTCTTCGCGGGAGGCGGTTTCGATCAGCGCTTCCTTTTCTTCCAGGAATTTCTTTTCCTTTTGGGCGTTATTGAGCCAGTCCGCGCTCCACTGGTCCACTAATTTGTCTTCCGTGGGTTGGTCGAAATGCAGGTTGTGGATGTGTACTTCCATGATCTCAAGGCCGCGTGATTCCAGTTGTTTGTATTCCATACTTTCAAGCCATTCCCCGGTGGGAACGCCGGTATCATCCAGCGCCACGGCATGGTCCTGAGTTACGCGTGTATTGATCATTTTTTGAATGGTTTGCAGTCCGTTGGTCTCTCCCTGGGTGAACAGGTCTTCCAGTTTGAATTTGCGGATATATTCGCGCCAGAGGTTGATCACGAGATGCGCGGGCAGCTTGTTCCAGTCCATACGGCCGCTGTTATTGTCGGTGGAACTGAGGCGCACAACTTCCCGGGTGATGGCATTGCGGACGGAGGTTGCATCAAACCCATAGCGTGACGTGACGCCGCTTTCTGATAGCGCTGGCTCTTTCGGGCGTTTTATGCTGAATTTGATACTGATGTTGGGATAGATGTAGAACCCGTCGCGTGTCTGTCCGGCGGTTTGTTGAAAGCGGGGAGGCAGGTCTTTTGGATTGGTGGAATTAAGAACGGGCGGGTCGCTCGCCTGCGGACCGAAGGACTGCCACTGTGTGCGAAGATCGACGCTCCCTGCAATATATTCGTTCGGCTTCGTGAATTTGATGCCCGGCCCGACGGTGCTTGTGATCTCGGTGTCTGTCCGTAGAACCAGTGCGCTGGCGGTATCGAGCACGATCACCCCCGCCGCGCCGCGCTTCTCCGATTCCCCGGGATGTTCGATCACCCGTCCGTTTTTGACGAAGAGCGTTGGCCCGCGGTTCCCTGATTCAAATACCCTCACCCGCGCATGGATCTCGTCCCTATCTTTCGGGTTTTGAATGGGCAATACGAACTGGGAGAAGAAATAGATCAGCCAATCCTGTAAATAGTAGGCTGCGGCAAAGTCTATGATGAAAATGACGGCGCTGGAGATGTAATTAAATGGAATTTTCAACCCCAGCAAAATTCCATGCCAGACAACCGTAATGGTCAGAATGATGCCTGGAGGCGTCTGCAAAAACAAGCCAATTCCGCTGAAGATTTTTCTCATCCCTAGTGATTCTAAAGCAGAATCAGGGGATTCGCAAAGCAGGTATTAAGGAGGATGCTGTAATCCTGAATACTTATTTTAAAAGTCTGTACAAATTTATGACTAATATCGCTTGACAGTGACGATTGCAGGAGTATATACTATTTGCAATGATTTTGTAATTATGGGCTGAATTTCACTATCTGGAGGGTGCAGATGACTACTCAAAAAGAAATTACTGAGAGAAATAATATCCATGACCCAATTACTATTAATAAAGATGATATTGAGAGAAGAGATATTCTCGAAAGACGTCATCTTGCTGGCAGAATCTTAAAGCGTTTGGCGGAGGAAGATTGCCCAAGTGTTTTGGGAATCTATGGTGGTTGGGGAACGGGGAAAACAAGCCTTGTTAATCTACTGGTCAACCATAACAACAGCCTTCGCGAAAAAAGTACTCTGCATATTGTAGAAGTAGATGCCTGGAAGTATGAATCTGGGGAGGGCTTGTTGATTCCAATAGTTGTAAAACTTAAGAAACTTGTAGGCAACCTTGATGCCAAGTTAAGTTGGAAATCCATTACCAGGCGAGTTTTTGCTGCAGCAGCCCTTACTGTGACAGATGAATTATTAAAGAAAACTTTTCTGGATAGAAAAAAATTATTAGATAATATCGAAGAAGTCACAGAAAAAGATAAGAAACAATCTCACGAGGCTGTATTGCAGGAGTGGGTTACTGAGGCAGAAGAAATAGAGGAAACCGACGATGCGTTTCGTGAAATTGTAGGTATGGCAGCTAAAAAACAGGGTAAGGATAAGATTGTCCTCTGTATTGATAACCTTGACCGCTGTTCCCCTGATAATGTTGTTCGCCTATTAGAGTCTGTAAAATTATTTTTTAATGAATCAGAGAATTGTGTCTGGCTTTTTGCCATGGATTCAGATGTGATCGCTAGTTATATCAGCCGGAAATATGACGGTACTGGGATTGACGGGTATAGTTATTTGGACAAGATTATCCCTGAGCAATATCATCTATCATTATCGCCCACGACAGACGAAAAAATAATTGCCTCATTGCTTCGATATGCTTCCGGGGGAGACTCGCAGCATCAGATTAATATTTCTAAAATACCACAAATCCCAAAGATATTGGTTCCAAGACGACTGATAAAAAGTGCAAAAAAATTTGCTGATTACTATAAAAATGGTCATGCTTCTCAAGGGGTACCTCCAGAAACGGTCATAGCGCTTTCAATGCTTTATCATTCGTGGCCTGATTTTTATCAACGCCTGTCTTCTGCGTCGAAAGAACATATTAAGGGCATCCTCGAAAATTTTTTTCTAAGAGATCCAAAAAAGCCTATTGAGGCCAGAGCTAAAAATGTAAACATACCTTTGGATGAAAAATTTTTGCAAGATAGGGAGCTCGTGTATTTTCTGCAGACAGTATTCGCCGGCTACAACTCGAATTCTTCTGAAAGGTATGTTATTGATATTGTGAATGGTTTGAGCGGACTTCGGAAAGGCGGGTTGCCATGAAAACGGACCGAGTGCCTAGACCACTAGCTTATAGAATCTTCTGGGGAATGGGATTGCTGGTTTTGGCGCTATTGTTGTGGAAGACAATTGGGTCTGGTTTGTTTAGTATTTATGCCCTTGCCAAGGGGTTTGGCGAATATGGAGGGGCGATATTGAATCAAACAAATCTTGAGGTGTTGAATTCGCAAGGCGCTTTCGGCATTTTTTTCTTTTCTTGGAAGGCAATATTTTCCCTGTTTTTTCTTGGCACACTCATAATTTTTACACAAACTATATCTGTGTATATTGTTGCTCAGTTTGTGCTACCTGTGAGAGAGTATGAAGATCGACAGAAAGCCAGAGATAGCTTTTCGTCGTTTATTAATGGAGAGAATGTAGTAGCTATTTTTGTGAAAGAGGGTAACACCATAGAGAGTCATGGTGAATCTGAAAACGCAGGTGGCGGGGTAATTCTTGTAGATTTGAGTAGCGCAGTGACTCTGTCACAACAGGATGATACTGATTCATGGAATATAGCTGATGGGACTATAGAAGAGGGAGTTAACGAAAATTACCATCCTCCGGTAAAACAAGGAATGCCTAAAAAACAGGGCTCTTTTGTGGATGCCAGAGGCCCTGGATTGGTGTTTATTGATAAAGGGCAAAGGATTTCGAGTGTAGTTGATTTGAGACCTCAATCACGGGGAGGAAAGGTTTTAGCTTATACGCGAAATGGAATTCAGGTATCTGCTCAAGTCTCTGTAGCATTTAGTTTGAGCGCTGAACCTGAAATAATTCCCATTGGCTATATTGACACAGCAGAAGGAGTGGAATTACGTTGGCTTGATGTTGAAGAGCTTGCATCTGAACGCATTATGAGAATCAGAGGTTCTTTCGAACTTGACCCGCATGATGTGCCAGTCTTAATCAACTATGCGGCGGGTAAGCCTGGAAATTATTTTGCTCCTGAAGTTAGTTTGTCAGCTTCCAATACGCCATATAAATTCTATAGAGACCGTGTATTTAATGCTGCCTATTCAAAAGCGCGTTCCCTTTCGACTGGAAATATAATCCCCTGGCATGAAACCCCCTTTGAAATAGCTGTTGATCTTTTCCGCAAAGAACTTTTAGCAGTTCCTTATGATGACCTTTATGTTGGTTTTGCTCCGGGGAAAAAAGATGATCAGGACGCCTTGAAACATAGTGTGGATATTTTGAAAAAAATAAAGGATTCATTTGCGAGAAAAATGAAACTCAAGGGAGTGGTTCTGTTTCAATATGTTACAGGTAATGATAATTTGGCATTTCGAGAGGGAACTAAAATTGCATTTGATCAGTATGAAAAGTTTTTGCCTGTGTCTTTGGTTCAACATAATTTCAACTCATTGAGAAGCGTCGGGGTTGTGATTAAATCCGCTGGTTTTGGGAATTTACAACCTGCCAGCAAAGATATAAAAGACAGCATGGTTGATAATTGGAAAGCGCGCTGGGAGAAGGAGGTAAAGTTTATCAACGCAGAACATGACCTTGAGTCAGTGCGAATCCAAAACAGGAATCGTGCCCAAATTCAACAGGAAATGACCTACCTTCTTTCGAGTATTTTTCAGGGGTCTCATACGGATGAGGCGCTTGCATTGCGGGTTTTTCAGGCGTTGGAGGCTGCTGCGTCTAATCCGGGAGCGAATAACGATATCTCTCCCAAAGAAGTGATCGGCATGTTGGATAGCCTGCATAAATGGTTGTTGATTGATAGAAAAGATTTACAGCCAGGAGCAGATGAGTTTGAAATGTAATAGGTGTATTTGAAATGAGAAAAATAGCGAATCAGTATGTTGAGTGGTTCCTCTCTGAGGGTAGTGAGGGTGTTCGAGCTATTTTGCTATTATTATTTCTTGGAATAACTGGTTTATTTGGAGGCCTTCTAGAAGGCCCAAGTTTGAGCATCGTTGGATATATCTTGGTTCCAATAATTTTTTTGGGTGGAGTTTTATTTAACGGCGCCTTTTATCTTCAGGATATTTACGAAATACAGGATGTTTCGCAGGTGATGGATTATCTTGTTGGCGTGATCTTTGGTTCTTCCCAGGCTTCTCTAAAAATCGCTAATGGAAAAAAAGTAATCAAAGATGGCGAAATTAATACACTTGATCATATCGGTGGTCCAGGGACGTTGAAGATTGAGCCTGGGAATGTAGTAGTTTTGGAGACATTGCTTGCGCCTTCAAGAATTCTTGGCGCTGGGGAGCATCCAGTTGGAAGGGGAGAGATTATTAAGGATATTATTGTTTTGGAGGAATATTCCGGAAAAATTGGGGAAATCATGGTTTCGACAAGAGATGGAATTGATGTAAAAGTTGTAGATGTTGAGTATAGATTTTGTATTAATCAAATTAATCATGATGAGAGCTTAAGAACTTTCCAAAACCCGTACCCTTTTTCCCAAAGATCCGTACGTAGTTTAGTGTATGGCAGGAATGTTTCCGCGGAAGGTAAAGTGGGATTGTGGACAGACGGAGTGCAGGGCGCCATTAAAGGGATAATTTCTGAACATATTTCGAATCATGATTTGGATTCTTTAATTTCACCGGGAGCTTTCGATCATCACCCCATGTATGAGTTGCGCAGAAAATTTGATTTGCCTCAAAACCAGGACAAAATAAAAGCCGCTGGCGCCAGATTGTTGTGGATTAATGTCGGAAATTTTGTTGTCGTGTCAGATGAAATCGGAAAGCAACGGCTGAAAGTATGGTTGGCGAAACAGTCAGGGGCGGCCAAGGTAATGCGTGCGCAGGGAGAGGCGGAAAGTATTTCCAGCCGTGAACGTGGGCGAGCAGAGTCTCAGGCGGTATTACTAAGAAGTGTTGCACAGGCTTTGCAGGAAATTGATTCTCATGGAAAACATGATAAAGCAACAACTGCGAAAAATCTTTGGAATATCGTGATGGCTCGAACTGCTCAAATCCTTGAGTCAATGAGTTCAACACATGATACCAAGCATGAAAAGGAATCGTAAAATATGGAACCAGTAAAGGGAAATTGCGATAAGTGGATTGATTTTGCATATAACAATTGGCTTGTATGGGAGAGGGACGAGAAACGAAAGGGTTACCTTCGCGAGTCTACTCGAATTTTGGTGAATCGGATGAAGGACGCTGTTACTCAAAAAAAACAAGAAGAAGCCCTGAATTTGCTTGAGAGATTAAAGAGGCTTGGTAATAATTTTAATCAACTGGAAGAGGAATTTGGCAGCAAATCCTATTTGTACGAACACGCAGAGATATATATGGAATGCGCTCTTGCAGCATATTCTATGGACGACTTACAGGAAGCTATTTCCCTTTTTAAGATTTCCATAAATGGCCTTCCTAATCGTACTATGTATAAGGCGATTAGTTATTGGCTGTATGGTTGCATTCAATGGCAATCCCAGTCACATCGAGAGGATGCTTTGATTTCATGGGAAAAAGGCCTGCAAATTTTCAAGGATGTTCAATCAGATAATAACTATGATGCCGATTATTCCAAGAAATGTGCTGGAATTATTTATGATGCTCAGAAAGGCATTATGTCAGCCAGTACAAATAATTATCCGCCTCCCCCACCTGAGTCTAATCCTGCTTCTGCAAAAACATCTGCCAAGCCGCAAAAAAATACGATGCGAATGTTCCCAATTATCGGTAGTATTCCCGCAGGGTCACCCGTCACTGTTGTGGATGATTCTAATGAGAGTACGATTTCAGACGGATTTGAGATAAATAGCGAACGTTATTCCATTTACAATTTACAACAGGACAAGCTTGAGATCAATTTTTCTCCCAGCAAAAGGTATTATTTGCTGCGAGTGGCGGGAGATAGTATGAACAATGCTTCGCCTGTGGCAATTGAAAATGGAGATTATGTATTAATGGTTAAGCAGGACGAGGCAGGAACTGGGGAAATTGTAGCCGCTGAAATAAAGAATGTAGATCGTGAAGCTACGTTAAAAAAATACTATTTCAAGAATGGAGAATATATCCTCAGGCCAATGTCTAAAGATAACAGCCTCAAGGAACATTTGACATTCAAAAATGACTTTGTGATTCGAGGAATTGCAATTGCTGTTTTGAAGCGTGATGTCGAAGAATGCTAAAACTCGAATTCCACTGCCATACCTACGCCTCAAAGGACTCCCTCACCCGACCAGCGGATTTGATCAAAGCCGCACGCCGCAAGGGGTTGGATCGGCTTGTCATTACCGATCACAATTCGATTGCGGGGGCGTTGGAGGCGCAAGCGATTGACCCGGAGTTGGTGATCGTGGGGGAGGAGATCATGACGACGAAAGGGGAAATTCTGGCTGCGTATGTGACGGAGGAAGTTCCGCCCTTCCTTTCGCCGCAGGAGACGATCCGCCGGTTGAAGGAGCAGGGGGCTTTTATCAGCGTGTCGCATCCATTTGATGAGATGCGCGCGGGGGGATGGCTGGAAAATGACTTGCTGGAGATCATCCCGCTTGTGGATGCGATCGAAGTCTATAACTCGCGCTGTATGTTGCCGCGGTTTAACCGCCTAGCGCGGGAGTTTGCAGAGCGGCATGATCTGGCCGGTACTGTCGGTTCGGATGCGCATGCTGCTTTCGAGGCGGGGAGATCTGTCATTTTGCTGGACCAGTTCACAGGTCCGAATGAGATGCGAGGGGTGATTCGGGCGGCGAAATTCCAGGTGAAGTGGTCGCCCTGGTGGTTTCATCTGGTTTCGAGGTATGCATCTATAAAAAAGAAATCGAAATCTTGACATGTGGTTTTAGCCATGATAATCTTGCGTGCAACTTGCCCGATTTGTCTTTGAAAGCCTGAAGGTGGATGGGCATAAATTTTTTAAGCAGGAGAAAAGAAAGATGTCAGAACGTTTTGTTGGAACCGTCAAGTGGTTTAATGCGACCAAGGGCTATGGCTTTATTGGACGCGATGGTGGTGAGGATGTGTTCGTTCACTTTACCGCCATTCAGAGCGATGGCTATCGCAAGTTGGAGGCTGAGCAGAAGGTTGAGTTTTCTGTGGAAGACGGCCCCAAGGGTTTACAAGCCGCCAATGTAGTTCCGCTCTCGTAAGACTGGCCTGACGGCTGGGTTTTTGCGAAACGAACAGGGTTGTCGTGAGATAGCCCTGTTTTTATTTAAGAGGTATGGGGGATTTCCAGTAAAAAATTTGACCTATAAAAAATGAAAGTATCAGGCTTGCGACTGCAATTGCATGACATTTGTCACTGTATTGTTGTGATTTTCGGGGCATATAATCAACGTAACTTTTATGGGGGAGAAACGACTTTATGTTTGGAGGCCTGACCTTGTCATTCTTAAATATATTCAAAAGCGATGCCACTCGGCACACGGCGCTTTCGGCGGGCTATGTTGTGCCCGATTCTTCACGTTGTGTGCAGTGCGGTATATGTTCGTATAACTGTCCCATTGGGATCGATGTCCGCGCGCATGCCTGGCGTGGGGAAGCTGTAAAGCATAATGAATGTTTGACCTGCGGCGAGTGCGTTGCGCGCTGTCCGCGCGGGGTATTACGGTTTGAGCGAACCGATTTGTTCACGGCTGGTGTGGAATGAGATACATCATCATTGGCACCGGGGTGGCGGGATATGCCTGCGTGGAAGCGATCCGCTCAATCGACAAGAATTGTGAAATCATCATGTTTGGCGATGACCCGCACGGGTATTATTCCCGTCCTGGGCTTGCCTACTACTTGACAGGTGAATTGCCGAATAAGGCGCTGTTTCCGAAAAAGCGCGAGCAGTTCATGCAGCTTAATTTCAAATATCAAATCGGCCGCGTGACGAAGATCAACCGCGCTGAAAAAAAACTACTATTGGATGGAAAAACGCAGCTTTCTTACGATAAGCTGCTCATAGCTACTGGAGCATACGCTGCCGCCTTGAAAGTGACAGGTGCGAACTTGAAAGGCGTGGTAAAGCTCGACCATCTGGAAGATGCAAATCAGATCTTGAGCTTTGCGAAACGCGGAAGAACAGCAGTAGTTGTTGGCGGTGGAATCACGGCACTTGAATTAACCGAAGGATTGCTTTCCCGTGGAGTGAATGTACATTACCTTTTGCGTGGTAATCGATACTGGAGCAATGTTTTGGACGAGCAGGAGTCTCGTATTGTGGAAGGACGCTTGCAGGCGGAAGGTGTGACCCTGCATTTCCATTCCGAGCCGGTTGAAATTCTTGGAAAATCAGGCAAAGTGAACGCTGTCCGTTTGAAGGATGGAAGCACCATCAAATGTGACATCCTTGCATATGCCATTGGAATTCAACCCCGCATGGAATTGGCACAGGATGCCGGGTTAAATCTGGAGCGCGGAATACTCGTCAACGAGTTATTGCAAACCAGCGACCCTGATATTTATGCCGCTGGCGATGTGGCTCAAGTGTATGACCCGATCACAGGTCATTCCGTAATGGACAGCCTTTGGACTCCTGCCCGCGAGCAGGGATATGCTGCCGGGCTTAATATGGCCGGGCGGCAAAAGGCCTATATCAAGAGTGCTCCATTTAATGTAACCAGGCTGGCAGGCTTAACTACCACCATCATCGGGGCGGTGGGAAACGGACGGGATGAAGATGTGCTTGGCATTGCGCGCGGCGATAGCGAAACCTGGCGTCAACTGCCGGATGCGATCGTGGCGCAGGGCGGCTTTGATATGAACCACGTCCGCGTGCTGGTGGGCGAAAAGACATTGATCGGCGCAGTGGTCATGGGAGATCAAACCCTGTCTGCTCCTTTGCAAACGATCATCGCAGAAAAATTGGATATTTCAGCCATTCACGATAAATTACTCTCCAGCGATGCAAAGATCGCGGATGTGATCGTGGATTACTGGGCGAAACACCTGGAAACAGCTTGAAAAAATAAAGCCTTGGGAGGGCGATCATGCTTCGTGGTGGTAAGGAACTTTGGTTCGCATTTCTAACTTGTGTATTGATTACGGGGGCATACGGGGTGGTTGTGTTTTTGACAAAGACAATCCCCGCAGCGAGTGACCTGTTTGGTCACACCATCGGCATCATTGGGTTTATCCTGATGCTCTTGACTGAAACGCTTTATAGCTTGCGTAAGAGAAGCAAAAGTGCATCATGGGGCAGAATGTCCACCTGGCTACAATTCCATATTTTTATGGGATTGGTTGGGCCGTACATGGTCTTGCTGCATACTTCATGGAAGTTCAACGGACTTGCAGGCGCAACCACCCTGCTCACCTTCATCATCGTTTTCAGCGGTTTCATTGGCCGTTATATTTACACCCGCATTCCCCGCACCATGGATGGACTTGAGATCGAAGGCACACTTTCTCAAGAAGCGCTCAAACGCGCGCGGCAGTTAATGTCCCTGTGGCACACAGTTCACATTCCCATTGGCGTCGCGTTGTTCATTTCCGCATTCATTCATATGGGCGCAGCCTTATATTACGCCACGTTCTTGAAATAGGGGGATGAGATGCAAAGCAATAATCGTCTTGGTTGCTTGACAGGCACAGGCCTTGTCGCTGCCTTAATTACAATGATCGCTCTTGCCGGTTTTACGCTTGCAAGCGGCGGACATATGTTCAGTTCTGGCGATCTTAATGCTCAAACTGGTGAAACCGTTGGGGGCGTAACTTCTCACGCGCAAATCTCAGAATGCAAAGCCTGCCATTCCGCACCGTGGCAAAGCGACACGATGGCTGACCGCTGTCTGGCTTGTCATACTGATATCAGCGAACAAATGATGAACGTCGCACAATTGCATGGCGCGATCTCACAGAAAGACCCAACCCTTGCCTGCCGTGATTGTCATTTTGAACACCGCGGCGCTACCGCCTCACTCACAGAAATGGGAGACAATGCCTTTCCTCACGATGAATTGGGATACTCCTTGAAAGAGCACCAACTCACCGCGAAGAATGAAGCGTTTGTCTGCTCTGATTGTCATGGGGAGGATATAAGTGCATTCGCTTCCGACTCCTGCCAAACCTGTCACAACGACATGGACATTGCCTTCACCCAGGCACATGTCCTCTCTTTTGGCACGGAATGTCTCGCCTGTCACGATGGCGTGGATCGCTATGGGGATGGCTTTGATCACAACACCTTTGCCTTCCAATTAGTCGGCGGCCACACAGAAGCCGCCTGCACCGGCTGCCATCTCGATGCCCGCACCATTGTCGATTTGCAATCTGCCCCACAGGATTGCTACTCCTGTCACTATCAAGTAGATGAACATCAGGGACAATTTGGAACCCAGTGCGAAGCCTGCCACACACCAGAAAACTGGGAAGGCGTATCCTTTGACCACAGCCTCAGCAATTTCCCGCTTACGGGAGCGCATGTTACGATCAATTGCGAAGATTGTCATCTCAACGATACCTTTGTCGGCACGCAATCTTCCTGCGTTTCCTGCCATGCCGAGCCGGTTGAACACCTCGGTCAGTTCGGCATAGACTGTGTTGCCTGCCACACCACAACTGCATGGATCCCCGCAACATTCACAGGCAACCACACCTTCCCGCTGGATCACGGCGAGCAGGGAACGGTCTCGTGCGTAACCTGTCATCCAACCAATTACACAACCTACACTTGTTATGGTTGCCATGAACACACTGAAGCCAATATTATTGGTGAACATCGCGAAGAAGGTATCTCCGACTTCCAGAACTGTGTGGAGTGTCACGCAGATGGTCGCGAAGGCGACGATTAGAAATAAAGTATGGGCAGAGAAATCTGCCCATACTTTATAGTACT
This sequence comes from Candidatus Villigracilis propinquus, assembly GCA_016714565.1. Classification (GTDB taxonomy): domain Bacteria; phylum Chloroflexota; class Anaerolineae; order Anaerolineales; family Villigracilaceae; genus Villigracilis; species Villigracilis propinquus. Next base: position 265,057 of record JADKDM010000001.1, read on the forward strand.
CCCGGGAATATTTGAGGAGATTATCGAGTATGAAGAAAAGTCCTGGCTGCCTTTCAATTCCTGGAATCCTTTCCGCGCTCGTTACATTGCTGCTGATCGCCGCTGCGGTAACCCTGAAAGGCGGGTCATTATTTAGCGCAGGCGCATTGAACGCCGAGACTGATGGGGAAATATTGGGCGGTGTTGCTTCGCATCATGAAATTGGCGGCGAGTGCAAGGCATGTCACTCGGCCCCGTGGGAAGCAGAGACAATGGCAGATCGCTGCATGGCTTGCCACACCGAGATCCTCACCGAATTGGATTCGAACAGCGGCTTGCATGGAAATTATTTACGAACACAACTTTCCCCCGTCGGTCTTCAATTCCGTATAAATACAAACTCGGGTTTGTTGAACATACCCGCTCAGAACGCGCCCCTGCACTGTCTCGACTGTCACCATGAACATCGTGGAGCGCAAGCTCCGCTGGTTGAAATGAAGCTTGCCGATTTCCCGCACGACGATTTGAATTTCTCACTCCGCACACATCAATACACGGCCGACGCGCAGCCATTTGCCTGCGCCGATTGCCATGAGGGAAAATACACCATCCCCTTCGATATAACCAGCTGCGTTAATTGCCATTTTTCCATGGATGCGCAATTTACACAGATGCACTCCCTGCAATTCGGTTTGGATTGTATGAACTGTCACGATGGATTGGAAACCCTCGGCTCAGACTTTGACCACAGCTTGTTCCCGTTCCAATTGGCAGGGCAGCACGCTGAAGCAGCCTGCGCCGGCTGTCACCCATCTGTGCGCACACTCGCAGATTTTCAGTCCACACCGCAGGATTGTTTCTCCTGCCATCAACAAGACGACCAGCACAGCGGTCAGCTTGGCGAAAATTGCGAGGCGTGCCACACCCCGGCAGGTTGGGATCAAGTTAAAGTAGATCACTCACTATTTGCCTTCAAATTGACCGGTTCGCATGTCAACGCGGCTTGCGAGGCGTGCCATCAAAATAATGTCTATAAAGGCACACCGCAGGATTGCGCGTCCTGCCACCAAAAGAACGATCCACATGAAGGCCGCTTCGGCACTGATTGCGCTTCCTGTCATTCCACCGACGCTTGGAAACCGGCCAAGTTCGATCACAACCTCGCAGCTTTCAAATTGACAGGTTCACACGTGACGGTGACTTGCGAGGCCTGTCATCAGAACGGTGCTTATAGAGGCACACCACAGGAATGTTCTGCCTGCCACAATAAAGACGATAAACATAACGGACAGTTTGGAACGAGTTGCGCCACCTGCCATACCACCTCCACTTGGAAGGGCGCAGTATTTGACCATAATCTCTCCGTATTCAAATTGACTGGTTCGCATCTGAATACGGCTTGTACGAGCTGCCATGTTAACGGAGTCTTCAAAGGCACACCGCAGGATTGCTATTCATGCCATCGCCGCAGAGAAAAGCATAGCGGACAGCGCGGGCCAAAGGGCCCCCCCCCCCCCCCACCCCGCCGGGGGGGGGGGGCCCGGCGCACCATAACCCCCCCCTGTCCAAAAAACGGGGGGGCCGGCGGGGCCCCCCGCCCAGGCCGCCCCCAAAGCGCCCCCTACAGGGGGGCGCCCCAGGGCCCCCATCGTGTCATCGCAGTAAAGATAAGCATAACGGACAGTTTGGAACGAATTGCGCCTCCTGCCATTCAACATCCACATGGCGCGGCGCGACGTTCAACCACAACTTAAGTAATTTCCCCCTGACGGGTGACCACGCCAGCCTGGCGTGCACACGTTGCCATAGCAACGGTCAATACTCAGGAATCTCATCGGCCTGTGTTTCCTGTCATGCAGAGCCTGCCTATCATGCCGGTTCGTTTGGAACGAATTGTGCGAGTTGCCATAACACCAGTAACTGGGCTGCCACATATAATGGTCCGCATCCCGGCATCGCGGATGAAGGCGGATATGGCGTCAATCATGGACATACATCCTGCCGCACTTGTCACACCTCTTCCTTTAGCAGCGCCACTTGCACTGCCTGCCACGATGGAAATGAAGGCGGTGAGGATGGCGACGGCGGCGATGACGATGATTAATGTGTGTTGACCGTCCGTCAGGGGAGGGGGGGGGGGGGAAAAACCCCCCGCCCCCCCAAAAAAGCGAGATAAATCTTGCGCTACCACGTAAGGTGAGTTATTAAATAAAAGAAGGAAAGTCCTGTATGCAGAACTTTCCTTCTTTTATTAGACCGATGCGATTATTTTTTCTTTGCTGAATCCGGCACATACTCGCGTGGTTCCAACATTCCCCAGCGGCTTGCGCCGAGGTAGAGGATTTCCAGCACAAGGTCTTCGTAGCGAATTCCTTCGGCTTCGGCTTGCAGACAGAGGTCGCTATAGCCAGGAGTAAGGCCGGGCAGGGTGTTAATTTCCATCACGCGCGGGTTGCCTTCTTCGTCCAGCCGAATATCTGTGCGGGAGACATCCAGAGTATAAAGAAGTTGATGAGCACGCAGCGCAAAATATTTGAGTTTTTTCTCAAGCTCAGGTTCGATCTCCGCGGGACAGAAATAGCCGGGTGAGCCATCGGCGCCCACATCTTTTGACTTCGCTTCATTGCTGTATACCCAAGGTGTGACAGAACGGGAACTATCCAGTTCGAGAACGGGGAAGCGATGGAAACCATCCTTCTCGTACCAGTCAGGATGGCGTGAGTACAGTTTTGCATCCGCACGGCCTAGGATGCCAATTGTGAATTCACGGCCCGGCAGGAAGGTTTCCACTAACGCGGGTTGTTGGTACACGTTGATAATGTATTCAGCGCGTTCGCGCAGTTCTTTTTCGTTGTTGCAAATGGCTTTCATGTCTACGCCCATGCCGGTGCCTTCGCGCGCCGGTTTTACGAAGAGCGGGAATTTTAGTTCGGGGCGCAGGGGTTCATCGCCGATGTTGAATTCTTGAAACGGCGCAACGGGCAGGCGGCGATCGCGCCAGATGCGTTTGGTGAGTGTTTTATCGAGTGAAATTCCGTTTGCCAGAACTCGTGAGCCGGTATATGGAATGCCAAGCATTTCGAGCAGGGCGGGGACTTGCGCCTCGCGTGCGTCACCTCCAAGGCCTTCGGCAATGTTGAAGCAGATATCGGGTTTTTCTTCGCGCAGGGCGTAGGGCAGGTCTCTATCAGCCTGGATAAAAACGGTTGTATGGCCATCAGTTTCGAGCGCGGCGCGAAGCGAGTCTATCGTTTCGATATGGTCGTAATCAGCAAAAGCGTCAGGGGGAACTCCCTCGGGTTTGGGCTGAGTCTCATCTTTGATGTTCGCCAGGACGGCTATTTTCCAATAACGCTTCATGTGGCGGTGGGGAGGTTTTTCTTCCTGGAGGCTGTTCATCTCTGGGTTTTTTTCTCCTGTAATTTTATGAATAACGTGTTGTAGTATAGTATAAGATGTACAGATGACAAGGGTATGAGGCGTTTCTTAAGGTATTGCTGTTTGTAACTAGACAATCATTCCCCTTTCAGGTATCATTGGCTCGTTTGTACGCATCCTCACGAAGTGTGCAAACAGAAAATAAACTTATACCCGGATAAGCCCCTTATCCGGGTTATTGTACATAATATGTATTTTGGTGGAGGCTACTAATGTCAGACCTGATCAAACAGATCACTGGTGATCTGCAGAAACAAATTGAAGGCTTTAAGCCTGACTTCAACATCAAGGATATTGGTGTTGTGGTTGAAGCGGGTGACGGTATTGCCCGCGTGCAGGGTCTTGCGAGTGTTCGCGCGCAGGAACTTGTGCAGTTCTCGAATGGTGTTATGGGTACAGCGTTCAACCTTGAGAAAGACACCGTTGGTGTGATCGTGATGGGTGCGTATGACGGCATCATCGAAGGCATGACCGTACGCGGAACCGGACGCATCGCTTCCGTGCCGGTAGGTGATGCACTGATCGGACGCGTGGTCAACGCTTTGGGTGAGCCGATCGACGGCAAGGGCCCAATCGCAACCACAGGCTTCCGCCCGATCGAACGCATTGCTCCCGGTGTGGTTCAACGTCAGGATGTGGATACCCCGGTGCAGACCGGTATCAAGTCCATTGACTCGATGATCCCCGTTGGACGCGGTCAGCGTCAGTTGATCATTGGCGACCGCCAGACCGGTAAGACCGCCATTGCGATCGATACCATCATCAATCAAAAAGGCAAGGATCTTGTTTGTATTTATGTAGCCATCGGCCAAAAGAAAGCTGCTGTTGCTCGTACCGTCGGCATTCTTGAAAAAGCCGGCGTTATGGATAACACCATTATCGTGATGGCTGCCGCGGACGAATCAGCCGCTCTTCAGTATATTGCTCCTTACTCCGCCAGTGCCATTGGCGAAGAATTCATGGAAACAGGCCGCGATGCTTTGGTGATCTACGACGATCTTTCCAAGCATGCTTGGGCTTATCGTCAGGTTTCATTGCTCCTCCGCCGTCCTCCTGGACGTGAAGCTTATCCTGGTGACGTGTTCTATCTGCACTCCCGCTTGCTCGAACGCGCTGCCCGCCTCGCGAACAAGTACGTCATCGTAAAGAAGGATTTCAAGGATGCTTTGGCTTCCGAGAAAGACGGCGTGGATGGTAAGGTCTACACCGGCCCTGTCTCCAAAGATGAAGCAGAGGAAGCACGCAAGCACATGAGCAACGCTGACGATCATAAGATCATCAAAGTTGCCGGTACGGGTGGTTCTCTCACCGCTTTGCCGATTATTGAAACCCTGCTCGGTGATGTTTCAGCGTATATTCCCACCAATGTTATTTCAATTACAGATGGTCAGATCTATCTTGAGTCTAATCTCTTCAACGCCGGTATCCGTCCTGCTGTGAACGTCGGTATCTCTGTATCCCGCGTGGGTGGTGATGCCCAGACCAAGGCGATGAAGCAGGTTGCAGGCCGTTTGCGCCTCGACATGGCTGCGTATCGCGAGTTGGCTGCCTTTGCTTTGATGGCCTCCGATCTCGACAAGTCCACACAGCAGCAGTTGAACCGCGGTCAGCGTATGCAGGAGATCCTCAAACAGCCTCAGTATCAACCAATGGAACTTGAAGATCAGGTTATCGTCATTTTTGCCGGTACCAACGGATATGCTGATGGCGTTTCTCTGGATAAGATGGCACAATGGCAGGCGGATCTCATCCGCTATATGGGCTCTTCCTATCCTGAGATTGGCAAGGATATCCTTACCAAGAAAACCATTACAGACGACAATCGCGCCGCTTTGACGAAAGCCCTTGACGGCTTCCGCGCGGGCTGGCAAGCCTAGGCCATCCGACTAGAGACTAAGAGACTAGAGGACTAAAACTATGGCTTCAGCTCGTGAAATGCGGCTCCGAATTAAGAGCGTAAAAAATATTTCGCAGGTCACGCGCGCTTTGGAAACGGTGAGCGCCAGCAAAGTCCGCAAGGCAGTGAATGCGGTAACAGCGACTCGCTCGTATGCGACAAAGGCGTGGCAGGTTCTGAAACATGTTGCCGAACAACCCGGCCGTGACAGCCTGCATCCGCTTCTTGCGAAACGCAATTCTGTGAACAACACTCTGGTCGTTGTGATCACAGGTGACCGCGGACTTGCAGGCGCCTACAACTCCAATGTGATCCGTTTCACGGCTCAGCGCTTTGACCCGAATCCCGCTCCCGTTAAATATATTGCAGTTGGCCGTAAAGGCCGTGATCTGCTGATGCGCCGCCGCAAACAGGTGATCGCGGACTTCAGCAACCTTCCCGCTGCACCCACATTCATGGATGTGTCCGCGATCGGCCGCATGGCAGTGGATGAATTCCTGAAAGGCAATGTGGATGAGGTCTACCTCGTTTACACAGACTTCGTCAACATGGGACGTCAGATCGCCACGGTGAAGAAACTTCTGCCGCTTGAACTCGGTGGGGAAGGCCGTGTGGAAGAATATGACAATAAATCCACAAGCGGACCCGCCGCGGCGTATGAGTATGAACCAGACCAGAAGGAAATTCTGGATGAGATCATCCCGCGCTTTACGGCATTGCAGGTGTATCAGGCCATTCTTGAATCGCAGGCCAGCGAACATGCCGCCCGCATGATCGCGATGCGCAATGCGACAGACAACGCCAAGGAACTCATCAGCGCGTTGCAATTGGCTTATAACAAAGTTCGTCAGCAGGGCATTACGAACGATATCTTAGACATTGTGGGCGGCGCTGAAGCGCTGGCCGCGAAATAACTGGAGGAAAAATCATGGCAAACGCAACTGGCCGTGTAGTACAAATCTTAGGTGGTGTGGTGGACGTCGAATTCCCTGAAGGCGACATCCCCGAATTGTTCGAAGCGATCCAAGTTGAACGTTCCGGACAGGATGCGCTGATCCTTGAAGTCCAGAAACATCTGGGCGGCAACTGGGTTCGCACCGTATCCATGGACTCGACGGATGGCCTGCAGCGCGGCGTTCCCGCGTTGGCTACCGGCGCTCCGATCATGGTCCCTGTTGGACCAGCCACCCTTGGCCGCATCTTCAACGTGCTTGGCAACGCGATCGATGAAAAAGGTGAAGTCAATGCGGTAACTCGTTACCCCATTCATCGTCTGGCTCCCGACTTTTCCGAACAGTCCACCCGCGTTGAGATCTTTGAAACCGGCGTAAAGGTCGTGGACTTGATCGCTCCGTTTACCAAAGGTGGTAAGACAGGCATCTTCGGTGGCGCAGGAACAGGCAAGACCGTTATTATCATGGAGCTCATTCGTTCCGTGGCGACCGAGCACGAAGGTAATTCCGTATTCGCAGGCGTGGGCGAACGTACCCGTGAAGGTACAGGCTTGTACCGCGAAATGCTCGAATCCGGCGTTATGAAAGACACCGTCATGGTGTACGGACAGATGAACGAACCTTCCGGCGTGCGCTTGCGCGTTGCGTTGACCGCTCTTTCGATGGCTGAATATTTCCGCGATCAGGGCAAGGACGTGTTGCTCTTCATTGACAACATCTTCCGCTTCTCCATGTCTGGTTCGGAAGTGTCCGCTCTGCTCGGACGTATGCCTTCCGCCGTAGGGTACCAGCCTACCCTCGCCACTGAAATGGGCGAGCTTCAGGAACGCATTACCTCCACCCGCACCGGCTCGATCACGTCCATGCAGGCCGTGTATGTGCCCGCGGATGACTACTCCGATCCTGCTCCTGTGGCGACATTTACCCACTTGGATGCGACCATCGCTCTCGAACGCTCCATCGTGGAAAAGGGTATTTACCCCGCCGTGGACCCGCTCGGTTCAACCTCCCGAATTCTTGATCCTAATATCGTTGGAGAGGAGCACTACCGGACAGCTCGTGAAGTGCAACGCATCCTCCAGCGCTATAAGGATTTGCAGGACATCATCGCCATTCTTGGTATCGATGAACTTTCCGAAGACGACAAGCTCATCGTATCCCGCGCCCGCAAGATCGAACGCTTCTTCTCACAGCCGTTCTATGTTGCTGAACGCTTCACTGGTATTGCTGGCAAGTATGTTCCTCTTAAGGACACTGTCAGTGGTTTCCGTGAGATTCTTGACGGCAAATGCGATGACCTTCCCGAACAGGCCTTCATGATGGCTGGTACCATCGAAGACGTACGTGAACGCGCTGCAAAACTCGCGCAGGCTTAATAATTACGAGTTACAGATTACGAATTACGCAACTCGTAATTCGTAATCTGTAAGAGATAACCCTATGACCATTCGATGTGAAATTGTTTCCCAGGATCGCACTGTATTCACAGGTGATGTGGATATTGTTGTGCTGCCTGGTGCGGCGGGTGAGATGGGTATTCTTCCCAAGCATGCGCCCGTTCTCACTACCTTGAAATATGGCATTATCAAAGTCCGCAAAGGCGGCAAGGAAGAATTATTCACGGTGGCTGGCGGCGTTGCCGAAGTGCAGCCCGACATTGTCACCATCCTTGCAGATGCCGCGGAAAATGTGGAAGAGATCGATGAAGCCCGTGCAGATGCCGCCCGTCAGCGAGCCGAAGAAGTGCTTGCCAAGGGTGTTCCCGCCGATACCGATGCGTATCTGGCGATGGAAGCCGCTTTACGCAAATCCAATTTACGTCTGGATGCGGTTCGCCGATATCGCAAGGGTGGTATGCGCATGCCCACCTCGGAGAATTAACCCCGCGTGGCTCTTTTCTCAAAAGACCTGGGCATAGACCTGGGTACCATGTTCACTCGCCTCGCTGACAGTTCTCAAGTGCTGTTGGAAGAGCCTACCATTGTTGCCATTGAAGTGGACGATCAAAAGATGGTTGCGGCAGGCCTTGAGGCGCGTGACATGTACGGCAAGGTTCCCGATAATATTGAAGTGGCGCGTCCGCTGCGAAACGGCGTGATCGCTGATTACGAGATTACAGAAACTTTATTGCAATATCTGTTGCAGCGTGTGAGCGGCTCCATGCGCATCTTTCGCCCGCGTGTGATGATCTCCGTCCCATACGGGGTGACCAGCGTGGAGCGGCGCGCCGTGTACGAAGCGGTGATGGAAGCGGGCAGCCGCGAGGCATTCCTCATCCAGCAGCCGTTGGCAGCCGCTATTGGCATTGACCTTCCAATCAACTCCCCATCTGGGAATATGATCATCTGTCTGGGCGGTGGATGCACCGAAGCTGCCGTGATGGCTATGTATGGCATCGTCGCTGCAGATACGCTTCGCTCTGGCGGCATGGACCTTGATGAAGCTATTGTCAATTACGTGCGCCGAAAGTATGGCGTGATCATCGGGCAGGCAACTGCCGAGCAGTTGAAGATCCGCATTGGTGCCGCTGTTCCGCAGGATATTGAGAACAGCATGGAAGTGCAGGGACAGGACCAGGTGACTGGCCTGCCGCGTCCTGTCACTTTGACCACAGGCGAGATCGTGGAAGCCTTGCAGGAGCCGTTGAAGCAGATCGTGGAAACAGGCCGCAAGGTGCTTGAAAAGACCCCCCCCGAACTGGTTTCAGATATTATTGATCGCGGTGTGGCGTTATGCGGCGGTGGTGCGCTCTTGCGAGGCATCGATAAGCTGCTGACAAAATCGCTGGGCATTCCAGCCTATCTGGTGGATAACCCGTTGACCTGCGTGGTTCAAGGTTCTGCCAAAGCCTTCAGTATGTTGAACGTGATACGGCGAAATTTGCCTCAAGTGTAAAAACAAAAAGTGACTTCACTACGAAGTCACTTTTTGTTTAACTTACCCTGGGCAGAGACAACTCCGAAGGAGTGAATTATCCAGCTTTCCAATCTCTTTTTATTAATGACAAAATATAGTGGTCGTAAAAATTCCCGTTCAGATGGTGGTAATCCCTAAGCAGTCCTTCGGTTTGAAAGCCGAGTTTGTGTAACAGTTGCAGTGATCTTTGATTTTGCGGGTAAACGATTGCAGCAATTCGGTTTAATTCCATTGTTTCAAATCCATTTCGGATGACTGCGCGAATCGCTTCGGTCATAAATCCCTGCCCCCAAAAATCGGGATGTAGGTCATAGCCGATCTCGGAGTGGAGGTCGCGTTTGTTCCATTTATGGAAGCCGCAGGTACCTACAAGTTGTCCGCTGCTTTTTAGCGAGATTCCCCAGCGGTTCCAGGTCTTGCGTTCGGGGTGCTGATAAAACTCGATGATCTCGCGTGCCTGTACAATACTTGAAATTGGCGGTTCATCCAATAGGAATTCTGCGACACGTGGATCGCTAAAATGCCTATAGACGAAATCGAGGTCGTCCATTGTCAATTGACGGAGTTGGAGGCGCTCGGTCTCAAGTTCTGGAAAAAATAGTTCAGCGTTGGATGGCTTTTCATTCATATTCACCTATTATTAAATTTGAATATTCTACCCACAAGGCTTGATTCTGTAAAAGAAAATGCTGCCGAGTCTTTTGGTGGATTCTGTTTCAGACGCAGAATTTGCAGTTTAGACGGGATCAGCTTCGAGTGAGTCGGAAGCAGTTCTTCATCCAAATAAAAACTCGCCGCGAAAAAATCGGGCGAGTCCTGTTTATTAGTCTACATTCTTTCTTTACTACAAATAATACGTCATTCTCTGCAGGTGGGTGGCGGGGTCGATGTATTGCACTTTCACGTTATTGGGTACGTTCAGGCTAATGGGGGCGTAGTTGAGAATGGCTCGCACGCCTGCCTGAATGAGTTTCTCTGCAACGCTTTGCGCGGCGGGAGCGGGAACGGTGAGCATGGCGATCTTGACGTTGGCGGCTTTGATGCTTTCGATCATTTTATCGGCATCTTGAATTGTGAAGTCACCGATCTTGGTGCCGATCTTTTCCTTGTTGTTGTCGAAGATCGAAACGATATGAAAGCCGCGGTTTTGAAAGCCTTGATAGTTCGCGAGAGCGTGGCCCATGTCGCCAGCGCCGACTAAAGTCACATCCCAAATGCGGTCCACCTTGAGGATTTCGCGCAGTTTGTCGAGCAGGTACGTAATGGAATAGCCCGTGCCTTGCTTGCCAAATTCACCGAATTGGGAAATATCTTTGCGGATCTGCGCAGCTGATATGCCTACATGTTCCCCGAGTTCCTGAGAGGAAGTTGTCTTGATGCCGTTATCTGCCATCCGTTGGAGTGCGCGCAGATAAACAGGAAGCCGCCCGATGATAATATCTGGTATTTTTTCTGCGTTCATGTGCCCTCACCTTTGTGAAATTTATCCATAAATTTATCATAAAACGCGATTTAGTGCAATTAGACACAAGTACTTCACAAACGAAAAGCGGCACAGCTTTGAATGGTGTGCCGCTTCTTTCCTTAACCTGAACTTGTTTCTGCTTCTTGGGCTTTAACTTCTCTGCCGGTTATTGATTTCGTATATCCAATGGGAGATTACCTGATACTTTCCATCACCAACATATACTCTGTTTGGCCCGCTTCGCCTGCCTCTGCCACTGATAATCTGAGCAGAAAGGTTTGATTGGTGGTTACATTCAGCAAGCGCTTTTCTGAACACGCTAGTGAAAAAGTATCAACTGACTCTCCGCCATTCTTCAATTCCATTTGCAGGTTAGCCTCTGAACAAAATACTTGAACGACAACCTTTCCATTGTAGGATGTGAATTCAACCCAATCTTCGGTGTCTCCGGCTGACGAAGAGATGTTGCCTTCAATTTGGGCTGTGCGTGTTCCTAGCGGTGAAAAGTTTATTCTCGCCAGCGGAGCCTCCATCGAATCACCATCAGGCATAGAGAGCGATAAGATATTTGCTTGAGGCGCAACCACATTTTCAACGATCTCTTCTGTTGGGCTGATGTCGCGGATCACTGGTAGTGAGTCTGTATTTTCGACCTTCAAAAATTCCAGCGCCGCCCAGCCTTTTCCATCAGCCGAACTGGCATATTCGATCTGCATCCACGCGCCGCTTTCGTCCTTGCCTGAAATGAAAACAACATCATTTGGATTTAATTCACCGAGCGCATCGAACGATGTGCCTGGTCCGCTGCGCACATTGATCTTTTGGATGACAAGCCCGCTCACTCCCGCGCCGCCGCCTGATACCGATTCTATGACTGGGATCTCCGCTGCTGCATTTACCTGCACATACTCCGCGCGGACCCAGCCTGTGCCACTGGGCGCACCCGCAAAAATGACCTGATACCAGCTTGTGCTTTTATCCCGCCCGATGATCTGCAGCTTGGTGAATTGCGCGATTATGCCGAGATTATCGCTCGCGGTGGATGTCTCCGCCCGCACGTTGACCTGTGTGGTGGTGGTCCCTTCGATGGGAGCAATCGTCGGCGCGGGCGTGGGAGGGAGCGGTGTGAGCGTGGGCAAAGGAATTGCCGTGGCTGGCAGCGTGGCGGTGACGAAGACCGGCATGGGTACCGTATTTTCACTGGAAACATTAACGCCACAACCTGTGAGAATGACCAGCGAGGAAAGCAAGGGAAGGATCATTAAATAGCGCACGAGTCAATTGTATCCAAGAATTAAGTTGATGTAGAGAAAAGGGTAGAAAAAAACCGCCAATCACGGCGGTTTTCTCTAGTGCCCTTGCGCAGGCTCGAACTGCGGTCCTCGGCTTCGGAGGCCAATACTCTATCCACTGAGCTACAAGGGCGGACAGGCAAAATTTTACCATAAGCAAAGAAAAAGGCTGATGAAACAGTCACCAGCCTTACGGTCCAGAATGAGGCGGATGTTTTATCTAGCTTGTGGGGCGAGGACAGCCAATTCCCTGCGCAGCATTTCGATTCGCACTGCATTGCCGCCTTCATCACCCAGTTTTCTATATTGTTCTTTTTTGTGCGCCAGTTCGCCGCACAGATGATAGAAGCGTGAGGTGGATCTTCCGCTCAAGCTGGTTGTGGTTAATGTCCACGGGGACATTGCTTTTTGGTACTGTGCCTGCGAGATCAGCCCAGAAGTCACTTCCTCCAGCAATTGTCTTTTGACAATGCCACGCTCGTAGGTGATGAGCCAGATGACGAAACCAAACATCAACGCCCAGCCGAACCAGTCGAGCAGCGAGCCGATGGCAAGGCCGCTCAACCCGCCGATGAGGCTGCCAAAGGTGTTGTGAAATGCGTGCAGGAAGATCGCAACGCCCAGACCGACGAATGGTGCGCCGATCTTGATGAGCACGCTCCTGTTTAGACGCGCAACAGCAAAGCCGATGCCCGTGAATGCTGTGAAGAAGGCGTGCATCCAACCGACCACGAACACGCGGATGAAGACCAGCACAACTAACCCGCCCCAGCCGTTTTCAAGATACCCGTTGCGAAAAATGTAGAGCGTGTTTTCGGTGGCGGCAAACCCCAGCCCAACGATGCCGCCGTAGATAATGCCATCCAGGATCGAATCAAATTCCTTGCGGAACATTAGGAAGACAATGCCCACCGCCATGCCTTTGAGGATTTCCTCCACGAATGGCGCAACAATGGACGTGGTGCCAAAATCCGCGGCGGCTTCGGAGTTGGTGAAAATATAAATGCCAACTCCAAACATGGTGTTGACAATGAATGCTCCTCCAGCGGCAATGACCACGCCCCAGAAAAAGGCCGCGCCCAGCAAAGCCATGGGTTCCTTTTCGTATCGGTCCACCCAATACACAAAAGCGGCATATAAGAACATGGGAACAAAACCACAAAAGAGTGATACGAGAAATGCCATTTTCTTTTCCTCCAGACAATAGTTGTGTTGGGACTTATGCCTTGTAAATTTACTTTTGAAAGATCAAACGGATTCTTTCAACCCGCGTGTATTCCGGGAGAATATCCAGCGCGTTCAGCACTTCTTCGGGGCGGCCTGTGGCGCCATCACGGGCGGCGAGGGTCATCTTTAGCCATACTTTGCCGTTCGCTTCGGTGATGACGCTTAACATCTCGATCAGTGGACGCATGTCATAGGTTTTGCCGCGCCGTTCACGGATGACAGATTCAGTCATCATCAAATTCTGGACTTTCTGCGTCAACTCCGCGCCGTCAATGGGTTCCGTCAAATGGACTTCGTACGCCGCTGACAGCACTTGCGTTTGCAAGGCGGGTGCGCGTTCGTCCACAGTTTCAATGCCAGTGATCTGAATATCCACGGGCAGGCTATCTTTTAATCGGGCGGAAATATCCTCCACGGGGAGGTCTTCGTTCAGGCGCACATCCAACATTTCAGCGCGGGATGAGAATCCCAGTGGCAGGGCGGCAGCGAGACTCATCTTCGGCTGCGGGTGGAATCCCTGCGAATAGCTGATCGGCAGTTCGGCGCGGCGCATGGCGCGCTCCCATAGACGGTGCAGGTCAAGATGGCCGGTGTATCGCAATGCACCTTGTTTTGAAAAAGTAATTCTAACTCTCATTGTTGTTATTGTTCCGAGGCGATCTGTTTGAGCCAGCGATTGATCTCTGCGCTGGTGCGGCGATAGGGCTTGTAGGTATGTTCCCCGATGCGATGGAAAAGGTCATGGTCGAGGCATTGATTGTGTGTCAATTGCTGGAACAGGTCAAGGATGCTAATGTATGTTGCCAGTTCCTGCTCGACAATGTCATCCATACCGATATTTTTGAATTTATATACAACCATGTGGTTGGGTTTGTCTTTCTCCAGCAGGTTGGATTCGTAATCTGGATAGCCATTATGCTTCTGAAAATTTTCGAGTGCTGTAAAAGAAGTGCTTGGTGCATACGCTTCGCCATTGGCGATCTCGGACATGCGGTCTGCAATGAATTGCTCGCGGGAGAGCACATCTGCCAGCAGGTCTTTGATGGAGAGGTTGCCAAGAACGCCCTTCATGGTCAACTGGCGTGAGAAACCAACCCGATTGAGCAGGTTTTCGAATTTATCCCGCTCATGTTGCAGGCGTTGAAAAAAGGTTATTTTTTCCATGAGGTTTTGGAGGCTAGTCTCCCACCACTGGCAGTTCAATGTCAATTTTGCGGGCAGGGGTTTTCACATCCGGGCACTTCCAGCCTTCACCCGGGTTCTCGCGGCGCAGGTTGGCAAAGGTCGGCAGGATGCCGCAGGCAAAGCAGTTCAGGCGGCAGTCCACGCGGATCTGACCTTCGAGCGACATGCGGAAATCCTGAAAGAGGAAGTTCTTGCGCACGGCGGCGGTGATGTGTTCCCACGGGAAAACCTCATCTGTGCGGCGTTGACGGTGGGTGTAAAACGCAGGGTCAAGACCATGCTCTTCAAAAGAGGACAGCCAGGCTTCGTGCTTTTTGGCTTCGTCCCAGGCATCGAACTTGGCGCCTTTTGCCCATGCGCTGTAAATCACTTCGGACATTCTGCGGTCACCACGGGAGAGCCATGCTTCGAGCAGGGAATCTTCGGGCTTCGTCCAACTCAGCTTGATGCTCTTATCCTTTAATAACTGGCGTTTGAGCAGAGCTTGCTTGTCGAGAATATTTTCGCGTGTGTCACAGGCGACCCACTGGAAAGGAGTTTGCGGCTTCGGCACAAAGGTGCTCACGCCCGCGTGCAGTTTCACCTTCCAGCCCGCCACTTTGCGGCCTTCTTCGATCACGCGCCTGCACAGATCCACAATCGCTTGCACATCTTCCAGCGTTTCGCTGGGATGCCCGATCATGAAATACAGCTTGATCGTCGTCCAACCGCGGCTGTAAATTTCACGCGTGGTGTTGATAATGTCTTCATCGGGGATGAACTTGTTGATGATGCGGCGCATGCGTTCGCTGGCGGCCTCGGGCGCGAGGGTAAATCCACCGGAGCGGTGCTGCTTGAGCTTTTCCATCAAGTCCACAGAAACGGATTCGATGCGCAGGGATGGCAGGTTGACGGTCAATTTGCGGCCTTCAAAGCGCTTGCTGATCGCGTCCACCAGTTCGTTGATGTAGGTGTAATCGGAGGAGGAAAGCGACATCAATGCGATTTCTTCGAACCCCGAAGAGCGGATCGCGTCATCGGCGGCGTCCACCACTTCCTGCACGCTTCTTTCTCGTACGGGACGGGTGATCATACCCGCCTGACAGAATCTACATCCGCGGGTGCATCCCCGCATAATTTCCACGGAGACACGGTTGTGGATGACTTCGATATTCGGCACAATGAACTTTGTCGGCGGCGGGGGCAGTTTTGCCACGATGCGCTTGTTCACAGTCTTTGGCACATCCGGGATGATAGGTTCGGTAACGGCTACGGTGCCATCGTCCATGTAGGTGGTGGCGTAGAAGCTGGGGACGTAGACGCCTGGGATTTTTGCAAGTTCAAGGAGTAGGGCTTTGCGGTCAAAAGTCGAAGGTCGAAGGTCGTCTCCGACTTTTGACTTTTGACTTTTGACTCTTTGTATCGTGTTGACAATATCGTGAATGACTTCCTCGCCCTCGCCAATGGTAAAGGCGTCAATAAAGGCGTGCATGGGTTCGGGGTTGGTTGTGGAATGTCCACCGGCGATGATGATCGGGTGTGATTCGTCCCGGTCTGCTGTGCGGAGGGGAATGCCTGCGAGGTCGAGAATGTTGAGGGCGTTGGTGTAGAGAGTCTCGTAGGGGAGGGTAAAGCCAATTAGGTCGAAGCAGGCCAAAGGGCGTTTTGATTCGAGCGCGTAGAGCGGAATCCCATGCTCGCGCATGAGTTCTTCCATGTCCAGCCAGGGAGCGTAGGCGCGTTCCGCAAGCGAATCCTCGCGTTGATTGATCTGGTCATACAAAATCTTCAAGCCGACGTTTGAGACACCGATATCATAAATATCAGGGAAGACAAAGGCCACTTTGGTTTGCGCCTTGTCCCAATCTTTACGAATGGAATTGAGCTCGCCGCCTACGTAGCGCCCAGGTTTTTGTACCTTTAAAAGAATGCGGTCCAGTTTTAATTCGATCTGTTCAGGAGTTAACATGGCGCGAATTATACCTGATAAGAATTGTCGAAAAAGGTTGGAGTTTTGGCGCTGAATTGAGCAGTCTTTGCAGAAATGAAAAGAAATATCTTTGTAAATAGCCCAAACGGGTCAACAGGTTGCGGGCGGCGATGGCGTACAATTCTGAACATAAAAAAAGGAGAATGTCATGAGAAAAATTTTATTTATATCGCTTGCTTTAATGCTTGCGGCTTGCGGGGTTGTGCAGCCCGTTCAACAGGAACAGGCAACCCCCATTATCGCCACCGTGCTTGTGACGGTCATTGCGCCGACTGAAGTTGTTCCGCCGACAGCGGTTCCATTGCCCACTCAGGCGCCTACGGAAATCCCCACTCTGGCCCCTACAGAGACATTGGCTCCCACGGCTACGACTGCCGCCACCAATACAGCAGCTCCTGCCAGTGCTGGCGTTCAATCATCCGATCTGACCCCTGTGTACGTGGATAATACCCTTGGAAAGGGTGTATTTACGAATATCGCTTTCTCCAGCGATCTCATTACCCTGAATTGCTACCCGCGTGAATTTGAAATCACCATGACGGCGCTTCATCCTGATGTGACCCGCGCCGAGATGTACTACCGCGTTCTGGAGGCCCCCAGCTTTTTCCGCTATTCAGACTGGTACCTGGTGGGTAACCTGAATTCGGATGGCAAGGGAGGTTTTTATACCACCTTCAAAGCCACGGATATTTCACCGGATTGGCGCAGCCTGGATCAGGCCGTCATCGAATTTCAATTTGTTGGGGTGAATAAAGGCGGCGGCACAGTAGACCGCACCCAGAAGATCGAAAGACTAGTTTCCTATTATAAGGAATGTCCATAGTTTTACATTAGCTGTTAGGAAGCTGGGCTTCCAGAATCCATGAAATAAAAAGGACAGGCTGCAAGCCTGTCCTTTTTATTTGAAAATATTTACACCGTTTTGCGTGCCTGCCAGAGGTCGCGTCCCCACAGCCACAGCGCACCGAGGCCAAGGAACATGACAACCAGGCCGAATATCCAGCCGATGAGGGGCAAGGCGACCAAAAGGGCAACGATCACTACGCCAAGCACCAGCGGCCAGACTTTGTGCTCCGCCAGCGCGGGGTTGAAGCGGCCCAATATCCACTTGCCGCCCAGCCATGCCACCACGATCTTGGTGAAGAAAGCCGTGACTAGTACGAACCCGACAATGAGGGCGAAGATCGACAAAATACCAAGCCACACGATTGTCCCGCTAATGCCACCAAGGGTAAGCACACCAAACACCAGACCACCGACGATCATCGCCGTAAAAATGACCAGCAAGGTAAAGAAGAAGGCCGCGTAGGAAATCACGCCCCATCCCAAACTTGCGGCGGGAGTTGCCTGCAATTTATCCATCACAGATTTCATGAATACAGGGGCGAGCCAGGCCAAAAGCAAGCCGAACAAAATAAGCGTGACAA
Organism: Candidatus Villigracilis propinquus; assembly: GCA_016714565.1. Lineage (GTDB taxonomy): Bacteria > Chloroflexota > Anaerolineae > Anaerolineales > Villigracilaceae > Villigracilis > Villigracilis propinquus. Next base: position 282,805 of record JADKDM010000001.1, read on the forward strand.
TGCTGCGAAGCAGATTGAAAGTCCAAGTTGCGGCGATTTCAGCTGTTGTGGGCGGAGTGTATTGCATATTCGTGTTTGCAACAGGTTCCTTGCGAGTCACTTTTCCTGTGACTACGTCGGCAGGGATTTTAATGTCCTTGGATTGGGTGTAGACCAGATCGCCGCCGATCTTCGCATTCTCATCGATAGTGAACCCAGGTTGAACGGTGGGGACGGAAATTCCCGTCTGCCACATGTAAGAGGACGGGGGAGCGCCTGCGTCTTCCGCGCTGCCAACTTCGGCGGTCACATCTCCACCTATGGTGCCACCTAATTCAAGCGCACCAGCGCCGAACATCGCATTACCAGTCACATCGCCTGAAAGTAAAGCCTGTGCGCCGCCATAAAGAAAATCCCCGCCTACGGAGCTTCCTTTTTTGGCTTCCATACTTGCGGATGCGCCAAGCACGTCGCCGCCGATACTGGCTTTTTCGCCTAACTGCAAACCGGCCCCGGCCATGCGCACATCATCGGTCACAGTCCCATTGATCACAATGCTCTGGCCCATGGCGAATACATCGCCTTCAACCGTTCCGTTGATCACAATGGTTTCACCAGAAACGAACAAGTCGCCTTTTACGGTTCCGTCCAGTGTGAAACTGGTTGCGCCGACATAGAGGTCATCTTCGATGACTTCATCTGCCCCGATCACAACCGTCTCGCCGCCGCGGCCGTCGAAAGCGAGGGCAGATGAGGTAACGGTCATGGTAAACAAGGCTAGAAGTGAAAAAACTGCAAAAATTTTGTTGATTGGTTTCATTAGGTGTCTCCTTTGAAAAACTTCCCAATATGCTTACGCATCTTTCCCCGGGAAGTTGCAAATTTACTACTTCCCGCCTCTTTCCCAGCCGACGCCTGGTCCTGTCCATCGGACATTCGCCACCCGCCGCCCCGCTCGAGGATGAACCCCCTCGCTATTCCTACAAAGCCCGCTAAAGCGGACTTGCTCCATCCACTATGGTCAACTTCGTTGGCTTTTTGAAATACCAGTTCATGATCTCAACAAACCAGCCGCAAAAAAGCTCCTTTTCATTTAATACCCTGGTTTGTATCTCGTCCAAACTCATATAGCTTACTTCGGAAATCTCTACCGGGTCAAAACGGACTTGTTCAGGATTCACCCTGCCCTCGTAAATGCGGCTGATCTCATTATCATTGGGGCCGTACTCCATTTTGATGGTGACCAAGGGTTTGAGGTCTATTCCTTCCACGCCCATCTCTTCCTTCATCCCGCGCATCGCCGCCACTAGATACCCTTCTCCAGCTTTGACATGCTCCGAGACCGAGCAATCCAGCATGGACGGGGCAGAGGCGCGATCCGCACTCCGTTTTTGGATGAGCATTTTTCCATCCTCCGAAAATAGAAATACATGCACCCCACGATGCTGTAATCCCTTTTGATGGACGGTGGAGCGCATCTCCCGACCGATCACAATATCTTCGTCATTCACTACATCAAGTAATTCATCTGCCATTTTGAAAACCTCACTTTATAAATTTAGCCACCGCTTGCGCCGCCCGCTTGCCTTCAATCGCGCAATGGTCAGCCGTCTCCACACCGCGCAGCAGATTGCCCGCCACGAACACACCATTCACCGACGAGTGGAAATTTGCATCGATCACCGGCCCGCGTGTGACGGGATGAATCTGCAAGCCGCCCAACCGCGCGATTTCATGCTCAGGAATCCAATTGCCAGTGAAGATGACCGTGTCGCATTCCACGAGTTCGGTCTGTCCATTTTGGTGCGTGAGTTCAATTTCTTCAACACGTTTGCGCCCAAAGATGTTTGTGACTTTGGTGTTTGTAATAATTGGCGTGCGCATGAGAATATCTGCAATGGCCCATTTCATCGCCACATACGGAAATTCAATTTGGTGACTTGGTTCTTCCGTGACCATCATCGCGCATTTGACATCCGCGTGCATGAGCGTCATCAACGCCGAAAGGCTCACCAACTCCGCGCCGACAATGACAGCGCGCTTTCCAACTAGCAGATGTTCCTGATACACAAATCGCTGTAGCGAACCCGTTGTATAAATCCCCTGCGGGCGTGTGCCAGGGATCATTCGTGCCGCGCGCGGTCTTTCGCGTACACCAGTTGCCAGCAGGACGGTTTGTGCATGAATTTCTCCCAACCCGTGCGGGGAAGTGAATTGCAAATGAAGTTCTTTTTTCTCTGAGCTCTCTGTGTTCTCCATGGCTGAATTTTTCCATCCCAAGATCGTCGTGGATGTCCGCACTTCCACATCCATCTTGTCAGCGAGGTCGCGATAATGCTTTGCGTACTTTGGCCCCTGCCATATGCGCCATAAGTCCTCGCGGCCAAAGCCGGTGTGGTGACAGAAGCGCGGCATTCCGCCCGCTTCGGGTTCTCGGTCAACAACAACAATATTCTTGATTCCCTGTTTCTTCAATTCAATTGCCGCTGAAAGCCCCGCAGGGCCTGCGCCAACAATTAACACATCACAAGTAGTAGCGACTTTAGTCGCTTTTTCAGCAGAAGATTTGTAACGACTGAAGTCGTTACTACGGTTTTCCAGCGCCGCGTGACAATTGAATCCCTGACATCTTCCTTGCGATGCACGCGTGCGCCTTCGCAGGGCATCCAAGCTGTTTGCAGGGATCGGCGCGTTCAGCGCATCCAACAACTCGCCGCGCGAGACTTTCTCGCAATGACAAACCATCTCGGCGTATGCGGCATTTTGCTTGATCATCTCCGCGCTCTGATGCGGACGAATATCTGCCTGCCCGATGGTCGGGAGTTTTACTTCTTTGAATTCATCCTTCAATCTCAATTCCAAACCAGCGTCACGCAGCAACTCCGTTCCATATTCTGCAATGCCCATCGCCGCCGAAATACCCGTGGAGCGAATGCCGCCCAAACATAAATAACGCTGCGCCGCATCCATTTCAATTTGATAATCGCTATGCTCCGTTGCAGCACGCAAACCGGAATACGTGGCAGTCACTTCTTCATCAAGCAATTGTGGCAAAATATCGCGGCCTTTGTCCAACAAAAACTTCAAGCCGTCCGCTGTTGTTTCAGTGGCGGCTTTATCGGGCAGGTCTTCAGCCGTTGGCCCGAGCAAAATATTTCCATACACCGTGGGACTGATCAGAACTCCCTTGGTGATGGATGTCGGCACGGGCAGCAGAACATGATTGACAAGTGGACGCGCCAATTTATCGTACACGATCAACTGCCCGCGCCTCGGGACGACCCCGAAGCTGGTCTTTCCAAAATGGGCATTGATCTCATCTGAAAACAATCCCGCCGCGTTGACGATGTAGCGTGCCTCGACGATAGACGACTGACTATTGACCACAGACCATGTTGTCTGTCGTCCGTTGTCCGTTGTCGATGGTCGTATTTCTGATACGTGGAAATTCAAAAACAATTCAACATCGTTTAGCACTGCCTGATATGCAAATGCCAGCGGAACGGAGAATGTGCAGAGAATCCCCTCGCCGGGGACGAGCAGCCCGCCTAATGCGCCTTTGTTGATGTGCGGTTCCCGTTTATAGATTTCATCTGTGGAAATGATCTGCACATCCATGACCCCATTTTCATGCGCCTTCTTTAATAGAGCGGGCAGCGCATCCAACTGAGCCTGATTCCAGGCGATGAGAATTGCACCCAACCTTTCGTGGGCGATATTTGCCTCCCGCAGATAGGTGTCCATTAATTTGTAGCTGCGGCGCATTAACGTCGCTTCGAGTGTCCCTGGCTTTGCGTCAAAGCCTGTGTGCCAGATGGCTGTGCTTGCCTTGGATGTCCCCATGCCTACGTCTGAATTCGCTTCCACCAAAGCGACTTTGAGTTGATAGCGGGAAAGCTCCCGCGCGATGGCCGAACCAACCGCTCCCGCCCCAATGACTGCGATGTCGTATGTTGTTGTCATAGTTTCTTTCTGGACTTCAGACGATGGACAATTGACCGTGGTCCGTTGTCCATCGTCTATCCTCAATTACTCATGAAATTTCTTTACCGCATCCAACGCCTTGTTCCATTGCGCCAGTTTCTTTTCTCTTTCTTCTTTCTTCATTTTCGGCATGTATATTTTTTCAGCTTTCCAATTCTTTGCCAGACTCTCGAAAGTTGTTCCCAGCGCAGAAACGCCAGCGAGATTTGCAATGCCAATGGCTGTAGCTTCCAGCGCAGCAGAGACACGGACTTCGAGATTGAGCAGGTCTGCGATCATCTGCATCAGGTAGGGATTGCCCGATGGGCCGCCATCCACTTTCAGGTGGGGAGGAGGCGTGCCTGCATCCTGTGACATGGCAGTGACCACTTCGTACACGCGGCAGGCAATTCCATCCAACGTGGCGCGGACGATGTCATCGGAACTGGTGCTGCGGTTGAGACCGAACATCGCGCCCTGCACATCCGTCCGCCAGTGGGGAGCGGCGAGACCCTGCAAGGCAGGCACAACCACCACGCCCATGTCTGTGGATCTGTTCGCCGCTTCGTGGCTGGAGGCAGAATCAGGAATTACTTTCAAATTGTCCCGCAGCCATTGGACGGCGGAGCCTGTGACGAAAATGCCGCCATCGAAAGCGTAGGCGGTGTGACCGTCAAAGTTCCAGCCGACGGTGGTGAGCAGTCCATTATTGGAAAGCTGTGGTTTGCCGCCGATGTTCATCAAAAGAAAACTGCCAGTGCCGAAGGAGCATTTCATTTCGCCAGCGTTGAAGCAAGCCTGACCGAAAAGCGCGGCTTGCTGGTCAACGAGAAGTGCGTGCAAAGGCAGCGGCTTTCCGTTTCCAAAATCCACATCGCCGATATAGCCTGCGGATGGTTTTACTTCGGGCAGCATGCTGCGCGGGACATCAAATAATTTCAGTAATTTTTCATCCCACTCGAATTTGTTCATGTCAAACAATAAGGTGCGTGAGGCGGTGGAGGGATCGGTGACATGCAGTTTGCCGCCGCTCAATTTCCAGATGACCCATGTCTCTGTGGTGCCGAATTTCAATTTGCCTTCGTGGGCTTTTTTGCGGATATCCGGATTATTTTCAAATACCCATTTGAGTTTTGGCGCGGAGAAATAGCTGTCGAGTAGGAGTCCTGTCGTTTGGCGCAACCAGTTCAGGTCCACGTTTGAGGCGAGAGAGTCGCAGACGGATTGTCCGCGCGTATCCTGCCAGACGATGGCAGGAGTCACTGCTTCGCCCGTTTCCACATCCCAAACGACAAAGGTTTCACCCTGGTTATCGAACCCGACGGCGGAGATTTCATATTTATCAAGCAGAGGCGCGCAGGCCTCTTTTACGGTGCGGACGATGTCGGCAGGTTCCTGTTCCACCCAGCCTGCCTGTGGAAATCTTGCGGGTAATTGCGCGGAATTCTTTTCGATCATCTCGCCGTTTTCATCCACAATGACGGCGGTGGTTTGTGTGGTACCTTGGTCAATGCCGAGTAGATATTTCATAAAATCTCCTTATAACAAAACCTGACAGGTCTTATTGATAAGTCCGTTTTCAAAAAATAACCGTTAAGACCTGTCAGGTTTGTGGAAGAATATAAGAGCGGTACCCCTTGCGAGATACCGCTCTTAATTTTACCTGACAAGAGATTTTTAGTGCTCGCCGAATTTCTTTTCGATCTCGGCGATCTTTGCCTGGTTCTGTTTGATCTTGTCGCCTTCGGGTACGCCTTCGAAGCGCTTGTCTTCACCACCTGTGGCGAAGGTGATCGCAGCGGCTACGATGGCAACGCCGATGGCAATGTAGGAGGGTGGCGGGGGGGGGGGGGGGAGGGGCAACCCCCCCCCCGGGGGGGGGGGGGGGAACCCCAGCCAACACGACCACAGGGCGCCGACCAAAGGCCGAAGGCGACACAAAGACGATTGTAAAGTAGAAGACTTTTTCATTGGGCGGGAAGAAACCGCTGATCGCCAGAACGATGCCGAAGATGATCGCGAGCACCGCGTTGGGCTTGGAAAAACCGCCGAGGTTGAACGGACCCTTTTCCTTCCACTTGGCAGTCCCTTCAGACATGAGGCCCGCCGCAATTGGCATGACCATGGAGATATAAAGGAACACTGCACAGGCCACGGCCAGAATGAGATAAGCAGGCGCATACAATGTGCTGGCAAATGCAAAAATGGCGGAAACCCATACTGCAGTTCCAGGTGTGCGGTACACGGTGCTGACATTGGCGAGGGCGGCGGAGGCGGGCAGGCCGCCGTCACGGGCGAAAGCGTACATCATGCGGGAAGTGGAGGTGAGACCAGCCAAGGCGCAGATGTAGTTGACTATTACCATACCCACAGCAAGGAAAATGCTCAGCCAGCTGGGCATGTTGGAGGCGCTCCACATATAGAAGAACGAACCCCAGCCAGCGGCGGCAGCTTCTTCGAGGCTAGGCATGGTAAGCACGTAAGCAGCAACAGCCACGAGACCAAAAACCCAGGACCAGAACACGGCGGTCCACATGCCCTTCGGCACGTTTACCTGCGCGTCCTGTGTTTCTTCAGATGTGTGAGCGGAAGCGTCAAAGCCTGTGATGGTATAGCATACATACGAAAGACCAAGCAGGAAGGCAAATGCAATGCTTTCAGTGCGGAACGGCACTACACCACCGCCCACATCACCGGTTACGTTTTGGAAGGTCCATAAGCGGGTGAAATCCAGGGGAACGGAGCTGAAAGCGAACAGGGTGACGATCAAGATCACGGTCAAGCCGAGGATGATGTACCCGCTCCAGTCGGTGAGCTTGGTGGTGATATTGATGTAATAGTGATTCAGGATGGCTTGCGTGCCGAGGGCGAAGATCAAAAAGACGATCTGATGCCAAATTCCAAAACCGGAAACATCCACACCGAGCGCGGTGCCGAGCAGCAGGTCTTTGAAGAACACGGTGTAGAGCAGCACATCCACCGAGGAGACCACGCAGATCAAACCAATCAGGTTGAACCAGGCAGTCATCCAGCCCCAGAATTTCCCGCCGAGGTGGGAACTCCAGTGATACAGGCCACCCGCAGTCGGGAAGGACGAAGCGATCTGTCCCATGCCAGACGGCCACGCTCATGGCGAGCACGCCGCCGACCAGCCAGATCAATACAGCGCCGCCGGAACCAAGGGCATTGAAGGCAGCAGGGAAGGCGGAGATACCGCCAGCCAAAATACAAATGATTGAAAATGAAATTGCGAAGTTCGAGAAGCCGCTCATGCGGCGCGAAAGTTCCTGTGCATACCCCAGCTTGTGTAACACTTGCTTGTCGTGCGCTTGACTTTTGTCTGCCATTTTCGTAATTCTCCTTGACTTTGAATGGGTGTTAGTTATTACATCAAGAAACTGAACTTACGAAGCGCGAATATTAATCATCGATACTGCACCTCCTGCTCCCAAAAGGGAACTCTCCTCTGAGTTATGAATTGAAAACACTGGCAGTCTAAAATGGGTTCGACGAATAATTCGCCAATTTTACACTCGAAAATCAAATCGAGATAGCCGTGTTTTGTTAACAAACATGGGCGCAGGAAAAAATTCGTGCGCCCATGACCTGTTACTTCTCGAATAACTCCACCAATTGATTGATGTGGACAACACCATCAAACCCGCTGAGGCTGCCCTTGCGGACTTCGGCTTTTTCGCCATCCGCATCACCAAGGCAGGAGACGATCACATCACCAGCGCTCACATCCTCTTTTTCAGTGTAGTGATTGGTGGTGACGATGACGTTCGCGCCCGCAGATTTTGCAGCCGCAAGGCCGTTCTTTGAATCTTCCACCACGATCACTTCATCGGGGCTGAGCCCAAGTTTGGAAAGAGCCAGGTTGTAAATGGCGGGATCGGGTTTCTTCTTCTCGACCACATCACCAGCCAGCACAACTTCAAACTTGATATCTGCAAGCGGACCTTCGGTGATGGCTTTCGCCGCCTGTTCGTTGGATGTGGTGCAGATGGCGAGCTTGAGGCCTGCATCCATCGCCTCTTTCATAAACCGATGAATGCCCGGGCGAAGGGGCAGTTTGCCAGTCTCGATCAGTTCCACGAACAAGGCCGTCTTGCGCTTGTGCATATCCTTGACGAGAGCATCGATCTCCGCCTCGGTCAACGGCTTGGAAAAGCCCTTGGTTTGCCAATGCTTCTTCATGCGTTCCTTGCCGCCGCCGACTTGCAGAAGTTCGTGATAATACTCAATATCCCATTCGTCGGTGAAACCGAATTCCTTGAATGTCATGTTGAACGAAACACGGTGACCATCCCGTTCGGTGTCGATGATCACGCCGTCCTGGTCAAAGAACACTGCTTTTATTTTGGACATATTTACCTTCCCCGTCATTGCGAGGAGGGTGCTCTTCCCGATACCATCCCGAATGTTCTTATCGGGACGAAGCAATCTCGTTCATTATGTAGAGATTGCTTCGGGCGTAGAACAAGAGCGCCCTCGCAATGACGAAATGTCTTATTATTTTTTCACACCAAAGAATTCAAGCACGGTGTTGACGAAGAGTTCGTTCTCTTCCTTGGAACCAATGGTCACACGGAACCAGCCATCGGAGCCGTACTTCTTGCTCTCGCCGCGCAAAATGATGCCCTTGGTTTCAGCATACGCCAGCACTTCCTTGCCGGTCTTGCCGGTTTCGCCGCAATCAAAGAGGATGTAATTGGCTTTGGAGTGCATCACATAGAAACCGGGGATCACTTCCAATGACTTGGTAATGAAGTCCACCGCATCGTTGTTGAACTTGACGCGCTCCGCAAGGCCTTCGGTGTCTTCAAAGGCAGCGAGGGCAGCCCACATGGGGATGGTACCCACGTTCCACGGAAGAAGGGAGCCAGCAACCTGCTTGAGGGTGTCTTCGTGGGCAATAGTGTAACCGAAGCGCATACCAGCCAATCCGTACGCCTTGGACATTGTACGGGTGATGAACACGTTCTTGTACTTCTTGGTCAATTCGGTTTGCGACTTGCCCAAACCTGCATATTCGATGTAGGCTTCATCCACAACCAACGGAATGCCCAACTTGGCGAACGGCTCAAAATGCTGTGGATCCATGAAGTTGCCGCTGGGGTTGTTGGGGTTCGGGATGACGATGATCTTGGTTTTGTCGGTGACGGCGTTCATGAGGGCTTCGTGATCGTATTGGAGCTTGTGATCCTTGTAGATCATCGGCACAGAGACCATCTTTGCGCCAAGCAGTGTTCCGCGCAATCCGTAAATACCAAAGCAGGGGGTATGCTGAATGACTTCATCACCGGGCTGAATGAACATGCGGAAGATGTTATCGTACACTTCGCTGGAGCCGTTGCCGATCATCACATTCTGCGGACCAGCCACGCCGTTGATCTCGGCGATCTTGCTGCGGACAACCAAACCCTGGTCGGGGTAGCGATTGGTCATCTTGGCATATTTGAACATTGCCTCCAACACTTTCTCGGAAGGGGGCAGGGGATTTTCATTGGACATCATGCGGTGCAGTTCGGGCTTGCGCCATGCCAATTCAATGTGATCCGAAATGTACATCGGGATGCCCTTAACCCACGGGGCGTAGTATTCTTCGATATTTTTCATTTGTTGGTTCTCCTAAGTTTTTTATGTTTGATCCGGTGGTCTCGATACGCCCTTCACAAAGAACGCTCAGGGCTACTCGACCACCGATTACTTTTGGAACTTACGCCTTGCCTTCACAGCCCAGCTTGTCCATCCAGTGCATCACGGCCTTGCGGGTCGCATCGCGGACGAAGACATCCAGTTTGCCGGGATCATATTCATCGCGGTGGGCGCTGAGGTATTCCCATTTTGCATCGAGCAGGGTGTGCTTCAACTCGGTGGAGACGTTGAACTTCGCACCGCCAGCCGCAAGCAGCTTGGCAACATAGTCATCGGGCAATCCCGTTCCGCCGTGGACGACGAGCGGAGTCTTAATCCCATTGCTGTTCAACATCTTGTGGATGATGGCCATGCGCTCGAAATCGATCTTCGGATTTTTGGTCTTGTACACGCCGTGTGCGGTACCGATAGCAGGGGCAAAGATATCTACGCCGGTGCGTTCCACGAATTCAACAGACTGTTCGGGGTTCGCTAATTGCGCTTCATCTTCCGCGACCTTGATCTGGTCTTCCACGCCGCCCACGGTTCCCAACTCGCCTTCCACAGAGATGCCGCCGATGGCATGGCAGTAATCCACCACTTCCTTGGTCTGGCGGATGTTCTCTTCATAGGACTGCTTTGAAGCGTCGATCATGATGTTGGTGTAACCGGCATCCGCGCACTTCTTGCAGTAGTCCACGCTGGTAGAGTGATCGAGGTGTAAACATACCGGCACGGGCGCAGATTCGGCCAGTGTGCGGTAGATGTTCACCATCATTTGAGTGCCCAAAAATTGCGAGGGCTTGACGGAGGTTTGAACGATGACGGGGGTTCGCTTTTCAATAGCCGCATCGATCACGGCTTCAAATTGGACCAGGTCAGTGACGTTGAACGCGCCGACTGCCCAGCCTTCTTTTGCCGCAGGGATCATGATTTCTTTTGCATTTACGATAGACATTTTATTCTCCTTCGTTTTTATTTACAGATTATGAAAGAACGGATCTTTCCATATTCACAGGTTAATTAACGTCAGGCTTCGGCGTGCGGTGCCGCCACCATAAAGCCGCCGCGGATACAATCGCCACCACTGCCATAAAAGTTTGATTGGCATTGACTCCTGCTACTTGCGCAGCATCGAGCCTCAAAAAGTCCAGGAAGAAGCGTGCGGTGGGGTAGAGGGCCAAATACACGAGGAACACATCGCCGTGTTTGAGTTTGTCTGCAAAGCGGCGCGTGATCCATATCAAAAAGAACATGTTCGCAACACTGAAAAGGGCTTCATACGCAAAGAGAGGATGGTAGTACTCGACCGTTTCAAAGCTGCTTAGGCGGTGCGCCGGGTCGATGTACAATTTCCACGGGAGATTCGTTGGCGCGCCATAGAGTTCCTGGTTGAAGAAGTTACCCCAGCGCCCAATGGCCTGTCCAAGCGCAAGACCTGGCGCCGCAATATCGGCCCATTCTGCAAAGATCAGGTTGCGTTTGCGCGCATAGAAAAAGAGCACAACTGCGCCGCCGATGACCGCGCCGGGAATTCCCAGGCCGCCTTTCCATATAGACAGGGCCTCGATGGGATGCGTGAGGTAAAAGGCCGTTGTGCGTCCCGCTGCCACGGAGGAAGGCGATGGCGTGAGGATATGCCACAGGCGCGCTCCAAGGATTCCGCCAACGATCAAATAGATCAGTAGGTCCCAAACGATTTCAGGATCATGCCCGCGGCGTTTCGCTTCGCGCCATGCAAGCAGGCCGCCCAGAAAGGCGCCTGACATCAGGATGATGCCATAGAACCGTACATATAGTGGCCCGATCGAAAATCCGTCAATTCCCATAAACAGTGTTGCTCCTAACAATTTGATTTTGAAGAATGAAAGAAGATTTTATCCTTCATTCTTCATTTTTTACTTTCCTTTTTTACCTACATCCTTCAGCCACTCTTCCCAGCGGAAGTCCGTCACATGCTGGCGGAAGCGCCCAAACCACAAGTCGGCGTATCCCTGGAAATCCTCCTCCAGTTTCGAGATGCCTGTTTGCGTGGTGCCCCACATGGCCTCATGCAGTTCAGACATCGGCCACATGATGCGCAGGCGTGCGTACTGCTTGTCTGTCACTTCGCCGAAATATTCATACAGGAAGGTATCCACCTGCTCTTCATTCAAACGGTGATGGTGTGAGAAGTTGCCCAGGTCGAAGAAGATATCGCCCATGCCCGCGTATTCCCAATCCAGCAGGCGGATCTCGCCAATGTCTCCGGCCACTTCCTCATCCAGCCAGTTCAGGTTCAACAGGTCGTTGTGAGTGGGGGTCGGAATGTACGGGTCTTTCAACAAGGCCTTTTCCGCTTCACGCATTTTTTTCATGATGAAGTCCCAATCGTGCGGGAACTTCGCGTTATTACTTTTTGAAACCTTCGTCAGCATTTCCACGCGGCGGAAAACATTGAACTCGCCTTTCAACTTTGGCGCATTCCTGTGGAACAGGCGCAGCTTCTTTGCCACGCGCGCAAGATAATCAGGCTTCACAATATCTTCGGGCATGATGCGCTTGCCGGTGATAAAGCGGGTAACAATGTAGCCCTCGGGTTCAATAAAATAAACCACTTCAGGCGCAATGCCCAACTGCCCGGCTGCATAATTCGCGGCGTATTCCACATCCCGTTTAATTCCCAGTTGATCTGTACCTTCCCCGGCCAGGCGGATCACATAGGAACGTCCATCAGCGTCGATCTTGAAGTTCAAATTGGTAATACCGCCGCTCAAAGGGGTCTTCTTTATGTTCTTTGAGTCTTTCAGAAACGGTACTTTTGCAATGGCTTTATCGATAGCGAGTGTCATGGTCATAATATCCTTCCAGGTTTTGTTTGGTTTGGAATCGAACATGGACTTGCTGAATGTGACTTGGGACGGAAAACCTCCTTGGTGTGGAGAGTGGTCGCACCTTGATTTGTTGGATGGATTTCACCCGACCGATGCGGCGCACCTTATTGAAACGCCTCTTTCTTAATCTCGAACCTGTTCCTCTTTACTGACGAATTCTCTCACCTTTGGCATCCCACAGCACAGCCTGCGTCACCTCTGCGCCGACCTGCTCGCCAAAACACTCAACCTCTAATTTTGTTCCAGCCTTCGCGTACTCCATCGGGAGATATGCAAAAGCGATGGACTTATTCACTGAATAACCAAACCCGCCCGCAGCCACCCAACTGACAAGTTTTCCGTCCGCGCGGATGGGTTCCTTGCCGAGCGCGATCGTGCGGTCATCAGCCAGTGTGATGGTGCAAAGTTTTCGTTTGATACCATCCGCCTTCTGTTTCACCAACGCATCCTTGCCGATGAAATCAGGCTTGTCCAATTTCACAGCAAAGCCCAGACCCGCTTCATACGGAGTGTAGTCCGGGGAAATCTCACCGCTCCAATAGCGATAACCCTTCTCGATGCGCAGAGTGTCAATGGCTTTGTAACCACCAGCCACCATGCCCTCAGGTTGCCCCGCTTCCCAGAGCGTATCCCAGAGCCGCATTCCATATTCAGAGGGGCAGTAAAACTCCCAGCCCAGCTCTCCTACATACGTTACGCGCGAAGCGATGACAGGGACATCACCCACATTCATTCGCTTGGAAGTCATATAAGGGAAGGACGCATTCGATACGTCATCCATCGTCACTTTTTCAAGGATCTTGCGAGCCTTGGGACCCCACAAGCCGAGACACACATAATTGGAGCTGACATCTTCAAGCGTCACTGTGCCATCTTCGGGCATGTTGAGCGAAAGCCAGGACATATCATGCTGACCGAATGCCGTGCCCGTAACAATGAAGAAGCGGTCTTCCGCAAGGCGGGTGACTGTGAAATCGCATTCGATGCCGCCGCGTTTGTTGAGGCATTGCGTATAGGTAATAGAACCGAGTGGTTGATCCATTTCATTGGAGCAGACATAGTTGAGGAATTTCAACGCGCCGGGGCCGCGCACTTCAAATTTGTTGAAGGATGTTTCATCGAAGAGACCGGCATTTTCGCGGGTCATCAAATGTTCGTGGCCGATGGCACGTGACCAGTTGTGGCGCGCCCAACCGCGTGGTTCATGGCCGTGTGTGGCAAGCTCTTCATATTTTTTGAACCAGTTCGGGCGTTCCCAGCCCATCTTCTCGCCGAAGTGGCAGCCGAGATCGCGCAGGCGGTTGTAAGTGGGGGAGGTGCGCACGTTGCGTTTTGACAAACGTTCTTCACCGGGGAAGTGGATGTCATAATATTGGGTATAAGTTTCAAAGGTGCGCGCAACCGCATATTCGAGGCTGTTATAGTTGGGGCCAAAGCGGCGGACGTCCAGACGCCACATATCCCATTCTGGGTTGCCGTCCACGATCCACTCTGCCATCACCTTGCCGATACCGCCTGCTCCAGCGAGGCCGTGCGCACAGAAAGCGCAAGCCACCCAGAAACCTTTGACAGATGTCGGGCCAAGCAGGAATTCGCCATCGGGCGTGAAGCCTTCGGGGCCGTTCAATAACATTTTCACTTCGGCAGTTTCCACAGCAGGCACACGGCGGATTGAATTTTCCATCAAGGGGGTAAAGCGTTCCCAATCGGGTTCAAGCAGCTTGAATTTGAAATCACGCGGGATGCCGTTCATGCCGAAGGTGGCTGGCTGGCGTTCATAGCCGCCCGTCACCAAGCCGCCGACTTCTTCGCGCCAATAGACGAGCAAGTCTGGGTCGCGCAGGTTGGGGAATTTGCTGGTGACGCCTTCAATGGGCTTGGTCATAATGTAAAGATGCGCCATCGGGATGACCGGCAGACTCAGCCCGACCATTTTTCCGATCTCGCGTCCCCACATGCCGGAAGCGTTCACTACAACTTCGGTCTTGATCGTGCCTCTGTTGGTGACTACTTCGCTGACGCGGCCATTTTTCAGATTGATCTTTTCAACATTGGTATCGGTGAATATCTTTGCGCCGCGATTCTTTGCGCCGATGGCGAGTGCGTTGGTAAGACCGGTCGGGTCAATGCTGCCGTCGTTGGGGGTGTAGGCTGCGCCGACCACGCCTTTGATGTCCATCAGCGGGAACATGTCTTGCGCTTCTTTGGCGCTGATCAATTCCATCGGCACACCGAAGGAATTGGCCATGCCCACGAGACGTTTGGTCTCTTCCATTCGTTCAGCAGAAGAAGCGAGGCGAATCCCGCCGACCTCGCGCCATGATGTGTCCTGTCCTGTTTCAGCTTTGAGGCTGCGATACAAGTCCGTGCTGTAGTGCATCATGCGGGTCAGGTTTGCGTCTGAACGCATCTGACCGACCAGTCCCGCTGAATGCCAGGTGGAGCCTGAAGTTAATTCGTGCCTTTCAAGGACAACAATATCCTTCCACCCCAATTTCGTCAGATGATAGGCGATACTGGCTCCGCCCACGCCTCCGCCGATGACAACTGCCTGTGCCTGTGTTGGAAATTCTGACATGTTATATCTCCTGATTTTGGAGAACCTCGGAAGAGAACTTCCGCCCTCCAGGAAAATGTAAAGGTATTGCGCTTTGCAATACCTTGGGAATTCAATGCCTTATTGTTGCTGCCAGATGGAATCTGGCCTTGCCATTTCTGCCACAATATCAAATGTTGAAATCGCGCCGAGAGGGAAGGCGTCCGGGTCTTCCTTGTCGATTACCACCAGCCTGTGGTAATGGTTTTGGATCATCATATCCGCCGCTTCACGCAGGCTGGCGTGAATGTCAATGGTGAGTGCGGGGTGCATCACATCGCGGACGAGAACATTTTCAGCCACACCTTCTTTCACAAATCGCAGCAGGTCGTGTCCGCTCACTACGCCAAGGATCTTCCCCTTTGCATCCACTACCAGCACCGAGCGCCAGCCTGAGGAAGTCATTGCGTATGCGGCTGACGCCACTGGGGTTTTTCCGCGACACACCAATATGGCGTGAGACATCACATCCTTAACCGTCTCGCGTTTGGATTTGATCTCATCTGCTATGCTGGCAACAAAATCGGACAATGAAATAATGCCCACTGGTTTTTCATTTTCAGTCACCAGAAAGCGGCTGACCTTTTTTTCGATGAACTGATCAACTGCCGCAGGGAGGGGAATGTTTGCATCAATGGAATCAACTGGATGCGACATAATATCCGAAGCGATCAATTTTTTCATGACGGTCAAACTTTCAGAATCGGAGGAAAGCCATTCGCCAGCCATCAAGTCAAAATCTGTAATGACGCCCATGATGCGCCCATCGCGGTCTGTTACAAAAAGCGCGTGTACCTTATGCTGGTTAAGCAGGATCGCCACCCGTCCCAGTGAAGCGGTGGGTTTGCAGGTGATGATGCCAGGATGCATGAGGTCTTTTACAAGTTTTGTCATTGATGCTCCAAAATAAAAAGACCTTAAAGGAAATCCATTTGTTTTCAAAAACCTTTAGGGTCTGCCTTATGAAAGGAAGTGAACGAATTATAATGAAAAATTCAAAAACTTGCAAATTCCTTCAAATTCTTATATAATCTTCCAGATGGGTAAACCCCTTATTCCAGCTCAACGCCGTGAACGAATTCAAGAATATCTTGCCCTCCATCAAATTGTGCGTACCGCCGATTTGATGGATTTGCTTGAAACCTCGGAGGCAACCGTTCGCCGCGACCTTGAATGGCTGGAACAAAAGGGAATTTTGGAGCGCACGCATGGGGGGGCGATATTAAATCAGCGTGTGATCTTTGAACAGGAATACCAGCAGCGCGCACAACACTTTCCTGAAGAAAAAAGAATCATCGGTGAACTCGCCGCTTCGCTTATTGAAGAAGGCGATATTGTTTTTATCAACAGTGGCACGACAGCCACGCAAGTTCTTCAACATATTCGCCGTGATTCACGAATCACGGTTTTTACGAACAACGTCAATGCCGCTTTGGAACTCGGCGACCCGGGCTTTCACTACTATTTTACCGGAGGCGAGTTCCAGTCACGTTCCAATTCTTTAGCGGGCCGCTTCGCACTGGACAATTTGAATCTGGTCTATGCCAATAAGGTGATCCTTGGCGTTGATGGAATCTCCTTAAAGCACGGTTGCACTGTGCCGACGAATGCCGAAGCCGAAGTGGTGCGCAGAATGATAGATCGCACAAAAGGCCAGGTGATCGTTGTGGCAGATCACAGCAAGTGGGGGGCGGTGTCAAACTTTCCTGTGGCAAGCATTGATGAAGTGGATAAGTTCGTGACCGATGAAGGCTTTGGAAAATCTGCCATAGGAGACTTGGCGGAACATTCAGTGGAAACGTTGATCGCGAAGAACGTAAACATAAACACTTAAGAACGTAAACATGTATACGTAAATGTATACATGTTTACCTGTGTACTTGTATACTTACACACGGAGCGAATATGAAGAGTCAAGCGGAAATTGTCATCATTGGCGGTGGGATTTATGGTGCGCAGGTTGCTTATCATCTTGCGAAGAACGGGCGCAAGGATGTGGTCATTATTGAGAAGGGCGAGATCGCCAGCGGAGAGTCGTCTCACGCGGCTGGGTTGGTGACTCAATTTGCCACCTCGCAAGCCATGCTCCGATTCCGAATGTACAGCGTGCAGTTATATAAGGAACTGGGGCTGTTCGATACAGTTGGTAGTTTGCGCGTGGCTTCGAGTAAGGAACAGCTGCTTGAAATGGAACGCAGTGTCAGCCGTGCCAAGGCGTTGGGATTGGATTGTGAAGTGATCTCGCCGGAAGAGTCCAAACGCTATATGTCGCAGATTTCAGATAAAGATCTGTACGGCGGAATCTACCTTCCCGGTGATGGACAGCTTGACCCGTATACTACAACCACATCCATGGCGAAGTTTGCCAAAGACCTCGGTGTGGAAATTTACACCAACACCCGCGTGACCGGAATCAAAGTGTCAGCGAAGGGAGAGGTCGAGGCGGTTGTAACAGATAAAGGTACGATACGATGCGAGATCATCATCAACGCGGCGGGGATGTGGGCGCCGCGTATCGCTGCCATGGCGGGGCTGCACGTCCCGACCACTCCAGTGGATCATCAACATATTGCATTGCGGGCTGTACCAGGACATGAGTTCGATGCGACGACTCCGTGTTTGCGCGACCCCGATAATTTGGTGTATATGCGTCAGGAGCAGGGCGGGTTGGTGATCGGCGGATATGAGCCGAAGCCTTTGCCGCGCTGGATCGATGGGACGCCGTGGGAACATGGCAGCAAGAGTTTCCCTGGCGATTTTGACCAATTTGAAATGCTTCTTGAGGGTGCAATTCGCCGTCTGCCGTTTTTGGATCAGGCAGGCATTATTACGTTGGTGCGTCACCCCGGCGCATATACGCCTGACTGCCAACCCTTGCTTGGACCAATGCCTGGTGTGAAGGGTTTCTGGATGATGGCGGGTATGTCATTGAATGGCTATGGCGGCGCAGGCGGCATGGGCAAGCTGATCGCGGAATGGATCATTGACGGCGAAGCGCCGATGGATATTTATGGCTATCGCGCCACACGCTTTGGAAATTATTATTCCGATTTCAAGTATGCGGCGGAACGCACGATGGAAAGCGTGAAGTATTACTATCGCTTGCGCTTCCCAAATGATGAACATGAAAATGCACGTCCGCACCGCACCAGCCCGGTGCATTATCGTTTGATGGAAAATGGCGCGGTCTTCGGCGAGAAGTTCGGCTGGGAACGCGTGAACTACTTTGACCCCGGCAAGGAATGGCGCCGCATGGGCGAGGATCAACGTCAATGGGGGTGGACGAAGCCTCCGTACTTTGAGCGCCTGCGTGTGGAACATACAGCGACTCGCGAGCGTGTGGCGTTGTTTGACCTGACTTCGTTTGGGAAAATTGAAGTCAAAGGTAAAGGTGCGTTGCCTTTGTTGCAGAGATTGACCTCCAGCAATATTGATAAGCCTGTTGGCAGCGCAGTGTACACTCAATTTCTCAACAAGCGTGGCGGCATCGAATCAGACTTGACCGTAACGCGTTTGGGCGAAGAACATTTTTGGGTGATCACTGGCTCAGGCTTTATTGCCAATGATCATGCGCGAATTTTGATGCATGTCGACGAAGACGATGGCGAAGTATCCATCCGCGATATTACGCAGGAACATGCCTGTCTCGCGTTGTGGGGACCGAAATCCCGCGATGTGTTGAAGAAGATCACAAGCAGCGATGTCTCGAATGAAGGACATCCGTATTTGACCACGAAGCCCATCGTCATCAACGGCGTGAAGGTATTGGCGCAGCGTGTGAGCTACGCAGGTGAGATGGGCTGGGAGCTGTACATTCCCAACAACCGCGCCACAATGGTTTGGGATATGCTCATTGAGGCAGGCAAGGAATTCGGAATGGAACTCGGCGGCTACAAAGTGCTCGATCCGTTGCGTTTGGAGAAAGGCTTCAAATATTTCACTGTAGACATTACTCCAACTGTCACGCCGTATGAAGCCGGTCTTGGATTCTGCGTTGATCTGAACAAAGGCGAATTTATTGGACGCGAAGCGTTAGTCAAACAAAAGGCAGAAGGAGTAAAACGCAAACTCTGCACACTGGTTCTGACCGATACGGAAGATTTCGTTCAGATCTATGGCGGCGAAGCGGTGCATCATGAAGGCAAGGTCATTACCCGCGTCCGCAGCGGCGGTTACGGCTTTACGGTGAAAAAGAATATTCTGTACGCCTTTTTGCCAATTGAATTAGCTGTGAAAGGCAATCGTTTTATGATCGAATTGATCGAAGGCAACCGCGAAGCAGAAGTAACAGCGCCTGTACTATATGACCCAAAAAGTGAGAAGCTGAAAGGGTAGCCCATCGGCTATGTTATGGTAAAGAAGAACCCCAATCCTTCATACATCGGCTTCGGCATGTTGACGCCTGTGTACATCATGGCGCTGGACAAGCTGCCGAGGCTCAATACTGGCGCGATCGTGCATCAGGTCAGCGAGTATGTTTATGACGACGCGGCGATCATTGCCTGTAATCTCAGCCAGTGGGGAGTCTCTTCTGCGATGATTGGTACCGCGGTGGGTGATGACCTTCTCGGTCATCATGTTGCGGATACATTGCAAAAGATGGGTGTTCAAGGCAAGGTTCGTTTTACAGAGAAATACAAAACACCTCTTGAAGTTAACGTCTCGGATAAAAAAGGCGCGCGTACTTATTTCTGGCAGCGTTCCGACGAGATATTGAATACGCTGGATACCGCAGACCTTTCATTAATTAAGAAATCCAAATTGCTGTATGTGGATTGGTATGATGGCGATACCCACGTGCTGCGCGCCATGGAAGAGGCGCATCGCCATAGCGTACCTGTCTTCCTCAATTTTGAACATGGGCATCAACATCCTGAACTGCTTAAAAAATATTCAGGTCTGGTTACAGTTTGCCAGGCGGTGACAGATGCCGCGCAGATCGGGAAGAAACAGGCCATGTTAGGCGTGGCGCGCAAATTGATTAACTCTGGTATAAAGACTGCCATCATCACCATGGCCAGCCAGGGCTGTATGGTGGTGCAGGGTGATGAGATCATCCGTGCGTATGCGCCCAAGGTGAAAGCAGTGGATGCCTCCGGCGCTGGCGCAACCTTTTCATCGGGTTATGTGTATGGGTATCTCAATGGATGGAGCCTTGAGGAAACGGTTCGCTTTGCGATTGCGGCGGCTTCACTCAAAGTCACGCGCTCAGGGCTGAAGATGTTCCCCGTGCAGCAGATATTGGGATTGGCTCGTACGATTCGCATCGAGCGTATGATCTATCGCGGCGACCAGTTCCGCACGATCCGCAAGTTCCTGCATATTCCACAGAGCAACCCGATCGTCAACAATGCCCTGGTCAAGGAAAGCCAGAAGCTGGCGGAAAGAATTTTGCCGAAGAAGAAAATAGAACGCAGAAAGATCAAGAGATCACTGGTTGATTAAAAAATTTATCAATAAGGATGTATCCCATGTCATTTGCTGCTCTTCTCACTCAGGAACAAGTTGAACGAATTCATGATGCCTCGTTGGAGTTATTGGAAGACGTTGGTTTGAAGGTGCGTTACGAGCCCGCGCGTGAGCTTTTCAAAAAGAACGGGTGCGTTGTGGAAGAGGAACGGGTTAAATTTCCACGGGCGGTTGTGGAAAAATTCCGCAAGATGGTTCCGCCCACGTTTACTTTTCACGGGCGCGACCCGAAATTCGACAAGACGATCCCGCAGGATAGCCCGGTCATTGTAACGGCGAGTTCTGCTCCAGATATTATCGACCCAGTGACCGGCGTGGAAAGACGCGCAGAGTCAAAAGATATCGCGCGGATCGCACATCTGATCAATGAACTGCCGGGCTATGACATCTTCTCCATTTCCACACTTGCGGATGACGCGCCTGCGGATCAATTCACAATCTCGCGCCTGTATCCGTCCATCAAGTATTGTCTTAAACCGATCCGTGTCACCACGACGGACCATAAAGATACGCTGGCTGTGATGGAAATGGCGTACATGGTGGCGGGCGGCAAGGATGCGTACAAGGAGCATCCGTTTCTGACGCATCATTATTGCCCCGTGGTTTCGCCGCTGACGATGGATAACCTCTCCACTGAAAATGTGATGTTCTTTGCTGGGGAGGGTCTGCCTGTGTACCCGACCATTGTTCCGAATGCAGGGCTGACTTCGCCCATGTCTATGGCAGGGACTCTGGCGCAGGGCAATGCGGAATTTTTGTCCGCTTTGGTGTTGATGCAGATGGTGAAGGAAGGCACACCGACGATCTATGCCACGCTTGCCACTGTTGCTGATATGCGCAGCGGAGCGTACACATCGGGCGCCATTGAGTGCGGTATGCTGCACATGGCATTCGCGCAGATGGCTCGTTTTTATAATGTCCCTGCTGGTGGGTATGTAGGCCTGACCAATGCCAAGGTGAACGATGCCCAGTCTGGTTACGAAACAGGCATGTCTGGCATTGCCGGTTTACTGGGTGGTATGGATATGTTCAATATCGGCGGATTGATCGACGCCTTGAAGACTTTTGATTTTGCGAAGGCGGTCATTGACGATGAGATGGCACAGATGATGAAACGATTAAAGCGCGGAGTCAGTTTTGCAGAGGAAGACCTTGCGCTCAATTTGATAAAGGAAGTTGGTCCTGGCGGTTCATTTATCGTTGCCAAGCACACAATGAGCCGCATGAAGACCGAGGCAGTCATGACAAAAATGGCTGATCGCGACGCCCGTACCGCTTGGGTAAAGAAAGGCTCGATGGATATTCAAGCCCGCGCCATGAAGAAAGTGAAGGAAGTTATGGTGAATAACACCACGTCATTTATATCTCCTGAATTGGATGAAAAACTTCGGGCTGCATTCCCTGGCATGGTACCCGGCATGTTGGAGCCGATTGAGTAACTTGAAATTGTCATTTCCGGGGGACGGCATTTTATTTTGGAGAGTGTATGTTTAGGTTATTCAAGCGTCGTGAAGATGTATTTCAAAAATTGATCGAGGAGCAGGCTTCACTTACCTATGAATCGCTGAAACTGCTGGTGAAGTATCTGGAGACAGGTGATTCTGAAGTTGCGGAGCAGCTTTCCATCAAGGAAAAGGAGGCGGATGAAGTTCGCCGCATCCTGATCGATGAATTGAATCGCACCTTTGTTACGCCGTTTGACCGTGAGGATATTTTCGCCCTTTCCCGTTCTATTGACGATGTAGTAGATTACGCAGACAGCACCGTGATCGAAATGGTGATCCTCAAGGTGAGTTCCACACCGTATATGTTGAGGATCGCATCTCTCTTGAAGGATGCAGCTTATGAGATCTGGCATGCAGTTCAGCGCCTGCCAAATCATCCAAAAGTTGCCATTGACCACGCCCAGCGCGCGAAAGCGCTGGAGAACCGTGTGGAAGCCGTTTACCGCGAAGCAGTTGCAGACTTGTTCAGCGGACCTGAAGACCTGCATCATGTAGTTGAAATGTTGAAGCTGCGCGAAGTGTATCGTCACCTTTCCAATGCGGCAGACCGTGGAGACGAGGCTGCGAACATTATTGCAGATATTGTTGTAAAGAAAACTTAACAGGGTGTTAATGTCTTCTGAATTGATCCTTGTTATTATTTTGGCGTTGGTTTTTGAATTTATAAATGGAATGCGAGATTCAAGTAATATTGTTGCGACCATGATCTCCTCGCGGGCTTTCACGCCGCGAGTGGCTCTGGGAATAACCGCAGTGGCAGAATTTGCAGCCCCCTTTCTGTTTGGTACGGTGGTTGCGAAAACGGTTGGTAATTCCATTGTGGATTCAAGCGTATTAACGTTAAGAATGATTATTGCCTGCCTGATCGGTACGTTGATCTGGAATTTGGTTACCTGGTTTTTTAGCATTCCGAGCAGTTCAACCCATGCATTGATTGGTGGCTTGTTAGGTTCGATATTCGTTGCGGCAGGTGTGAATGCCATAAAGCTTAATGGTGTATATAGGGTGATCATTGCCCTGTTTGCTTCTCCTGTCCTTGGGTTTGTGGTTGGTTTTTTGGTGCTGCGTCTTATTTATTTGTTGTCCTGGAACGCATCCCCGAACATTAACAGTCTTTTTAAACAGGGACAGATCGTGACGGCCTTATCGCTGGCGTTTAGTTATGGAACGAATGATGCACAGAAGACAATGGGCATCATTACTCTTAGCCTTGTGATACATGGTGCGCTTAAGGAGTTTTCCGTGCCAATATGGGTTATTATCATTAGTGCAATGGCTATGACCCTGGGTTCATTCTTAGGCGGCTGGCGCATGATTCGCGCTTTGGGCTCGAAGTTTTATAAGATCCGTCCTGTGCATAGTTTTGCAGCACAAATGACATCGGCTTTTGTAATATTGCTGGCTTCTCTGGTCGGCGTGCCGGTCAGCACTACACAGGTTGTCAGTTCCGGGATTGTTGGTGTAGGCGCCTCTGAGCGATTTGGAAAAGTGCGCTGGACCGTCGTGAGTGATATTATCACTGCCTGGGTGATCACCATTCCGGTCAGTGCGTTGATCTCGGCAGGTGTTTATTGGTTTATCATTCATATAACGGGAAGTGGGTAGTTGTGTGAATTTGTTTTGTTCATTCATTCAAAGCGTAGTTTGACTTTGAATATTGATAATGCTAAAATGTTAACGATTTATTAACAGATTGGAGGTGCAAGGAGAGAGTTCCTGATGATCGAATCATTTGCCAAATCAGACTAATATCATATAGGAGATAGAGAGAAATGCGTACTAAGAATTTTGCTTATCACTTGCTTGCCCTGTTCGTAATTGCAGCTACATTGTTGGCTGCCTGCGGCGCTCCTTCTGCTACTGAAGTTCCTGCCGCTGCAACTGACGCTCCCGCTGCTGCAACTGATGCTCCTGCCGCCACTGAAGCTCCTGCTGCTGACCCAATGGCTGAGCTTATTGCCGCCGCTCAGGCTGAAGGCACACTCACAACAATCGCATTGCCCCATGACTGGTGCAATTACGGTGAAGCCATTGAAACCTTCAAAGCCAAGTATGGCCTCGAAGTCAATGAATTGAATCCCGATGCCGGCTCCGGCGATGAGATCGAAGCCATCAAGGCCAACAAGGATAACACTGGTCCTCAGGCTCCTGATGTGATCGATGTTGGTTTCGCTTTTGGTGAATCCTCCAAGGCCGAAGGTTTGATTCAACCTTACAAGGTTTCTACCTGGGATTCCATCCCCGCCGAAGCCAAGGATGCTGAAGGGTACTGGTATGGCGATTACTATGGTGTTTTGTCCTTCCTTGTGAACACCGATGTTCAGCCCGACGTTCCCCAGGACTGGGCTGATCTCCTTGATCCAAAATACAATGGACAGGTTGCCCTCTCTGGCGATCCCCGCACATCTAATCAGGCTATCCAGACCGTTTACGCTGCCTCCCTTGCGAATGGTGGCTCTCTCGATGATGCCCAAGCCGGCCTCGATTACTTTGCTCAGTTGAATACAGCTGGCAACCTCGTTCCGTTGATTGCCAATAACGGTTTGGTCGCCACTGGTGAAACTGCTGTCCGCATTACCTGGGACTATAACGCTCTTGCCGCTGTGGATTCCTTCGAAGGCAATCCCAAGGCTGAGGTTGTCATTCCTGCCACTGGCCGCTTTGCTGGTGTGTATGTTCAGGCGATCAGCGCATATGCTCCGCACCCCAATGCTGCCAAGTTGTGGATGGAATTCCTCTATTCAGACGAAGGTCAGACTATTTGGATGAAGGGCTACTGCCATCCAATCCGCGAAGCTGACATGCGCGAACGCGGTGTCATCCCCGCCGACTTGCTCGCCAAGCTGCCCGATGTCTCCGGCGCAGTCTTCCCCTCCCTTGCCCAGCTCAATGCTGCAAAGGACTTGATTGTGGCGAATTGGGACAGCACAGTTGGTGCTGACGTTCAAGCCGCTCCGTAATAAAGCGATTTTGGTGTAATAAAGCGAGACCCTGCCATTTGGCGGGGTCTCGCCATAGCAAGAGATAATGCCAGTTGCGTAAATTTCTAAACTTGTGCAGTGAAGTGGAAAGTATTTATTTTGTTTAGTAAATTATGCAATACCCCTGTACGTTGAGGTAAATAAATAATGGCCCAAACTGCTCTTAACCCAAAAGCCCCAGCTCCTGTTTCAGATTGGAAAAGATGGATTGGCGTGATCCCATTTTTTCTATTTGCAATTCTATTTCTTGTTTTACCATCTCTGCGCCTGATTGCCGGGAGTTTTACAGATAGTGCCGGTCAGTTTACCTTTGCAAACATCCTTCAACTTTTTCAGGAGCAATCCATCCTGGATGCGTACTGGTTGAGTATTCGCATTAGCGCGGCAACGGCGATCGGCGGCGGCATTTTTGGCTTTTTGCTTGCGTACTCTGTGACAGTAGGTGGATTGCCCAAACCATTGCGATCCGCGTTGATTACGTTTTCGGGGGTGGCATCCAACTTTGCCGGTGTTCCGCTGGCTTTTGCTTTTATTGCCACTCTTGGACGTACTGGTTTTGTAACCGCACTAATAAAGAGTTTATTTGGGGTTAATTTATATCAACAAACAAATTTTGACCTATACAGCTTTTGGGGCTTGAGCCTAACATACATGTATTTCCAATTCCCGCTTATGGTTCTCATTATGGCACCCGCCTTGGATGGGCTGAAGCGTGAATGGCGGGAAGCTGCTGAAAATCTTGGAGCGAGTACCACTCAATATTGGCTTCGTATTGCCTTTCCGGTTTTACTCCCCTCGATTCTCGGTTCCATGATCCTGTTGTTTGGAAATGCTTTTGGCGCCTATGCCACAGCCTATGCTCTTACAGGCGGCAGATTGGGAATTATTACCATTCAGATTGGTGCCCAGATCCGTGGTGATGTTCTTCATAATCCCGGGCTTGGTTATGCCATGGCGATGGGAATGGTTGTTATTATGGCCATTTCATTGGTGGGATATTCATGGCTTCAGAAAAGATCGGAAAGGTGGTTAAGATGAGTGCGTTCGCTCGAATTCGCCGAATTCCCTTTTGGAGTTGGTTCTGGTTTATTCTAGGCGCGTTGTATTTTCTTTTGCCACTGTACGCAACGGTTAATTTTTCTCTTCGAATGGAACGGGATGTGATCGGTTTCAAGGCTTATGTACGGGCATTTGAAGACCCCGATTTCCTTAAGACTTTCCTGTATTCAAACATGCTCGCGTTAATGACCATCCTTGCAAGCATCATTTTGATCGTGCCGACAGCCTATTGGATTCGTCTGCGCCTTCCGGAGGCGCGCCGTATTGTTGAGTTCATAACACTGCTGCCTTTCGTTGTGCCGGCGATCATTCTTGTTTTTGGTTTGATCCGCATCTATAGTTCGCCCGTCAAAATCCCCTTCACTGAAACCACTTTAATACAGCCCCTTACTACGTTTGAAGTTGGTACGGATATCCTGATCGTTGCGGGATATGTAGTGCTAGGTCTGCCCTATATGTATCGTTCTGTGGATACCGGTATGCGTACGGTGGATGTTCGCACGCTTACTGAAGCGGCGCAAAGCCTGGGGGCGAGTTGGTTCACCATCATTGTTCGGGTGATCCTTCCCAATATCCGTGCGGCTTTATTGAGCGGTGCTTTGCTTACTTTTGCGATCGTGGTTGGTGAAGTCACTCTTGCTTCTTTCCTTGGAGTGCCCGCTTTTGGTCCTTATCTCTTCCTGCTCGGACAGCATCGTGCGTATGAACCTGCGGCGCTTTCCTTTGCGAGCTTCTTGCTTACGTGGGTTGCAATGGGACTCATTCAATTGTTCACAGGCGGACAGGGACAGACCACTGGGGCTCATTAAATTACAGAGGAGAATTCACTATGTCATATTTATCCATTTCACATGTAACAAAGCAATTTGGCGATACGGTTGTAGTGGACGATTTCAACCTTGATATTGAGAAAGGCGAATTCATTTCTTTTCTGGGGCCATCGGGCTGCGGAAAGACAACCACCCTGCGCATGGTGGCAGGATTTGAGATCCCCACATCAGGGAAGATCCTTTTGGACGGCGCGGATATCACAAATAAAGCTCCCAACCAGCGTAATGTGGGTATGATCTTTCAATCGTATGCACTTTTCCCGAATATGACTGTTTCGCAAAATATCGGCTTTGGTCTTCGTATTCGCAAGGAGCCTGAAGCAACGATAAAACAGCGCGTGGACGAAATGGTCAGCTTGATCAACCTCGAGAAGCACGCGAACAAATATCCCTATCAGCTTTCGGGTGGCCAACAGCAGCGTGTTTCTCTGGCGCGCGCGCTTGCCATTCAACCACAGGTGCTTTTGCTGGATGAACCGCTTTCTGCGTTGGATGCAAAGATCCGTGTCTCCTTGCGTGCAGAGATCCGTGCCATTCAGAAAAAACTGGGCATCACCGCTATTTTCGTCACTCACGATCAGGAGGAAGCCTTATCTATTTCTGACCGGATTGTTGTAATGAATACGGGAATAATGGAGCAGGTAGGCACTCCATTTGAGATCTATAATTTCCCGACCACTGTATTCTCAGCTAATTTTGTGGGCTCACTAAACAACTCATCTGCGGAGGTGGTTGACCCATCAAATGGAACCATTGCAGTCGATGGCGTGCAGTTTGAATCTGCGGTGGATTTGAAGCAACGGAAAAAAGGCGATAAGGTTCGTGTTGCCATTCGCCCGGAACGTCTGAGTTTTGCTTCTGAACAAAAGAAGGCAAATGTTGTGGATGCAACCATTGAGAATATTACTTTCCTCGGTTCAGTGGTTCGTATTCAATTAACGATCGGAAAGACCAAATTTAATATGGATACGTTCAACAACCCGTTCCTTGAGCTGCCGAAGATCGGCACGGTGGAGCAAGTTACCTGTTCCCGTGAAGCGGTTCTCGTGCTGGACGAATAATCGCCTTGGGACATATATCGCCACGGAGCCGTTATTTTGAACCGACTCCGTGGCGATATTATTTAACTCACCATACGAGGTAGCGCGAGATTTATCTCGCGTTTTCGAGCGAAATGAATGTCGCGCTACGAGTAAGCTGCGTAACATCAGTTATTTAACCCATCAAACGTATTTTTTCAGAAAATGTAAGGTAGTGCAACATTTTGTTGCCTCTCAGGTTAAAAAGGATTTCTGATGACAAAAGTAATTCTCGTTCTGTCAGATGCATTGCGCTATGATGTTGCCAAAGAAAATATGGGTTTCCTTGGCCATCTGGTTGAGAAGAAACTTGCCAGCTTGTATAAGATAACGGGCGAACTGCCGAGCATGTCCCGCCCGATGTATGAAACCATTCACACAGGACTGCCGTCCAGTGAGCATGGGGTCGTGGCAAATTCAATTGTGCGGTTATCAACACAGCCAAATATTTTCCGTTCGGTAAAAGAGGCGGGCAAGGTAACGGCTGCGGCGGCATATTATTGGTATTCCGAGCTATATAATCGCATGCCGTATGACCACATTGACGACAAAGAGACCGACGATGAATTGTTGAATATCCAGCATGGGCGTTTTTACACTGAGGATGAATATCCCGATGTTGAGCTTTTCGCCAGCGCGGCGCATCTGGTGCGCAAGTTTTCCCCTGACTATCTTTTGCTTCACCCAATGGGTATGGACTATTACGGTGAGACTTATGGCTCTGATACAAAGGAATACCGCAACCATGCCATCTATCAGGATTCAAAGCTCGCGCCCCTGCTTATGGAATGGCGCGAGCTTGGGTACACGGTTTTTGTTACTGGTGATCACGGCATCAACGTGGATGGGGGACATGGCGGGACAACCCATCAGCAACGCACCGTGCCGTTTTTTGTGATCCAGCCCAACGGTCAGGGAAGAGGCGAGGTGGATGAATCAGTCTCGCATATGCAGATCGCACCTACAGTCCTCAATCTGTTGGATATCCCTCTCCCGTCCACGATGAAGCAGCCGCCGTTATCCTTTTGATAAACTCAGGACAAGCCTTCGACTAGCGCCTTCACCAGTTCGCGGTTGAAATCTGGAATATCCGCCACGACCCGCCCCCAGACCTGGTTGCCCTCACGAAAGGCAGCTTCATCTGCCCAAACCGCTCCCGCATTGACGAGGTCATCCTTGATGCCGGTTGAGCCTGTAACGCGTTGGCCTTTTTTGATAATGCCAGCCGAAATGGCGGTGGACCCGCCATGGCAAATGATGCCAACGATCTTTTTTGCATCATCCATTTTCTTTACAATATTTTTTACTACATCGTATCTACGAAGTTTGTCGGGGGCAAAGCCGCCAGGGATAATGATCGCAAAAAGTTCATCTGCATTAAGTGATTCGATCAGCGTATCGGGGGTAATCGTTAAACCATTCTTTCCTTTTACGGGTTTCAAGTCAAGGCTGGCGGAGAGAACCTGCGCGCCTTCCTCTTGCAGACGCATCATGGGGACAAAATATTCATAATCTTCCACGCCTTCTGCGATCAGCATTGCAATCTTTTTACCTTGTAAACGCATAGCACACCTCTTATCTCTTTTGTTGAAAGTTTATTCGCCGATAATTTTTACAAGCACTCGTTTTTTTCTTTTGCCGTCAAACTCGCCGTAAAATATCTGTTCCCAGGTACCAAAATCCAATTCTCCATTTGTTATTGCTACAACAACTTCACGCCCCATAATCTGGCGCTTTATGTGCGCGTCAGCATTGTCTTCGCCTGTGTCGTTGTGGTGATATTGATCTGTAGGCTCGTGAGGCGCAATTTCCTCCAGCCATTTTTCATAATCGTAAAGCAAACCTGATTCGTCGTCATTGATGAACACCGATGCGGTGATGTGCATGGCATTCACAAGGCAAAGCCCTTCGTGGACTCCGCTCTCACGCAGGCATTCTTCCACCTGAGCGGTAATGTTTACAAATCCGCGACGGGCGGGGAGGTTGAACCAGAGTTCTTTTCGAAAGGATTTCATAGCTATCTCATGTTATAGATTTTGTCGCCTACAAAGATTTTACTTTACTCTTGGGTATTGAGATAGTTGAACCTTGACTGAAACTGAAAGGGAGACTCATGCTGATCTGATTCTAGATACAGATCACAAATCTCTTGACTTAAGGTCTCTAGTTTGCTACAATAATTTGGAAACGCTTCCAAAAGTAAGCATAACTACACCGAAAAAATACCAAAATTGACTAATAAAGAGTCAGGAAACCTTGTTAATGTCCAAAAGGCATGTAAACGCTTCCAAAAACATCGCTTCTTCTAAGGTTACTATCGTGGAAGTAGCTAAGAAAGCCGGCGTTTCGCTTGGTACCGTTTCGCGTGTCATTAACAATGATATTCATGTGGCGGCAGAAACTCGTGAACGGGTCTTGGCAGTAACACGAGAATTGGGGTACGTTGCCAATCGGCAGGCGCGTAGTTTGGCAGGTGGGAAAACCAATACGATTGGGGTGATCGTTCGTGATCTAGGGACTGGTTATATTGGTGAAATTATCCGTGGAATTGATTCTGAGCTTAATTTAAGCGGTGTTGACCTGGTTTTGTACACTACGCATCGAACGGTAAGCAAGGAAGCAAATTATGTGGCAAGCCTTGCACAAGGTATGGTGGACGGCCTTCTGCTGGTCCTGCCGCGCAGCCCTGTGGACTATATCGGAACATTAATGGAACACAACTTTCCGTTTGTCTTGATCGATCACCAGGGGACTGGGACAGCCTGCCCGGCAGTTGGGGCAACCAATTGGCAGGGCGCCTACAACGCAACAGAGTATCTTATTAAGCTTGGGCATCAACGAATTGGATTTATTACTGGCTCAATGGATTTGGGATGTTCGGAAGACCGCCTGCAAGGGTACCGCTCTGCACTTCGCACGCATCATATCCCGCTGGAAGCTGAACTTGTTTACGAAGGGGATTTTCTTCAAACTGACGGTTACACAGGCGCGTCCGCTTTGCTGGATTTACCCAATCCACCGACTGCTATTTTTGCCTCTAATGATGTAATGGCTATGGGGGTGATGGATGCGGTTCGAAACCGCGGGTTGCGCGTGCCGAATGATATCTCTGTGATCGGTTTTGACAATATTCCGCAATCTGCAATGGTTTTCCCCCCGTTGACTACCGTTCAACAACCGCTTGAACAAATGGGCCGCGTTGCAACCCAAATGTTACTTGGAATTTTGAAAAAACCTGAAAAGGAAAATGGACGAATCGAATTACCGACTGAGTTGATCGTCCGAAACTCTACTTCTGCCCCAAAGGGCAGGGCTGGCTAAACGGCCAAGTCTCACCAGCCCTGCTTAACATGTGGGATCCCTCTACTAAGAAAGGAGAGCCAACATATCTAAATTATACGCCAATAATCCCCCAGTTAGTGACAATAGAATAGTAACCCAATTTATTTGATTCTCAAAAGGAGAAGATTATGTTACGTAAATTTTATACCTTAATGAGTCTCTTGCTCATTGCTTCTTTTGCATTGGCTGCATGTGGTTCCCCTGCAACCGAGGCGCCTGTTGAAACTGAAGCCTCTGTTGCTACCGAGGCGCCTGCCGCCGCAACCGAAGCTCCTTCAGTTGAGCCGGTCACTGTCACTTGGTGGCATATCTCAACCGCAGAAGAACACAAGGCGGTCTGGCAGAAGTTGGCCGACGAATATATGGCCACTCACCCGAATGTCACCATTGAAATCACAGTGCTGGAGAATGAAGCGTTCAAGACGAAGCTTACCACTGTGATGCAATCCGGTGAACCACCTGATATCTTCCAAAGTTGGGGCGGCGGCGTAATGAACGAATATGCCGAAGCTGGCCTGCTAAAAGACATCAGTGCCGATTTGGATGCGGATGGTGGTGCCTGGCGCGATACATTTGCGACCGGTGCATTGGGTGTGTATTCCTATAAGGACAAAAACTACGGTGTGCCGTGGGACATGGGTATGATCGGCTTCTGGTACAACAAGGATCTGTTCGCTCAGGCTGGTATTGAGGCACCTCCCACAACCTGGACTGAACTTCTTGAAGACGTTAAGGCACTCAAAGCCGCTGGTATTACCCCTATCGCCTTGGGCGAAGGCGATAAATGGCCTGGCATGCACATGTGGGCGTATCTCGTCACCCGTCTTGGTGGCAAAGCCAACTTCGAAGGTGCGCTCCTGCGCACCGGCTCCTTCACGGATGAGCCCTTCGTCAAGGCTGGTGAGATGCTCCAGGAATTGGTTGCCCTCGAACCTTTCCAGGATGGCTACCTGGGTGCAACATATGGTGATGAAGCCACGGCCATGGGCAATGGCAAAGCCGCCATGGAACTAATGGGACAGTGGGCTCCCGCTGTTCAAAGAGACAACAGTGAAGATAAGCAGGGCCTTGGCGACAAACTTGGTTGGTTCCCCTTCCCAATGGTGGAGGGTGGTGCTGGTGATCCGGGTGATGCTGTAGGCGGTGGAAATGGCTTTGCGATCGGCAAGAATGCTTCTCCGGAAGCGATTGACTTCGTCAAATACCTGACTACTAAGGAAGCGCAACAGGCATTGGTCAAAATCAATGTCGCCATCCCGGTCGTCAAAGGTGGCGAAGTTGGCATGACTGATCCACTAATGATTACGCTCCAGCAAAGCCTGGCAAATGCAACGTACTTCCAACTGTACTACGATCAGGCGCTGCCGCCAGCGATGGGCTCCGTGATCAACGACAGTGTTCAGGGCATCTTCGCAGGCACACTGACTCCAGAGCAAGCTGCACAGGCAATCGAAGATTCTGCTGCGCAGGAACTAAAGTAATTTGCATTGAATAGTGTTGTGCGGGGATCGAGATCTTCGCGATCCCCGCACACTTTCTTCGCCTACCAAGCTAGGAGCTTCCTTTATGCAGTCACTTCCAGCCATTCCGAATATCTTTAAATTGAAACGGGGGACAGGTTCTCCGCGCAGGTTTCAAGATAACCTTGTCATATTCCTGTTCTTATTGCCGGCAATTGTTCTTTTCCTTCTCTTTGTTGTTTATCCCATATTTCAATCCATTTATTACAGCTTTTTCAATTGGAAGGGATTTGGTCCGGCTGAGGATTTTGTCGGCTTGGAGAATTTTAAGAATATCCTAAAAGACAAAGTGTTTTTGATTGCACTTCGGAATGGATTTTTGATCATTGCCCTATCCATTTTCGTTCAACTGCCATTATCTATGTCCCTGGCTGTCCTAGTGGGGCGCGACCTGCCGGGCCGTGTCATTTTCCGTACCATCTTTTTTTTGCCCTATGTTCTTTCCGAGGTAATTGCCGCACTCATGTGGCTGTTCATCTTAAACCCTGACCCGGAACGCGGCTTTATCAACGCGATTATAGTATTTTTTGGCGGAGCGTCACAAGCCTGGCTCGGGAACACAGATCTGGTTATGTTGGCGATTTTTGCCGCGCTGACGTGGAAATATTTTGGCTATCACATGTTGTTGTTCTTGACAGGCTTGCAAAATATTCCTGTTGACATTGAAGAGGCTGGGCGCATCGATGGCGCCAACTCCTTCCAAAATTTCTTTTATATCACCCTGCCCCTGCTCAGCAGCACCATTCGCACATCTGTCTATCTTTCTGTTCTCGGTTCGATTCAACAATTCATACTAGTCTGGATCATGACCAAGGGCGGACCCGTCAACGCCAGCGAAACCATGGCAACGTACATGTACCGCTTTGGATTTGTACGGTTTCAGCTTGGGTATGGGTCTGCGGTGGCAATCTATATGTTCTTGATCTGCCTGATCTTTTCCCTGATCTATCAGCGACTAACCCGCCAGCCTGATTATCTTACTGGTCTCTAAAAGGATGAAGTCATGAGAAAAACAAAATTTGCAACAAGAATTCTTCAGTATTTCATTCTTTCGGTCATTGTTGTGATCGTTTTCATCCCCATCGTGATGCTCATTTTTGGCGCCCTTAAAACGCGCGGTGAACTTTTATCACATCCTTACGCACTGCCCATTCCCCCGCGTTGGGAAAATATCACCTTAATTCTGGGAAAGCCCTCGTACTCTTTCTGGCCCATGTTGCGCAACAGCCTGCTGGTGATGTTTTCCACAACGTTTGGCGTAGTTATCATGTGCAGTCTTGCCGCCTTTGTTTTTGCGCGTATGGAATTTCGAGGAAAAGGATGGGCTTTCAACCTGTTTACGCTGGGGCTTATGTTCCCCATCAATGTTGCGATCCTGCCCGTGTATTTCGTTCTGCGTCAGATGAATTTGATAGATAATTTATGGGGTGTAATTATTGTGCAAACTGCATTTCAGTTATCTGGCAATATCATGATCCTGCGTGGATTCTTTACAGCAGTCCCTGCTGAATTACAGGATGCGGCATATATTGACGGCTGCACCGCCTTCGGCTTTTTCTGGCGTGTTCTGCTTCCATTGGCACGTCCGGCATTGGCGGCAGTTGCCGCATTGACCATGATCATGAGTTGGAATGATCTGCTGATTCCGCTTGTCATACTCAACAGCGATAAGCTTTGGACCCTGCCTCTCGGCACGATGCAGTTTCAGGGTCAATATGGACAAGACCTATCGTTGGTGTCTGCTTTTGTGGCCATATCGGCTCTACCCACGATCCTCTTCTACCTATTAGCTGAGCGCCAGATTGTCTCCGGTCTTACTGCGGGCGCAGTCAAGGGATAATTGTTGGATGCAAAAAAAACTTCACAATCCAATTCTCCCAGGATGTTACCCTGACCCCTCCATTTGTCGGGTCGATGAAGATTATTATCTTGTTACATCTAGTTTCGAATATTTTCCTGGACTCCCGATCTTTCACAGTCGAGACTTGATTCACTGGCGACAGGTCGGACATGTCCTTGACCGCCCCTCCCAACTTGACCTTGATGAGATCCGTCCATCAGCTGGGTTATATGCGCCGACGATTCGTTATTACAACGGAACATTCTATGTGATCAATACGCTCGTGGATGGAAAAACAAGGTCAGGAAACTTTATCGTAACAGCCACCCAACCTCAAGGTCCATGGAGCGAACCGTACTGGCTTGATGCGGATGGGATTGATCCATCCCTCTTCTTCGATGATGACGGAAGATGTTGGTATGTCGGTACTCATCTGAATGAAAATGGATATTACACCGGACATACGGAAATCTTTCTTCAAGAATTGGATCTTGAAAAGATGAATCTGTTCGGTGAAGTGACCATTCTGTGGGATGGTGCAGTCAAAGGCGTCGTGTGGGCGGAGGCGCCGCACATCTATAAGGTCAATGGATGGTACTACCTGCTCATTGCCGAAGGTGGAACCGCGCATCATCATGCCGTGACGATTGTCCGCAGTATAAATGTTGCGGGACCGTACGAAACGTATCGCGGTAATCCCATTCTCACGCATCGGCATTTGGGACTCGATTATCCGATCGTTGGCACAGGCCATGCCGATCTGGTTGAAACACAGAACGGCGAATGGTGGGCAGTTCTGCTAGCGATGCGTCCGTATGGCGGTTATTACTATAACCTTGGGCGTGAGACGTTTCTAGTGCCTGTGCGTTGGGAGGATGACTTTCCCATTGTTAGCCCTGGTACGGGACGTGTCGAGTTTGAATACCCTGCGCCGAATTTACCCGAACAGGTTTGGGAATCGCACCCAGTACGTGACGACTTCAATGATGCCACGCTGGCATATCATTGGAATTTTCTGCGTACACCACGTGAAGATTTGTATTCGCTCACGGAGCGCAAAGGTTTTCTGCGTTTGCGATTGCGCCCGCAGCAGTTGACCGAACAAACCAACCCCAGTTTTGTGGGGCGCAGGCAGCAGCATATAGATTTCATGGCACAAACGGAGTTTGATTTCACGGCACAAGCAAATGAATGCGCTGGACTTGCCCTGATTCAAAGTAATGATTTCCATTTTCGTTTTGTCGTCACGCGCGAAAACGAAAACATTATTCGTCTCATCAAACGCTCGCACGGACAGGATGAAACCCTTGCAACCCAACCTCTGCCCGCTGGGCGTTACACACTCAAGGTGACTGCACGCGAGCAGGACTATAACTTTTATTTTTCAACGAACGGTCAATGGAAAAACCTTGCTGAGAACGTAGATGGTCGCATTCTTAGCACACCTATTGCAGGTGGTTTTGTCGGCGCCTTCATCGCCATGTACGCCAGCAGTAATGGTCAACCCAGCACAAATCACGCCGACTTCGATTGGTTTGAATATTCAGGAATCCAGTAGCTCTGCTGCTTGGCAACCAGTAGAACTGGTTGATTCCATTTTTTTTAGGATTGAAACCTTGTACACGCTTCAGCGTTACCTTCATCTCATTCTTCTTCTTTCCTTCATCCTTTCCGCCTGCGGATCACGTTCCACGCCCATGCCTGATTCGATGACCCCAACAGAATCACAGCCCACACCTGTTCCTGCCTACTCTGCCTTCGAGACGGGAATTTACCCCAACCTGTTCAAGGATTATCTCGGCAAAAACGATGCGGAGATCCAAGCCAAGATCGACGAGGTATGGAATCAACTCTTCTATGGCGATGATATATCGGAACGCATTTATTATCCTGTTGGTTCGGATATGGCTTATATCCTTGATACGGGCAATAATGATGTGCGCAGTGAAGGCATGTCTTATGGCATGATGATCGCTGTGCAGTTGAACAAAAAGGAAGAGTTTGACCGGATTTGGAAATGGACAAAAACTTACATGTACCAGACCGATGGCGGCTACAAGGGCTATTTCGCGTGGCATTGCAAGCCTGACGGTATACAACTTTCTGCCAACCCCGCCTCGGATGGAGAGGAGTGGTTCATCATGGCGTTGATGTTCGCCGATGGACGTTGGGGAAGCGGCGAAGGAATCTATAACTATCGTGCCGAGGCGCAGTCCATTCTTGATGTTGCGTTACACGCCGATGAACTCGGTGGCGATCTGGCGACGAACCTTTTTGATCCTAAAACCATGCAGGTGGTCTTCGTGCCACAGCTTGGAAAGAACTCATCATTTACCGACCCATCCTATCATCTGCCGCATTTCTATCAACTCTGGGCTTTGTGGGCGGATAAGGACAATCAATTCTGGGCCGAGGCCGCACAAGTCAGCCGTGAATATTTGAAGACAACTGTCCACCCGCAAACGGGACTCGCCCCGAACTACTCCTACTTTGACGGCAAACCTTACGACGATGAATACAACGGCAACTTCCGTTACGATGCTTTTCGAGTGGGTGCAAATGTTGGGATGGACTACGTCTGGTTCAGACCCAGCCAATGGCATGTTGAGCAGTCCAACCGCCTGTTGAAATTCTTTGCATCGCAAGGCATGGATGACTACAAAGCTGAATATTATTTGACGGGTGAACCGCAAGTTGCTCATCGCTCCACGGGCTTGATGGCTATGAATGCTGTCGCTGCCGTTTCCGCTGACCGTGAAATTGGCGAGCCGTTCGTACAGGCTTTATGGGATCAAGCCATACCGACAGGTCAATATCGTTATTACGATGGCCTGCTAATGATGTTGGGCTTGTTGCAGGTCAGCGGAAACTTCCGCATTTATGAACCAGGTTCTGCGCCCGAGGGGCAAGTCTTCCCAACACCCATGCCAGAGGTAGCTGGCACGTTTGCTCCGCCTATTGGAAATACCCTGCTCCTCATTGGACAGGACAAGAAGAGTATTGATGCTTATTTTGATGCGACCGTCACCGCCCCAGGTGGACTCGCAATAGATACATCTTTACAGTTGAATCGTATTAAGGATATTGATTATCTGGCAGGGAACTATCCCAATAGTGTATTGTCAATTGGCGTGGATTTGAAAGGTGTCATCGCAGATGTTGCGGATGGGAAGGTAGATGCAAAGATTGACGCTTTGCTGGATGCATTGACCGTATATAACCGCCCCGTGTATCTGCGTTTGGGATATGGGTTTAATGACCCTGCGAACAAATATGCGCCTGATGTGTATGTGTCGGCGTGGAAAAAATTCCATGAGCGGATTCAGGCGAAGGGTAGCATGAACGTGGCTCTTGTTTGGCAATCGGCTTCTTGTGGCGAATCCCCGATCGCGGATTGGTATCCAGGCGATGAGTTTGTAGATTGGGTTGGAGCGAGTTATGGTGAGTGCGTGGATGATGTGATCCGGTTTGCGCGCGAGCATTTCAAGCCAGTGATGATCCAAACCGCTTCGCAGGGCGCAAGTTGGGACGAGTGGTTTGCGCCGTTCTTCAAATTTGTGGTTGATAACAACGATGTAATCCGTGCGGTAATATATATCAATGCAGACGAAAGCCGTATTCAAATGAGCGATGACATCATCAAAAATTGGAAGGCCGAAACCAAACGATCTTTCTGGTTGCGCGGCGGACCTGATTTGTTTGGCGATTTGGGCTTTGCAAATGAATAAACTTTTTTCGCAAAGAATAAGACAATCTCACCACCGAGATCGCAGAGATTTTTTAAAGGGTTTTCTCAGCAGGCTCTGTATGCTTTGTTGCTAAATCTTTTTGATTTATCTGAACTTTTATTAAAGGAGCGCTTCATGAGTGCAAGTAGCACATTTGAAAAAATTTTGTATCTTGATACGTCACTTTCATTTGCTGAACGGGCAAAGGATTTGATTGGGCGTCTCACGCTGGAGGAAAAAGTAGGGTTGATGAACCATCCGGCGCTTGGTGTGCCGCGTTTAAATATCCCTGCTTATAACTATTGGAATGAGGCGCTTCATGGAATCGCCCGCAGCGGGCGCGCCACTGTCTTTCCGCAGGCAATTGGCATGGCGGCAACCTGGGATAAAGAATTGATCTTCAAGGTGGCGACCGCCATCAGTGACGAAGGACGCGCAAAATATCATGCGGCGTTGCGGCGTAATGGGTATACCGACCAATATCAGGGATTAACTTTTTGGTCTCCCAATGTAAATATCTTCCGTGACCCTCGCTGGGGGCGCGGTCAGGAAACATGGGGGGAAGATCCATTCTTGACCGGGGAAATGGCGGCTGAATATGTGAAAGGATTGCAAGGGAACCATCCCAAATACCTCAAAGCTGCGGCATGTGCCAAACATTATGCTGTGCATTCCGGCCCGGAAAAAGACCGTCACAAGTTTAATGCCATCGTGACCAAACGCGAGCTATATGACACCTACCTGCCAGCCTTTAAGAAATTGGTGACAGAGGCGCAGGTTGAATCCGTCATGGGTGCGTACAATCGCACATTGGGCGAGGTCTGTTGCGCCAGTGAACTTTTGCTCGACGATATTTTGCGGGGGGAATGGGGCTTCGGAGGACACGTTGTGTCAGACTGCATGGCTCTGTCAGACTTTCATCTCCATCACAGGGTCACGGAAGATGCGGCAGATTCTGCTGCGCTGGCGTTGAAGTTTGGCTGCGACCTCGGCTGCGATCACGTTTTCAATGAGATTCCCACGGCCATCGAACGAGGCGATACCACCGAAGAGCTGGTTGACCGCGCTCTCGAACGCACACTGGGCACACGTTTCAAACTCGGCATGTTCGATCCCGAAAAGGAAGTGCCGTTTGCATCCATTTCAATGGACGTAGTTGCCTGCGATGAACATCGTCAGCTCGCGTATCGCACAGCAACCGAATCTGTGGTGCTGCTTAAGAATAAAGATAACATCCTCCCTGTTAAACCTTCTACAAAGAAGATCTTCGTCACAGGCCCCACTGCCGCCAGTATGGAAGTTTTGCTCGGTAATTATTATGGCGTCAATAACCAAATGGTTACCCTGCTCGAAGGCCTCGCTGGTCGTATCCCTGAAGGCATGGGCATGGAATATACCTCTGGCGCAATGTTGAAACATCCGCGTGAAATCAAAAATTCCTGGGCGCCTCAAACGGCGCAGTCGGCTGATTTTGCAATTGTTTGCGCGGGGTATTCCTCCTTCCTCGAAGGGGAAGAGGGAGAGTCTCTTCTGTCACCGCAAAATGGCGATCGCGACAGCATTTCACTGCCAGCCAGTCAGGTGGATTACATCAAAGAGCTTTCAATCCATGGGGTGAAAATTGTGCTTGTGCTTACAGGCGGCAGCCCCATCGCATTGGGTGAAGTGGAAGATATGGTGGATGCCATCCTGTTTGTCTGGTATCCCGGCATGGAAGGTGGCCGGGCCGTGGCTGATGTTCTTTTTGGAGATGTCTCCCCTGCCGGCAAGCTGCCGCTTACCTTTCCCGAGTCGCTCGACCAACTTCCCGCTTTCGATGATTACAGCATGAAAGGCCGTACCTATCGCTACATGCTGGAAGAACCGCTTTACCCTTTCGGCTTTGGTTTAAGCTATACCAGTTTTGAATATTCGGATTTGCATCTCGATAAGACGACTCTCGCTCCAGGGGAATCTCTCAACGTTAGCCTGACTCTCACCAACAGCGGCGCATCAGACTCAGCCGAAGTTGCCCAGTACTACCTGAGTGACCTCCACGCCTCGACCATTGTCCCGCTGCATCATCTGATTGGCTTCGAACGCATCATACTTAAGGCGGGTGAAAGTTGTATACTGAAATCCACCATCACTCCGCAAATGATGTCATTCTTTAATGACGATGGCAAACTTACGCTTGAATCTGGTGAATTCCGTTTGGAAGTTGGCGGATGTTCCCCGGGTAAGCGCGGACAGGAGCTGGGCGCACCAACATCTGTCACTGCTGTGTTCAATATTTTGTAACGCGACATTTATGTCGCTATTCAATTCTCTGTTCAATCAAAGCGATATCACGAAGCGTGTCGCACTACATTCAACATAAGGAGCATTCCATGTCTGACTACACACCAAAACCTGAAAACAAATTCACCTTCGGCTTGTGGACCGTTGGCAATCGCGGTGCCGACCCATTCGGTTCAGCTGT
This sequence comes from Candidatus Villigracilis propinquus, assembly GCA_016714565.1. Lineage (GTDB taxonomy): Bacteria > Chloroflexota > Anaerolineae > Anaerolineales > Villigracilaceae > Villigracilis > Villigracilis propinquus. The sequence goes on from JADKDM010000001.1 coordinate 323,670, forward strand.
GCGCGAACATAAATCGCCTGCTGATCTGGTTCGTCTGCTCGGAGAAGTCGGTGCGTACGGCGTCAACTTTCACGATAATGATCTAATTCCAATTGACGCCTCACCTGCTGAAGCGGAAGCGATCAAAAAGGATTTTCGTAAAGCGCTTGCAGATACGGGCCTCGTCGTCCCCATGGCCACCACAAACCTTTTTAGCGACCCGATCTTCAAGGATGGCGCTTTCACATCGAATGATTCAAAGGTACGCGCCTACGCCCTTCAAAAAACGATGAATGCCATTGACCTGGGCGTTGAGTTCGGCGCAAAGATCTATGTCTTCTGGGGCGGACGCGAAGGCACCGAAACCGATGCGACCAAGGACCCGATCACGGCCGTCAAGCGCTCACGCGAGGCGATGAACTTTCTCTGCGAATATGCGCTGGATAAAAAATATGACTTGAAATTTGCGCTGGAAGCAAAACCCAATGAACCGCGCGGCGACATGTACAACTCCACCACGGGTCATATGCTGGCGTTCATCAATACCCTCGACCATCCTGATATGGTGGGTGTGAATCCCGAAGTGGCACACGAACACATGGCTGGACTCAACTTTGTCCACGGCGTGGCGCAGGCAATAGAATCAGGCAAACTATTCCATATTGACTTGAACGATCAGGCATTCGGCCGTTACGATCAGGACTTCCGCTTTGGCGCGGTGAATCTCAAGAGCGCGTTCTTCCTTGTCAAACTGCTTGGAAGACAACAAATACGACAGCTCGCGTCACTTTGATGCCCATGCCTATCGCACTGAAGATTACGAAGGCGTGAAGGATTTCGCACGCGGCTGCATGCGGACGTATTTGATCTTGAAAGAAAAAGCCGCACAATGGAATGCGGATAAGGAAATTCAATCTATTCTGAAAGAGATCAACGCTGACGACGGCTCCATGAATCAATATCTTGGTAAATATTCTGCTGAAAAAGCGAAGTCGCTCAGGGGTCAGACCTTTGACCGTCCATTGCCGGGCTGGGCGGGGGTTGAAATACGAAAGTCTCGACCAATTGACCATTGAAGTATTCTGGTTCGGTACCGAAGATTTTCCTGACACCGGATACCGGGTCAGAGCACCGATGTATTTTCTCGGCATCGACACATCCACCACATCCAGCAAGGCATTGTTGATCGATACGAATGGTCAAGTGATTGCGGTCGCGTCATCGCCTCATACATTACAGACACCCAAGCCGTTGTGGTCGGAGCAGGATCCGCATGAGTGGTGGGGGGCTGTATCAGCGAGCATCCGCTCTGTGTTGGAAAAAGCAGGCATCAGCGGGGAAGGAATCGCGGCTGTCGGTCTGACGGGACAGATGCATGGATTGGTTCTGCTGGACGAATCGGGAAATGTGCTCCGTCCAGCCATCCTATGGAACGACCAGCGCACGCAAAGCCAGTGTGATGAAATCCATCAAATCATCGGCAGGGAAAAATTTATTCAAATTACAGGCAATGTTGCTCTGACCGGATTCACCGCGCCGAAAATTTTATGGGTGAAAGAAAATCAGCCGGAAGTATACGCGAAGGCAAAGCATGTTTTATTGCCCAAGGATTACATTCGTTACAAGTTGACCGGCGAATATGCGATGGACAAAGCGGACGGCGCGGGCACGGTCTTGTTCGATCTGAAACTGCGCAATTGGTCAGAAGAAGTTTTGTCGGCGCTTGAGATTCCGCGCGGATGGATGCCGAAAACATTTGAAGGAACCGAATTCACCGGGCACGTTACAGCGGAGGCTGCTGCACTCACTGGGTTAAAAATCGGCACACCGGTCGCCGCAGGCGGCGGCGACCAAGCTGCGGGCGCAGTCGGTGTGGGGGCTGTGGAACCCGGCATTGTTGGTTTGACCGTTGGCACGAGCGGCGTGGTGTTTGCGACCACTCCATCGGCGTTGATCGAGCCCGAAGGAAGGCTTCATGCGTTCTGTCATGCGGTGCCGGGTATGTGGCATTTCATGGGGGTGATGCTTTCAGCGGCGGGAAGTTTGCAATGGTATCGTGATACGCTTGCGTCAAATATGAGTTTTGATGATTTATTAAAGGAAGCAGAATCGATTCCTGATGGAAGTGAAGGATTGCAATTTCTGCCGTATCTTTCCGGCGAACGCACGCCTCACCCCGACCCGTTGGCGCGCGGCGCTTTCATCGGCTTGACTCTGCGCCATAGCCGCGCACATATGACACGCGCTGTGTTGGAAGGTGTTTCTTTTGGTTTGAAGGATAGTTTTACGCTCATTCAAAACGCCGGTCTGAACACGATCACACAAGTCCGTGCCTCGGGAGGCGGAACGAAAGGGCTGTTGTGGCGGCAGATCCTTGCGTCTGTTTTAGAGGTGGAACTGGTCACGGTCAACACAACAGAAGGAGGGGCGTATGGGGCCGCCTTGCTGGCGGGTGTTGGAGCAGGCGCGTGGGCGAATGTTCCGAGTGCCTGCAAGGCGTGCGTAAAATTAACAGAAAGCACATTGCCAGACACCAAACAGTTGGATTCGTATCGAAAATCATACAAAGTATTTCAAGGACTATACCCCGCATTGAAATCCGCGTTTGGCGATATGCAATAGTGAGGCTTTTCAGCGCGTTACAAATAGAAATTATCAAGGGTTGCTAACGATAATCCGTCTGTCAGGTAAGGCTTCTGGAGAAATACGTAAATTTCCTATCGCCACGAAGTGAAAATTGAGACAGACTTGCATTTATGAGGCAAATCCCTTTGCAGATTTCGCTCTCGCGCAGGCAATCCTCCAACTGCGAGGTGATACTTATATATGCCCTTTGTTACAAATTGCGCTTTCCGCAGATTAGAAAAGCGCAATTTGTGGCTGTGATGGGTATAAATCCGCGGCGTGTTGGCAAGTTGAACCAGAGCTATTTGCGAAGGGATTTCATGGTGGGAAGATCATTTTTTCAGGCTTGTTAACTGCCAAGAACTTCAGTAATTCTTTTGGTGAAGTCTCCAGGACGGACCGGTTTGGTGATGAAATCCACTGCGCCTGCATTGAACGAATCTCTTTTGCTTCCAATATCATCCAGTGCAGAGACCATAATGACCGGGGTTTTACCAAGGATCGAGTCTGATTTGATTAGCTTGCAAAGCTCAATTCCATTGATGCCTTCCATCATGATGTCCAGCAGAATGAGATCCGGATTGATTGAACTGGCAATTTGAATCGCATGCCTGCTGAGGTTCACAGATGTGGCCTCATGTCCGGTCATTTTTATCAGACTTTCCAGCAAGGTAGTGGTCTGTAAGTCGTCATCTACAATTAATATCTTTCCCATGTGATTCCTCCAAATAGCAGTTTCTTATTTAATCATTCAGAGTATAAATATAAAAAGCCCATAAAAAATTGACGTTTATGAGTGGGGGAGCAGTGCTTCGATTCTCGTAATAAGTTCGTCAAGGTCGAAAGGCTTTGCCAGGTAATCGTTTGCGCCGAAGGTGGTGGCTTTGCTGTTGCTGTTATCCAGGGCGGTGATGATCAAGATCGGGGTTCGGGAGAAGTTTGGGTCGGCACGTAATTCCCTTGTGAGGGTAAAACCGTCGGGAGGGGGCATCATAATATCCAAAATAAATAGGTCAGGGCGGAGAGTGCGCGCTGTTTGAATTGCTTTTGAGCTTTCATTGATTGCGGTAACCTGGTATTTCCTTGAGGACAGAAACCTGTCCAGAAGGGTGGTGACTTTTTCATCGTCATCAACAATCAGTATTTTAGCCATAATTTTGTACCTAAAGGGTGCATCAACTTTCTAAAAACTAGATTATGTAAAATTATAGCGCAACATTAGCGCCGTAACCAGATACTTATATTATACCCTTTGAGCTCCACGGATTTATTATAGGATTAACAATCACCCCGTCATCATCTCGTCCACCGCATTTGCCAACTCCCGCAAATTGCTAACCTTCAACACATTACTGCACAGCGGAGCATATTTCGGCATGTCGCTGTCGCCGTTCCACATCAGCGGCGGTTCGGGGTTCAACCAGATTGTCCGTGTGGCGCGACGGGACATGTGCGAGAAAATATCGAGGCGCGGATCGTTGTAATTGTTGCGCCCGTCTCCAACGATGATGAGCGTCGTTCCGCTGTTAAGCGTGTCCATGTATTCGCTGTTGAAATCATTCAGCGCCCAACCGAGATCGGTGTTGTAATGCCCGCTGGGCATGCGCCACAGCACGGACTGGATCGCCTCGTCCGCATTTGCGCCGCTGAAATCTTCTGAGATCGACTCAAGATGGTCAATGAATGCAAACGCGTGTGTTTTTCGCACTTGTCCCTGCAGTGCGAACAAAAAGCTCAACATCAACTCCGAGCAAAAGCGCATCGATGTGCTCACATCGCAGATGACCACGATCTTCGGTTTATGTACGCGGTCTTTATGCTTGATCTCCATCGGCACGCCGTTATATTTCAAACTCGCGCGGATGGTCGCCTTCGGGTCCATCTGTCCGTTCTTGGCACGCTTCTGCCGCAGCGCAATTCTCGTCCGCAGCATGGCGGCCAGTTTTTTCACTTCACGCTGCAAAAGTTTTTTATCTTCATCAGACAACGCATGGAACGGACGGTTCATCAAATTATCGATATTCTCGCCGCGCGGCTTCTCGCTCAAATTCTCGGCAATGCGCTCGCCCGCAAACTGCTCCATCTGCTGCTGCATCCCCTGCATATTTTGCTGGATCATCTCGCGGATCTGCTGGATGCGCTCGCGGTTCATGCCCATCTGCGCGAGCTGCTCCATCAATTCCTTCATCGCCTTTTGGACTTCAGGGAACGCCATCGCACGCATCATGCGCTGAGCCATCCAGTTTTGATAATTGAGATTGTCCGCCTGATTCAATCCGACTAACTGCCCCAGCGCCTCAAGCTCCGCACGGGACAGTTGATCGCCACTCATCAGCCTTTCCATCCGCTGACGGAGATTCTCCGCGAACTGGCGCAACGCCTCCGCGAGCATCTGTGCTTCCTCAGGCGTCATATCATCCATCGGATTGCCGCCCATCTCTGGCGGTTGTCCCGACCCGAAGAAGAGCGGAAATAATTTATCAAATGTTGCGAGGTCTTTCACATCCTTAATAAGCGTCGCCCGCAGCGATAAACGAAATTCCTCACGGTTTTGAATCCCCATTAGATCAACAGCCGAAAACGCCTCGGCTGATTCCGCCAAAGACACGCGCACCCCGCTGGCGCGCAACGCTGCAATTAACTGTAAGATACGGGATTCCATAATTCACTCACTCCCGTCATTGCGAGGAGGGTGCTCTTCCTGACGAAGCAATCTCCGTTTCGAGCAGGGGATTGCTTCGCCACACCGTCCTGCGTTCGGTGCAGGGAAGAGCGGCTCGCAATGACGATAAAGTTAATTCCCAGAGAACCTGCCAAAGTCTTCATTATTATTTCTCGGCTTTGGCTTCTGCTGCTGTGGTGGGGGAGCCATCAACTGCCGTTTCGCCTTTTGCAGATCGGCTTCATGCTTGAGCAATACCGATAAAGTATCTTCCAAAACATCCTTATCCAAATTGGACGCATTCAACGCCACGAGCGCATTTGCCCAGTCCAATGTCTCGCTGATGGAAGGGGATTTACGCATGTCCGCTTTGCGGAGCTTCTGCACAAATTCCACGGCCTGCTGTGCTAGCTTGGGATTTAGGTCTGGCACTTTCAGTCTCACGACCGCGAGTTCTTCCTGTAGATTTGGATAATCAATGAAGAGGTACAAGCAGCGTCGCTTCAAAGCTTCGGAAAGTTCGCGCGTGTTGTTGGAGGTCAGCACCACGAACGGTTTGTGCTTCGCGGTCAGCGTCCCCAACTCAGGCACAGACACTTGAAAGTCGCTCAGGATTTCCAGCAGGAAAGCCTCGAACTCCGCGTCCGCGCGGTCAATTTCATCGATCAACAAGACGGTTGGCTTTTCACTCAGAATCGCTTTCAACAGCGGACGCTGCAACAGAAAACGATTGGAGAAAAATACATCCTCTTCTTTTGCCAGTTTATCCGCCGCCTCAGCCAGTGACTCTGCTTTGCCGAGTGTATCGTTCAATTTGTCGCGTAGCAACTGCGTGTACAGCAGTTGCTTGGAATATTCCCACTCGTACAACGCCTTAGACTCGTCCAACCCTTCATAGCATTGCAAACGGATCAGCTCACGCCCTGTAGCAGATGCTATCGCTTTAGCCAATTCCGTTTTGCCCACTCCAGCCGGCCCTTCGGCAAGAAGCGGCTTTCCCAACTTCTGCGAGAGATACACGATCGTCGCGATCTCATCCGAAGCAATATATTTTTGTTTCGATAATTCCGTTTTTACGGTGGTGGTCGAGTCGAAAAGGGTTGTCATGATATGTCTCCTCTTGGTCGAGGGGGGAGCGACGGGGGGCCCGGTCCCTGGGCTTATGCCGTCAAATTTACATACCTATATAAAACGCCTGATGATATTCAACTTTCCCTTGTGGCACTTCTTCATAAAAAGGCAAAGCCATAAAATATTCTGGCGCTGGTGACCCTTCATAAATCAAACCTAGATAAGACTTGAAGCCAAATCTCTGGTAATAGACGGGACTGCCTTCCAACACGCAGCCTTTTGCGCCAAGAGACCGAATTGCTGATAAGCCTTCGTGAATCAATTTTGAGCCAATGCCTTGTTTTTGCAACTCTGGCACTACAGAGATCGGCCCAAGCCCGTACCAATTCAAGTTCTCTCCATTGATTGTTACAGCCGAGAAAGCCACATGCCCGACAATCTTCCTGTCAACTTCTGCCACCAGTGAAAGAGACAGCGCGCTCGCATCCCGCAAACCGTTGACGATCAAATGCTCCGTTGGGTTATCGCTGAACTTGCCCATGAACGCGGCGAGCGTAACCTGCTCAGTGGCTGCAATGTCTGTTGGTCTTTCAGACCGAATGAGAACGTCCATACTTACTTCTTGAACCATCTCGGCTGAGTCAACACTTCTGGCCTAAGAATATCATCAAGCTGTTCCTTGGTTAATAGACCTTTGGCTAGGACGATCTCCGCCACGCCCTTGCCTGTGGCTTGCGCCTCTTTCGCGACCGCAGTTGCATTCTCGTACCCAATGATCGGATTCAACGCTGTCACAATCCCAATGGAACGGTTGACCAGATCTGCAAGCCGTTCGCGGTTGGCAGTGATGCCTTTCACGCAGCGCTCTGCCAAAGTCAAGCATCCCTGACGCAAATATTTGAGACTGTCCAGCAAGCTGTGCGCGATGATCGGCTCAAAGGCGTTGAGCTGCATTTGCCCGCCTTCGGCCGCGAAGGTCACGGTGATGTCATTGCCGATGACGAGGAACGCGATTTGATTCACAACTTCAGGAATAACAGGATTCACTTTCCCTGGCATGATGCTCGAACCAGCTTGCACCGCAGGCAGGTTGATCTCACCGAGCCCGGCGCGTGGCCCGGAGGAAAGCAGGCGCAAGTCATTGCATATCTTTGAAAGTTTTACAGCCACGCGTTTCAACACACCCGAAAGTTGCACGAACGCACCCGCATCCTGTGTGGCTTCCACGAGATTTCCCGCTGTGATGTATGAAATGCCAGTCACTTCGCTCAAATATTTGCGAGCCAGCGCGGCGTAATCTGGATGCGCGTTGATGCCTGTCCCAATCGCCGTTGCTCCGAGGTTGATCTCGCGGATCAATGAAGCCGCTTCGCGCAAACGCTGCTGGTCTTCTTCGAGCATCACCGCATATGTGCTGAATTCCTGACCAAGTGTCATCGGCACGGCATCCTGCAATTGTGTGCGCCCCATTTTCAAAATATCTTTGAACTCCGCTGCCTTATCTGCAAAAGCGATTTTCAATATTTCCATCGCTGCGATCAATTCATCGATCTCAAAATATAGCGCAACCTTTATCGCTGTTGGATACACATCATTCGTACTCTGACTCATATTGACATGTTCCAGCGGATGCAGTTGTTTATATTCACCGCGCGCAAAGCCCAGCAATTCCAACGCGCGATTCGCGATGACTTCATTTGCATTCATGTTTGTTGAGGTCCCTGCGCCGCCCTGAATTACATCCACTGCAAATTGCGAGTGCAATTCTCCCGCGCGAATTTCTTCGCAGGCCTTCACGATCGCGTTCGTCTGTTTTTCATCCAGCAATTCCAGCTCGTTATTTGCCAGCGCGCACGCCTGCTTCACGCACGCCAGCGCCCGTATCATGTTTGGGTAGGTGCTGATCGGAATTCCACTGATCGGAAAATTCTCCAACGCGCGTAGCGTGTGAACGCCGTAATATGAATCCGCAGGAACGTCCCGTTCGCCAAGCAGATCATGTTCGATTCGATATTTCATATTCTGGATTTCCTCTCAAGGTTTGATAAACATCTAGATTGGATTGCAATTCCTTTTCCAACGTGAAGCGACTCAAAACCGCCTCTCTCGCCGCCCTGCCAATTGATTCTCTTTTCTCAGGCTGACTCAACGCCTCAGCCACTTTCTCCGCCAACCCTTCAACATCGTTGACATTCACCAGCAGCCCATTGACTCCATCCACGATCACATCTTTCACGCCGCCAACAGGCGTGGCGATGACGGTCTTTCCGCACGCCATTGCTTCAAGAACCGCATTCGGCATTCCATCTCTCATGGAGGGATGCACAAATACATCCATCAAGGAATAGTAGGCGGGCAAGTCGTTATGGGGATTTGGCCTGTAATGGTATTTGGTAATTGAGGATTGGAAAGTAGAAATTCATCAAACCATTTTTTGTCCTCGCCTCCTCGCACTTCGCCGACAATCAATAAAGAAGCAGGCTGCTTTTTATAGATTTGCGCGTAGGCACTCAGGAGAGTGGGTAATCCCTTCTTTTCACGCAGTTCACCCACAAACCCAATCACTGGCACGCTACTATCCACTTTCCACTCCCCACTTCTTTCCTCTTTCTTCTTTCCTCCCCCTAATCCTAATGCCTCAGCCAATGCAAGATTCCTCCCCATCGGCTTGAAACATTCCGTATCAATTCCATTCGGTATCAAAAATATTTCCCGGTCAATAAACGCCTTTGCCTTCTTCGCCAACTCGCTCGCGTTCGTGGTCACGGCACTGGCATTTTGCAGCGCAAACATCACATGCGAAAACTTGGAAGGGTCAAACGCCGCCCGCTCAATGTCATTCCCGCGGATGGAGACCACACTGGGGATGTTCAAATATTTCCCTGCATACGCCGCGACAAATCCCGCCATCGGAAGAAAATATGCGTGCAACAGATCGAACGGTTCATGCTTGTGTTCATCCACGATGAGTTCAAACCAATCGACAAGCGTATCGTCCACGCGCTTGTGTGCGCCAAAGCGAGTGACGCTGACTCCGCTGTGGGGGAGAGTCCGCTTTTCGGACGGAGTCAAATTCCCGCTTGGAGCAAAGACGCGGACTTCATGTCCAGCAGATGCAAGCAGATGACCCATTCGTCCTGCTGAGATTGCAAGGCCGCCGATGTCTGGTGTATACTTTTCTGAAAGCAACGCAATTTTCATGAGGTGTCTCAATGGCAGAAAAATGTGAAATGATTATTGGTTATCTGGTTCCGCATTCATGTGAGAATCCTGCGCTTGGCAAGTGTGTCAAATGCGGGCGCGGATTTTGTGATGAGCATACCAATGCAACTCGGGAAGGCCGTGTGTGCCTGGCCTGCCAGCAGGGACTTGAGATGCCCGTTGCTCTGCCCATCGCTGCGGCATTGTTCACGCCGACCGATCTTGATACCTTTGGCCGCTCCAGCAGATTTAACGATAATGATGCTGACGACAGCGGCGATATGTTCTCTGATTTAAGTTAATTTCATTCCGTCATTGCGAGGGCGATTTTGTTTTTGCCCGAAGCAATCCCCAACACAATTATGGAGATTGCTCACCGCACTGGCGCGCGGCGCAAGTGTCGTCGGGAAGATCACCTTCCTCGCAATGACGGGGCGTTTAATACGGCCCGATCGTTTCCCATATCTTTTTATTCTCCACAATAAAATCATCACAGCGCTGACATGGCTTCAATGAAGGCGGGTGCATTTTTTGGCGTACCGCCTGATATGCCGCACCTTCCCATATCTCTTTGAAGGATTGTTTGCGAATATCGCCCAGCGGGGGAATTTGTTCACGCGTCATGCAGCAGACGTACACAAGTCCGTTGAAATCAATAAGGCTGTGAGTCCACGGCGCGAAGCAGGGATGCTTGCTGTAATAGCCGAATGCGTATCGCCCGGCACGCCCAAGGCGAATTTCGTTCTCGTCTCTGCCGAATGGGAACGCGTCTTCGTCTGCGATATTCACACCCAGCTCTTGCGCGCGTTTCTCAATATAGGGCGCGATCTCTTCATTGAACAGGGCGATGTCTTTCTTACGCATGGACAAATGCTCGCCGCAATGATCGTCTACGGGGATGAGGTTGATCCCATCCGCGCCGAGTTCGTGTGCCAGCTCGGGCAGGGTGGCAAGACTGAAATAATTTTCACGGCTGACCACAGTATTGATGCGGACGGTGAGCTTGCCTTTGTGCGAATATTTGTTGAAAAGCGAAACAGCTTTTGTGGTCAGCTTGAACGAGCCTTCCACGCCGCGCACCTTCTCATGGATCTTTTTGATGGGCGAGTCGATGGAGACATTCACGCCGCGCAAGCCCGCCTCAATGAGCGCTTTTGCTTTTTCCTTGTCAATGAGCGTGCCGTTGGTGGTGAGCGTCACCCGCAGCCCAAGCGATGTGGCGTGTGCAACCAGCTCAGGCAGCTGCGGCCTCAGCATCGGTTCGCCGCCCGAAAAGTGGATCTTTTTGCAGCCGAGTTCTGCTAGCTCCGAGATCGTCTCTTTGAAGCGCTGCATGGGGATGGGCGTTTCGCGAGTCTCACGCCAGTGCTTGCACATCTGGCATTTGAGATTGCATCCGTAGTTTATTTTGATCTTTACATAAATAGGTTTGTAGGCGCGGGCATGCAGAACTGCCTGTAACATTTCATCTTTTTCTGCTTCTATCTGCTTAAGGTTATACATCTAAATATCCTGTGCTATCATAAGCCTTCAAAATGCGAAAACATGGTTACAGGTAAACAAGTTCACAAGCAGGAACTTGCCAATTGTATCACTCGAAATTATTTCATCTTTCTTCTTTCAAAGCCAAAACCTGACATTTAAACAAGGGAAAATTATGCGTCTCAAAGCCGACCTGACATTGCTCATTATTTCCATCATCTGGGGCTCCGCTTTCGTAGCGCAGCGCGTTGCTGGTCAGTTGGGAAGCGTCTACCAATTCAACGGCGCGCGTTATTTACTGGCCGCACTTGTGGTCCTGCCCTTCGTGAAGCGCAGCGATGTTAAGTCCATGCCGCGTGAGCAGTATAAATGGATGTTTATCGCCGGCTGCTTTCTGTTCGTGGGCAGTGCTTTGCAGCAGGCGGGCATGGTCTACACTACGGCAGGGAACGCTGGCTTCATTACCGCCCTGTATGTTGTTCTTGTCCCGATCGCGCTTTTCTTTGTTTGGGGCGAGAACCCGCATTGGTTGGCGATCGTGGCTGTGGTTTTAGCTGGGACGGGGGCATTTCTCCTTTCGACAGGCGGCAGGTTCGCAATCCACGCAGGAGATATGCTGGAGTTGATCGGCGCATTGTTCTGGACCTTTCACGTTATCATTCTGGGCAAGCATGCTTCCAAATTTGAAGCGATGTCTTTTTCTGTGGGGCAGTTGATCATCTGTGGATTTCTAAATATTGGCGTTGGTGCTTTATTCGAACCGTTGATGAGTTTTAGCTGGTCGTTGACTTTTGCGGTTGCCTACACTGCTTTCTTCTCGATCGGATTGTGCTACACCCTTCAAGTTTGGGCGCAGCGCCACACCCCGCCTGCAGACGCGGCTTTGATCCTCAGCCTTGAATCTGTTTTTGCCGTTGTATCTGGCTGGCTGCTGTTAAATGAAACTCTGGGCGGTATTCAGATATTTGGCTGTGTCTTGATCTTTATTGCAGTAATATTGTCACAATTCAAAGAATGGACATCAGGTAAAATCGATACAAATCACTTAGTGGAGGGCCGATGACCGCCAAAGTTATTCTCAACCCATATTCGAACCGCTGGAATTCGAAAGCGCGCTGGCCTGAGGCTGAAGCCGCGCTGAAAGCCGCAGGTGTGGACTTTTCTCTGGATGTCTCCGAGCGCAAGGGACACATTGTTGAGCTGGCAAAGCAAGCCGCGTTGCAGGGATTCTCTCCCGTCATTGCGGCGGGCGGAGATGGCACAGTGGGGGAAACTGTCAATGGCCTGATGCAGGCCGCAGGGCAGACAAAAGAGGCGATTGGTCCGTTTGGCATCATGCCGACCGGTTCCGCCAATGACGCCGTTTATTCGTTGAGTCTCCCGACAGATTTGGGTGAAGCCGCAAAGGTCATCGCATCCGGCAAAACAAAGTTGATGGACCTCGGCGTGTTGAATGGAAAATATTTCGTCAACAACTCAGGCGCGGGTCTGGAACCGTATGTCACCATCAAACATGAAAAAATAACTTTTGTCAAAGGCATTGCGCGTTATCTTGTGGCCGCAGTGCAGGGCATCATGGATAAGCCTGAATGGTACGGTGAGATCAAATGGGATGGCGGCGAATATAAAGGCATGTTGTCTCTCATCACCATTGGCAATGGGCGGCGCACAGGCGGTTTTTTTATGACCCCTCACGCCGACATGTTCGATGGAAAATTAACTCTCGCCTATGGGTATCGCGCCACCCGCCTCGGATTATTTCAAGCTCTGCCGCGCGCTTTCAAAGAAGGCGCTGGCAGTTATGTGGAAATGGACGGTATGTTCGAGGTGAACGCCACCAAGATTTCCGTCAAGCTTGATAAACCCTCCCCCGCGCATACTGACGGCGAACTTTTTCCTGAATGGATGCAGAACTTTGAATATGAAATTCTGCCGCAGAAACTAAAAATACTTGCAGGATAGCGATCTCTTCTTTCATGGACTCCTTCAATACCGAATCACTTGACCTGTCCTTTCATCCGCTCACGCAAAAATTGTGGCGTGACTTTGAATTGCTGTTTGGGAATAACGGAGCCTGCGGCGGCTGCTGGTGCATGTATTGGAAATTGCGCGGAAAGAATTTCGATGACAATCGAGGCGATGTTGCCCGTCAGATGCAAAAGTCAGTTGTCGATTCGAAAACCATCCCGGGGCTGCTCGCTTATTCCGAAGGCTATCCCGTCGGTTGGATCGCCGTTGAACCGCGCAGAGCCTATCTCAAACTTGCACACTCTCGCGTGTTGAAGCCTGTGGATGAACAGGAAGTCTGGTCGGTCACTTGTTTCTTTATCGAAAAGAAACATCGTCATAGAGGCATTGCGGTGGAACTGCTCAAAGCATCTGTTGAATACGTGAAAAAACGCGGCGGCAAAATTGTGGAAGGCTATCCGTTGGAATTAAAAGAAAACCAGCCCGATCCTTTTGTTTTTACAGGCACGGCTTCGGCTTTCATCAAGGCGGGCTTTACAGAAGTGGCGCGCGGTGCGCCGACCCGTCCAATATTCAGATTTCTTATACCCTCTCCCGAAGAGGAGAGGGCAGGCGATGTGCTGAGTGGCGAGTACGTATCGAAGCATGAGGGTGAATGACTTTTCAGCCCCCCTCAAAATCCCTTACTTCTCGCGATTATCAATTCATAGCGCTGGTCACGATCCTCTTTTTGGCTGTTTCCACTGCTCTGGTGTACGCCAACCTCACGCTCACAGGCGGCGGCGATTTTTACGTTCATTGGGTTGCAAGCCGTGGATTTATTTTTGAAAAGATAGATCCTTACAGTGGGGAAGTCCCTGCCCGTGTGCAGGAATTGGTGTATGAGGATTCAGCGAAGGCAGGCGACGAGCCCTATATTCTGGATACGCCCTTTCAGATTCTCCTGCTCTATTTTCCTTTCTCGCTTCTTTCCGACCCGTTACTTGCCCGGGCTCTATATACATTGATCCTCGAACTGGCATTGTTCGCCCTCGCCTTGCTAAGCCTGCGCCTCACAGATTGGGAAACGCCGCGCTACTTTTCGATCTTGTTCCTGCTATTTTGTGTCTTCAATTTTTATGCCTTTCAAGCCATCATGGAAGCCAGTCCTGTTCTACTGCTTGGCTTGATATACGCAGGCATTCTCCTTGCTCTACGCGCTGAGCAGGATGAACTCGCAGGTGCATTGATGGCAGCCTCCTTATATTACTGGGAAGTGGGCGCGCCGTTCCTGATCCTGGTCGCGTGGTGGTCGTATCGTGAGGGACGTACCAGAGTCTTTGCGGGCTTGGGCATGATCACCTTCGTTCTGCTGGCCGTTTCATTTCTGGTATATCCCAATTGGGTTATCCCATATTTGCGGGCTGGCATGAACAACCTGCGCGCCGACTTTGGCTATTCCACACATGCCATCTTTGCCGATCTTTTTCCATCCAATAACGGAATCTACGCCTGGGTATTCATCGCCATTCTCGTTCTCGCCCTTGGCTATGAGTGGAACGCCGCCCTCACCTCGGACTTTCGCAGGCTCTATTGGGCGGCCAGCCTCTCGCTTGCAGTGGCACCCCTCCTCGGCTTCCGCTCGGAAATGGAGCACCTTTCCGTGCTTGTGATCCCATTCGCCCTCATCTTTTCCGTAGTCCATGACCGTTGGAAACGCATTGGCAATTTGCTGACCATCATCTTGTGGTTGATAATTTTCCTGATCCCCTGGGTTATTTTTTTTCTTGCCTTGCCGCGTTTCGGCGAAATCACCCAGGAGATCATGTTCCTCTTTTTGCCACTCTCCACTATTATCGGCTTATACTGGATTCGCTGGTGGGCGATCCGTCCTCCGCGCATCTGGAGTGATCTCTCGCCTCGCAGGTAGGAAAATATGTCTTTCAGAACCTATGTCCTTCTTTTTATTTGCGGCCTGATCTTGCCAGTCATCATCGCGCAATTTCAGCCTTTCCCTGGCTACCTTGACGCGGATTACTACTTCGCGGGCGGGGTTCAACTCGTCAAAGGGAATGGCTTCAACGAGCCCTACTTGTGGAACTATCTTGACGGCACAACCTCTTTGCCGCATCCATCCCACACCTATTGGATGCCGCTCGCTTCCATTATTTCTGCATTGGGAATGTGGTTGGCAGGTCAAACCACCTACGCCGCTGCTAGATTGCCCTTCATTCTGATTGCCGCTCTGGTTGTGCCTGTCACTGCCGCACTGTCGTATTCTTTTTCCAAAAAGCGTGACGTTGCGATCATCTCTGCGCTGCTCGCCATTTTTTCTGTGTACAGCGCTTCCTTTGTCGGCGTCACGGATAATTTCAGTCTCTTCATGCTCTTCGGTGGTTTGTATTTTATTTGCGCAACAAAACTTCTCGAAGACCCGTCTCACCAGCGGTATTGGCTCTTCCTCGGCTTGCTCTCAGGCTTGTTCTCTCTCTCTCGCAGCGACGGGCTACTTTGGCTTGCCGTCACCTTTTTATTTACGTTATTCCGCGCTCCAAAAGATTCCTTTTCACGTATTGTCAAATACGTATCGCTCAATTCCCTCATCGCCCTCCTCGGCTTTCTTGTCATCATGGCGCTGTGGTATGCGCGAAACTTAAACACCTTTGGAACCATCATGGCTCCCGGTGGCAGCCGCGCCCTTTGGCTTCAGAATTACGATGAGACATTCATCTACCCGCCTGAAAAACTCAACATGGAAACATTCCTTGCAACCGGCTGGAACGAGATTCTGAAAGACCGCATGTGGGCGCTTGGCAACAATCTGCAAAGCGGATTTGCCGCGCATGGCGGAATCATTCTCTTTCCATTCATTGTCGCGGGCGTCATCTATTTCCGCAGCGATGAACGTGTCAAACTAGCGGGCACAGCCTGGCTGATCCTGTTCTTTGTGATGTCGTTTATCTTTCCATTTGCAGGCGCGCGCGGAGCATTTTTCCACGCAGGCGCAGCGCTTCAACCTATGTGGTGGACTCTCGCGCCGTTGGGCCTTGATGAGATTCTGCTACGGCTGAGAAACCGCAACTGGGGCGATAACAAGACCGTCGTTATATTCCGAAGCGCGCTTGTTATGATCACAATTATCCTCACCGTGTTCGTCGTCAACATGCGATTGTTCACCCTCGGCTGGGGCGAAGGTGAGGATGTGTATCCCGCTGTCGAACAATTCCTGCTCGAAAAAGGAATCAAGAGCAATGATGTTGTCATCGTTCTTAACGCGCCCGGGTATTATGTTAGCACGGAACGCTCCGCCATTTCTGTTCCTTATGGTGGAAAGGACGCCATTCTCGCTGTGTCAAAACAATTCGGCGCGAATTACCTTGTGCTCGAAGAACAAGGGACCTTGCCGCCATTAAGAGGCTTGATCGATGATCCTCAAGGTCACAAGAATTTTATGTTTTTAGGTAAAGTCAATGGCATCTATGTCTTCAAGATCACCGAGTGAAATTTCGCAGCGCGACCTGCTAATCATCGCCGCCGCAGTGCTGCTGATTGCCGCTGTCTATTTGATCGTCAGCCGCTTCACTTACGCCGTCGGCTTTCCGTTGGATGACTCGTGGATCCATCAAACCTACGCGCGCAACCTGGCATTGAACGGTGAGTGGGCATTTCGCACAGGGCTTCCATCCGCAGGCTCCACATCCCCGCTTTGGTCTGCGTTGCTCGCTATTGGCTTTTTACTAAAACTCGCTCCCTACATCTGGACGTATTTTCTCGGCATCCTAACCCTCTTCGCACTAGCCGTTCTTTGCGAATGGGCCGTGCGCGGCATCATAAATTCCTATCGCCCGAACTTCCCATGGGTCGGCATCTTCATTGCGTTTGAATGGCATCTCGTTTGGGCGGGCATGTCTGGGATGGAAACCCTCCTGCATGGATTGATCGTCACCGCCGCGCTTGTTCTTTTGATGACAAACACACATCGCTACCTGACCCTTGGCTTGCTTGCCGGTCTATCGGTCTGGGTCCGCCCCGACGGTTTGACTCTGCTCGGCCCCATTCTGATGGTGATCTTTCTCGCAGAAAAAGATCTGCGTTCGAGGCTCACATCCGTGGTGCAATGTTTCATTGGCTTTGGCGCATTGTTCGGCCTCTATCTTTTGTTCAACCTGACCATTGGCGGCACGCCGATGCCAAACACCTTTTATGCAAAACAAGCCGAGTATGCCGCCTGGCAGTTGATGCCCATCACAGAGCGTCTTGGGCAGATGTCTTTGCAATTGCTGGTTGGTCCAAGCCTTGTGCTAATTCCGGGCATTGTCAGCTGGCTGGTAAAGTCCATAAAGGGACGCATGTGGGGGAGCCTCGCCGCCATCATTTGGTGCGCCGGGTATCTTGGGCTGTATATTTCGCGCCTGCCGGTTTATCAGCATGGCCGTTACATCATGCCCGCCATGCCGATATTTTTTCTGTTCGGTCTGCTGGCTTTCGCGGAATTTGATGGTGGCAAAACATTTGCCCGTTACCACTGGGTAGTGCAAACACTTTGGCGGGGGAGTGTTGCCATGCTCACATTTGGGTTTATCGTTCTCGGCGCCCGTTCCTACGCCCAGGATGTGGCTGTCATTGAAAGCGAGATGGTGGTCACAGCGAAATGGATCGCCCAAAATGCCCCGCCAGATGCGGTCATTGCAGCGCACGATATTGGCGCATTGGGGTATTATGACGATCACAAATTGATCGATCTGGCAGGCTTGATTTCCCCCGAGGTAATTCCATTTATTCGTGACGAACCCCGAATCGCCTCCTTCTTGAATGAAAGCGGCGCCGACTATTTGATCGCCTTCCCCGATTTTTATCCCACCCTTCCCATTGGGTTGATAGAGGCTTTCTCGTCAAATAGCCGGATCACTCAAACTTTGGGGGAGAGAAACATGATTGTTTATCTGTGGAAAAGCCCTTAATGGGTTAAAATAGTGCATTGCATGAAAATAAATACCATACAGAGAGAGAGCATGGGCTTGGGATGAACCAAATAACTCTATTGATCGTTGATGACCATCCACTGTTCCGTCAGGGTGTTGTAGACGCCCTGTCATTGGAGCCCGATATGCGTATTATCGCCCAGTCTGCGACGGGTGATGAGGCGTTGGAATTAATAAAATCCAAAAAACCGACAATTGCTGTTCTGGATGTTAACCTGCCTGGCATAAACGGCCAACAGATTACCCATCAGGTTTCCCAGGATAGATTGCCCACGCGCATCATTCTCATGACGGGCTATGATGATATTGAGCAGGCAATTCACGCTGCCCTTGCAGGCGCGCATGGCTATTGCTCTAAAGATATTGAGCCCCAATCCCTTTCGCGTATCATCCGCGAAGTTGCAGAAGGTAAATTTGTTTTTGCGAACAACGTCTTCACCCGACGCGAATTAGAGCTCTGGGTTGAAGATAGAATGGAAGGCGCACGGCGCTCCTATAGTGAACCGGGCACGCCTTTCCATCCCTTATCTGACCGTGAAATGGAAGTCTTATCCTGCGTGGTGCGTGGCATGAGCAATAAAGAGATAGCCACCCTGTTGGGGATTAGCCACCAAACTGTAAAGAACCATGTAACAGCCATCCTGCGAAAATTTGGCGTCGAAGATCGGACCCAGGCAGTCGTTTATGCATTGAAACGTGGATGGGTGACTTTGAAAGATTCCGATATTCGACCTGTGGAGTGATTCATGACCGATAATGAGGCTCTTGACTATCAGAGTGAGCTGGAAGAAACAGCACGCGCCTTGCGCGAAGTTAATTTAATGATGGAACAAAGCCAGGGCGAGCTTGCCAAGATCACCCAGCGCAACACCGCAATCTCTTCTCACCTTCAACAGGTTCAAAAGCAAGGTGCCTCCATTGATGAGTTAAAGATGGCCTACGACTCTGCGTTGGATGCCCAACAACGCCTTTTTATCATGCGTGGGCAGCTTGAGAAATTGCAAAATGATAAAACCCACCTTGAGAAATATAAGACTGTCTTAGATGAAATAGCTTCCAGGGCAAACACTCCTTCCTCTGCTCCCAGCGCTACTCCGGGCGGAAGCCCTAAAAGTCAGATGGCCGGAATTGAAATGATCGTAAATGCGCAGGAAGCGGAGCGCCAGCGTTTATCTCGCCAAATGCACGACGGCCCCGCGCAGGCTCTTTCCAATTTTATTTTGCAGACAGAAATCGCAATGCGCCTTATGGATATTGACCCGGCGCAAGCCAGGGATGAACTTGGGGATTTGAAAGCGTCGGCGATGAGCACGTTTCAAAAAGTGAGAAACTTTATTTTTGAGCTTCGTCCAATGATGCTTGACGATCTTGGTCTAACTCCCACACTTAAGAAATACGCTGACGCCTTCAAAGAACAAACCGGTCTTGATGTAAGTGTAACCGTTACCGGCGTTGAGCGGAGACTGGAACCCTATTTGGAGGTTATGATCTTTCGGGCGGTTCAGGAACTGCTTGGAAATGCCGCCCGCCATAGCCAGGCTTCATTGATCAAAGTTCAGGTGGATCTTGGGAATGATTTGATCCGCGTCAGCGTGGATGATAATGGAAAAGGCTTTGACCCTGAAACCTTGAAAGAATCATCAAATTTGGGACTGAAGTTAATTCGTGAGCGGGCGGAAATGTTAGGTGGCAGTTTTGAAATCGATAGCTCGTCAGGCACTGGAGCCAGAATATCCTTTACCGTCCAGGCAAGGAACTAAGCTGTTTGAGCCTTTCTTAACAAATTTGTAGGCAATATTAGGCTGTAAAACTACAGCTCCCCATAATATGTTTTTGCCATTTTTCTTGTATAATGAATATGTTATATATTGTCCTGTAACTTTATAACTTATTCACTCCATGAGAGGAGAAGATTATGCGTCGTGGTCGAACTTTGATTTTAGTACTCCTGATAGTAATAATTGGTTTGATAGTGGGTTTTGTAGCCATTCGTCAGTTTGTCCTAACTCCACAAACACCGGAACAGCCCGTTTTTGTTGAAGTGTATTATGCCGCCCAAAATATTCCACAGGGAGGGACTATCACAGAAGATGTGCTTCTGACGATGAATCTCCCCCAGGCAAACGTCGTTGAAGTAATGTATACCCGGGATGAATTACCCCTGCTAACCAATAACAAGGTGGCAAAATTCCCCTTGGATCAGGGCGTTGTTATTACCGAGTCGATGGTCAATGATGCATCAGCAGCTGTCCCGATCTCCGGTCCGCAATGGGCCTCGTTGATTCCCCCTGGAATGACCGCCATGTCCATTCCAGCCAGCCGCCTTTCATTATCAGGATATGCAATTAACGATGGCGCGCATGTAAATATTAATGCATGTCTCATGTTCGTGGATATTGACCCGACTTTTCAGACGGTATTACCCAATCTTACCGCGGTTCTTACTGGCACTGGTTTAGGACAAGTAACTGGCTCTGAGGGAACAGGATACGGTGCTGTTGGTCTCCCGATCCTTTCTTTGGGTGTTGTCACTACCGGGGCCCCTCAAGGCAGGTTGGAATTGGATCCGTCGCTTCAGCAGCCCTATTATCTGGTTCCGTCCGAAGTGCAGCGCCCACGGCTAGTATGTCAGATGTTGCTTCAAGATGTTGTTATTATGAAGCTTGGCAATTTCTCGCTCGTTCCGTCTGGGACTGTAACCACACAACCTGCTGCAACTGACCCCACTGCACAGGAACAAGCAGCGGCGCCTGAGGCTCCAGATATCGTCACCCTTATCGTTACTCCACAGGATTCCATAACCCTGTCATACTTAATGTATACAAACGCTCAAATTTCATTGACATTGCGAAATCCAAGCGATCAAGCTCGCCAGGCTACAGAGGCTTCCACATTGCAGTTCCTGTTGAGCCAATATAATATCCCTGTACCTGCGAAACTGCCTTATGCAATGCAGCCAGCGTTATCTACTCTTGTATCACCGTTCCTGACCAACGATACGGTTACGGTTCCGCCTCAATAAAATATAACCACCCAACGATTGGATACGGTGTATGGCTTCAGATAAAATTCGGGTACTTATAGTAGATGATATAGCTGAAACACGGGAAAATGTACGCAAGTTGTTGCAGTTTGAATCAGACGTGGATGTTGCCGGCGCCGCGCGGTCCGGTAAAGAAGGCATCCAACTCGCCCAGGAATTGGACCCTGACGTTATTTTGATGGATATCAATATGCCTGATATTGATGGCATAACGGCAACAGAGCAGATTCGTCAAAGGTCACCTCATATTCAAGTTGTGATTTTATCTGTTCAAGGAGACCAAAATTACATGCGCCGGGCGATGCTTGCCGGCGCAAGAGATTTCCTTACGAAGCCGCCCATGGGGGATGAATTGATTTCTGCCATACGACGGGCAGGTGAAATGGCTCATGCGGAACGCGCAAAAGGTATCAAACAACTTGGCGCTTCATCCGCTTCTGGAGGAACAGCTTCGCATGCTAATATTTCGCAGCCCTCAAAAGGGAAAATTGTAACCGTCTACAGTCCCAAAGGTGGGACAGGATGCACGACCATTGCAGTTAATCTCGCCATCGCACTACATAATGAAGACACACGAGTGGTACTTGTCGATGCGAACCTGCAATTTGGAGATGTTGCAGTTTTCTTGAACGAACAGGGTAAAAATACAGTGCTGGAACTGGCTCCCCGTGTAGATGAACTTGAGCCAGAGGTGGTTGAAGAGATATTAATCAGGCATGAAGCGTCTGGTATTCGTATTCTCGCTGCACCTCAACGCCCGGAACATGCTGAAAAAGTCAACGCGGATCAATTTGCCAAGATATTGCAGTTTCTGCAGGGAATGTATGCGTATGTGGTCGTTGATACTTCACCGATTTTGACGGATGTCATACTCTCAACTATTGATATCAGTGATGTGATTGTTTTGGTCACTACGCAGGAGATACCTTCCATTAAGAATGCCCGCCTGGTTCTTGATCTATTAAAAACGTTGGGTGTGAGCAAGGAACGGATCGTGTTCGCCATGAACCGTTACGATAAGCGGATTGCAATTACACCGGATCGAGTGAGTGAAAACCTAAAGCATGAGATTTCAGTGACAATACCTCTTGACGAGAAAATTGTCATTACTTCTGTTAACCGGGGTGTCCCCTTCATGATGGATAATAATAAATTGCAGCCGGTTGGTAAGGGGATTTTCTCTCTGGCAGAGGCAATCCGGGCGCGACTAAGTGTTTTAGAAGTAGAAAATGATGCAGTACTCAAGCGTTAAGGAGATTTATTATGTCGTTGCTTCGACGTATTGAAAAAGGTCAGGCTGGCAGTCAGGAAGGCGGGACACCGTCGCCTGCGGCGCCACAGCAAACAAATAGCGGGGGAGGAGCCGGGCAAACTGGTGGTGGTGGCGGGAGCGATTCGTCTCGACTTTCTTCTTTGCAGGCCAGGCGTGTTAGTGCGCCAATTACATCCCCGCAGGCGGGTTCTTATTTTGACCTGAAAACGAGGGTACAAAACAAATTACTAGCTGAAATTGACCCCTCGATGGATGTTTCGCGGACAGATGAAGTTCGCCGAACCATTCAGGGGTTATTTGAACAAATTCTTGTGGAAGAAAACATAGTTCTTTCACGACCTGAGCGGGCCCGTTTATTTGAACAGATCTCTGCTGAAATCCTTGGCCTGGGTCCATTGCAGGCTCTTTTGGAAGACGACACGATTACAGAAATCATGGTGAATGGACCAAAGAATATTTATATCGAACGTAAAGGTAAACTCCATCGTGTTCCCGTGACCTTTGAAAGCAACGAGCACTTGATGCGTATCATTGATCGCATTGTCGCCCCGTTGGGTCGTCGTATTGACGAGTCTAGCCCGTATGTTGATGCCCGTTTGCAGGATGGATCCCGTGTGAATGCTGTAATTCCTCCTATTTCTCTTGTAGGGCCGGTTTTGACAATTCGTAAATTTTCAAAGAACCCGATTACTGTGGAGCAAATGATTCAATTTGGTTCAATATCAAATGAATCAGTGCAATTCCTAAAGGCTTGCGTGGAAGCGCGATTAAATATTGTCATCTCGGGCGGTACTGGCTCCGGGAAAACGACTCTTTTGAACGTACTCTCCAGTTTTATTCCTTCTGATGAGCGTATTCTGACCATCGAAAATGCGGCTGAATTGCAGTTGCGCCAGGAACATGTGGTTACACTTGAATCACGCCCACCCAATATTGAAGGACGCGGTGAAATCACCATCCGTGACCTTGTTATTAACGCCCTTCGTATGCGCCCTGAAAGAATCATTGTGGGAGAATGCCGTGGCGGCGAGACGCTCGACATGTTACAAGCGATGAATACCGGCCATGATGGTTCCATGACAACAGCTCATGCAAACTCTCCCCGCGATGCGATCTCACGTATTGAGACCATGTGCCTGATGGCTGGAATGGATCTGCCAATCCGAGCCATTCGCGAGCAGATCGCAGGGGCTGTGGATGTAATTTGTCAGCAGGAACGTATGCGGGATGGAACTCGTAAAGTTACAGCAATTACGGAAGTAAGCGGCATGGAAGGCGATGTTATCACCATGACTGATATTTTTGTCTTTGAGTCGACTGGCATGGAAAATGGCAGAATTGTTGGCCGACTTAGACCGACGGGTTTGCGCCCAAAATTTATGGACAAAATTGAAGCTGCTGGTATTCATCTCCCTCCGTCTATTTTTGGTATCGGCGAACGACGTAGGTATTAGGAAATTCAGTGCCGATAGCGTGGATTTAATCTAAGGAATAAAATGACCTGGATCATTATTATTGGCGGCATCATTCTGATCATTATCCTGATTATTGGAGTTATCGTTTCTTCAAACAGTGAAAGAGCGCTGGTGGAGGAACGTCTTAGCCAGTATTTGAGCGATGAAAAAGAGGATATAGATCGTGACGCCCAGCGTTCCGTACTTACTGACTGGGTTTCGAAACGGGTTGAAAAGACATCATTTGGTGACCGCGTTGCCCGTGAACTTGCGCGCGCGGATTTAAAATTTAAAGTCGCCGAATATTTTGCTTTGATCCTGATTTCCATTGTAGTAGGTGGTTTTGTATTTTGGCTTTTGGGAAGTCGGCACCCAGTTTCTGCTCTGCTTGGGGCAGTTGGCGGCGCATTTGCCCCCCGTTTTTATATTAAAAATCAACAAAAGCAGAGATTGCGGAAATTTAATGATCAATTATCTGATATGCTTAACTTGATGGTGAATGGTTTACGGGCCGGATATTCAACGATGCAGGCAATGGAGGCGATCAGTAAGGAGTTGCCTGCCCCCATCTGTGATGAGTTCCGCCGTGTTGTTCAGGAAATGCAGATCGGCATTCCAATGGAAACAGCCCTTGAGAATCTTTTGAGGCGCATTCCCAGCGAGGATCTTGACTTTGTGGTTACAGCCATCAATGTGCAGCGTGAAGTCGGTGGTAATCTTTCTGAAATTCTGGATAATATTTCCTTTACTATTCGTGAGCGTGTTCGTATTAAAGGTGAGGTTCGTGTGCTTACATCCCAGGTACGTACATCTGGTTCGGTGCTTTCTCTGATCCCATTTTTTCTTACCCTTATCTTGTGGTTTCTAAACCCCGATTACCTTTTGTCTGTAACACAGGGCGGAACCTTGTGTACGGCTGGGATCATCTGTGTTGTTCTCGGTTTGATCGGTTCGAGTTACTTTATTATGATGCGTATAGCGGATATCGAGGTGTAATATGACAGGTACAATTATTGCCATAATTATTGGCGCTGCAATACTAGGTGGAGCGGCTCTTCTTGTCGTTGTTGGGATGCGATATGCCCGGCAAGGACAGGAGGATGATATGGACGATGTTATGTCCCGTCTGGCAGAAGCTACCCAACGAGGCGAATCAGTTTCGTTGGAGGATATAGAACTACAGCAACCTTTTGTGCAACGCGTGGTTGTGCCGATCGTGAAAAGACTTGGGGAACTTTCAACACGCTTTACTCCGCAGAAACTTCTTCAAGAGACCACCCTTAAGTTGGAATTGGCTGGCAATCCCGGACGAATTGACGCTTCAACGTTTTTGGCCACCCGCTTTGTCGGTGCAGCCATATTTGGCGGCCTTTTGCTCTTGATTTCCACCTTGCCAACGGTTAATTGGCCGTTT
Organism: Candidatus Villigracilis propinquus; assembly: GCA_016714565.1. Classification (GTDB taxonomy): domain Bacteria; phylum Chloroflexota; class Anaerolineae; order Anaerolineales; family Villigracilaceae; genus Villigracilis; species Villigracilis propinquus. The sequence goes on from JADKDM010000001.1 coordinate 348,803, forward strand.
ACACGGGTTATCTTAGTTGTTGGTATTTTTTCTGCGTTGGGTTTTTTCTTTCCGCAATTATGGCTGCAGGGCCGAATTAATAGTCGTCAGAACGAAGTGCGCAAGGCCATGCCGGATGCGCTTGACCTGTTAACAATCTGCGTGGAAGCAGGCCTTGGCTTTGACGCGGCAATGTCGAAGGTAAGCGAGAAATGGGAGAATGAGCTTTCCATCATGTTTGGGAGATGCATCCGCGAGGTGCAACTTGGAAAGACACAGCGCGAAGCGTTGCGTGACATGGCGGATCGCATCGGCCTCCCAGAGTTAACCAGTTTTGTTGCTGCGGTCATTCAGAGCCAGATCCTTGGTGTGAGTTTGGCGAAGGTATTGCGTATTCAATCTGACCAGATGCGTGTGAAACGACGTCAGTTTGCCGAGGAATTGGCACATAAAGCCCCTGTCAAAATGATTATTCCGATGGCTTTGTTGACATTCCCTTCTATTATGATTATTTTGATGGCTCCAGCCGGATTCCAAATTGCCAGCGCATTTGGGCCATTTTTGGGTAATTAACACAGCCTACCCGTAACGAAATACGACATTTTAGGGGCAGCTTCGTGAATTGGAAATATTCTATTTATCATTCATTATGGAGTATGCTTGACTTGCTATTTCCTCCTACTTGTGGAGGGTGTGGCAAGCCAGGTTCCTGTTGGTGTTTGGACTGCCAGAAACAAGTGAATATTTTAGATGGAAATTTGTGTGATATATGCGGTCTTCCGCAGGATAAGCCGGGGATATGTGAGACTTGTCTTGCTGAAAGGCCGCATTTTCGTGCATTAAGGGCGTGGGCAGTTTTTTCGGACCCCGTTCAGCCTGCGCTGCATGGGTTGAAGTACCGCAAGAATGTTTCAATGGGCGACTCTTTTGCATTTCAGATGATACCTTTTGTCGAAAGACTGAATTGGCAGGCGGACGTATTGATTCCAATTCCGTTAGGTCGGCAAAGATTCAAGGAACGGGGATATAATCAGGTTGGAATGATCGCAAAGCCGCTTGCATTGGCACTGGGTATGCGATACGCGCCAAAAGGATTGGTGCGGCGTAAAGAGACGCGCTCACAGGTGGGGTTGACGAAAGTTGAGCGTAAAGCGAATGTGCAACATGCATTTCAAGCTGGGATGGGGGTGAACGGGAAAACAGTTCTAATTATGGACGATGTATCTACAACTGGATCGACACTATCCGCTGGTGCGCAGGTGTTATATGCCGCTGGCGCCAAAGATGTGTATGCGTTGACAGTCGCACGCGCGTTGCCTCAACATGGGTTAAGGCATGCGTAGCGTTTGTAGTAAGTGACTTAACATCCCAATGAAGGAGGACTTATGTCCAACAAAGTGGAAGTTCAGACACGTAATATCCGTTTGACCGAAAAGATCGAAGAGTATGTAAACAAGAAAGCAGGTAACCTTGACCATTACCTGCCCGCAATTGACGAGGCTCGTGTGGAGTTGGCTCATCATAAAGCCGCGCGCGACGCCAAGGATCGGAATGTGGCGCAGATCACCGTTTTTGGCAAAGGTTTTACTTTGCGAACGGAAGAGCGTGCAGATGAGGCCCTTGCGGCATTTGACCAGGCTTTGGATAACATGCAGCGCCAGATCGAAAGGCACAAGGGCAAGCATTATCGTGGACGCGGTGACGGGCGCTCTGCTGCGGAAGTGGCAGATGAGATTATTGATGAGGAGACAGGCGAACTTGCCCCGTTGTTTGCAAAGCGAAAGAAATTTGTGCTTTATCCGATGAGTGAAGATGAAGCCGTTGTGCAGATGCGCAACCTCGGACACGATAATTTCTTCGTGTTTTACAACGGTGATACCAACAAGATCAATGTGTTGTACCGCCGCCGCAATGGAAGTTATGGGTTGATTGATCCTGAACTTGGCTAGTTGATAATAAAAGCGTGGGCTGAGAATTTTCTCAGCCCACGCTTTTTGTTTTCTTGAATCTAAATTCGAGAGTAAGAAAACATGCGGCGAGAATAACCCATGCAATGACTTGACCTTGGTTCAGGCTGTTGAAGATAAACGCGCTGTCGCCACGAAAGGCTTGGATGAGAAGTTGCGTTGCCGCTGTGCAGGCGGCAAAGGTGAGGAAGAGAATGCCTGAGCGTGGATTCTGTTTTTGGAACCAGAGCAGGCCGAAGATTAAGAAAGAGGCGAGCGTCTCATAGATTTGAGTCGGGTGACGGGTGGCGTTCCATAGATCAATCCCCCAAGGCAGATCGGTTTCCTTTCCAAAGGCGGTACCTGCTGCGAGGTGACTTAATCCGATGCCGATGATGAGGATGGCGAAGAATGGAGTCAGCGCGTCGAGCGTGGGCCAAAGGGACAGGCTGCGGCGCTGGCCGTAGATCAGTGCGGTGATGAGCGCGACTGCGACTGCGCCGATGGGGTCGAAGATATCGGGGTTGATGGAGAAGATTCCGGTTGGGCTTTTGCTGAATGTGGCGATATTTTGCAGAACAAAGGAAAGCCTGCCGCCGATGATGAAAGCCAGCAGACCGTAGAATGTGATGTTGTTTAATTCATCCTTGCTGATGCCGTAGCGTTCGGCGCGTTTTTCAGCGAGGCTGAGTCCGACCCATGCGGCGGCAACCAGCAGGATCATGTGGCGGGGAGGGGAGAAGAGGTTGCGGAATAATGTAAGCATGTTATTTAAGAGCCTCTTCAATGCGGGTGCGGAGCAGGGCTTCAGACATGGGGCCGCCGATGACGACCTCGGTGATGATGCCGAGTCGGTTGATGAAATAGGAGGATGGCAGCGAGCGGACTTGATACATGCGGCTTACGTCGCCGAGTTCGTCGAGCAGGATGGGGAAGTTAAGATCGTACTCTGCTATGAAGGCGGGTATCTCAATTGCACTGTCTTGAATGGTGCTATTGACCGCCAGAACAACAAACCCCTGATCTTTATATTCGTCGTACATTTTTTGAATGGCGGGCATTTCTGCGCGGCAAGGCGGGCACCAGGTTGCCCAAAGATTTACAAGCACGGCATTGCCTTTGAGTTCGGAAAGCGTGTATGTTTCACCTGCGTGAGTTTTGAGTGCGAAATCGGGCGCGGTGAAGCCTGCCTGTGGGGCGGAGGTTATTGCGTCTGTGGAAGTGCCTGCTGGTTCAGCGCTGATGAATATCCATGATGCGCCCGCAATGAGGACGAGGATGTAGAGGGTAATTCGTTGTATTTGGGTCATTGTTTGTGTGAATGCCTTAAATTGGAAGTAAAATAGAAACAGTTTCTTATCTCTGTTGGCTTTATCTCTTTATATCTTACTATGTTATTCACCGATACCACCTACGTAGGCATTGATACCACTTCAGGCCGTAAGACTTTCACTTACGCGGCGCTGGATCGTGATTTGAATCTCGTTGCGCTTGCCGATGGAGAAATGGAAGAAGTGATGACGTTTCTCGCCGCACAGAAATCTGCAACTGTGGCGATCACTGCACCATCGGGTGTGAACCGTGGATTGGTGCGCGCAAAGATCAAAAAAGAGATGCTCACCAAACAGCAAGTCCGTGGCGCGGAATACCGCATGGCGGAATTTATTTTGCGCGAGCATGGCATTGCGGTTTCAGGCACGCCCGCGAGTGTGGCGGTTTGCCCCGCGTGGATGCAGGTCGGTTTTGAGTTGTATCGCAAGCTGGAAAAGCTGGGGTTTAAGAAATTTCCTGATGCGGAGTCACCTCATACAATTTTGGAGACGCATCCACAGGCTGGATTTTGTGTTTTGTTGAACGATGCGCCTCTTCCCAAGCCGACAATTGAGGGGCGTTTACAGAGACAGCTTCTACTCTATGAGCATGGTCTGCGAATCAAAGACCCGATGGATTTTTTTGAAGAGATCACCCGCCATAAAATGTTGAAAGGCATCTGGCCTGTGGAGTTGTTGTACCACCCTGAGCAGTTGGATGCACTAGTCGCGGCCTTCACCGCGTGGCGTGCAGTTCACAAGCCCGAGCAGGTGATTTTCATTGGTGATGAAAAAGAGGGGATGATCGTACTACCTGAAAAAGAACTGAAAGAAAAATATTAATTAAGCGGATGGTAAAATAACCCCCATGACAACTGAAAATTTACAAACACGCGCGATCAATGCACTTCGATTTCTTTCCGCGGACGGCGTTCAAAAGGCAAACTCTGGTCACCCTGGTCTGCCAATGGGCGGAGCCGCGATGGCGTACACAATTTGGACTCGTCACCTGCGACATAACCCACGCAACCCAAAATGGATGGGACGAGACCGCTTCATCCTTTCGGGCGGGCATGGTTCCATGCTCCTTTATTCTTTGCTGCATCTGACGGGGTACGATCTGCCGCTCGATGAATTGCAAAACTTCCGCCAATGGGGAAGCCTCACACCCGGCCATCCTGAATATGGGTTGACCCCCGGTGTGGAATTGACCACTGGCCCGCTGGGACAGGGATTCTCCTCTGGCGTGGGTATGGCGATTGCAGCATCGCATCTCGCCGCCACCTTCAACCAACGCGGACATGAGATCATTGATCCGTTCATTTATGCCATCGTCACAGACGGTGACTTGATGGAAGGCGTTGCCTCAGAAGCCGCCTCAATGGCTGGACATTTATCCCTCGGCCGTTTGATCTATCTCTACGACGATAACCACATTTCAATTGACGGTTCCACCGACCTTGCATTCACCGAAGACCGCGCCGCCCGTTTCAGCGCGTATGGCTGGCAGGTCTTGCGCGTGGAAGATGGCAACGATGTGGATGCGATTGATAAAGCCATTCAGGAAGCGAAGCTCGATCCGCGCCCGTCCATTATTATGTGCCGCACCACTATCGGGTTTGGCGCTCCAAACCGACAGGGTACCTCCAAAGCGCACGGCGAACCTTTGGGTGACGAAGAACTCAACGCCGCAAAGGATAATTTGGATTGGCCGAAAGAACCGCGCTTCTTCATCCCTGACGATGTGCTTGCGTTCTACCGCAAAGCCGTGGACAAAGGCCGCGAGCTTGAATATGACTGGAAGATGAAGTTCGAAGCATTTTCCCGTCTGTATCCTGCTCAGGGTTCAGAACTACAACGCCGCTTGAAGGGTGAACTTCCCGCAGGTTGGGAATCTGCTTTGCCAACCTTCCCCGTGGACGCAAAAGGCATGGCGACCCGCGCCGCTTCTGGCAAGGTGATCAATGCGCTTGCAGCAAAGATCCCTGAACTCATCGGCGGCTCTGCGGATCTGGCTCCCTCGAACAATACAAAAATTGATGGAAGCCCTGCCTTCCAAAAAGGCTCTTATGAAGGAAGAAACTTCCACTTTGGCGTGCGTGAACACGCCATGGGCTCTGTGCTGAATGGCATGGCGGTCTTTGGCGGCGTAATTCCGTACGGCGCGACCTTCCTCGTCTTTGCAGATTACATGCGTGCGGCTGTCCGTTTGGCTGCATTGTCGCATTATCCATCTATTTTTATTTTTACTCACGATAGCGTTGGCCTCGGTGAAGATGGCCCCACCCATCAGCCTGTTGAACATTTGATGTCGCTGCGTTTGATCCCGAATCTTGTGGTTATCCGCCCTGGAGATGCAAACGAAACTGCCGCCGCGTGGAAAGTTGCCATCGAACGCAGAAATGGCCCCACCGTGCTGGCGTTGACCCGCCAAAACCTGCCGACCTTGGAATCATCCGCGCAGGTGGAAAAAGGCGCGTATGTGTTGAAGGATTTTGGAACCCCAGAAATGATCTTGATGGCTTCAGGTTCCGAAGTCAGCCTCATCCTTGAAGCCGCGCAAAAACTTGCGGACGAAGGCAAGGGCGTGCGCGTGGTTTCCTTCCCAAGTTGGGAACTGTTCGAGAAACAGGATGAAGCCTATCGCGAGTCTGTGTTGCCGAAAAACATCCAGAAGAGACTCGCTGTCGAAGCGGGAGCAGGCATGGGCTGGGAAAGATACGCATCTTCTTCCATCAGTATCAACCGTTATGGCGCATCCGCTCCAGCGAAAATCATCTTTGAAAAACTTGGATTTACAGTTGAGAATGTAGTTGCGAAAGCGAAAGAACTTTAATTAGAAAACCCTAAAGGTCTTTAAGATCTTTAGGGTTTGTTTATGGAGTGAAATGAAAATTGCAGTTGGTTGTGACCATGGCGGTTTCCCGCTAAAAGATGTGGTGGTCGAAGCCGTGCAAGCCGCGGGACATGAAGTGATCGATGTTGGCACGTTTAGTGCAGAGGCGGTGGATTTTCCTGACTTTGTAAAAAAAGTTGGTGAAAAAGTTCAAAGCGGTGAAACTGAGCGCGGAATTTTGATATGCGGCTCAGGCATTGGCGCGGCGATCGCGGCGAATAAAATGAAAGGTATTTATGCTTCGATCTGTCACGATACTTATTCCGCGGCGCAAGGCGTGCAGCATGATGCGATGAATGTGTTGTGCATGGGCGGGCGTGTGATCGGCCCTGAGCTGGTGAAGGTGCTTGTCCCTGCATTTTTAGGCGCGCAATATCTTGGCGTGGATAAAAATGGGGAACGGTTTGCAAGAAGAGTGGCAAAGATAAAAGCGTTGGAAAGTTAGCAGGTTGGAAAAGGTTTTAACGACCCGGGGGTTTTGGCGGGAGGGGGGGGGGGGGAAAACCCCCGGGTTGGGGGGGGGGGGGGGGGGGGGGGGGGGGGGGGGGGGAGGGATTTGTTTGGGGGGGGGGGGGGGGGGGGGGGTTTCAATGGGACCCTTGTTCGTCTTATTTCTTATCTGGAAACACATCCTCAATCTCAACGTGTCCGCGAAGATGTTGCGGAATACGATGTAACATTTCAACATTAAAACTTTCAAACATGGAAACGATAAAATGACCCCAATTCAAAAACTTACTTCATTAGGCCAGTCACTCTGGTACGACAATATTCAGCGGAAATTGTTGGAAACTGGCGAACTCAAGGCCATGATCGAGCGCGGCGATATTCGCGGCGTGACATCCAACCCGACCATTTTTCAAAATGCAATTGCAAAGACGAATGACTATGATGCCGCGTTGCTCCCGCTTGCGTGGGCAGGTTGGGATGCAGAGAAGATCTTCTGGCAGCTTGCCATTGAAGATATTCAACAGGCTTGCGATCTCTTCCGCCCGCTGTATGATGAAACCAAAGGCGGCGATGGATATGTGAGTCTCGAAGTCAGCCCGTATCTTGCGAACGACACCGAAGGCACAACCAAACAAGCCAAAGAACTTTGGGATCGCGTGAACCGCCCCAACCTGATGGTGAAAATTCCCGCCACAAAGGAAGGCATTCCCGCCATCCGCGCGAGCATTGCCGCGGGTATCAATGTCAACGTCACGCTCATTTTTGCGCTTGATCGTTACGCCGCCGTCATGGATGCTTATCTCGCGGGGCTTGAAGATCGCGTCGCTGAAAATCTACCCATTCAACAGATTGCTTCTGTGGCCTCGTTTTTCGTTTCGCGCGTTGACACAAAGATCGACCCGCGCCTTCCTGCGGATTCGCATCTGCTCGGCAAGGCTGCCATTGCAAATGCAAAGTTTGCATACGATGCTTTTGAATCCATTTTCACTTCGCCGCGTTTTGCCACTCTCAAGGCTCGCTTCCGCGCCCGCGCCCAGCGTCCGCTGTGGGCATCCACTGGCACGAAGAATCCGAAATATTCCGACACGCTTTACGTCGATACCCTCATCGGCCCCGACACCGTCAACACCGTTCCGCCCGCCACGCTCGATGCCTTCCGCGATCACGGCAACGCGCAGATGACCATCACGCAAGGTCTCGAAGAAGCGCAGGCTCATTTCGCCGAACTCAAAGCGCTTGGCATTTCGATGAGCACCGTCACAAAAGAATTGGAAGATGAAGGTGTGAAGTCTTTCGCGGATGCGTTCAAGACTCTCTTGGATGCGATTGAGGATAGAAGAACAAGTGCGCTCGCTTCGATCGCCCCGTTAGCTGATTCTGTGGCCAAGCGTTTAGCCACGCTGGAAAAGGATTCTGTCCCCGCCCGCATCTGGCAGCACGACCCCACCCTGTGGACAGATGACCCCGCTGGACAAGCCGAAATCAAAATTCGCCTCGGCTGGCTGGACTCGATCAACGACGCCCGCAAACGTCTCGAAGGATACACTTCCTTTGCCAAGCAAGTCCACGATGAAGGCATTGACCGTGTCCTCGTCATCGGCATGGGCGGTTCCTCTTTGACGGCTGAAGTATTAAGCTCACTTCTCGCTGCTGCAAATATCGAAGCGAAACTCTCTCTTGCCATTCTTGACTCAACCGATCATCAGCAGGTGAAACTTGCCTTTGAGAATTATCCGCCAGAAAAATCTTTGTACATCGTTGCAAGTAAATCAGGTGGCACCGCAGAGTTGATGGCTGCTTTCGATTACGTTTGGAAATTGAGCAATGGCAACGGCTCCCGCTTCATCGCCATCACAGACGAAGGCACATCACTGGTGACTCTCGCGAAGGAACGCGGCTTTAGAAAAGTGTTCAACCCCGACCCCAACGTAGGTGGCCGCTTCTCTGCATTGACAGATTTCGGTCTCGTCCCTGCTGCCTTGCTTGGCATGGATATTGAAAAGTTGCTGGCTTCTGCGGAAAAAATTAGCAGCGTCTCCAAGTCCACATACAGCCCCGGTTTTGCACTGGGCGCTCTACTGGGAGAGTCTGCTCTCGCAGGCAGAGACAAGCTCACGGTTTTGGCTGATGCGCCTGTGTCCGCTTTGGCGGGCTGGGTCGAGCAGGTCATCGCTGAGTCCAGTGGCAAGAATCAAAAGGGAATCCTTCCCGTAGCCCTCGAACCTTTGGGCGCGCCAGAGATTTATGGGAATGACCGTCTGTTCGTGTATTTGCGAAATAATGGCGAATTGGATGCGAGCGTTGCCGCGCTGAAGACTGCTGGCTTCCCCGTAGTCGAATTGCCAGTGACCAACCCGTATGATGCAGGCGCGGAATTCTTCCGCTGGGAAATTGCGGTTTCGGTGGCCTGCCATATTTTGGGCATCAACACCTTCGACCAGCCCGATGTGCAGGATAGCAAGTTGCGCACCATCGCCAAGATCAAAGATTATCAGTCCACGGGCAAATTGGCTGAGGTCGATCTGGTGGATGGAAAAGATGCGAAAGCCGCGTTGCAGAAATTCCTTGCCGATGCCAAGGCTGGAAATTTTGTGACCATCAATGCCTATGTGCCGCGCAACAATGAAATGATCGATGTGATTCAGAAACTGCGCGTTGCCCTCCGCGAACAGACGGGTTGCCCCGTCTCGGCTGGTTTTGGCCCGCGCTTCCAACACTCCACGGGACAATTCCACAAAGGCGGCCCGAACAAGGGGTTCTTCATTCAGGTCGTGTACGATGCCGAGAATGATTTTGATATCCCCACTCAAGGATTGACATTCGGCACTCTCATCCGCGCGCAGGCGCTGGGTGATTACGAAGCCCTGCTCGCCGCAGGACGGAAGGCCATTCGTATTCGGCTTTCACAGCCCGCTGAACTTGAAAAATTGATTGAAGCTGTAGCTTAAACCTTTTGTACACGGATTTGACGGAACCGAACGCCATGGGTTTGCACGGAAACACGGAATTTTTATGATTTTTCCGTGAAAGTCTGTGTGATCCGTGCATTCCGTGTACAAAAAAGAGAAAAATTTTAGAGGTATCCCATGATCAATCTTGCAGCTGGACAATGTGTTGCCTGCCGTGGCGGTGAGCCGACCTTGACCGATGCCGAGATCGACGAATTGCATCCGCAAATCCCAGCCTGGCAGATCAAAGAAGTGGACGGGGTTAAGCGCCTCGAACGCATCTTCAAGTTGAAGAACTTTATCGAAGCTGTGGCGTTTACCAATAAGATCGCGATGGTCTCCGAAAAAGAAGACCATCATCCGCTTATCATCACTGAGTGGGGCAGGGTCACCGTGCAGTGGTGGTCGCACAAGATCAAGGGGCTGCACAGGAACGATTTCATCATGGCCGCAAAGACAGATGAAATATTTGGATAATTCAACAAATAATATGTTTCAAAAAACACAAAAATTAGTATTGATATAGTGCTTGAAGAGGCAAAAATGAAGATGACATTTTTCACATCGTTCTCTTTGATGTTGTGGCTCTTTATGTTGACTGCCTGCCGCTCAAATGTTGCTGTATCACCTACTATTGTATTGACTACAGAAATACCCCCCATAACTTCTACTTCTATGCCTCAACCTACAGATACTCCTGTTCCAACACCAACCCTCGGTGTTGGCTCCAGTATGATCGGTGAAGATGGTGCGACTCTCATCTATGTTCCGGAAGGTGAATTTACAATGGGGAGTGAAGATGGCAATTCAGATGAACAACCGGTTCACACAGTTTATCTTGACGCTTTCTGGATCGACCAAACCGAGGTAACCAATAAATTGTTTGCATCTTTTATCAGTGCAACTGGTTATCAAACCGATGCAGAAATACAAGCTAAAGGCTTTAATTGGAATGGTTCTGATTGGGTACGAACAAATGGCTCGAATTGGCAACATCCAGCCGGACCAAAAAGCGATATTACAGGCAAAGAGAACCATCCAGTGATTCATGTTTCTTGGAATGACGCTGTAGCTTATTGTGAATGGGCGAATGGATCATTGCCGACTGAAGCACAATGGGAGAAAGCTGCACGTGGCACTGACTCGCGAGTTTATCCTTGGGGTGATGATGTGCCGAATAAGGATTTGCTGAATTACAATTCAGATATTGGCGATACAACTGAGGTAGCCAGTTACGAAACAGGAAGAAGTTTTTACGGGGCTTATGATATGGCAGGTAATGCTTGGGAATGGGTAGGTGATCGATATAGTGAAACCTACTATCAAAGTTCACCTTCTTCAAATCCGTTAGGCCCGGAAGAGGGTAAATACCGGGTGTTGCGCGGCGGATCATGGGGTTATACTGATCATTTCGTCCGTTCTACTGCCCGCAGAAGTGCCGACCCGGAGTATGCATTCAACGATGTCAATATTGGTTTTCGCTGTGTTCGCTCACCGAATACTCCCTTGCCTCAGCCAATGAAAACTAGCCTTCCAATCTCAACCTCGGTGGCTCCCGGCATTGGCTCAATAACTCATAGCGAGAAAGATGGTGCACCAATGGTTTATGTGCCAGAAGGGGAGTTCACAATGGGCAGTTTCGATGGCTACGGAAATGCAGAACCAGTTCATGCAGTTTATCTTGATGCCTTCTGGATCGATCAAACCGAAGTGACTAATAAACAATATGCTGCATGTGTTTCTGCCGGAGAATGCACTTTGCCATCTAATACCAGTTCCGCCACACGCTCCAGTTACTATGGCGATTCTGATTTTGATGATTATCCAGTTATCTATGTTGACTGGAGTCAAGCGGCGAATTATTGTTCATGGGTAGGTCGTAAATTGCCCAGTGAGGCTCAATGGGAAAAGGCTGCAAATGGTGCAGACCCGCGTATTTCCCCTTGGAATGACCCACAAAATATGGACTTGCTTATTAACAGTTCCAGCGATACAAGCAGGGTAGGCACTTACGAAACAGGAAAAAGTTCCTATGGCGCATACGATATGGCAGGCAATGTTTGGGAATGGGTGAATGATTGGTACGAGGATACATATTATCAGGTATCGCCTTACTTAAACCCATTAGGTCCAGATGTGGGACAGTACCGTGTGTTGCGAGGTGGCTCGTGGAACGTTAACTTGACATCGGCAGCAGTTCCGTTTCGCTTCAGGAGTGCCCCAGTTGTTACGGATAGTTACTTCGGTTTTCGCTGCGCATTTCCCTAAAGCTGGTTTTTGTTCATTATCACCGAGTGGGGGAGAGTGACCGTGCAGTGGTGGTCGCACAAGATCAAGGGACTGCACAGGAACGATTTCATCATGGCCGCAAAGACGGATGAGTTGTTTGGATAGAATATAAAAGACCCTCAAATAGCACTGCTATTTGAGGGTCTTTTCAAAGCACACGCTGTTTTCCACTTCAGCATATTGCCCGTAGTTGGGAATTAACGTGTACCCGTTCTTTTTATAAAGGCCAATGGCTTCTGGCTGCTTTTTCCCGGTTTCCAAAATGCACTTTTCGTAGGACATTTCGGCCGCCCACGTTTCCAACTCTGTCAGCACTTTGGACGCAACCCCTTTTCCCCTGCTTTCGGGTGGCGTGTACATTCGCTTCACTTCCATAATGCCTGGAGCGTATTCTTTTATTGCGCCGCAGCCCACAGGGTTGCCGTTTTCGTACGCGACCACAACATGTTTGATCATGGCTATTTTGTTGAACTGAGCATAAAAAGAATGCTCCTTTCCATCTCTTTCAGCCAGATCAGCATCAAGGTGTTTTACCAGATCGATAAAATCCTGATTGCCTGAGTCGGTTCGTAGTATTTCGATCATTTGATACTCTCCAGATTACATTTATAAACTTGTTCTTCTCTTTCTTAATTTCTTGTCATCCAGCATTTTGAAGATTCTCAAAATAAACGGAAAATTTCCCAACCAGCCGAGGAAGGCCGCGGAGATAGCATTCAATCCGCGGGGGAGTTCAGGCAGAGTGACAGCGGGGGAGAAGTCTACGAGGCGGTTGTCGAGTTGGAAAGTGTATCTGCCTGTTTGTGTGATCTCCGGGTCAGCTTCGAGATAGGCGCGCAGGTCTTCGCGTTCGGTTGGGGTCATCCATTGCGGCAGGTCAGAGGTGGCTTTGAAACCGCAGACGATGGCGAGGTCTTGCAGCAGCTTCTTCTGCTCCTGCGTCATCTCATTTTCTTTTTCCACAAAATAAGCCACATCCGAGTCAATGTGCAGCAGCGGCTTCAGCCACAAGCGGTGTGACACTGTGCGTACGGCGTTCTTTGTCCCTGGCGTGGTTGGGTTTTGCAGCATGTGCGCGTCGCGATACACTTCCCATTTGTGTGCCACATCCGGCCCGATGCGCATCGCGTCACACATGCCAATGGCGGGGATGATGGGCGTGCCGCAAGTGAGGAAGAATGCGTCTGCACCCATGGCCTCGCGCATCACTTGCAGTGCTTCACGGTACGCGGCTTCACGCGGCATGTCTTTGTAACGCTTGCCCCTCAACGCGCCGCCATACAGGAAGTCCAGCTTGAGGTAGTCAAAGCCCCAGCGGCGGACCTGCTTCATGAGCGCAACCAGCCACGAGATTACGTCCGGATGCGTGGTGTCGAGTGCGCGCAACTGCTCGCCCCAGTTAAATCCCGCAGAGACGAGTCGTCCTTTTTCGTCGCGCAAAAACCAATCCGCATGCTGTTTGAAAAGCTGTGAAGATTCCACGGCGATGAGCGGGGCAAGCCATAACCCGGCACGCCTGCCCGTTGATTTTATTTTCTCGGCCAGCGCATTCATGCCTGATGTAAATTTTTTGTTCGCTTCCCAATCGCCAATGGATGCCTGCCAGCCGTCATCCACTTGTAAGACATCGAAAGGCAGGTCAGTCAGCCCATCAAAAATCTCGAAAAGGATCTTTTCATCGATCACGGTGTACAGGCTGTACCACGAACACCACACGCGCGGCGCGGTGGTTTTATTTAATTTTCCAAAACGATTTCCCAACTGATCGACATATTTTTTGAAGACGACATTTTCCGGCCCATAGGCAATGAACCACTCGATCTCATCCGCCTCACTCCGCCCTGCCAGTTGATCCTCGACGAGGAGCACATGCGCATCTGTGGCAAGCGCGCCCAATAAAAGGATGTTCCCATCTTCGAACTCAGCCGCGCCAATCCACGAACTAAGCGGTTCCGTCTTGCGGATGTGCTGCGCATCCAACTGCAATGGGTGAAAGATATCCGGCTTCTGAATTGGTAACGGTTTTAGATCTGTCCACGCGGCCAGTGACCACGACTGCCAGCCGTGCCGATAATATTTCACCGGTATGGATGGCAGCTCAATGTTGATGTCTTTTGCTTTGACGATCTTTGGCGTGTTTTGAATTTCATTAAATCTGATCAGAGACATGAGGTTTCCTCAACTATTTTCGATGGGCGATAATAATCCATCCATGAGTTATTGACCAGTTAAATGGAGCGAAGCTCACAAAGGTGTATGTGTGGAAAAAAACATGCCCTCTTGACGATTAAAACGCCATAAGGTATATTCCGCGTGTCACTTTCGGAAAAGAAGCGGAAACAATATGTATGAATTCGACAAAATAGACATAAAAATCGTCAATTTGCTCCTTGAAGATGGCCGTATGTCCGCTTCGGAGATGTCTCGCCGTATGGCGGATATTTCTGAACGCGCAGTTCGCTACCGTGTAGACCGAATGATCGAAGAAGGTGTCATTCAGATCAGCGCGGTGGTCAACCCTGAATCATTGGGCTTCAAGATCAAAGCCGATGTGTGGCTTGAGGTGGAAGCTGACGCTGTTTTGGAGGTCGCGAAGAAGATGGCCTCTTTCGAAAATGTGACGTACGTAGCCTGCGGCATTGGACAGAATGACATCAGTATCCAGTTGGTTGCCAGGGACACTTCCGAGATCTATTACTTCGTCACGGAAGTTGTTCGCAAAGTCCCCGGGGTCCGCAAGACCACAACCTCCATCGTACCGATCGTTCTGAAAGATGTTTACCAGTGGAGAGTGCCTGAACGAATTGCAAACGAATTGTCAGATGAATCAGTCGCAACGTCCAAATGATCCATAAAAGGAGAGTGTATGTTTGGTTCGAAGACGCAATCGTTACAACAGCGCGCGCAGAAGGTTATACCATTGGGGGTGAATTCCAATTTTCGTTTTTGGGGTGATGGAATTACCCCATATGTGGATAAAGCCAAGGGCGGATATTTATGGGACGTGGATGGTAGAAAATATATTGATTATCGTATGGCCTTTGGACCGATCATTCTCGGTCATGCCTACCCTGAAGTTGATTCGAAAGTCCTGGAAGAGATTCAACGCGGAGTCCTTTTCGCGATGACCGGCGAACTTGAAGTTGCCGTGGCAGAGATGATCGTTGAGATGTCCCCGGCAATTGACATGGTGCGCATGGCTTGTTCCGGCACCGAAGCCACCATGCACGCCATCCGTGTGGCGCGCGCCTACACAGGCCGCGATATTATCGTAAAGTTTGAAGGTAATTATCACGGAATGCACGACCATACGTTGTGGTCAACCTACGCGCCCGTTGAGGCGTATGGGAATCGCCGCAGCCCGATCCCAGTTCCGGCTTCGTCTGGCATTCCCACCGCAATGCGTGACTTTATCATCGTGTTGCCATTTAATGACTTTGAAGGCTTTGACCGTGTAATGAAATCTCACGGGGAGCAAATTGCCGCAGTGATTACCGAGCCATGTCAGGGCAATTGCGCGGCCATCAATCCACAGGATGGATTCCTTGAGTTGATCCGTCAGCGCACGGAAGAGCATGGCTGTGTTTTTATTTTGGATGAAGTGAAAACAGGATTTCGAATTGCGAACGGGGGAGCGCAGGAATATTACAACATCAAGCCTGATATGGTCACGTACGCGAAAGCGCTTGGCAATGGATACCCTGTTGCGGCGTTTGGCGGCAAGCGCGAGATCATGTCAATTATTGGGCAGGGCGTGTCACAAGGCGGGACGTATACTAATAACAAACCGGGTATTGCCGGTGCGTATGCCACGTTAAACCTCTTGAAATCCAAGCCTATTTTGAAATCAATTGAAAAACGCGGACAACGTCTGATGGACGGTTTGAAAGAGATCTTTGAAGAGAACGATATTCAGACCGTGTTCACCGGGTACCCTGCGATGTTCTCCTTCTCGTTTGGCATCGATGCTGTCACCTGTCAACGCGATTGGGCAGCAAGTGACCACGACTTGTATATTGAGTTGACAGATAAAGCCATTGCTCGCGGCGTGATGCCTGACCGCGACGCTCGCGAACCATGGTTCCTCTGCTACGAACACTCCGATGCCGATATTGATGAGACGTTGAATGTGTTTGCAGAGATCGTGAAGGAAGTGAAAAAATAATTGTCAAAGGTCGAAAGTCGAAGGTCAAATGACTTTTGACCTTCGACTTTCGACATATAAAAAGGATGCCCAATGACAAAGCTTACCTCAAAAGAAATCGTTGACCTCAGCAAGGAATACACCTTTTTCTCCTGGTCGGTGCAGGGACAAGCCAGCCCTATTCCGGTGGAGAAGGCGGAAGGTATTTATTTCTGGGATGCGGATGGAAAACGCTACATTGATTTTTCATCCCAACTCATGAATACGAATATCGGCCATCAGCATCCGAAGGTGGTCAAGGCCATTCAGGATCAGGCTGCCAAGTTGTGCTTTGTACATCCCGGCAACGCGACCGATGTCCGCGCGTTGCTTGGCAAGAAGCTTGCTGAAGTGACTCCCGGCAACTTGAAGAAAACCTTCTTTACCCTCGGTGGTTCGGAAGCGAACGAGAACGCCATCAAGATCGCGCGTTTCTACACCGGACGGCATAAGATCCTTGTCGCGTTATCGCTCCTATCACGGCGCGACGCACGGCTCCATTGCGTTGACAGGCGACTACCGCCGGAATGCGGTTGAGCCTGCCATGCCCGGCGGAGTCCATTTCCTGGACCCGTTTTGCTATCGTTGTCCGTTCGGGCAGAAGAAAGAATCCTGCAAGCGCGAGTGCATTTCGCATCTCGAAGAAGTGATCAAGTACGAGGGCACAGACAAGATCGCCGCGATCATTATGGAAGGCGTGGTGGGCTCGAACGGGCTGATCGTCCCGCCGGATGATTACTGGCCGCGCGTCCGCGAGATCTGCGATAAGTACGGCATTCTGCTCATTTCGGATGAAGTGATGAGCGGATGGGGACGCACCGGCAAATGGTTCGCTGTGGACAATTGGGGTGTTACGCCTGACATCATCACCACCGCGAAAGGCATCACCAGCGGATATGTCCCTCTCGGCGCAGTCATCGTCTCAGACAAGATCGCCGCACATTTTGACGATAAGTATCTTTATGCTGGCCTCACATACAACGGTCACGCCTTGGCCTGCGCTGCAGCCCTTGCAACCATCGAAGTCTATGACGAAGATAATCTGATTGAGAACGCGGCGACGATGGGCAAATATCTCGGTGAATGTCTTGAGGATATTAAGTCTCGTCATGTCTCTGTTGGGGATGTGCGCTACATTGGCCTGTTCTCCACTATCGAGCTGGTTACGAATCGTGAGACCAAGGAAATCTTCGCACTCTCAGTCATGGCGGAAGTCGGAAAAGCCCTGCGCGAGAACGGCCTGTTCACCTTCATCATGGCAAACAACATGGGTAGCATGGTCTTTGTAGTTCCGCCGTTGTGCATTACGAAGGAACAACTCGACGAAGGTTTGGCGCTGGTCGAAAAGGCGTTGGAAGTTGCGGACGAAAAGTAAAATAGTAAAGTGGTAGGTCGAAGGTAAATTGACCTTCACAATTTACCATCTGGAGAAATTATGGAAATCTTAAACTACATAAACGGCGAATGGGTAAAACCCTCTGTCAACGAGTATTTCGATGTCATTAACCCTGCAACAGGTGATGTCATTGCAAAGACTCCTCTCGGTACAAAGGCAGATGTAGAAGCGGCGGCAAAGGCTGCCAGCGAAGCCTATACTTCATGGCGGCGCGTGCCTGTCAATGACCGTGTGCAATATTTATTCAAACTCCGCAATCTCATGCGTGAGAATGGCGATGAAATTGCAAGGCTCATCACCAATGAAGCAGGCAAGACATTCGAAGAAGCCAAAGCCGAAATGGTTCGCGCGTACGAAAATATCGAAGTTGCTTGCGGAATGCCCCACATGAGCAAAGGCGAATTCGTGGAAGACATCGCCCCCGGCATCGACGAGATCATGATCCGTCAACCTGTGGGTGTGTGTGCTACGATTGCGCCGTTCAACTTTCCCGGCATGATCGTGTTTTGGTACCTGCCCTACGCGCTTGCGGCGGGCAATACCTACATCGTGAAGCCTTCCGAAAAAGTGCCGATGACCATGCAGTTCATTTTCAAACTCATCGAGCAGGTTGGCTTCCCGAAGGGCGTGGTCAACATGGTCAATGGCGCGAAGGAAACCGTGGATGGCATTCTCGAACATCCCGCCATTCGCGCGATCACTTTCGTTGGCTCGACCAATGTCGCGAAATATATTTACAGCACCGCCGCGTTTCATGGCAAACGTGTTCAAGCGCAAGGTGGAGCGAAGAATCCCGTCATCATTTTGCCGGATGCGGATATGGAAATGGCGACGAAGATCGTCGCCGATTCAGCCTTCGGGTGTGCTGGTCAGCGCTGTCTGGCAGTTTCTCTGGCTGTGACCGTTGCCGAGTCAAAGAACGAATTCACCGAGTTGATCTGCGATGCAGCAGCCTCACGAACTGTCGGCTATGGACTTGATGCAGGCATTCAGATGGGGCCTGTCATCAACACAGCGTCACAGCAGCGCGTGGAGCAGTTGATCGCCCTTGGTGCAAAAGAAGGCGCTGGCGTGCCCGTGGATGGGCGCGGGACGGTGGTGAAGGGCTACGAGCGTGGGACCTTCGTCAGACCGACGATCCTCTCCGATGTTAAAGCTGGAAGCGAGATCGCGAGGACGGAAATCTTCGGGCCGGTGCTAAGTCTCATGCATGTGAACACCATCGATGATGCCATCCAATTGGTGAACAGTGGACAGTACGGCAACCAGGCCAGCTTGTTCACATCCAGTGGAAATGCCGCGCGTCGTTTCAGATACGAAGCGGATGCAGGCAACATTGGCATCAACATTGGCGTTGCCGCGCCGATGGCGTTCTTCCCGTTCAGTGGCTGGAAAGATAGTTTCTTCGGCGATATGCACGGGCAGGGTATGGATGCGGTGGAATTCTTCACACAGAAAAAAGTTGTGGTCGAACGTTGGCCCAAAGAGTGGACAAGAAAGTTTTAATAAAAAGACCTGACAGGTTTTCAAAACCTGTCAGGTCTCACGGAATTATTATAAGGATACTATTATGGCAGTAGATTACGAAGACGCATTGGATTATTCGTCACGTTGGATGGATTTGATCCAAAAGAATGAGTTCCCAACAACGGAGCAGGCGCACCAGATCATTGATGAGTCGAAGACAAATTTTGCCGAGCATTACAACCGCAATTGGCTGGAATATCGAAAGAGTGTCACCGAATCTGGTGATTGGGCGGCGGTGGAATGGGGCGGTTCGGGTTCGGTGATCAAGGATGTGCTTGGACGCGAGTATCTGGATTTCCTTGGCGGCTATGGCATGATGGATCTGGGTTGGAGTCACCCGGATGTGATTAATACGGTGAAAGCGCAATTGGAGCGCTCGCCTATGCCTTCTCAGGAATTGATTGACCCATTGCGCGGCGTGCTGGGTAAATTGCTTGCAAGCATTACGCCTGGCGATTTGAAATACAGCTGGTTTGCCGCGAGCGGCACGGAAGCCAATGAAGCCGCCATGAAGATCGCAAAACTTTATACGGGCAAGACCGCGTTCATTGTGGGTGTGAGAGCTTTTCATGGTAAGACCATGGGAGCGCTTTCGCTCATGGGGAAATCGGATTATCGCGCTCCCATGGGAGCCATGTACGCGGGACAGGTGTACCATGTCCCGTTTGGGGATGCGGATGCGGTTGAAAAGCAGCTTGAGATTTGTGAAAAAGTTGGCATCGGTGTGGCGGCTGTGATGTTCGAGCCGATTCAGGGCGAGTCAGGAGCCATCGTTCCGCCTGATGATTTTTGGCCGCGCATTCGTGCAGCAACGAAGAAGTATGGTGTGTTATTGATAGCCGATGAAGTACAAACCGGTTTGGGTCGCACAGGAAAGTTGTGGGGTGTTGAACATTGGAATGTGGTGCCGGATATTTTGACGGTGGCGAAGTCCCTTGGCGGCGGCGTGATGCCGATCAGCGCGGTGACGACCACCGAGGAGATCTATCAGCCGATGATGTACCCGAATCCGTTCATGCACACAACCACGACGGGCGGCGGTGCGCTGGCTTGTTCTGCTGCAATTTCTGCCATTCATGTCACCTTGCGCGAAAAGCTGTGGGAGCAGGCCGCGCAAAAGGGTGATTACCTGATTTCACAATTAAACAAATTCGTTGCGCAGTATCCGCAAATTTATGAGAAAATAACGGGCAAAGGTCTCCTGATCGGAATGCATTTTAGAACCTCTGAGATCGGTTATAAGATTGCCTCTGGATTATTCAAACGTAATGTGCTGGTTGCGGGTACATTGACCAGTGCGCAAACAATTCGTGTTGAACCTCCGTTGATCGTAACGCAGCGGCAAATGGATGCTATGTTGGATCGTTTGGATGAAGCGTTGCTGGAAATCAGCAAGACTATATAGGTTTCATTACTCATCTTTGAGGAGAAGATAGATGACCAGTGAATTTGCAGTTGAAATGCGCGATGTTGTAAAAAAGTTTATCACGCCGGAGGGGAATGAAATGGCTGCGGTGGATCATGTCACCATGCAGATCAAGAATGGCGAGTTCTTTTCCATGCTTGGGTCTTCGGGGTGCGGCAAGACCACGTCTCTGCGAATGGTTGCAGGCTTTGAATGGCCGACCGAAGGCGAGGTTTATATCGAAGGCATACCCATGGGGCACACACCTCCGTTCCAGCGCAAGGTGAACACGGTGTTTCAGAGCTATGCTCTTTTTCAGCATCTGACCGTTTACCAGAATCTGGCATTTGGTTTGGAAATGGAAGGCGCAAAAGAAGATGAGATCAAGAGGCGTGTTGGACATGCTCTTGAAATGGTGCAGCTTACCGGTATGGATCGACGCAAGCCGAAACAGCTTTCCGGCGGACAACAGCAGCGCGTCGCTCTTGCCCGGGCACTGGTCAAAACACCCGATGTTTTGCTTCTCGATGAGCCTCTTGGTGCATTGGATTTGAAACTTCGCAAAGAGATGCAGCTTGAGCTAAAAGCGCTTCAACAGCAATTAGGCATTACCTTTATCTATGTTACGCACGATCAGGAAGAAGCGTTGACGATGTCTGACCGTATTGCGGTAATGAGCAAAGGAAAAATTCAGCAATTGGGTACACCTGTTGAAGTATATGAACGTCCTGCCAACAAGTTCGTTGCAGACTTTATCGGGGAGTCGAATTTCCTCGAAGGCAAGATCAAGTCCCTGTCGAAGGATGAGGCGAGTGTTTTCATCCCCAGCTTGAATGCGGACGTGGTGGGGATGCCCGTCTCTGAGGGGTTGGTCAAAGGTGAAGAAGTTGTGGTTTCCATCCGCCCGGAGAAGATTCGTGTTACTGAAAAAGATCTGAAGAATACGAATCTATTCCACGCCAGGGTGACGAACACAGTGTACATCGGCGCGGATACGCACATCTATGTGGATGTGAATGGCGCGAAGTTGAAGGTGTTGGAGCAAAACCGTATTTCACGCTTGGATCCGAAGTCGTTCTACGTTGTGGGGCAGGATGTTTGGTTGATGCTCATGCCAGAGAATACTCTGGTGTTGAAGAAGGATTAACCATGCTTAAGCGAATTCGTGAAAGTAAAGCTGCACAGGGAACGCTGCTGGCATTGCCAACCACGTTCTGGTTGTTTTTTCTGCTGATCATTCCTTTGTTCCTTACGCTTGTCATAAGTTTTGGTCAGCGCAGCCCGGATGGGAATGTGATCTATACATTCTCTTTGGATAATTACATCCGTTTGTTTGGCTATAGCACAGACTGTGCCGATGGGCAAACTTCGTGTTTTGATCCTCTGTATGTGCAGATTCTTGGACGGTCTTTATCCCTGGCATTTAATACTACCGTGCTTGTCATTAGCATGGCATATCCCCTTGCTTATTTTATTGCGCGTGCGCATCCTAAAAAACGCAATACATATTTGTTTATGGTTCTGATCCCGCTGTGGACGAATTTTGTTATCCGTGTGTATGCGTGGATGATGTTGCTTCGCAAGGAAGGTGCGATCAATATCATTATAGGCGCTGTGGCGGATATGCTTAATATTCCATTTACGCCGTTTGAAATGTTGTACACCCCGGGCGCAGTGCTGGTTGGAATGGTGTACGAATTTTTGCCGTTCATGATTTTGCCGATCTACACATCCCTTGAGAAGATCGATAATTCCCTTTATGAAGCCGCTGCCGATCTGGGTGCCAATGCTATTAAGACGTTCCTGCGGGTTACTCTTCCGCTATCAATGCCGGGTGTGGTGGCGGGGACGATTCTCGTTTTTATCCCCGTGATGGGAACCTTCATTGTGTCTGATATTTTGGGAGGACGTCAGGTGATCCTTGTTGGTAACTTGATCCAACGGCAATTCCTCGATGCGCGTGACCCGACCTTCGGGTCTGCCGCATCTCTAATCCTGATGGTGATGACGCTTATTGTGACATATTTCTATACCCGTAAATTTGGTTTTGGAGAGGAGATTGTTGTCGCATGATCCCGCACACTACAACCTTTTTTGAAATGGAGCGTGCGGGATGAACCCATTTCGCCGTTCCCCCTTTGTGATCGTTGCTGCAGTATTGGTTTATTTTTTCCTGTATGCGCCGATCATTGGATTGGTTTTATATTCCTTTAACGCCTCGCGCGCAAATGTGACGTTTGAAGGCTTTATCCCGGCATTTAGCGACCGTGTTGTGATGGATGGCAGTCTTGTTAAATCCAGTCCGTGTGGGCCTTTTCATTGGTACTGTGACCTTGCCAAGAATGATGATGTTGGAGAGGCGGCTGGGAATACTTTAACAATTGCGTTTGTTGCCACGATTATTGCCACGGTTATTGGAACGATGTCTGCGATTGCACTTCAGCGGTATGATTTCAAGATCAAACCGTTTTCACAGCTTGCTTTGTATATCCCGATCGTGATCCCTGAGATCGTGATGGGTATTGGCGCACTGACTCTTTTTAGTCAATTGTTTGGCTGGATAAACGAAACTTTTAATCTCAGTGGTGATGCACGTCTTTCATTGGGCATGGCAACGGTAACGATCAGCCATATCGCTTTTATGGTTCCATTCGTCACTCTGGTAGTGCAGGCCCGCTTGCAGGGTTTTGACAAATCCTATGAAGAAGCCGCTATGGACTTGGGTGCGAATGAGTGGACAACTTTCCGCCGTGTTACGTTCCCCATGATCCTGCCCGGTGTCATGTCCGGAGCTTTGCTTGCGTTTACCCTGTCGCTGGATGATTTTGTGATCACCTTCTTTACGAATGGTCCCGGCTCGACCACCCTGCCGATCTATGTGTATGGCTTGCTGAGACGTATTATCACTCCGCAGGTCAATGCGCTTTCAACGGTCTGGATTTTGGTCATCTTCATAGCTGTTTTGCTTTTACAGATCATCCAAAATCGTGAATCAAAGCAGCATTCATAGTTCTTTGTTTCAGCATTAAAATTTTCGATAAAGGAGGAATGTGTAAACCACGTTTCTCTTTTGTATAATGAAGACATCCCTTTCGGGTATATCGTGGCGAGGGCCCACGTTTCCAAACCATATTTAAATCTTCTGAAGGAGGAAGAAATGAAAAAGAACATTCTATATAAATTGCTGGCTTTGCTTGTTGTCGCAAGCATGGCTCTGGCAGCCTGTGGTGGCGGGGGAGATGCTCCGGCTGAAGATGGCGGAACTGTCACATCCAACGGCTATCAATGCCCTGCCAAGGAATTTGAACTCGAAGTCACTTCCACGGAACTCAATATCTTTGTGTGGACGGAATACATCCCGACCGACATGATCGAATGCTTTGAGTTGGTGTACGGCATCAAGGTGAATCGTGATGAATATTCCAGCAATGAAGAAATGTACGCCAAGGTCTCTGCTGGCGGTTCCAATTACGATCTTGTTCAGCCCACCGACTACATCGTTCCTTTGATGGTTCGTCAGGACTTGTTGCAGGAACTTGACCATGCCCAATTGCCTGTGTTGAAGAACTTCGACCCCAACTATCTCGATTTTGAATTCGACCCTGGTAACAAATACACCATTCCGTATCAGGCCGGAACCGATGCAATTGTGGTCAATACAAGCACGGTAGAAAATGTGCCGCAGTCTTGGGAAGACCTTTGGAAACCCGAGTACGCAGGCAAGATGGTATTTCTCGATGATTCCCGCGCTACTATCGGTTTGACACTGTTGACACTTGGTTATGATGTCAATACCACCAACCCTGATGAACTCGCCGCAGCAAAAGAAAAATTGTCCCTGCTCGTTCCCAATGTCAAACTCTTTGACAGCGACAGCCCCAAAACCGCACTCATCGCTGGTGACGTTGACCTAGGCATGACCTGGACCGCCGAAGCCTTGCTTGCCCAGCAGGAAAACCCAGCCATTGAATATGTGTATCCCACCGAAGGCGCGATCCTCTGGCAGGATAACTGGACCATGCTGAAAGATGCTCCTCACGCCGATGCAGCATACGCCTGGTTGAACTACACCATGCAAGGCGATATCTTCTGGATGATGCTGCGCGACTTCCCGTACACCAACCCGAATGCTGCTGCATTGGAGTACGCCAAAGCCAACCAGACTGAACTGTATGAAACATACATGGCCTCACCCATCACCAACACACCGGCGGAAGCCATTCAGAATGGTCATCGCATCGGTGACGTTGGCGAAGCCACACCTTTGTATGATGACATCTGGGTTGAAGTAAAGGGCGGTTCATAGCAGCTTTTTGTTGGTGAAAATTCACCAATACACCCTTTGCAGTAAAATAGACCCGACAGGCAATGTGCCGTCGGGTCTATTTCTTGAAACAGGGATGCAATAAAAGAGATTTTTTTGCAACTGCCCAGTCGTTATTGTGAGCCGGCAAGAACGCCCTCGCAACACCGCGTCGCACGCCTGTGCAGGTGTGCGACGCGGTTGAGTAGCTATATTTTTTTGAATATTTTGCATAAAAAGAATAAATATAGTCACTAGAATACAATTAAATTACATTATTATTGACAATAATGCAAAAAAGGTATAATATATCAATATGAACAACATTATCGGTATTGGCGCTGAACGACTGGATAAGATCGACCTTTACATTATACAAGCTATGCGCGAAGACGGGCGTGAGGCCTTTGCGCAGATCGCCGAGAAACTGAACGTATCACCCGGTATGATCCGTCAGCGCTACAACCGCCTGGTCAAGCTTGGTTATCTCAAAGTGGTCGCTGTCACCAATCCGCTCATGATGGGCAAGCGCACTATGGCCATGATCGGCATCCGCACCGATGGACGCAGGATGCTCGAAGTGGCCAACAAGCTCATCAAGTTCGATGAGGTTGTTTATATCGTAGTGGTCAGCGGCAGGTATGACATCATGGTTGAAGTATTTTGCAGCGACCATGAGGATTTGCTAAATTTTATGACTGAAAAACTTGCCAAAGTGGAGGGAGTCCGCGAGACGGAATCCTTTATGCACTTGAAGATCGTTAAAGAGATCTACTTCTAAACGGGAATTCGCTTCGCACCCCGCTGTGGGCTGGTGAGGCTGCCAACATACTTTGTCTGCGTCCCAAGCATGAGGATTGCAGAGCCAACTTGAAAGGAAAAGATGAAAGCGTTCGTTCGTAGTATCAAGAAAGTGGGGGATACGTTTGTAAAGGCGTATTTAATGTCTCTGATGATTACCATTAATCCAGGCGGTCAGAATAAACCAAGCAATCGTTATTAGATTTTCCCGCAGCCATATTTGACTGCGGTTTTCTGGTCAATCTAACTCGCACGATCGCGGGTTATAAAACTAATGGAGAGATAAATCTCATGAAAGTATTGCTCGTCGGAGTAGGTGGGGTCGGAGAAGCCATTGCTGCCATTTCGAAACCGCGCAAATGGGTGGAGTTGATGGTGCTGGCGGACTATAACGTCAAACGTTCCGAGGAAGTGCAGAAGAAATTAGGAGATAATAAGCGCTTTCCTGTGGAATTTATTGACGCCAGCAAACAGGAAAGCATCGAAGAACTGGCAAAAAAATATCAGGTTGACCTGATCATGAACTCGGTGGACCCGATCTTCAATAAACAGATATTCGATGCCGCCTACAATGTCGGCGCAAAATATATGGATATGGCAATGACCCTCTCCGAGCCGCACCCGACCGACCCGTTCAACAAACCGGGCATCAAATTGGGTGACTATCAATTTGATAAGGCGAAAGATTGGGAGAAGAAGGGTCTGCTTGCCATGGTTGGCTTCGGTGTAGAACCCGGCATGGCGGATGTGTTCGCCCGTTATGCGGCTGACCATCTTTTTGATGAGATCGAAGAACTTGGCATCCGTGACGGTGCCAATATTGCCATCGAAGGCTACGAATTCGCTCCCAACTTCTCGATCTGGACTACCATTGAAGAATGTCTCAATCCTCCGGTCATTTGGGAGGAAGGCAAAGGTTGGTTCACCACCGCACCATTCTCAGAACCTGAAGTCTTTGACTTCCCCGAGATCGGCCCTGTGGAAGTGGTCAACGTGGAGCATGAAGAAGTGCTGCTCATGCCGCGCTGGGTAAAGACAAAACGCGCCACCTTCAAATACGGCCTCGGTGACCAGTTCATCGGCGTGCTCAAGACTTTGCATATGCTTGGCCTCGACAACAAAGAGAAGATCACCGTCAAAGGTATGCAAGTTGCGCCACGTGACGTGGTGGCTGCCTGTTTGCCCGACCCCGCCCACCTTGGCGAAAAAATGTCTGGCAAGACATGCGCAGGGACATGGATCAAAGGCACCAAAGACGGCAAGCCGCGTCAGGTCTATCTTTATCAAGTGGCTGATAACAAAGCCTGCATGGATGCGTGGGGCTGTCAGGCCGTGGTTGCGCAGACTGCCTTCAGCGCAGTCATCGCCATGGACTTGATCGAGCACGGTGTTTGGACAGGTGTAGGCGTTCTTGGCCCGGAGGCATTCCCGCCTGACCCATTCATGGAAAAAATGGCTGATTACGGCTTCCCGTACGGGATGAAGGAAATGGCCGCATAAAGAAGATTAAGTGGACAAACGGAAGAGCGTTTGTCCACTATTTTTTTGTAATCTGGAGTCCATCATCTGCTGATGGGAAATTTTCGGAGGGCAAAATGAAAAAGAAATCGAAAGAAGGGAATGTTATCAGCGCTGAGACTAAAAAACTAAAGCGCGAATTAACACTGTTACCACTTTTCGGGTTGATCTATTTCACGGTGTGCGGCGGGGCATTTGGCGCGGAGCCGATGGTGGGCTGGTCTGGGCCGGGGTTGGCATTGCTTCTTTTTGTATTAACTCCTTTGTTTTTCAGTATTCCGAATATGTTGATGGTGCGCGAAATGCAATCCATGATGCCAGTGGAGGGCGGTTATTACCATTGGCTCAAGGTTGCTTTTGGCCCCTTTGTAGGCTACATGGGCGGGTGGATGAACTGGGTGGTTTCGTGGGTGGATGTTTCCATTTACCCTGTGCTTGCCGCATATTATCTTGGGTACTTTATCCCAGCATTGCGTGAAGGTGCAACGATAGGCGGTGTATTCGTGGATAGCACCTGGCTTTCTTTTCTCGTTGCTGTCACTCTCATTTGGCTGGTCTCGGCATTGAATGTCCGCGGCGCGCGTTTTTCTGGCTTGCTGACCAACTGGCTGGGCGTGATCATGCTGTTGCCGTTGATCGCGTTGACAGTTATCGGTTTCATGGCGTGGATGAAGGGCGGGACGACGGTTCAATTGCCATTCCTGCCTGGTGGCGCGGAAGTTAATGTCAGCAATACCATTGGCGCATTGAGCACGGGTATCTTCGTGGCTATGTGGAATTTTATGGGTTGGGAATTGCCCGCCGCGGCTGGCGATGAGATCGTCAACCCCAAGAAGACATATCCACTGGCGATGGCGCTGGTGCTGGTTGCGGCCATTGCCACGTATGCTCTGCCGACATTGGCTGGTTTGTATGGCGGCGCGGGTGAAGATGGTCGCTATCAAATGTGGGGCATTGAAGAATATGAGAGCGGCGAAGGGATTGGCCCAGTTCTCGATGAATACGGCGTTCCTTATGAGCAGGCGAAATCCTGGGGTGTGGATACTTCCAGTTCGGTGGGATGGGAATTTCCTGAGATTGCTCATGCCGTGGCGGATAAATTGACGGGTCAGACCAATGGGACGCTTGCTCTTGTGATGGGCGGTTTGGTCACATTCTCGGCGGTGTTAAGTATGATCGGTTTGTTCATCGGCAATGGGCTGGGCGGAACGCGTGTGCCTTTCGCGATGGCTGCGGATGGGATGATGCCGAAGTTCATGGTCAAAGTCCACCCGAAGTATGGCACGCCGTGGGTTGCCATCCTGTTCTGCGGGTTGATCTATTCCGTCTTTTCGCTTTCAGCATTTGCCGCGTTGGTGGTCATTGATGTGTTCCTCAATATGTTGGTATTGATGGCGGAATTCTTCGCCATGTGGAAATTGCGTTTCACCATGCCGGATTTGGAACGCAGGAAAGTTCCTGGCGGCTATTTTGGTTTGACCCTTGTCACGCTGGCTCCAGCGTTGATCATTAGTCTTGCGATTTACAGCCAATATGTTGAAGAAGGCATGGCGTCAATTTCATGGGCGTTAGGAGCGATGGCTGTTGGCGCGGTCTTGTACTTTCCGATCCGGGCGTTCATTAAGCCTGGGATTCCAGATGTGGATCCGTTCGTGGCGGGATTGGGAGACGATTAAGGCTGCGGGTGGGGAATGCTTTTGAGGCAGACCAGCTCAAGGTTCGGACCAGAGGCGGTTCTTTATTCGCAAGATTTATTTTGTTATAACCTTATAATGATTATCCGCCTTGATGAGAGGATAATATGTCCATCGGTAAGACCGAGAGGCAAAATTGGACAATAAGACAACGATCCTCGTGATAGATGATGAGCCGGCTATTCGTATGGGGCTGGCTGCCACATTGGGTCGGCGTGGATATGTCGTGATCACTGCCATGAACGGTGATGATGGTTATCTCAAGGCGAAACAGACACCACCCGATTTGATCATTTCAGATGTGATGATGCCCGCGCTGGATGGGTTTGCAATGAAGCAGCAAATGAGTGAAGACCCTCAGCTTGCGCCGATCCCATTTATTTTTTTGACGGCACGCACCGGCAGCGAGGATCGGGTGTCGGGTATTCGCAGCGGGGCGGATGATTACATCACGAAGCCTTTTGTGACCGAAGAATTAATTGCACGGATCGAAGCGATTCTGCGCCGTGTGAAGACTGAGCAGGAGCGCGCTGGGGAGCAGGCAAAGCAGGAGGCGAAAGAGGAGATGGATAAACTTCGCAGGGAGGTCTTGCAGAATTTCAGCCATGAGTTACGAACGCCTTTGGGGAATGTGATGATGTCGCTGGACATGGTGGTGAACCATAAATTTTCAACTCCTGAAGAGCAGGGAGAGTTTATCCGTATCGCACATTCCAGCGCAGACCGATTGGAGTCTTTGATTGCGGATATTATCCTTTTATCGGATATTGACCAGAATAGGTTGAATACATTACGCCAGCCGATTGATGCCGAGAACTATATCCTTGCGCCGATCAAGCGAAGAATAGAACGCTACGTCTCAAAGGGACTGCGATTGATTCATGATGTTGATTTGCAGGGTATGGTTTATGCGCCGCGCCGCGAGTTTTGCCAGTCGCTGGTTCATTTGGTGGATAATGCGTTTCGGTTTAGTCCCGATAAGAGCATTGTAAAGCTGACAGTGAAGTCCAGTGAGAATGGGGGAGTAGTCATCACAGTGCAGGATGAAGGCAAGGGGATTCCTGTTGAATTACGGGAAAAGGTGTTCGAGAGGTTTTATCAGGTTAGTCAAGGGGATGGACGCGAATATCAGGGGCTGGGGGTTGGTCTTACGATCGCGCGTGCTGTGTTCTCAAGCCTGGGGGGCGAAGTGAGGGTGGCGGATTCTGAAGGCGGTTGTTGCGTGCAGGCAGTGCTGCCTGACCTACGCCCCGAAGACTTATCCTATGGATGAGAAGACCATTCCACTAAACAAGATACCAGTTGAAATTAAGGCGCAAGCCAGCGGGAAAAACAAATTAGGAGCAAACCTTGATTATCGTGCCCTGTTTGAACAAACGGGGGAATGTGTTTTTATTATCGGCCTTGATTTCAAATTTATCACTGCCAATCAGCAGGCTTTGCAGTTACTTGGATATGACGAATCTCAATTGCTGACGATGTCTGTGGAGGACATCATGGCGATGGAGGATGTCCCTGAGCGAAGAGCGCTGCTCGAAAAACACTTGTATCGATCTGCTTCCACATTGAAGAAAAAGGATGGCACACTACTGCCAGTGGAGTTGAGTATTTCGGTTGTGCATAATGAAAAGGGCATGCCCGAGTATATTCAATTGCTGGCGCGCGATACTTCGGAGCAAAAACTCGCGGAGTCTGTTTTGAAGCGGCACATTCGCGCCCTGGCTGTGATCGGGCAGGCGACCGCCGGGTTGTTTCGTTCACCCAATATTCAGACGACCATTCCTGAAGTGTTAGAGTCGCTTGGTTATGCGGTGGATGTGTTTTGCTGTGCGTTGTTCAATATCCACACGCCTGAGTTGATGGATCAATATCAATGGGTGGATCGCGAATCGGCTGGGTTCAACATTGTCGCGGCGCTTCAGCCTTTTTTAGATGTCATTGAAGAGAATCCCGCGCGCGTATTTTCAGTGACGGGGGTGAAAATTGACAGCGAAAAAATTCCAGTCATCTCCATTCTGGTCATCCCAATTCAGGGGGCGATGGGGTCGTGGGGATTTCTGGCTTTGTTCGATAAGGAGAATCAACTCTCGTGGCTGACCAATGAATTCGACACGATTCAGACGACTGCAAACCTGATCGGTGCCGCGCTGGAGCGCCTACGCTATGAGGAGACCATCCGCATCAGTGAAATGCGCAATCGCATCATCGTGGATGCCCTGCCTGACCTGCTTTTGCGCACGGACTTGGAGGGATATATTCTCGATTACAACGCGAATCCAAGCCATCCGTTGTATGTTCCGCGTGAGACGGTGGTCGGCAGGAAACTCCAGGAGTTGTGGCCTCTTGATGTCGTGAAGGTGATCCTCGATTCCGAAGATCAGGATGCTTTTGTTTCGTCTCATTTGGCGTATGGATTCAGCCTGCCGAATCATGAACAAACCTTTGAGGCGCGTTTGCATCCTATTAGTTCTGGGGAGGCATTGATCATCGTGCGTGATGTTACAGAGCAGGCGCGGCTAGACCAGATGAAGTCTGATTTCATCAACCGTGCATCGCATGAACTGCGCACGCCGTTAACTTCCGCTATTTTAATGACTGAACTGTTGCAGGAAGGCGGGACGAAAGAAGAGAAGGATGAATATCTGGGTGTGCTGATGAACGAGTTGAACCGCCAGAAGGAACTTATTAATCAGCTGTTGCTTGCAGGGCGGCTGGAAAGCGGAAAAATTCACCTGGAAGCTGTTCCTATGGATTTGATGCCGGTCTTGAAAGAATCCATGCAGGCTGTGAAAGCTATTGCGAATAAGCGGAATATCACCATCACACTGGCGCCGGAACATGAATCCATGCAAATTCTTGGAGATGTGGGCGGACTTTCGCAGGTGTTTATCAATCTCATCAACAATGCTGTGAAGTTCTCGCCCGCGGGAAAGGAAGTGTTGGTTTCAGCCCTGTTGGATGAGACTGACGCTGTTGTATCGATCACGGATCACGGCCTTGGCATTCCCGCGGACTCGATCTCGCATTTGTTCGAGCGTTTCTACCGCGCCAGGAATGTGACTGTGGCGGAGATCCCTGGCAGCGGCATTGGGCTGTATATCGTCAAATCCATTGTAGACGAACTGCACGGGTTGATCTCGGTTGTCAGCGAGGTAAATCAGGGAACCACATTTACAGTGAGGTTGAGGAGGGGCTGGGTGTAGTATCTGTGGAGTGTGGGGAAATGTCTCAGGAAGCAGGATCAAGCGTCGGTTGGGAAGGAAGCGCGGCGGGTCGTGTAAGAAAAAACTTAATCGAAGGCGTGATTCTGTCGCTTTCGGAAATGTCTGGTTGTGAAAAGTCCAGCCGATTCGTTATAATCCATAAAACAAATTTTCACGGAGGATGTCATGCCTAATGGTTATAACGGCAAGATTTTGCACGTTGATCTGACAAAAGGTTCGCTTACAGTGGAAGAGCCGAATGAGGCTTTTTACCGCAAGTATCTTGGCGGCAGTGCGATGGGGATGCACTATATTTTGCGTGATATGCCAAAGGGCGCCGACCCGATCGGCCCTGATAATGTATTGACCTTGTTCACCGGCGTGACGACGGGCGCGGCCATTTCTGGGCAGAGCCGTTTGAATGCGAATGCGAAGTCGCCGATCAGCGGTGGTATTGGTGATTCGCAGAGCGGTGGATTTTTCCCTGCTGAGTTGAAGTTCGCTGGCTTTGATGGAATTGTGATCAAGGGGAAATCTGCGAAGCCTGTTTATCTTGCGATCATTGATGGAAAATTTGAGTTGCGCGACGCGGCGCATTTAATGGGCAAGTTGACGGGGGACGTGGACGACATCATCCACAAGGAAGTTGACCCGAAGGCTGAAATTTTGCAGCACGGCATTGGCGCGGAAAATGGCGTGTTGTTCTCGTCGCTGTGTTCCATGTCTAACCGTCACAATGGACGCACGGGCATGGGCCTTGTGATGGCTTCCAAAAATTTGAAGGCGGTTGTGGTGCGCGGAACCAAGAAGGTTCAGCTTGCTGATGCGAAGGCATTGACTGCTTTGAACCGCGTTGGCCCGAAGGCGCTTCCTGAAAATGGTGATATGGACGGCCTCGCCAAGTTTGGTACAGCCGTGGTTGTTTTGTTCAACAACACCATCGGCACCTTGCCGACCCGCAACTATAACGAAGCTCAATTCGAAGGCTGCGAACCGATCAGCGGCGAGAAGATGGCTGAGACCATTTTGAAAGAACGCGATACCTGCTACGCTTGTATTGTCAAATGCAAGCGCGTGGTTGAGATCAAAGATGGCCCGTATCATGTTGACCCGCGCTACGGCGGCCCTGAATACGAAACCCTCGGCACCTTCGGTTCATACTGCGGTGTTGATGATCTTGCGGCGGTTTCACTTGCCAATCAGGTTTGCAACGAATATGCAGTTGACTCCATTGCCGCTGGCGCAACCATTGCCTTTGCAATGGAATGTTACGAAAAGGGTGTAATTACCAAAGAACAAGCTGGCGGGCTTGATCTGAAATTTGGAAATGCCGATGCCATGATCCAGGCTCTGTATATGCTCGTGAAGGGCGAAGGCGAATTTGGCAAGACCCTTGGGTTGGGTTCTGAACGCGCCTCCAAAGTTTGGGGCAAGAACTCCGATGAATTCCTCATCACCGTCAAAGGCGCTGAGGCTCCCGCGCACATGCCGCAGGCCAAGCGCTCGCTCGCGCTCATCTACGCCGTCAATCCTTTCGGCGCAGATCATCAGTCCAGCGAGCACGACCCATATTACGAAGAAGGCGTTGGCGATTTCAACCTCGACCGCCTCAAGCAGATCGGCCTTGGCTCGCCGCAACCTGCGTACAGCCTCACCGAAGAAAAAGTCCGCTTTGCGTATGAGACCGAAGTCTTCTACTCCATGCTCGATTCCGCCGAACTCTGCCAATTCGTCTACGGCCCCACGTGGACTCTCTACGATGGCAAAGACACCGCGCACATGGTCAGCTCCGTCACGGGTTGGGATATGACGGTTGAAGAATTAATGGAAGTTGGCCGCCGCCGTTTGGATCTCTTCCGTGTGTTCAATGCCCGCGAGGGACTGACCCGTAACGCGGATAAACTGCCAAAGAAATTTTTCAAGCAATTGGCTGGCACCGGCCCGACAGCGGGCTTCGCTCTGACTCACGAGGAAGTTGATTCTGCCATCGATCATTACTACAAGCTGGCAGGCTGGACGAATGACGGCGTTCCCACCCCCGAGACGTTGAAGAAGCATGACGTGGAATGGGCTGCGGAATATTTGCCTGCATAGAACGTGGAAAGTAGTAAATGGTAATTTGTAATTAGAGATTGGAGATGGGATGATGAGTCTCATCTCCAATTTTTCGGTACTACGCCAATTACTATTTACCAATTACCAATCTCTACCCTAAAGGAAACCCATGAACCAACTCTATCAAGATAATTTCTCCCACATGACTCCCGCCTGGAGTCGCATTTTTAGTTTTGTTGCTGAACGTGCCGAAGGTGCTTACATCTACACCGATGACGGCAAAAAACTGCTGGACTTCACCAGCGGCATTGGCGTGACGAATACAGGTCACTGCCACCCGAAGGTTGTGGAAGCCATCCGCGAGCAGGCGGGTTTGTTCCTGCATGCACAGGCTAACATCGTTGTCCACAAGCCGATGTTGCAATTGATCGAAGAATTGCGCAAGATCGTCCCACCCTCGATTGACTCTTTTTATTTTGCCAACTCTGGCGCGGAAGCGTTGGAGAACGCGGTCAAGATCGCCAAAGCCGCCACGGGCAGACAGAATATCATCGTCTTCAACGGCTCCTTCCACGGACGCACTCACGCGACGATGGCATTGACCACATCCAAGATCGGCTATCGCACAGGCTTTGGACCGCTGCCCGCAGGGATTTACGTCTCGCCGTTCCCGTACGCCTTCCACATGAACATGACCGAAGAGCAAGCGTCCGCATACGCATTGGAACAGCTTGAATATCTCCTCGCTTCACAAACTGCACCGAAAGACACCGCTGCCATCCTGATCGAATCCGTGATGGGTGAGGGCGGCTACATCGTCCCGCCGACCTCGTTCATGAAAGGTCTGCGCGAGATTTGCGACAAGCACGGCATTATGCTCATCTTCGATGAAGTGCAGTCAGGCTTCGGGCGCACGGGCAAATGGTTCGCACTCGAACATTTTGGCGTTGTGCCAGATATTATCACCGCCGCGAAAGGCATTGCCTCAGGCATGCCGCTCTCCGGCGTTTTCAGCCGCACAGACATTATGAAGAAACTCGATGTCGGTTCGATCGGCGGAACATATGGCGGGAACGCAGTCGCTTGTGCGGCAGGTGTGGCAACCATCCGCGCGATGAGAGACGAAAAGATGTTGGAAAATGCCACAGATAAAGGCATCCAACTCATGACAGGCTTGCGCAAATTGCAGGAAGAATATCCGCAAATTGGCGATGTCCGCGGCAAAGGGCTCATGGTCGGCACCGAATTCATCATTGATGGAAGCCAGTCCAAAGCCAAGCAGCTTGTCAAAGATGTCATTCACTCCGCCGAAGAAAAAGGCATGTTGCTTCTCTCCTGCGGAACTTATGACAACACCCTGCGCTGGATCCCGCCGTTGAATGTGACCTCCGAACAGATCAATGATGGTTTGCGTATTTTTGGCGACTCGCTCAAGGAAACGCTCGGCTAATCGCTATTTCGTTAAAAGGTTTGAATGTTGGAAAGTTTAAACGTTCAAACCTTTCAACCTTCCAACAAAGAAAAACCATGACACTATCCCTCGATCGCAATAAACTCACGCAACTCCTCAAGACCGAAGAAGAACTCTTTCACAAGAACCATCCCAAATCCTACGAACTGTATCAGCGCGCGCGCAAGTCATTGCATGGCGGCGTGCCGATGCTGTGGATGATCCGTTGGGCGGGTTCGTTTCCCGTCTTTGTCAAAGAAGCCAGGGGCGCACACTTCACCGATGTAGATGGCAATGATTACGTTGATTTCTGCCTCGGCGACA
The DNA here is from genome assembly GCA_016714565.1 of Candidatus Villigracilis propinquus. Classification (GTDB taxonomy): domain Bacteria; phylum Chloroflexota; class Anaerolineae; order Anaerolineales; family Villigracilaceae; genus Villigracilis; species Villigracilis propinquus. The sequence continues at coordinate 384,480 of JADKDM010000001.1, forward strand.
CGGGCGCCATGACAGGCCACGCGCCCGAAGCCACCGTAAAAGCCATCACCGAGCAAATTCAAAAAGGCATCACCCTCATGCTGCCGTATGAAGATGTCATCTGGGTGGGCGAGGAACTTCAACGCCGCTTCAAACTTCCGTACTGGCAGTTCGCCCTCACCGCCACCGATGCGAATCGTTTTGCTTTGCGCATGGCGCGTCTCATCACGGGCCGCCCGAAGATTCTCGTCTTCAACTATTGTTATCACGGCTCCGTGGATGAAACCTTCATCACCCTCGATGAAGAAGGCACGCCCATGCCGCGCGCCAACAACATGGGTCCGCAGATTGATCCGCGTGAGACCACCAAGGTCATTGAGTTCAACGACATCGGTGCGCTCGAAACGGCGCTCTCTGCGCGTGACGTGGCCGCCGTCCTCGCCGAACCTGCGATGACCAACATCGGCATCATTCATCCCAACCCTGGCTATCACGATGCCCTGCGCGAGATCACTCGCAAATATGGCACCTATCTCATCATTGATGAGACGCACACGATCTGCGCTGGTACTGGCGGATACACCGCTTCGCACGGTCTTCAGCCTGATTTCTTAACCCTCGGCAAACCCCTCGCTGGAGGAGTGCCCGCCGCGATCTATGGCTTCACCGAAGAAGTCTCTCAAGCCTTCAACGAGAAACTCTCCGTGGAAGACTCAGATGTTGGCGGTATCGGCGGCACACTCTCGGGCAACGCCTTGTCCATTGCGGCGATGAAAGCCACGCTTCAGCATGTATTGACGGAAGAGTTTTATTCCAAGGCAACTGCCTTACAGGAAAAATTCACCGAAGGCGTGCAGTCTGTCATCAAGGAATTTGAACTGCCGTGGATCGTCAAGCAATTGGGCAACCGCTCCGAATATTGGTTCCGTCCCAACCCGCCGAAGAATGGCGGAGAAGCCCACGCCGCCATTGACCCTGAACTTGACCGCTACATGCATCTCTACGCCTTGAACCGCGGCATTCTGATGACTCCCTTCCACAACATGGCCTTGATCTCACCTGAGACCACGCAAGCTGATGTGGATCATCATACGAAGGTCTTTAGAGAAGCGGTACAGAGTTTGTTTGAGTAGAACTTGTCGAAGGTCAAAAGTCGAGAGTCAGGCTTGCGACCTTTGACCTTTGACTTGTTTGGAGAAAATAAATGGCTGACTACAAATCCCATATCTGGCGCATTAATGTCCGTGAGCAATCGCTAAAGCGTGAACCCGTCCCGCAAAACTGGCAGCGCCTCGGTGGGCGCGGACTCCTCACTCACATCCTGCTCGATGAAGTGGATGCAAAATGTGACCCACTTGGCCCCGGCAACAAGCTCATCTTCGCGCCCGGACTATTGGTTGGCCACATGCTTTCTTCCACCGACAGAATTTCCATCGGCGGTAAATCTCCGTTGACGGGTGGAATCAAAGAGGCGAATGCGGGCGGACGCACAGGCTATCACATGGCATTCATGGGGATGCACGCGCTCATTATCGAAGATATGCCAAAAGAAGATGGCTACTGGGTTTTGCACCTGTCATTGAATGGCGCGAAATGGGAAAAGGCCGATGATCTGGCTGGGTTGGGTGTGTATGCCACTGCGCCGAAACTGCTTGAAAAATATGGCGACAAAGTAGCCATTGCAATGATCGGCCCCGGCGGCGAAATGCGGATGAAGTCCGCTGGGATCCAGAATCTCGATAAGGACAGGATTCCCTCCCGCATCGCTGCCCGTGGCGGACTTGGCGCCGTGATGGCAACGAAGGGATTGAAAGCCATCGTATTCGATCACGCGGGCGGACAGAAGCCTGCCATTGCCGACCCTGAGTCGTTCAAAGTGGCCCAAAAAGATTACACCAAAGCCGTGATGGAACACCCACAGTCTGTGACGTACCGTGAGTATGGCACAGCAGCCATGGCGCAGATGACGCAGAGTTTTGCCGCCATTCCCGCGCATAATTTTTCTCGCGGTACCTTTGATAATGTGGAAGCGATCAGCGGTGAGATCTTGCGCGAGTTCACATTGACACGCGGCAAGCCATCTGACCCGGCTCATGCCTGTATGGCAGGCTGCACTATCAAATGCTCGAATGTCTTCGGTGGGGAAGATGGCAAGATCATTGTCTCGCCGCTCGAATACGAAACTATTGGATTGATGGGCACGAACATTGATATCGATTCGCTCGACGCGATAGGCAGACTCAACTGGCATGTCAACGACCTCGGTTTGGACTCGATTGAGATCGGCGGCTCGCTTGGTGTTGCTGCGGAAGCCGGTCTCATGCGCTGGGGCAGCGAAGAAGATGCCCAGAAGTTAATTGATGAAATTCGAGCAGGCACAGAACTCGGTCACGTTCTTGGCGATGGCGCGGCGAGTGTTGGTAAAAAATATAATATTGAGCGAGTCCCTGTTGTGAAGGGACAAACCATGTCTGCTTATGAACCGCGTTCCATCAAAGGCACCGGCGTGACGTTTGCGACAACTCCGCAGGGTGCCGACCACACTTGCGGATTAACCATCCGCGCCAAGGTCAATCACCTCGACCCGACCCAGCAAAAAGAGGCATCTCTAAATGCACAATTGAATATGGCGGGTTATGACACTATCGGCGCATGTATCTTCGCAGGCTTTGGCTATGCTGCCACACCCGATGGCGTAGTGAAACGTCTGCTCAAGGCGCGGTATGGCTGGGATGATCTGCCTGATAATATTTTGCAAGAACTTGGCAAGCAGACCATCAAAATGGAGCGGGAATTCAACAAACGTGCAGGCTTTACGGCCAAGGATGACCGCCTGCCTGACTGGATGACGAGGGAAGCCATCCCTGAAAATGGCTCAGTCTTCGATGTGAGCGAAGAAGTGCTCGATCATATTTTTGATGGGATCGAATAAGAAAAAACCTCCGAGGTCTTAAAGACCTCGGAGGTTTGCTTTTACGAAACAGCTTTTTTCTTCATTCGATATTGATACAACATCCACCCGGCTACGCCAAACAAAAGGGCTGTGATCACACCTTCGTTGGTGGGACTGAAAACGAAGCCAAGCGGGCCGTTGAGTTTGATGAAGCCATTTATGAGTAATGGCATGCTCAAGGCGTTGATGACATTGTGCAGGAGAAAAACAGGCCAGACCGATTTACTCAACAGCCTGAGTTCACCGAAAAGAATTGCAGTGGGGAACATGACGATGTAACCCGTGATGATAAAAACTGGAATGCTGGTTGTGATGGCGCTGTTTAGAACGGCGCGGTCAAGATAGTAATAATAGTAGGGCAGGTGCCAGGTCATCCACAAGATGCTTACGATAAAGTGATTCAACATTGGGTGGACTTTGGCCGCTTCCAATCTTGGGGTGAGATAACCGCGCCATGCAAATTCCTCAAAGATATTCTTCATCAATGAGCCGACGAACATTGTGCCAGCAACTGAAAGATAAGCGGGGAAGCCTTGCGCAGCGAAACCGTCAGCGGAGGCGATGCCGAAGAGGGCAGCCAGGCCAAAGGTTAAGAGAGCGGCGAGCGGGTAAACGAGGATCGCTACCAGATACCACTTCCAGCCTGAGATGAGATTCAACCCGAAGCCGGAATCCTTCCAGCCATCCCCAGCAAAGGCGCGTAAAAAGATTCCTGAAAGAGCGGGAGTGGTGAGCCAGACCAGTGCGCCCAAACTTTGCATGGGCGGCATGGTGTTGCCTGTGATGTTGTTGAGCCAGATGCCGAGCCAGCCGCCGCCCACGGTGAAGAGCGCGACGATAACGATGTTGCGAATAATTTTGTTCATGATTTTCAGCTTCCTATTTTGATGTTGTAGTTCTTTTTTTCAACGCGTTCAATGGCAGAGCGCAGCCAGGCCGCATCAGATTTTGAGTTGATGTAACCGAGTTCGAGTGTGAGCATGCCGAAAAAGTTTGTGCGCTTGTCGGCAACCTTACTTGGTGTGGCTTGAGTCATTTGATACACAGCTTCGTATACAGCTATCCGTTCTTCTATCTCTTTGAGCTTGCGGTTCAAAAGATTAAGTATTTCCTTGTCGCTGAGTTTGCCGCCGAAATAGATTTGAATGAGGAACGGCTCGCGGGTATCGTGTTCGGGCAGAGGAGTGGCGAGCCATTGGTGAAGTTCACCGTGGCCCGTTTCGGTGATGTTGTAAATTTTCATGTCGAGGCGCTCTTCGCGTTCTATAACTTCTTTTTCAACGAGGCCGCCTTCCTCCAGCTCTGCCAGCGTGCGATAGATCTGGCTTTGGTTGGCGGGCCAAAAATGCTGCACTGAGCGGTCGAAGGCTTTTTTTTTAGATCGTAGCCGGAGAATGGGGAGAATGAGAGAAAGCCGAGAATGGCATGTTTAAGGGACATAGTATTTCCAGTCTGTTTTTATGACACAAAATCTATAATACTTATATTATAGATTTTGTGTCATACTTTGTCAAGGAATATAAAAGCCCTGGAATTTCCAGGGCTTTTATTGGGGGATAAAATTTTCTGAGAGTGTAAAGAGAAAAGTGGTGCCTTTTTCACCATCTTTGGATTCGATCCAAATTTTGCCCCCATGCACTTCGATGATCCGTTTAACCAAGGCTAGTCCAATGCCAGTGCCATTGCTATTCGGATCCAGTTTGTCGAACAGGCCGAAGACCCTTTCTTGAAATTTCTTGTCGATGCCGACTCCATTATCCTTTACGAAAAACACAAAACCGCTTTCCAGTTTTTGCGCGCCGATCTCGATCATCGGTTCTTTCTGGTCGCCCATGAACTTACATGCGTTGTCTACCAAATTTTGAATGACTTCGATGAGACGCTCGGTGTCGCCAAAGACTTCAGGCAGTCCGCTTCCTACTTTGACCTCGACCTGCCGCATTTGCAATTGACCTTCCACTCGCTTTAGCGCTTCTTGAACGATCTCTGCAAATGGGGAATGATTGGGTTCGTTCATTACGCGTCCCACGCGGGATAGTTCCAAAAGTTCATTGAGCAGGAGGTGCATTTTTTCGGTGGCATCCGAAATGCGCTTCACATCGCCTTGCAGGCGTTCAAAATTTCCAGTGCGCGCATCCTGTTCCAGGTAACCGAGAAACCCGCGAATGGTGATGAGCGGTGACTTTAGGTCGTGCGAGGCAGTGTAGGTGAAGCGCTCCAGTTCTGCATTTTTCAATTCGAGTTCCGAGATCAGTTTTTCCTGGATGGTGAGCTCCCTTTTTAATGATTCTTGAAGCCTTGTGTTTTCAATTGCCACCGCAAGGTTGGCGGCGATGGTGGAAAGCAGGCGCACGTCATTTTCAGTGAAGGCGTTTTCGATTTCCATGTCCTGCATGGAGATGACGCCAAGCGCGCGCTCTTCAATGAGCAGGGGAACAGTGAGCGAGGATTTGACGGGGTTCTTGTCGTAGTAGATCGCTCCATGCTGCGCGGATACCTCCATCCAGTTTTCATTGATCACGAGCGGGCGCTTTAATTTCATTACGCTGGATGTCAATCCCTTTCCGAACTTGATCGGCGAATTTTCAATGGGATGCCCTTCATCATAATAATAGGGGAAATGGATCGTTTTGGAGGTGGTGTCCAACAGGGCAATAAATAAACTGGAGACGCTAAATGTCACTTTTATCTGCTCTCCGGTATGTTGGATCAGGTTTTTCAGGTCCGTTTTCGCGATCAGGGCCTCGCTTACACCCCGAACCGCATCCAGGTCTGTGATGCGCTTTTTCAATTCCTCTTCCGCCATCTTGCGGGCGGTGATGTCCATCATGAATCCCTGAACCAATATCTGATTTTCGGCATCCACGAAAAATAACCCTTCGTCGTAGATCCAGATATAGCGCCCATCTTTTGTTTTCAGTCGATATTCCAGGCGGGGCATAATGCCAGCTTTAAGGGCGTGTTTTTCTCTTTCCATATTGCTGGTTCGGTCATCAGGATGTATTTGTTTGTACCAGAACTGTTGGTCGCCCAGCCATTCTTCGGAGGTGAAGCCAGTGATCGTGGCTACCTGCGGGCTGATATACTGCCATTTTCCATTTTGACCAGGCTCAGCCACATAGACCACGGCTGGGATCCTTTCCACCAGGTTGCGGTAGCGATTCTCCGCATTGCGCAGCTTTTCTTCGATCAATTTCCGTTCGGTCAACTCACTTTTGGCCTTGACGACATTCTCATTTAATTGATTGATTACCAGCCACTGAAGAATTGAGACAAGCGCAATGCATATTGAAACCACGAAATAATCGGCGAAGACATTATATTGACTGAATTCATTGACGAGGATGCCCTGGGTTTCCAAAATACCCATTGCAATCACAAGCAGTATGATGAGGCTTCCAACGATCAGGGTTCCGCGCCGACCTGCGAGCAGGCCCGCCGAAATGAGAACGACCACGAGTCCCACAATGGCTGTATCTCGTATTCCATAATTGGAAAGCATCAGGCCGGAGATCAGCCCGAGGGATGCAAAAAGGGCTCCCCAGCGAGCTGCGCCTGTATATCCGCGAACTGCAAGCCATAGTGATGCTAAAAATACAACTCCAAGGCTGATCATCTGCCAGGGATTTATATTGATCAAAGCCAGGATAAGGGCCCCCACGAATGCAACGGCAAGTACGTAAACGACCGTTTTCTGGTCATTTTTTGGGGTAGGAGCGCTGGTTGCTGGACTGAATTTTTTTTTCATCTTTCAATTCATTGGAACAAATGGATATGTGTCTATTCTACATACAAGAACGATTAAAAGCCAGAACCCAGGTTTGCCTGGGTTCTCTTGAGCCACCAGTGGGATACGAACCCACGACCTAACGATTACGAATCGTTTGCTCTACCAGCTGAGCTATGGTGGCTTATTGCATAGCGGGCGAGATTATAAAGGATTTGGTTTAATCTCGCAAGTTTTGCCCTTTTCATGTTGTCTATCATTTCGGAGAAAATCAATGTTACGTATTGCCATGCTTTCTTATCACACCTGTCCGCTTGCCACTTTGGGCGGCAAAGATACCGGCGGAATGAACGTCTACGTCCGCGATCTGACCTGTGAATTGGGTCGTTTGGGCGTCCATGTGGACGTTTTCACGCGTTCGCAGGATGAGCACGTGCCGCATGTATTGCATGACCTGGGCTACGGTAACCGTGTGGTCCATATCACCGCCGGCCCGGAAGAGCCGAAGAGCAAGAGTGATATTGCCAAATATATCCCTGAATTTGCAGAGGGGATCATTCAGTTCGCAGCAGAAAAGGGAATCACATATGACATCATCCACAGCCATTATTGGATGTCTGGTTTGGCGGCGGAGTTGTTGAGCAAGGCTTGGGGTGGAATTCCCGTGGTTCACATGTTCCACACTCTGGGAGAGATGAAGAATCGGGTGGCGAGGTCGGAGGATGAAAAGGCAGGCGTGGACCGACTCAAAGGCGAGAGGCAGGTGCTCCGTAGTGCGAAGCGGATCATCGTCGCCACGCTGGCGGAAATGACCCAGCTTCGATTCCTCTATCGAGCAGACAGCCGCAAAATGACGGTCATCCCGCCGGGGGTAGATACGAGTCATTTTTATCCGATCCCTGCGGATGAGGCCAAGCAATACATCGGCTTGAAACCTGAAAACCGCATGGTGCTTTTCGTCGGGCGCATCGAACCGTTGAAAGGTATCGACACATTAATACAAGCCATGTCTTGTTTGGATTTGCAGGATATGCATTGCCCTGTCCATTTGGCGATCATCGGCGGTGATGTGGATGTGAGTCCCGAAGAAATGTCTGATGAAATGACGCGTCTGCAAAAAATGTGTGATGACCTTTGTATGGGCGGCATGGTACTTTTCCTCGGCAAGCGTGGACAGGACACCCTGCCGTATTACTATTCCGCGGCGGAGGTGGTGGTGATGCCTTCGTTGTATGAATCGTTTGGGATGGTGGCGCTGGAGGCGATGGCGTGCGGAACCCCTGTCATTGCCTCGGAGGTGGGCGGGCTTGGATATCTTGTGCAAAACGGAGTCACCGGATACACCATCCCCGATAGCGACCCCGCTGAATTATGCGATAAATTGTCACGCCTGTTGGGCGATGCGGACTTGCGAATTCAAATGGGGAATTCCGCCGCTGAGTACGCTGCCAATTATGCCTGGAATAAAATTGCATCCCAGATCATTGATGTTTACAAGGAACTTGCGGTCAAGCCCCCTGAATTACCCGCTTAAACTTAATCCTTTATCCGTACATAAAAAATGATCGGTCCACCGTTTTCCTGCGAGCGCATTTCAAAGCGGTCACTTAATTTGCTGATCATCTTTGAGAGTTGCTTGTGGCCATACGTGCGCGGGTCAAAACTTGGGTCCACCTGATACAGCGCGTTGCCCATGTTCGCCAGCGACGCCCAGCCATCCTGCTGCACGGCCATTTCGAACGCCTGCGTTAAGATCGGCAGCGGGTCAAGCTCTTCATTTTCGCCCTTGGTTTTCTTGGCCTTGGCATTGTTGGTATTTTTTTGCTGCACAGCCTTCTTTTCCGCTGCGAGATTTTCGGTGTACACAAACACATCGCAGGCATTCACGAACGGCTTCGGCGTTTTCTTTTCGCCGATGCCCATCACAAAGATGCCCGTCTCGCGGATGCGGGTTGCGAGCCGCGTGTAATCGCTGTCGCTCGAGACGAGACAAAATCCATCCACCACGCTGGTGTGCAAAATATCCATCGCGTCAATGATCATCGCGCTGTCGGTTGCATTTTTCCCAATGGTGTAGCGAAACTGCTGAATAGGCTGGAATGCGTGAAAGTTCAATGTATCCTTCCACGAATTCATATTGTTCGTCGTCCAATCGCCATAAATACGGCGGACCGTCACCTGTCCGTAGCGCCCCGCTTCGACCAGCATTTGCGAAAGCAGACCCGCCTGAGCGTTATCACCATCGATCAGCATGGCGATCTTGTTGCGTGAAAGGGATTTGATTTGTTCGTCTGTCATACGTTGATTATACCCTCGCGCGCCTCTTTCTTAACGGATAACTGATTCTGTTTTCTGATTCATTTCCCTCCGCTTTATCATCCCGCTAGACAAAGCCGTATAATATCCTCATGACTGAACCTACTCAAACGGGCGATTCGCCTGCAAATATTTTATGCAAATCCTGCGGCCTATGTTGCACGGGACATTTATTCGCCTGGGCACATCTCAACGCCGCCGAGCTTTTCTACGCTCAATCTCTTGGCTTGAACGTCATTCAAGATAACCCACACCAGCGCGGATTTACCCAGCCCTGCCCAATGTGGAACGGAGTTTGTGCCTTGTACACCTCCCCGAAGTATCCGCGCAGTTGCAAAAGATATAACTGCGATGTGCTGCGCCGACTCCTTGACGAAGACATTTCCCTGCCCGATGCATTATCCATCATTCAAGAGACTCTGACCCTGATCCGCGAGATCGAGCTGCTTTTGCCCGCCTCATCCGCACTCAGTTTTCGCGAACGGTTGATTGCCTTCAAAGAAGAACTGGAATCGAACGAGAGGGAATATACGGAGTCGGAGAATGAATTTCTGAGCAAAGCCGAAGTGCTGCTGACCTATTATGAAGAGGGTTTCGGCATGGACGATTTTATCGATTACGAAAAATAAACACTATTTTTTCCACCAATTCAAAACCCGCAGCGCCCGCAGAGTATTCCACCTGCTGGGTTGACCTGCTTTCTCCAGATCAAAATACTTTAATCCAGACATGCCGCTGTTCATCGGCCAAGTCCCATCTTTCTTTTGTTTGCTTTGCAACAACTCAATCGCATCGGACATGCGCTCGTCACGCGGAGCATTGCACGCTTGGAAATAATCCAGCGCGCGGATAAAGTCATATTTCCAGCGGGGAGGGAAGGGCATGGTTGTCATCTTCGGGTCGAAGACTTTGCCCGTGCGGTGTGATTTATACAGGCGATGCGCGAGCAGGAATTCATGTCCACGGGCGCGGACTTTGCTGATCAGCTTTTTCTTTTCTGGGAAGAGACATTCGTATTCGTACAGTCCCTCCAGCGCTGAGATCGTTGTGTGAAACGATGAGTGGGTTGCGCCTTTGGGCGATTCGCAGTTCCAGCCGCCATCGGACATTTGTTGGCTGACCACAAACGAAGCAATGGCATGGATTCGCTCGTCAGGGTAGCGGAAATAGGCCAGCAGGGCGAGGATCATGCTTGTGACGCAAGTCTCACTGTATTTCCATGCATACGAAAAGAAGTTGATGCCCCCGTCTGTGTAAAAGCCTTCATCAAGAAATAATTTGCAAGCCCGTTTTGCCTGCGGATTATTTGGCGGCAGACCAAGCAGGCGTAAGGTCAACATGGTGTAGGTGGTAGAGATAAATTTGGGGCCATATATTCCGCCGCCCCAGCGTCCGTCTGAATCTTGCACATCAAGCAGACGCAAGCCCCAGCCTTCCTTTGTAATTTTCTTCCGTTCGGCTTCATACTTCGTTGGAGATAGTTTCAACAAGTCACGCTGCACCTGCCAGCGGATGGAAGGGTCACCTTCGAGTAACCAGGAAATGATTTCAGGTTTCATGTTTGGAAAATTTTAGTCAGATCAGCGGTTGCGAAAAATTTTCGGTAGGCAGAGGTTTCATTCAATATCCCGCGCAGTGCTACGAACAATTCTGCCTGCAAATATGGATTCTTTTCCCGCGTCTCTTTAGAGAGAGTCAAATTGTCATCTTCCATTGTTACGGTCAATTGTCCTGTTGCCGATAACCACTCCAAACTTACCTGTACTGCGCTTTCACGGCAGGACATTGCTGCTGCAAGTTCGGAAGTGGTTGTCTTTCCTCCGCGCTGGTTCAAGACGAATTTGCATAAACCTGCAAGATGAGCCAGAAACTCATCAGGTTTTTCTTCCGCAGGCGGGATGGCAAAAACGTAAACCGTTTTGGGTTTGACGATCTCCAGTGCTTTTCGCAGGTCAGCAGGGGAGGCGGGGGTGGTGTAGATGGAAAGTTCATCCGCCTGCTGTAACTCGCGCCGTGATTTTCCAACAGCTTTGTCAGAGCCTTCCGCCCAAATGAGCGTGGATGGTTGAAGATTCAATAATGACGGTTGCAATCTCAAATCTCTAATCTCCAGTCGCGCGTTTTGAACTTCGACAGCCTGCTCTTCCGTGATTCTGAAATCCTCAAATTGCAGGGTGGCTTGTTTCTGTCCACGGTAGGTGGAGGCGCGCAGGGAGTAGGCAATGTCAAAGGTGCTGTTGTCCTCAGGGAGTTCTTCCCCCGCGCCGCTCCACCACAAAAGGGACTGAACATTTCCGTCCGCATCTTCGATGTTCAAGCGCAGATGTTCTTTTGCTTTGCCAATGGTCGAGACCGATTTCAATTTCACGTTGCGAGAAGCAAGTGTGAGCGATGGGTTGCCCGCGCCGAAAGGCGCGAGCATTTCCAATGTGTCAGCGAGGGAAATGTTTATTTCTTGCAGACCAAGCCAGGCGTCGATCTGAAGCGTAGGCTCTTCGAAGACGATGCTCCCCAGCTGTTTTTCAATCGCTTTGCCGAGTCCACGCCGGAATTCGTTCAGCTTATCCGCATCAAATGACATGCCCGCCGCCATGGGATGACCGCCGAATCCGCGCAGGATATTTTTTTGCGTGGCAATGGCTTCGGTGATGTGCAAGCCTTCGATGGAGCGGGCCGAGCCGCGCATGATGCCATCTTCGGATTCGTTCAGCAAAATGGCGGGCTTGTGATAGCGCTCCACGAGTTTGTTGGCAACGATGCCCACCACGCCGCCGGGCCAGCCGGGGTGTGCAAGGACAATGGCGGGTTCTTCGAGCAGAGCGGGGTTGGCTTTCAATTGGGCTTCTGCCGCTTGAAAGACTTGCGAGGTCAACATGCGCCGTTGCATGTTCAGTCCTTCAATTTGAGCAGCTAACACTCTTGCGCGTGCAGAGTCTTGCGTGAGCAATAATTCAACTGCGGGGTTAGCATCTCCCAAGCGACCAAGCGCATTCAAGCGCGGCGCAAAAGTAAAGCCGATGGTTTCCTCGGTCAGTGTATCGAGCGGTGTGCTTGCGAGATCTGCCATCACTTTCAAGCCGAGGCGATTTGTGTTTCGCAGAGCTTGAATTCCTTTTTGCGCAAGCGAGCGGGTTTCGCCTTTGAGCAAAGCCACATCTGCGATGAGACCGAGGGCGACGAGATCAAGCAGGTCTGCGGACGACAGACGATGGACGATGGACGACTCGTGGTCTGCGGTCCGTGGTCTGTTGTCCAATAACGCTTCTGCCAATTTGTATGCCACGCCCACACCCGCCAAATATTTCAGCGGATGATCTTCGGGTAACAATTTTGGGTTGACGATGGCTTTCGCATTTGGGAGCGTTTCGCCGAGATCGTGATGGTCGGTGATCACTACATCTACGCTGCGCGAGTTGGCGTAATCAATGGCTTCGTGGGCGGTGATGCCTGTGTCGCAGGTGACGATCAGCTTCACGCCGCCATCGATGATCGGCTTGAGCGACTCAATGTGAACGCCGTGGCTTTCCTTCCCACGGATGGGGATGTAGTATGAAACGTTCGCGCCCAACGCCCGCAGGGTTTGCACCAGCAGGGTGGTGGATGTTTGTCCGTCCACATCGAAGTCACCCCACACGCAAATCTTTTCTTTTTTGCGTATAGCCAGAAGATGCGGTCTACTGCTTTTTCGATATCAGGAAATGGCGTGGGCGGATTCGCATCTGGATGTAAGAACGCTTCCACATCTTCGGGACGGCTGATCCCGCGTCGAAGGAGAGTCTGCTCGACGAGGGGATGCAGCTTCAGGCCTGTGCTGAGTTGCGCCGAAACGTCCGCGAAAGAGGCGGGGATTGGTATGGGTTGAGGATCAAGCCAGCGAGTCATGGTTAATCATTTTAATCGAGATTGATATTCCTGTTGCACAGTAAGTGGTGTCTAATTGTGCAGGCCCACTCGCATGGCATTCAATGAGCAATCCAATAAACTTTACAGGAAGTTAGGAAAACCATCCCGAAGGTTGCCGTCTGGCGCTCCAAGTATTCGGAGTACACCTTCAGGACGGTTCTTGTATTTTATTTCTGAGATAGGAAAATACAGTTCTTTTTACATCTATTTTACAACTTGATGACAGATGTCATGGCTGAATTGGGAAGCCCATGATGCTGCTCACTCATCTTTTATTCCGTGAAGGTCTAGAATGTTTGATAAAGGAGATAAGACATGAAACGATTTCTTTTTCTCATTACCTTGTTGGCATTGATCCAGGCGGCGTGTGCGTTGCCGCTAACACCGTCAGCGGAGACTCAACCCATAGAAACCGCAGTCAGTTCCCCCGTCGAAAATGAGGCGGGCGAAGCCGTCCTGTATTTCACCATCGGGATGCACATCGAACCGATGGGTGAAACCGCGCAGGGACACGGAAGCGGCAAAGCCGATCATCACACCCCGCAGTTTTTTGACAAGCAGGTGCAGGATATTCTGAAAGTGACACAGATCGTCGAAGCCCACGGCGGACGCATGACGGTTCAGGCGCAAAGCCCATTCACCACGGTTGCCATCGAAACCGGCAATACCATTCTCGCCGACCTCGCCGCGAACGGACATGAGGTCGCGCTGCATTTTCACGAGGATGCGCACATGGGCAAGAATTCATCCGCGTTACAGCCGCTCGATTGGTGCAATGTATTGAAAGAGGAGATCGGTTACATCACACAGGCAAGCGGTGTAGCCGACATCCGCTATTGGAGCGGCGGCAATTTGTATGTGGAAATGTATGAAGCCGCCGAATGTGCCGGACTGGATGTGAACAGCGATTGGAAGAATCCAAACACACAATCGACCGATCTCTCACTTGTGGGCGTCAATCCGTGGCGGCCCGCAGGCGGTACCGACGGCACAGACTTCACGCTCTTCACGCAGAACGACCCGAACGGCGCGATCATCTTCCTGCCTGAAGGTCAATACGACAAATCTGATTTTGCCGCATCGCGCCGCAGTGACGAAGCAGGCGGCGATGAAGCCTACTTCGAGTACCTCAAAGAGAGTCTCTACGCCTCGCTTGAAGCCGCACAGCCTGGGCAGGTCAACGTCTTTCACTTCACGGTTCACCCCGGCGAATTTCGCGGCGATCCGCAAGACCCGTTTGGCGTCATTGAAAAATTCCTGACGGAAGTTGTCGATCCCCTCGTTGCCAGCGGCGATGTGCAATGGATGACCTTCTCTCAAATGGCAGATGCGTATGCGGAAGGGCAGTAAGACGAAATTTATTTCGTCCTGCGAAGGATATCTCATGAACAGACCCTTCCTCGTCCTCAGCCTGATCGCCTTAATGACCTCTGCCTGCGCCCAAGCCGCGCCTCCGACTCCGCTGATAGTTGAAACGGTTACTGAAGCATCTCCAACCTTCGACATTCAACCTTCAACTGAATCACCTGACATCTCGCACCTGAAACCTTACATCTCCTTCATCATCAACGTCCACGACTGGACTCACGCCGGTGAAAGCGCGGATATTCTCCTGCAACTCGTTGACCTGTTCGAGCGTTACAACGTGCGCGGCGATTTCTACTTTACCGCCGAGATCACCCGCGAACTGGCGGAAAACCATCCCGAAGTCATTGAACGCTTCAAGAATTCTGATATGACCATCAGTTATCACATCCGCCCGCCGCACCCGCTCTACACCGGCTTCGACTCGCGCCTGCAAAACCTCAGCGACGACGAGCTGTACCAGACCCTGCTCGATTATGAGACCTACGCCCTCGACCTCGAAACCGGCGCGTTGGACAAATCCCAGCCGGGCGGCTACACCTATGTGGCGCAAGTCTTCGGACGCAATCCGGTCGTTACCCCCGCGCCCAACAACAACCCGCGCATCAAGGATGCCGCGCAGAGGGTCTATGCCGAGCTTGGCGCAAAGATGACCCTGCTTTATCACGAGTCGGGCACGAAGGTCGAACAGCCGTATGAATATGTCAATGGAATGTTGGTTCGTCCCAGCGATTTCAGCGTGACGCGCACAACTCTCATAGACGGCTCTGATAATTTCTGGTGGAACTTCATGCCCAATCCGAACGCGGACGAATACAACCCCACCCAAATGCTGCAAGCTCAACTCGCAGAATGGGAAAGCAAGGTTAACGGACGCGCACCATTCATCACTGCGTTGATTCACGAAAACAATTATTACCGCTCCGGCGCGGAAGGCTGGACAAGCATCTACTTTGATATGAACGGCGCGAAGAAAGGCGATCCGCTTTCAGCGCCGTTTGACTTGAATGCGCCAGACCCGTCACGTCCGCGCACCGACGAAGATAAAGCCGCCATCTTCGCCGCGTATGAAGAACTGGTCGCCTACGCCGCCGCGTATTTGACGGTGGTCACCTCGGAAGATATTTTGGAGATGGCTAGGTAAATTAACTTGCTCTGTCAGGGGCTTAGCCCCTGACAGAGCTTGCAAAGGAAACCTTATCAATGAAAAATAAAGCGATCAACCTCGTTATTCTTGCAGCCACCATGGGCGCGAGTATGCCTATTCAGAATTCCGCTTTGACGATGGCAGCACAGTGTGGACAGCCCGCAACCTTCAATACAAACTGATCGAGTATTCCGATGGGCGCAAGGAGTTGTACGACCTGTCCGTTGACCCGTTCGAGAACAATGACCTGATCGCCAACGGCATTTCAGGTGAATGGGCTGCCGTCATTTCGGAGCTTGAAAATTACAGAAAGGAACTTCAACAACCATGAAACGTTTATCTTTATTCCTTGGCTTGCTGGTGATGCTCTCACTGGCGTGCAGCAGGTCACAGAATCAACCGACAGCGGAGAGTCAGCCTGCTGAAATAGCAACCCAGCTCGCAGTCCGGGAAGAGGCGGTTCTTCCATCCAGTGAATTTGATTCATCCAAACTGGGTTCTCTTGAAAGCGATATCACCTATTGCACGATGGATGGCGTTGCGTTGAAGATGGATGTGTATTATCCATCCGAAAATACTGGACATTTCCCGGTCACGATGTATGTGCATGGCGGCGGGTGGAGTTCGGGGGATAAGGCACAAGGGGCGGGCGCGATGGAAATTCCAGCTCTGCAAGCGGCGGGCTTTTTGGTGGTGTCGGTCAATTACCGGCTCGCGCCTGAATATCCTTTCCCTGCGATGATCGAAGATGTGAAGTGCGCGGTGCGTTCGCTGCGTGCTCATGCGGGCGAGTACAACCTCGATCCGAATCGTATCGGCGTGTGGGGCGGGAGCGCGGGCGGACATTTGGTCGCCTTGCTCGGCACGACGGATGAAAGCGCGGGCTTTGATGTGGGCGAATATCTTGAGTATTCGAGCCGCGTGCAAGCCGTGGTGGATATGTTCGGTCCGGCTGACCTGACGGTGCAATTCGAAGGCGGATATGAATCCGCCAGCCGCGTGTTTGGTGATTTTGACGCCGCGCTGGCAAGCCCGGTGACGTATGTGACCGCGGATGATCCACCGTTTTTGATGCTGCACGGCGAGAACGACAAACTCGTCCCTATTGAGCAATCGGAAATTCTGCTGGCGGCATTGCAAGGCGCTGGCGTGCCCGCAGAACTCATTCGCGTGGTCAATGCGAATCACTCTTTCAAGCCCGATGGCGGGCAAATCAGTCCTTCGCGCAGGGAGATTGCCCAATTGGTTGTCACCTTTTTTGAGGAGACTTTGAAATGAAACGTTCACTGTTCACCATTATTTTGTTGATAGCGCTTCAAGCTGCCTGTGCCCTTCCCGCTCTCTCTACGCCTCCGACTCAGCTTGAGCCTGCCGCTACAACCCAACCCAATTCTCCCGCCAGCACCGAGTACACCCCGCCCGCCTGCGCCGACCCGATGTGCCTGACCACCACCATCTCCCTGCTCGACCTGCAAAGCCGCAGCCTCGATGAGAACGTGGTCAAACTCTTCTCCGTCGCCGTAGACGATGAGCGCAACCTCGTCTACGTTGCAGGCATCATGACGCCCAATGTGGCAATCCTCGACGGCGCGACGGAAGAATGGATCGGCATCGTGAATACCGGCATCACCGAACGCGGAATCAAATACATCTATTTTGACTCGGCCGCGCAATACCTGTACGTCTTTGAAGTCACAACATCCACTCTGCATCGCATCAACGTCGTCAACGGCGAAATGGCAACCCCAGCCCAACTCAACGGCGGCTTTGGCAGTCTCGCCTTTGTGGATGAAGTCCGCACCCGCTTCTATCTCGCCACTAAAAACGGGCTGATCGCCTATGACGGAAACACCCTCGCTGAACTTTTCGTTGTGCAAGGCCTGGGCGAAAATGCAGGCTCAATGATCTTCGATGAAACGACCGATTCCATTTACCTGCTCGCCTCGCAAGATAAATCCACCCGTTCCATCCTCGTCATCAACGCTGCCAATGGACAAGTGACGAACGAAATTCAATACGCCACCCAGGCCAACGGACGCGCCCGCTGGTTCCACTTCGACGCGCAAGAGCGCACCTTCATCATTGGTTTGGATCGCTCTGTTATCACACTCGACATGAACGGCGCCGAACTCAACGCCTTCCCGCTTCAAAACAGGGGCGTCCTTGAAGACGTGCTCTACGACCCCGCCACCGGCCAAACCTTCGCGCTCTCCGTTGCCCAACCCGCAAATGGTCAAGTCGCTGGCATCGGCGGTCATGTGGATGTCTACGACAAAAATGGAAATATCACCTCCAGTTTTGACTTCGGGCGTAAGCCGCACAATATGCGCATCAATCCCGTCAACGGTCACATCTACATCGCCAACGGCGACGCATCGATTCTTTGGAGCATCGACACCGCCGCGCCTACCCAGGCCAATCCCCTGCGCCTTGGCGACAGTGTGGAACAGATCATTGTTTCCGGCGGCGGAGGCACCCTCTATCTCGCCAGCCGCCTCGGCGGAAGTTACATCGCCCGTTATTCTCTTTCAGATGGAAGTTCCGCTTCATTCTCCGCCGGAACCTGGCCCATCCCGTTGAGGCGTGACTCCGCTGGAAATTTTCTCTTCTCCCTCAACGCCTGGGACAGTACCCTCTCCGTCTATTCGATGACTCCCGCAGAAACCCTGCTCGGCACAATTCCTCTCGGCGTCCCCGCTGGTTCCACCGACCGCCTGCCCGACCTCGCCATCGACTCGACTCACAAACTCGCCTACGCCGCTTATCCTGAATTCGGCACCGTCGCTGTGGTTAATTGGGAAACCATGCAGCCTGTGGCCACCATCAACATCCCCAACGCAGAGACAGGCGACACCGGCGGCGGACCTGGTCAATTGAAGGTCACCGTCAACGAAAGCGCGAATCGGCTCTTTGTCTACGAACCCAAAGCGCGGACGATCTACGTTTACGACACTGCCAATAACTTTACCCTGCTCAACAGCATGGATATGAAAGCTCAATCCCGCGCCATCGGTGGCTCTGACGCCGACCTGTTCTTCTTCGACGTTGAATCCAACCGCCTCTTCCTCGGCTCGGTGGAGTTGGACAGCACAACCGGTCAACCCACCGGCAAGGCACTGCCCGTTGGCAACAAGATCTTCGGTGTAGATGTTGAAGACAACCTGTACTGGGTAATGGACTCTACGAACAGCGCCATCCTCGCGGTTGACCGCACCACGCTCGTGGTTCGTCACAGCCAGCCATTGCCTGAGTCTTCGTCCAACCTTGCCACTGCCGCATTTGACCCCGTGAATGATCAAGTCTTCATTGGCTATCTCATCACTGCGAATGTGTATGGGTACACCGTTGGGCAAATCCCGTAAAAGAAGCAGGGCAAGCCTATAGGCCCGCTTCTTTCGTTTCAAAACATTTTGGGCTCGGGGGGGGCCCTGTAAAAGAGGGAACCCCCTGGATGGGTAGGGGGGGGGGGGGGGGGGGGTTTTTTTTTCGTGCCAATTAATTCGGTATAAGTCTATTGTCCTTTGATCGAGGGTTTCCTGGCACATTATACCGATTCATTTCATTAGTTATCGAGGGTTCTGGATATGATCCGATAAGGCTGCTTTTGTATCGGATCAAAAATCATTGAGACCGGTTGGGACTCGTCCCAGTCCCATATTTTCTAAAAATAAAGATCAGTGGAATTCCGACTGCAAGGTACACAATGAAATAGAGTGAACCGCCTGGGCGTTCTGCGAAATTGAAGAGGGGCAGGTAAATAAATGCAGCAATGGTGATGAAGAGTATCAGTGCGAATGCTGCCATGGAATGATGCAGGAGGGCGTTGCGGCTGCCATTCCAAAAATAGGGAACAACGCTCAGCGCAAGGGAAAAGTAAAAGACGCCAAAGCTGCGTAATGTGAACAACGACATGACTTCGGGAAAGATGCCGCCATTGGTGCCAATGGCTCCGATCTGGGCGGTTAATCCGTACAGCCCGAGAAACCCCACAAAAAGAACGAATGCTATGGCGGGTATTTTTTGTGGATTGGTGATGATCTCACCATCCGGTGCGTTCGATGGACGAATGCGAAAATAATCTATCACGCCGACAATGGCAGCAAGTACATTGACAAGAAGCGTGACAAAGTACAACCATGCAATCGGATGAACTAAAACCAATTTATCGCGGAATAGAAATAACACGATCAATTCGCCAATGCCAAAAACCCATAGATAGATCAGCGAGGTGTAGACCAAATTCCACTTCCAGCGGCGGGCATTGATATACGCGATCCACGCGTTGCCGATGCACCAGCCGCCAATGGTCATCGTCATAAATGCGGTGACTTTCCACGCAAAGACAGGCGCGAGTTGTTCAGGCATGACATACATCAATATCCCCAAAATTCCATACAGGACAGCACAGACATAAGTGAGCAAGCGCGATGTGTTCGATAACATAATTCCTCCAATAAAAGCTGTGTTGAAATCATTACACTTTTTATAATCAATGCCTGTAAAGAGTTCTCGTATGTGATTTTACATGACAAACAAAAATAGAACAGGTCACGCCTAAAACGTGACCTGTAATTTTATGCGTTGAAACTTGTCTTTTCTTTCACGGCGCTTGGCAAACCCGGCAGGTGACTGCGCTCCACAAGAAAAGTCGAAACCTCGGTCAACTCTTTGAAGATGTAGTGCTGTCTCAGCGCGCCTTCAAGGTAACCGGCTCCGCTCGTACCGCCTGTGCCGGAGCGCATCCCGATCATGCGGCGCGCCATCAGCATGTGTTTGTAGCGGAACTGCGAAAGCATTTCGTCAATGTCAATCAGCGTGTTCAGCAGGTCGAACGGAGTGTGGAAGATGGGCAGGTTGCGGTACATCATAATGAACAATACCGCACGCATCGAGCCGACTGAAAACTCGCCCAGGCCTTCCTTGTAAAAGATGCGCTCCAGTTCATCAAACTGCCGCATTTCCACCGAGCCCGAAAGGCTATTCTTGTAGATCTGTTTGTAGTCGCTCCAGAATTTTTGCTCGTCCGCTTCCTGTGGATATTTGGTTTGGAAGTCCCGCCAAAGGGATTCATCGAAGAAGGGAGTTCGCTCTGCCCATTTGATGACCAAACTCTTCAGCGTCGCCTCGGACTCAATCTGGTTAATGGTCTGAAAATCCTGTTGGTTGAATCCACCCGGACGAGTGTTCTTGTAGTAGTTGGCTTTGTAGCGCTGTTCCATTTTAAGTCCCAGCTTGGCTTCGATGATGCGGAACTGCAAACTCTGGAATCCCGAAGACGGCACGAGCAGGTCGCGGAATTCGAGGAAGTCCATCGGCGTCATGGATTCGAGGATGTCCACCTGGCGGTTGACCACTTCGAAAATCTTCACCACCCGCTTCAATTTGTGGACGGCAATGCTCATGTCGCCGGTGTTGTCCTGTACATTATCTGTGTCGAAAATGCGGCGGACTTGGTCAAGCTCGTGGATGACCATCTTGAACCACAGCTCATAGGCTTGATGGATGATGATGAACAGCATTTCATCGGTCTGCTCGTTGCTCTTGGGGTGCTGGCTGCCGAGAATTTTGTCCAGCTCAAGATAGTCGGTGTAATACAGAAGTTCTTCGGTCATGGGTTCCTCACTTTGGCTACTGTCATTGCGAGGAGGGTGTTCTTCCCGACGAAGCAATCCCAAACGATTGGAGATTGCTTCGTCGCACCGCCTGGGGGGGCCAGGGAAGTGCAAGTGCGCTCCTCGCAATGACACAGATTACAGCGGCTCAAACCTTGCGGTGAAGTGACGCAGCAATTCGGGGGCGTAGGTGTATTTGTAGCCGCGGACTGTGCTTGCGCGGGATTTGATCTTCGCGAGCGACTCAGCTACATAATCCAAATGACTTTGGGTGTAGGTGCGGCGCGGGATGGCGAGGCGCAGCAATTCAAGCGCGGGGTAATGCCAGGTATTGTCTTCGGGGTCGAGACAGCCGAACATGACCGAGCCAATTTCCACGCCACGGATGCCGCCTTCGCGGTATAGCTCAATGGCGAGTGCCTGTGCGGGGAATTCATAATTGGGGATGTGCGGGAAGATCGCGCCCGCGTTGACGTACACGCCATGTCCGCCGGTGGGTTGGAGGGTGGGAATGCCCGCGTCGTTGAGTTGCTTGGCGAGGTAGGCAGTTTGCCCGATGCGATACGAGAGATAATCTTCGTCCAAGCCTTCGTACAAGCCGACTGCCATCGCGTCGAGGTCACGGCCAGCGAGTCCGCCGTAGGTGGGGAAGCCTTCGCGCAGGATCAACTCATTTTGCACGTTCTGAAACAGCGTGTCATCGTTCAAGCAGATCAGACCGCCGATGTTGACGATGGCATCCTTCTTCGCGGACATGGTCATTCCGTCTGCGAGGGCGAACATTTCATGCGCGATCTCTTTGACGGACTTCTGCCCATAGCCAGGCTCCCGCTGCTTGATGAAGTAGCAGTTCTCAGCGTAGCGTGCGGCGTCGATAAAGAAGGGGATCCCGCTCCCGTGGTAGACATCTGCCACAGCTTTGAGATTCTCCATTGAGACGGGCTGTCCGCCTCCCGCATTGTTCGTGACGGTGATCATCCCCAGTGGAATTTGCTCGCGGCCATACTTTGCGATGAAGGCCTTGAGCTTGGCGATATCCATGTTGCCCTTGAAGGGATGCCGATTTTCGGGGTCGTGCGCTTCGTCAATGACGAGGTTGGCAGGGCGCCCGCCGCGCGCGCGGATGTTGGCGTCGGTGGTGTCGAAGTGCATGTTGCTGGGAACCCATTGCCCGGGCTTGACCAGACACGCGGCCAGAATATTTTCGGCGGCGCGTCCTTGATGGGTGGGGGCGAAATGCTTGAAGCCGAAAACATCCTCCACTGCGGCTTTGAGACGATGGAAGGAGCGCGCGCCTGCGTAGGACTCATCGCCGCGCATGATGGCCGCCCATTGCTCGGAGCTCATCGCGCCTGTGCCTGAGTCGGTCAGCAGGTCAATGAACATGTCTTCGGCTTTCATCAGGAAGAGGTTGTAGCCTGCTTCCTTCAACGCCTTTTCCCGTTCAGCGGGCGGGATGAGATGGATGGCTTCTGTTACTTTAATACGGAACGGTTCGGGGGGGTACGAGCTAGTCATTTGGTCTCCTTGAAATTTGAGTATGCGTCAAATTTTGGGTAGCGAGCCTGGCGTGTGATCCCCTGGGTGCCATTCGGTCTCCAATGACCTGGTAATTTTACAACTAAATCACTTTATGCGGAATGAATGTCATGAATTCCTGTATAAAAACAAAGTTCTTTTATACTTTGATGCGAAACGGTTCACGATCTTTTTTATATGCTTTGCTTTTTCTTCGCCTTGATGTCATACAGCGCTTTATCTGCTGCACGGATAAGTTCTTCGATATTTTCATAGGTCGGATAGGTGGCGATGCCTGCGGAGAAACTTACCTGTATGCGAATCTTTTCGTGGACGATATCGATATTTTTTGCCCGTTCGTTCCAGTTCTGCAAGCGGACATTGGCCATTTGCTCATTTGCATGATGCAAAATGACCAGGAATTCATCCCCGCCAAAACGGCAGACAATATCTTCCGTGCGGGTCTGGTCTTTGAGTAATTTGGAAAGAGACTTCAGGGCCATATCACCAACGACATGGCCGTACTTGTCGTTCAAGATTTTCAGGTTGTCCATGTCCAGCATCACCACACTGAACGGTTGATTGTCCCGTTTTGCACGGGCGAATTCCTGTTTGAGCGATTCTTCCATAAAGCGGCGGTTATACAACCCGGTAAGCGGATCCTGAATGGCCTGCTCGTGTAAGATGGCTTGCAGTTTTTCGATCTCGGCCAGTTGCAGACGAAGCTGCTCGTTCACATCGTGGAGTTGGTCGGCGACCCGCTTGCGTTCGGTAATATCACGGGTGATGGCGATGAATGCCACAGGGAGTCCAAGTTCATTCCTGATCAGCGCTGCGCTCAATTCGGCCGGGAAGGTGCTGCCATCTTTGCGCTGCAGGTTGAACTCAATGTTTTTGATGACCCCGTCGGCGCGAGTCTGGCCCATGTATTTGGTGGCTTTGGGGACTTCGCTTAAGGGGAAAAAGCTAAAGGCGCTTTTGCCGATAAATTCGTCCGTGGAGTCGTAGCCATGCAGGACGGCAGTTTGTTTGTTGGCGAAAATATAGTTGCCAAGCAGATCTGTCACAGCGACAGAATCAGGGGAGGTATCCATGACGGCGTAATAAATTAAATTACCGATCTTGCTAAACTCAGCATCTTTGCTTTGATCGTTTGCCGTGTATTCCCGTAAAAGAATGTACTCAAATATCACCACCCCCGCCACCCAAAGGATCACATGGGTGAGAATTTCACTTTTTAGCCATATATTCCCGATGTAATACGTGCCAACGATCAGCAATGTCCAACCGATGATGATCTGAATCGATACCGCCCGCCATACGATCTTGTTGAAATTTTGTGTCTTCATGGTTTTGTCCTCGGTTTTGGCGGAATTTTCATTATTTCTCATTGCTTCTTTCGACCTTTGCCAGCGTTTTCTGCATTTCTTACAGGACTGAACCCTTTGGCTTCCTGTAGGTCACGCCTTTGACTTGACTTTTCTTCCTTGCCATTGCCGTCACTTCGGAGGGTGGAGGCTTTTCGAAAATTTCTTCTTCGCAAGAACTGGGAGTAGATCCGTCTCACCGTGGATCAACGCCTCCCGTTTCGCCCTGCTCCAGTTTTGGACTTGCTTCTCGCGCTTAAAGGCGTCTACGACGCGGTCATATTCTTCGCTGTACACGAGTTCGACGGGTAATCTTCTTGCTGTATATCTTGCGCCGACGCCTTCCTGATGTTGGGATAAACGAAGTTCCAAATTCTTCGTCGAACCGACGTAGTATGAGTCGTCCACGCATTTGAGGATATACATCCATGCCATATTTCTTTCCATTCCTGTTGGTCTCGATACGGGCGAGAAGAACACTCGCCCTACGTCTCGATAAACTCGACGCAACGCTCGACCAACGGGCGTTTCTAAAATTTAAATTTTTACTATACCTGGTGGTCGAGTAGCCGCGCTCTTGCTCTTTGCGGCGTACCGAGACCACCACTGCCCCCCGGGTGGGCGGGGGGGGGGGGGGGGGGGCGGGCGCCGCGCACAGCTTTAAATCTGTTCCATACCCCGGTGGTCGAGTAGACGCGAATGCTCTTTGAGCGTCGTACCGAGACCACCACTGATTTGCCATACCCCTGTTGGTCTCGATACGGCGGACGAACACCGCCTACTCGACCAACGGTTGCTTTTCTAATTTAAATGTTCACCATACTCCGGTGGTCGAGTAGCCCTGAGCGCGGTTGTCGAGTTTATCGAGACGCGCGAAGGGCGTATCGAGACCACCACTGCGTGTAGGTCTCGACAGCTGGGCGGATAAAACCTTCCCTGACTCGTTGGGAAACCTCTCAGGGGAGGATTGCAATCTTCCCCTGAGAGGTTTGTAATCCCCTTGGAAGGTTTTTCACCCTGACAGGGGAGATTTTCTAAAAGGTACTGCCTCGTTCATTCCTCATTCTGCATTGCCTTTTCGATCTCCGCCAGCGTTTCCTGCGCTGACTGCAATCTGATGCGCAGGCGCGTAAAAAATCTGACGGCGCGGCGGGACATGGATAAAGCTTCTTTGGTTTTGTTTGAGCCAGGGCTTTGGCGAGAGGTGACAACTGGCAATCATCTGGCCCGACTTTTCTGCCAGCGCGAGGGCTTCTGGGCGAGGGACTGGCTTCCGCCCACTGCTTGCGGTCGAGGGCGAGGGTTGCCAGGTTGCCTGTTGAGTGGCAATGGTTCATCGTTTTTGTTTATCTTTGCAATGCGCAGGGCTTCGCGATAATCGCGCTCGGCGGCGAGGTAGTCTCCGTTTAGGCGTTCCGCCTGCTAAGAGGTCAGCGCTAGGGCGGCACCCTCGCTTTCAGGAGATTACTGAATCAGATTTCATTGTTCGCGATAGGCGGCAATGGCGGCGGGATAGTCTTCTTGGTTCGTGACCCACTCCGCGCAGTTGGATAGCGAATTGCTTTATGGTGTGTTTCCTGCCAGTGTTCGCGGCGCGGGCGGCGCACGCCAGCACTTCGGCGGGTTGGTTGCGGAAGGTAATAATCATCCTATGATATGCCTTCCAACCTGCCTTTCTTTATCATCAGCAGCGAGGGCGTGTGTTTCGCTTGCTGGAGGCCAAGCCAATCATCCCACCTTCCTGTAAAACCGAAAGAATGGATGAGTTGGTCGCACACTGTTTGCAGGTCTTGTCGTGCCTGTAAGGCGCGGCAGGGCGGCGGAGATGAAGTCCCATTCGGCGTCCAGCGTGCGGAAGCCTTCGTAGTTGGTGTCTCCGCCGTATTGCATGGCGAGGGCGTAGGCGCGCTGGGTGAGGGCGTCGCCTGTCTGGGTCACGGCTTCGGGGCGGCGGGTGCGGATGAATTTCGCTGTCAGCGGGGGTAAAAAGTGGCCAGATTCAAGATCTGCAGTCAGGATGGAGCGGTCAGTTCAGGTCTTCAAGCGGCCCTGGCGGGTTCGCAAAGGTCAGTCATTTCCGCAATCCACTTGAGTTTGGCGGGCGGCTGAAATACGTCAACGCGGCGAGGACTTTTGTCTCGTCGGCGGTGAAGGTCTCCAGCAGGTCGCCGAAGATGTATTCGAGCGGGTCGTTGCCTTTGGGGGCTTTGTCAATGAAGGCGCAGGCTTCGGCGATGGTGCGGCATTGCGAGCCTTCGCGCCCCAACTGCCCCGCGATCCAGCGGATGAAGAGCGGGTTGCCCTGCGTGATCTCGTAAAGTTTTC
Organism: Candidatus Villigracilis propinquus; assembly: GCA_016714565.1. Taxonomy (GTDB): domain Bacteria; phylum Chloroflexota; class Anaerolineae; order Anaerolineales; family Villigracilaceae; genus Villigracilis; species Villigracilis propinquus. The sequence continues at coordinate 410,692 of JADKDM010000001.1, forward strand.
GTGCTCTTCTGTGGGAGCACGTGCAAGGCGCGGATATTTGGCGGCAAGTTCGTCGATGAGTTGCATGGCTTCGTCAGGGCGAGAGGCGGTCGAGGCGCACGATGCGCGCGTCCACATCGGTGCGGCGGCGGGAGGTGACGATGGCTTTGTTGCCTTCGGGCAGGCGCGAGAGGAATTGGAACAGGCGCGTTCTTTCTTCTTCTGGCAAAGTTTCCAAGTTATCGAAGACGATCAGAGCTTTCTTTCCTGCAAGTGCGAGGCGCAGTTCGTTGGGACGCTCATCGGGCGCGAGTTTTTCGAGTCCGTCTGCGCCCAATTCCTTGCCCAGTTCGTCCAGCATGGCGAGGTAGGTCGGGCGGGTGAAGTCGGTCAGTTTGGCTTCGCCTTCGGCGGTCAGTTCGCGCACTTTGGCGGTGATGAAAATCTTGCGCTCGAAGAGTTCCGCGGGCGCGTCGTGCGCGGCTTTGATGGCGAGGGCGGTCTTGCCGATGCCGCCAGGTCCGTCAATGAGTGCGCCCCAGGTGCGGGATTCGGAGAAAGAGCAGCGGCAATGATTTGAGTTCGTTTTCGCGACCGAAGAAGTAGGTTGGTGAAGGGAGGTGGCCAATGGGTTTGGGAGATTGGGAATTGGGGATTAGGATTGGCGGGGGAGGGTGTAAATGTTGACGATCTGACTTTGGGTGTGACTGTGTTGAACTTTTGCTGTCTTTTTGGCACCATCCAGCCTTTTGCGGGGCCTACGGAAGAGAACTAAATTGTCTTTGCTAGCTCGCCTTTTTGGGCGGCAGCGCGGCTGAGAAGGGCATCCAAAAGGCAATAAGCAATGGCACAATCTTTTCTTCCTCTTGTGGCAGTCCTCGCTTCGGGCCAAAGGACTGTCCATAGGGGCTTGTCTATCCCCAGGGATCTTTGCGGTGTTCGATCAAGTCATTGTATGTGGAACTGATGAATACTTTCATTTCGCCTCGCTAAATTTTCCCGAATGACATTAGACTTTATCGGTATTAAGCAAAGAGCCTATTTTGGACGCTCGCGCAGCGAAACGCTGATTTCCGCTGATGTAAAAAAGAAACATCTGCGTTTTCTGCGTGCATCAGCGTCCCGATTTGATTTCCGATAAAGCCTACTTTTTCAATTCTACAACCAAATCACCTGATGTGGAACGAAAAAGCGGCGCATCCACTGGATGCGCCGCTTAGTTTTGTTATTTAGAAAGAAGCGATTGCCGTTGCCACGTCATCATGACATTCGAGGTACATGTCAAAGCCGGTGGTTGTGAACACTGCTTTCGTGTCGGCAGAGAGATTCACCAGTTTCAAATAGAGGGATTTATACGAGCCCGCGCTGATGCCTTGCTTTATATCTTCTTCGCTTTGGCCTGAATCAGGATGGGCGGCGTTCAGATCTTTGAATATCTGATGAATGGCGCGGAAGCCTGCGCTGCTGACGAAGGGCGAATGCACGAGATCGATCAGAATGTGGCGCGTGCCGCCTTTGATCAATTCTTCGGCTTTGGTTTCAAACTCTTTGTACGAGGCGGCATCGAGATTGCCGTCAATGTGCATAAGCGTAACCGGGACACGTCCGTTCTCTGTGGATACCTTTATTTCCATTTTGTTCTCCTTTTCGATGACCAATAAAAACTGATATCATTATACAATTCTGACGGCAATATTCAAGCCTTCTGCACCACTATCATTATTGCCATACTGCGTTTTCACACCTGAAAACAGGGATGGTTGTACACACCGCCTTTTTTCGTGCAAGGTGATAATATTATTCACAGGGGAGTGGCTTCAGATCTTCCATCCATCACGAGGTACCATGTTCCGAATTTTCAAACGCCGTGAAGAAGTCTTCAGCAATCTCATAGTAGACCAGGCATCCATCACCTATGATGGGCTCAAATTGCTGGCAAAATATCTTGAGTCCCCCAGCCCGGATGTCGCCGAGGAACTATCCTTGAAAGAGAAGGAGGCGGATGAAGTGCGCCGTATCCTCATAGATGAATTGAACCGCGCATTTGTTACGCCATTTGACAGGGAAGATATCTTCGCCCTCTCCCGCTCCATCGACGATATGATCGACTATGCCGATACCACTGCTGTGGAAATGAACATCCTCAAAGTGCAGCCGACCGTCTACATGGTGCGCATCGCGTCCCTGCTCAAGGATGCGGGCTGGGAAATTCATCAGGCAGTGATGCGCCTGCAAAAGAATCCCGGGGTGGCCATTGGGCACACCCAGCGTGCCAAGGCGCTTGAGAATCGCGTGGAAGCGGTCTATCGGGAAGCCGTGGCAGACCTGTTCAGCGGTCCCGAAGATATTCATCACGTGGTGGAAATGCTGAAGCTGCGCGAAGTCTATCGTCACCTGTCCAATGCGGCGGATCGCGGCGACGAAGCCGCAAACATCATTGCAGATATTGTTGTCAAAAAAACGTAGCGAGGCGGTATGTCACTGCAACTATATATTGTCGTCGGTCTTGCCCTGGTTTTTGATTTTCTAAATGGAGTGCATGATTCCAGCAATATCGTCGCCACCATGATCGCCTCGCGCGCCTTTCGTCCGGGTACTGCGCTGGGGCTCACAGCGGTTGCCAATTTCTTTGGTCCCTTCCTTTTTGGCGTGGCGGTCGCAACCACCATCGGCGAGGAAGTGGCGCAAGCCGATGTCCTTAATCTGGACGTGCTCATCGCCTGTCTCTTTGGCGCCATCGCATGGAACGTGCTCACCTGGATTCTCGGCATCCCGAGCAGTTCATCACACGCCCTGATTGGCGGCATGGTCGGTGCGGTGCTGGCGGGTGCGGGGTTCAGTGCGCTCAAACTGCAAGGCATCGAGAAAGTGATCATCGCCCTCATCACATCCCCCTTGCTTGGTTTCGCGTTCGGGTTTTTATTCACCCGCATCATTTATTTCCTTGCCCGAAACGCCTCCAACGACATCAATACATTCTTCAAGCGCGGGCAGCTCGTCACAGCTTTGGGCATGGCCTTCAGCCATGGCACGAACGACGCTCAAAAGACAATGGGCATCATCACGCTTAGCCTGCTCATCGGCGGATACATCACCGAGTTCAAAGTCCCCTTGTGGGTGGTTGGGCTAAGCGCGGGCGCAATTGCATTAGGCACAGCCCTCGGCGGCTGGAAGTTGATCCGCACCCTCGGCGGCAGGTTCTACAAGATCCGTCCCATCCACAGCTTCTCCACCCAGCTTACATCCAGCTTCGTGATCCTGAGCGCCTCCTTCCTCGGCCTGCCCGTCAGCACCTCGCAAGTGGTCAGCTCCGCCATCATCGGCGTAGGCTCATCAGAACGCTTCGGCAAAGTCCGCTGGAGTGTGGCCGAAGAGATTGTCATGGCATGGATCATCACCATCCCCGCCAGTGCGCTCATCGCCGCAGTTGTATATTGGATCATTGATCTGCTCCATTAAATTGGGGAGTCCAGAAGTTCTACTTCTGGATATAAAAAGTCAGCAAGTAGAACTTGCAGACTCCGGAATGTAGAAAGTGCCGCGCCTCAAACCTGACCATCAGGCTGGGTGCGGCACTTTTACATTTTCCTTCGCTGATGGTTTGCCCTCGTCAAATCTCGGAGTCCAGAAGTTCTACTTCTGGAACATAAAAGAAAACCGCAAGTAGAACTTGCGGGCTCCCTTTGCTATACTTTTCGCTTTACTGCCATCAAAGTAATGTCGTCGAACTGGTCCGCTTCACCGATGAATTGATGCAGGCTGGTTTGGATCCTGTTCAATAATTCGGTAGGGGTTGAGTTGGCGGTTATTAACCCCCGCAACCGTTCGTTGCCGTAAAAATCCCCGCGGCTGTTTTGTGTATCTGGAATGCCGTCTGTAAAGGTGAGGAGCAGTTCATCATCGGCAAGGATGGTTTCCTTGACGATGAAATTGGACGGCGTGATCACTCCCACCGCCGAACCCGTGCGCGTTAACTCAGCACGGATCTGCCCATCCCCGCCGATGATCAACGCCGGGTCATTGCCGCAGTTGATGTAGGTCAGGGTCCCATTTTTGGGGTCAAGGATGCCAATAAAGACCGTGGCGAACATGCAGGCGGCTTCGTGTGTTTCGATCAGATAGTTATTTGTCAGGGAGGTGGCATGCAGCAGCCGCTCCGCAGGCGTGAAGTTTTTCGCATCCTGCCCCGGCGCGAATTGATCCGAGGTGGAGGCGGCGCGGATCAGGCTGCGGAAGAGGGTCATGTACAAGGCGGCGCCGATGCCTTTTCCGCATACATCCGCAACGAGAAAGGTGAGCGTGCCGTCAGGCAGCAGGAAGGCGTCGTAAAAATCGCCCGCCACTTCTTTGGCGGCTTTGAAATAGGATGCAATTTCCCAACCTGTTACTGTGGGCAGCTTTTCAGGCAGGAATTCTTTTTGAATGTTGTGGGCGGTATTCATCTCGCGTTCAAGACTTTTGAGATACTTGTCCTGCAGGTCGCGCAGGTTTTTCTTTTCAAGGCTCGATTCGATGCGTGCCTTCAGCAGAGTCGGCTCGAACGGCTTGGGGAGATAATCTTCTGCGCCGAGCTTGATGCCTTTGACGACGCTGTTCAGGTCGTTGTTGGCAGAGATGACGATGATGGGAATGCCGCGGATATCTGCGTCGGCTTTTACTTTTTCCAATACGCCGTAGCCGTCCATGATGGGCATCATGATGTCGAGCAGAACCAGATCGGGAGATTCGCTGATGATCTTTTCGAGCGCTTCCTGTCCGTTGACGGCGCTGATGGTTTCATAATGCAGGTCTTCGAGTTCCTGTTCGAGATAATCCACATTGAAGGGCTCGTCGTCCACGATCAGGATTTTTGGTTTTATGTTCATGCGATTCCTTGATGGCTGGCTGATTGGAAATTTAGCCGTTGCAGGGCAGGCTTATTGAGGCAAATACTTTTTCAATTTAGCAAACAGGAGTTGCTCATCAATCGGTTTTGTGAGGTAGTCATTGCAGCCAGCCTCTTTTGCGGATTCTTCATGCCCGCTCATGGCATGTGCGGAGAGTCCGATGATCGGCATATTTTTTTGCGCCTCGCGGATCTTGCGAGTGGCTGAGTAGCCGTCCATGACGGGCAGGGAAATATCCATGAGGATAAGATCTGGATTTTTTTGCAGGGCTATTTCCACACCCTGGCTGCCGTCTCTGGCGAAGAGCAGGTTGTAATCGTCTTCGAGCAGTTGGGTGATCAATTCAATATTTATTTCGGTGTCCTCGACAATTAAGATTGTTTTCATTGTTCTCTCCAGGTTGGTGTGTCGATTAGTAAAGTTGACCTCACGCAAAGACCCAAAAGCCTAACCACTGAGCCGCGGAGATACAGCGAAAACCAATAAAAAACTCCGTCTACGGGAGGCTTCGTACTGGTTGGTTTTTTTCTCCCAACTATGCAAGAGGTCTAGTCTTTATTTTTCCAAAACGCGTTTTATTTCCTGTACGAGTTTCTCGCCGTCAAAACCTTGTTTGCGCATCACAAAGGCCACACCTTCCTTCAAACGCGCGGACTCTTCGTCCGATAATTCCTTGGCGCTGATGACAATGATGGGCAGGTCTTGCGTGCCCGGGTTCTGGCGAAGCTGGTCGATCACGCCAAAGCCGTCGAGCCGCGGCATCATGATGTCGAGCAGGAGCACATCGGGCCTTTGCTGGGTAATGGCTTCGAGCCCTGCAATGCCATCCAGCGCGGAGCGGAGCTCAAACTGGGATGCAGGCAGGATCTGATGCAGCATGTCTGCGATGTTCGGGTCGTCATCTACTACGAGGATATGGATGTGGGAGCGGTCTGTCTGTTTGGTGATGCGGGAGAGTGTTTCCACTACTTCTTTTGGCACCAGCGGTTTGAGCAAGTAAGCCGATGCTCCAAGGCGGAAGCCGAGCGCTTTTTTATCCACGATCGTGAGAAGGATGATTGGAATATTAGTTGTTGTTTCATCGTTTTTCAGGTCGTGTAACACCTGCCAGCCGTCTTTTCCGGGCATGAGAATGTCTAGCAGGATGGCGTCGGGTTGAAGGTCGCGTGCGAGCTGCTGGCCTGTGATGCCGTTGCGCGCGCCGGTCACATCGAACTCGGCGGGGTTGAGAGTTTCCTGAAGCAGGTAGACGGCATCGGGGTCGTCGTCAATGACGAGGACGCGTTTTTTGGCGGGAACATATTCCAGTGTGGATTCTGCGTGCTGGGCTGAATCAGGCTGACGGTTTGAAACGGAGGCGTTTTTTTCATCCACATAAGTGACGGGCAGGGCGAGGGTAAATGTGGAGCCTTTTCCCGGTTCACTCGTCACTGTGAGGTCGCCGCCAAGCAGACGGGCGAGGTTGCGGCTGATGGCGAGACCGAGTCCGGTGCCGCCATATTGACGGGTGGTGCTGGTATCGGCCTGTTGGAATTCTTCAAAGACGCGGCCAAGGGCCTCCTCGTTCATACCGATGCCGGTGTCGGTCACATCCACCATGAAGAATTTTTCGGCGTGATGCACGCTGAGGGTAATGCTGCCTGCGTGGGTGAATTTGGCGGCGTTGCTCAACAGGTTGAGGATGATCTGTTTGATCTTGTCCTGATCGGAGTACACCAGAGGCAGCGAGACATCGTTTTTCTTGTTGAATTGGATGTTCGGTTTGACGAGGGGCTGGGCGGTGTTGTAGCATTGGTCAACCAGCGCGTTGATGTTGAAGTTGGAGGCTTGTACATCCATGCGGCCGGCTTCGATCTTGGCGATGTCGAGCACGGTGTTGATCAGGCTAAGCAAATGTTCGGAACTACTTAAAACCTTATCGAGATTTTCGGTTTGTTTATCCGGTAATATGCCTTCGCCCTTTCTTCTCACTATGCGTGTGAAGCCGATGATGGCATTGAGAGGAGTGCGTAACTCATGACTCATGTTCGCAAGGAAGGCACTCTTTGCCTGGTTGGCATGTTCCGCCGCCTGACGGGCTTCTTGCGCCTCATTGAATAGGCGTTGGGTTTCATTGAACAGGCGCGCATTGTCGATGGCGACGCCCATGTTCGCGGAAAGGGTTTGCAGGAGGCGCAGGTTGCCTTCGTTAAAGGCGCTGGTTTTGTAGCTTTGCACATCAACCACGCCCAACACCCGGTCGCCGACCATGATTGGGACGCCCATGTAGGATTGGATGTCCACTTCATCTTCTGGCGCAGTGAGGTAGGCCGCGGCGCCGTTGGCTTCTATTTCTTCGGGGGTGTTTAATAATAACGGTTGTTTGGTGATGATGATCTTTGAGGTGAGGCCTTCCCCGAGTTCCCAGGGTGGTTCAGAGGCGTACTCTGTGTTGTTGCTGTGGCTGTATGCCAGTTGGACGATGTTTGTAGCCGCGTTATATAACAGAATATCCACGATCTCGGCATTGAAGATCTCCTGGATCTTATTGCCGACATTTTGGGTTACAGCTTTAACATCGAGCGTGCGAGACATGGATTCGCTGACCGTATTGAGGATGGCAAGTTCTGCGGCGCGCTGCTCAGTTTGTTCGAGCAGGTTTTGTGACTCTTCGAATAATTGCGTATTTTGAACTGCGATGACCGCCTGTCGCCCAAGATTGCTCAGGAATTCCAACTCAGCATCGGTAAAGCCATTGTCCTTGCCGTGTCGCCAGACCGCCATGAGTCCCTTTAACTCGTCGTTGGCAAGTAAAGGCACTGCCAGCAGGTGTTCGTCAGGTGAGGAGTCGGTTCCCGTAATAAAGACAGCACGCGGGTCGGCATTGGTATCGTTGACGATCTCAGCGTTCTTCGTCAATGCAATATTGCCGAGCAAGCCTTCGCCCAGAATGATGGTGTCATTGAGTAGTTCTTCCGATTCGTCGCCGAAGGCTGCAATGGCACGGAAGACCCGCCCGCCTTGCTCCGGCAGAAAGAGCGCGCTCAAGTCGCCATCCAATAGATCTTTGGCATGGGTGGCTATGCTCTCGAGCACGGTGGTCGCTTTGAGGCTGGAGGAGATATCACGCCCGACATCTGCCAGGGTTGCCATTTCTTTGGCGCGCCGCTGTGTTTCGGCATGTAGTTGCGCGGTACGGATGGCAGAGCCCGCATTTGCTGCAATGGTGGTGAGCAGGCGCAGAGAGTCATTGTTGAAGACACCCTCCGTTTGCGTGCTTTGTACACTAAGAACACCAATTGCCTCGCGCCCGGCTTGAATGGGCACACCCAGATACGAACGTGCCTTTCTGCCCTTGCGTTGAATGCCGAGGGCGGAGCTTTCTTCTTCGATGTTGCGGTTGAAGATCAGCGGCTGCCCGTCGCGGATGATGCGACTTGTCATACCTTCACCAAATGGAGTAGGCTCGATCACATCCCCATATTGATAGGGGAATTGGATCATGTTCGTCTGCGGATCGAGCAATGCCAGATAGGCAATATCTGCATCGAACGTATCGCGCATCTGACTCCCGATGAGCTGGATCATGTTATCGAGGTCTGTTTCTGCCACTAATGCCTGGGTGACAGTACTGATCGCTGTCAGTTCTACGGCGCGAGCTTCCGTCTCTTTAAGCAGACGCTGGGTCTCATCGAAGAGACGGGCATTTTCCAGCGCTACCCCTGCTGCATTGGAGATGGTTTCCAGCAAGCGTAAAGCGGACTCGTCGAAGAAATTCTCTTTTTCAAGATGTTGAAGCGAGATGCCTGTAATCGAATTCTCGCGGATCAAGATCGGCACCGCACAAAGCGATTTGGGATTGCGCGAACGCGATGAACGGAAATCAGCGAACTGTGAAGCGTATTCATTGAAGTTGGTATTAACGACAAAGCTCTTGCGGCTGGCAGTAACCTTGTCTATGATATCCAAATGCAGACCCGTTGCAGGCTTGGCTTCGATCTCCCATTCCTTGCCTTGTTCATAGGCAAACTCATAGGTCATAATTTTGCTATTGAAATCAATCGTGTAGATCGCGGCAGATTGAACGCTGAAAATCTCGGTTAACTTTCTGCCAACCGCCTGATAAATAGACTTCATGTCCAGATTTGAGACCAGGGCTTGTTGAACCGCGTTGATGATCGCCAGCTCGGCATTGCGTTGTTCAGTTTCTTTCAGCAGGCGCTGGGTTTCGTCGAAGAGACGTCCATTCTCGAGCGCCACACCCATGCTTGAGGCAACTGTTTGTAACAGACGCACCTGTGCTTCACTAAAAGCATATTCTTTTTCGTGTTCTTGCACGATAATGACACCGATCACACGGTCACTGCCGATGATGGGCACATTGACGCTGGATTTGGCGGCTTCGGTGTTGGGCAGTAGAGTGAGATTTAGCGCTTCGCGTTCGGCAAGGGTATTGCGCACAAAAGGCTGGCGGGTTTTCGAGATTTTTTCAAAGGTGCCGCCTTCCACCGGCGGTTTGGAGGGATACTCTCGGCGTTGACCCTGGATGTATTCGTACACGTAGTGCATGAGGTTGGTTTGAGAGTCGTACAAGCGAATACCCAGGTTTTCGGTGCGGAGGACTTCGCGCAGTTTGTCTCCGCTCAACTCGATAATGGCTTGTGGGTCTAATTCGGCTGCCAAGCCCTGTTGAATGCTGTTGATCACGGATAGTTCTGCCGCACGGTCTTCGGTGATCTTTAAGAGGCGCTGGGTTTCATCAAAGAGACGTGCATTTTCAAGCGCCACACTCATGGCGTTGACCACGGTTTGCAGCAGGCGGACTTCTGAATCGCCAAAGGCATTTTCTTTTTCGAAATTGCTGATGCTGACCATCCCCAACGCATCACCGCCCACCAAAATGGGCACAGCCATGAAAGACTTTTCCATTTGTGTGCCGGGCACCAGTACCGAGCCATGCTCTGCCATGCGCTCTGCCAGGTTTTCGTTGATCACAATGGTCTGACGCGTTTCATGGACTTTCTTCGCAAACCCGCGCAGAGGGGAGGGGGATATTTCCATTCGTTCGCCGTGTTCACGCAGGTAGGGGAAGAAGACTTGGTTGGTTTCCGGCGAGAAGATACGGATGTCGATATCGAGGGTGTTCATCACCTCGGCGAGTTTATCGCCGACCAGGTCATAGATGGCTTGCATCTCCAATTTGGAGGCGAGCCCTTCCTGTACGCTGTTGATGATGGCAAGCTCGGCGGCGCGGTCTTCGGTGATCTTTAAGAGGCGCTGGGTTTCTTCGAAGAGACGCGCATTCTCGAGTGCCACGCTCATGCTGGAGGCGATGGTCGAAAGCAGGCGCACATCCGAATCACTGAAGGCATTTTCGGCATCCAGATTTTGCAGGCTGATGATGCCTGTTACGTCGTCACCGACGATCATGGGTACAAAGAGCAGTGACTTTGGCTCTTCCCCTTCGAGCACGGGTTCCTCTCCGACTTCAATAGTCACTTTCTGATAATCTTGATTGATCAACCAGGGTTGACGGCTTTTTACAACCCGTTGTCGGAATTTATCGATCGGCAGCGGTCTGTCAAAGTGGATGCGCTCACCGCGTTCAATGAAATATTTATGATCGATCTCCTGCATGACGGGGTTATACAAAGAGATCAGGGTGGCTTGCGCATTGAAAATTTCAGTCACCTTATCACCGATCAAGTCAATGATGGATTGAAATTCCAGTTTGGAGGCAAGCCCCTCCTGTACACTATTAATAACCGCCAATTCAGCGTTGCGCTCTTCGGTGATCTTTAAGAGGCGCTGGGTTTCATCGAAGAGACGGGCGTTTTGCAGCGCCACACCCAAATTGGCAGACAAGGTCGTGAGCAGACTGACACTTGATTCAGGGAAGGCATTGGGTACGTTGGCATAGAGCGTGATGACGCCAATTACCCTGCCGGTTGACCAAATAGGCGCGCAGACAACGCTTTGCGTCAGGTCTTCTTCATCGTCATCGCCGATTAGCACTCCACCGTCCATGGCTAGTTCTGCTTTTCGCTGGTCAATATTTTCGTTGATGACCAGTGTGGTGCGATTTGTGATCGTCCAACCTGCATAGCCGGGACCAAGCTCATGCGGCTCGATGGGGAAGCGGTCGCCATGTTCGATGTAATAAGGAGTGGACATGATGTTGCTCGCTTCATCATACATGGCGATATACATATCATTGACCTTGAAGTCCTGCCGGATCTTTTCGCCGACCAGCTCGATGATGGCTTGGAAACCCAGTTCGCGCACCAAGCCTTCGCTGACGCTGTTGATGATGGCAAGCTCGGCGGCGCGGTCTTCGGTGATCTTGAGCAGGCGTTGAGTCTCATCGAAGAGACGGGCGTTCTCAAGCGCGGTCCCCAACGAGGCGGCGATGGTAGTCAGCAGGCGCAGTTCAGATTCCCCGAATGCGTTCTCGCGCTCATAGTTATCCATACTGATGTCGCCGAGAAAGCGGTCGCTGCTAATGATAGGCACATAGATAGATGATTTGCTTTGGTCGGTACCAGCCAGTAAAGGAGCATTTATTTTTTCTAAGTCGGCAACATTGTTGAAAACGATCGGCTGGCGCGTTTTCATTAATGTTTCGTAAATGCCGCCTGGGTTTGGTTTTGTAGCAGGGGCTGTGATTCGTTTCCCATGTTCGTAAACGTAAAGATAATTGACCAGATTGGCTTTTTCATCATACCAAGTGATCATCAGGTCGGGTGTATTGAGAACTTCACTTAACTTATCCCCAACCAAATCTACAATGGCTTGGAAATCCAACTCGGCGGCGAGTCCCTGCTGAATGGAGTTGATGATCTGCAATTCGGCGACGCGCTCCTGCTCGGCTTTGAAGAGACGCTGGGTCTCATCAAAGAGTCGCGCGTTTTCGAGAGCCGTTCCCAGCGAGGCGGCGATGGTGGTCAGTAAGCGCAGTTCGGATTCGCCAAAAGCATATTCTCGTTCATGGTTTTCAATAATCACATACCCGATGACTTTGTCTTTGCTTATGATGGGAGCTAATACTGAAGATTTTGCCATTTCGGTACCAGGGAGTACAACTTCAAAGGTAGCGATCCATTGTTCAACGGTATCTATAACAAATGGTTTTTTCGTCTCCCGCATGGTCTCGAAAATTCCACCTGGGGTAGGTTCTAGCGGTGGAACCGTCAATCGTTTGTTTTTCTCGTAGGCATACAGGGTATATATGAGGTTCGTACTCTTCTCATACCAGGATATCCCAAGATTGGGGGTGTTGAAGACTTGCATCAAATTGTCGCCGACCAAATCAATAATCGCCTGGAAGTCTAGCTCGGTGGCGAGTCCCTGCTGAATGGAGTTGATGATCTGCAACTCAGCCACGCGTTCCTGCTCGGCTTTGAAGGAGATGGCATTTTGCAGGGCAATACTCATGCTGTTAGCCAGAGTCTCCAAGAGACGCGCATCCGAATCAGAAAATATTTTTCCGCCATCAATATCTTGAATTAAGATCAGGGCGGCTGAATCAGAATCTTTACTCCTGGGTATAGGCGCTATCATTATCGATTTGGGCATTGCGCCGCGCGGGGTTCGATAATCCTTGAATTGAGCTGTAAATTGTGAGAAGTCCCCGTTTTTCACTAAAATGCCGTCTAACCCGAAGATGTAGCTTGTGAAAGAGCTGAAGGGCAGATTAAAGGAACCAAGTCTATGCCCTTTTTCAAAACCATACTCGCCTGTAAAAGTCTGTGTTTTTAAATTTGCAGAATAGATCGAGACAGTCTGTGTGTCGAAGATCTCATGTAGCTTCTCTCCAATCGAATCATATATGCTATGGATATCCAACTCAGCCGCGAGCGCACCTTGTACCGCATTGATGATGGCGAGTTCGGCTGTGCGCTGCCTTTCGGCTTCGAGGGCGCGCACGCGAGTCAACGCAGTGGTGATGTGCTGCGCAACGAATTGCAACACTTCCGCATCCTGATCAGAATACGTAATATCTTTTTGGTAACATTGAAGAGCGAGCGCACCCAACACCTTCCGCCCGCTTTTTAATGGCAGACCAATTGCATCATTGGGTCTGGTACCAGAAACCTCAAATTCCCCAGCAGCGATCAAGGTATCGAAATCCCTTACCCGAATCATCTTCCCTGTGCGAATGACATACGCCGTGCCGGTCTTATTTTGGTCGTTCAAGGGCGATGGCTTCCAGATCACTTTTCCCTGGTCTTTTTCATCCATCACATATTCCCAATGGATCATTCGGGACTGTTCATCATAAGACGCAATAAAAAAGTTTTCCGCATACATCAACTTCCCCACGATCTTATGCAGTTTTTTATAGAACGCTTGCATGTCTTTTGCGGCGCTGGCAGCATCCGCGATCTCATACAACGCTTTCTGGATCTTTAATTGTGACTTAATATCAGCCCGGGTGGGCGCTTGCTTCACTGGGCGTGATGGTTCGGACTGCTTAGCTGCAGTTTGCTTTTTTTGTTTCCCCGTCTTTTTAATAACCTTACGTACGGACGATGACGCCTTTGTCATTCCGCTGCTCCTCGACCTCTAATTGAATAAAAGAAAGTTTAACGTTCGGTACACCTTAAGTCAATGAAAAGGTGGCTGTAAGTGAAAAACAGCATGAATGCGGCTTTTTACTGTGTTGGATGCGCTTTATTGGGCAGAGGGGTCTTGCCTGTTGATGAAAGTTTAAACAGCCATTAACCCTGTCACAACGCAGGCTTAATCCCCGTTGCGTATACTCTGAATATCAAATGGATCTGAAAGGTTGAGATTTTCAGTGCGGATGATGTACATTGTTTTAGTGGTTCTTGAGTTGTTCATTGCATTCCTGCTTCAACAACGGGAACGCGCCGCCTATTTGAAATATCTTCTGATGAATTCGTTTGAAGTGAAAAGGTAAACGCTCTTTCACGTTCTTCCTCCTTGGCAAGCCCGTCGTGAGACGGGCGATTTTCGTTAATAAAACGGTTGCATTCTTTTTTGCGGGGGGTATAATTGGCAAAATTAATTCCGCACCACCTCTGCAAGTTATCCCAGACAAAAAGGATTTGCATGTGACTACAATTTTCTTTGCGACGGACATTCACGGGTCGGATATATGTTGGAGCAAGTTTTTGAATGCGGGGAAATTTTACGGCGCGGACCAACTGGTCCTCGGCGGAGATATGACGGGCAAGGCAGTGATCCCGTTCATACATGAAGGCGGGCAAAATTACCGTGTCACTTTGCTGGAACAGGTGTTTAACATAACAACTGAAGAAGAGCTGACGGACTTGAAAAAGCGCGTCCGCAGCCGCGGCTATTATCCGTACATGACCAACCCCGATGAAATTGCCGAGTTGGAGAAAGACCCTGAGCGTGTGAGCAAGATATTCCTGCAGGAAGTTCTCAAGGTCGTTCAGCAATGGATGGATCTGGCGGATAAAAAGCTCGAAGGCACAGGCATGAAGGTGTTTTGTTCGCCCGGCAACGATGATATGGACGAAGTGGACGAGATCATTCTATCAAGCAAGCATGTTTTGTTGGTAGAAGGCAAGGTCTCTTCGCTGGATGGGCATGAGATGATCGCATCCGGCTGGAGCAATATCACGCCCTGGGCCACGCATCGTGAAGAGGACGAGAATCAGCTTGCAGTTAGGTATGAGGCGATGATCTCCCAGTTGAAAGATCCGCGCAATTCAATCTTCAATATTCATGTCCCTCCATTTAAATCTGGATTGGATGAAGCACCTGAATTGGATAAGGATCTGCGTCCCGTGCTGGCTGGGAACTCAATGATCCCTGTCGGTTCAAAGGCGCTGCGCACGGCGATTGAGAAGACGCAGCCGCTGATTAGCTTACATGGACACATCCACGAAGGCCGCGGCTCCACAAGGATCGGCAAAACCCTTTGCATCAATCCGGGTTCCATGTATGAGCAGGGAACTCTGCTTGGTGCGATCGTAAAATTAGGAAAGAATAAGATCGAGAATTACGTTTTGACAACAGGTTAACCGCAGGAAGCCAAATCCTGCTTAAAACATAAATCAAGAGGAGAGAATTATGAGCAACTTGTTTGTCCGTAAGGCGACTGGCATGGTACGTTCGTGGTCAGTCTTCGATGCGTTTGTGTATGCGTTCTTTTCCATCAATATCGTGACATTGGGGTTCTATAGCTTCAGCCAGATGTATTTCTTCAGCGGAGGCATGATCAACGCGCTCATTGTGAGCGCCGTGTTTTTGATCTTTGAGATCATTGTCTATGCCTCCCTGATTTCCGTTATGCCCCGCTCCGGCGGCGATTATGTCTGGATGACCCGTATCTTTGGCGGAGGCGTTGGTTTCATCCTTGCCATTACAGGTTGGTGGTTCACATTATGGCTGTGGACTCCGGTGTATGGTGACATGTTCCGTCAAGTAGTGATGGTACCCATTCTCGGTGTGTTTGGGTTGAAGGATGCCGCCGTTTGGTTTGCGGGTGCCGGCACACCTTTATTCGTCAGCACCTTGATCGCGCTTGGCTTTGTTGCACTCGTGATCATGCTTGGCATGAAGACCTATGCGCGGATTCAAAAGTTTTCTTTCTATGCCGGCATGCTTGGTTTGCTGATCGTGATCGTCCTGCTTTTCACCGGTTCTCCCGAGGCCTTCAAGGCTGGCTACGAAAAGAATGCAACCGCCTTGTTTGGCGCCCAGCCCGGTGCGTATGACGCCACTGTTCAAGCTGGGACAGATGCCGGCGCTGCGACCCCATTAACCGGCGGAACTTTTAAGTTGGTTCTCCTTACGCTTCCGTGGCTCGTGTTCTTTAACTTGTGGCCGAACTGGGGCGCAACGTTGTATGGTGAAGTCCGCGGCGCAACAGATTACAAACGCAACTTCTCCGGTATGGCTGCCGCGCTTGGAGCTGTGACTTTGCTTGGGATTATCTTCTTCCTGGGTGTAGCCAGAACCATCGGCTGGGATTTCTACATGCAATCCAACGGTGCCTGGTGGAACTCCGTCTGGTACGGAGCGACAGTTCCTTTGCCTGTTTGGCCTTACCCCGCCTTGCTTGCGCTTTTCCTGACCAGCAACCGCCTCATTCAGATCGTTGTTGTCGTTTTGATGAGTTTCTGGTGGTTCGGTTGGGCTGGTACATTGTTCCTTTCTTCCACACGCGTGATCTTTGCAGCAGCGTTTGACCGTCTTCTGCCTGAGAAGGTCGCCGAATTGAATGACAAGGGCACTCCGGTCAACGCCATGTTATTGATGGTGGTTCCCGCTTTGCTTGTGTCATATCTATATGCTTTCAATGTAGGCGGTTTTTACTCCATCACCCTTGCCGCTACGCAGGGCATTGCTTTCATGTACTTCGGTACGGCCATCGCGGCCATCGTTCTTCCATACAAGAAGAAAGAACTCTTCGAAGCCTCTCCGATCGCCCAGATGAAAGTGTTCGGCATTCCGCTCATCACGGTTGCAGGTGTGATCTTCGCCAGCTTCCTTGGCTTCCTGCTTGTGGAGTGGTTATTCGATCCCTGGCTCAATACAGGCGGGGAAGGCGGCGGGCTGTATGGCATCAGCTTCAAGAATACGAATTCCATCATATTCCTAGTGACCTGTTATGCATTGTCCGCAGCCATCTACTACGGATTCAAGTCCTACCGCAAACGAGGCGGCATTGACATGGATAAGGTTCAAACCGAAATTCCTGTAGAATAGTAGTATTAAGACCAGGTGACAGTCACCTACCCGCAGGGCGCTGCGCGAGGTGACTGTCACCTCTTTTGTTCTTTTGGGAGCGGCCTATGTCAGTAATTGAAAAAGTCGTTGAGCAAGTGGAAGAGTGGAGAAATGGGGATGTGGAAATTCAACACCTTTCGGGCGGATTGACCAACACGAATTACAAAGTCACTGTGGATGGGACGCCATTCTTTATTCGCGTCCCCGGCGAAGGCACGGAATTGCTGGCCATTGACCGCCACAACGAATATCACAACAGCAAAGCCGCGGCCAATGTGGGCGTAGCGCCTGAGATCATCCGTCACTTTCCCGAACACAGCGTGATGGTCTTGAAATTTTTGGATGGCAAGACCATGTCGAAGGATTTGCTGAATCAGAGCGGGATGCCGACGCGCATGGCGCAGTCCATCAAGCAGCTTCACTCTGGCGAACGCTTCCTGACGGACTTCAACATGTTCCGCCTCACCGAGTATTACCTGCGCCTTTGCAAAGAACGGGACATCAAAACTCCCGATGGCTATCTGGAAAGACTACACACCGTCACGCAGATCGAAAAGGCAATGTCCGTGAAGCCGCTGGCAACTGTCCCGTGCAACAATGACCTGCTCGCCGAAAATTACATCGACGACGGCAAGCAACTCTGGCTCATCGACTACGAATACAGCGGCAACAATGACCCGACCTTTGAACTCGGAAATACCTGTCAGGAAATGCAATTCAACGACGAGCAAATTGCCGAAGTCTGCACGGCGTATTTCGGCAGCGCAACACCTGCTCTGATCGCCCGCATGAAATTGAACATGATCATGTCTGATGTCGGCTGGGGATTGTGGGCCGCCATTCAGGAAAACATATCCACAATAGATTTTGACTTTTGGGGTTGGGCCATCGAACGCTGGGGCAGGGCAGTGGAAA
The DNA here is from genome assembly GCA_016714565.1 of Candidatus Villigracilis propinquus. Lineage (GTDB taxonomy): Bacteria > Chloroflexota > Anaerolineae > Anaerolineales > Villigracilaceae > Villigracilis > Villigracilis propinquus. Next base: position 428,178 of record JADKDM010000001.1, read on the forward strand.
AAATGGATTCGGCGGAATTTCCCGTCTGGCTGAAGGATGTACAGGCATCGTAAATGGAAACGAATCAAAGCGAGATATTCAATGAAATGCACCGTCTCATTGAGGCGGCGAACGCGAAGAACATTCAACTGCGCGCCATCGGCGGGCTGGCGGTGCAGGCGCACAATAAAACCAATCATCCGCTTTTTGTGCGCGAGTTCGCCGACCTGGATTTTGTAGTCGCATCCAAACAGCGCCGCGCCTTTGAAGCCTTCATGCCCGAAGTCGGTTATCAGCCGAACAAAAAATTCAACATCATGAACGGCGACCAACGGCAGATCTATTATCACGAAACCACCGAAATGAAGATCGATATCTTCGTCGGTGATTTTGAAATGTGCCACAAAATTCCCCTCGAAAACCGCCTCACTGCCGACCCCATCACCATTCCGCTTGCGGAATTGCTTTTGTCCAAGGCACAGATCGTTGAGCTCAACCGCAAAGACGCTCTTGATATTACGTCCGTTTTGTTGAATAATGAAACTGGCAACGGCGATAACGAAACCATCAACCTGAAAGTCCTTGCTCAATTGTGCAGTCAGGATTGGGGCCTGTACAAAACCACATCCATCAATTTGGGTCGCGTGGTGGACATCGTCCATGAAAAAGATATCAGCCTCTCGCAAGCAGAACGCGATCTTATCATGAGCCGCGTGCAAGCCATTCAAAAAACATTTGAAGAAATGACAAAACCCATCGCCTGGCAACTGCGTGACCGCGTCGGTACCCGCGTCAAATGGTACATTGAGGTTGAAGAAGTCTCTCGATGAACAAACGTGTTCGGCTTTTCATTGCTCTGCTAATTCTTGGAATTTCCATATCCCTTTTAATTTGGGGATATTCGCCCAACCGCCGTGAAGTGATAGACAGGGACATCCCGCCCGCAGAGATGCAGCTGCCAACTCCCACCTCGCTTCATTTCGCCCTGACGCCTGTCTCGTGACCAACAAGCATTTTTCTCCCCGCAACATTTTCCACCTCGCCGCCGCGCTGACGATTCTCATCGTCACATTTGCTTGTGGTGGAACTGCTGCCACGCCTTCTTCCTCAAGCACAGAACAACCAGCCGCCGCAGTTGAACCTACTTTTGTGCCTGTGCCCACTTCCACAGCACCAGAAGAAGAAACGCCTGGCGAAACCGCTCCTTCGCCCGCCATCCCTGAAATGCGCCGCCTCACATTGGAATATCCGCCAAAAATGAAGGCTGGAGTAGAGAGTGACGTCATCCGCTTGACTCTTGAAGTGGATGAACAAGGTAATATCACTCCAACGGCGCAAGTGGAAGGCAATGTGATCACGGGTGAAACGATCCAGATCCCCAACTTATATGAAACACACATGGTCACAGCCGAGGCCCGCATCGACATGGCCGGGATGGATGTGCAGCCTGCCGGGGCAATTTACGAACCGATGACCCCGGGGCAATCGGTGAAATTCTTCTGGAGCATCCGCCCGCAGGATACGGGTTTGTATCGCGGCACGGTCTGGCTGCATTTGGTGTTTGTAGATCGCATCAGCGGCGAAGAAAGCCGAATGGCAGTATCAGCTCAAATCGTAGAGATCGAAGCGGTGGATTTCTTTGGATTCTCCGTCAATGTGGCGAGAACGTCCGGCGTAGTTGGATCCATTGTAGGTGGCATCGTCGGATTCCCGTTTTTGGAGGATATCATCAAGTTTTTGTTTAAGAGGCGGAAGAAAAAGTAAACACTATTCGGGGAAAATTACTCTATTTCAATTGAGGATGAAAACGGGGAAAATATGACGAATATCACCTAAAAAATTGACATGCTTTACGGGGAGGCCGTTTGTTCTCTATGGTACAATTTGCCTAATGTTGTAATAAATTTCACGTTGGAGCGACTTAAATGAACGAGTGGCTGTATGTAGCTTTGTTTATTATTGTTGGGATGATCATCCCCGTTGGCGCGATCGCCGCAGGCTTTATCTTCGGACCCAAAAAGCCAAATCCCATTAAACAATCAACTTATGAATGCGGAATTGAACCAGTCGGTGAGGCTTGGATCCAGTTCAAGGCGCAGTATTATATTTTTGCGCTGGTCTTTCTCGTCTTTGATGTGGAGGCGGTTTTCCTTTTCCCGTGGGCTGTAAAACTGGGTCAATTGGGTTTGTATGCTGTCATTGAAGGTATTGTTTTTGTTTCCATTCTCGTTGTTGGCCTGGTTTATACATGGCGCAAGGGAATGTTGGAATGGGTATAGTTTTCAAGTAAATAGAAGAGAAGGCTGATAGGATTTATCCTTTCAGCCTTTTCTTTGTGTAATAAGGAAAAATCCTTGGACTCGCCAAAGAGTAGGGGATAGGAAAACAGGAGTGATTTATGAATTTTTGGAATGATCCTCTAAAGGTCGCTGCAATGTGGCTGGAAGGAATCTTCACCGGCTGGGGCATGGACGCTGTCCTTGCCCATGTGTTGGTGGTCTTCCTCGGCGTATTTCTGCTCATCACCTTGTTGATGGTGCTGGATATCTTCCTGGTGTGGATCGAGCGCAAAGTGGTGGCTCGCTTCCAGGATCGCATTGGCCCCAATCGTTTGGGACCTTTCGGTTTGATCCAGCCGTTTGCAGACATCATCAAACTCATCATCAAGGAAGACACAACCCCCGATGGTGCGGACAAGGTGGTTTATAACCTTGCGCCCATCCTCTCGATGATGTCCGTGCTCATCCTGTGGGCGGTGGTGCCTCTGGCTCCCGTCATGCTCGGCATTGACTTGAACGTCGGCGTGCTTTTCGTGATCGCGGCAGGCGCAATCGGCACACTCTCCATCATTATGGCGGGCTGGTCGTCGAATAACAAGTTCGCGATGATCGGCGGCTTCCGTCAGGTGGCTGTGATGGTGGCATTCGAAGTCCCCATGCTTGCCATGTTGATGATCCCGACCATCTTCTCCGGCTCGATGAACATGAACGCCATCATCGAAGCGCAGAATGTCTGGTTCTTCTTCATCTCTCCGCTCGCCGCGTTGATCTTTTTGATCGCCGCCATCGCCGAGTTGGGACGCGCTCCCTTCGATCTCGCGGAAGGTGAATCCGAACTGGTGGCTGGTTTCAACATCGAATACTCGGGCATGAAGTTCGGCATGTTCTACGCGGGTGAGTTGCTGCATGCTTTCACCTTCGGTGGTTTCTGGGCCATTCTGTTCTTCGGCGGTTATCGCTTCTTCGGTTTGGAACAGGTCAGCCCGTTCCTTGCCATCCTCATTTTGATTATCAAAGCCATGCTCGGTTACTGGGTCATCATGTGGGTCAAATACACCATGATGCGCATCCGTATCGATCAGATGCTTGGTTTCAACTGGAAGTTCCTGACCCCGCTTTCCTTTGCTCTTGTGCTTGTAACGGCGTTGATGAATACGCTTCTTCGCGGCGCTGATAGCTGGCTCTTCGTCACGGGCATGTTCCTGTCTAATGTAGTGGTCGGCTGGATCGCGCTGGAGATTGCGCGTTCCGTGGCTCGCAAGGAACGTGAACGTGTGGAAGGCCCGACGAAAGTAGTGGAGGCCCATCATTAATTGGGATGATGTGACATGACTGGTGAACAAATTATTTTCCTGATCGTTGCCCTCTTCACCCTCGGCTCTGCGCTGATGGTGGTGACGACGCGCAACTTGATCCATGCGGCGCTTTGGCTGGTTGCCACTCTCTTCGGTGTGGCGGTCATTTACGCGTTGTTGAATGCAGGCTTTATGGCGGTGGTGCAGGTGGTGGTGTACATCGGCGCGATTGCCATCCTCTTCATCTTTGCAGTGATGCTCACCCGCAAGGACTTGCGCGACAACACTCCCCAGACGAATAAGAACTGGTGGGGCGGCGCGCTCCTGGCGGTCTTGACCTTTGCGGGACTCGTTTTTACGCTTCAGGGTTGGAGCGGCTTCTCGAAGACAGCAGCAGCCGTCCCGTCTGGCTTTGATGCGATCAGTCAGCTTGGCGATCAATTGACTTCGCCCGCTGCCTACGTCCTGCCGTTTGAAGTTGCTTCCGTCCTTCTGTTGGCGGCATTGGTTGGCGCGGTCTACATCGCGTTCAACAAGAAATAGGAGACGCGCAGATGATCCCTCTTTCCTGGTATCTCATTCTTGCAGCAGCCCTATTCGGCATTGGTTTGTTCGGCGTGCTGGTGCGCAGGAACGCGGTTGCGATCCTGCTTGGCGTTGAACTCATGCTCAATGCCGTGAATATCAACCTCGTGGCCTTCTGGCGCTACGGTGACGTGACCTCGATGGCCGGGCAGGTTTTTGCCATCATCGTGTTCGCGGTTGCTGCTGCCGAAGTTTCCGTGGGTTTGGCTCTGGTCATTTCTGTGTATCGCAGACGCAATACTGTGATCGCAGATGAACTCGATTTGTTGAAGTGGTAGGGACGCATGACTCATGAATTTGTAACAAGTTTAGTTTGGCTAATTCCCTTGCCACCCCTTTTAGCGTTTGCTCTTATTGTGTTGTTTACCAATAAGAACAAGGCTCTAAGCCATACGGTGGCAATCAGCGCGGCCTTCCTCTCGTGGTTGGGCGCTATGATCGTTTTTTGGAACGCGGTCAAGACCGAGCATTTTGGTGAACATCCATTTGCTTCTGCGGTCAACTGGCTGCCGACAGGTGAGACCTGGTTGAAGGTCGGCGTGTTGATCGACCCGCTCTCCGCTGCAGTCTTGTTCTTCGTCGGCTGGACTGTGTTGATGATCTTCATCTACAGCGTTGGGTACCATAACTACGGTCAACCCGCTGGCGACCACGATCATGCAGGCCTGCCGCCTCATGGCGCAACCGTGGAAGAACATGGACACAAGCATGTTGTGCCGTCCATTGAGCCGATGTACTCGCGCTTCTTTGCGTTTATCGGCTTGTTCGCCTTCGGTATGTACACACTCGTCGTCTCCGATAACCTGCTCACACTCTTTGTGGGTTGGGAGATCATGGGCTTGTGCTCCTACCTACTCATCGGTTTCTGGTATGCAAAGCCCTCCGCGCGTAACGCGGCGATGAAAGCCTTCATGACCACACGCATCGGCGATGTGTTCATGCTCATCGGCATTTCCTTCCTTTACTACGCGACCGGCACACTGACCTACAGTGAAATTTTCACAGAAGAGACTTTGCACGTTCTCTCGTCTGTGCCAAGCGGCGTGTTCGGTTTATCCGCTGCTGGTCTCATCGCAGTTCTGCTCTTCATCGGCACGATCGGCAAGTCGGCTCAATTCCCTCTGCATGTTTGGCTTCCAGACGCGATGGAAGGCCCGACCCCTGTCAGCGCCATGATCCATGCGGCGACGATGGTTTCCGCGGGTGTGTATGCGGTCATCCGCATGTTCCCGCTGCTCACGGCTGGCTGGCATGAGGGCGCTCCGCTCACTTCTGCAATGACCTTTGTTGCGTTCATCGGCGCGTTCACGGCCATCTTCGCTGCGACCATCGCCGTTGCTCAAAACGACATCAAGCGCGTTCTCGCTTACTCCACCATTTCACAGCTTGGCTTCATGATCGCCGCAATCGGTATGGGCGCATACATCGCCGCTGTCTTCCACCTGATCACACACGCCTTCTTCAAGGCTTTGCTCTTCCTCGGCTCCGGCTCCGTCATCCACGGCATGGAGCATGGTGTGCTTCACACGGGCAATCACAGCGTTGACCCGCAGGACATGTTCAACATGGGCGGCCTTCGCAAGAAGATGCCCGTCACATTCTGGACATTCCTCATCGGCGGTTTTGCGCTCTCCGGTTTCCCGATCATCACCGCTGGCTTCTGGTCGAAGGATGAGATCCTCGCGGATGCCTTCGCCAACGGCCATTTGACGATCTTCATCACACTCGCAGTCGCCGCATTCATGACCGCGTTCTACACCATGCGTCAGATCACCTTGACCTTCCTCGGCGAAGCCCGCACAAAGGAAGCCGAACACGCGCAGGAAAATAAGTGGACGATGACCGCTCCGCTCGTTGTCCTCTCGTTCTTTGCCGTAACGTATGGCTGGGTCGGCATCCCCGAGCATTTCCCACTCCTCGGCGGAATCGTCCCGAACTGGTTCCATGAATTCGTCGGCGGCACGCTGGCTGAACATCCTCCCGTTTTGGAATTCAACATCGTTCCTCTGCTCACATCCCTCGTTGTGGCGCTTGGCGGTTTGGGACTTGGCTGGTTTGTTTATCGCAATGTCAACAGCCCTGCGGAAGACAAGCTGCAAATTCCATTCCTCAAGAACAAATATTATTTTGATGAAATGTACGAAGTCATCTTCATCAAACCTGCCATCTGGTTCTCCGAAGTATTCGTCTCCAAATGGATGGATAAAGGCTTCATCGACGGCATTCTCCATTTGTTTGGACCAGCTACCGGCGGAGTCGGAAGCGCAATTCGTAATTACTTTGATCTGCCCGTTATCAATCAATTCTTCGGTGATGGTTCTGCGGATGCCACCTGGTGGGTCGGCAAAAATCTTCGCCCCATTCAAACGGGCCGCATCCAGCAGTACCTCATCCTTTCACTGGTCGTTCTCTTTGTAGTCGGCGGCCTGCTTTACTTTTTGCTGCTGGCATAGGAGCGCATGATGGATTTTCTTAACACTCATCTCCTTAGCCTGATCTTGTTCCTGCCGACCATTGCGGCATTGATCATGCTTTTCCTGCCGGGCGCTGAAACAAAATTGCTGCGCTGGTTCGCTTTTGGCGCCAGCCTGATCCCCTTTGTGCTCACGCTTGTGCTGTGGAGTAATTTCGACCTCAATGCAACGGGCTTTCAATTTCAGGAAAGCTACATCTGGTACGAAGCGCTTCACTCGTCCCTGCACCTCGGCGTGGACGGCATCTCCATCACGATGGTTTTGCTCACCACGTTCCTGACCCCGCTTGCCATCCTCGCCTCGTTCACCGTCACAGACCGCGTGAAGGCGTACATGATGCTCTTCCTCTTTTTGGAAACAGGCATGCTCGGCGTCTTCATGTCGCTTGATCTCTTGATCTTCTTCGTCTTCTGGGAGATCGGCCTCGTCCCGATGTACTTCCTCATCAATCAGTGGGGCAGTGCCAACAAGGATTACGCTTCGCTCAAGTTCATGATCTACACCATGGGCGGATCGCTCGGTCTGCTGCTGGCTGTGCAGATGCTCGGCGTTCTTTTCGGGACTTATGATCTGGTCGTCCTCTATGAGCGCTGGAATTCGCTGGATGCTGGTTCCATTATCCTCGGTATGCCTGTGCATACCGTCAAGACGATTGCCTTCTGGGCATTTGCAGTTGCCTTCGCAGTCAAAGTGCCTTTGTGGCCTTTCCACACCTGGCTGCCCGATGCGCACACCGAAGCCCCAACGGCTGGCTCCATGCTCCTCGCGGGCGTGCTGCTCAAGCTCGGTGCGTACGGCTTTATCAGACTTGTGCTTCCTCTTTATCCCTTGGAAGCAAAGATCTTTGCGGGCGCTCTCGCTTTTCTTGCGGTTGGTGCGATCGTCTTCGGTGCGTTTGGCTCCTTCGGCCAGACGGACTTCAAACGTCTCGTGGCTTACTCCTCTGTCAATCACATGGGATTTGTGGTGCTCGGTATCGCCGCCGCCGGTTTGGCTGCTGGAACTCCCGAAGCACACATCGCCATGAGCGGCGCCGTCTTGCAGATGTTCAATCACGGCCTGTCTGCGGCTGGCATGTTCTTTATGGTTGGTGTGATCTATGAACGCACGCACACACGCAACCTGGAAGAGTTTGGCGGCTTGTTCCCACTGGTGCCTGTCTATGGCGGCATTCTCATCTTCATGAGCATGGCCTCCCTTGGCCTGCCCGGACTCAACGGCTTCGTCTCTGAGTTCATGGTGGTACGGGGTGCGTATCCTGTCTTGAAGATCTACACCGCTGTTTCAATGATCGGCTTGCTTTTCACGGGTGCTTATATTTTGAAGGGCATCGCGAAAGTTCTGCATGGTCCCATGAACGAACATTGGGCACACGGCGAACACAAACTGACCGAGATCAACACGCGCGAAATTTTCGTGGTCGTCCCGTTGATGGCTTTGATCTTAGCCATCGGCATCTGGCCTGCGTGGATCCTGGAAGTCATCAACAAAGCCGTTGTGGCTCTGTTCTAAGAGGTGGATGATGAATTTTCCCATCCTGAGTATTATCACTTTCCTTCCCTTCGTAGCAGCGGTCATCATGTTGCTGATGCCCGCCAACCGCAAGACGGAAGTCCGCGGCGTTGCGCTTGCAACCGCTGCCATTGACCTTCTGCTTGCTGGCTGGATGTACGGTCAATATCTGCTCGGCGAATTGACCGGCTACCAGTTCATCGAAACCTATAACTGGCTCCCCGCGCTTGGCATCACCCTGAAATTCGGCGTGGACGGTATGAGCGCTCCGCTCGTTCTGTTGACGGGTATCGTCATGTTCACCGGCGTTCTCATCTCCTGGGGCGATGATGACAAACATGTCATGTCTGGTATTCAAGACCGCCCGCGTGAATTCTTTGCCTTCCTCTTCCTGCTTGCAGGCGGTGTGTTCGGCGTATTCGTCTCGCTTGACCTGTTCATGTTGTTCTTCTTCTATGAAATCGCTGTGTTCCCGATGTACCTGCTCATCGCCATTTGGGGCTGGGTAAAGACTCGTGAATACGCGGCTATGAAGCTGACCTTGTACCTGTTCATTGGTTCGGTCGTTGCCCTGGTCGGCGCTCTCGCCATGTACTGGACGCAATATCAGAATACAGGCGTGCTTTCCTTTGACATGATCCAAATGGAAAGCGCAGGCTTCTCAGCCGCCTTCCAATATGCCTGGTTCCTGCCCGTCTTCTTCGGCTTTGCGGTCTTGGGCGGTATCTGGCCCTTCCACAACTGGTCACCTGACGGCCACGTAGCCGCACCGACAGCCGTTTCCATGTTCCATGCGGGTGTGTTGATGAAGCTCGGCGCTTTTGCCGCCTTACGCGTGGGCGTGATGCTTCTTCCTGAAGGCGCGAAGCAATGGGCATGGCTGGTTATGAGTTTTGCTGGCGTGGCTGTTGTGTACGGCGCTTACATCGCCTTCGTCCAGACCGATATGAAATACATGATCGGTTTCTCCTCTGTTTCGCACATGGGTCTCGTTGTGCTGGGCGTTTCCACGCTCAATCACAACGGTCTGGTTGGCGCAGGGGTGCAGATGTTCTCCCACGGCATCATGACGGCTCTCTTCTTTGCCATCACCGGCATGATCTATGACAGAGCGCACACCCGTATGATCCCCGAACTGGGCGGCATTGCCAAAGTGATGCCCTTCGCCACGATCGGCTTCATCATCGGCGGTCTCGTGTCCATGGGTATGCCCGGTTTCTCCGGCTTCATCGCTGAATTCCCGATCTTCATGGGCGTTTGGGAGGAACAGTGGTTGTTGGCGGTGGTCGCAAGTATTTCCATCATCATCACAGCGGCGTACATCATGATCAATATTCGTAAAGTGTTCTTTAGCCCAATGCCTGAAAAGCTGGAGGGTCATATCGGTGACGTCACTGTGTTGGATAAAGTGGCGATCGCAACCCTGAGCTTCCTGATGATCGTCATTGGCGTTTTCCCTGCCGTCATGGTTCCCATGGTGGAAAGAGGCGTTGAGAATATCCTGCGCCTGTTGGGAGGCTCATAATGTTTACCTCACAAATTTTCGCTTCCATCCTCCCCGAAATTCTGATCCTTGTCCTCGGCATCCTGATCCTTGTCTTTGAGCCGTTCTGGAAGGAAGATCAGCGCCGCAATGCGGGCTGGCTCACCGCTGGCGGACTTTTCGCTGCGATCATTATCAGCTTGCTGTTTGGTCAGCCGGGCGAACCGGTTTCCGTGCTTGGCGGCATGATCCGCTTTGACTGGCTGGGCTTCTTCTTCAAGATCCTCTTCATGTTCGCAGGCGCAGCGACTGCCTTGCTTTTGATGGATCACGAAACAGCGGGACATCGCGGCGAGGCGTATGTTCTCCTTCTCGCTTCGCTTCTCGGCATGAACCTGATGGCTGTTTCCTCTGACCTGGTCATGCTCTATCTGGCGATCGAGACCGCTTCCATCCCTCTGTACATTCTCGCTGGCTTCCTGCTCGCGGATGACCGTTCGACTGAGGCTGGTTTCAAGTATTTGCTGTTCGGCACACTGGCTTCCACCATCATGCTTTACGGTTTCAGCTTGATCTTCGGCTTTACCGGCACAACCGATCTGCAGAAGATCGCCGAAGTACTGACGACAGGTACGATCTCTCCGCTGCTTGCTTTTGTTGTGTTGGCATTGGTGATCGTTGGACTTGGCTTCAAACTTGCTATCGTCCCGTTCCACTTTTGGGCGCCTGATGTGTATCAGGGTTCTCCTACTCCTGTGGCCGGTTTCCTCTCCACGGCCTCCAAGGCCGCTGGCTTTGCTGTGGTGATCCGCTTCTTCTTCGTGGCGTTGCCAGATTTCGCCCCCTCATGGACTGTAATCTTCGCAGCACTCGCAGCCATTACCATGACTGTCGGTAACCTGCTTGCGCTCTCACAGACCAATATGAAACGCCTGATCGCGTATTCGTCCATTGCTCATGCGGGCTATGCGTTGATCGGTGTGGTGGCGTTTAGTCAGCTTGGCGCGGCGAGTGTGGTGTTCTATCTCGCGGCCTACATTGCGACGAATTTGCTAGCCTTCGGTGTGGTGATGGCTTTCAGCCGTGTCACTGGTTTGGAAGATATTACAGATTATGCCGGTCTCAGCCGCCGCAATCCCTTGATGGGTTTGATGATGCTGGCGGCCTTCCTGTCTCTGGCGGGAATGCCTCCGTTCGGTGGTTTCGTGGCGAAGGTCTTTGTCTTTGCTGCGGGTGTGCAGGCGAATTACACATGGCTGGTCGTTGTGGGTATCCTCAACTCGATCATCGGTGTGTACTACTACTTGAATGTCTTGAAGTATGTATATCTGTACCGTATGGAAGGGGAGAACGAGGAACAGCACCCCATCCCGTTGACTCGTCCATATACGATCGCATTGGTGGTGCTTGCCATCGGTGTGATTTTGGTCGGTACCGTGTTTGCCCCGTGGTTTAGCTGGTCTGACGCGGCGGCATTGAATTTGTTCTAAGAAATCGGACCACGGACGGCGGACAACTGACTAAGGTCAATGGTCCATCGTCCGTAGTTGATTGATAAGGCGTAGAAAAAGATTACAGAAAGCAGAATCAGGTCAAAAGTCGAGAAAGAGGCGTTGTTTGGGCGGCGAAAAAGGCAGGTTGGCAGGAGTCAGCCTGTTTTGTTGAAAAAAGCCGCTCGGGCGGGAAATCTCCCAAAAAGGATTTCCGTTTGACAGCCCTTTGACCTGTCAGTTATAATCGTGCGACATGACACAAACCAAACAGACCAATCGTCAGAACATGGTGTACACTTTGCTCGTTGTAATGATCGGGCAGGTGGGTTGTATCACCATAGCTATTATTCTGGCTTCTGTGTTTGGCGGGGTGTGGCTTGATAATACTTTTGGAACGAAACCGGTGTTTACACTGGTGTTGTTATTTGCTGGAATCCCTCTTTCGGTCTTCCTGATGATGTATGCGGCGCGAAAAACGCTGGCGCGTCTGAAGGAAAAATACGAAGCCGAAGAGAAACAAACTACTGCTTAGGAGGCGGGCTTGGAGACCCAAAAACGTACCCCCTGGCGGCGCTGGATTGTTCTAGTGCTTATGATCGCTGGTTTTATTCTGGGCGGGATCTATGTCCCGGTTCAGCCTGAGATCACGGTTGCCGCCGAAAAATTGATCGAGGAGCCACTGACTGAGAATTTTCTCGGTTTCGCTGGCCCCTTCTATTTGGTGAACACACTTCCGACGTTATTTGTCACGGTGTTCTTTATACTTTTGCCTCTTGCCTGGTTTGCTGGTCGTTCAATTAAGAAAAGCGCCCAAACCGATCTTGTTCCACGCGGCGTTGGCAATGTGATGGAAGCCATTTTGGAAATGTTATATAACATGACCGAAGGCTCCGCCGGCACGAAGTGGGCGAAGGCGATCTTCCCTTGGTTTGCGACGATCATGATCTATGTCTTGGTTGCGAACCTGCTCAAGTTGATCCCTGGCTTTGAGTCCATTGGCGTGCTTCATCATGCGCACGGCGAAGGACATGAGATTACAGGCTTGGGTGGAGCATGGTCATTGTTGACCGCCACCAAAGTTGAAGAAGGCGGCTATATTCTGGCTCCGTTCTTCCGCGGTATCTCTGTGGATCTGAATTTCACCCTTTCACTGGCTTTGATCTCGTTCTTCTCCATTCAGGTGATGGGCGTCCGCGCACAGGGACTTGGCTATTTCAGCAAGTTCTTCAACACGAAGCGCATGTTCAAAGTGCCGTTCTTCGGCGCGATGGATTTCCTCGTTGGTCTGCTGGAAATCATCTCTGAATTCGCGAAGATCCTTTCATTCACATTCCGTCTTTTCGGTAATATGTTCGCGGGTGTGGTGTTGGTGGCTGTGGTTGCTTCATTGCTCGGCAAGATCAGTATTCTGCCTTCAATGATCATGATGTTCGAATTGTTCGTGGGTGTCATTCAAGCCTTCGTGTTCGGTATGTTGACCATGGTATTCATGGCAATGGCCACGCAGGGTCATGGCGACGAAGAACACGCTGAACATTAATTTGTTGAAAAATAATTCATAAATAATTAGGATAAACCTAAGGAGGCTTGTAACATGGATGGAAATATTTTAGATGCGATGCGCTATGTGGGCGCAGGTTTGGCTATGATCGGCGCCGCGGGCGCTGGTGTAGGTATCGGTTTGAGCGTGCAGGGCGCCCTCGGCGGCATGGCCCGCAACCCTGATACATACGGTAACTTGTTGACCAACATGATCCTCGGCGTTGCGTTCTCCGAATCAATCGCTATTTATTGTCTGGTCATCGCGTTCCTCATGCTCTTCAAAGTCGTGTAATTCAAGGAGCATAGAAACATGGAAGCTCTTGGTATTAATCTCGGATTGCTCATTGTCCAGTTGATTGCGTTCGCAATTGTGTTCCTCACATTGAACGCATGGGTGTACAAGCCCATTTTGGACATGATGGAATCCCGTAAAGCAAAGATCGCGCAGGGTCTCGAAGACGCCCGCGTAGCAGCAGAAGCCCGTGCCAATGCGGAAAAAGAAGCCGCCAAGGTACTCGCCGAAGCACAGGCTGAAGCAAGCAAGGTTGTTCGTGAAGCCACCGAGCGCGCTGCTTCCGCTGGCAAGGATGTGAAAGCCGCCGCCGAAGCTGAAGCCGCCAAGGCTCGCGAAGCTGCCATGGCCGAAGCTGAACTCGAACGCAATCGCATTCTCGGCGATCTGCGCGGACAGGTTGCCGCTCTTGCCATTGCCGCCGCCAACAAGCTCGTTGGTGACGCTCTGGACGAGAAGAAACAGCACACTCTGATCGATGAGTTCTTCTCTGGCGTGAAGGGCGGCAAGGTGGTTCTGGCAGAAGGCCTCACAGGCGACTCTGCTGTTGTCACCAGCGCGCTCCCGCTCACCAGCCAGGAACAGGACACCGTGAAGAAGAGCGTCACTGTGAAGGATATTTCCTTCAAGGTTGACCCCTCCATTCTCGGCGGTCTCGTCATCAAAGTTGGCGACAAGGTTCTCGATGGTTCCGTCGCTGGCAAGCTCGAAGGTCTGCGCCAGACGCTGAAGTAAGATCATTCATTTGATATGGAAAGGGTTTTGGTAAAATTACCAAAACCCTTTTTTGTTTTAAAGGGAAAAAATAGACAGGGAAACACGAAACCATGAAGAAAAAACTTTCAGATCTTTTTATAGACTTTCCACTTTCGAGGCCATCCAACCTTCCAGATGCCGAGATCACTGGCATTGCCATCGATAGCCGCACGGTGAGGCAGGGTTACCTTTTTGTTGCCATGAGAGGCGGCTCCGTGGATGGGCACGACTACATCGCGAAGGCGATCGAGAACGGCGCCGCGGCAATTATCGGCGACAGGGATTTGAGCGGATTCGGTGTCCCGTACATTCGACTCGAAAACCCGCGTCAGGCTCTAACATGGCTGGCTGCTGCGTTTTACGAATGGCCTGCCAGCAAGCTGACGGTGATCGGCGTAACCGGCACGGATGGCAAAACCACTACGAGCAACCTGATCTACAAAATTCTCGTTGCCGCAGGGATCAAGGCCGGGATGATCTCCACGGTTAATGCGGTTATTGGCGATGAAGTGCTGGACACGGGTTTTCATGTCACCACGCCGGATGCGCACGATGTTCAAGCCTATCTCGCAAAGATGGTGAATGCAGGTCTGACCCATGTGGTACTGGAAACCACATCACATGGATGGGCACAGCACCGTGTGGACGCATGTGAGTTTGATATTGCGGTGGTAACCAACATCACGCACGAGCATATGGATGAGCATGGCAGTTACGAGAATTACCGTGCGGCAAAAGCAAGATTGTTCTCCAGCCTTGAAATAACCCGCGAAAAGCCGCAGGGAAATCCGCGTTTGGGAATTATCAATCGGGACGATGTCAAATCCTTCGATTTTCTGGATAAGTTCATCAAGGTCAACAAGATGAATTATGGTTTGGGGTTGGATGCCAACGTCCATGCGGTGGGCATTGAATATAGTTCCACAGGAATCAAATTTACCACCATTTCAAAAGACTTTCGCGTAGGCACTTCGAGTAATCTGGTTGGAGCGTATAACGTCTCGAATTGCCTTGCCGCGTTAACAGCGGCTGTTTATGGCTTGGGAATCGATCCTCAGGTTGCGGCACAGGGGATTGCCGCATTGGACGGTATCCCTGGACGTATGGAAAATATTGCGATGGGGCAGAAATTCACCACCATTGTGGATTTTGCACACACACCTAACGCTCTCAAAGTCGCCTTGGAAGCGGGCAGAAAAATGACTCAGGGTAGGGTCATTTCCATTTTTGGCTCCGCAGGCCTGAGGGACAAAGAGAAGCGTCGCATGATGGCAGAGACGTCCACCGAACTGGCGGACTTGTCCATTTTGACGGCTGAAGATCCGCGCACCGAGTCGTTGGATGGAATTCTCGAAGAGATGGCCGAAGGCGCGAAGTCAAAGGGCGGACGCGAAGGGGAGACTTTTTGGCGCATCCCTGACCGGGGGGAAGCAATCAAGTTTGCGCTGCGCCTTGCCAAAGAAGGCGACATTGTGCTTTCATGCGGCAAGGGTCATGAGCAGTCCATGTGCTTTGGAAAAACGGAATATCTCTGGGATGACCGCAACGCGATGAAGGCGGCGCTGGCAGAGTTTTTGGGAATTGAAGGGCCTGCAATGCAATACCTGCCTTCGCAGGATAAAACAGAAGAGGAATGGTTGAAGGGATGACGATCCATTATTTGCATCGTGAACAGATCATTCCAGCGCCGATGGAAACGGTTTGGGAATTTTTTTGTGCCCCGCAAAACCTAAACACCATCACTCCGCCTGATATGAATTTTGAGATCATTGCGGGTGGTGATGCGAAAATGTACGAAGGGCAGATGATCGAATACCGCGTAGAGTTCATTCGCGGAGTCCGCTCGTTGTGGCTGACCGAGATCGCACATGTCCGCAAGAATGAATATTTTGTAGATGAACAGCGCGTGGGGCCATATCGCTTTTGGTATCACGAGCACAGGTTTGAGAATGTGTCAGGCGGCGTGAAAATGACAGACCATGTGACGTATGTTCTGCCTTTCGGCTTTTTGGGCGATATTGTCCACGCTGTGTGGATTGGAAATCGCCTGAAGTCTATTTTTGATTTTCGGGTTCGGAAAGTTGAAGATTTGTTTAGGAGGGTGAAATGACCAACTGGATCACCCCTGTTACGTTGCAGGGAAAATATGTAAGGCTTGAACCGCTCTCGGAAACACACATTTCTGGTTTGACCGAGGTCGGAGTTGGCCAGAGTTTTTGGGATTTCATGTTGTATGGCAATATCCAGACCGAAGAAGATATGCGGAATTGGGTGTTGGATATTCTAAGCCGCGCCGAAAAAGGAACAGACCTGCCTTTTGCTGTGATCCATCTCACTTCGGGGCGGGTGGCAGGGGCGACGCGTTACCTGAATATCATGCCGAGAGACCGTGGACTTGAGATCGGCGGCACATGGTACGGGACGGATTTCCAGCGCACGCCCGTCAATACAGAATGTAAATATTTGCTGATGTCTCATGCCTTTGAGACGTTGAAATGCATCCGCGTGCAGTTGAAGACGGATAAACGAAACGAGCGTTCACAAAAGGCCATTGAGCGCCTCGGCGCAAAGAAAGAGGGAATCTTGCGGAATCACATGATCCTGCCCGATGGCAGGTATCGCGATTCCGTTTTTTACAGTATTTTGGATACGGAATGGGCGGATGTGAAAAAGAACCTGGAAGAGATGATGGCAAAGTACGAAAAGTAGGGAAGAATTAACTATAAAGCGCACAGAGGTTACAAACCTCCGTGCGCTTTTTTGATTCTTGCGAAAGTTATCCGTAGAATTATGGGGTATACAAAACTGTTGCTTCGCCTTCCAGCACAATGACATTATCCTGATTGGTGCAGAATGTGGAAAGAACGGCAATAGGTTTATCTGCGCGGACGGACTTTACTTCAACTGTGGCGGTGACCGTATCACCCGGGAAGACAGGCGCTTTGAATTGCAGAGTTTGTCCGAGGTAAACGGTGCCAGGCCCGGGCAGGTCATTTGCGAGAGCGGCAGAGATCAAGCCTGCGGCGATCATCCCATGCGCAATACGGCGGCCAAAACGAGTGGTTGCTGCATATGCGTCATCAAGATGGACGGGATTGGTATCACCAGTCAGTTCCGCGAAAGCGCGGATGACATCGTCGCTGATGATTTTAGTACGGGAAGTTTTATCGCCTGGAGTGAGGATGAGCATGTCATTTTCCTTGTTCTTCGAAATGTATGAAGGGTGGAGAGTAAATATATCCCCATTTTTATTTGGTTTTCCTGCCATTTTTCTTTTTTAGCTTTGGCGCGGGGAGTTCTTTTGCTGTAATTCGTATCAGGTCACTCAGCCATTCTTTGTCTTCAAATTTATCTTCGATGAGAAAACTTAATTTTGCGCCGGGGTATGGTGATGCTTCGACAACATCACCAATAAATGCTCTTCCACTTTCGGTTTGTTTAACAAAGAGCTGGTTGTCACAAATAAGGGCTGCGATTTTCCCGTCGCTATAAATTGCATATTCACCAAACATTTTTTTGAAGGTAATCACACCTGCATTTTCAATTTGGTCGGCTATGAATTTTACAAAATTTTCGTCAGACGACATTTTTTCTCCTTTTTAGTCATCCTGCGTTACCCATTCGATGAATGCTCCATGGTCGGCGCTGATCAGCCCCAGAAAGGCGCCATTGTATTTGAACCATGTACGATAGTAAGCAATCAATTCCTGAGTTTCGGGCGCTTGCAGTTCCGGTAATTCGGTCAATTTTAGGCAGAATTCAGAAACCCGGTTTTCGTTCTTGAGGATTTTTTGATTCTCCTCGTCTAGCGGAACCATGCCTTGTATTGCCACCTGTACAATTTCCTTGCTTAACATAGTTGTGGACTCGACTCCCGTCCGCCACTCTGTTTTGAAAAGAGGGCTGCTGACATAATTCCCGTCCATGAGCAGGGCGGGGTTGCTGTCGTAGGCAAATTTGTTGCGTACCCAAATATCGGCTTGGTAGAGAGAAGATCAATACGCCCTCGATTGCAGCACTCAAGATACCCCAATTGGTGAAGATGATAGAGACTAAATAATAGCCCATTTGCTACCCAATCCCACTTCTCAAAAACTCCCGTCATACGGGGTAACAATAATCCACGAAATAAGAGTTCTCCTCCTAAGAAAGCATTGAACAGGGCCGATAGTAAAAAGAGCCAGAAAACACCCCACGCTCCTACTAGTTGAGACTTTGCTTCTGGTGTATCAAGAACAGTGCCAAGAGAAAATCCAAGTGGCTCTACAAAGAACGGGAACATGGAAACCCGCAACTTGTCAAACAATCCCCTATTAACTTTTCGATTTTCACTTTACTTCACGAAACTTTTTAGATAACCTACTCCAATCCACAGAACTGGAAGCAGGGAAAGAATGGACATCATAAAACTGAACGCCTTTACGAATATCTGCATTCCCTCAGGTACAGGTTCGTTTCCAATATGTATATTCTCACTTGGGGCAAGAAGTAAATTCATAAAGCCCCAATTGAAAAGTATTCCAACATAAAGCAGCATTGGACCAAATATTACCTTTAGCGCTTGATTGCCAGGTGCCACTTCATTGAATTTAATTGGCAGCCCCGACATAAGCAAAATCATTGTACAAAAAAAACCAGTCACGCTGATAAAGACAACTAGAAAGAAATTTACCAGTGAAAACCAAAAGGATGAACTGTCGTGATCTCGTTTTCCGATTACCAACTTCGTCAGATATGTTGTGAACCAGGAAAAGACCCACGGTAAAATCAGCCCAACAGGGTTAACGATGAATCTGCCAGATTGAACACGAATCGGAATTGAGACATCAATGAAATTATAAATGAGGAGTCCGTATGCTAAATACATCGAAACATTTAGCACCACCTTATGAAAAATATTCAACATACGAAAAGAAAATTTCTCGGAGCCATTCATTAGGTTTTCACGCTGCCATTCTCCCATCGGTATGACTTACTCTTTTCCGTACGTAATAGGTGAGGATGAAGCACCTAACGGTTTGCATTACCTGCCCTGGCTAAAAAAAGCATTAAGCCTCATGACGAGGTCGCCACGGCTCATGCTCGTGCGCGAGCCAGACCAATTCGGGGTCGAGCGCGAGCACCCGCAGCTGGCCTTCGGTGTGCGGCTCGTCTAGCTCGCCGAACCAAACCGCCACGTCGCCGCCGACGATGATCGGACGCCCGCCAGTCTCGACGACGACCATCTGCAACCCGCGTGTGTGGCCCGGCGCCGGGACGAGCCGGAGCCCGGGAAGCAGTTCGAACTCGCCGTCGACCGGCACGTACTGCACGCCGGGCGCATCGACCCACTCGCGAATAGTGTAGTCGTCCTTGCTTCGCGCGTCGTCGAGCTCCTGACGCTGGACGTAGATCGGCCTGCCGGCGAAGAGGTGGTTGCCTCCACAGTGGTCGAAGTGCAGGTGTGTGTTGACGACGATGTCAATGCCGGCGAGGTCGAAGTCCTGCTTATTCAGTGGAAGGAGGCGGGGATCAAGATCGGCCCCCGCCGGGTGCAGCTCCGTCATGCCGGTGTCGACCAGCACACGCGCATCGGGATGGTCGATGACGTGCACGTAGACCGGTATACGCTCGCCCTCGGCGAGCAGGTCGGCAACGCGGACTGGCGTGATGGTGATTTTCTTTTTCGATGAAACGATTGGTTTTCTCATGGGCATTCTCCTTGATGAAATTTTAGAATATACGTTCTGTTTCGTCAAGATAGAATTAAACTAGATTCCTAACCTGCCGAAGTGCCTAACGATTGGCGTTCGTGGACGCATGGCGCTGGAGCGTGGACTCTGCCTGGGAGCAGAAAAAACTCGAAGCCAGAAAAATGCCTGAAAATGCCGCAGACTCCCCAGGGTCAGGTAGTACGCTTTGTTGGGCGGCATTGGCGAGAAGGTATTTTTGCCATTGGTTATGGCTTATCCCTGCCAACAAATCTACCCTTTCCTAATAGAAACTGAATTGCCTTATTTACATTTCTGTCAACGGTTTCTTCTGTTTTCAAGAAGCCAAAATATCGGTTAATTTCTAATTGCAAAGAAGGGCGTAAAGAGTCGAAAATTTCTTTTGCTTGTTTGTTTTCCTTTAAAGCATTCTCAAATTTAGGATGTATTGGGAAAACTCTTTTTATTGGGTCGTAAGCAATTTCAAAATCAGCAAAATCACCAACATCTTTTTGGGCAGCTTTTCGCATTGGCATGTTTAAGTATAGCCGCCAGGCACCTTTCCATTTTACAAGAGTTTGCACAAACTCATGCCCGTCAATTTTCATTTTGACGGGGATTTTCCCCTTGTTTTTACTTGCCTGTTTGAAAACTTCATTCAATACATTTTCAGGCAAGAACACAAAAGGATTAACTCCGATAATTTCGATTTTGGCTCTAAACTTAATCATATCCATAAATTCATCTTCAAGTTGCGAACGTTTCACAACGTAAATTTATCTGCCGCCCAACGGTTTGCGTTACCTGCGCTGTGTCTCGACAGGCTCGACAACCAGGGCGGGGACGGCGAAGCCGTCCAGCCAGAAAAATGATAAGGCGTGTAAAACTGCTTGAGATTTGCGCAGAATCCCCAGCGTCAGGTGCACGCTTTGTTGGGCGTTTTTGACTTTGCAAGACTCTACATGTTTTGAAGTTGCAGACGAATCAAGGTGCTCAACTTTTGCACGACTTCATTATATATAGCGGGGGGTAACTTACAACTAAATTTTGCTTGTCGTGCTTTCCAATCAAGACTTTTAACCTGGTCAGATAAAACTGCACCGCCTACTTCTAAACCTTCGGGTATTTTGACTTCAAAAGGATATCCTTTGACTTGGCTGGTAATAGGGCAGAGGATGGCTAAACCAACTTTGCCGTTATAAGCCTTTGGAGACAAAACCAGTGCTGGTCTGTGACCTGCTTGCTCATGTCCTGCTTGTGGATTAAACATAATCCAAACAATATCGCCGCTATCAGGAATGTATGCCATAGATTTACCAAACCTCATTTCCTATGGCAAAACCAGTATCAACTTCATTGTGGAGATTATTTTTGTTGATACCTGCTAATAATTCTTCAAGCGTCCAACTTGGCGCAACAACGGGCGTAATAATGATTTGACCTTCAACAATACTAATTTCCACGAAGGAATCATTTTCTAATTGAGCGTCGAGGGCAAATGCTTTTGGTATTCGTAGGGCAAGACTGTTGCCCCATTTTTGAACTTTTGTGAGCATAAGGTTATCTCCTTTTAGTATCTACAAAAGATACACCCTTTCGCTCAATTAATCAAGTGCTATCCTCATTCTGCATGGGAACGCCCAACGGTTTGCGTTACCTGCGCTGTGTCTCGACAGGCTCGACAACCAGGGCGGGGACGGCGAAGCCGTCCAACTGGAAAAATGCTAAGGCGTAGAAAACTGCTTGAGATTTGCGCAGAATCCCCAGCGTCAGGTGCACGCTTTGTTAGGCGGCGTTGCTGCAATTTCCACATGCTTTAGCGAGTGAGCAAGGTTTTCTCCAAACTCACCTATTCCCTGCGCTCAAGTTCATCGAGTGTAGGTTTCTGAAAAAATGTAATCCATGGCTTCATCATATCTTCGGGAATGTAGAAACTTGTCTGCGAAAGCTGCGAATTTCGTACCGCAAGCCGTCGCATCAGTTCATCTTCCGTCACATCGAGGAAGTGTACTTCACTACTCGCTCCAAGCTGCTTTGCTCGCAACCGAAAATCTTCGCGTTCCTCTCGTGCCCAGAAGCCAAAATCGAGAATTACATTCGTTCCCAAAACAAGTGCTCTACTTGCTATGTTCCAAAGCATAATCTCAATTAGTGTATGCCGTGCATCGTGTTCAGGCTCTTCTGCATCTTGACCAAAGAGACGCACTTGCCATTCATCGGGCGTCAATCGGAGCGCTGCTTTCTCACTTTCAAGCTTTTGAGCAAGCGTTGTTTTTCCCGAACATGGAAGTCCA
>JADKDM010000002.1 GCA_016714565.1 Candidatus Villigracilis propinquus
TTCACCATCCGAGATCTCTTCCAAACCAGCCAACAGACGCAGGGCGGTTGTTTTACGCAGCCTGATGGACCCCACCAACACCAGAAACTCTTTGTCCTCCACTGTGATATTAAGATTAGCAATAGTCGTTAGGTCGCCGAACTTCTTCACAACATTTTTGTGTAGCATGACATATAGTAAATCCTCGATCTTTAAGAGAATATGGTGACATTATTATAACCATAAGGTGAAAAATGACCTATCTTTCGTAAACTGGTTGGTTATTGAAAGAACTAATTGACCTGTTTTAGAGAAAAATAGGCTTTCTCGTTCGCTGAATCAATAAACCCAAGAATGGCCGCAACGTTCGCGCGGCTGTCAGCCAGGAGATGCGAAGTGGTACTTGTTAAGCAGGATCGCATCGCACATATCCCCTAGACTTGTCCCAAACACTAAATCCGCACCGCGCCTTATCTTTTCCTCTTTCTCGCCGCGCACCAAATACAACTCACTTTTTTGCCGGGCTTGGACTGAATCTGGGATCTTGAGAACAGCCCTCAGCTGCCTACAATTTTAATATAGGAGCGAAGGGGATATGAAACCCGATCGAATTTGCATGGATCCGTTTGCGATCTCATTTGCCCAAAGAAAGAATCATCGCTTCCCCCGACTCAACCCGCCAGCCAAAAGCTTCCCCAACAGGCTCTGCCCCGACAATTGTTCGCGCGTAGCTGATCGGATAGCAGCCCACATCCCAAACACTGCCGCCGCCCATCTCTTTGATCTGGCGGTAACTCCCCACGCGTGAGGGAATGTAAACGCGCCTTTGATCAACTGCAATTTGCTAAACACGCCACTATCTGCAATTTGTTAGCCTGTGGTGTCTGGACATGATGACGGTACATAAAGGTCTTCAGCCAGTATTTTGCCTGTTTCCTTTGCGGCGGATGCCATGGCGTCCACCTCTTGCGAGGTAGGGGCGATCGGCTTTTCGCACAGAACATGTTTGCCGGCGCGCGGGCTTTGATCGTCCACTCGGCATGGAGATTGTTCGGCAGGGAGTTGTAGATCACGTCACTTTCGGGGTCGGCGAGCAGGGCTTCGTAGCTTCCGGCATGCAAGGGGGAATTTTATTCTCCGGGCGTATGCATCAGCGGGGGATTGCTCCTCGAAGCAACGGCCAGCAACCGGGTCCGTTTGGAGGCGTTGATGGGTTTTATCAAAGCCTGATTGATCTTTGCCGTCGATAGCAGTCCCCAATTAAGTGGTTTGTCCATTCTTGCTCCTTAATAAGATAGATACTGACGCGGTCAAGAGCGCCGTGAAAAATGACGGCAAATGCAAATCCCAAGTTCAATTGACAGATCGCTTGCCAAAGCCGATGCACCCGAGGCCAAGCAGGCCGCCGATGCCGGCGAATGTAAAGCACGCCCAGGATCGGGTTCATGTTTTCCTTAACGTTTTCCGAGACGCTGGCTGAAGGTCGAAGTGATCGAGAAAAAGAATCCCGATTCGAAAGAAAAACTGAAAAGTTCGTGAATGTGCCAATGGTGATGCAGATCAAGCTGCCGATGGATGCAAAACAGGATAGAGCCGTAAATATCCCAGGCGATGTTCGATGAAGCCGCCCCCAGGCGGCCAAGCATAAGCAATGCAAAGAAAAGGGGAGGCTTTGGTTGCTGCCAAGTACGCTTGCCCGCGGGTATTTTGAAGAAGGTCACCAGCCGGAGCCAACGGCAAGATCGGCCGCTGCGATAAAATGCAATGGCCGCGTAGAACCAGGGAAGGTTTCCTTTGAATGTAAAGTTTGGGATGTTCCCTTGGAAATCGATGCTTGCTTTGGCCTTTTTACGATTTTGGAATTTGCAGGGAATAAAAATAATAGAACGAACAGGCATGGCGGAATATCCCAGCGATAGATCATTGCGCCAGGGTGACGTTCCCATGGCAAGCAGCCAGCCCGCGAACAAAGGCGCGACCAGCCGAGCCAAGCCCATGCAAAACGGCCATAAGATTTTGATACAGCCCGTTTTTTGCGTGTGGATCTGCACACTTCTTCGCGGCGTTTGCTCCCCAGTTCGATTGCACCTAATCCCAAGTCCCACCGAAAACAGGGAAGCGGTTAAGGATATGGTGCTAAATGAGCTACTCTCAGCAACACGCTGTGCAAGCAAGCCGCCTGCAGGACTAGGGGATCACCCTTTGGGCCAAATCGGTCAGCAGAAATTCCCGCAATGAGCGAGGGGATAATATTTTCAAAATATTCCCCGAAAAGATATTTCCATGATACCGTAATCGATATTCAATTCGCGGATCATGGAGGGGTGGAGTGGGTGGGACTTTGAGGATTGTCAAGCTAAAATGGATTAACGCAAAAAGTTAAAGGAAAGACGCGGCGTGCAAGAAAGCAGTTGTTTTAGGGTGCAAGGGATCCCCTTCTTCATAAATGGATTGTATTTTAAAACAAATGAAGCCCGGAAGCCAGACTTCATGACCCTTCCGTTGTTCAAATTGAGCGGACTTATTTTTCCTTGCCACCCAAAGGCTGGGAAAGGAGCCACCATCGGCAACAATGGCAATCCAGCTGATCAGGCTCGCGTCCGGGCCAAAGGAGTAGAGCACCTCGGCTTGTTGATCAACCCCCGTCAGGGATTGACGCGCCATGGTTTCCTTGATGGCCCGGTAACAGGTGGTGCCCCAGCTATGCCAGAGCGGTCCTTCGCAAGGATGATCTTTTGGGGGTTGAAGATGTTTGTCAGCCCTGCAAAGCCCTGCCCCGTGGCGGGGCGCTCCTCGGCGAAGGTCTAGGCTGCTTGGCGGTCACCGGCGTCCGCGCTTGTTTGATAAGGGGAATAGTTAAATGAAGAGTTATGTTCCGCCATGAGTTTGGGAATAATGCTGGTGCGTTTTACTTGCAGGCGTGCCTGCACGCGTTGGATGATGGAATACTGGTTTGCGTACGTCTCCCAACATCCACGGTTTCCGCAGTGACAAACAGTCTGCGAGGTTCAGCCATAATGGAGGTGTGTCCACGATCTCGCCGGCATACCCGTTTTTCCATGATACAGGTTTTCCGTTGAGAATAAACCCAACGCCGATTTTTTTGCCCACCCCCTGCGAACAACAAAAAGAAAGTCCTGACATTGGCGGGCCGTGCCGAATAGGTGCTCGGCAGTGGGCAGGCAGCATTTGCATCATTTCAACGAACAACCTTAAGTCGTGGTTTGTTCTGAAAATATTTTCTAAAGGGAACGTTTCTCCAATGCAGGTTCGAGCAAAGATCAAAAACCCTTCTTTTAGTTAACCAACGGTTCCCGGGGTCGCAAGCCCCATGCCTAGAAAATGGGCGTTTTTCTTTTTACGGATCCCAATGCATCTTTCACAATGCGTAGGGTTTGATCGATCATTTTTTGCTGGTCTTCATTTGGGTTCGCATCTTCGCGTCTGCGACAGTTGATGTTCCCAAGAAAATCGGTGACAGCCACAGAAACGAAATCCACGCCGAGTTCCACGCCAACGATCAGTCCGGCTTGGGAACAATTCAAGCATTATCGCCGGACGCCCCGCCTCCGTTAAGAATTACTGCCCGCCCCATTAGCTCGGCTTTCGGGCTATCAAATCATCCACAAGACTTGGGTCGTGGATATGTTAGCCCCGTATGACCGCCAACTGAGGCGCGAAATAGGCGCTTGAGAATGAATCAACCGCAGTACAGGGAGAGATTTGGTTCACGAATATATGCTTGGTCTATTATAGTTTGACATGGATCAATTAGTATGATGATGCAACAAATGGATTATATCTCTCGAAATTGATTTGTCACGGAAAAACGAACAGACCCTCGCTTCAACTGTGCCTCAGGCCTGTTTGACATTAAGTCGCAGGTACTACGCTGGAGTTTTCTACTTATGAGTGATACGCCGATCAATTTACCGACACCGAAGGTCAAGTGCCGCTGCGATAAGACCAACTAACACCTGCCTTGTTCCAGAGAATAGAACTCCGCGTCCGGTCATCAATGTGATCCCGCACCGATGATGAATAACCCAACTCCGCTGATCGCAAGGCTGAGATAGATCGCCGTTACCCGTCCAGAAAGGAAAGGAAGATGGGGAAGATCGCTCCCCACGGCGAAGAGGAAGAAATTAAGCTTTGAATAGCCGCTTCGTATGCAGGCGCGCCCACTTCTTCCGGGTCAATGCCCAGTTCTTCACGGGCATGCGTATCGAGAATACTACTTGTATCCGCCATCATGTGAGATGCGAGTTCTTTGCGGTCTTCGGGGAGCCCTTTGATTGATATATCAAGTCAATTCTTCCAGCTCTTCTTCTGGACTTTCAGCATTCTTCGGCTTAATTTTATCTGGTTTTCGTACAACTCGCGTGAGCTCTGCACAGACAGCCATTCGCCCAACGCCATGGATCCTGCACTTGCAAGCAGACCAGCCAACCCGGCGATAAGAACCTGGCTGTTCGAACTGGTCGCTCCGGCTACACCCATTACCAAACTTAAAATGGACACAAGTCCATCATTCGCGCCCAGCACCGCCGCACGCAAGGCATTGCCGCCGCTCGTAGCGGTGACACCCCTGGCTTTGCGCCACAGATGCGCCTGGCAACCCCGCTTCGAAGATTTCGATGCCATCGAAAGCAATCGCGCATGGGACTTCTCATCTTTAGCAAACATCAACGCTTCCGCTTCCCGGCTGTCCGTATCACAGCGCCTGGCTGTCCGCGTTTTCATTGCCAGATCGTCAGGCAAAATAAACTGCGGACCGAGATCTCCGTGCAAAGCCAGATCATCACTTTCGCCCGCCAGCTTGGCATGCGCGGGGAAAGGAATATTCCACTTTGAGTTCACCCAGTTTCTTTTCCCACAGGCAGACGTGCCTTTCCTCGCTCGCAGAAGGCAGGTGCAGAATTTCCTTCATTGCGGCTGTGCTTCGGCTTGTGCAAGCACGCGGTATAGTGCCGCGCCGTCAATTTCCTTCTGACGATTGTTGAAATATCTTTATATCTTTTTGTTGGACATATCTTCCTCCCGATAAAAAGGGCAGAAATGTTTTCTCTGCCCTGATTGAACTTATTTTGATTTCGGCGTCCCAGCCTGCGTGTCTGCTTCAGTTCCCAACTCGGCTTCGTTACGAAGGAGTTGGTTGTACTTCGCAACCCGGTCGGAGCGGGCCGGAGCACCGGTCTCGATCTGCCCGGTGTTCAGGGCAACAGCAGGGTCTGCGATGGTGGCGTCTTCCGTTTCACCGGAGCGCTGTGAGGTGACAGTTCTCCATCCGCGCGTTGAGCAAAGCCACCGGCTTCGATGGTTTCGCTCAAGGAACAGATCTGGTTGACTTTGACGAGCAAAGCATTCGCAGCGTTTTCTGAAATCGTTCCCTGCGGACGCGCTCGGGGGAAGTTGGTCACCAAAAGATCATCACCAACGATCTGGATCTTGTCGCCCAACTTCTTGGTCATCAAACTCCAGGAACTCCAGTCATCCTGTGCAAGTCCGTCTTCGAGTGGAAACGATGGGATGGTCATTGACCCACTACGGCCCCAGAACTCAACCATTCCTTTTTTGTTCGCCAGTTAATTCTCTGCCTTCCTTGCGGAGGTTGTATTTCTTGGTCTTCTCGTCGTAAAGTTCGGAAGCGGCAGGATCAGCGCAATGGCAACCTGTTGTCCACGGCCAGCTTTGAAGCCAGCCATTAATGGAAGGCGAGGATCAAACTCCCTGGTCTTCGTTGTTGGCCTTGAGGCGTTGGACGTAACCGCCCTCATCGCCGGACAAGGGCGCCGTAACCCTTCACCTTCTTTACACTGATTTCAAGGCGTGGTAAATTCCCACCCCAGCGCAAACCTTCACAGAAGGAAGGAGCGCCGAAAGGCAATACCATAAATTCCTGCATATCGGTGCTCTGCCCAGCTTGTATGCGCCGCCGTTCACGATGTTCATAATCGGGATCGGGAGGACGTGAGCATATACGCCGCCGAGGTAGCGATACAAAGGCATACCGAATGAATTTGCGGCAGCTTTGGCAACCGCAAGGCTGACGCCCAAGATCGCATTCGCACCAAGTACCGACTTGTTGGCAGTTCCGTCCGCATTCACGAGAGCACAATTCAGCGTCAATCGCTTTCTGTCAGAAGCATCCCAACCAAAAGGGATTCTGCGATCACGCCGTTGACATTGGCAACAGCCTTTGAAACGCCCTTGCCGAGATAGCGCTTCTATCACCATCCCGCATTTCCGAGCGTGGTGATCACGGTGGATCGCCGGAGGGAACTGCTGCGTCCCCAGCGCCGTCCATTAAAACCACTTCCACTTCTACTGTGGGGTTGCCGCGTGAGTCGAGAATTTCCAACCGGAGATGCTTTCAATTGTTGTATCCATATTAAACTCCTGGTTGTTATCTAAAGCCAGATGAATGTCCAGCTCGAATTTTATAAGCGTGAAGACCTTTTTGTCCCTTGATCCCCAAGTATAATCCCAACATTGGGAGATGTCATCTTGACAGAAGTCACTTTTTTGACCCTCTGTGATAAAACGCGGTTTGTATTCCATGCAACCCCATTTCGGAAGTTGCCATTTTGTGATTGGCTCTCTTTTCAAATTGGTCATGAATTTCCAGGCGGGTGGAAGGCCCGGGAAAACTTTCCGTTGGACGCGTGGTTGTGTTGACCGCCAACCATGTAACGAATTTTGATGTTTTGCCCTTGCAGTTCAGCCTTCCTCGTCCCATCTTTCTTCATGGCAAGGCCAGTCTCTTCAAAATCCCCGTGTTGAAATTGCCTATAAGAGTTGGGAGCCTTTCCCGTCAATCGAGGCGAGAAGGATGAATGGGCGCTTCGCCACGCTGCCAAAGTCCTTGCGATTGGACAAACCCTCGGCATGTTCCCGAAGGGAGACACGCCCAAAGGAAGGGGACCCAGCGTCGCGAAAACAGATCCGCGCGCCACGCTCTTCGACGCAGGCCGTTCCATCGTCCCCATGGCAGTTATCGGCACCGACAAATTTTCCGACCTTTCCCCGTCGCGCAGAGTCAACCATCCGCATTCTCCCGCCCATTTTGCCCAAACCCGGGTGAAACCCCACTCGCCCCTCATGGATGAGTCATGTTTCGCCCTCGCTAAAGGGCTCCCGAAGATATGCGCGGAGTCTATGCCGGAAGTCCCCAAGGGGTTTGGGTAGTGGCATGGTAGCGCAAGATTTACTCTTGATTACTCGTAATCACTAATCTTGCGCAACATAAATGTTGCCTGGACAGAGGATATTTACATGCACATTCCAAACTTTACCGTGAAGAAGACCGTGAAAAGATCATCGAATTCCTGAAACAGAACAATTTCCCCGCGTTGGTTGCATGACGGAGAAAAAAACTGACCGTAACTCATTTGCCTCGTGGGGGAATTATCGCAGACGAAAAAGGCGTACTCAGCAATTTTAAGGCACATGTCCCGCGCCAACCCGCAGTGGAAGAGCTTGGTGAGTCAGGAGGTGCTGCTCATCTTTCAGGGAGCGCACACTCTTAGCATCTCGCCGCGCTGGGCATAACTGCATGTCAACGTGCCGACTTGGAATTACATGATGGTACATGTCATGGAAGAGTGCGAGCAGTTGAAGGGGAGGAACTGCACTTGTTGTTGGTCAACTGGTCGGTGGTGGCCGTGAAGGGGGCACTTCCTATCGCCTGGAAGATCTGCCAGAGGAATTTGTCCAAAAGAGATGAATGGCGTCTTTGGGTTGCGCGCTTGAAGTAGTATGAATTAGACGCAGGCTACAAACTCAGCCAAAACCGAAATGATGAAGATCACAAAAACATCATCCATGAGCTGGAAAAGCGTGGAGATGCGGACTCTTGGAAGTGGCAAAGGGATGAAAGAGAAGCGCGGGGTTATCATAATTGTTTGTTTGAATGCCGAACTTGACACAATGCACCCCATGTTCTAAAAAATAGTCTCACTATTCTTAAATCGACGTCTCCAGAGTTTTCGGTTGTTAATTTCCACAGGAGGGTTGGCTGTCTAAAAACCGTACGCAACAAATGGTGGATCGCCTGCGGAATTACAGGCTTCATCACCTGATATTGAAGCCTCCGCTGGTAAGTGTTGATGGCCTGAGCATCGCGTCTGCTCTTCCGCAAGGTGTGGAAGAAGACCATGTTTCCGCCATGTCCGCTGCGATGCTTTCGTTGGTGAGCGCATTGCCGGTGAATTGGGGCGTGGTTCCCTTGAACAGGTTTATATCAAGGATTAAAGGATATGTTGTTTTGATGTCAAGTGGTGATGAGGCAGTTCTTACCGCACTGGCTCGTGAACAGGCCAAACTTGGCCTGATCTTCCTTGATATGCGTCGCGCCGCCGAAGATCTGGCGAAGTTGATTTAGTGGAGTTTTTATGGCCCCCCCTTCAAAAAAAAAAGTGGATTGTATTACCCTAATAAATTTGGATTCGATCACCATAAATCTTTGGAAGAGGTGATGGGAAAGAATGGTCTGAACGCGCCATTACCCCCAGATCTGGCCGGGTTGAACCATTATGTTGAAGAATACCCCCAGGACCAATCTTACTAAAGGTTTTGACTTTTCAGAACTTTCCGCGCTTGATTCCGCTTTGGAAGAAATGTACGGTCCTGCGGCGGGCGTGGTCTTTGCTCTTCGAGCGGGACGCGCAACCTTCTCTGACGGATTGAAGAGCTTTTGGTGCCCTAGCAGGCGCGGCAGATTTGGCGTTCGTGGTTCTCCCGCTTCAATCCAAGCTAGAATTAATCTGCCAGCTTTCGCAAAAATAGTTTCCCAGCTAGTGATCAACAGACGACCGTAGAAGAAAAAGATACCGAATGGGTATGGACCATCCCCGCCTGCCCTTGCTGTTGAGGACGCACCGGTGTGGATAAGCCTGTTTAACTTTGTTTCAACCGGCCTCTTGCAGGAAGCGCTCAAATGGGTTTCCGGCGGCAATGAATTTCCGTCAACAGATCCAAGTGCATTGCCATCGGAGACAGCGTCTGCCCAGATTCATCGTGCAAAAGAACCAATTTCGTAGCTGAAAAAGATCTGGCATGACAGACACCAAGTCCAGAATACTCATCGTTGAAGACGATCTTGACGTCGGCTGAAATGCTGAATGCGTATTTTTCGCGTTCAGGGATATGAAGTGTTTACGTTTGAAAATTGGGGAAGATGGGGTCCGCTCCTCTTTGCAGGATCACCCGGATTTGATCATTCCCCTGAATATTCGCCTGCCGGATATTGATGGATATGAAGTAGCCCGCCGTTTGCGCGCCGACCGCCGCACCTCCGACATCCCGATCATTTTCCTCACCGAAAAACGTGACCGCTCTGACCGTCTCCAGGGATTGGAGATCGGCGCGGATGATTACATCACCAAGCCCTTCGATGTGCAAGAACTACGCCGGCGTGTCGAAATGCGTTGAAGAAGAGTCCGATCAAGGTTCGTTGACTAACCCCGTCACCGGCCTGCCCAGAGAGCGCCTTGTGGACGAAAGCTTTCCAGGAAGTTATCGGCATGGTTGGGTCGGCGTTATTGTTCGTTCTTCTCGAAAATATGGATTCTTTCCGTGAAACGTACGGCTTTGTCGCCTAGGATGATGTTCTGCGGGCGATCAGTTTGATGATCGTCAATACCATGCGTGAAATTGAGCCGCCCTGAAGATTTTTCTCGGTCATTTAACCGGTACCCAGATTTCGTGCTAGTTTTGCCCCGTCAATCTGGCAGCATTGGTGAAAAATTGCAAACACGGCAGTAGGGAGTCCATGGAATATTTCTACCCGATCGGGGGCCGTGAGCAAATGGCGAAGCAGTCCGATAAGTTGGGCGCAAAAGATCATCGAAAATACCCTCCGCTGAAAACAAAATTTACAAATGTATGGAACAGGTATGAGGACAGGTTGTTTCGTAATAAAAAATGATTCAAAGGAATTTGCTTGCGTATTACAGTTGCCAACACCTACTTATAACGAAGCGGAGAACCTGCCCAAACTGGTCTCCGCTTTGCCCCCGCTTCCGCTGGATTTGCACGTGCTCATCGTGGATGATAACAGCCCGGACAGGACGGGGAGAATTGCAGACGAACTTGCGCACGAAATTTCCCGGTCGTATTGAAGTGCTTCATCGCCCGGGAAAATGGGTCTGCGTTCAGCCTATCTGAATGGATTTCAGAAAATATTGGATAGTAACTCTCAGGCCATTGTCCAAATGGATGCGGACTTTTCCCATGACCCAGCGGCGCCATCAATATGTCCGATCTCCGCGAAACTTGTGATGTGGTGCTGGCTCACGTTATACCAAAGGCGGCTCAGTGAATGACAATGGCCATCTGGCGGAAGGGCCTTTCTGCTTTTGGAAATTTTTATGCAAAAACCATTTTAGGGCTGCCCCTACACGATATAGGCTCTGGGTTTCCGGATGTGGCGTCGTGAAACTTTAAAGCAAATGCCCTTCGAGCGCATCCAATCGAATGGTTATGTTTTCCTCATGGAAATAGCCTATCCTTTACTGCCTTGAATTCAAAATTGGTAAGGTCCCCGATCTATTTTGCCGATCGCCGCTGGGAAAATCCAAAATGTCCCTCAAGATCAGGTTGAAGCCGCCGATGCGCATCTGGCAGGTGTGGTGGAGCTATCGAGATCTAAAAAGAGCCGGACGATCCGCAAGATTGTAGGATGGTATTCAATCCCTACCCAAAACCAACACTCTCTGACAATACCACTGAATTTGCACGCCGAACTATCGATGTCAAACCCTCGGCTTTTCCGTCAGGGGTTTTGTGCTTCATGTACGCAAAAACCTCGAAAATTTCAAACTTTTTCAGGAACAAATAAATTTTATAAAGACTGTAGAAGTCTTTACTGGAAGAAGAAACCATGCAAATCAAGAAAGAACCGATCTCCGTAATATTGCCATTATTGCCCATGTAGATGCGGCAAGACCACTCTTGTGGATGAACTGTTGGGGTCAGTCTCACACATTCGCGAGAAAACCAGCATGTTGAAGAACGAAAGTGGATTGTGACGACCCAGAGCGCAGGCGAGGCATCACTATTCTTGCAAAGAACACCGCCATCACCACTTGTTGACCCTGTACTAACGCTCATCAAGATCAATATCGTTGATACGCCCGGGCATGCCGCTTTTGGCGGTGAAGTTGAACGCGTCATGAACACTTGGTGGATAATTGTTCTGCTGCTCGTGGATGCTGCTGAAGGTCCGATGCCGCAAACCCGCTTTATTAAAAGAAGGCGCACTATCCATGGGCCACAAAGAAGCCATCGTGTTGATAAATAAAGTCGATCGCAAGATGCCGAGCCTGCCCGCGTGCTCAATGAAACGTTTGACTTGTTCATTGAACTCGGTGCCTCAGAAGAACAGGCGGATTTTCCAGTTGTCTGCAAAAAAAAAATGCCCAGGCAACTGCCGGAAAAGCAGGCCTCACTCCAGACCTCAGCCCTGACCTGCAACCCATGTTTGATACGATCCTCAAAGCATATCCCTTGTCCAAAGAAGTGGGCCCTGACGCTCCTTTGCAAATGCTCATCACAGCTCTTGGCTATGATGACTATCGCAGCATTACCACCATTGGACGTGTCTTTGCCGGAACAATTGAAGCCGGACAAAAGCGAACAACGCATGAAGTTGGATGGAACCAACTCTCCTGAAACCGCTCGTTATCTTTTACATTCGGGGTCTCAATAAAGTTGAAGTGGAAGAAGTCAAAGCCGGTGATATTGTTTCATTCGCTTCCCGAGCCTGGAAGGGATCGCCATTGGTGAGATTTTACGGACCAACCAATCCGGTGGCATTGCCCACGATCAAAGTGGAAGAGCCACAGTCCGTATGACCTTCGGCGTAAATACCTCTCCTTTCACGGGTAAGGAAGGGACATGGGAACCTCGCGAGAATTACGCGAGCGTTTGTTCGAAGAACTCCGCCCGAATGTGTCATTGCGCGTGGAAGAAACCGAGATCGGCTGACGCTTCCTGGTCTCTGGCGCGGTGAGTTGCATTTGCGGTATTCTTATTGAGACCATGCGCCGTAGAAGGATATGAGTTCCAGGTATCACTTGGGTGATTTTCCACAAAGCGGATGATGGCGCTTTGGCAGGCCTTATGAAGAGTACATGTTGAAACCAGCAACGAAACCGTCGGTGTGGTCGTGGAAATGCTCGAGGAGCAGACGCGGTAAAATGACCGAGATGCATGATGCGGGTCAGGAATGACGCGCACTTTGTACGTTGTCCCGACGCGCGGCTTGCTCGGCTTCGCTAAGAATTCCTCACATCCCCCCGTGGTGAAGGTGTTATTTACACCATTTTCCGCTGGCTATGATGAAATGGCAGGCCCGATAAATTCACGCCATGAGACCTCCATTATTGCATGGGAAGCAGGCGACCACTGCCTATTCTAAAAGTGCGGAAGAGCGCGGCATGTTTTTTGTTGGGCCAGGTGAGCGGTTTATGAAGGTATGGTGGTCGGTGAAAATGCGCGCGGACAGGATATTTCAAATCGGCGTCTGCAAGAAGAAGCGTTTGACCAATATGCGCGCTTCCGGCGGTGACTTGGAAATTCGCCTTACCCCACCGCCCGCTCCGCTGGCAGTTTGAATTGAATACGGTGAATATCTTAAGTGATGAGCTGCTGGAAGTAACCCCGGAAAACTACACCGCATTCGCAAACGCATTCTCTCCACCGGATGAACGCAGCAAGCAAACGAAAAAGTGAAAGAGCAAAATGGGTGAAGCTAGTACTGAAAAGCAAAACCCCTCACATTTTATGTGAGGGGTTTTATGGAGTCAGAATGTATCAGCAGCCCAATGTGATCGTTTTGCTGCTGCTTGAACCTGCGGCATTAAAATGCAACCACCCTTCTCCACGTTTGGCCTGACAGCAAATGATCGTCTCTTCCAGACGCTCTGTACTGTTGGCTGCCAGTTCGACGGCCAGCTCGTTGTTTGCGAATAATGCGATAGCCAGTCTCGCCTTCCTTGTCTGCCCAGCGAATAAATAACGGCCCCGTTCTTCACATAAATCGCAGGATATGTCCCATTTTTGCAGCTTGACGCTTTCCAAAGGATCGCCTTGCGGAGTTGGCGGCGCGGTGACTGTTGGCACTGATCTGTAACTGCCAAGCAGGGTTGTAAATTCACCGGAAACCCAGCAATTCCCGGCGGATGTGGAAACGATCCAGTAATTAGGCGGAAAGGAAACCGATGATCTCCACTGGCGTTTCGGGAAGGATTTGCGTCACTCGCTCGCAATTTACGCCCGGGCCTGATCGGCAGTTTGTGACATCTCCACGCTGACAATTGGTTTGGAATAGGTTGGCGTCACGGTGATCGAATTGGCGCTCGCCGTGGTTGGGCTTGCCAGAGATTGCGTACTTTCTGCTAAGTTGATCGCAGCCTGCACTGTTAAGCCGGCGGCGGTTGCCGCCATGGGTCAGGTGCGCTTGCCGAGGGCATATTACGGGCGGAGAATTACGATGCCCGCTACAAATGTGGGGCTGGGATTTTTTTTTTCATGGTGTTTCCTGGGCTGATGGATTTTTTGTGTTGTATAGTGTTCCCAATTATACGCTGGCGGGAGAGGTATTTTTAAAATCAGTTAAAGGTTTCGAGCCTGAACTGGAAAGAGTTCCAAAGTTTTGGGTCGAAAAACCTTTCATCACGCTTCATAATTCCCAGTGCCTGTTCGGGTGTGTCCGCCGGGGCAGTACCCTCTCGGACTTCATCGGCGCGTCATAAGTATCGACAATTCTGGGGATACATTTTCAACCGGAATATCATCGCTGACCTTGTTTGGATACCCGGTGCCATCATAGTTTTCGTGATGGTTTAGGATGGTCGAGCCGCCTTGCAGGGTCAATACCCAGGGTTTCAGCAATTTGGCGCCGAGAAGATGTGCTGCTGTGGTCAGGTATTCTGTTTCAGTGTAGCGGCCTTGCTTGTTGAGAACATAATCGCTTATGGCTGCTTTGCCAATATAAACGAATTTTGCCGCAAACTCCAATATTTCTAGCCTTTTGGGCGATAAGCCAAATTCTTTCCCAGCAAACGAGCGAGGTCGCATACATGATCAGGTGTCGGTCTGCATGTGGATCCCGCATTTGCAGGATCTTTCCGATAAAGGGGATCAGGTTGGAATCTTTCATTTTTGCGATTGTTGGTTGTTCCTTTGGCAGAGTATTCGTTACTGTACAAATCCGGCAGTAGGAAAAATATTTTTATGTTAATTCCATCAAGATTTCCCGAGTAATGCCAACGTTTTGATATTATTCCCCGTTGCCAGATGCTGGGGATGGTGTCGCTGTTGCCTGGGAGTGGAATCTGTTCGGTGAGTGGGAACCAGGCCCGGGCGGGTCTGATCGGCAATGGCGCGGTGATGAAGCGAGTCATCGTCCACGAATTCAGGGTGGACGGGGCCAAGGGTTTCATCATCATGAAATTGGCCTTCCGATTTTTTTGAGACAAGTGTGTGATAGCAGCCAGGATGTTACTGATTTTCCTGCGGATTTATTTTGCGATCAGAACGTAGGTGTGTGGAGCGCTAAGTTTTGTAGCGAGCAAGTGCTTCTTCCGCTTTTTGTAGGAGAAACTCGCCTGTAAGTGTTGAGCCTCCCTGGTGGCAGCTTGCGCCGATCTGCAGGGAGAAAGTAATTGAATTATCGACCTTGCTCTTGAAGATGGAGATCATACGTTCGCATACGGCTCGCGTCCCGGCTTCATCGGTGGTTGGGAGCAGAAGGTTCAAATGGTTGCCTGTGCCCGAGGGAATATCAACAGAGCGAATATGGGAATTGACTTTGGCTGTGAATATGGAGGGGGCGTTCTGAAGTATGTCCGCGCTCAAAGCCGTTGGAGTCGTTTCGATCTGAAGCAAGGCCAATGGGGCGGGATATCTTTTGGATCTGGATACTTCGTATTCAAAGAGAATCTTGAATACATCTTCGCCGTACACTTCTTCACCACGGGAGATCATTTTTCTCATTTTGCGCTCCGATCATTACGATGGATTGTAGACGACAACACTTTCCTGCTCATTCGGATCATTGCGTGCGACTACGGCAATGACTTCCTCTGTCTCGCTCAAGTTTACAGGCTGGTGCGGGATTCGGCGGAATGAAGAGGGGAAATCTCCCGCTTTGAATTGCTGGAATGTCTAGCTTTTCACCGTATTCGTTTCTGCCTTGCCTTGTGGATATAGATCGTTGTCTCATACCCGTTATGATAATGCGCAACTGCGCGTGACCACCGGGAGGGATAACGACCAGATGCATACAAAGATGTTTCGTTCCGGCGGTTTGGGCAGAGATGCCTTCAAAGTTTGGCAGTTGCTGCTTGGAAATAAAAGTTTCCTTTGATCTAACAGTAATGATCTTATCTGCGGGCATGGACTTCCTTATTGTGGGCTAACAGTAATGGACTGGATCAAAGCATCAAGCAGGGTAAGAGATGGCTGGAACGAGTCGGCGCTGGCTGCATTGAGCTTGTCCGTAATGCCTTGATAATAGGCTGTCAGAGCGGCGGTGTCGGATATGTCGTTGGGGTGGATAACACCGTCTGCATTGGGGTTCTCTGCAGTGGATTGTAACGGCAAATTGACTAGGAATAAGGCCGCAACAAAATATTTCCCGTCACTGGTCAAACCTTCATAATGATAAAAACTATTATCCTTTAGAATTGGGCCAGGAAATTGCCCATATTGGGAGAGCATGCGCACACCATTTCCACCGTTGAAAGGAATAAATTTTGCCTGTGCCGCATATTGTTGTGCCGCGGCCCCGTTGAATGGGACAGTGGACAGATTGTCATTCGTGAGCGGCGTGGCTGGGCTTGCCAGAAGCGCCTGCAAACGGAAAGAGGCTGCTTGCAGCCCACGGTTAGCAGAGGTGGTTCAGCCGCTGGATAGATATTCACCACCGCCTTAAAAAATCCATCTTGTCGTCCAGTGTAATCCGTTAGTATGAACGAAATATATTGCGGCGCCACACCCCACGGGCCGCCAGCTGACTCGTCCGCAGCGGGGACGAGTTCGGATGTATCACTTGCCAGACCCAGAGGTATAATGAAACTAACATTCTGAAACGAAATAGGAATTCCACTGGGTTGCAGTGTGGCAGTTGGAGCATCCACGCTTGGCGCTTCAGTGCTTGCATCTGTGGGTTGGTCGGCGCTCCCAGGCAGGTTACATGCTGACAAGAGCATTGTTACAACGAGTACGAGTGCGAAGATTTTTTTCATTGTGGGCTCCGAGGTTGATTAATATCCAGTCACTTGCAATGATTCGATCATCTCGTCCAAATATTCAAGATACGGGGTAAAGGAGAAAGTATCTGTACTATTTAGTCTCTGGGCTACGGCATCGAGGTATCCTTGAAAGTTATTCATGTCAAATGGGATGCCATCAGCGGGTAACTGCGTATTTGCATTATCATCTGCTGCCAGAAAAGACGCGCCGATAGGCAAGATGGCTTCAACATAATATTTGCCATCGTCAGTCATGCCTTGATAATAGTAAAGCAAGTCACTGTTATTTACGGGGTTGAAATTCGTAAACACCTGTGTAAGATACCGAACGCCGTGCCCGTTCTTGAAATTGACCGCATGAATTTGGGCCATAAAATCACTTCCCAATGATTCGGGAAGCTGCTGACCATCTGTATATTGCAGCGATTGCATGGCGCTGATAATACTGGCTGTATTTTCGGTATACCCTGAATACTCAGCGGAACGGAATATCAGAATCTGAGGCTCGTGTTGTGACCCATTTAATCCGTAAAGATTTAAGTAAGCTTCACATGCTGGGGCATGGCTCCATTATGGATAGTTGATGTAGGGATACTCAACCTCAGTCGTCGAGGTTGATGACGCATCATTGGCGATACCGTTTGGAATAAAGAAGGAAACTTCTGCCGTGTTTACAGGCGTGCCGTCTGGTGTGAGTTGACCGCTATCTTGAGTGGCTTCAGCCGCAGGCGGGACAGCAGTAAGTGCCTGAAAGGTTGCAGCTACAATTGTTTCCACGCTCTGTTCCGCTGGTACGGGGGTGGATGGAGTCCCCAATCCGCACGCCAGTGTAAAAAGCAAAATCCCCGCCAGACCCAAAAACTTTTTATTCATTCGTTCTTCCTCCCGACAATATTTTTAGAATTCCCGATCCGCTCAACTTCTAATTCCACAATGTCCCCGCGTTCAACCACGGGCCTTCCGCCTTGGTTAATTCCAGCAAACATCCAGTCCCAACCGTGCGAGCCGATCACATCGCCAGCCTGCAATTCACAAGTGTCTGAGGCTCTTGCGATAAATCTCGCCGAACGACCAATAAATATCCTTGAAGTTCGCTTTGGATATTTCCACGCCGTTGACTCTCGCAGCCATATTGAGATCGTACACACCCGGTCTGTTGACTGATCTATCGGCAAGCGCTTCGCTCGTCACGATAACTGGTACCAAAGACGAGGCAAAGTCCTTCCCCTTGGCGGGACCCAACCCCGCTTTCATTTCGGCGCGTTGCACGTCCCGAGCAGACCAGTCATTGAATATCGTATAGCCAAAGATGTGATCGGGGGTGTCTTCAGGTTTTATGTTGATGCCAGATTTACCGATGACGATGGCGATCTCCAATTCAAAGTCCATTGCTTGAGTGTAGTGTGGATATGGGATTTCGTCATCTGGCCCATAGATACTATTCGGATTGGTGTAGTAGAAAATGGGGAATTGATACCATTCCTTCGGCACGTCACGCCCGCGGTTTTGGCTGGCGGTACGGACGTGTTGCTCGAAGGCGTAGGCATCTCTCAGATTGGTGGGTTTGAGCGGCGCGTGAAAACGGACTTCGTCCAAGGCAAAGGATTTGTCCGATGCGCGGCTGGCGGCTTCATGTTTGCCGACACGAATGACCTCGTGCATGTCTGCAAAAGGTAACGGGTAGACTCTGTTGTTTGAGACCAGAACAGGCTGGGGCGGAGAAAGAAGCGTGCTGATCGTGGCGAATATCAAGGGAGCTCAGTATTTTTCGAATATTGGAAGGAGAGAATCTATCCTTCCTATGCAGGTTGACGGTTCCCTTGAGCTGATTGCCGCCAGTCTTTGATTAGGAATGGGAGATACAGCACGAAGAAGATTGCAAAGGCAATTGCTTCAATCTCAAAGATGTACCAGGGCCAGGGCGCGAGCATATCCAGCAGGGTGGGGAAATTTGGCTTGCCCGCCACGAAAAGGTAGTTGCTGCCGATGGCGAGATTGATGAAGAACACGGGGATCATATAGAGATTTGTCCCGATAAAGACGCGCTTGAAGGATTGCAATGTGGGGCGGAACCCTTCGACGACCGTCATGTAAATGGCGATGTTGATCAGCAGTCCGTGGGCGATGAAGGTTTGCATGATGCGATAATGTGGGAAGTTGTAGGCTGCGGCATCAGCCGGTGTGAGGACAGCCTGCATGGCTCCGCCGAGCCCCATGAAGTAAACAAATTCGTAGATCGCGTAATTCTTTTTGACAAGCATATAGGCGGATAGCCAAATAAGCACGGCGCACATGTGCAGCGGAAGCATGGTTTGGATATTCCAAATGCCCCAATACAGCGACCAGATATGCAGGGAGGTCTCATTGACCACAATGGCAATGGCAAAGATCCAGCGGACAGTGTTTCTTTCCTTTTCACCCCACACCTTGCGGAAATACAAATACGAAAAACAACATAACGTAATGATGGCAAGCGCTGTCAAGTGCGCAGGCCCAAAGAGAACAAAAGGTGTTCCATCATAAACGAGACCAAAATATTTTCCCATATTGCATCACTCCTTGTTTTTGATTTTTCACTTTACCTGTACTACTTTTCCGTCTGTCATTTTTTGCAGGTCTGCTGTATTCAATTCAAAAATGGCATTCGGTGTCCCTGCCGCCGCCCAAATGGTTTGATACAGCAGGAAATCTTCATCAATGTACGTTTCCATTTTTTCGTTGTGACCGATGGGAGGCACGCCTCCAATGGCGAAGCCTGTAACTGCCCGCACAAAATCGGCATCCGCCCGCCCGATGGCTTCACCCGCGTATTCGCTGATACGCTTTTCGTCCACGCGGTTGACTCCGCTGGTGAGAACCAAAATTGGTTTCCCGCTGGTCTTGCCGCGAAAAATAAGGGATTTGACGATCTGCCTAAGCTCGCAGCCTGCGCGGTCTGCGGCTTCCTGCGCCGTTCGCGTGGACTCGGCGTGTTCGACCACGTTGTACTCGTAGCCAAGCGAGGTCAATAAATTTTGTATCTTTTGAGCGGAGGGGGAAAGTTGAGACATCCGCACATTATAATTGCAGGATGCCTACACAAGAAGAAATCTACAAAACTGAAGGGGATAAGTACGAGGCGTTGATCGCGCGCGAGGATTATCAGGGGAATATTCTGAAGTCGCTGCGTGAGATCACTCCTCTGGAAAACCGCATCGTTCTGGACCAGGGAGCTGGCACTGGACGATTAGCCTGCATGCTCGCCCTGCACGTTGACCGCGTCCGTGCCTTCGACATTTCCGAGGAAATGCTGCGGGTCTGCCGCCAAAAGTTCACCGCCAGCGGGCTGACCAATTGGCAGGTGGATGTCGCCGACCACCGTCAACTGCCCGTGGATGACCATTCCGCTGATCTGGTTGTCTCTGGCTGGAGCGTGGCCTATCTCGCAGAGTGGAATCCTGAAAACGCGCGGATTGAATTGGAAAAATGGCTGGGCGAAATGAAACGCGTCTTAAGACCGAACAGCTATATCGTTCTGTTTGAGTCGCTGGGTACGGGAAATGAGTCGCCGATCAAGCTGGAGCATCTCAAGGATTATTATCCCTGGCTTGATGAAGCTGGCTTCCAAAACAAATGGATCCGCACCGATTACAAGTTTGATTCGCTGGAAGAAGCTGAATTCCTCTCGCGCTTTTTCTTTGGGGATGAATTGGGGGACAAGGTGAAAAATAATAACTGGGTAATTCTGCCTGAATGCACGGGCGTTTGGTGGAAGAAAATATAGACCACTGACGACGGACGACAGACCGTGGCCTGTCGTCCGTCGTCGTCGTTACATCTGTTTCTTAAATCCGTTCTTAACCGCCATCACAAGCCCGACCAGCATCAATAAAATACTTGCGCCTGCAAATATCCATTTGGCTGTGTTCAGAAAAACAAATACCCAGGCAAGCCCTACTGGTTGTGCGGGGAACATGAAGAGCAAGGTCACGACTACAATATTTTCGAGCAGGTCAAAGAACCATGCGCCTAATGGGACCACATTATATTTTCTCATTGGGCTGGTGGATGCAAAGCCACGCTGGAACAGCCATGAGATGAGCATTCCAAAGGCAAAAAGATATACGATCGGGTAGATGATGTCCACCGTCAATTCCACATTGCGGTAGAACGGACGGCCAAACTCGCCGTACTTTTCGATCATCCCAAAGAGCTTTTCGGGAGTTGTGAACAGCATCAGATCCAGCGGCTGAATGCCGCCCTGTCCGCCTTGTATTATGCCTTGAATGAGGGGAAGCAAAAAGCCTGCGAAGAGTTTATATTGAAAACACTGGCCCTGTCCGTTGGACACGCATTTGCCCCCTTACTTAAGGTTGATTATCCGTTTATCCGCTTCGCAAAGCAATCCGTTCTATTTGATTAGTGCCTCGCCGCCAAGCAGGGCATCTTCCACGCGGGCTTTGTGGCTCGCCATGCATGGGCATGGATTCCATTTCTTCAGTGAGAAACACCCAAAGTCGGTCGTTTCATCGCTTAAGCCTAGTTCGCCTTCCAGGACTTCCGCTTCGAAACTCAGCACAACAAAAAACGCCTTGTTGCCGTCCTAGTAAATGACCAATTGATCTGGGTTGCTGTACACCCCAATCAAGCGCGTCACACGGACTTTCAAGCCCGTCTCTTCCCAAACTTCCCGTTCACAGCTTCAGATGCACTTTCGCCAGGTTCCATGTGCCGCCAGGGACGCACCAGCGTCCATTGTCTGTGCGCTGGGTAAGCAACACCTTCTCGCGCTTTTCATCAAAGATGACCGCGCTGCATCCAACTCGTAATTTTCCTTCTTTGCCAAGGCGTGGGCCGTATAAAACTTGTGTCATTTGAACTCCATTGGATGAATTTTTATAAATAAAAAACAGACCGTCAGATTATATCTGAGGGTCTGTTGGTTTTCACTGAAGTTCCGGGAAAAATGTTTAAAATTCGTTTTTGGAATTGTGTTTGGTGTGATATCACCGGCGGTTGGCGGCCCGGATGGTTATTTTTGCAACCCTGCAATGTGGAAACTTGGGTTATTTTATAAACGTGCCGTTGCGTAATTCCTGAATGGTCTGCTGGATCTCTTCTTGCGTGTTCATGACGAACGGCCCGTAGGGGACAATGGGCTCTTTGAACGGTGCGCCAGCGATGAGCATAAATTGCACCCCCCTGCCTGCGGCGTCGCTTTTAACCTCGATCTGGTCGCCATCATCGTTGAAGTTCACCATGCTGACGGATTCCACGACCTGGTCGCCAAATTCGCCT
Source organism: Candidatus Villigracilis propinquus (assembly GCA_016714565.1). Classification (GTDB taxonomy): domain Bacteria; phylum Chloroflexota; class Anaerolineae; order Anaerolineales; family Villigracilaceae; genus Villigracilis; species Villigracilis propinquus. Next base: position 21,516 of record JADKDM010000002.1, read on the forward strand.
GCGCCTTCAAACACATACGCGAGGACGGTGTGTCCGTTCGGGATGGGGAGAATGAATTTCGAACCGGGTGCCAGCTTTACGTCCATGTAAAGAGGCGCGGCATTGATCTCTGTCACAGGGCCGCGAGTCCCATTCAATTCGCCTGCCACGAGACGGACGGTAACTCCATCTTTTTCCACAACGGGAATTTCGCCCGCGCTGACTTCCTGATAGCGGGGTGTGCTCATTTTTTCGGCGGAGGGCAGGTTTACCCAAAGCTGAAAGCCGTAGATATTGCCGTTCTCGCTGCGGCGGGGCATTTCTTCGTGGAGGATGCCGCGGCCTGAGGTCATCCATTGCACGTCACCGGAGCCAATCTTGCCCGCATTGCCGAGGCTGTCGCGATGGTTGACGGAGCCTTCGAGCATGTAGGTGACGGTTTCAATGCCGCGGTGCGGATGGGTGGGAAAACCGCGGCTTGGGCCTTCGAGCGGATTGTTGAAAGCAAAATGGTCAAAGAGCAGAAAAGGATCGTATTCGTTGCTGGCGCGCGGCGAGATGGAGCGTTTTAGTAAAACGCCCGCGCCTTCGATAACGAGTTGAGGTTCGATAATGTGGGAAATGGTTCTGTTGGTCATGTGAGATGGACAACCTGTATATGGGATGTATTACCGGATTTATAGATTTCTAAGATAAGCACCGGGGTTATTCAGGAATTCTTTGGTTAAGGTGACATGCTCCAGTTCAGCATATTCAACTTTGCGGATTTCTCCATCGGAAAAGTTCAATATCTGTGCCTCCGGGAAAGCCAGAATGATCGGTGAGTGCGTGGCGATGATGAACTGCGCATCTTCGGTGATCATTTGCTTTAGCGCGGAAAGAAATGAAAGCTGGCGCAGCGGTGAGAGCGGCGCTTCGGGCTCATCCAAAAGATATAAGCCGCCTGATACAAAACGCGATTGGAACAATGCCATAAATCCTTCGCCATGCGAGCGTGCATCGAGGCCGTCGCCATAGCGGCGTTTGAGCGCGCCCACCTCGTTTCGATACGGCAGCTTTGCCAGATCTTTTGCGAGCTGCGAGCGGCCCACATAATCCTTGTCTACGTTGCTTAAGTCGCTTTCGAGTTCCTGACGAGTTTGCGTGATCTGTTTTGCGTAGCCAAAAAAATCCTCGGCGCGCAAAAAGAATCCTTTGAGCGTGCGTTTCGTCCACACGAGGCGCAGGTATTGCGCCAGCTTACGCATCTGCTCCAGCGACGGATCCGTGTTCACGCTTTGGCTGCCCACCGTCACCGAGCCGATCGCGCAGGCGATCGCTTCCATCAATGTCGATTTGCCCGAGCCATTCTCGCCGACAAAAAAAGTGACAGGCGCGCGAAATTCAATTTCATGCAGCGCCCGAATCACAGGAACATTGAATGGAAAAACATCCGCCTCGCGGATCTCTTTTTTCTGAATGGAACGCAAATGGATCATGATCTGATTTTATCAAGAACAAGCGGGACGCTGCGGGAATATTCCGTATCTTCCTGCGAGACGTTCAACTTAAGGATATTTGCCTCAGGGATGGATTCCATCCACTCATTGACATATTCATCCAGCAAGCCCGCATCTTCACTGGACGCGATGTTGATCCTGTTTCGAGCGGCCAATCTTTGGCTGATAATGTGTGCATCCGCGTTCAGGGCAATGACAAGGTCTGGAGGCGGTAACACGCTGCGGGTGTGGAAATAGAAGCGTCGGCACAGATCATATTCGGCATCGTTGAGCAGGCCGCGGGTATGAAAGAGGCGGGTAAAGCCGTGAAAATCCAGATCGAAACCGCCATCCATCAATGCAGGTGTGTTGTTTTGGCGAAGTTGATATTCCTGTTCTGCGCGAAAGAGCAGATAATCCATTTGATTGGCAAGCGCGTATCTCGCATCCTGTTTGAAGAGCGCCTGGAACGGTCTTTCGCTGTGTTGCTCCAGCGCGATCGAAAAATTCTCTTTTCTGCTTAACGCCTGCGCCAGCGTGGTTTTTCCCACGCCGCTTGCGCCAACAATGACAATGAGTTTATTCATGTACTTCTATTGATCGCAAAATGCTGGTGCATCAAAGAAGTTGACGTTCGTGATGAACCAGCCTTGATCCAGTTTTTGGATGGTGATGGTCTGCGGCAGAAGCCGTGGGTCGGTGCTTTGAACAAGCGAGCCGTCTGAGCGTTGATAGATGTTGGTGCTCCACACCTCGCAGGTATCCACTTCGATATTGGAGTTGTTGATGACGCGGATGTCGCTGATGTTGCTTTTGTAAAAATCGATTTCAGAGATTTGGACAAGGCCCTGCTGGTTGAGTCCTGAAATTTCACTTTCTAGCACCGTGAAAATATCACCTGCCATGATGGGCGCGGCGATGCTTGCGTTACCTTGTCGATATGCTTCGATCTGTAATTGAATGGCTTTGGTAAGGAAGTCGCTGACTTCTTTGCTTAGTTCCGGCGAAACATCCGTGGCCTGGTCGGGGAAGAAGGGATCGCTGCCCTGTGCTACTTCCTGACCGTCATTCACGCCGTCCTTGTCCATATCGGGGTCGAGTGGATTCATGCGATAGTAGACTTCGACCCCATCGCCAATGCCATCGCCGTCGGTGTCCTTATTTTTGGGGTCTGTGCCTGTGCGCAGAATTTCATCATCATCAGAGATGCCGTCGCCGTCACTGTCTGTGTTTGCGCTGGGGGTGGGGGTGGCGCCTTGCGGCGGCGCTTCGGGAGATTCCGCGGGTTGGGCGGCGAGGCCATATAAAGATTGTGCACCTGCAATGTCATCATTCCCGAGGGAACGATGCGGGCCGGAGTAGGAGGGGAACATAAGTGCGTTGGGGTCGCTGCTATGGTCGAGGCCGAGGTTGTGCCCGATCTCATGTGCGGCCACGGTGAGCAAGTCCACGTTTTGGGTGGCACTGTTGACCCATCTTTCCGCATCGTCAAAATGCAGGAAGACTTGCCTGTCGTTGTATGGATTTGGATAGGAGGCATGTGCGAGGACGTCGCCGGGGCCGTCGAAGGGATCTCCGTCGCCATGTTCGCCTTCTGCCCACCCGATGAGAATGTCTGCTTGAGCAGAATCAGCTGTCTCGTTAAAGGAAAGAGGCGTTTCATCCGCCCACAACTTGAATGCGGCGCGAATGAGGTCACGCTCCGCTTCGCCGTTAATTTTATTCGTCCCGTTGACAAAGAAATAACTGATGTTAGTTTTTCCCCATTGCGAGATGGCGCGATACTTGGAGATGCTTTCATCTTCATCACCGGCATCTGGGAGGTTGTCGTAGCGGTAGCTGGTTTCAGCTTCTGCGGATGGCAATGTGGTTGAGCAGGCTAGCGAGGTGACGAAGAGCAGGATAAAAATAAATATTACATGTTTTATAAAAGAATGGCGCATCAGGAAACCTCGAGTTTTTAAATTTTAGTCACTTATAGCATGGCGGAGATCACGTTACAAGAGGGTATTGAAGTTACTTATGGGCTATTTTTGCATTACAATTTCCCTGTTTATAATACAGCTTACATGGAGAATGTATGGAAGAAACTATCAAATTGATGTCAGATGATCCGATCGTTGCCACACTTCGTTTTCAGCCTTATCGCAGTACGGTTCAACGTGGAGTGACGCCGTTTACTCCAGCAGAGAATGAACCCCAAACGAAAGAGATTTCGACTCCTGGGGTTCCCAATTGACTGCCACTCCCGGAGATATGCTGGTCTTTGAATTGGACCGCCCAAATGATGCCTGGCCTGTGGATGCGGAAATATTCGATGCGAGTTACGAGATGCTGGAGCCGGGAATCTGTGTTAAACGTGCGCTTACCTGGCTTGTACCTCTTGTGGATGTAACCGGCGGTAACCCGGACCGTATGGTTGCAGTTCATACATTGGAAGGCATCGAAACTGTACGGGCTGGTGATTTTTACTTAGCCAAAGGGGTGCAGGGTGAAATATGGCCGTACCCGAAGAAAAAGGCTGATGAAATTATGAAACCCGCTGAGTAACTCAGCGGGTTCTTTTTTTACTTGCCTTTTGCCGGGCTTTTCTCAGCCTTCTTTTGGATCTTTGTTTTTGTTGCACTGGGAGCTGGCTTGCTCAAGTCGGGAAGGCCATCGAACTCTCCAGCGACGAAACCATGGATATATTTGGAGGTGTTGATGGTTTCGATCTTGCCGCCGGTTTCACGCATCAATTCCACAATGTGACGGGTAAGGCGTGCATCACGGTCCTTGGGCTTTCCGCCGACCCCATTCCATAAGGCGATCAAAGTGACTTTATCTGTGCCGTGGACCAGGGAGGAGTAGAGTGCCCATCGGTTGTTACGCTCGTATGGGTCGTATCCTTCCTTGACCTCTCCTAGATTTTCCAACTGATAATATTCATCCACGAGCGGGTGGCTGCGGATCTTGTAAAAGCGGTCGATCCAGTTTTCTCCACCGGGGGAGACGAATTCACGGATGTAGCCCGCCTCTGGCAGAGGCAGGTGTACATTTACATGGATGCCTTTTTCAGCGCAAACTTCTGCAAAGATGATCTCACTGCCTGCTGAAAGACCGGCAAGGATGGCAATGTCATTTGGCCCCGCATTGCATTTCTCGAGTTTTTTGCGTATCTCTGTGCGGACTTCGTTTTCCTTGCTCTCAGGGAAGGTCTTCTTTTCCTTGCTTGGGTAATCCACCATGTATCCGGCGAAGAGGAAGACCTGTCCATCAGATGAGGTTCCAGATGCTTTTCTTTTCGTCGATTTTGAAGCGGATTGTTTTTCATCCTTACTGACTCGGCCCACTTCCTCTTCAAGAATATTGATGGCAGCTTGTACGAAGTCGCTTCGCATTTCCAGTGCGCGGAGGATCTCCAATTGAGAGAGGGAGGCTTGCAGGAAGAACAGGTTGCGGCGCGAGGCCGTCAGCGCTTTTCTGTAAGAGCGGACTACATTAGCTATGTTGTCAGCTGTTAAGGCGCGTAATTCAGCAAGGGAGATCAATGTCCAGTAGTCCGCATTGTCTACGTCCACTTTTGTTTCGAGCGCGAAGACCAGTGCGCCTTTGAGTTCAGCCAGTTCCTGGCGGATTCGTGTAATATCGGGATCCGGGTCTTTCTTATCATCAAAGCGGTCAGCCAAATGGACGGCAATTGTAGAGAGTGTCAGCGCGTTTACGCCGGGATAATAATTGTTCAGGTCAATGCGATAGCCTTTGAGGTAGATATCAATGGCTTTAATGAGCCAGTGATATGAGTCGAAAGCCGCCTTCAATCGCTTTGCCTTGTCTGGAATGGATTTCCAGGATTCAGCCCACATTTCCTTGTAGATACGGCCAAGGTAGGAAATGGCTTCGCTGTCATTGGGGAAATCAGTCAGCAGGCTTTCAATTTTTACAATGGCTTCATCCACGCGGTTAAGGCGATTGAGATGAAATGCCTCTTCGCGGCGGAAGGCTAGATTACCAGGGTTGCCTTCAAGTCCTTTGCGGTATTGCTCCAGCGCCAATTCGTTGCGTCCCATATTGGCGAGTGCCTTGCCTGCTTCACCGATGGCTTCTTCTTTGATGAGTGGGTTGCGAATTTCCTCGGTGAGTAAAAGAATATCGCCGATGCGCTTTTGGCGCTGAGCGACTGTCACTCTTTGTTTCCATTCGTTGTATTCACGCCAAAAGCCTGTTGCCAGCGGGGTTCGCAGCGTTTTTCGTTCCGGCTCCACCAACCCTGAAAGCAGGTTGAAGACCGGGCTATGGATCGCGTCGCGGTCTGATGCCCATGTATCCCGAGTCATGCGTGCAATAGCTTGGATATCGTTTTTCAGGAACTCGGGGTCTGGCACGCCATCGGGTGTGATGTGATACGGCAGGGTGCGGACATTGAATATATCGAAAGGCATGTAAGCGCGCCCAGCTTGAATGTGTACCACGCCGCGTTTTCGGAACGCATGGCGGATGCCCAGTTCATAATACACGTTTGCATTATCAATGCTCAGGTCGCAAAGGCAGAGGTCGGCTAGCAAAAGTTCCTGGAACATGTCCGTCAAAATATCGCCGGAAGAGGTTTCTTCATCTGCGCGGAAGGGTTCGAAACCTGCTTCTTCCAACGCGGGTTTGATCATCAATTTGTAAATCGCGTTGAAATCGTAAGGTGACCCATCTGCGCCTTTCTTTTTCCGAATGGCATCACTACAAAGGCGTGCGGGCGGATTTTGGGACGCGTCGGGCTGGGGCTTTCAGCTGTTTCATCAACTACAACAGGTTCCTCCGCTGCAGCAGTGGATTCCTTTTCTGCGGAGGCTGTCCCTGTAGCGGAGGGAGATGCCTGCACGGGGGACAGGCGTCCCTGCGGGTGCGGCGGCTGGAGTATTTTCTTTCGGTGTGGAAGCTGCGTTTTGATCGGTCATGTTAAGTTTCCTTTGGAATTACCCTTTGGGGTCCTGTGTTTTGGGATAACGGGTGAGCAGGCTGTTCAACACAGCGGGCGGGGTGTTCGAGCCAATTTCAACGCCTGCAAATTCTTCAGCGATTTCTGCCAGAGTAGATTTGAGCCCGCCAAAATGCTCCATGATGCTTTTTTGCATGGCTGCGAGTTCAACCTGTACAAGGTCTGAAGACGCTTCCTCTGCAAGCGAGTTCAATGCCGTTACAAAGTTTCTGTAAGGGTCTCTTCTGATTCACCCAAACGTTCCCTGGTGAAATCGACCACTGCATCTTCCATTGACTGTTTGAGTCTTTCATCAGACTCGCGGGCTTCTTTGATCACGCGATTGATAAGCCCCGCTTCTTCATCAAGATCTGATTCTTTGAGAGCTTCCTGCATGGCCTTGATGTATTCCACATTTTGGCTCCAGAGAATATTTTCCGTGGATTTCACCATCGTGAAGAATTCGGTCTGGGTTTTCTCGCTTTCATCCAGACTTTTCCAATGGTCGTAGAGGATGCCAAGTTCCATTCTTACCTTGCTGTAATTCCTGACCACGGCATCAAGGTTTCGCAATTCCTGCCAGCCGATAAAGGCTGCCGTGAATGATGCAGAAAGGGCGACCCAAAGAGGCAGGATGGCTGCCAGAAACACACCCACGCCGCCGGAGATCAGGATCAGCGCTGCAAGCGTTTGCGTTCATTCTGTCGCTTTACAACTTTATCGCTGTGCCAGTTTAATTGCTGTTCCAGTCTGAAGCGGAAATAATCATCTCCGGTAATATCGTGGAAGCCCCAGTCGCTAGCCGGGTCTTCAGGGTTGTAGTGCGGAGGAAGCTGGCCTTTGTAGGCGTCCATCGTCAGCTCACCGTTCATGCCCCGGTACACAGATCTTTGAATTTCAACCAGTCTCTTTTCCAGCCATGCGCGGCGGTTTGAGGAATTTTGCAGAATGGTGCGATAGGCGTAGATCTCTTTCAGTATTTCTTCCGCGCCTGCGCGAGAGACCAGCCAGTCTCCATTTGAATAGAATGCGCTTGCGTAGGCGGCAAAACCAGATGCAAGTACAGGCAGGAGGATGAGCAGCCCTCGAACAACTACACCGAGCAGGCCACTTTCCAGCGGGATGCCTTGAGAGAGAATGGCAAATAATGTAGCAAGAACTCCCAAAGTTGCGATCAGCCGGCGCATTCTGAGGTGGGTTTTTGTTCGTTTGCTTGAAATCGCGTCGAGTTGAGCAAAGCGCGTCCAGGCAATTTCAAGGATGGGAGTTGGTTGTGGAGATTGCTGTGTATCCATAAAAAGATTCCTCTTTTATTGCTGGGGTAGGTTGGGGCAGATCAGGCGGTATTCCTCTTTCTGGAAGAAGAATATCCATTGGCTCGGCGTCAAGTTTTTGACTAAACGGGAGCAGGCTGTTTCTGGTAGTTTTTCTTTGGAGATCGTTGTCAAGCAGATTTACATCCCAAATTTGCATGGTCTTTCTTGGAAACTGTGGATAGCAAGTTGCCATCCGGTGAAAAGTTAATTCCTGAAACCAGATCTCCGTGCGGGATTCGTGCAAGTTCTTCGCCGGTATTGATATCCCAGAGATAAACATATCCGTCTACACTGGCGGAGGCGAGCCAGCCCATTTTTGAATTGAAGTCCAGGGAAGTGATTCTTCCATCCTGAAGGAACTGGTAGGTTGGCTGGGAATAATCTTTTTTATTCATATCCCAGACGTAGATGCTTCCGTCCGAACTGGTGGTTGCCAGCCAGGTGCCTTCCTTGTTGAAGGTGATCGATTTGATATCTCCCACCTGGCTGAGCTCGGCGATTTTCACATTTGCCGCCGTATCCCAGAGGATGGTTTTATCCGCGAAGCCGATCGCTAAAATGGGATCTTTTGTACTATATGCCGAGGTAAACGGCACTTCACCTTCTTCAAACTGAAGGACATTTGCCTGCGCCCCAATTCGATATCCCAAATATAGAGACTGTTATTGCCTTCATTGGTTGTAGCGAGGAATTTTCCATCCGCGCTGATCGCCAGGCCGCTAATATTCGAGCTGTGGGGCAGGGAATGTAAAACTTTCGTTTCGAGATTGTATAAAATCGCCTGAGAGTTGCCGACTTCTGAATTTTCCGAAATCGCGATCCATTTGGAATCCGGGCTGACCTTTAGTTGTGCGGTGAGCTCTTCAAAGGTGAGCACCTTTGTTCCCAATGTGCCATCATGAATTGTGGTTATCTGGCTGGTCTGTATCTGCCAGAGGTTTTTATCGTCTGTATTGATAAGCATCCATTGCCCGGCAGGGTCGAATTTCGCCTTGTTCACGAATTCAGTAAAGCCAACGTAGCCGATCCTTGCTTTTAATAGGGAAACATCCCAAATGCTGATGTTGCCCTGCTGGTCGCCGACAAAGATCCGGGTTCCATCCTGGCTGAACACCAATGCGGAGCCAATACCATCCAGCCCGGCTTCGAACATTAATGTGCCGGTTTGTGAATCCCAAAGCCGCGCAGTCTGGTCATATCCTGTGCTGAGGATCCATTCACCGTTGGGGCTGACTTCCACACGCTGAACAAAACTGCCATGCTGCATGCGGATCTTTTCCAGCCCGGAAGCTGAATCGACCACCCGAACAATCTTGTCATCTGAGACGGTAACAAACCACGAACTGTCCGGGCTAAAGGCGATATCCTCTACCCAGTCCGGGTGTTGAAGGACAATTGTTTGCCGCCCGCTTTCGGCCCGGACTACCTTGATGTGCTGTCTTCGCTTGCAGAAGCAAGGAGCTTGCCATCCGGGCTGAAAGCCAGGTTGAATATTTCTGCTTCATGAATGGGACCCGGAGCAATAACCCCGGTCATCACTTTCCAGATGCGAACGCCGCCTGTTTTTGTGCCAACCCCCAGCCATTCTCCGCCCGGGTGGAACTGCACAATACTAACGGGACCTTTTGAGAAGTTGAAGTTGTAAACATTCTGGCGAATATCAATGTTGAGGATGGAGACGAATCCGTCTTTACGCCCAACAGCAACGAGTTTGCCATCCGAGCTGAGATCAATATCCAAAACGTCCGCCTGTAATCGAAAACTTCCAAAGGAGAACCGGTCTTCACATCCCAAAGACTTACCTTGCCATCCAGACTGGCAGTGATGAGAATGCTGCTATCGTTTGAAAGGAATGCATCTGTTACATCATTGTCTTGTGGAGGAGTGCAGAACACTTCTTCGCCTTGCAATGTCCATACGCAGGCGGTATGGTCTGTGCTGGAAGAGACAATGTACTGTCCATCGCGGCTGATGTGAAGATTCCATATCCTGCCGGTGTGCTTTATTTGTTCAAGCGGGTAGGCATCAGGCTAAGGTTGGAACGCAATACATCCTCCGCTTCATTATAGGTAGTTTCTATGGATGTTACATCAGATGCCGATACAGCGGCAAGACGGTCCAACGCGTCCAAGGCAAGCAATGTGCTGGTGTCCAGTTCGCCGGCACGCTCCTTGTAAACACCGGCTTGTGCGGCGCTTCGCTGTGCCTTGGCTTCGATCTCTTTTTCCAATGCCAGAGCTTCTTTTTCCTCTGCGATTGCCTTTTGAGCAAGGGCTGTTTGTTCACTTGCTGCGGCAGCAAGTGCGCTGGCTTCGGCTGCTTTTTTGCTATCTACTGCTGAGCGCCACTGGAAAAAAGCAAAAATACTCATGAGAATACTCACCACTAATATCAAACCGATTCCAATGGTGAGGTTTCTCTGGCGTTGAACGGCATTTTTTCGGCTGGTACTGATGTACTCCGCCTGCAAGGGGATAACTTCGCGGCTGATGTGCTGGGTGGATTCAGTCATCCACTTTTCGCCGTTTTCCAGGTCTTCCCCTTGCAGAAGGTAACTGTTGTTCTTGTTCTTTCGCTCCCATTCAGTGGAGCGTTCGAGCAGACGGGTATGCTGTTGAACCCAACCCAGGTCGGTTTGGATGGCGCTCACTAATTGAGGAATGGTTGCCTTGAAATCATCTTTGCGGGAACGCATATACACCCAATTGGTTGAAGCCAGTTTGGGGTGCATTTTCTGTCTTTTTTCAGGTTCGCGATACAGAACAGGAATGATCTTTTTATTGTTCTTGATACCCAGTTCCAACTCGTTCTGGCAGATTTGAGATTTAAGTGAATCCGGGCTGATGACGAATACAAATGCGTCGCCGCCTGTGATGGCTGCGCTTATTTCGGCCATCCAATCCGAACTGAGGGGAATCCCTTCCCAATCCACCCAGGCGTCAATGTCTGCTGCGTCGATCGCATCGTTCAGTTTGCGGACGAACAGTTTATCCTTGCGGGAATAGGAAATGAATATTTTTGTTTTACGAACAGTATTTGACTCAGGCATGGCTTATTTCGCCCTTATCTGGAAACGAACCACGCAGCGACATAACCTTCGTGAGTGGCATCCTTTACTTTGAGCCATTGATTGTTCGCACCGATCTTCGCTTCGCCGCCCGGTTCTGCAATGATGAACTCGTAATTGACCGGCACGCGCTTGATCAAAGATGCGTCACTGACGATGGGTTCCTTGCGCATGGATACTGACTCGGCAGTGGTGTGTACTTTTACTGCGCCGCCCGCCGCAGGGGCAGGCGCGGCTGCGGTGGTTGCCTGGGCTGTGGAGCCGCCCGCGTATTTCACATACCACGCCGCTACATAGCCATCCTTTTATTCTGGTCGCGAACCTTGAGCCACTGGTTTTGAACGCCGACCTTGGGGATGGCCTGATTGGCAGGCTCAAGGCAAATGAGCTGTTCCGTAGGCGGTACTTTGCGAATCAATGTTTCGTTTGAAATCACGGGCTGGCTGCGGAAGGATAATTCTTCCGTGGGGACGAGCGCCAATGCGCCAGCCGGTACTGGAGTGGGTGCGGGTGCTGCGCCGCCAGGTTTGGGAGCAGGGGCAGCGCCACCCGGTTTCGGGGCGGAACCTGCCGCGGGAGCAGAAACAGTTACCGGCGCGGATGAAGCGGGCTTATTCTTCGTCTCAGAAACGTACCATGCGGCCACATATCCTTGATCGCCCTTCGGATCCTGCACTTGAATCCACTGGCCTTGCACGCCAAGTTTTGATTTAACCTGTGCTTTCGGCTCAAGGCAGATCAATTCTGTGGTGGCTACCATGCGCTTCCACAAATAGCCGCCAACAGAAGGGTCGGCACGCAGAGAGAGGTCATCTTCCGCCGCGTAGATGATAAATTTTTCAGCGGGTACTTCCACCTTTGTCACCTTGGGAGGTTCGGGCGGGGTGGTGCTGTAGGCATTGAACCAGATCACGCCGCTGATCTCGGAGGCGAGTTTTGCGCCGTTGTATTTGTAACGGGTGGTCAGCAGCACTTCCTTATCAGGGCCGTCACCGCCGTATTTGTACGGGTCATAGAGGACGTAATCTTCGCCTTTTCTTTCTTTCACCAGCACAAAGTGGGTTTGGATCCCCGCTTGCTTGTTCCAGTCCACTTGCAGGATGACAGGTTTTCCCTGCGCCACTGCCGCATCTATTTGAGTAAGAGGAGCAGGGTAGGCTTCACAGGCTTGAAAATCCTGAAAAGCGCTGTTGGGCCAAACATACGGCAACACACTGGGGATAAAAAATGCCCCTTGAAAGCCGCCAGCGTTTTTCATTTTTTCGTTGACAGTTACAGGGGTTTCGCTATATCCAATTCCATTCAGCATCATTGTGACAGATGTGAGCAGGCACCCCAGCCGCCAATGGTTTCGCTTGAATGTCCGAGAGATGTTTTCTTCCAGGCATCGTCGTTCTGGTAAAGGTTTTCGTGACAAACATAAGGCCTTACCTCCTGCGGTTCAATAAATTGAGATTAACTGGGACGATTTTACTCGAAATTACTTTGCAACGAACTTGCAACTTTTTAAGGTTGGGTGGACAGGCTTCGCCTCATTCTTCGCCTCGGCCTGCCAGCCAGCCCAAACATTTCTTCACCTGTATCATTATCCACAACAAACCCACGCACCCGCCATTAGTTCCTCGGGGATGCCCGCATCGCTGGCGAATTGACGCGCCACGAACTTGCCGCCCTGCATCACATATTCGATATTCTTTCTATCCGCCAGCGTTTTCAGATCATCCAGCGGATTCTTTTTCACGACGATCAGATCTGCCAGTTTACCGGCTTCCAGCGTGCCGAGCTTTTTCTCCCAGCCCAATGCTCGCGCCGCAGTCTTTGTGGATGCGACGATGCACTCCATGGACGAAAGCCCCGCCTCGGCCATGTAAGCCAGTTCCATCGCATTCTCCCCGTGGAAGTTGTATGGAGTTGCCGCATCCGTACCCATTGCAATGGGCACGCCCATCTCATGCGCCTTGCGGATGGAGAGCAGCGCATCTTCCTGAGTCTCCTTGCTCTTTTCCATGATCCAATCTGGAATGCCGGGCTTGTCTCCGTAAATGACATCGTAGCCAGCCTTCAAAGTGGGCACGAGGAATATTTCTTCTTTTGCCATGCGTTCCATTACATGCGGGTCTTGATTGAGATAGGTTCCATGCTCAATGGTCTTTGCGCCCGCTTCCACTGCATTGCGGATGCCTTCAATCCCATGCGCGTGAGCCGCCACGATCTTGCCGACCTTTGCAGCCTCCACCACGGCAGCGCGGATCTCTTCCATTTCAAACTGTGCCGCGCCGGGTTTTTCTCCGGGTGCAAGCACGGCTCCCGTTGCCAGCATTTTGATCAAGTCAGCGCCAGCCTTTAGCTGTTCGCGCGCCGCCTTACGGACCTCATCCACACCATCTGCTTCGCGGTACATCCCGTCATACCATTCGCTGCCCGTAGATGTGATCGAAAGCAATTTGCCTGCCAGCGACATGCGCGGCGCGGCGAACATGCCTGCTTCCACAGCTTTGCGCAGCGAGAACTCAAGGTGATGTCTCCCGCCCACATCGCGGATGGTGGTAATACCCGCCGCCAGTGTGTTCTGCGCGTGCTTCAACATGATGAGTGACGTCCAGCCCCACGGGCCGGTCATCGTGCTGTCTGGCAGGCATTCTGCCGCAATGTGAACGTGGCAATCGATCAGCCCGGGCAGAATATATTTGCCGGTCATATCCATCTCGTTGACCGTTTTTTCAGGAGGCTGAATCCACTTTTCTGAAACACCCGCGTAGATCACCTTGTCATTTTCAATTGCAATAATGCTCCGTTCAATGGGTTTGTTTCCGTTTCCGTCTATCAGGGTGGCATTTTTTAGTATGGTGACGGTCATGATGGATTTCTCCAGAGTTTATTAATGGGTTAAAGGCAGTATAGCATGGGGAATCAAAATGCGGCAAAGATGCCGCATTATTTTTGAAGTAAGAGACTTTGATTATTGATACTGCTTGAGCCACCAGTCGGCGCCTGGCAGGCTGCTTTCCTTTACAACCTTCAACAACGCTTCTGTGTCAAAATAAACGCGGCGAAGGTCTACATCGAAAGAATTTCCCGATTGGTCAATGACCGCGTACTCCGCCCAAGGCAGCAAGCGGGGCGGGTTACCCGGCGAAAAGGCAAACTCAAAAGCATTGCCAACACTGCCCGAATTCAGGATCAATTTTTTTCCGTAGCGTCGATGCATTTGGATGTGTGAATGTCCGCCAATGAAAACAGTGGAAGATTGTTCTGCAAAATATTTGTCCAGCAATTCCGGCGACGTAGTGGCTTGAATGATGTCTGTCGTTGAAATAGGTGACCCGTGAAATGCCAATAACTGCACGCCGTTTGGGAATTCGATTTTGTGAGTGCTCTGAAACGACTTCAAAAATTCAAAACTGTCCGGTGTGAGCTGGTCGCGGCACCAATACAGGTCAGGAACCAAATGCTCGGTGATCTCAAACTCCGGCGCTTTTTCAGGGTCAAGGATTGCCTCATCATGATTTCCCATGATGTAGATGCAGTTCAACTCTTTCAACGCGTTCAGCGTTTCCAGCGGCTGCGGCCCAAGGCTGATGGTGTCTCCCAGGCAGATGATCTCATCAGTGCCGTGTTTTTTAATATCGGCAAGAACAGCCCGAAGAGCTGTTAAGTTGCCGTGAATGTCAGAAATAAAAGCAATGCGCATCAGATTCCTTTTCGTTCACCATTGTACACGACGCGGGTGAATATTGGATATTTTCAATCAAATTAGAACTTTTGGGTGATATTCCCGCATCTTGATGAAATTACCGCCTCTTTCCGCGCCCCTGCCTGCCCGCTGACCTATTGCATTTTCTACTCTGTGTGCGAGTGAACGAGAATTTCATTCCTGTTGATTTCAACATCCAGCGCATCACCATATTGGACTTCGGGAATTTGATATGTGATCACTTCGATAAGGGATGGATTTTGAAAGTGGGTTTTCTTCGTCTCAGGGTGTGGATAATACACCCAGCCCGCATACTCCATGCCTTTGAAGAACACCTTACAGCGTGAGAATGAAAACGTCTCCGGCGGGTGTAAATCAGTCCACTCGACCAGTGGGAAGGTGAACTCAGGTTTGGTCATTTCGAATTCCAACGGCGCAACCGAGATGTTCAGGGTTCCGTTGAAGTAAAGGGACAGGTCAAGGCCAAGTTCTTTGAAGTATGGCTTTTGCTTTTCAAGCGAGCTGTATGGATATGCTGTGGATGGCCGCGAAGCGACTTGATGTCCCTGCATAAGGATGCCTGTGAGGTGAACCCATGAAGCGTTCATGTCAGGTTTGTCATTTTGTTGGATACGGCAGGACATAAAACAGCATCACTAAAAACATAAATGTATTGCCTGCCAATACACAGATATGCCATATCTCGTGGTTTCCAAAATATGGCGGGAATGGATTCGGCCTCCCGTTCGCAAAGATCAAAGCGCCGACGGTGTAGAACAGTCCGCCCGCAATGAGCAGGGACATGGCTCCCATGCCAAGCTGGTTGTAGATGGGGCCGATCAGAAAGACGATGATCCAGCCCATGAGCAGAAAGCTTATGTTGGACATCAGGACTGAAATTTTGTGAAGAAAATGGATTTGAGGGTAATGAAGAAAATCGCTAAACTCCAAATGACCCCGAACAGCACCCAGCCAGTTGCTCCGCTGAAAATGGTCAGACAGAACGGGGTGTACGTCCCTGCGATGAGGATGTAGATGGCGTTGTGGTCAAGAATCCCAAAGACGCGCAGATACCTGCCGAAGAGTAAAAAGAAATGCAGAAGACAACTGAATAGAAAAGACAGGAACAGACTCGTCCCGTAAATTGCAAAGCCGATGATGTGCGCGGGCTTGTTTGCAATTGCGGCCAATGTGACCAGCACCGCCAGCGCAGAGATGGACAGGATCGCGCCGATGAGGTGGCTGATGGCGTTGAAATATTCGTTGCTGTCTGGCGCGGAGATGAGCGGGTCGAGGGCGGGTTTTTGTAAGGTCATAGGCGCGAGTATATCGTATTCCCTTTGTAACCTGAACAAATATAAAAAATGAAACTGCCTAAAAAAACAACCTCATTTTTTATGATCAGTTTTTTGTGGTGTTTCAATTATGAGGGGACTTGCAATGTCCCATTTGCTGCCATCACTCCCATTACAGACATGAGAACAACTAGTAGAAATAGAATTCCCATTACCCAATTCATCCATTTCTTTTCGGGGTGGTTGATCCAGTAATATAGAATGGCAGAAAGCAGGAAGGCTTGTGGCACAACCTCTACATAGCTGGTGATGGATGTGGGGATAATGGTGTAGATTATGCCTTCAACGGAGCCAGGGGCCGCCCCAAACGTGGAGAGGATTCCCAAAGCAACCAGAGTCCACCATAAATGAGCCAGCCATTTTTTCTGCTGAAAAATATCTCGCGCAAAGGGTAGAATGCCAGCGCAAAGATCAGTCCGCGGATAGGTTGGAGCATTGGCCCTGCGGCTACCCATGGACTGTCCGTCGGGCGCATGAAGCAGGCTAATGCACCTTCTGCAAATGACTGGCTGTAGTTAAGAAAGGTATAAGCCAGAATCCCCATCAGAAAATATGTGAGCGTGTGTACCACGCTGGTTTTGACAATGAGCCCCCATAGGGTGGTTTGATTTGAATTGTTCATTTTTTCCCTTCCTTCCACCCTAGCATACAGTTTGGAGTTGATCAATTCAAGTGATGTTTATCACCCTGCATATCGTCGATGAATTCGTTTACTTCGGTAAATGTCCGCCAGCCTCGGCCTGATCGAGCACGGCCAAAATGGTGCGGACTAATTCTCTTGCAGCAGACTCGCTCAATTCCACGGCCACGCGCGCGGAGGGGCCTTGGGACTCGTTCACGAAGTCAATGTTGAGCGCGTGTTCGTATGGGGCATTGAATGGGTGGTCGTAGGAAACATTGGCTTGATTCAATTCAAACCATCCGCTGGTTCCTTTTCCGCTGCCATCCACTTTTACTTTTTCAACGATCATTGTACACATGGGTTTCTCCTGCTTTCCGCTCCATCGGGGGGTAGCCCTCGATGGAGCGGGCGTGATTATGCTAAGTTCTTTTCAAGAAACGCAAAGACTTTCTTCCAGCCATCCACGGCTTGTTCCTGCCGGTACATTGGACGGTCATAATAGAAGAAGCCATGTCCTGCGTTGGGGTACATGTGAAACTCATAATTCTTTCCGTGCTTCTTTAGCTCCTCTTCGTGCAGTTTCACCTGTTCTGGCGTGGGACTGGAATCGTCTTCGCCAAATAAACCTAAAATGGGGCAGGCCAGCTCACGGGTATAGTCCAGAGGCGAGACGGGATATTTATCATTTAATTGATCGGGAGTCATCACTACGCGCCCGCCCCAGCAATCAATGATCGCGTCAAAGTTTGGAGTTTGGCATGCGGTGAGGTAGGCGTGACGTCCGCCGGAGCAGGTGCCGAAGATGCCGACCTTGCCGTTGACATAAGGCAGCGCGCGCAGATGTTTCATTGCGCCTGCGAGATCGCCGACCGCCTGAGCATCGGCCACGCCTCCATCCGCGCGGACTTTTGCCGCTACATCTTCGGGAGTTCCGTGGCCCGAGCGGAAGTACAAATTCGGGGTGATGGTCACGTATCCATGCTGCGCGAATTTGTAGGTCGCTTCGCGATACCACTGATCCCAGCCCGGCATGTGATGCGCGAGCACCATCGCAGGGAATGTACCTTCGCCCAATGGCCGCGCCATGTAGGCGTTGATCTTGTCTCCGTTCGCGCCCGTCATGGTGACGGTTTCAGCGAGCACACCTTCGTACATATCTGTTGTGTACATTGAAAACTCCTTTGGTTTCGTTGATTATATTCAATAAACGACAGAGAATTAACTGGTTGCTTTTTCGCTGAGTTCCCACAATTTGACTGCATTAATATCGTTGTCAAAACTCTTTGTTCTGCGGATCTTGCGCTTTTGCCAATATTTTCCATTGCTGTTTTTTGCGGACGGGTCTTCCGCGAGGAAAATACCTGTATCGGCGCCTGCTTGCGGGGTAAGCATGAACAGGAGCGAAATAACCCGCCTGGGACGTAACTCTTCTGCTTTTCTTCTCCGCGCTGTCTGCCGAATTCGGTGCTGACCATGCCTGGGTGAAAACAATGGGCTGTGACACTTTTTGCGCCAACCCGATGTGCCAGTTCGCGTGTGAAAAGAATGTTCGCAAGTTTGCTCTTGCTATAGGCTTTGAAGGAACTGTATGTGCTTTTCTCGTCCATCCAATCGTCCCAGTTGAAGCTGCCGAACATGTAACCCCCTGAACTGGTGGTGATGATCCGGCCTTGAATCTGCTCGATGAGCGGGAGCAGTTCACGGGTCAGTACGAACGGAGCGAGGTGGTTGATCGCCATCGTCATTTCCCAGCCGTCCACGCTGACCTGTCGCTCGTTCAGCATCAAGCCCGCGTTATTCCAGAGTACATCCAATGTTTCTGTTTGTGCCTTGACCTGCCCTGCAAGGGATTTGACCTCCGCCATCGAAGAGACATCGCCGGTGACCAGCACAAACTCGGCGTTTGGTGCACTCTTCTTCAACTCATCCAAAACGGGATTTCCGCGCGCGGCCGAACGTGCATGGACAAATACCTTCCAACCCCGCCGCCCCAATTCCAATGCGCCCGCTTTGCCAATGCCCGTGGACGCGCCCGTGATCAATATTGTTTTGCTCATTCCGATTTCCTTTGATGCTGTGATGTGTGCAAGGCTTGGATTGTACGTGAGGGATAAATCTTTCTCCAAATGCCTGATAGGTTTGTGAGAGTCTTTCTGGTGGGAAAACCTCCCGCTGCTTGAGAGGTGTATATAGCTCGTATTATTTCCCTCCTAATTTATCGTGATCTTGGTTGTTTGTCCCTGCCGAATAAAAGTATGCCAAAAGTTTTTTTGTCCGCAATTTACAGAGGTGAAAGGGGTAAACGCAGGAGCGATCCGCCAAGGTAGGGGCGATCCGTCAAGATTAATCAAGACGCCTTCATTCCGCTGGACGGGTCGCCCCGACACAAAATTCATCATTCTGCATTCGACCTTCATCGTTCCAATTTTCCAACCCTCCCCAAAATCAAGCGTGACCTGTATAATCCCAGCCATGAAACAGACCCTCAAGCAAGCCGCAGCAACTCGAGCCGCCGCCGCTACATGCGCGACCTAAGAACCTGCCACGGCTTGAGACGGATGAAGAAATCCAGTCCCGAAACCAACAGGTTCGGGACTTTCTTTTCCCCCGTCATTTGAGCCGCGCTTCTCGCCTTTTCGGGGGGGCACCGAATTGACATGGGCTTGCTTCGGGCGAAAGAGCATCGCCCTCGCAATGACGGAGCAAGCACTTGGTATAATTCGCCAGCCATTTCAAACTTTCGGAGCCACACATGAGCAAAAAACTAACAGGCAACCAAATTCGCCAGGATTTCATCGATTTCTTCGTCGAGCACGGACATACCGCCGTGCCGTCCATGTCCCTTGTGCCGGGTGGAGATGCTACGCTTCTCTTCACAAACTCTGGCATGGTTCAGTTCAAAGATGTATTCGTCGGCACGGACACACGTCCCTACACCCGCGCTGTGGATTCACAGAAGTGTATGCGCGTGGCAGGCAAGCACAACGACCTCGAAGACGTAGGCCGCGACGATACGCATCACACCTTCTTTGAAATGCTCGGCAACTGGTCATTTGGCGACTACTACAAGAAGGAAGCCATTGCGTGGTCATGGCAATTGCTCACCGAAGTGTGGGGACTTCCCAAAGATAAACTCTACGCCACCTGTTTTCAGGATGACAAAGGCAACGTCCCGCAGGATGATGAAGCCGCTGACATTTGGAAAGCGCAGCCCGGCTTCGACCCCGAGCACGTGCTCTTCTTTGGGCGCAAGGAAAACTTCTGGCAAATGGCTGAGTTCGGCCCCTGCGGTCCGTGCTCTGAAATCCACATCGACCTCGGCGAAGAGCGCGACAACATGCGCGGCAAAGACCATATCTGCGGCGTGAACGGCGAATGCACGCGCTACCTCGAACTGTGGAACAACGTCTTCATTCAATACAATCTCTTTGAAGATGGCCGCCTCGAACCATTGCCCGCCAAGCACGTGGATACCGGCATGGGCTTCGAGCGCATCGTCTCCGTTTTGCAGGGCGTCGACTCCAACTACAAGACCGACCTCTTCACCGGCTCGCTCGAAGTGCTGCGCTCGCTCACGGGTCACACCGAAAAAGAAATGCTCGCAAACTTCACGCCCTACCGCGTCATCTGCGACCATGTCCGCTCCGCCGCCTTCCTCATCGCCGACGGTGTCGTCCCCGGAAACGCGGGCCGCAATTACGTCACGCGCATGATCATCCGCCGCGGCGCGCGCTTTGGAACGAAGATCGGCTCGAATGAACCTTTCTCGCCAAAGTTGCCGAAGCCGTCATTGCGGAATATGGCGATTTTTATCCCGAACTCGAAAAGAATAAGGCGACCATTTTGGATAACCTGACTCGAGAGGAAGTCCGCTTCGCTCGTACCGTTGAAGCTGGTACTGCTCACTTGCAGAATCACCTCGACGAGATTCGCAACCAAAAGAAAACCTCCCTCGATGGACACATCGCCTTCGACCTGTACGCCACCTACGGCTTGCCCTTCGAAATCAGCCGTGACATCGCCCGCGAACAGGGACTCGATATTGACGAAGCAGGCTTCACTACTGCAAAAGAAGTCCACGCCAAAGCCTCTGGCGGCGGCAAAGCCATGGGCAAACTCGGCGGCGAAGACTCAGAATACTTCGCGAACATCTTCAAAGACCTGCAAGCCAAAGGCAAGCTCGGCAAAGATGGCGTTGAATATGACCCATACAACAGCCCGCGTGTGGAAGGCGAAGTCCTCGCCTTGGTCGTCAACGGCGAATCAGTTTCCTCCGCATCCCTCGATGATGTTGTTGAAGTCATCCTACCCAAGACTGGTTTCTACATTGAGTCTGGTGGTCAGGTGGGTGATGAAGGCTACATCCGCGGCAATGATTGGGAAATTGAAGTGACCTCTGTCCGCCGTGCTGCTGCTGGAACCATTACGCATATCGGGCAGGTCATCTCTGGTCAACCCAAAGTGGGTGACAAGGTCGTTGCCGAAGTGGATACCGTCCGCCGCCATAACATCATGCGCAATCATACTGCCACGCATCTTTTGCACAAGGCGCTGCATGAAATCCTCGGCGACCATGCCCGTCAGGCAGGCTCGCTCGTCTCTCCCAAATATCTGCGCTTCGATTTCACCCAACCCGACGGCATGACCCCCGAGCAAATCGAACGCGTTGAGAAAATGGTCAACGAAGCCATTGCCGCAGATATGCCCGTGGTCAAAGTAACCAAGTCCCTCGATGAAGCCAAGAAGGAAGGCGCTATGGCGCTCTTCGGCGAAAAATACGGCGAGACCGTCCGCACCGTTTCCATTTTGGACTCAGATAGTGCCCTTAGCTCTGTCGGGGGCTTAGCCCCCGACAAGCAGAGTAAATACTCCTACGAACTCTGCGGCGGCACCCACATTGACCGCACTTCAGACATTGGCGCATTCATCATCGTCAGTGAAGGTTCCGCAGCGGCAGGCATTCGCCGCATCGAAGCACTTACAGGCCGTGGTGCGTACGAACTCATCAACAAGCGCTTCAAGACCTTGAAACAAACCGCTGGTTCATTGAAATCTTCCGTGGAAGAAGTCCCTGCCAAAGTAGATGCGTTGCAGGACGAAGTTTCTGAACTCAAGAAAGAACTCGCCAACCTCCGCGCACAGCAGGCACTTGCGACTTTCGACCTTCGACTTTCGACAGTTCAAACCATCAAAGATGTCAACGTGCTTGCGGTCGAAATCCCTGACGCAAACGTGGATACCCTCCGCATGATCGCCGACAAGTTCCGCGAGAAATATCCCAAAGCGGGAGTTGCTGTCCTCGTAACGGGCACAGTCCCCTGAAGGGGATCAACTGTCATCGCAGTGGTCACCGAAGACCTCGTCAAGCGCGGAGTCAAAGCTGGCGACCTTATCACAGGCATCGGCGGCAAAGGCGGCGGGCGTCCCAATCTCGCGCAAGGCAGTTTGCCTGAAGGCAATCTCAGCGAAGCTCTGGGAAAGGTCGCAAAAAGTTGTTGAAGAGAAAATGAAATAGGGATATATAGAAACAACAGGGCGACTATCAGTCGCCCTGTTGTTTTTATTCTGGATAGATTGTAAGATAGGGTAAATATGTTTACTTCAGTTTTCTCCGACCTGGGTGATAAATTCCATCATTACAAATTGCAGACCTACTTTTTTGCATTTCCAGTTGGGATCGTTGTTTGTATCCTGTATGTGATCGGGTCGTTGGGAAATTCCGGGCTTGGAACGTATGTGGCTTTGGGGTTGATCGCGCAATTGGGGGTTTTTACCCTTCTTTTGTATTTCTGGCCGCATCTCATGCGTTTCATCGAATATGTTTTTTATATATCTTTTGCAACCTCATTCTTCGCTTTGACCCAGATATCAATAAATGCCTTTATCTACATGGAGGGTTGGATCCAAGCGAGTTGGCGGATGTGTTGAATAGCCCGTCCATGTGGATGATCGTGTTTATGTTGGGAGCTTCACCTGACCACCGATAAGGGTTTTGTGAGGGTGTTGATCTTATATATTTTTACCGTGATGATCGTGATGGCGGCGGGCAATCTTTGGGTGCTTTTCTCTTCCGGAGATTTGGAGTTTCCCTTCATTTTTCGTTGGTTAACCCTTTGCGAGTATTTCCATAGCGACTTGTTGATCCAACGGATGGGGTGTTACAGCAGAGTTATGCTTCCACAGATTCATTGACGGGATTGCTGAACCGCCGCGCATTATATCAAGTGCTGAATATTGAAATGGAGCGGTTCGTGCGCTACCGTAAGCCGTTTTCCGTGATCAACTTTGATGTGGATCATTTTAAGAACATTAATGACGCACATGGGCATTTGGTGGGTGATGAAGTTTTGAGAAATCTGGCCCAACTGGTTAGGAACACCATCCGTCAGG
Source organism: Candidatus Villigracilis propinquus (assembly GCA_016714565.1). Taxonomy (GTDB): domain Bacteria; phylum Chloroflexota; class Anaerolineae; order Anaerolineales; family Villigracilaceae; genus Villigracilis; species Villigracilis propinquus. Next base: position 44,365 of record JADKDM010000002.1, read on the forward strand.
TGGATTATGCGGGCGCGGGGCGGGGAGGAATTCCTGATCATCCTGCCTGATACGGATCTTCACGCTGTGGATCTCTTGCTGAGAGGCTTTGCGTTGCTCTTCGCCAAAGTTGTTACGGGAAGGTGAGCAATGTGACTCGGCGAGTTTTGGGGTGACGGCGTATCAGGAAGGGCAAAATCTGGAGGAAATGCTTTTATTCAGCAGATAGCGCCGCGTATCAAGCCGCAGAACGGGCGTGATCAAGTGGTTGTGAATGGTATTTCCTGAACGAAGTAGGTTGATCATCAAAACAAACAGGAGGCGGACTAAAATTCGCCCCCTGTTATTCCACACGGCACAAATGAGTTTAGTTGTGCTTTCAAAATCATCCCGCTATAGCCATTGAGATGTAGTTTGGCATTGGCGAGGTTATCAGTTTTCGATAACTTGAAGAGACATTCTGAATATTCGAATTCAAATTTCCTGGGCTGCAGAACAAAGTTAATAGAGATGGCAACTTTTTCTTTGTTGAGCCTTCTTGTGTATCCGAGAATTCCTTTGGCAGGCTGCCCAAGATTTCCAGCGAACCCTTCCTGCAGAGGACTGTCTATGGTTGTGGACTTTCACTAATCCTTGAATGGTGTTCAGCAGAATCTTCTGCTTTGCTTGCTCTTTCCACATTGATCTTGCTGTAATTTTCATGTACAGGCAGCCATGCCTTCCTGCGGACGAAAAGCCTGCGTTCGGTGTCTAGTCCCATTGCATGGGCGTCGGATTTCGTCTCGGTTGATGTGAGGCTGAGCAGGTCGAAAACGAAGCGTGGGATGGATTCTGAATTCCTGCGGGACAGGGTCCATTGCGGTATTGAAAGGCTGCGGCAGGTCTGTCGCGCCGATCTCTTCGCCGTAGTAGACGCAGGGTACGCCGCGCACGGTGAGTTGTAATAAGGCAGAGTTTTGCTTTGCAGGATCTTCCCCAGTTTGTGAACGCTTCTGCGTCCGTCGTGGTTGCGGAAGACGTAGACGGGCATAAAGGGTCGGGGAAGCGGATTTCAATACGCTTGATCAACTTGCGGAAATAATCCGCGCTGAATTGGAAGTTGAGCATTTCAAAATCGAAGACAAGTCCCAGCCGTTGTTGAGATCGTCCCCAAGAAATTTGCGGATGATGGATCTGTCGCCGCTCACTTCGCCGAGCAGGATTTTTTCACCAAATCCATCGCAGACACTGCGAAGTTCCTGCGAATGCAAAACTCTCCGGCTGGTTTAAATTGAATTTTGCTTCTTGAAAGAATCCGGAAGGATCATCTTCGGTGGGCAGGAGTTTGAAGGAGAAATGGATTGTTCTGAAATTCGGCATTTTTGTAGATGACGTTGAAGATGTCGAGGCGAAACTCGTCCACGCCTTTGTTCAGCCAAAAGCGGACGGTGTCGAACATGGTCTTTTTACTTCGGGGTTGCGGTAGTTCAGGTCTGGCTGGAAGGGAGGAAACTGGACCAGAAATATTGTTTGCGTTCGGGTGAGGACTGCCAACCGCTTCCGCCCGTCAGGCTTTGCCAGTTATTCGGCTTTGCTCCTCACTCCCGCCCATCACCCAAAGACGGGAGATGGGAATCACGCCAGATGTACCAATCTGATTTGGGATTGTTTCGAGATGTGCGTGACTCTTTGAACCACGGATGCTCGATGGAGGTGTGGTTCATGACCATGTCAAAGACGATCTTCATGCTGCGCTGGTGGACTTCATCGATCAATTGCAGCTTCAGTCCATGGAGCCGTATTCGGGAGCGATGTCAGGTAGCTGCTGATGTCGTAACCGTATCAGCTTGCGGCGAGGAAAAGAACGGGAAACGCCACAGCGTTTGAATCCCAATTGATGGATGTAATCCAGTTTTAGGATAATGCCTTAAGTCCCCAATCCCATCCCTGTTTGAATCGAAGAAGGAAACGCGGGTAGATTTGATAGATGGTTGTTTTGTGATACCAGGTGTGCCCACGGGTTATCCGAGGATGTCTAAAAAGCGGAACCAGAGTTTTCCGGGCGTTGACGACCCACGCATTTTTCTCGGAAAGGGGAGACGTATGGGATGTGCAAGTCGTTGAACGGGTTGTTGACGGGTTTTCCGAGGATGCTGTTCGCCATTTGCTGGCCGAGATATGGCGAGCGTGACGCCATGCCCCACGGTAGCACATCGAATACCACATGCCGTCAATTTGACCTTGCGTGGGTGTTTTCGTCCAGCGTAATTCCCATGGTTCCGCCCAGAAATAACGTGGAGGTTGAAATTTGCAAGTTCGGAAAAGACCTTGAGCACGCCACGCCGCAGGGTGTTGATGTTCGTTTGCGGGTTGATCCCGGCAAAGGTCAGCTCTCCGCCCAAAACCATGCGGTTGTCGGGTGAGAGGCGATAGTAGGCAGAGTCTTTCGCGTGTCATGAAACGACGCGGTTATTGGGGATCAATTTTTGCGCAAGTTCCATGGGCAGGGGTTCGGTGGCGATGATGAAACTTTCTGCGGGCAGCACGCGTTGACGGAATTGCGGCACGATGTTCCTGATCCATGCGTTGGCGGCGAGCATGATCTCTTTCGTGTGGATGTCGCCTCTGCTGGTCCGGATGAGGAAGCGGCTGCCGTCACTGACGGGCGAACCACTGATGCGGTCAACGGCAAGGACGCGCGTGCCTTCGTGAATGTCCGCGCCTGCGCGCTCGGCGGCCATCCCCCGCTGCGCACGAATTTGGCAGGCTGTACCGATTCCGCTGCGCGGGCTGACCAGCAAGTCGTGATATGAATCCGTACCGAGTTCGATTTGATCTCGTTCTTTTCGAGAACGGTGACTTCGTAGCCCGCCACTTCGCGCAGGGTTTCTGCTCGCGTTTCAGCGCGTCAACGTGAGCGGGCTTGATCGCGGCTTCGATGTTGCCGCAGCGGAGATAATCACAATCCAGTTGCTCGTCGGTAACGATCCGTTCCACAGTGTCTGCGGCGTATGTGGCGCAAGGAACATATCCCCTTGCGAGTTCGCGTCCATGTTCTTTGATCGCCTGATTATGTGAGATGCAGGCAGGAAAGCGCCTGCCCGCCATTGCGAGAGCTGGCTTCGAAGCCGATAGTTTTTGCCTCCAACAGTGTGACTCCGCGCGCCGCCCTTCGCCAGTTGCAGCGCGGCGGATGTTCCGGTGACCCTTCCGCGGACTACGACTACGTCTGTTTTGACGGGCAATGGTTTGTTTGCGTATGAATTCGGTGCGGGGCGGTTTCCCACCACATGCAGGTGTTTCGGGCCATGATGTTTCCTTGTTGTTGATCCCAAAATACATTTGGATTGTATATCATCGCTTATCAAATTTATGTTGAACTTTATCATTATTTGTGTCAGAATGATTTGTGTTGTTTTGGGGAACTTTCCCTCGCGAACAAATGTCCATTTGCTATCCAAAATCAAACAGAAGGAGGGCCTATGACTTAACGAAATCTTTGAAGTTCAGCGGGACGCCGCCTGCTGTAGCTTCCGGTCTGTCTTGTCTGTATTCAAAATAAAATTTCATAGGAGAAGAAAATGAAACCTTACGCAAGGCTCTCAGGCCTTTGTGCTCTATTTTGCTTCTGTTCGTCACTGCATGTGGCGCTGCGCCAGCGGCAACGGAAGCGCCCGCCCCGGCAGATTATTATCTCCCTCCGCAACCGAAGCGCCTGCGGCTGCGGAATCATCCGCTTTTAGCCCGCAGCAGAACGCGCAATCCCCATCCAGCCAACAACCGTATGATATGTTCTTTCAGGACTATGGCGTCAATCCGTCGATAGATACGGAAGACGACAACCTTTCCACATTCGCACTGGATGTGGATACAGGTCGTACACCGTCATGCAACTACTGGCATGACGGCAACCTTCCCTCCGCAGGATTCTGTGCGTGTAGAGGAGTACGTCAATTATTTTGATCATGGCTATGCATCTCCGCCTGCGCACCAGGGTTTTGGCATTTATGGATGGCGGCCCGTCACCTTTCACAGAAACCGATCGCCACGACATGATGCGGGTCGGGATTCAGGATAGGAAGTCAGTGACGAGGATCGCAAGGATGCCGGCGTTGACTTTTTGTGATCGACGTCTCCGGCCCGATGGATGGACAACCGCCTCGGCCTCGTCAAACGCTCGCTCGAATTGCTCGTGGAGCAACCTACCGGGATGACACGGTCAGCATTGTGGTTTATGGATCAGATGCCCGCGTCGTTCTTGAGCCGACAGCTGGTCCTGAATCTGACAGGATTCCGGACGCGATCTGCAGTCCCAGCCCGAAGATGCGACGAATGCCGAGGCGGCGCTGCGTCTTGGTTACAGCATGGCGATGGAAGCTTTTGACCCGCAGAAGATCAATCGGGTGATCCTTTTGCTCGACGGCGTGGCAAATGTCGGCCAGACGGAAGCGGATTCCATCCTCGAAGAGATCCACCCGCCACGTCGAGCGCGGAGCCGACGCTCACCCACCATCGGTTTCGGTATGACAACTAACGACACCCTGATGGAACAGCTTCGTTGACAATGGCAACGGCTTCCACGCCGATGTGGACGATATGGACGAAGCGCGCAAGTTGTTCATTGACGAGATCACCGGCACTTTGCAAACCATCGCGCTGGATGCGAAAGTGCAGGTTGAATTCAATCCCGATGATGTGATGCGCTATCGTCTCGTTGGCGAGGAAAACCGTGCCGTTGCAGACGAAGATTTTCGTGACAATGAAGTGGACGCAGGCGAGATCGGCGCGGGACATTCTGTCACCGCCTTGTATGAAGTCAAGCTGTATCCCGACGCACATGGTAAGGTCGCAACCGCTTCATGCGCGAAGACCCTGATATACATCAGGTCGTTGAGATCTTACAGGATTACGACAAACCAGATCGCATTTGACTTTGAGGAAGCTGACCCTTCTATTTCAACGTGCGGTGGTGGTTGGGTGAGTACGCCGAGATTCTCAAAGGCAGCTACTGGGCTGAAGAAGCTCAATGGATGATGTCCACGATGAGGCCCGCCGTAACAGTAGATACTTTGACGAGAATGTAATGCAAGAGTTTGTAGACTTAGTCCGCAAAGCGAGACGCAGAATTGATTTAAGTCTTTTGAGGGTGGAAGAGACCCCCATTGAAAATGGGGATGCTCTTTTTGAGTTTTTTTTGCTTAGATCGCAGTTCCTGGGTTGAAACCTGAAAGCGCGTTGCCAGTTTGGTCCTTGCCGGCTCCATGCATTGGGGAGTAAGTCAGTAACTCTTCCACAGACTTAATCAGCACATCCGCAAAGGGACAAGGTCCCTAGCGTGGGAGACCGAAGTACACCCACGGCCAACCCTGCTCCTGCATCCAGCGCCATTTTCAAGTCCGCGATAGTGCCGCCCACGACCATCACTTTTGACGGTTGGATATTCATGCGCTGGCAAAATGGCGTGAACCATATCTGGTGCGGGTTTGGTCGTTATTATCGTCCGCGCATGCCACGGTGAAGATATATTCTTCGATGTCAAAAGCCCTGAGTACGGTTCTTGTGTGGGTTCGCGGTCATCCGCGGTGGCGATGGCGATCTTAATGCCTTTGCTGTGCAGCTTGTAAAATAATTCGCGCATGTCGATGAATGGGCTTGCAAGTTCCACGGTGTCTGAAATGCACCAGCAGGTTTCACCGACTTTCTTTTCCGCCTTTCTGCACTCAGTCCAAGTGATTGCAGCTACCTCAACGGTCAATGTATATAACTTCGCCATCGGTGATGGCAAGTTTGCCGTGCGCTGATCTTTTTCATCCCTTTCATCAGCCCATCGCAAGAGACAATGCCTCTTTGACGGGATGTCCACGGTTGTCTGACTTAATTGCTCAGCCAGATAAACTACTCCAACCGCCCTACATCGTCCAAATCGATCAGTGCGCCATCCTTGTCAAAGATGAGGCTTGCGCTTTGAATTTGTTGAGTTTATTCATTTATTGCCTTTGATAGTCCTAACTTTTGCTTTTACACAACGAGGGCGCTGATTATATAACGCAGGTATGTTTTCTACTTGATCATTAATGATGATAACTTCCCGTCCGCATGAACGGGAAGTTGTGTTTTCACTTTTTACGTGTCTACTTATTTACCTGTCTACCTATCCACCTACTTCAACTGCCAATTCTGCGAACTCCAGCTCATGCTTCCCCATGTGTTGAGGGTATAGCCAGTCAGGCTATCAGCAATGCCGTAGTTATCCTGGAAAAGATATAGGTAGATCTGCGGCATATCATCAAGCACAGCCTGACCAACTTCACAATAGGCATCCTTGCGGGCTTGTGTGTCAAAGCTGCTTCCAGCAAGTTCGAGCGCAGCATCCACCCCTTGGGGTTTCCCAGCGGAAGTAATTCTCTCCCGGTAGGGGTTTCCAGCCGGTAATTCGTGAGGAGTGGCACGCGTCGAAATTCTAGCCTTGCGGTTCAGTGCAGAAGCCACGGTCAAAGATCAGCATGTCAAAGTCGCCCTACAGCACGCGGGGAGTTATCTTCGAAGAAACCGAAGATGATTGAGAAACTTCACAATTCTGATGGAGCTTCCACACCGATAGCTTTCAGGTTTTCGACGATGAATTTTCGGTGAGTTGCAGCGGATCGAAAGCCGTATACCCCTTGCAGTTCGAGAGAGAGGCGGGTTCGATCTTCGGCATACATCGCGCCCTTCGCCACACGGATGCCGCCTACTCGCCCCATCACCCAGCCGGCTTCATCCAGTAATTGATTGGCTTTCAACGTCGTATCCAAATGCTCGCGGGTAGGCCGCACTTGTACCAGCCATACGCAAAGGGATTGGTCGAATCGCTAACGCCGCCTTTGCAAAACATCCTCTCTTGCAACTTTGGTAATTGATCGCGCTTGGCAATCGCCTGCCGCACACGAAGATCGCCAAGGATCGCGGTGGTGTTGCAGCAGCTGGCCGCCATCGAAAGCGCGCTCAGGGTTGAAGTCAATGGCCATGTTCCAAAATGCCGATGAGATATTGCTGGGCCTTGCGCCTGTCAGAAAACCATCGTAATCGGCTTTGAATTCGAAGGGCCATAAATGCATCTGCGCTTCGCCGTTCAACATCATCGCGCTTTGCGCTGCTGGTTCGGGGACGATCGAAAAACAAGCCCATCCAAATAAGGTTTGCCGGCTTCGCAATAATTGGGATTGCGGGATAACGAAATACTTTCGCCCGAAGCCCAGTTGCTGCAATGAACGGAACAGCGGTGACGGATTGCGGTTCCATTCCCAGTTTGACATAATGGCGGGTTCGCCCGTGGCGTGGCGTGCGAAAAGCCCATATGAGAAATCGCGGCGAGATAATCCCGGTATGGTTCTTAATAGTCAAGACCGTCGTCAAGTCATCAGGGGTTTCTCGGTATTGCGGATCAAGTCAAACCCGCTTGTTCCAACCAGCGCGCCTGAATCTGGGTTGATAAAACCTCGACCGTGAAGCGCACATCATCAGAGCGTTAGCGCTTCGCCGTCCGACCATTTCTAACCCTTCGCGCAGTTTCACGTCACGGTCAGGTAATCGTCCGAAAGCCCGCCATTCTCGAGCGTGGGCAATTCCACTAAGCGCCGGCAGCGATTCACTGTCTTCGCTGATCGTTGCGAGTCCGGTCATGGATGTGGAATCCGCAACTTGACGAACGATGGTTGCATCCGCGAGGAAGTAATTGAGCGTGGTGGGTCCTTCAGGCAAATAAGGTGACGGTTCCGCCTCCAATCTTCGCCCGAGGCGGATCTCTGCTGTTTAGCATTTCCTCCGCCTCCGCACGCGCTGAGGACGAGTCCCAGAACGATGAACAGGGTGTAATAGCCCAATTCTTCATTCTTTCTTCTCCTTTTTATCTTCAAAGAGACCAAAGGTTTCTTT
>JADKDM010000003.1 GCA_016714565.1 Candidatus Villigracilis propinquus
AAGTCATGATAGATGTTAAAGTAATTTACAGAGTGGTACATTCTGATTCTCAGCGTCCTGACAAACTTATATTCACGCTGGTGGCAATCCTGCCATGGGCATGTCTGTTCTAGCCAAAGAAATCAGCGCAGGATCTGCACTTGGGCCTCGTGCAAGTCAGGGGTGTTTTTTGCGGGATTGGATCTCTCCCAGCAATTTTTATCAACCTTGATCGGTGGCGTTGTCGGCGACAAGGTCGGACCAAAACAGGTGTTGATAAGTAAGCAGTTGCTGGGCAGGCTGTTGGGTGCCGCGCGTGGGCTGACCAATGATTATCTTTCATTGATGCGTTGTCATTATTTGTTTAGCGTACTCATTCCTTTATTTGCCATCAACAATATCAGAGCAATCGGACAGTGGTTCCCGCCGCATCAATTAGGACTGAGCCAATGGACTGATCTCCCATAAGGCATAGCGCTCGGTTTTTGCTTGGCTCGATGTTTCGTATCCCGACTTTATCTGGGTTGCAGTATTGATGGCTGGTTTCGTACGTGATGCCTTCATGGCCATCTTTATGACAATGGTCATCGAGGTGGATGGTGTTGGACCTGTGTATGCAGGTACCGCCACTGGATTCGCCATGGCAATTAGCGCACTTGGTAATTTTATTGCCCCTCCGCTGGGCAATAGCCTGGCTGTGTTCTGGCCCGGCGCTCCCTTCGCCCTGTGGGCTGGGCTGACCGTTTTGGGGATGGTTTGTCTGTTACAGGTTAAAGAGGGACGCGTGAATATAGCCCCGCTGGTTTTGGAAAGCACTTTGGAACAAGTATAAAAAATACAAGCTTGTAACAAAAAAATATAAAAATATTAATCATCCCAATCACAGGAAAATAACATGAAGAACATTCAATCTTTGACTGGTAAATGGCAATTTCAGCAAGCGGGGACAACAGAATGGCTGCTGCCACCGTCCCCGGCGGGGTCCACACGATCTCTTGGCAAGCGGACGCATCCCCGATATTCGTAGCTGATAACGAAAAGCGCGTTCAGTGGGTCGCTGAATCTGATTGGGTGTACAACACCAGTTTCAACTGCACCGATGAATTGCTTTCCGAAGAAAAAGTGTTTCTGGTTTGCGATGGGTTGGATACTCTTGCGACAGTTGTCCTCAACGGTCATGAACTTGGCCGCACGGACAATATGTTCCGCCAATATCAATGGGATGTCAAAGCATTATTGAAGGCAAAAGGTGCCAACGACTTAACCATTTCCTTTGCTTCGCCAGTGAAATACACAGCGGAAAAGCAGGCCATTCGTAACATGCCGGGTGTCTCTCAAGCCATCATCGGTGGGCCGCATTTGCGCAAGGCTCCCTGCCAGTTCGGCTGGGACTGGGGTCCACAGCTTCCGCCCATCGGTGTTTGGAAGGATATTCGTTTGGAAGGCTACAGCGCGGCACGTTTCTCCGAGGTCCATCTGCGGCAGGATCATATGGATGGACAGGTGACTGTCGAAGCGCAGATCTCTGTTCAAAACTGGGATGAAGCAACCTGCTCTGCGACCATGCGCATTGTTGCGCCCGATGGAAAGGTTTTTGAAACCAGCGTGGAAATTGCCCAGGGTGGTGAGACCAGTTTACAAGTCCAGATAAAAGAGGCGCAGCTTTGGTGGCCGAATGGCTATGGAGCGCAGCCACTCTATCAGGTGGAAATATCCCTCGTCGATAAAGACATCAAACAACTGGATAAACGAAATTACCAGATCGGCTTGCGCACAATTGAATTGCGTCAGCAGGAAGATCAATGGGGACGCTCTTTCGTTTTTGTGGTCAACAATGTTGCGATCATGTCCAAAGGTTCCAATTGGATTCCTGCCGATTCCTTCCCCACCCGCATTTCGGACGAGTACCTCGAAGGACTCATTCGCTCGGCGGTTGAGACGCACCAGAATATGCTGCGCGTGTGGGGCGGCGGCTTTTACGAAGAAGAACGTTTTTACGATCTCTGCGACCGCTATGGAATTTTGGTCTGGCAGGAATTTATTTTTGCGTGCAGCATTTACCCGTTGGACACGCAGGAATTTCTCGATAACGTCAAAGTGGAAGTGGTTGAAAATGTGCGCCGTTTGCGCCATCGCGCCAGCCTTGCGTTGTGGTGCGGCAACAATGAAATGGAATGGGGCTGGGTGGATTGGAATTGGAAAGACCCTGAGTTGCAGGGTTTGAAAGCCGCCTACGATCAGTTCTTCCATCACACGCTGCCCGAGTGGTGTTTGGCGGAAGACGCCGATCATTCGTATTGGCCCAGCTCGCCGTCTTCTGATACTCCGTTTGAAAGCCCGAACGGACAGCTTCAGGGTGACGCCCATTACTGGGATGTGTGGCACGGACGAAAACCATTCACTGCATATCGCGATCAATATCCGCGCTTTATGAGCGAGTTCGGTTTTCAGGCGCTGCCGCCGCTGGCGACCATCCGCACCTATGCGGACGAAGCCGATTGGAACATGACCTCCTACGTGATGGAGATGCACCAGAAAAACGCCAGTGGAAATTCGCTGATGGTCGGGCAAATGCTCGACACCTTCCGCCTGCCCAAGGATTTTGAATCGCTGGTTTATTTGAGCATGGTTTTGCAGGCAGAAGGCATTCGTTACGGCGTGGAACATTGGCGCCGCCATCCAGACCGCGTTGCGGGAATTTTGTATTGGCAGCTCAACGACTGCTGGCCCGTCGCTTCATGGTCGAGCCTCGATTACTTCGGACGTTGGAAGGCGCTGCACTACGCCACCCGCCGCTTCTTCTCGCCGCTCATGCTTTCCATCGAAGATGTGCCGCCCAAGCAGAGCGTTTATGTAACCAATGAAAAACTTGAATCCTGGGATGGAACTCTGCGCTGGTCACTGGAGACTCTTAACGGCGAAGTCCTCACCTCGGGACAGGAAGCGGTTCATGCCGCGCCGCAAGCTGCTGCGAAAATCTGTGAGCTTGATTTCACCGACCGCATTTCAGACGAAAACACTCGCGCCTCGGTATTCATCGCCGAACTTTGGCAGGGTGACAAGTTCGTGTCCCGTCAGACGGCGAACTTTGCTCCGATCAAACATGTATCTTTGAGCGAACCATCTGTAACCGCGAAACTTCATAATGAAGGCGGCCAATTACTCATTGATCTGACTTCACAGTCTCTCGCTCTTCTCGTGGAAGTATCTCTGACAGATGCAGATGTTGTTTTCAGCGATAACTATTTCAACCTTCCCGCTGGTAGAACCGTTCGAGTTACCTGTCCGCTGCCCGCAGGTTGGACATTGGAACAGGCAGAAAAAGCGCTTTGCCTTTGTTCTGTCTATGACTCTTTTTCACACGGCGCTGTTGGTTAGTGCTACGCGGTCTCAACCTTTAATACATGGGGTTAGATTGCGGACTGAAAGTCTGCAATCCAATAAAGGATCTTCTTTTTGAACACGTTGCGAACTACAAAAAATTATTCCAAACTAAGCCTCATCCTTCTGGCTTATGTGGCTTTCATTGCATTGGGAATGCCCGATGGATTATTGGGTGTTGCCTGGCCTTCCATCCGCGCGGACTTTTCCATTCCGCTGGATGCTCTTGGAATGTTATTGGCCGCCGCTGTTACTGGTTACATGACCTCCAGCTTTTTGAGCGGCACATTGATCTCGCGCATGGGCGTTGGCAATTTACTGGCTCTTAGCTGTGCCCTGACTGGCTCCGCGCTTGTCGGCTATACCCTCGTCCCTTCGTGGTGGATGATGGTTGCGCTGGGTGTATTTGCCGGGCTGGGAGCAGGCGCAATTGACGCGGGTTTGAATACCTACGTGGCCGCGCATTTTGGCGAAGGTCTGATGCAGTGGTTCCATGCCAGCTATGGGATCGGTGTAACGCTCGGCCCAATCATCATGACCCTTGCGCTCACCAATCTCAATTCCTGGCGCGTTGGCTATCGTGTTGTCGGCGGCTTTCAATTCTTTATGGCGGCTTGCTTTGTGCTGACCCTGTCATTGTGGAATGCGCGTGATGATGCCCCCAAAGAAAGCGAACCAGAAAAAAGACTGACAGATTACAACACCCCCATGGGCGAGACCATGCGCCAGACAAAAGTTTGGCTAAGTGTTTTGCTGTTCTTCCTCTATGTTGGCGCCGAAGTGACTTTGGGAACATGGGCTTACAGCCTGCTGACCGAGTCGCGCGGCGTACCTCCGCAAATTGCGGGGTTCTGGGCAGGCAGTTATTGGGCAACTTTCACAATTGGCCGCATTCTTGCCGGGGTGTATGCCAAACGGATGGGAATCAACACCCTGGTTCAAGGCGGTGTCGTGCTGGCGTTTATCGGCGCAATCTTGTTGTGGTGGAACCCGTCTGAATCGGTAAATCTGCTGGCGGTTGCGCTCATGGGTTTTGCCGTTGCCCCTGTCTTCCCAGCCATGATGTCCGGTACAAGCGCGCGGGTTGGCGACCATTTTGCAGCCAACACCATCGGCATGCAAATGGCGGCTGCCGGACTTGGCACGGCCATCATCCCGAGTTTGATTGGAGTGCTCGCCCGCCAAACTTCGCTCGAAGTTGTCCCCATTTGTTTGGTCATTTTATTTGCCGGGTTGTTTACTACCTATCGCTTTGCACAGCCCGCTGCCAAATTGCAAGAGACTATCTGAAAAAATAAATTCAAAAGGAAAAAGCTGCCATGAAAGATATTCAATCCATTATTTCGCAAATGACCCTCGAAGAAAAAGCCGCTCTCTGCACCGGCGCCAGCGCGTGGACAACGACTCCAGTCGAACGGCTGGGCGTGCCTGAAATGATCGTGTCCGACGGCCCGCATGGTGTTCGACGTGTGCCAGATGTCCACGCCATGATGATGGAGAGTCTGCCCGCCACCTGCTTCCCCACCGCGTCCTGTCTCGCTTCCACCTGGGACGTGGAGTTGATCCACAAAATGGGCGAGGCTCTGGCTGAGGAATGTATCGCCCTCAACGTGGACGTTTTGCTCGGCCCCGGCGCGAACATGAAACGCTCTCCACTCGGCGGACGCAACTTTGAATATTTTTCCGAAGATCCCTATCTGGCTGGTGAATTGGCTGCCAGCATGATCAACGGTGTGCAAAGCCGCGGCGTGGGTACGTCACTCAAGCATTATGCGGCGAACAATCAGGAATTCCAACGCTTCAGCATCAGCGCCGAAGTGGATGAACGCACCTTGCGTGAAATTTACCTGACGGCGTTTGAGAAGGCCGTCAAACAAGCCCAACCCTGGACGGTGATGTGCTCGTATAACAAGCTCAATGGCACATTCGCATCCGAGCATTACCATCTGCTGACCGAGATCCTGAAAAATGAATGGGGATTTGAAGGCCTTGTCGTTTCGGATTGGGGCGCGGTGCGTGACCGTGTGGCTGCATTGAAGGGCGGGCTGGATTGGGAAATGCCCGGTCCTCAGGAACGCCGCGTCAAAGCCGTCGTAGATGCTGTTAACTCTGGCGAGTTGGATGAAGCCGTCCTCGATGAATCCGTGCGCCGTATTTTGCGGATCGTGTTCAAAGCCCAAGAGACTCCCAAGACTGGGAAATTTGACATCGACGCGCATCACGAGCTTGCGCGCAAGATCGCTTCCGAAGGTATGGTGCTGCTCAAGAACAACGGTATTCTGCCTCTCAAAGCACAACAGCACATTGCCGTGATCGGCCGCTCGGCTGAAACGGCTCACTTCCAGGGCGGCGGCAGTTCACACATCAAAGCCACCAAAGTGGCCATGCCGTACAAGGAATTGCAAGCCCGCGCTGAGAATTCCGAACTGACTTACGCTGAAGGCTACCCCGGCGATAATTCCTTCAATCAAGGCATGATCGATCAGGCGGTTGTCCTTGCACAATCCGCGGATGTGGCAATTCTCTACATCGCTTTACCGTCCTTCAAAGAATCCGAAGGCTATGACCGCCCCGACCTCGACCTGACCGAACAACAAATTGCGTTGATCAAGGCGGTGGCAAAGGTTCAGAAGCATACTGTTGTAGTGCTGAACAACGGCGCACCCGTTGCAATGAGCGCATGGATCGATGATGTGGATGCGGTGCTCGAATCGTGGATGATGGGACAAGCTGGCGGCGCAGCGGTTGCCGATGTGCTTTTTGGCAGAGTCAACCCCAGCGGCAAACTGGCCGAGACCTTCCCGCTCAAACTCTCTGATACGCCCGCACATATCAACTGGCCGGGCGGCGCGGGTGAAGTTCATTATGGCGAAGGTCTGTTCATTGGTTATCGCTACTATGATGCAAAAGAAATGCCAGTGTTATTCCCCTTCGGCTATGGATTAAGTTACACCACATTCGCTTACAGCAACGCGAAAGTCTCAGCGAAGAATTTCAAGGATGTGGATGGCTTGACCGTGACAGTGGATGTTACGAACACGGGCAATGTCGCAGGGAAGGAAACTGTTCAAGTTTACGTCCACGACCAAAAGTCAGGTTTGAGGCGCCCCGAAAAGGAATTGAAAGGCTTCGCAAAAGTCGATCTCAAGCCGGGCGAGACCAAGTCTGTTTCCATCCAATTGGATTTCCGCTCCTTTGCTTTTTACCATCCCGAACACAAACAATGGATCACCGAGAACGGAGAGTTCGACATCCTGATCGCTGCCTCTGCCGCGGACATTCGCGAGTCTCTCACGGTGACGCTCGAATCGACCCTGAACCTGCCCTGCATTCTTGACAAAGAATCCACCATCCGTGAATGGATGGCCGACCCGCGCGGCAGCGTTGTCTTTGGCCCGTTCTATCAAATGATGGAAACCGAGAGCCGTAAATTGTTTAGCACCGGCGGTGAAGATGAACGCTATGCAACGGACGGCGCCATCGGCATGGACATCATGGAGATGTTTAGCGATATGCCGCTTGTGAGCGTGTTGATGTTCCAGCAAAGTTCGCTGCCCATGCCTGCTGAAGATATTGTGGCTGGCTTCCTCACGCAGGCCCATGCCCTTTAAATTTTTTCTCAAAAGGATACCGATCAACCATGAATAATAACGCTCTCCCAAACATCCCCTGGCAGGACCGACCCGCTGGTAACTCTGATGTGGTTTGGCGCTACGATGCCAACCCCATCATTCCGCGTGACTTGATCCCTTCATCGAACAGTATTTTCAACAGCGCGGTCGTGCCGTTCAAAGGCAAGTTCGCTGGCGTATTCCGCTGTGACAATAAAAAACGCGATATGAATGTGCATCGCGGCTTCAGCGATGACGGCATCAACTGGAAGCTGGATAACGACCCGATCGAATGGCATTACGATGATCCCGAACTCAGCACCTTCCAATATCGCTACGATCCGCGTGTGGTCTGGCTTGAGGATCGTTATTATGTCAGCTGGTGCAATGGCTATCACGGCCCAACCATTGGAATTGGGTACACATTTGATTTCGAGAAATTTACATTCCTTGAAAATGCGCTTTTGCCTTTCAATCGTAACGGCGTGTTGTTCCCGCGCAAGATCAACAATAAATATATGATGTTCAGCCGCCCAAGCGACAACGGTCATACACCCTTTGGCGATATCTACATCAGCCAAAGCCCGGACATGGTTCACTGGGGCGGACATCGCTTCGTGATGGGAACCAAAGGCGGCTGGCAAAGCACAAAGATCGGCGCTGGCCCCGTGCCCATTGAAACTCCCGAAGGCTGGTTGTTGTTCTATCACGGCGTTCTCACATCCTGCAACGGATTTGTCTACAGCTTCGGCGCAGCCCTGCTTGACCTTGAACAGCCCTGGAAAGTAATTGCGCGCGGCGGCCCTTACCTGCTTTCACCACAGAAAATTTATGAATGCGTAGGCGATGTACCCAATGTGGCATTCCCCTGCGCCGCACTGTATGACGAACCAACTGGCCGCATTGCCATCTATTACGGCGGCGCGGACACCGTGACCGGCCTTGCATTTGCCAAAGTGAATGAAGTCCTCGATTTCGTGAAGTCAACCTCGGAACTGTAACTCAACTGTAGTAACGACTTCAGTCGTTATTGCATAGCACAACCAAAGGATTTAATAATGTCAGAAAAATTTACCCTCGGTGTGAACTACTGGCCGCGTCGCAAGGCAATGTATTGGTGGAGCGATTTTGACGCGAACGAAGTACGCGAAGAATTTAGTGTGATCAAAGAGATCGGTTTGGACGTTGTCCGCTTCTTCCTGCTTTGGGAAGATTTCCAACCCGAGCCTGATTCGGTTTCGCAGACCGCGCTCGACAACCTCGTGACCGTCTGCGACATCGCCGCTGAAAACGGCCTCGGCGTTGACCTGACCTTCTTCACCGGTCACATGAGCGGCCCGAACTGGAGTCCGAGCTGGCTGCTGGGCGGCGACGATCATCCTTATATAGGATTTAAAAAAGAGATCGTCAACAAGGGCAAAGTGGTAAATGTGGGCTACCGCAACATGTTCCATGATGAGATGGCGTTGAATGCCTCGCGATTGCTTCTCAAAACAGTTGTCACCAGACTCAAGGATCATCCCGCCATTTGGATGTGGAACCTCGGCAACGAACCCGATCTCTTTGCCTGGCCTCACTCCGCAGAAGAAGGCGGCGCATGGACAAAGGAAATGGTCGGCCTGATCAAATCGATTGACCCGAATCATCCCGTCACCTGCGGTTTGCATAGCGCCAACCTGCACATGGATAACGGACTGCGTATCGATAAAGTGTACGCGCAGACGGATGTTGCTGTTATGCACTCCTATCCCATGTACACACCCTGGGCGCGTGAAAACCTTGACCCTGATTTTGTCCCGTTCACCTGTGCATTGACCGCCGCTTTGGGCGGCAAGCCCGTCCTCATGGAAGAATTCGGTGGCTGCACAGCGCAGCCAGGGGAAGAGAGTCACATTATTAAATGGACAGAATCCACTGGCCGCGAACGCGAGCAATTCATGGCAAGCGAAGAAGACTTCGCTGAATTCCTGCGCCTGACCATTCCCAAGTTGCAGGACAGCGGCGCGACAGGCGCCATGCTCTGGTGCTACGCGGATTACATCCCCGAGCTATGGAACAAACCGCCTTGCGATAACGCAGTGCATGAACGCTTCTTTGGATTGGTTCGCCCCGATGGTTCGCTCAAGCCTCACGCAAAAGTCATTCAGGAATTCGCGAAGACAAATCCGCAGGTCAAGCCGATCCCTGACTACGCAAAGATCACAATCGACCCGGATGAATTTTACAAAGAACCCCTTGGCTATCTTGTGGATCTGTATCAAAAATATCTTGCAGATCTTGGTGAAACAAAATAGTTAGACGATGGACCGCAGACCGCGGACCACAGACCGTGAAGAGATGGTCTATCGTCCGCGGTCCATTGTCCACTTTTCAAATTCATCATTCTTTATTCAGCATTCATCATTTATTTTCGGAGTTCTCCATGTCCCGTATTGACGACCTTCTTTCCCAAATGACCCTCGACGAAAAAATATCCATGCTCGCAGGTGCGGACTTGTGGCACAGCGTCCCTGTTCCACGCCTCGGCATTCCGCAATTCAAAACAACAGACGGGCCGAACGGCGCGCGCGGCGCGTGGGGAAGCATGGCGTCACCATCCGTTGCAACGCCGGTGGGCATTGCCCTCGGCGCAACATGGAATCCAGAGATCGTGGAAAAAGTTGGCAACGTGTTGGCCGATGAACTCAAAGCCAAAGGCGCGCACATTCTGCTTGCTCCCACGGTCAACATTCACCGCACACCCATCGCGGGACGTAACTTCGAATGTTATTCCGAAGACCCGTTCCTGAGCGGCATGATGGCATCCGCCTACATCAAAGGCATTCAGGATAAAGGCTTGGGCGCGTGCATCAAACATTTCATTGCCAACGATCAGGAATACGAACGCTTCTCGATCAGCTCCGAAGTGGACGAACGCACCCTGCGCGAAATTTATCTTGAGCCGTTCCGCATCGCCATTCGCAATTCCAATCCGTGGGCGGTGATGTCATCCTACAACCGCGTCAACGGAGTCTATGCCTGCGAGTACGATCATTCGCTGCTTGAAATTCTCAAAGGCGAATGGAACTACGACGGCATCGTCATGTCCGATTGGTTCGGCACGTATGACGAAGGCGTCCCCTCCGGCGGACTCGATCTTGAAATGCCCGGTCCCGCGCGCTGGATGGCTGCCGAGGTGGTGAAAAAGGCTCTCGAAAGCGGCACCCTGACCGAAGAAAGATTGAACGACAAAGTTCGTCGTCTGCTTGGGGTGTTGGAAAAAGCCGGTCTGTTTGAAAATCCAATCCTCCAACCTGAAAAAGGCGAAGACAAACCTGAGCACCGCGCCATCATTCGCGCAGGCCGCGCAGGAAGCAATTGTGCTGCTCAAGAACGACGGCATTCTGCCGCTCGCCAATGTGAAGACCATCGCCATGATCGGCCCGTATGCCCGCACCGCGCAAATTTTGGGCGGCGGCAGTTCCAGCGTCACCCCGCATTACACCGTCTCGCCGTTTGACGGCGTGAACGACCCCGAAGGCAAGGATGTTTTGGTCGAAGCCGCCGCCGGTTCCTTTATCTACAAGAGCCTGCCCGCGCCTGCGCCTGAAACGCTATCCACACCTGGCGGCGAAAGCGGACTGCGCCTGAGCCTGTTCGCGGGCACCGAATTTGCGGGCGAACCCTTGTATGTTGAAACCACCACCCGCGTGCAGCATGGCTGGTTTGATAAAAGCGTTCCGCAGGTTCCGCAGGATAATTTCTCCATGCGGATGGAAGGACTCTTCACACCGCAGGAAAGTGGACTGCACACCCTGTCTCTTTCTGCAATGGGATGGGCGCGCCTCTTTCTTAACGGGGAGCTGGTCATTGACCATTGGGCAGATTCTGATCTGGGAAAAGAAAAAACCGCCTCGCTCGAATTGGAAGGCGGCAAAGCATACGACATCAAAGTGGACTATTACTGGAAGGGCAGCCCGCGCTGGCGTTCCGTTGGGCTTGGTCACCAACCTCCGCACGCTGTGGACATGATCGCCGAAGCCGTGGAACTCGCTCGGCGTTCTGATGTAGCCGTGGTCGTTGTTGGTTTGAATGGCGATTGGGAATCCGAAGGCTTTGACCGTGTAGATATGAAACTGC
Source organism: Candidatus Villigracilis propinquus (assembly GCA_016714565.1). Taxonomy (GTDB): domain Bacteria; phylum Chloroflexota; class Anaerolineae; order Anaerolineales; family Villigracilaceae; genus Villigracilis; species Villigracilis propinquus. The sequence continues at coordinate 11,091 of JADKDM010000003.1, forward strand.
CGGGGAAACAGGATGAACTCATCCGTCAGGTTGTGGCAGCCAACCCCAACACCATCGTGGTGTTGAATGTCGGTTCGCCTGTTGAAATGCCGTGGGTGAACGAAGTGCCTGCCATTCTTCAACTTTGGTACAACGGTCAGGAGCAGGGCAACGCTCTTTCGGATGTACTCTTTGGTGATGTGAACCCAAGTGGAAAACTTCCCACCACCTTCCCCGTACGCCTTGAAGATAACCCAGCTTACATCAATTACCCAGGTGAAAATGGAAAAGTGCATTATGGCGAAGGCATATTTGTTGGCTATCGTTATTATGACAAGAAAAAAGTCAAGCCGCTCTTCCCGTTCGGTCACGGACTTTCCTACACATCCTTTAAATACAGCAATCTGCAAATCAGCAAAACATCCTTCACGCCAGATGAAACCATCGAAGTGAAAGTGGACATAACCAACACAGGCAAAGTATCTGGCAAGGAAGTTGTTCAACTGTATGTGCGTGATGACCACTCCACATTTGCGCGGCCTAATAAAGAGCTCAAGGCATTCGAGAAGATCGAACTTCAACCGAAAGAAACCAAGACCGTCACTTTTAAATTGAACCGCGAAGCCTTCTGGTATTTTGACACCATCAAAAACGCATGGTCAACCGAAGCAGGTGATTTTGAAATTCTCGTTGGAGCATCCAGCCGGGACATACGCCTGAAGGAGACAGTGACCATCGAACCTGAAAAGCGTGCTGTCCGTCTGCACGCGGGACTCACGATCAAATCCCTCTTTGCCGACCCGGACGGTTATGTTGTGATGTCCAAACATCTCGGCGGCTTTTTGCTCATGGCAGATATGAGCATGGCTCACGATATGACCCTTGAGCAGGTTGCGTATCGTCACCCCAATTTTGTTTCTCAGGAAACGCTTGAGAAGATCGAAAAAGAACTGGCACAAATAAAATAAATACTCCGTAGGGGCGGGGTCACCCCGCCCCTACCACATGCATAATTTTGATATGGAGAAAAAATGACATTCACACGAAAACTTGGCCGTTCAGGCATTGAAGTAAGCGCCCTCGGCATGGGCTGTTGGGCAATTGGCGGGCCGATCTGGGAAAAAGGTACACCGCACGGCTGGGGTGAAGTGGATGATAACGAATCCATCAGCGCGGTTCATCGCGCGATGGAATTGGGCGTCAACTTTTTTGATACTGCCAACTTGTACGGCGCGGGTCACAGCGAAAAAGTTCTTGGACGCGCATTCGCAGGCAGGCGCAAGGAAGTTGTGATCGCGACAAAATTCAACGCCGTGTTCGATGAACAGGCACGCGAATTGCTCGGTTCCGATACAACCCCCGCGGGTATTCGCAAAGCCTGCGAAGATTCGCTGCGACGCCTCGACACAGATTACATTGACCTGTATCAGTTCCACGATAACGGTTTCCCCGTTGATAAAGCGGAGCCCGTGCGCGATACCTTGGAAGAATTGGTCAGCGAAGGCAAAATCCGCGCCTATGGATGGAGCACCGACTTTGCAGACCGAGCCGAGTTCTTCGCACAGGGGAAGCACTGTGCCAGTATTCAACTTCAATTGAACGTGCTCGACAACAACACGGAAGTGATCGCTGTCTGCGAAAAATATAACCTCGCGGCGATCAACCGTGGGCCGTTGGCGATGGGTCTGTTGACGGGAAAATATTCCGCTTCCACAACCCCATCCGCGGATGATGTGCGCGGTGTGAACAGCCCCTCGTGGATGAAATATTTCAAAGACGGCAAGCCCAACCCCGAATGGTTGAAGATGATGGAAGCAGTCCGCGAGATATTGCAAAGCGGCGGGCGCACCCTTGCACAAGGTGCATTGGCATGGCTATGGGCGCGCAGTGAACAAACCCTGCCCATTCCCGGATTCCGCACCGTGGCACAGGTCGAAGAGAATTGCGGCGCAATGAAATTCGGCGCATTGACCGTGGAGCAAATGAACGAGATCGAGACTCTTTTGAAGAGATAAAAGTATCTTTTGGAGTGCGCAAGTTCTACTTGCGCGTTACTCCAAAGTAGAACTTCGGGACTCCAGATCACACCCTAAAGTTTTGAGAAGATACAGATAAACCTGTCGTTGGAGTTTGTTGGAATGGATGCTGTGAATTTTTTTGGACAAGAATGTGTATCGCTGGAAAATAAAACTATACAACTGCTGATCTCACGTTCCGTGGGACCGCGCATTCTATCCTTGAAATTTACAGGTGGCGAAAATATATTTGCAGAACTGCCTGATTTCGTAGTGGAATGTCCAGGCAGCGGGACATTCCACTCCTACGGTGGGCATCGCATGTGGCATGCGCCAGAGGAACTTTCCCGTACATTCCTGCCCGATGATTCTCCTGTTGATATTTGTCCGATCGAAAATGGATACCGCGCCACGCAGGATGTGGAAGCAAAAACGGGTTTGCAGAAATCGCTGGAGATTCAATTGCAAAGTGATGCGCCGCGAGTCGTCATTACTCATCGCTTGACCAATCACGGCTTGTGGCCGGTAGCGACTGCTCCGTGGGCGATCACGCAATTGAAGACTGGCGGAACGGCAATCCTTCCGCTCTCTTGTGCTGAGACAAAGCAACTGCCGAACCGTACGTTAATACTTTGGCCGTACACGGATCTATCCAACCCGAATGTGAGCTTTGGAAAACATCATATTTTGCTGCACGTGGATATGAACAAGGACGAAGCGTTCAAAGTTGGTTTCCCAAATCTGCGTGGCTGGCTGGCATATTGGTTGAATGGAACTCTTTTTGTAAAACGTGCAAAGTACGAGGCGCAGTCCGCTTATTTTGATTTTGGCAGTTCAAGTGAATGTTATTGCAACGATCAATTCCTTGAGCTTGAAACACTCGCACCCATCAGCAAAATTGAGCCGGGCGCATGTGCCACTCATGTAGAGACATGGGAATTGTTTTGCAATGTAGATCGTCCACATGATGAAAAAAATATACAAGCGCTAGTTGAAAAATTAGGCTTGGAATAAAAAACATTTCTATCGAGGCAATTATGAAATACGGTCATTTTGATGATTCAAATCGCGAATATGTAATTGAAACTCCTGAAACCCCATTGCCGTGGATCAACTATCTCGGCAGCGAATCCTATTTCGGGTTGATCTCCAACACGGCAGGCGGATATTCCTTTTACAAGGATGCCCGCTTGAGACGTTTGACTCGTTATCGTTATAACAACGCTCCATTGGATTCCGGCGGTCGGTACATTTATCTGCGCGATAACAACGCCTCCGACTCCGCCCGAACATGGTCGCCAAGCTGGATGCCCACTCGTACGCCTTTGGATTTTTACGAATGCCGTCACGGTATGGGTTACACCGTCATCCGCTCCAAATTGAATGGAATCGAATCGCAGACGCGTTACTTCGTGCCGATGGGCGAGAACCTTGAAATTTGGGAGTTGACTCTCATCAATCAACGCGATGAAACGGCTGATCTATCCGTCTTCTCTGCAATTGAATTCAATCTTTGGGATGCGATGGATGACGCGACAAATTTCCAACGTAACTATTCAATCGGACAAGTGGAAGTCGTGGACGGGGTTATTTATCACAAGACCGAATACCGCGAGCGTCGCGATCACTTTGCTTATTTTGCCTGCTCTGAAAAACTGACTGGCTTTGACACACAACGTGATGATTTCCTCGGTGCGTATCGCGGCTGGGATTCTCCGAAGGTTGTGGAGGCTGGTCAATCAAAAGATTCGATCACGCATGGCTGGCAGCCGATCGGCTCGCACCATGTCAAAGTTCAGTTGAAGGCGGGCGAGCAGAAGAAGATCATCTTCATCCTCGGGTATCACGAGAATCCGAAGGATGCGAAGTTTGACCCGCCTGAGTCGCAGACCATCAACAAGCGCACGGTGCTTCCCGTCATTTCCAAATACTTGAAAGCGGATGAAGTTGAAAAAGCGTTTCAGGCGTTGCGAGTCCATTGGGAAGGATTGCTGGAGAAATTCCAGGTCACTACACCTGATGTGCATACGAATCGCATGGTCAATATCTGGAATGCGTACCAGACCATGATCACGTTCAATATGAGCCGCTCGGCTTCCTATTTCGAGAGCGGAATCGGGCGCGGAATGGGATTCCGTGACTCGGCGCAGGATTTGCTCGGCTTTGTACATCTCATCCCTGAACGGGCACGCGAACGCATTTTGGATATTGCCGCCACGCAGCTTGAAACAGGCGGCGCGTATCATCAATATCAACCGCTGACCAAACGCGGAAATAATGATGTCGGCTCCGGCTTCAACGATGATCCGTTGTGGCTGGTGTTGGCAGTGACGGCATATGTCAAAGAGACGGGTGACTTTGGCATTCTCAGTGAACCAGTCACCTACGATAACAAGCCCGGTTCCGAAGAAGCGCTTTATGGACATTTACAGCGTTCCATCCAATACACGTTGGATCGTCTTGGCCCGCATGAACTTCCGCTCATTGGCCGCGCGGATTGGAACGACTGCCTGAACCTGAATTGTTTCTCCGATACGCCGGGTCAATCCTTCCAGACGACCACGAATAAAGACGGCAAGGTGGCCGAGAGTGTCTTCATCGCCGGGTTGTTTGTGCTGGCGGCGAAGGAAATGGCGGAGCTTACTAAAATTGTCGAAAGTCAAAAGTCTAAGGTCAATCCGACTTTCGACCTTCGACCTTCGACTTCTTATCTTGATGCTGCTGCCAAAATGGAATCCACCATCTGGGCCGCGGGTTGGGATGGGGAATGGTTCCGCCGTGCGTATGATGATTTTAGTCATGTGCTGGGGTCGAAGGAAAATGATGAAGGAAAGATATTCATCGAGCCGCAGGGGATTTGCGTGATGGCCGGTTTGGGTGTGGAAGATGGCCGCGCGGAAAAAGCCATGAACTCGGTGGATGAACATCTTGCCACTCCGCATGGGATCGTTTTGCAGCAGCCTGCTTTCAGTAAATATTATTTGCACTTGGGTGAGATCTCATCCTACCCGCCCGGGTACAAAGAGAATGCGGGAATTTTCTGTCACACCAATCCGTGGGTGATGATTAGTGAAGCGAAGATCGGGCGCGGGGATAAGGCGCATGATTATTATTCGCGCATCAATCCATCGGCGCGGGAAGAGATCGGCGATTTGCATCGCTGTGAGCCGTATGTCTATGCTCAGATGATCGCGGGCAAGGATGCGCCTACGCATGGCGAGGCGAAAAATTCATGGCTCACTGGAACCGCCGCTTGGAATTATGTTGCCATCACACAGTGGATATTGGGCATTCGTCCCACGTATGATGGCTTGCAAGTGGCGCCGGTTGTCCCGTCAGCGTGGGGAATGTTTGAGGTGGCTCGCAGCTTCCGGGGAGTCCGATACGTTGTTCGGATCGAGAGAAAAGGCCCGGGAAACAATGTCCAGCTTTCAGTGGATGGAAATCCCGTTAGCGGAAATATCATCCCGCTGCCTGCTGAAAATGTAAAAGAAGTTCAGGTAACCGTTACGATAAATTAGGAATTTATTGGAGATAGCATGGATAAACAGATAATTCAATTCCCAAAAGATTTTATTTGGGGCGCGGCGACTGCGTCTTATCAGATCGAGGGCGCGTGGAATGAGGATGAAAAAGGCGAAAGCATTTGGGATCGATTCAGCCACGCGCCGGGAAATGTTCAGGATGGTGACACGGGTGATATGGCCTGCGATCATTATCATCGCTGGGAAGATGATCTGAAAATGATCAAGCAGCTTGGGTTGAAGGCGTATCGTTTTTCAACTGCCTGGCCGCGTGTGCTGCCAAGCGGGACAGGAACTGTGAGTGAGGCGGGACTTGATTTTTACAGCAAGCTGGTGGACGGCCTGTTGAAGTTGGACATCGAACCATACATCACGTTGTATCACTGGGACTTGCCGCAAAAATTGCAGGATAAAGGCGGCTGGCCTGCGCGCGACATCGTGGATGCTTTTGTTGAATATGCGGATCTTGTCAGCCGCGTGCTGGGTGACCGTGTGAAGAATTGGATCACGCTCAATGAGCCGTGGGTCAGCGCGTTTGTTGGCTATGACTACGGCGCTCACGCACCCGGCCATAAATCACGGCATGAGGCGTTGGCTGCGGCGCATCATTTGCTGCTTGCACATGGAAATGCCGTGCCTGTCATTCGTAGAAATTCTCCCGGCTCGAATGTGGGCATCACGTTAAATCTAACTCCACAAGTGCCAGCCTCTCCCAGCGTTGCGGACAGGACTGCTGCCAACTGGGTGGATGGACATATCAATCGCTGGTTCCTCGATCCACTAGTCGGGCGCGGGTATCCGCAGGATATGGTGAATGATTACGGCGACGAGATGGCTTTCATTCAGCCGGGTGATCTGGAAGTTGCTTCTGTTCCTGTGGATTTTATCGGCATCAATTATTATCACCGCAGTGTTGTGCGTTCTGAAAAAGTCAGCGAAGAGGAAAATACTCCGCGCACGGTGTTCAGCGGCGATGTGACAGAAATGGGTTGGGAAGTACATCCCGAAAGTCTTTACAAGATGCTGGGACGTTTGTATTTTGATTATGATTTCCCCGTCATTCACATCACAGAAAACGGCGCGGCGTATGTGGATGAAGTCAGCGCAGATGGGGAAGTGCATGATCCGAAGCGCGTGTCTTATTACGCACGCCATCTGGAGCAGGTCCATCGGGCGATTGAGGCGGGCATTCCGGTGAAGGGATATTTCGCATGGTCGTTGATGGATAACTTCGAGTGGGCTTATGGATATTCCAAACGCTTTGGTTTGGTGTATGTGGATTATCAATCCCAGCAGCGCATTATGAAGGATAGCGCAAAGTGGTACAAGACCGTTATTGAAAAGAATGGATTCTAAAAAATGATGAACCGTCAATCACGTTCAATTTTTATCGGTGATACGGTGCAGAGACCAATCGAGCAGGACGTTAAGGGGGAGTATGTATCCATGTTGGGTGAGACATTTTATAAGATCAAAAATTATGACGGCATGCCGTCATTTTTTATGAGTATCGTCAGCGGCTCGGATCACTGGCTATTCATCTCGTCCACCGGTGGGCTTTCGGCAGGGCGCGGCAGTGCCGAGCAATCTCTTTTCCCATACTACACCGAAGACAAGCTGACCGAAAACAGCGAGAACACTGGCAACAAATCCATTCTGCTGGTCACGCGCGGCGAGCGGACGAGTCTATGGGAACCGTTCTCCGAGCGTTATCGCGGGCAGTATCAGATCGAACGGAATATTTATAAGAACGTGCTCGGCACTGTGCTTGTTTTTGAAGAGATCAACCACAACCTGAAATTGACCTATCGTTATGCGTGGCGAACCAGCGATATGTTTGGCTTCGTAAAAACAACATGGTTGTCCAACTTTGGCGAATCAACGTGTCAGGTTGAACTGGTGGATGGGATCCAGAATATCCTGCCTGCCAATGTGACTTCGTTGATGCAGAACACGTTCAGTCCGCTTTTGGATGCCTACAAGCGCAGCGAACTTAATCTGGAAACTGGTCTTGCCATCTTTGCATTGAACTCCACTTTGACAGATCTGGCTGAACCCAGTGAGTCTCTTCTGGCAACGGTCTTGATGCAGCTTGGGCTTGAGCAGGCTGACTATCTTCTTTCATCGTCACAGTTGGATCAATTCCGTGAGGGAATGGGTGTAAGGACGGAGACAGAAGTACGCGGAAAGCGTTGCGCATATTTTGTGCATGCCGTTCTTGATCTTGCTCCAGCAGAGGAACGTGCCTGGCATTTGGTGGCAGATGTCAGCAAGGATGCGGCGGCGATTGTCAACCTGTCCAATAAGCTGAGAGAGAATCGTTCGGAATTGTCAGATGTCATTGAGCACGACATCGCACTCAACAACCTGACCCTTGAGAAGATCGTAGCCAGCGCAGATGGCTTGCAGGTCTCCAATGACGGACTTGTCACCGCCCACCATTTTGCCAATGTAATGTTCAACGTGATGCGCGGCGGCATTTTTTTTGACCAATACAAACTGCACACGGAAAATTTCATCGAATTTGTTTCAACTCATAACGGGGTTATTCTGAATGAAAATGCGGCGGCCTTTTCCAAACTGCCTCCGGAAATGAATATCCTTGACCTTCATGCTTGGGCAGATGCAAGTGGCTGTGCGGACTTGATTCGCTTGAGTTACATCTACCTGCCGCTGTCATTCAGCCGCCGACATGGCGACCCGAGCCGCCCGTGGAATCGTTTTGCCATCGATATCAAAAAACAGGATGGTTCTCTAAAGCAGGGATACGAAGGAAATTGGCGGGATATTTTTCAGAACTGGGAAGCCCTTGCTTATTCCTACCCTGAATACGTTGAGGGGATGATCTGCACTTTCCTGAACGCAACCACTGCGGATGGATATAACCCTTATCGAATTACTCAGCAGGGGATCGATTGGGAAATCCCGGAGCCCGAAAATCCCTGGGCGAATATTGGCTATTGGAGCGACCATCAAATTATCTATCTGCAAAAACTGATGGAAATTAGTGCGAAGGTACACCCCGGCAAGTTGGAGGAATTTCTTTCACGGCCGATATTCAGTTATGCCAATGTTCCGTATCGAATCAAGCCTTATGCTGACTTGCAGAAGAATCCATTCAATTCCATCGAATTCAATTGGGATGTGGAACGGGAGATCGAGTCGCGGGTGCATGAACGCGGCACAGACGGCAAACTGGTCTATGCTAAAGATGGGCACGTAATCCACACTACACTTGCAGAAAAACTGCTCATCCTCCTGCTTGCCAAATTGTCCAATTTTGTCCCCGAAGGCGGGATCTGGATGAACACCCAGCGTCCCGAATGGAATGATGCCAACAATGCACTGGTAGGCAAGGGACTGTCGGTTGTGACCTTGTCCTATTTGCTGCGATACATTGTCTTTTGCAAGGAGTTGTTGAAAAAGGAAGCCAATGCTACTGTTCAATTAGGTGTTGAGGTACATGGCTTCTATTCCCAGATTTTCGAGATATTAAATCAGTTCATGGGCGTACTTGCAGCATCCTTCAGTGACGCGCAAAGACGCGACATGATGAATGCGCTAGGTCAGGCTGGCAGTGACTATCGCTGGAATTACTATGCTCAGGGTATCTCGGGTGAATCTGCTCAATTACCGATAACAGAATTGATTTCATTTCTTGATCTGGCACAGCAGTATGTTGAACATTCATTGCGCGCCAATAAGCGCAGTGATGATCTGTATCACGCGTACAACGTCCTAAGTCTTGGCGATAAAACGGCGACCGTCAATTACCTGTATGAAATGCTGGAAGGACAGGCTGCCATCCTTTCGTCAGGAATGCTTTCGGGGAAAGAATCGCTTGCGCTTTTGGAAAGCCTGAAGAGTAGTCAACTTTACCGCCCAGACCAGCACAGTTACATCCTGTATCCAGATCGGAAGCTAGAAGGATTTTTGGAAAAGAACAGCATGACAGCCGAACAGGTCAGTGGGCTGATGCTTGTTTCGGAGCTGGTAAAGGCTAATGATAAGACGCTTATCGTCAGGGATGAAAAAGGCAACTATCATTTCAGCGGTCATATCCGGAATTCTAAAGATGTGGTCCGTTCTCTTGATGCGCTTAAGAAACAAGCTCGTTATGCAGAACTGGTGAACGCAGAAGCAGAACAGATCGAGGCTTTGTTTGAAGACGTGTTTCGTCATGCTGAGTTCACCGGGCGTTCTGGAACCTTTTTTGCCTATGAAGGACTGGGAAGTATTTACTGGCACATGGTTTCCAAACTTTTACTGTCTGTACAGGAAACGATCTTACGCACCAGAAATGAATCCTCCCTCATGGATCTGATGAATAAATATGCTGACATCCGCAAAGGATTAAGCTTCAATAAGACTCCCGATGTGTATGGCGCTTTCCCCACTGATCCTTATTCACACACACCAAAGGGTCAGGGAGCCAGACAGCCGGGCATGACAGGGTTGGTCAAGGAAGAAATACTGACTCGTCAGGTGGAACTTGGCTTTTTCATCGATCAAGGTAAACTGGCATTTGATTTCCTGCTTTTGGCTGGAAATGAATTTCTCGCTGACCCCACGGTATTTACCTATTTTGGCGTTGATGGGAATCAGAAGCACATTGACCTTTCCGCAGGCTCCCTCGCTTACTTGATCTGTCAGGTTCCCGTGATTCTTCAAGCTTCAAGTGAGAATTGCATAACCTTGCACTTTACAAATGGAAGCGCCCAGCAGATCGAAGGTCACGTTTTGGATGCCATCAATAGCAGACATATCTTCCAGCGTGATGGAGTGGTACATCACCTGACCGTATCCATCGTCAATGACTAAAGAGAACACTTCGGATTAGATTTTTCAACTATATATAAACTGGACAGGTAACTTATTGCCCGTCCAGTTTATATATGTGGTGAAAGGGTTTCATTTCTCCGCTTCGGGTTGGCAATTTGCAACCGAATATGCTAAACTGAAAGTGCTTTCATAAAAATATGCCATCGAAAAAAAAATCTCCCACCATTTATGACGTAGCCGAACTTTCCGGCGTAAGTATTTCAACCATTTCGCGTGTGTTGAATTCGCCCGACAAGGTAAATGCGGAAACCCACAAACGCGTCATGCAAGCCATTGACCAGCTTGGGTTCGTCCCCAAAGCCGAGGCCCGCGCTCGAGCTATGCAGCATACAGGCCGCATCGGTGTGATCACCCCATTCTTCACTGCCCCGTCCTTTGTCCAACGCCTGCGCGGTGTGGCATCTGTGCTTTCAAAGTCAAATTACGAACTGGTGATCTACCCTGTAGATTCAATGGATCATTTACAGGGATATATCTCGTCGATCCCTTTAATGAGAAACATTGACGGGTTGATCATTATGTCACTGGCCATCAGCGACCAGGATGCTCAGCGATTAATAGATAATGGCCTTGGGACTGCCCTCATAGAATATCAACACCCGCAGCTGAATAGTATTATCATCAACGACTTTAATGGTGGTGAGCTTGCTGCTGAGCATTTAATAAAAAAAGGACATCGTAATATTGGTTTCCTTGGTGATATTGAACCGCCGGAGAAGATCGCTATTCATCCTGTTAAATCCCGTTTAATGGGGTTTCAAAAGACTTTGAATGATGCAGGCATTTCATTGTCCAAAACAAACATACGTTCTGCACCTTATACACAGGACGAATCAAGGCAGGCTGCTTATGAATTGCTTAGCCTGCCCAAACGGCCTACCGCCATTTTTGCCGCATCAGATGTTCAGGCCCTTGTCACTATGAAAGTTGCGCGCCAATTAAATATTAGAGTGCCAGATGATCTGGCTGTCATCGGCTTTGATGATATTGATGTGGCAGAACATGTAGACCTGACAACCATCCGTCAGCACCTGGATGAATCAGGCAGGCTGGCTGCTGAAATTTTACTTGCACGCATTAGCGAATCTCAACGTCCGCTTCAACACATCAATCTCCCGCTTAATCTAGTCGAACGTCAAACCACATAAAAGGAAAATCCCATGCCCATTCATTCATCCCCCGCCGGTTGGGTTCTCGAAACGCGTAATACCGCCTATGCCATCGGCATCAACGAAGTCGGTCTGCTCACACATCGCTATTGGGGAGCGCGCCTGCCTTTTGTTGAAGATTATCCTGAGCCTTTCAAGTCCACAAATTTTGCTTCCACCGATGGGTTTCATCATTTTGTCCCCGAAGAATATCCCGGCTATGCGGGCACCAAATATATTGACCCGTGTCTCAAAGTCACATTTGCGGATGAAGTTCGGGATGTGGTCCTGGTCTACGAAGATTTCAAAGTCACCGCCTCTTCCTCACCGACGCTTGATCTGCGGTTAAAGGACAGTTTCTACCCTTTACAAGTTACCCTCCACTATCGCGTCCACGAAGAATATGACCTCATCGAACGCTGGGTCACGCTCGAAAACCTTGGCACAGATGCCATCCTCGTCGAACGCGCCTTCTCTGCCAAATGGACTTTTCCTCATGGTGGTGATTATTCATTGACCCATTTGTATGGTCGCTGGGCCGACGAATTCAACATGCAGCGCGAAACACTCACGCCTGGCTTGAAAATCATCGAAAGCAGGCGCATTATTCCAAGTCATCGCGCCAGCCCCTGGTTTGCGATTGACCGCAACGCCAGCGAAGAAAACGGCGAAGTCTGGTTCGGCACATTGGCATGGAGCGGCAACCACAAGATCACCGCCGAAGTGACCGAGTTCGCATCCACCCGCATCAGCATCGGACTCAACGATTGGGACTTCGCCTGGAAGTTAATGCCGAAGCAGCCCTTCGTTACACCTGCTTCCATTTCGGGCTACACCCAAAATGGATTCGGCGCTGCCAGCCGCATCTTCCACGATTATGTGCGCGATGAGATCATCCCGCATGGAAAAGTGTTGCACAAGATTTTATATAACTCATGGGAGGCAACACTCTTTAACGTGGATGAAACCTCGCAATCGAAGTTGGCAGAGATCGCCGCACAAATGGGTGTGGAGTTATTCGTCATGGACGATGGCTGGTTCCATGGCCGCAACTGGGATAACGCCGGTCTCGGCGATTGGTGGCCCGATGAAATTAAATTCCCCAATGGGCTCACTGGCCTGATCCAAAACGTCAACAACCTCGGCATGGATTTTGGTCTGTGGGTCGAGCCTGAAATGGTCAACCCTGACAGTGATTTATACCGCGCGCATCCCGATTGGGTGATCCATTTCCCAACCCGCGCTCGCACCGAAAGCCGCAATCAACTCATCCTCAACATGGCGCGGACGGATGTGCAGGAATACATCCTCGGCGTGTTGGATAAATTATTAGCTGAGCACAACATCGCCTTTATCAAATGGGATATGAATCGTCCCGCCAGTGAACCGGGTTGGGCAGGATGCCCCGGCGACCCGCGTGAACTTTGGGTGCGTTATGTGCAGGGCCTGTATCACGTGTGGGGAACCTTGCGCGAGCGCCATCCCAATGTCATTTGGCAAAGTTGCTCCAGCGGCGGCGGACGTGCTGATTTCGGTATCCTCCAATTTGCAGATCAGATCTGGACGAGTGACAATACCGAGGCCACATCACGCTTGAATATTCAGGAAGGCTATTCTCAATTTTTACCCGCCAACACAATGGAAGCCTGGGTTACGGATTGGGGCAAGGATACTGTCCCGTTGGAATTCCGTTTTCACGTCAGTATGTGCGGGTCGCTTGGGGTGGGGGGGAATCTCCTTGAGTGGGATCAGGCCGATCGTGAGTCTGCGGCGAATTTTATCCGCTTGTACAAGGACATTCGGCAGGTCATCCAATTTGGCGACCAGTTCCGCTTGATCTCATCCCAGAAGAATAATTATTCAGCGGTGCAATATCTCAGCAAAGATAAATCTGATGGGGTGTTGTTCGTTTTTCGAACGTACATCCCTGATCCGTTTAATATCCCGATGATCTATCTGCGCGGACTGGAACCTGATGTGCTTTACGCTGTGGAAGGATTCGATCAACCGCGCTCCGGCAAGGCATGGATGGAAGCCGGGCTGACCGTGGAGTTGAAGAACCTGCAAAGCAAGGTGCTGCGGATTTCGCGCTCACTACCCAAATAGAAATTCCTCTAATTTAAATATTGACTCTTGAATGGGGGTGTGCTAAACTCCGCAATGAAAGTGCTTTCAAGGTAACACTTTCAAATGCCTTCCGGTTTTGTTTCAGGAGGTGTACTTTCTCAAAGTTTGAAAAGCTCGATAAGTGTTTGATGCAACAATTGATATCATAAGCAAAAATCATGAGGAGAAAAATGAACAAGAAATCCCTGTTATGGTCCGTGATGAGCCTGTTGGTTCTGGCTTCCCTGGTTCTCTCTGCTTGCGGTGCGCCTGCCGCTGCAACTGAAGCTCCCGCTGCTGAAGGATTACCTGCTGGTGACGGCAAGGTACTAATTTATGGTGGCTACGGTGAAGCCCAGGCTGCTGCTTTCCAGAAGGCTTTGACCGAGTTTGGTGAAGCCAATGGTATTGAAGTTACTTTCACCTCTCTCGCAACTTTTGACACCGACATTAAGGTGAAGATCGAAGCTGGTCAGGAGCCCGACATCGCCATGTGGCCACAGCCCGGTGGTTTGAAGAACCTTGCTGACGTGCTTGTTCCTCTTGAGGAAGTTATTGATGTCAGCATTCCGCAATCTACTCTGGTTCCTGGTTGGGATACGCTTGCGGTTGTTGATGGCAAGATCTACGGTCTGCCTGTTTCTGCGAACATGAAGACCCTGGTCTTCTACAACCCTGCGGCTTTCGAAGCTAACGGCTACGCCGTACCAGCCAATGATGCCGAATTGGTTGCTCTTGAAGAAAAGATCAAGGCTGACGGCACTGGTTATCCCTGGTGCGCAGGCATTGAGTCCGGTGGCGCCACCGGCTGGCCCTTCACTGACTGGACCGAGCAATACGTCCTGGACTACAATGGCCCCGAAGTTTATGCCAAGTGGATCTCCGGTGAAGTTGATTTCGCTTCCTCCGAAGTTACCAAGGCAGCCGAAGAAGTTTCCAAACGCTTGCTCGCTGAGGGTCAGGTCAATGGCGGCGGCATCTCCATGGCGACCGACTCCTTCCAGAATACCGCTCCTTTGTTCGCTGTTGGCAAGGACAATGGTCAGTGTTTCATGCTGCGCCAGGGTTCCTTCATTACTGCATTCATGCCCGAAGACATTCAGGCTGAAGTCACGGCTGGCGACTACACTCACCTTGATGTGTTCCCGCTTCCCGCTCCTGAAGGCGCGCAGGCTGGTGTGATCGGTGGTGGCGACATCGCCGCTGTCTTCGATGGCCACGCTGATCAGGATGTTGCCAAGGTTGCTGCCTATATCTTCAGCGCTGATGTTCTGAAGTACCAGGTTGCTACCGGTGATATCTCCCCGCACAAAACCTTCGACCTCTCCCTCTACCCGAACGAAATGCAGAGGAAGATTGGTGAAGCCATGGCCACCGCTGCAGTTTTCGGCTTCGATGGCTCTGACCAAATGCCCGCTGAAGTCAACGCTGAATTCTGGGCTGCTGGCACCGACTTCGTTGCAGGTCGTGCTACCTGGGCTGAAGCTGCCGAACGCATTGACAGCAAGTACCCCTAGTCGCTTCAACTGATATAAAATAGTGGCACTGGCTCTCTATGGGGTCAGTGCCACATCTCTTTTAGTACTCACTTAGCTGGTGGATCGCGAGATCAAAATAACGGAGATTGAGACATGAGCGACATAATTTTCGGGTTGGTGTCCATCGTGATTGGCATCGCTGCCAGTTATGGGCTGTATTGGCTGCTTAACTTCCTACTCTCTCTGCTGCCAGAACGTATTTCCCGCAAGGCCAACTGGCTGGCTTTTTTGACTCCAGCTGCGGTATTGGTGATTCTGGTGCTCATCGTTCCTCTCCTTCAGACCGTGGTTTGGTCTTTTATGGATGATCGGGTAAAAGCATGGGTGGGATTCAAAAACTATGTTGATCTCTTTACTGACGAGCGCTTCCTGGGTATCCTGCTGAATAATTTCTTGTGGGTGTTGGTGGTGCCGGCGATTACTGTGGCTATTGGAACTGCCGTAGCTACCCTAACCAATCAAGTAGGGCCTACTCGTGAGAGAGTCTTTAAGTCTTTGATTTTCATGCCAATGGCGATCAGCTTTGTAGCAGCAGCGACCATCTGGTCTTATTTCTACTCCTATGTTCCGCCGGGTCGTCCAGAAGTCGGTATGCTTAATGCGTTAGTAAAGTGGATTGGCTTTGAAGCACAGCCCTGGCTTACCCTGGATCAGGGACGTCTGAATTCCTTTTTGCTTATGGCGGTTGTGGTTTGGCTGCAAGTGGGATATTCCATGGTCGTCATTTCCGCCGCAATCAAAAATGTCCCTGAGGAAACGATCGAGGCGGCTCAATTAGATGGAGCCTCTGCCTGGCAGGTTTTTGCTGGTGTGGTCCTGCCCCAGGTTTGGGGAACTGTAATGTCGGTATTTGTCACTGTCCTGATCCTCGTCATGAAGGTTTTCGATATTGTGCTCTCCATGACCCGCGGGAACTTCACCACCAGTGTTCTAGCCTTTGAGTGGTACAAGCAGTTCTTCGAGAACTCCAACATTGGACCCGCCTCTGCGGTGGTGACGGTGTTGGTATTGTTGATCGGTCCGTTGATGTATCTGCAAATTAGAACGGTACAACAGCAGGAGGCGCTGCGATGATGAACAAAGCTGCACACCTATTACGAAGAATGAATCTGGGCAGTACCATCATGTTAGTCATTCTGGTTGTCCTTTGGTCAACTCCCACCGTCGGTTTGCTCATTACATCCCTGCGACCGCGCTCGCTTGCTGAGACATCGCCCTGGTGGGAAGCCCTGCTAAATCCGATTGGCACGGTTTGGACATTGGATGCCTATCGGAACTCGCTTGAGGGTGGAATGCTTTCTTCTCTAATCAACACCATCGCGGTTACCGTGCCCGCGACCGTTCTTCCGCTCATAATCGCAGCCAATGCTGCGTATGCATTTACCTTCTTGAAATTCAGGGGCAAGGAGTTATTCTTTTCAACCTTGGTTGCATTGATGGTTATCCCGGTGCAGTCTTCGCTGATTCCGGTACTCAGAGGAATGGTCTGGATTCAGCGTACATTTGATATTCAGCTCACTGGAACCTACGTCAGTGCCTGGTTGGTACACAGCGCTTTTGCGATGCCGTTGGCGATCTACACCCTGCGCAATTTTATGATGACCTTGCCTGTTTCCCTGATCGAAGCTGCTAAGGTAGACGGTGCGAGCTATTACCAGATCTTCTGGAAACTGGTGTTGCCGATGTCTGCCCCTGCCATCGCTTCCTTTGCGATCTTCCAGTTCTTGTGGGTCTGGAACGACTACCTGATCGCCTTCATCTTCGTCGGTGAACAGAAGTCGGTAATGACTTATCAACTGCTGCGCTTGTTAGGTCAATATGGTCAAGGCTGGCAGGACGTAGCCGCCGGATCCTTTATCTCGCTGATCATTCCGTTGATCGTCTTCTTCAGTTTGCAGCGCTTTATTGTGCGCGGGTTGCTTGCTGGCTCAGTTAAAGGATAACTTTCCAAAAGGAACAAAGTGGACTGGGCAGCCAGTCCACTTTTTATAAAAGGATAATGTGGATGCGTAAATCCTGGTGGAAAGAAAGTGTTGTTTACCAAATCTATCCGCGTAGTTTCAAGGATAGTAATGGAGACGGTGTTGGAGATTTGCGCGGCATCATCCAAAAATTGGACTATCTCAAAGAATTAGGGATTGATGTGGTCTGGCTTTGCCCGGTCTATAAATCGCCGAATGATGACAACGGGTACGACATCAGCGATTATCGCGACATTATGGATGAGTTCGGCACGCTGGTCGACTGGCAGGAACTGTTGGATGGAATGCACCAGCGCGGCATCAAACTGATCATGGACTTGGTGGTTAATCATTCTTCCGATGAACATCCCTGGTTCGTGGAAGCGCGCAAATCCAAAGATAACCCCTATCGCGACTATTACATCTGGCACCCCGGCAAAAACGGGCAGGAACCAAATAATTGGGCGTCTGCTTTTAGCGGCTCGGCATGGCAATACGATGAAACCACCGGTGAGTATTACATGCATATATTTACAAAGAAACAGCCGGACCTGAACTGGGAAAACCCAAAACTCCGTGCCGAAGTGTACGACCTAATGAAATATTGGTTGGACAAAGGCGTCGATGGCTTCCGCATGGATGTGATCAACATGATTTCCAAAGTGCCGGGGTTCCCTGATGTGCCTGCTCGCAATACCGACCGCTTCCAATCTGACTTTCGTTACACCATGAATGGTCCCCACCTTCTGGAATTTTTTGAAGAAATGAAGCGCGAAGTCTTATCGAATTATGACATTCTGACTGTGGGCGAAACCCCAGCCGTCACGCCGAAACATGCCATTGATTTTACGAATGAAGAAACCGGCGCACTAAGCATGGTCTTTCAATTCCAGCACATGGATATTGATGCAGACCTCTCTACAGGAACCTCGCGTTCCACGATCAAGCCTTGGAGTTTGTTGGAATTGAAGCAGATCACAACACGCTGGCAAAAAGAGATGGAGAACAAGGGATGGAACAGTATTTACCTGATGAACCACGACCAGCCGCGCTCTGTTTCCCGTTTTGGAAATGATAAAGAGTACCGAAACGAATCTGCAAAGATGCTTGCAACTTTTACGTTAATGCTGCAAGGCACACCTTATATCTATCAAGGCGAAGAGATTGGCATGACCAACGTCGTTTTTGAAACGATCAACGACTATCGCGACGTGGAAACTCTCAACCTGTATCGTGAACTCGTGGAGGAAAAGGGCGTAGATGCTCAAGCCTTGTTAAAGGTACTCAACGCCAAGAGCCGTGACAATGCCCGCACCCCGTTGCAATGGGATGACAGTGAGAATGCAGGCTTCACTAGCGGAACTCCCTGGATCAAGGTGAACCCGAACTACAAGAGTATCAATGTTCAAAACGCCTTGGCAGACCCGAATTCCATTTTTTATTACTACAAAAAACTAATCCAGCTCCGTAAACAGAATCCGGTTGCGGTGTATGGTAGTTATGACTTGCTACTTGGAAACGATGAAAAGGTCTATGCCTTTACACGCACATTTGAAAATGACCGTTTGTTAGTGCTCTTGAACTTCACAGGTGATCATGCGGCGTTTGAATTGCCTGAAACCACAAGCTTTTCTTCGGCGGAACTTTTGATCGGGAATTACGATACCGCTTCTGCGGAAAATATTCGCACATTAACCTTGCGTCCCTATGAGGCGCTGGTGTATCGCCTGCATTAATAACTATGATAAATCAATCTCTCTGGTACAAGAACGCAGTCTTTTATGAAATTTCCGTCCGCGCCTTTAAGGATAGCAACGGCGATGGCAAAGGCGATCTGTGCGGCCTTACTGAGAAACTCGATTATCTGCAAACCCTCGGCGTGGATTGCGTCTGGATCATGCCCATCTATCCTTCGCCTCTGCGTGACGATGGCTACGATATTGCAGACTATTACAGCGTAGACTCTGCCTACGGGTCATTGGATCAGCTCAAAGGTATGATCGAGGCGGCGCATCAGCGCGGTATCCGCATCATCATGGATCTTGTCCTGAATCACACATCTGACGAACATCGCTGGTTCCAGGCATCGCGCTCCGACCGCAACTCACCTTATCGTGATTATTACGTCTGGAGCGATACCGATCAGAAATACAAAGACACGCGCATCATTTTTCTGGATACCGAACCATCCAACTGGACATGGGACGAAAAGACAGGCCAATATTACTGGCATCGATTTTATGCCAGTCAGCCTGATCTGAATTTTGATAATCCCAAGGTGCAAGAGGAAATGCTCAACGTGGCTCGCTTCTGGCTGGACCTGGGAATTGATGGCTTTCGAGCGGATGCAGTTCCCTACCTGATAGAGCGCGAAGGCACCAACTGCGAGAACCTGCCAGAGACGCATGAGTATCTGAAAAAATTACGCGCCTTCATGGAAGAACATTATCCGGGGCGCATTCTGCTTTGCGAAGCCAATCAATATCCTGAAGATGTGCGTCCGTATTTTGGCGATGGCGATGAATTTCACATGGGCTTTCACTTCCCGATCATGCCGCGCATTTACATGGCGCTCAAAAAGGGACGCTACGAAGACATGGCTGAGATCATGCGCCGCACGCCTTCCATCCCTGAGAACTGCCAGTGGTGTACCTTCCTGCGTAATCACGATGAACTCACGCTGGAAATGGTGACAGAAGAAGAACGCCAGTGGATGTGGAAGGAATACGCGCCTGAACCGCGCATGAAACTCAACCTCGGCATTCGCCGCCGCCTCGCGCCCCTGCTCGATAACGACAGGCGCAAGATCGAGATTGCGAATTCGATTCTGTTTACACTCCCCGGTTCGCCCATTATTTATTATGGCGATGAGATCGGCATGGGCGATAACATTGACCTGCCAGACCGCAACGGCGTCCGCACGCCCATGCAGTGGGATGATTCTCCGAACGCTGGCTTCTCAACGGGCAAGCCTTTTTCGGAACTTGTTCAAGGAGAGTTGGGCTATCAAAACGTGAATGTCGCCAGCCAGATCAACGACCCCGATTCGTTATTCCGCGCCATCAAACGGATGATCTCTATTCGCAAAACTCATACAGCTTTTAGCGGCAGCAGCATGGAGTGGATCGAAACCGGTAATCCTGCGGTCTCTGCCTATTTGCGCGAACATGATGGCGATGCCGTGGTTGTTTTCCAAAACCTGAGTGATGCCGTTCAAGTTGCGCAGATCCCGGCGAATTTCCAAAAGACGGTGCTTGATCTTTTCACGGATCATTCTTTTTCATTAGGTACAAGTCTCGAACTCCGTCCCTATTCGTATCTTTGGCTGCAAGTATAGACCCACTCATGAAAGATATATTCCGCCCTTCCTTCCACTTTACACCGCCCGCCAATTGGATGAACGACCCCAATGGACTGGTATTCTTTGACGGCGAATATCATCTTTTTTACCAGTACCATCCTCATTCCACAGTTTGGGGGCCTATGCACTGGGGACACGCCGTCAGCACAGATCTTGTTCATTGGCAGCATTTGCCCATCGCGCTGTATCCAGACGAACAAGGCATGATCTTTTCCGGCAGCGCAGTGGTGGATGTGAATAACACAGCAGGTTTCGGAAAAAATGCGCTTGTTGTCATTTTTACCTACAACAAAGATTACAAAGAATCTCAAAATCTTGCCTGCAGCACAGACCGCGGACGTACATGGACGAAATATGCTGGCAACCCGGTCATTCCGCATCCCGCTCATGTACGTGACTTTCGTGACCCCAAGGTCTTTTGGCATGAAGATCACTGGGTCATGGCTCTTGCAGCAGGAGATTCCATTCTCTTCTTCACATCCCCGGACTTGAAACATTGGGAGCAAAGCGGAAGTTTCGGCAGTGGATTTGGTTCCACCACAGGCGTATGGGAAATGCCGGATCTGTTCAAATTGCCGCTGGGCAAAGACGGGGAAAGCCGTTGGGTATTGATCGTTGGCGTGGGGAACGGCGGCCCGGCAGGTGGTTCCGGGACTCAATATTTCATTGGCTATTTCAATGGAAAAAAGTTTATCTCTGAAAATCACAGAGATACCATCCTTTGGACAGATCATGGCTCGGATTATTACGCGCCTCAATCATGGAGCAACGAACCGGACGGACGCCGCATCATGCTTGGTTGGATGAGCAACTGGCAATATGCAAGAGAAGTCCCTTCCGATGGATGGCGCGGCATGTTCAGCGTGCCCAGTGAATTATCGCTGAAGCAAACCGAACATGGCATTCGGCTCATCCAGCAGCCGATCCGTGAATTGCAAAGCCTGCGGGCTGAACATCGTCACTGGCAGGCAGAGACCATTCAGCCTGAAGTTAATTTGCTCAAAGCTTTTCAGGGACAGGCGTTGGAGATCGTGACCGAGTTTCAGGTTTCCAAAGATGTGAAATCTTTTGGCTTTCGTGTTCGCGTGGGTGTGGATGAACATACAGCCATCCGCTATTCGGTTGAAGATGAAACGCTGAACTTGGATCGCACTCGCTCTGGCGAAGTGACATTCCACGATGCCTTCGCAGGCGTTCATTCTGCGAAACTGACGCCGGTCAACCATGTGATCCGCCTGCACATCTTTGTTGACTCATCCTCTGTTGAAGTCTTCGCCAATGGCGGGCTGGTCGTTCTCACAGATTGTATTTTCCCGTCCCCGCAAAGCAATGGATTGGAACTATTCGCGGAAGGCGGTCAGGTCATTGTGAATTCGCTGGATGTGTACCGGCTAAACTCTGCAAAATTTCAGGTTGTAACATAAGGAGACTCAACTGCTGCGCCATTAGATGTGTACCTTGTGAACCAATGTAAAATAACAAACACAAGTTCACATCCCATGTCAATCAGGTTGGTAAAACATGAAAAATAATTCTTCTCCTCTCTACGGCGGTATCGAAGGCGGTGGCACAAAATTTGTGTGCGCGGTCGGCACAGGCCCGAACAATATTCAAGCGGAAGTGCGTTTTCAAACCACTTCCCCTGAAGAGACAATGGCTCAGGCGGTTGACTTTTTCAAACAGCAGGAAGCCGCCTTTGGCAAACTTGCCTCCATTGGATTTGGCTCCTTCGGCCCGCTCGACCCGAATCCCGATTCGCCCACCTATGGATACATCCTCCCCACGCCGAAGCCAGGCTGGACGAACGCAAATGTCGTTGGCATGCTGCGAAACCATTTTGACATCCCCATCATCTTCGATACGGATGTGAATGCCGCCGCTCTCGGCGAATGGCAATGGGGCAAGGGGCAGGGACTGGGTACCTTCATTTACCTCACGATCGGGACGGGGATTGGTGGCGGCGCGTACGTGGAAGGCAAATTGCTGCACGGACTCGTCCACCCGGAAATGGGGCACATCCCGCTCCCGCATGACAAAAGCAAAGACCCATTCGAAGGCGTTTGCCCGTTCCATGGAGATTGTCTCGAAGGCCTTGCCTCGGGTCTGTCAATTGAAAAACGCTGGGGACGCCGCGGCGCTTCACTGGAAGTGGATCACCCTGCATGGGACCTCGAAGCCGAATATATTGCAAGCGCCCTGGCTACATTTTCCTACACCATCTCTCCCGAAAGAATCATCCTTGGCGGCGGCGTTGGGCAATTGCCGCACCTGCTCCCGCGAATTCAACAGCGGACGCAGAAACTGATCAATGGCTACATCAAGTCAGCGGCCATTCTTGAAAATATTGAAACCTATATCACCCATCCAGGTCTTGGGAATCGTTCAGGTGTGCTTGGCGCATTGGCAGTAGCCAAACAGGCAGCCCCGGACGGCTAAAAAAAACTCTACGAAGCGAGCAGACATTATGTTGGAAAGAGAAATACAAAGAACCCTTAAACGCATTCTCCCACATCTTGAAGAGCGGTTGAAAAAACAGATCAAGGCCAACCCGCAAGGCTGGCAGGTCTTTTCAACGCGCCTGCAAAAACATTTTTCCAAACTCTTCAAGTTGTATTTCGACATCTACCATGACCAGTATGATTTCTTCTTCCATCTGGAAGACCTGCTTATCAGCCTTGCAACTTCATGGTTTGCAAGACCCGCTGACCTTCGTGAACTCGACAATGCCCGGGAGAAGGATCCGCTCTGGTTTCAGTCGAACCAGATGCTGGGCGGAGTCTGTTACGTTGATCTTTTTGCGAATGACCTCGAAGGTGTCAAATCCAAGATTCCATATTTCAAAGAACTCGGTCTCACCTATCTGCATCTCATGCCGCTCTTCAAAGCGCCAGCAGGTGAGAACGATGGCGGCTATGCCGTCAGCAGCTATCGCGATGTCCACCCCCCGCTTGGTACGATGGAACAGCTTGCTTCGCTCGCTTGCGAGTTTCGTCAGGCAGGCATCAGCCTCGTGGTGGATCTGGTTTTCAATCACACTTCGGATGAACACCTCTGGGCAGAACGTGCCAAAGCGGGTGATGATGAATATGCGGATTTCTATCGCATCTTCCCCACCCGACAATTGCCCGACCTCTACGAGCAGAATCTCAGGGAAATATTTCCCGAAGAACACGCTGGAGCATTTACCTTTTTCCCAGACCTGTTCAAAGAAGGCGGCTGGGTGTGGACAACCTTCCACAGCTATCAATGGGATCTGAACTACGCCAACCCCGCAGTCTTCAACCGCATGGCCGAAGAAATGCTCTTCCTTGCCAACCAAGGTGTGGAAGTGTTGCGCCTCGATGCTGTTGCATTTATATGGAAGCAGCTCGGTACCGGCTGTGAGAACCTGCCCGAAGCGCACACGTTGATTCAAGCGTTCAATGCTGTGGCACAAATTGCAGCGCCCGCCTTGCTCTTCAAATCTGAAGCCATTGTGCATCCTGATGACGTGGTGAAGTATATCTCGCCGGAGGAATGTCAGCTCTCCTATAACCCGCTTATCATGGCACTCTTGTGGAACTCCCTCGCTACGCGTAAAGTGCGTTTGCTTTCACAGGCACTGGCGACCAGATTTAGAATTAATTCAGGGACAGCCTGGGTTAATTATGTGCGTGTCCATGATGATATTGGCTGGACGTTCTCAGATGAAGACGCAGCCATGCTTGGGGTGAACGGCAACGACCACCGCCGCTTCCTCAACGAGTTTTTTCGCGGTAGATTCAACGGCAGTTTTTCGCGCGGACTTCCCTTTCAGGAAAACCCGGTCACTGGCGATTGCCGCATCAGTGGGACTTGCGCCTCGCTGGCTGGGCTTGAAAAAGCCATGCACGAGGAAGGTGAAAAAGAAGTGGAGCTTGCCATCCGCCGTATTCACTTATTGTATGGAGTCGTTCTCACCATTGGCGGGATTCCGCTCATCTATCTGGGTGATGAGATCGGTACACTCAACGATTACTCTTATCGCGACGACCCTGCCCACGAGCGTGACAGCCGCTGGGTGCATCGTCCGCGGGCTGATTGGAAGAAGTACGAAAAACGGAATGACGTGAACACCGTTGAGGGACGAGTCTTTCAAGGGTTGAAAATGCTGATCGACTTGCGTAAACAGCATGAGGTTTTCGCAGGAGGCGAGTTGGAAATTATCCAGACCGAGAATGAACACGTCCTCGGCTTTACCCGCATCCACGCTGGCAAACGCGCCGTCATCTTTGCGAATTTTTCAGAAGAACCGCAGAGCATTTCAGCACGCATCATCGAACAATATGCAATTAAAAATAAAAATATCCTGCATGGGAAAAGCCTGATTTCTCCGCAAAAAAATCTGTCACTCGAGCCACTCGATTTTGTGGTGTTTGGATAGCTGATATTCTTTGAAAATAAAAATGACCCGCTGATAAATTTATCAGCGGGTCATTTTGTTGAAAGATTAATCTTTTTTGAATTTCCCCACATGCACCAGCATGGCCGCGCCTGTCTTGATGCCCATGATGAATCTTTCCACTTCCAAATTTTCATTCGGGGCGTGGTTGGCTTCGTCCGCATTGGCATATGGGACGAGGAAGGTGGGCAGACCCAGCGTTTTGGTGAAAACGTAATTCGGCAAACTGCCGCCCATGGCAGGGACGATCTGCGGCTCTGCGCCTTGCGCTTCGGTGATGGCTTTGAAGATCGGTTTTGTGTATGGCGAATCGAGCGGCGTCTTGGACGGGTCCATGCCGCCCTGGCGGATGAACTCCACATCAGGCGCAACGCGTTTTACATGCGCTTCCACTTTTGTGAAAATCTCTTCCGCTGATTGCGCTTCAACGAGCCGAATATCGCACTTGGCAACGGCTTCATGCGGCAGCACGGTCTTGGAGCCTTGTCCGCCGTAGCCGCCGTGCAAGCCATTGATGGTGAGCGTAGGCCATAGCGCGAGGCGGTCAAAGTACGGGCGTTCGAGCGGCTGATCGAGATGAGTCAACTCAAGGTCCCGTTTGACCGCTTCCACGTCGATGGGAAGTTTGGCGAGCGCTTCATGCTCAAGATCAGTGGGCTTCTGGACGTTGTCATAGATCCCATCGATGGTGATCTCGCCTTTATCGTTCTTCATGCTGGCGAGCAAATGCACCAACGTCCACAACGGGTTGGGAACCACTCCGCCCCAATTGCCTGAATGCAGGTCTTTGTTTGCGCCATGTGCCCGCAGTTCAAAAGAGATTATGCCGCGCACACCGAACTCAAGTGTGGAACGGCCGCTCACATCCACGGGACCATCGGAAATGATGACAAGGTCTGCGGCTAATTTTTCTTTATGTGTGCGGACGAACTCAGGCATGTTCGGGCTGCCCACTTCCTCTTCGCCTTCCAGCAGGACGATGATGTTGCAGGGAAGTGTTCCCGAGCAAGCCAGAAGTGTTTCGATGGCAAACAACTGCGCGGAATGTTGTCCCTTGTTGTCGCCCACGCCGCGAGCGTACAAACGTCCATTGCGGATCGTGGGTTCGAACGGCGGAGATATCCATGCTTCCAACGGGTCAGGCGGTTGGACATCGTAATGACCATACAAAATGACAGTTGGTTTTCCCGGCGCATCATTTCTGCGTCCGCAGACCACGGGCCAGCCCGCGGTGGGGATAAGTTCTGTCTCCAGCCCAAGACCCTTCAACCATTCGGAAAGGAATTGTCCCGTCTCAGCGATGCCTTCGCCGTGAGCGCTGATGCTTGGCATCCGCAGGTAATTGCACAGACGGTCGATGAAACTTTCGCGATTCTTTTCGACGTACTCAAAAATGGATTGCAGGTCGAACGTTGTGTCTTGCTTGTTCATGGTCTGCCTCAAAGTTATTGAGCGATCTTCTTTAGCGCCTCGCCCAACTTCGCTACTTCATCCAGCGTGTTGTAGTGGACTGCGCCCACGCGCACCATGCCGCCTTTGTCTTCCAAGCCAAGCCGTTCGGTGACGTTGATGGCGTAATAGTTTCCGTCCCAAACATAAATGTTCTCGGCGGCGAGTTTCTCCGCAACCACGCGCGGATTCATATCGCCGATGCGGAAGGAGAATGTGGCGATGCGTTCATCGAGGCGGCGTACATCCGTGTTGCCAAATATTCGGAGATTGGGAACAGCTTCCAGCGTGGAAAGAAGCGCACGGCTCAATTCAAATTCATAAGCGTGGACAGCCGTCATCGCCTGTTTGAGTAAGAGGGTGCGTCCGCTATAGCCTTCCTCGCGCAACCCGTCCACATAGCGGCCGCCGAACTCCCTGCCAAGCCATTCAAAATATTCGATCGCACCGAGCACACCTGCAATGCCTTCGTGGTTTTGCGTTCCCGTCTCAAACTTGCCCGGCAGATGATTGGTGGCAGGCCGCACTTTATAAGCAACTAATTTTTCGAGCAGGTCACGCTTTCCAAAGAGGATGCCCGCATGCGGGCCGAAATATTTATAAGATGAAGAGACCAGAAAATCACAGCCGATCTTTTGCACATCAATGCTGCCATGCACCGCATATTGAACCGCATCCACGTACACGAGCGCGCCGGCGTCATGCGCCATCTTTGTGATCTTCTCAACCGGGTTAACCGTCCCCAGTGAATTGGATGCGTACCCAACCGCCACCAGCTTTGGTTTGCGTTCGAGCGCCTTTTGCAAGTCATCGAGATTGAGCGTGCCGTCTTCCACATCGAAATTCACCCAGCTGATCTTTACGCCTTTGTCCTGCGCGGCCAGCACCCACGGCGTCACGTTGGCATCGTGGTCGAGGCGTGTCAGCACGATCTCATCGCCTTCCTGCCAATCGCGCGAGATCGAACGGCTGAGGTGCAGGGTCAGCGTGGTCATGTTGTTGCCAAAGACAATTTCCTCCGGCGAAGCGGCATTGTAAAAATCTGCCATGGCTTGATGGGCTTCGTCCAGCACGGCATCGGAGGCGATGCTGGTGGCGAATGCGCCTTCGTGGTTGGCGTTGTTTTCGATCAGATATTTTGTGATGCGGTCGAGGCTTTGTTTGGCGATTTGTGTCCCGCCGGGGTTGTCAAAGAAAATGGCGGGGCGGTTCAGGGATGGGAATTGCTGACGAATGACATCAAGATTTAGTGACATGCGGGGAGACTCCTCAAATGAAATTTAGACACAATAGTTATATACTGAAATTGTACCCCACACAAAAAGGAGACAACATGTTTGACAAAATTCTATTGGCAGTAGACGGTTCCGATCACGCGCTTCACGCTGCACGCATCGCCGCTGAAATGGCGCGCGGCATGAAGCCAAAGGAATTTCGCATTGTGGTTTCGTACGATGCAATTCCAGTGTATTTGGGCGAACCCAATATGCAGTTTGCAATTGACAGCCGCAAAAAGGATGCCGAAGAGATTCTCGACAAGGCCATCAAGGAAATCGGGTCCATACCCTGCGAGATCCATACAGAGATGATAGAAGGCGACCCGGCCGCGGCAATTATTGAGGTGGCCAAATACTCGCGAAAGTAACATCATCATCATGGGTTCGCGCGGGCTTGGCAGGTTGTCCGGTTTGTTGCTCGGCAGCACGAGCCAAAAAGTTGTCGCTCATGCGCATTGCCCGGTCCTGGTGGTGAGGTAATTAGCGGGGGAGCCGGGCTATCCGCTCGGCCTCGGTAAATTCTTCGGGGGTATTTAGATTCCAAAAACACAAGCCCGATGGGTCGAAACTTTTCAATTCATCGGGCGATACCACTCGCAGTTTGACCTGCGGAAACCACGCGATGACCTTCCATTGGTCGGCGTCGATCGCGGATTCAATGACGGGGAGACAAGCCTCACGGCGATACAAGGCGTGGAATGGTTCATGACCCTGATCTGTCTTTGAGATGACAACATCCGCCTCTTCCTTAACCATGAGCCTGTAAGCGCTTTCAAAATAGTTTTTACTGGCGAAGGGCATATCGCAAGCCGCCACAGCCACGAACGGATGCGAAGCCGAAGCGATGGCAGTGTAGAGTCCGCCCAGGGAGCCGCGTCTAGGCCGAAGGTCCGGTACGAGGCGGTGATTAAGGAATCCATATTCAGCGGGGCGATTCGTCGTTACAATCATTTCATCAGCGATCGGTAAAAGATTTTCGATCACCCGTTCAATGAGCGGACGCCCCAAAAATAATTTGAGTGCCTTATCCTCGCCCATGCGTGAGGATTGTCCGCCTGCTTGAATGACTACGGTTAACATGTGCGTATTATATATGTAGTAACGACTTTAGTCGTTAAAGCGACTGACCCACAGGGCTTAGTCGCCACTACGCAACAGTGATTATGATGAGTTCACTATCAAATATCCTCGATGATTTAACGGTTGAAGGCGAGTTGTACGAAAAAGCTCGAAGATAACTCAGTCCGCTGCTTCGCGTGCGGACATCGCTGCCTGATCCGTGAGGGCAAGCGGGGATCTGTCAGGTGAGATTTAACCAGGGTGGAATATTGCGCGTGCCGCATGGGTATGTGGCTGCACTGCAAAGTGACCCCATCGAAGAAACCTTTTTCACATGTGATGCCCGGAACCACCGCGCTGACCTTCGGCATGTTGGGCTGCGATTATCACTGCCCGTATTGCCAGAACTGGCTCACATCTCAAGCCATGCGTGACCCTGCCTCGGATGTTTCGGTGGACTTCATCCGCGAGATGACGCCGCAAAAGATGGTGCAACTTGCCCAAAGCACGAAGGCTTCGGTGGTGGTCTCTTCCTATAATGAGCCGTTGATCACCAGTGAGTGGGCGGTTGAAATTTTCAAGGAGGCGAAGGCGAATGGGTTGATGTGTGCCTATGTTTCCAATGGAAACAACACGCCCGAAGTGATGAAATATATCGCGCCATATTTGGACGCGTACAAGATTGACTTGAAGTGTATGAGTGAAAAGAACTACCGCAAGCTGGGCGGCACCCTGCAAAACACGTTGGATGGAATCAAACGTGCGCGTGAAGCAGGTCTATGGGTGGAGGTGGTGACTCTGGTGATCCCGGTTTCAATGATTCAAATAAAGAGTTGTGGGATGCCGCGCGATTCCTCGCCGAGCAATCTGTGGATATTCCGTGGCATGTGACGGCTTTTCATAAAGATTACAAAATGACCGAGCCGGATAACACGGACGCGAAGACTCTCATCCGTGCGGCGGAGATCGGGCGCGAGGCGGGGCTGCGGTATGTGTATGCTGGCAATTTGCCGGGCACTGTTGGGGAGTACGAAGATACCCATTGTCCAGCGTGCAGCTACCGGCTGGTGAAGAGGCGCGGGTATGTCATCCACGAATACAATATCAATGAAGAGGGAAAATGCTCAAAGTGTGGGGCAAAAATAGGTGGGATTTGGCCCAAAAACCCTTCTACAGTAGGGTTTAATGGGTTTGGACTCCCCATATCCGTATGATAGTTTTCTAGGATTGTTGTATAATTTGGGCCGACAGGGAAGCTAGAGGAGAGAGCCACTTGTTCTATCCCCTATTCCCATATTCAATCTATTTCTCTCTAAGGAGGAGAAACGTGAAAAAGAATCTATATGTTCTATTGTCGCTTCTTGTTCTCGCCAGCATCGTGCTCGCTGCGTGCGGTGGTGGAGCAGAAGCCCCGGCCGCAACTGATGCGCCTGCCGGTGATGCAACGGAAGCACCTGCTGCCGCAACGGAAGCGCCTGTTTCCTCTGAGCCCAAGTCTGCCACTGGCGCCTGGTCACAGGAACCTGACAATATTATCCCTTACTTCACTCAGATGTCCTATGCCATCTGGATCGCCCAGCTCACCATGGTTGGTCTCGGTGAATGGGATGACCAGGGTAACTTTGTAGCCGAATTGGCTGCTGAAGTCCCCACCGCTGATAACGGCGGCGTTTCTGCCGATGGTCTCACCATCACCTGGAAACTGCGCGAAGGTTTGAAGTGGTCCGATGGCGAACCCCTGACATCTGCTGATGTTAAGTTCACCTGGGAAGCCATTATGGATCCCGCCAATGCTCCTCTCAGCCGCGTTGGTTACGAGAAGATCGCAAGCATTGAGACTCCTGATGACGTGACCGTTGTCATTACTTTCAGCGAACTGTATCCCCCCTGGCAGACCGTCTTCACACAGGGCCCAAACAACTCCGGTTCCATTTTGCCCAAGCACATTCTTGAAGGCAAGACCGCTCTCGAGAGCGATCCCTTCATTCACCAGCCGACTGTTGCTTCCGGTCCGTTCGTGATCACCGATTGGGTTCCTGGCGATCACATGACCCTTTCCCGCAACGATAACTTCTACGGCAGCCGCCCCAATCTCGATACTGTTAACATCAAGTTCGTTCCGACACCCGAAACCGCTCTCGCCGCTCTTGAAACTGGTGACATCGACTGGTATCCTGATTTCTCTGAATCCGACATCGAAACCGTTGGCGCGCTCGAACCTGCTGTTCACCTCAAGGTAGTTCCCGGTGCTGATTTCGAACATTACTTCTTCAACCTCGGAACAGTCGCTGGTGTGGATGGCAAGGGTGCCGCCGATCAGGAAGGCTTCTGCCCGTTCAAGGATGTAAACGTCCGCAAGGCCATTACCCTCGGCATCAACCGCCAGGCCTTTGTTGACAGCCTGCTCGCTGGCAAGACCACAGTTCCCTCCACTCAGTGGCCGAACTCTGCCTGGTCCAACAGCAGCCTGACCCCCGATGCCTATGACGCCGATGCCGCTGCTGCCCTCCTTGATGAGGCTGGCTACGTTCTCGGTGATGATGGCATCCGCCACGGCGATTGCAATGGCGAAGACACCAAGCTTTCCTTCACCTTCGATACCACTGACAAGCAGCTCCGCGTGGACATTGCCCTCGCTGTTCAGTCTGACCTTGCCAAGATCGGCGTCGAATTCAAGCCCAATCATACCCCCGGCGGTACTTTCTTCGCTGGCTATACTGATGGCGGCATCATGCCCACTGGTAATTACCAGATGGCTGGTTACACCACCGGTTTCTATCCTGATCCAATGACCGGCGTGTTCGACAGCTATTCCTGTGCCACCGTCCCCAGCGAAGCTTCACCTGCTGGCGCGAACAACTACCTCGTCTGCGATCCTGCTTTGGACGAACTGTTGGCCGCTGTGAACGCCACCGCTGATCCCGCTGCCCGCAAGGTCGCTTTGGATGCAGTTCAGAAGTACATCTTCGATCAATACTATGTGATCATGATGTATGCCCGCGCCAACGTGTACGGCTACGTTGACCGCTTTGTCCCCGGCCCCTTCGGTTTCTATAGCAACATGAACTGGAACGCCGAAGTTTGGGATGTAAAGTAGTTTCACGCTGATCTATTGAGAGGCGGGGAGAAATCCCCGCCTCTCTTTTTACACTTCTACAGGACTATTGACGCAATTATTGGCGTGTAGGATACTTGACGAAATTTCCGCAAGCCGAAGGAGCATTTTATTATGTGGGCTTATATCGCACGACGCCTTTTACAGGCCCTGTTAACCCTCCTCATTATTACAGTTCTTTGCTTTATATTAACCGCCTGTCTGCTGATCCGCTGGCGCAATATGCCACCAATCCGCGCATGACGGAAGAGGACAAGGAGGCGCTTCGTGAACGCCTTGGTTTGAACGACCCGCTTCCGGTGCAATATTTCCGCTGGTTGGGTCTTGCCATACAAGGTGACCTGGGATATTCCTTCTTTTCCAAGCAGCCCGTTTTACAAATGATCTCCGAACGTATGCCGATGACATTGACCCTGATGCTGACTGCCGAGGTGATCACGATCATCGTTGCTTTGATATTAGGTATTACCTCCGCCCTGCGGCAATATTCTTTTCTTGATAATTTGATCACCTCCATATCCTTTGTCGGTTTTTCCATGCCGATCTTCTTTATTGCATTGGGCCTGATGCTTATTTTTGCTGTTCAATTCAAGGCGTGGGGGTATCCCTACCTTCCCACGGGGGCGGATATCTGGGACCCGAAAGACCCCATTGAAATGATCACTCACATGGTCCTGCCGGTTTCCTCCCTTGTGATCATTTTTTCTGCGGGGTATGCCCGATTTATCCGCACAAGTATGTTGGAAGTTTTAGGACAGGATTACATTCGTACTGCGCGCGCCAAGGGTCTCAGCGGCCGCAGTGTGATCTTCAAGCACGCTTTGCGAAACGCGGCTCTCCCGCTCGTTACCATTATTGGTCTGGACATTCCCAACCTTCTGGCTGGCGCTCTCGTCACCGAGTCAGTATATGCCTGGCCGGGTACCGGTAGACTTTTCTGGGAATATGCGCAACGCGGAGACTTTCCGGTTGTGTTGGGAATTTTGTTGATGGTTTCCACAGCCGTTGTCTTGATGACGATCGTGACGGACGTGTTGTATACCTTGATCGATCCGCGAATCCGCTTGAGCTAGGGAGACTATACATGACAGCACAAACCGATACTTTTATTCCTTCCCTTGGTCACGAAGCGATCGCCCCGCCGCTTACCCCGACCCAGCTTCTCTGGCGGCGCTTCCGTAAACATAAAATGGCGATCATCGGAGGAGTAGGATTCATCCTATTATTACTCTTTATCATTGTTGGTTCCATTATTGTCCCTGAAAAAAAGGCGAATGAAGTTGACCTGGCGGCACGCCTCAGCCCTCCGACCAGTGTGCATTGGATGGGAACCGACAGCACCGGGCGGGATGTCTTTGCCCGCATCATCTATGGCGGACAGATCTCTTTGCTGGTGGGCGTTTTGGCGGTGGTCATTTCCGTTTCCCTTGGGACAGTGGTCGGCGGGGTGGCGGGGTATTTCGGCGGGTGGGTCGATTCAGTTCTGATGCGCTTTACCGAAGCCATCCTTTCCATTCCCCAATTATTTTTGCTGATCGTTCTGGGTAAATATTTGGGTCGTGATATTCAAACTATTACGTTCATGGGCCGCAGCTTTAGCGGCAGCGTGGGCATCGTGATCCTGGTGATCGGTACAACATCATGGATGGTGCTGGCTCGTATTGTCCGTGCGAATGTGCTCTCCCTGCGCGAAATGGATTATGTTTCCGCTTCCAAGTCTCTTGGCGCGAATAATATGCGCGTGATTTTCAGCCATTTGATCCCAAATACATTTGGCGCCATTATCGTTGCATCCACACTCGGGTTGGCAGGCGCGATCCTTAATGAGGCGTATGTCTCGTTCCTTGGGTTGGGCGTTCAGCCACCGACATCTTCCTGGGGCAATATGCTCACCAGCGCTCAGTCGTTTATTCAGCGCGGCGCATGGTGGATGTGGGTATTCCCCAGTTTGTTCATTATCTTTACCATCCTTTGCATCAACCTGCTCGGTGATGGCTTGCGCGATGCCTTTGACCCGCGCAGCAGCCGCCACTTGTAATTTCTTCAAGATCGAAAATCAAACGCCCGTCGTTTTAGTAACGACGGGCGTTTTGTTGTTCGTGTGATGGCGTACTCAATTGCTAAAGAAACATTCCCCATGCCGCCAGTGCGCCGAAGATGAGCAGGACAACGCACGCTCCCGTTATTATTTCGCGCATTTCTCTTTGGTCTACCAGTTTCATTTCCGGGGGGATGCCGGTGACTGCCCAACGGGGACCTGCAAACCAGGCGAAGATCATGCCGCCCAACAGGCCGCCGACATGTCCCCAGTTATCGATGCCGGGGGAGAGGCCGATGAACAGGTTGATGGCGATGATGACCACCGCGTTGCTGATGGCCTGTTTCGCTTGTGAGCCGAACAGTTCACGGTTTTGATAAAAGAAGATCACTTCCGCGCCGATCAACCCGAACACTGCCGTGGATGCGCCCACTGAATAGCCGTTCTCGCCGGTGAAAAGGAAGGAAAAAACATTTCCGGTAAACGCGCCCAGAAAATAAAGCCAGAAGAACCGGCTGTGCCCAAAGTGCCGCTCCAACAATGTGCCGATGGAGAGCAGCGCATACATGTTGAAGAAAATGTGAGAGATGGATCCATGCAAAAATACAGGCGTGATGAACCGCCATAATTCCCAGGCGCGGATGGCGGTATTAAAACGCGCGCCGTAGATCTCCAGCCAGTCTATTTCATAAACGGCGTAGCCCCAAACCCAAACGCTGGCCAGCTGCAAAAGATAAACGAGTGCAGTGAGGCCGATGATGACATAGGTCACCGCGGGGGCGAGGGATGGTAAGGCGACGCGAACTGTTTGGGTTGTTGGTTCAGGCTCGGGCGCGGAGAGAGGCGCGGGTTCGATCATAAAGTCACCTTGCGGTGATGCACACGTAAATGCTCCGCCGAAATAATGGCGCGGACTTTATCCACCGTATCATCCAAATGAAAATCATGGTTGACGATCACGTAATCAAAGGCGTCGAGGCGCTGCAATTCCTTGCGCGCTGTTGCGATGCGCAGGGAAAGAGAATCCGCAGTTTCGGTTTTGCGTTCACGCAAGCGCCGTTCCAGTTCCTCTTCGCTTTCACAGGTGATGAAGATCAGCAGCGCTTCGGGGGCAAGTTTGCGAACCGACTCTGCACCCTGCACATCAAGCCGCATGATCACATCCTTGCCGCTGGCAAGCGCCTCGCGCACCTGCGCCTTGGGAATGCCTTTGTAATCTCCATACACGATCGCGTATTCGATCAATTCATTTTCTTCGATCATGTGCGCGAACTCATCTTTCGACAAAAACCAATAGTCTTTGCCGTGAACTTCAGCCGGGCGCATTTCACGCGTGGTGGCTGTAACAACAAAGTGGAAAGGAAAGCCGCGTTCGATCATGCGTTGAACAACGGAGTCCTTTCCCACACCGGATGGGCCTGAAATGACGATGAGCAGCGGTTCGGGTTTGCGAAGTTCGAATGTGTTTGCCATTTGAGTATTTTACCAAAGAGATGCCCGCTTCTTTCTTCGCCCGGGCTTGATTCGGTTAAAATGAATATATGCCTACCTATGACTTTATCTGCAACGCCTGTGCCCAGCGTTTTGATGTGTTCATGACTTTTAGCGAGTACGGGCATAAGCCCGTGAATTGCGTGCATTGCGGCAGTGAGGACGTCCGCCGCCGGATGACAAAAGTACGCATTGCCAGATCAGATGGAAGCCGCCTTGAAAGCATGGCGAATGATTTCCCTGGCATGGAAGGTCTTGAGGATGACCCCAAAGCCCTTGGCCAAATGATGCGTAAACTAGGCAGCGAGACGGGCGAAGCCCTGCCCCCTGAATTTAATGAAGTGGTGGATAGATTGGAAGCAGGCCAAAGCCCCGAGGAAATTGAGATCTGCCTTGCCTGACCTGGGTTTCCGGGCCGAAGAATTCCAAATGATGATTAGTAATTCATTCCAATATCCAAGCACTCCAGAATAAAATATATCTGAAGCCTTAGCCTTATTCATCAAAATGTGAAATTTGGACAGAGTTCATCCTATATGGAGATGAAAGTCTTTGAAATCCACTAGCTTTTACCCAAATTATCGTGACTTTTGTCACATAGCCTACATTGCAAATTAACTTGTTTTTAATCTTGATAATGCGTAGAATTCTGAAGGTAGTTGCTCAAATTAGCAAAGAAAATCCTGTAAAGGAAGTTCCAAGCAAGATGGATTTCAGCTTTTTCCCTTTGCATCCCGAGAAGAATGCTACAATGAATTTCCGAAAAATGTATCTATAGAATCAGCGTGTTGGTTCTTATCCTGGCGCAGTCTCTCGCGGCTGACGGCGGCACCAGCCGCAAAGCGCCCACCGCTGACAGCCATGACCCGCCTGTTGCTTTTGATTCCAGATCCTATATCCGAATAGCGGAAGTTTCCGGTCCACGCTGATGTGGCTAGTGAACCTTTCCGTCGCCGGGATGATCGCGCCCGGGAGCCTGACGGTGTTCCGCCTACCTGTGCCAAGTGCCGCATGGCGCTGGCTATCAGCCTTTCCTCGGTTTTGGATGGTTCCGAAGCTGTGAGAGTTAACGCTGCGGTGCCCGCTGCGGATCCCCAGGAGCATCGTTTGCGAAGCCTACCACAACACCAATTACTATTTCCACGGAACCGTCTGTCTTCCCCTCGGTGTAGAGATCGAAGCTGGTAGCTGATGTCCGTTATTATCTGATCTCATCATGGACATCTGGGTCCAAAAGTCAGTGTTGATCACCTCTTTGTGAACTGCAGGCCAGGATGTTGATCCCGATGCCAGTTCCAACTCTAGGGGATGATGCCAAGCAAGAGACATTCCCCTTGGCTTTGAATGTTCACTACTTTGCCCGCAGCTGCTACCTCTATGGTAGCCAGTTTCACGGTAGTTAATGAATATGAAGACATGACCTACGATGCCGGGCAGCCACCACACACTTTGCAGTTGTAGCTCTTGCTGTGGCTGCCACAACCCCCACACCCTCGAGGTGAAGGATTGATGACGCAGAATGTCTGAAAGGCGGCGTTGCTACCGTAGAAGACCTCAAGAACGTCCGCCGGGTATCCTCTTTAGCTTTTTTTGTTCGGTGATAAAGTTGCCGGAAGGGGCGTTTGTTCTGAGGGATCGAGAGCTCAGGCTGCCTGCCATTGAATCAATCTCCTACGCCACCGATACGGCTGGCGCTGGGATCAAATGCGACGCCGCGACGTACCCATACTTCGCCAGGCGCTGATGGCGAGAACTACTGAATTAGACCCCCCCGCCTGCTCGCGGGCTGCCTACAACTTCACCAGGTCTCCCTCAAGGATCCCGGTGCGTATGCCCACGGCAACTGGTACATCGTCCGTTAACTCTGCTGATTCGATTACCGATCTTGGTGGCGACACAACTGCAATGGCTCGTGAAGATGCTGGTCACTTCGCTGGCACACCATCAGCCCACCGCGATTGGGATGACACCGGCGAGGTTTCCATACCGCTGGCTGCCAAGTGCCATAGCGCCAATGGTCTGCCTCAGTTTGTACTTAATGGCAGTACCGTGGTCGTTGATGGTAAAACCAGCTCCTCTGGCATCAGCGTTGGTCCTCAACCCCTGCCTGCTTTGGCACACATAATGTACCACACCGCCTGACAGACGAACTTCCCCAACCACTGGTACGATTTCAAGTCTGTTCCGATTCCCCAGTGGCGCTGTAGTCAGCTTTAGGTAGGGATACCGATAACTTAATTTCATCGCTGATGACTCGATCTTTTGTATTGAAGTGCCATATCAAGGTCGTCGGTGTTCTCCCTCGGTGTTAATGTCGCTCACTGAAGGGTGAAGGAAGATGATGTATGGATGCGAAGATTACTCTCAAAGACCTCACCTGAACTCAGTTGCCTGGTATGCCCTCTTGCGGTAGCAACAAATAAGGTGCCTATCAAGTGTCTTGAAACCAAGAATACTCGGCCAGAACATGCTTTACGATGACAAGCTGGCAAGATGAACAAATGCCGCATGTGCGGACTGCTGGCGCTGAAGCGAAGTCTTTCCCTGTTTGCGCTTGCACTCTCAGACACCCAAGCAGGATCTTGCGAAACCTGTCATGGCAAACACCACCGATCCACTGGCCGACCCAAAGCGAAATTGACTATGATGGTAATGGCAGTGTAGCAGAAGGTATCAAGGCGAAATCGACAGGATCAAAGCCCTACCTTATTGAAATTTCAAGCCTATGCTGAGGCTGTGGCGCTCGATCATTATTACACAAATGCAAACTTCTACCGTAGATGACCCGACAAGAACGGCAGAAGCAGATAAGAACGCAGATGGCGCCACGGTTCGTTACAATGCCTATCACCGCGTTTGGTAGGCTTTTTTTCTTTATCCACCGTTACATTGCGGGGATCCAGGCGCATTTGTCCCCAATCCGAAATATGTCATGCAGTTTCCTGATTGGCTCCATCAGGGAAAGTTTGGGCGGCGACATCGAAACATATACCCCACGTCCTGAGGTTCCTGCTCCTGCTCAGTAAGAGTCTAGTATTTTAGTAAAAAGACGGTCATGCCACCAGCGTAAAATAACACCCCTTGTTTCTCAAGATAAGGGTGGGTGATAACATGACTTTCATTGTCCGAGGATTGTGACAGTTTGCACTTACTCACGGGTTTCTTAACCAAGTAATATCATTTAGAACAAATCCTTTTTATTTTACACGGAGAATGTGAACAATGAAACAAATTCAAAAAATGCTTTTTTATTCATTGGGGCCCTTACCCTTTTTGCGGCCTGCTTGCTATGGTCTTTTGCATCCCAAAATGCCTCAGCAACAGAACCTGCCAAACAGAACAAGGAGACTGCCTGGTTCATGATCAGGCTGCTGCATTAGCAGGAAAACGGCCATCATAAAGCTACGAATGTAAGCTGCCTGGTTTGCCATAAACTGGCGGAATGTAATGCAGGCGGGGAACATCCGGACTTTGCCTGATATACCGTTGGGGGTGGAGAGATTACCTGTCTCGTTTGTCGCTCCGACGTTGCGGGCGAGAATATCGCCGGTAAATTGGCGATCAGTCGGCATGGACAGGTTGGCCTGACATGTGGCCAGCTGCCATCGAACAACATTTCTCAGGGACTGAAGCTCTCTGGGGTTTCCCGCACAGTTTGTGAGAACTGCAGAGTGAAACGAGGAAGGCGCGCGACTCTACCCACTTTGCGGCGAGCTGAAAGCTGTGTCGAATTGTCACATAGGGAGGATAAAAACCGCACCTCGCGTTTGCCATTGGCAACCTGTGACAAATACCATACGAACCTGCACAGATCCAACCGCACCTTGGATGCGGGGCTTTGGCTCGGGGCGATCGGATCTACCCGAAACAATGGCAGAGATCGCACCGACGCAGCCATGACAGAAACGGTTGTTGAAGAGAGCCTGTCAAAGGCGGCGTGAACGCCTGCCCCCCTGGACTCTTATGTTTGCAGGCGTGCCCTTCGGCGGCATTATCACCTGGGCGCTGGTTGGCGGACCCGGCGACAGCTACTAATGGCGAATAGCCCCGTCGGTTTTACCGATCTAAATGGAAGCCACGGGTGTGAGCGAACTTGAAAACAACAAACTGCGGAAGGGAAGGCGGCATCGCCATGATTTCATGCGCGCTTGCCGACGCGTTGGCGGGGCGACCGGTGTAACAGAAGCTGTTTGTGGTGTCCTGGAAATGCCCGTGCTTCCTCCGGCAGCGAAGATGGTACAGGCCACAAGTGGGAGCATCGTTGATCGATATCAACCTGTGCGTGGCTGCCAATACTGCATTTTCCTGTGAGGCGATCAACAACCTTGCAGATGATATGCGCTACTGCCGTGGTTTAACTTAGAAACCACTCAATCGGGAGAGGAGTTTTTCTCTCTGCGAGCCCCTCTTCATCCATGTGACGAAGCTCCATGCGTGCATGTTTGCCTGAATTGGCGCAACATATAAACGGTCCGATGGGATCGTTGCGATGGTTCATCTGAAACCGCTGCTTCGGATACGCCAATGCTACGGCCAGGTCGCGTGCCCATGTGATGCGCGTGTCTTCAATTGGCAAGAACCGATCGCGCCTTAGCCCACCAATCACCGGACTTCGGCTATCAGAAGTTCCCAACCGTCCGCCCACGGCGTGGTGAAAAATGCACCTTCTGCTCGCACCATGTCGGTACCGGTTTGGAGACGCGTACGCTTGTCCGGGCGTGGATCCGCAGGGCAACCCCGGCCTGTGTGGTGGCTTGTCCCACTACGGCTCCTCTTTGGCGATATGAACGACCCGGAAAGCTGGTGTCTCGGTTGCGCTTTCGAGCAAGCTGCCACCGCGGTTGCGTGAAGAACTGAGCACTGACAAGTGCGTAGATTGCATTCCTCCGGATGCCCATTCCGGATAACCGTTCAAGGAGGTTAGGTATGAAAACATCCATTCATTACCCAAAGCTCCGTTTGGCAGCAAGTACGTTGAC
>JADKDM010000004.1 GCA_016714565.1 Candidatus Villigracilis propinquus
ATAATTTCTCGAAAATCTGTCTCTTTCGCTGCCGACAGCGCTTCCAGTAAGTATGAATGTGCTGCGACATAATCGTTTTCAAGCCGCGCCAATTCTCCCAGCCACAGAAGACTCCAGATAATTCGATCCTTATCATTTATCCCCCGCCCATACTTTAAACTTTCGGTTTGCAATTTTATCGCTTCCGTATAGTTGTTTTGGAAACGAGCCACGCGCCCCATCATCTCTAGTGTCGAGGCAATAGCAAACTTGCTGCCCAATTCCCGCGCAATGGTCAGGCTTTCAGCGAGCAATTCTTCAAGCGACTTTCCAGAGGCGTGGTCAACCCCTTGCGCGAGCAGGGTCATGCTTATATTTGTCATCCACATGCAAATCCCTTGCTTGTCGCCTAATTCGCGTGACAAGGATAGACTCTGTTCGAATAATGAGCGCGCTCCTGCCCAATCGCCCTGCTTCATAGCCAGCTCACCCAAAATGTTGAAGGCAACAGACATACCTCGCCTTTCTCCTAACTGTCGGGATATTTGCAGGCTCTCCTTGTAATACCGACTCGCAGCTGGATAATCTCTCTCTCTATAGACATAGATTTGACCAAAGAAAAAAAGCACGCGAGCCAGCCCCCATTGATGATTTATCTCCCGGTATATGCTCAGACTTTCAGAAAAAAATGTTTTAGCAGCTGCCGCATTATTTGTGTTCCACGCAAACATTCCTTTGAGATAAAGAGCATACGCAACGTCCTGCCTGTCACGCAGCACGTTGCCAATTTCCAAGCTTTCCTCAAGAGGCAATTCAAGAACCTGACTATCCAGTCCGTCTGCCCAAGCCAAATATACAAAGTGACCAAGCGCCTGCCCTCGCGCCACTGTGGCTCGAGATTGACTTGGTTTTGACAACGCTCTTTCCAGCCATTCCTGTCCATAAGACCAATACCCACGGACAAACCAGAAGAACCATAGCGCATTGCACAGCCGTAATGCGGCTTCTGGCGGATGGTTTTGCGGGTCATCCACTGCCCAATCCAACGCCGCCCGCAGGTTATCATCATCCAGTTCGAGTCGGTCCAGCCATTCGATCTGCTCCGCGCGGAATAAATGCGGTTCGGCTTCTTCTGCGAACTTGAGAAAATAAACAAGGTGTTGCGTGTGAAGTTTTTCGCCCTCACCCGATTCCAATAGTTTTTCCCGCGCATACTGGCGCACGGTCTCCAACATACGGTAACGCAGATGAGCGGGCTGTTCATCCACTACAACCAGCGATTTATCCACCAGATGAATGAGCAAATCCAAAACATCCTCGGCATGGAGTTGCCCGTCACTGCACACCTGCTCGGCAGCCTCGAGCGTCCAGCCGCCCATGAAAACCGCCAATCTTCTGAGCAGCAATTTTTCATTTTCAGCCAGCAGGTCATACGACCAGTCGATCAAGGCGCGTAATGTTTGTTGGCGCGGCAATGCCGTGCGACTGCCGCCCGTCAACAGGCGGAAACGATCATTCAACCGCTCAGCAATCTGCTCCGCTTTCAGAACTTTGATGCGTGCAGCGGCAAGTTCGATCGCCAGCGGAATCCCATCCAGCCTCGAGCAAATCTGCGCGACAGCATTTGCATTTTCATTTGTCACTGCAAAATGCGGCTGAGCCAGCACAGCGCGGTCCATGAATAGGCGCACGGCTTCATATTGTGAAAGTTGTTCGGCGGCTGGTAAATGTTTCAAGTCTGGGATGGAAAGCGATGGCACA
Organism: Candidatus Villigracilis propinquus; assembly: GCA_016714565.1. Lineage (GTDB taxonomy): Bacteria > Chloroflexota > Anaerolineae > Anaerolineales > Villigracilaceae > Villigracilis > Villigracilis propinquus. The sequence goes on from JADKDM010000004.1 coordinate 1,741, forward strand.
TGCCAGGCTTGTTCGCCTTTGACGCCCAAGGCCTCACGGCTTGACGCCAGTATTTTCAAATTCGGCGCGGCGTTCAATAATGTGTCGGCGAGTTTGGCGCAGGCTTCGATCAGATGTTCACAGTTATCCAAAACGAGCAAGGATGTTTTTTCGCGCAGGAAATCTGTCAGGCTATCCAGCGCGCTCCTGCCTTGCTGGGTTTGCATGTCCGCTGCGGTGAGAATGACTTGCGGAATCAGGTCAGGGTCGGTGATGGGTGCAAGTTCCACGAACCATGTGCCATTGGGAAATTGATCGAGCAACTCAGTCGCAACTTGCAAGGATAAACGCGTCTTGCCCACGCCGCCTGAACCGGTCAACGTCACTAAACGATATTCGCTCAATGCCCCATTCACTTCAGCAATCTCTTTTTCCCGTCCGATGAATTTGCTTAAATTGGTTGGCAGATTGTTGCGGGATTTCGGCGAGATGGAAACCACAGGCGCAGTGGATTGTCCTTCCAGGGCGAGAAGCACATCCTTTGCGGAAACGGGCCTTTCTTCAGGATGCTTGGCAAGCAATTGTAGAACCAAAGCATCCACCCAGGCGGGAACCTGCTGATTGTGTTCGCTGGGAGGGGTGACGATTCCATTTAGATGCTGTGAAAGAACAACAGTCACTGTCCCCTGAAATGGGGTATGACCTGTAAGTAGTTCATAAAGAATCACACCGAACGCATACAAGTCAGATTGTGCGCTGGCTGGTTCGCCTTGAATTAATTCCGGGGCGATGTATGCCAATGTCCCTTTGAGCACACCTTCCTCGGTCATGCGCGAATCATCAGACGTGCGCGCCAGACCAAAGTCCATGAGTTTCAAGGTCTGCATATCAGTGACGATAATGTTTTCGAGTTTCAAATCTCGGTGAATGATGCCCTTGGAGTGGGCGTGGTCAAGCGCCTTGCAGATTTGCGCTGCCATCACGAGCGATTCAGACACGGATGGTGCTGCGATCCCTTTGAGTGTATTCCCCGGAACAAACTCCATCACGATGAAGGGATTCCCTTCCGTTTCCCCAGCGTCAAAGACCGAGACGATGTTCGGGTGATTCAACTGCGCCACCGCACGGGCTTCCTGGATCAAGCGGGATCGTCCCTCCGTACCAATGCCGTCCGTATTCAGGAATTTGATGGCAACTGTGCGGTGGAGCAGGGTATCGTGCGCTTTGTAGACGACACCCATCCCACCCTTGCCAAGTTCGGAGTCGATCTTGTAGCGATTGAGGAGTGTTGTTCCGATCATGTAATTTTCCCTTTTCAAATTCGGTCAGCCGTACACTAGATCATAACAAATGAAGGATCATTTCAAGTTCATCTTTGACAAGCCTGGCACTGGCAATGCGTTGACTGCGGTCTTTCTCCAACATGCGGTAGATGAGGTCCGCCAAAGCCGCAGGGACATCCGAGTTGTATTGGGTCAGGTCAGGTGTCGGCTGGGTGAGGATCGCGGTGATCTTGGCGGTGATATTTTTGTCTGGAAACGGCAGGCGTCCGGTTAACATTTCAAACAGCAGCACACCAAAAGCCCAGATATCTGTACGGGCATCGAGCGTCTCACGACCGAATGCTTCGGGGCTGAGATAATTCATGGTGCCGATCAGCACACCGGACTGGGTCAGATGCGCCTTATCTGCAAGATGGGCAATGCCAAAATCACTCAAACGCGGAGTACCGTCCCGCGCCAGCAGCACGTTCGCTGGTTTGAGATCGCGATAGATGATGCCCAGCTGATGAGCCCGCTCCAACGCATCTGCGAGGTGAAGGCCGATCTCGACGACCCGCTGACTGGGAAGGCGTCCCTGCGCCGCCAGCACATCCTGCAGGCTGCCGCCCTCCACATATTCCATCACCAGATAATGCTGCCCATACGATTCAATAGCGGCGATGTATTTAACGATATTGGGATGATCGAGCTGACGCAGTGCCTCACCTTCGCGACGGAAACGCTCAAGCACATTCGGCTCCGTGGACAGGACGGCAGAATCAAGAGTTTTGACAGCCACCGCTTCGCCGCTCTCCCTGTCAGTTGCCCGGTAGACGATGCCCATTCCGCCACGCCCAAGCAGATCTTTTTCAAGATCATTGATCTCAAAGCGATTGGCGATAACGAATTTTCCCATGAGTTTATTTGAGAACAGTTTCCAGCGTGCGGGTGATGGAAATCAAGCGCTCGGAAAGCAGACGGGCGCTGAATTCGTGAAAGGATGCGGCCAGCTCAGGTTCCTTCTGTTTCATCTCGGCAAGCGCCGCGCGAGTCAGGCGATACGCAGTGACAGGCAATTCCGCTATCGCGGACGCGGTGGAAGTTGTACCAAAATACAAGCCAGTCTCCCCGATGGCTGTTCCCAGCCCCAGCGTGCGCAATCTCACTCGTTTTTGATCTCCAAGTTCCAGGTAGACGGAAACGATGCCCATCTCGATAAAATACAAACGATCCGCTTCATCCCCCTGCTGGATGAGAATTTCGCCTTCCTTGAATGTGACCCGCTCCAAATAATTTAGCAGGCGCTTGGTATTGCTTCTTTCGAAGCCGCTATCCGCCAGCTGCGCGCTCAATGTGACGGGCGTGTGCAGTGTTGTCACCTGCTCGATATCAAGCAGCTGCTCTTCGCACCATTCGAGACCGTGATCCAGATCAGGGAAGATGCGAATCCCATTTTGGCTTTCAGACAAATTATCCAGCTCGAAACGCTTTTGCATCTGAGCGGACAAATTGGTCAACACTAGGGTGATGCCCTGCGTCTCGGTGATCTGCCTGCATTTGACAAAACTAATGACCGCTGAAGAATCGAATCCGCTGACACGGTGGAAGTCAAAAATGAGAAAACGGATCTTCGGCTGAGTGCTGTCATCCAGCCGCACACGCATTTGATCCAACAGCGCATTGGCGGTGCCGAAAAACAAAAACCCCTGCAATTCAAGGATGTAAATTTTCTGACCTAATTTGTCTTTCAACACACGCTGGTGATATGTGCAGCGCTCAACATTGCTGGTGACATCCGCGCCAGAGAGCGCATGACGAACTACGTTGATGCGGCTGTAATTGACCACGAACAGCACGATCGCCGCCGCCAAACCAACTCCGACCCCGATCAAAAAATTCGTCGCGGCGATCACGATCAGAATCAAAACGGTAATGGCATAATCGCTGCGGGAGAGTTTTTTCCAGCTATTAACGATCCACTCCACCAGAAATTCCAATCCCAGAAAAAACAACAACCCGCCCAAAAGCGGTCGCGGAAGATAGGCGAGCAAGGATGAGCCAAGCAGGAATGCCGCAGCGCAAACAACGCCGGTCACAACGCCTGTCAATTTGCCCTTTGCCCCAACACGATAATTCAACGTGGTATCGCCCAGCATGTGGTAGCCAACCATGCCGCCAAGCAACCCCGACAAAATATTGACAGCGCCAACCGACTTTAATTCATGATTTAGTTGAATATCCTGATGAATGGTCAGCTCCAGCGCTGATGCATTCAAGAGAAAGTCGATCATGCTTAAGGCAAGCACAATGGCGATGGCACCGCTTTGCCCCAGAATTGCCCCCCAGTTTGCTTTCAGCAATTTGTCGCCGAGTTCAAAAGGCTGCCAGATCGCATGACCTCCCACTTTTCCCAGCAATAATCCACTCGCTGTTGCTTCCTGAATGGATGTTCCGGTCAGCAGAAACGCAAGATAAAACAGGCCAATGCCTCCCAGCAGCATGGCAGGCATTGCCAGAAAATGATTAAAGCGTTCCATACCAAAGAATAATGCCAGAGCAAAAAGTATTCCGGGAATCCACAAGATCAACTGAGACGTCTGAAGGAGCGCTGGCATGTTTGCCGGAGTGAGTAAAAAATCGGTCATCACGCCGAACGAACCCTGCACCAACAGCCAGCCTGTCCCCGCCAGAAACCCGCCCATCACCGGATACGGAATGAAGCGCACTAATTTCCCAAAACCGAAATGTCCCAGTGCAAAAAATAAGCAGCCGGTCAAAATTGTTGTCATCGAAATGGTGACCAAAATTGTGGCAAGCTTTTCCGATTCCCCCGCAAATGCAAGCGTGCCGGCCAGCGAAGCGGCAACCGCCGCCATAATCACCGCCGGGCTGTCTTGCGCACTGCTGAAAACCCCTGGCACTTTACTCAGCAAGGAAGTCCCTATCACTAAGACCACAGAGCTGACGAGCGAAATGCCGAACCCGTAAGGGAGAAAAGCGGCAAGGTCGCCGTTGAATATCAGGCTGGCTATTGAAAGGGCAAAAATTATTTCCAGTATTCCTGAAACTGTCCCCATTATCAGAGCAGGCAGCAATTGCTGCGGTTGAAATTCACTGCGTAATCCGTCGCTCACTGTCTGATCCATAGTAACTCCCGCTCATGAAGCATAATATTCGGAAAAATTTGGTTGATTATATCTGGAATTTTCCAACCTGCTCTTTATTGAGACAAATTCCCCGAGCGCACATGAACCCCACCAGAAGTTATTCATCAACTTTTTCCAAGGCATACGCAACGCCTTGGTCAAGTGTCATGACTTTACCTTCCACATAAGAATTTGCAAAAGCTGCTTCGCCCAAAGCGGTTTTGATCGCCTCATAGGTTCGGTTGAGGTCCTGTGCTGGCTACTTCGTTCATCCGTCAGCTTTTCAGGGATTTAAACAGAAATCTTTTTCAATCTCTACCAGCCCAAAAACCTTTTCCAGTCACTGGGACGCCCTGAATGATTTCGTTTGGCGAAATGCATCATTCATAAGTATCCGAATACAATATAGCTTCACAGATTGATGATCGATAGATGCTATTCCACCCTTGTTCGTAAAAGTTTTAATACAAAGGATATGGGTTAGTTCAGATATGCAGTGCGGGAATAACTGTGGTGCAATCCACCAAGAATTGCCTTCGAGATAATGCGTCCGCTTATTGGCTTTGACATTGTCAGATCATACTGATCGAGGTTCCGCTATTCAATCCCCTGATGCGGTTGTTCCTGATTAAAGTATGCCGTGTATTCCGTAGTTGCCCGCTCTAAATGCCTATCATCATGGATCAAGATATAATCCAGATCGCAGACTGCCCATGAAGCTTTCACATATCCCATTCACTTGGGCGTTCGAAACAACGTCCCCAGTTCTTTGATCCTGAACTCACTGTCACTGCCAAAAAATATGTGGCGTATTTTTCGCCATGATCGCGAATTAGATAATACCGTTCTTTTTTTCCTTGAGGACCATAGGAATATGTTATACTTTTATATATAAAAGTATAACAAAAATAAGGAGCACCCACATGGTTTTGAAAATTTCAAACAAAGGCTGGGTAGTTATTCCTGCCGAAATGCGAAAAAAATACAACCTTGCGCCGGCACAGAGGTAACACTTGTAGATTATGGTGGCGTACTAACCCATCGTCCCTGTTATACTGACCCATCAAAAAAGGACGCGGCATGTTGAAAGGACAGACTTCGTTGTCTGCTGTGCTAAAGAAAGATCGTGAATTCGAAAAGAAGCGCGAAAAGAGGCTCACTCATGCATGATCTGCCAGCCTATGTCTTGGATTCTTTTGCTTTCATATCATACCTGGAAGATGAGCCTGCAGCGCAGCGCGTTCAAAAAATATTAAGAGACGCCGAAGACAATAAATGTAAAGTATATATTTCAATTATCAACTTGGGAGAGATACTGTACCAGCGTGGAAAGGAATAATGGGTTGGCTAAGACACATGAAGCGCGCTTGCCCTTATTCAAAGCCTCCCTATTGAAATTCTTCCTGCAGATAACCAAACCGTTCTTGCCGCTGCTCACATCAAAGCTAATCACCCTATTTCATATGCGGATGCTTTTGTCGTGGTCGCTGCTCAAAAAATCAACGGTACGATTATGACTGGGGATCCGGAGTTTGAAGAGGTTACCAAACTTGCTAAAATCGAATGGTTGAAAAAAAGAAAGTAAACAATCACTTGTGTCATGAGTGGACAATTATCTCGACTTTAACGAATTCCCCCATAAATTGCTTGACTTCTTTTTGCGATTTCAACGGCCTCCCAATCGGCTTATGAAAGGAGGCTTCCCCTTCCTCTCGATACTTCCGTACCCAGGCTTTGATCCTATCTGCTTTACGGATTCCCAACCGGGCTGCCACAGTCGCATACGTCAGATGCTCTTCCTGCACCAGTCGCACCGCCTCCTGCTTAATTTCCACCCTGTAGTGCTTCATTCCTTTTCGTCCTGACATAAAAGCACCTCCTGTGCTTAGTTTCTCACAGGAGGGCTTTCTTTTCATGTCTGCTTTTCGGGGGTCAGTTCACAGTGATGACAACATTTCCCTTTTTGTGTCCTTTTTCAACATAACGATGAGCCTCGACAATCTCTTCCAACGGATAGAGTCGATCAATGACCGATCTTATTTTTCCTGCCTCGATCAACTCTTTGAGAAAGACAAGGTCTTTCGCCTTGTCACTGGACGAACGCAAACCCGGAGCCACAAAAAGCTGCTTTTTGCCTTTGCTTTTTGAAGTCAATAACATGCCAAGCAGGAAATCTGGTGCGGGGACGCTGGTGACGTAGACTCCTTTTTGATTGAGCGAGCTTTTGCAACGCGAAAATGAACTCTTGCCAACCGCATCGAAAATGATGTCATAGGTTTGTCCATTCCCGGTAAAGTCCTCTTTTGTGTAGTCAATCACCTTATGAGCGCCCAGCGATCTAACCAACTCGACATTGGCAGCACTGCATACAGCGGTCACTTGAGTGCCAAAGTGTACGGCGAGTTGAACCGCATACGTGCCGACTGATCCAGAAGCGCCGTTGATGAGAATGGTTTGCCCGCTCTGGATTTGGGCAGCATCACGCAGGAAATTCAATGCGCCCAATCCGCCATCAGGGATGCCAGCCGCCTCCTCGTAGCTCATATTAAGTGGCTTGGTTGCCAATGGGCCATCTTCCGGCAGGCAGATGTACTCGGCCTGACCGCCCTGAGTCATGGCGCAAGCCGCAAAGACCTGGTCGCCTGTTTTATAGAAAGTTACATCTTTGCCGACAGACTCAATTTCCCCGGCGAGTACGTCACCCGGGATCGCATGCTTGGGTTTCGTCAGCCCGGTGAAAAACCTCGTAATAAATGGGTCGCCTTTCGAAATTGAGGATCGGTTGCGACCACCGCTGTGGCATGGATTCGGATCAAGACTTCGTTGTCTTTGGGAGCAGGTTTATCCACCTGTCTCACTTCAAGAACTTCAGGGGCCGTATTTGTGATTACAATTGCTTTCATCTTGTTTCTCCTTTACTGGATGTACCCAACAACACGATCCCCACCCAGATATACCAAATGATATGTCCGATTGCAAAAATCCCAACCAGGTCTTTTAGCCCGGGCGTCAGGGTTATGATGCCCACTGCTCCGATCAACAGGCCGAGGATATTCAGCGCTTTGGTCAACCCGCCAGAGCGCAGTGCAGCTAGGCTGACCAGGAAGTGTCCAGACGCCGCCCAGGATTTCGCCGTTGCCATTACCAATCCCGTTCGAGGCGATCGTTTCGATGGTTTCCCAGGTCAGCATAGCTTGCGCCGGGTCTTTGGCGTACAAGGCGACGACGAGGTCAATCCCAGCATTAGAAACCATGCCGCTGGCGATCAGGGAACCCGCCCAGATGATTCCAACCACGGTAGCTACCTGCATCAGGGCAGGTGCGCCAGATTTCAAGTGATCGTGCAGGGCCAGGGCCAGTACCACCAGAAAGAGGCCAAAGAACACGTACAGCAGCAGGTTGGTCGAAAAGATGACCAACTGATTTTCGACCAGCACAGTCAGTTTTTGGGCTGGGTCGGTAATGCTGGGATAGTCCAGCACGACGACGAACAGAATCAGCCCGATGATGTAGGCGGCTGCCAGATAGAACGCGGCGAAACCGCCAAATTTCTTTAATTCTTTCATTGCTTTCTCCTGTTTTGATTTCTTGTATATTGCTCTTACTGCCTTGAATGCGGGGTTTATAACCGTTATGGCAGGCTCGGGGGCACGTCCACGGACGGATTGAATCCTTTGACGATCAACCAAATCCCCATGAAGATTTCGTTCAGGATGATGGGAAGGGCAAAGATCATGCTTATCCCCAAGCCAATTTCCAGTTTCAATGACAGCAAGTTCATTATCAACACCAACACAACAGCGACCAGTCCCCAAACCGAAATAAATCGCGGCAGGAGTTTTGATTGATACAACAGGGAGTAGAGCAAAAATGCGCCAAGGCAAAAGAAGATGAGAATCAACAGGTTTGCCATACTCGAGCGTTCCGCGATGGCAAGGATGCCCGCAGCCTGAAATTGAACATCCGAAATCCCCGCCTTCAGATACTCCCGGCTTAGCGTCATCAGCGACAGAGGAGCGATCACAATCATCCCACAAAATACAGCTTCGACGATTCGAAAGCCCAGGTATCCGACCGCCATTGTTTCGTTGTGTTGTTTCAGGATTGGGAACATCAGGGATGCGATCCCAACCACGACGATGGCGTTCACCAGTTCGAGGAGCATCCCCACGATCAGCAAGGTTTCATTTTCCGATGTGACAAGATGATTCGGCGTGGAGATCACGGATTCCACCAGTCCGCCACCCAGCAGGCTCGCCACCATCGCGGTCAAAAATAAGGCTCCGACAAATCCTGCGGTCTTTCTATTCGAGTTCATTTTTCATCTTCTTCAAGTTCATATGAAAATACTTCTTGCAGCGGTACGCCGAATACGAGGGCAATCTTGAAAGCCAATTCCAGCGAGGGGGCGTACTTCCCGCCTTCGATGGCAATGATGGTCTGCCGTGTCACGCCGACCTTTTTCGCCAGTTGCTCCTGCGTCAGTTCGTTGTTGTGAAACCTCAATTTCCGAACATTGTTTTGCACCTTGTATTTGTCCATCTTAGAACCCCTTTCTATAAAGGTACAACTGCGAAATATCCCCGATGATTTCGGCAAGAATGGAGGAGAGAATGAGTAGGCTGAACATCACGAGGGGCGGCTGACCAAAGGCAAAGCTCAGCATGGCGATCAACACCCCAATCGAAAACGCAATGTAGGAAACCTTGCTGCCTTTCAGTCCAATCAGTTGGTCGCGCTCATCTTCAATGAAACGTTCTTCCTGATCCGATCTTGTCCTTATCGCGTGGACAATGCTGAGCAAGATGTTGGTGAGAATACTGCCAAGAATAGTTGCGATGATGGTTGCCACGATGACGATTGCCCAAAGGCTGAAAACCTTCGCCGCGATCAGTCCGCCCGCCTGCTGCATTTGAAACAGGTTGACCAGATAGTAGACCCCGATCAGTAGGTGGCTGACCAAAGTAACCGTGATGTTTTTCTCTTGATATGACATTTTGACCTCTTTTTGTATGGTTCTAAATACTTTTTGTATTTTTATAGTTACTTTTAGTAATTTCAGATATACTCATAGTAATTCAAATAATACATAATGTCAAGTATGTTTTACGTTAAATTTGAAGACGGTGCTCATCCAGTCTTGATCCACGCAAAGGATATGACTGAAAATGAGACAACAGTATCCAGAATAATCTGTGTAGATACATGGTCAACTGCGCCTATCGATGAAATAAAACTATTCAGTTTATGACACAAGTAGACAATTGTCTTGACTTTTAACAAATCCCCCATCATTTGCTTGACTTTCTTTATGCCCTCATATTCGAATGAGTCTTGAGCTTGTTGCTTTATTCATTAGATTTTTGGGATCTTTGGAAGAAATTTCCCCAGCATATTGCTAATGCTTTTCGATAAAGCGTGTGACCTGAGGCTATATTCGTTCTAAACATAATAAAATGTAATAAATATTGTGCGACATCCTTCCTGTCTTCGCACGGAATTAAGAAAACGGTCTTAAAAAGGCTCAAAATTCACTTCATCGTTAGTTTGCGAAAAAGTTATGCACCGCGAGTTCCATTTTTGTACGAACCCGCGATCTCATAACTCATATTGTTATTATATACACCCAAATCGGTTAAGAAGACTATATCTAAGCAAGTCGCCCTTTTTTGTTTTATATCTTCCGACAGCGACAGGAAAAGGAAATTCCTTGGTAAGCCTAAGGTTTCACTAGAAATAATCGTTTTGATTCAAAAGATGGCAGGGGAGTAGCAATTATGGGAGTAATATGAATTCGTGCTGAATTGTTGAAGTGGGGATAGCGGTAAGTAAACACACCATCCAGAGACATTGTAGAAAGAGAGGAAATCGAACACTTTTAGCTACACCTCCCAACTCCTTTGCGGAAAACTTGGTAGACGTTCTTGAAGAATCAAGAGGATGGCATCGGGGCGTGCAACTTTACTATGGTAAATGACTGGTTGTTTAGGCAAGTGAAAGGAAAAGGTTTGTAAGCTGGTAAAGAATTGCAAAATTTCTGTTTAAATTCCTAAAAACTAATAGATGTGCCAAGTAGCCAGCTTAGGATAAAGATAATTAGAAAACCCTTGACAGTAACAATTATTTGGCTATAATAAAACTAACTTTATTCACTAAATAAAGAAAGTATTGGAAAAATGAACAATTCTCCGCTCGGAAATCGCGAACTGATACGTGCCATCAACCGCTCCACGATCCTAAATAGCATCAAAACCAATGGCGCCATCCCACGGGCGGAGATCGCCCGCCTTACCGGCCTCTCTCCGGCAACAGTCACCGGCATTACTGCCGAACTGATTCAGGATAATTTGGTATTCGAGAAGGAGTCCGGGGATTCCAGTGGGGGACGGCGGCCAATTATGTTGGCGATTAACCCCAATGGCGGCTGTGTAGTGGGTATTAAAGTCATGGAAGACCATGCACTGGGCGCTTTGACGGATCTGGAAGCATCTCTGTTGGGGAAACAGTCTTATCCGCTTACGGACACTTCCCCAGAGGGAATTTCTCGGTCTTTGAGCGAACTGGTTGCAGAGTTGTTGAAAATGTCAGAGAACCCGGCGCCCAACTTGATGGGAGTCGGAGTCGGCTTGGCTGGTATCGTCGAAGCCGGGCAGGGACTTGTGCGTCAATCCCCATTTTTTGGGTGGAATGATGTTCCGTTGCGCGAGATGATCCAGAACCGGGTGAACGTCCCGGTATATGTGGATAACGATGTAAATACCCTTGCCTTTGCCGAGAAATGGTTCGGCGCGGGGAGGGGTGTTGATAATTTTCTTGTGGTTACGGTCGGTCGCGGTATCGGTTTGGGGATCGTTTCCAATGGGCAGTTCAATCATGGTGTGCGCGGCGGTGCGGGTGAAATCGGACATACGGTCATTCAGCCAGGCGGGGAATTATGTGCCTGCGGAAAACGCGGATGCCTTGAAATGTATGCAAGTGAACCGGCGTTGTTACGTCAGGCTGCAAAAGCTTTTGAACAGGGTCAACTTTCTTCACTTCCGAAGACTCCTGAAGAATTGATCGCACTTGCCGCCTCGGGCGAGAAAGCCGCACAGGAAATTTTTGCGCGAGCCGGAGAGTTGCTTGGGCAGAGCATTGCCAATCTTGTAAATATCTTCAATCCTCAGCGTGTTCTGATCAACGGTGAAGGCGTGCGCGCTGGAAATTGGCTTTTTGACCCTATGCGCGCGGCCATTGATGAACACACCATGCCCGGTCTTAGGCAGGACGTTTCCATTCTCGTCGAGCCGCTGGGGGACGATGCCTGGGCGCGCGGAGCTGCCAGCCTGGTCTTGCACGAACTTTTCGAATCACCGATCAAACGTCAGCGCGAAGCAGAAGCGGCATAGGAATCAGCCATGTCCTTGCAGCGGAGCGTTATCCAAAAATATTTGTGGGTGGCATTCTTTTTGTTTCCCAGTCTGGCTGGATTATTGGTCTTTTTGATCATTCCAATGTTGTCATCATTGGTGCTGACATTTTATGAATGGGATCCGCTCATCCCGACCCGTTTTATTTTTCTCGGATTTGAAAATTATCAAACCCTGATAAAAGATACAGATTTTTGGGACGCATTGCGCCACACTTTATTTTTTATCATTGGTTACATTCCACTGGTGCTGGTTTCCGGCCTGGGTGTGGCTTTGTTGATGAACCAGAAATTGATCGGGCGGACATTTTTCCGCGGCGCTTTTTTTATGCCGGTCATTTCGGCCTGGGTCGCTGTGGCGCTGATGTGGACATGGATATTCAACCCCAAATTCGGCATCATCAATTACCTGCTCAGGCTGATTGGTATTATCGGGCCGGCTTGGTTATATGATCCCAACTGGGCCATGCCTGCCATCATTTTGACCAGTGTTTGGAAGGATACGGGTTTTATTATGATCTTATTCCTTTCCAGTTTGCAGAGCATCCCGAATGAATATTATGAAGCGGCCGCATTGGATGGCGCCAATAACTGGGCAAAGTTTCGTTACATCACATTGCCGCTTCTTTCTCCCACCGTTTTCTTTACCTTGATCATTTCATTGATCAACTCTTTTCAAGTATTTGATCAGGTTTGGATCATGACCGAAGGCGGCCCGGCTGGGGCGACAACCGTGTTAGTGCAACAAATCGTCAATAACTCTTTTCGCTACGGACGGATGGGATATGCTGCCACATTATCCTGGGTCTTATTCCTGATCGTTTTTGCTGTAACGATATTTCAGACGCGGATGCAAAAAAACTGGGTGACCTATGAATAATTCCAGTCTTCGGCATCTCGGTAAAAACTTGGGTAGGGGAGTGCTTTATATCCTCTTGATTTTGGGCGGATTGGTGATGATCGTGCCTTTCGCATGGATGATCTCCACATCTCTCAAGAGCGGTCAGTATGTATTGAGCATGCCGCCTCAATTAATTCCAAACCCAGCCACTTTGGATAGTTATCGCCGTATCTTCGAACTGTATCCCATTGGCAGGATGCTTTTTAACAGCTTATTCGTAGCCGGATTGGTAACCATAGGTCAGCTTGTCACTTGTTCGATGGCGGCCTATGCTTTTGCCCGCCTAAAATTCCGCGGACATAATTTTGTCTTTCTTCTCTATTTAGCTACCTTGATGGTGCCTTTCCAGGTGACCATTACTCCGCTCTTTATCATGATGCGTATTTTTGGCTGGATCAACACCTATCAGGGATTGATCCTGCCGGGAGTGTTCAGCGCCTTTGGCACATTCATGCTGCGTCAGGCCTTCATGACTATTCCCACTGAATATGAAGAAGCCGCCTATATGGACGGTGCTTCTCCACTCACCATCTTTTTAAAAATCATCCTGCCACTATCCAAGCCAGCCTTGGCCACTTTGTCCGTCTTTGCGTTTATGGGATCGTGGAACTCGTTTATGTGGCCGTTGTTCATCGTCCGTGAAGAAACGTTGATGACCCTGCCTGTCGGTCTGGCTACCCTGCAAGGGCGTTGGTTGACCGAGTGGAATTTAGTCATGGCAGGCGCAGTGATCACGGTGCTGCCAATGTTGTTGTTGTATCTTTTCGCTCAGAAATACCTGGTGCAAGGGTATGTCATGAGCGGTTTGAAAGGATAGGAGGCGCTTTATACGAATCACCTCGCATGCCCTTGGAAGGTCGTCTCTCAATAGAACTCAAGGTATCACATCCATATTTTCATAAAGAGGAGAAATCCATGTCCACCAAGTCTGTTTTTGTCCGCATTGCAAGCCTGTTGATGGTTTTGTCTGTGCTATTGGCTGCCTGCGCTCCTGCGGCCACTGCTGAACCGCAAGTGATCACCAATACTGTTGTCGTTACTGCCACTGCCGGGCCGGTTGCGCCAGCCGAACCAGTTGAAATTATCTACTACACGTTTTCGGCTGCTCCCGATCATATGGCTGAAATTGAGCAGATGGTGCAGATCTTTGAAGCCGCCCATCCGAATATCAAAGTGAAAGTGGAAACTGCTTCCTTTGATGATTACTTCACCAAACTTCAGACACAGATCGCTGGCGGTACCGCCCCCGATGTGTTTGAACTTAACTATGAAAACTTTGTGACCTATGCTGACAAGGGTCTCTTGCTCGACCTTTCACCGTTGATGTCTGCTGACACCGCTCTCGATGCGAGTGTCTACTCCGAACGCGCAAATTCAGCCTTCAGCTACAACGGGATGCAGTTGGGCCTTCCCGCAACCTTCTCCACAGTTATGTTGTACTACAACAAAGATCTGTTCGATAAAGCCGGCGTGGCCTACCCCACCGCTGACTGGACATGGGCAGATGCTGTTGAAGCTGGCAAGCAGTTGAATGATCCCGCCAATGGTGTTTGGGGTCTGTACTCCGGCGTTCAATTCTGGGAGTTCTACAAGAAAGCCGCCCAGAACAATTGCAAATTCTTCAACGATGACCAGACCGAAGTGCTGATCAACTCACCAGAGTGCGTTCAAGCGTTGCAGACTATGGCCGACATGGTCAAGGTTGACAAGGTTGTACCGAGCGCCGCTGATATGGGCGGACAGTCCGATGGCGATATGTTCATGGCTGGCAAACTCGCCATGGATGTGACCGGTATCTGGATGTTCTCAGCCTACAAAGATTCCTCCTTTGAATGGGATGTTACCGTGGAACCCGGCATGACCAACAAGGCAACTCACTTCTTTGCCAATGGCGTCAGTGTCTTTGCCGCCTCCAAGCATCCTGAGGAATCCTATGAATGGGTCAAGTTCTTTACCTCCGACCCCGAGATGGCCAAGATCCGCATTGCTTCAGGTTGGGAACTCCCTGCCTTGAAGGATCCCGCTCTCTTCCAGGATTATCTTTCCCAGACTCCTCCCGCCAATCGTCAGGCCGTCATCGACTCTTTGGAATTCGCAGTTGTGCCTCCAGTCATCGTTCGCCAGAGCGAAATGCAGGATGGCATCAACAAATTGCTTGAGCAGGTAATGCTTGACCAATTGACCCCGCAGGAAGCTCTCGATCAGGCAAAAGTTTTGCTTGAAGAGCTGATCAAGTAAACATCGATCTGTAAAAAGCGGATTGAGCGGATTGCCGTCATTTTCTTTGGCGCACCTCCGTTCAATCCGCTCTGAATATACAACTCCATTACCGCCACATCCCCTTTCCGCAAAGAGCCGCAAATGACAATCCTTGAAGCCTTAACCCATACTCCCTTGGGGATTGAGCATCCTCATCATCAGGATCCAGATGAACGTTTTCCGCGTCAGCCCATTGCCGGGCAGTCCGTTGAATTGGGAGCGCGCACCTTCCCTCCATCAGCAGCAACGCGCGTCTGGGCAACTTGGGTAACCACAGACGCCAAAGGAGAATCGGAAGCAGTCCTAACTGCGCAAGGCGGCACCGAGGCCGAGACGATGCAGTTCGCAACCTCCACCATTCGTTTGGGCGGCACGCGGGCCGGGGATACATGGCGGGCAGCGCTGCCATCTTTTTCGCGCGGTCAGCAGGTCACGTATCAACTCCATGCAAGTAACGATGGAGAAAATTCTCAAATCGACAGCCCTGAATATTCTTTCACCGTGCAGGAATGGTTATCCACCGATCAGATCACCGGCTATCAAGTTGATTCCAATGGACTTATTATTTTTTTCTCCGCACCACAACTACAACTTGAAACATCTTTGCAGATGTGCTTGACCAACCCCGATCAACTCAGTTTTTGTTTGAACGCAAAAAGTGCTTCTACTAATTCGGGCGACTCTTTGCCCTCCTGGCAGATTCTTGAACAGGAACACGATCATGCCGCGCTGACAGCTGGTCGGCTGCGCGTTGAGTTGACCCTTCATCCTTTTCATTTGCAGATCAGCCGTGACGAAAACATCCTCCTGGCTACGAACACACCTCCCGTTTGGCTAACAGGAGACGCAAGCCAACCTCCGCAAACCGTGCGTATGACATTTGAATCTCCAGAAGCCGAAAGTTTTCACGGCCTCGGCGAACGCTACAATGCCTTCAATTTACGCGGTTCAAAGTTGGATGCATCCGTCTACGAGCAATACAAGAATCAGGATATTCACACTTACCTGCCCGTCCCGTTTTTTCTGTCTTCACAAGGCTATGCTTTCCATTTGGACACCGCTCGTTTTTCAGCCTTCGATTTCGCCTCCAGCCATTCGAAACAGTGGCAGTTTCAGGCGGAGATCGAACCGCAGGCGTCCATTAACTTCCACATCTTTGCAGGCGCCGAGCCAAAACAAAATCTGCAATTATTCAGCCGTCAAGTTGGGTTGCCTCAATTACCTCCTGATTGGGCATTTGGACATTGGATTAGTAGCAATGAATGGAACAGCCAAAAGGAAGTGCTGGAGCAGTTGCGCCTGAGTCAGCTTCACGATATCCCTGTCACTGTTTTGGTCATTGAAGCTTGGGCGGACGAAAAAACATTCTACATTTGGAACGATGCGCAATATTCCCCAAAGCCTGCCGATCAGCCCTTCAAACTGTCAGATTTCACATTCCCCGCAGATGGCTTGTGGCCTGACCCCAAAGGAATGATCGATGAATTACATCGCCAGGGTGTTCGCCTCTTGCTTTGGCAGGTTCCCGTACTCAAATATCTGGGCGGAGAGCGCCATCCCCAGCAGGAAATTGATGAAGCCTACATGCTGGAGAAAGGCTATCACCTGAAATGGCCGGATGGTTCGCCGTATCGTGTTCGTCCATTCTGGTTTCATGATTCACTGATGCCCGATTTCAATAACCCCGAAGCCGCAGATTGGTGGATGTCCAAGCGTGCCTATCTGTTGGATGAATTGGGCATAGACGGTTTCAAGACAGATGGCGGTGAGCATTTGTGGGGCAGGGACGTTGTCTTTGCCAACGGATTGCGCGGCGATGAGGGTGTAAATCTATACCCGAACCTGTATGTCGGCGCATATCATCGTTATTCGAATCAAAAAAGAAACGGAGATGCATTGACTTTCAGTCGTGCCGGTTTCACCGGAGCTCAGGCATTTCCTGCTCATTGGGCAGGTGATGAAAACTCCACTTGGGAGGCGTTCCGTGCTTCCTTAACAGCAGGGCTGAATGTCGGGCTTTCCGGTGTCCCCTTTTGGGGCTGGGACATTGCTGGTTTCAGCGGCGAAATTCCCTCGGCTGAGTTATATTTGCGTGCGGCTGCCATGGCTGCCTTCTGCCCGATCATGCAATACCATTCAGAATTCAACGATCACCGCATCCCATTACGAGACCGCACACCATGGAACATTGCCGAACGCACTGGCCAGCCGGAAGTTATTGATATTTATCGTCACTTCACCAAAACCCGAATGCGTCTGTTGCCTTACATCACAGCAGAAGCACGGCATTGCGCCGAAACAGGGGAGCCGCTTATGCGGCCGTTGTTCCTTGACTGGCCCACAGACTCACAAGCCTGGCAGATCGCCGATCAATATTGCTTTGGCCGCGCATTGATGATAGCTCCCGTGCTTGAACCCGGAATGACGGAGCGCCGCCTGTATCTCCCGGAAGGGCAGTGGCAGGATTTCTGGACGGGTGAAAAATTCACCGGGCAGCAATGGATAACCGTCTCCGCGCCACTTGAGAGCATTCCCGTTTTCCAGAGGTTGGATCAAGCATGGCCGCTGCCTCTCCCATGAGATTTCCCTCAGATCTCCTTGTTGAACGAAGTTTACAAATAATTCTGGAAAATCAAGCCCCCACTGGAGCTTTTATCGCCAGCCCTAATTTCCCCACGTATGCATTTTGCTGGTTTCGCGATAGTTCCTACATTGCCTACGCTCTCGATCTGCATGGAAAGAATGAAGCATCCGCACGCTTCCATGCATGGACAGCTTCCGCCATCAACCGCCGTGCGGATATTGTTCAACGTGCTCTCCAAAAAGCTGCCGCTGGAGAGCCTTTGACAGACGCGGATGTTCTGCATACCCGCTACACTCTTGATGGTGAAGAAAATACCACAACAGCCTGGGAAAACTTCCAGTTGGATGGTTTTGGCACATGGCTGTGGGCATTGGCTGAACACCAGCGCATCACCGCCCAACCACTCCCTGATGAATGGCTGCAGGCAGCGCGTATAACAGCAGATTACATTGAGGGATTATGGCGTCATCCCTGTTACGACTGTTGGGAGGAATTTAGGGAAAAGATTCACCCGCATACCCTCGCCGCTATCTATGGCGGATTAAAGGCCTATGGAGATTTGACCGGCGACCAGCGTGACGCTACAACTTCAGCCATTCGATCATTCATTCTTGAAAATGGACAGGTAGATGGTCGCTGGCAAAAATTCCTTGGAAACTCCCAAGTGGATGCGAGTCTGCTCGCGCTTAGCACACCCTATCGATTGGTAACTCCGGATGACCAAATCATGCGCCGTACCGCCGAAAAAATAGAAGCAGATTTATGTCTGGGCGGCGTCAAACGATATGCCACGGATACCTATTACGGAGGCGGGCAATGGATTTTGCTAGCCGCTTGGCTGGGCTGGTATTGGTGTGAGGTGGGAGAAAAAGAAAAAGCCCTACAGCTTCGCCAGTGGATAGAGGCTCAAGCGAATGAAAATGGCTGGTTGCCCGAGCAGGTACCAGTTGGACTGAACGAAGAAGCGATGTATGCTCCGTGGGTTCAAAAATGGGGTTCGATTGCCAATCCGCTTCTATGGTCCCATGCTGAATACCTGATCCTATGCAAATTCATACAGGACAAGTAGCTCGAAATGGCGTTGGCCATAAATCAAACAGATATGCAGTCTGATTAGTTCATCCATCAGATTTTGGATTTTAGAGACGTAGACAGTTTAGAGAACGACCTTACGAAGAAGTTACTTGTGGCGTGAGCGGACAATTGTCTCGACTTTAACAAACTGCCCCATTAATTGCTTGACTTTCTCTATATCCACATATGAAATGACTGTTATACAGTTTGCTTCATCCTTGAGCTTTTTGGGATTTTTGGAAGAAATTTCCCCGGCCAATTGTTGCTGTTCTTCGATAAGACATGTGATCTGAGACTAGCCGTAATAAAACGTAACAAGTATTGCGAGACATTATTCCTGTCTTCGCAGGGAATTACAAAAACAGCTTTTAAAAGGCTCAAAATTCACTTCATCGTTAGTTTGCGAAAAAGTTGCGCACCGCGATTTCTATCTCCGTCTGGACCGCTGGAAAATAAACAAAAAAAAACGCCGTAAGATGGCGTTTTTTTTGTTGTTATTGTAGATTATGAGCTTACACCAGCAGGTATTCATGACACAGAAGGAGCGCCGGAATTGCTTGTAGATGTTGTTGGCGCTGCCTTGGCAGACTGCAATCACTGGAAACCCGAGCTCATGGAGTAGTTGAAGGCTAATGGTTTATGGCTGTTGGTTCCAATAAAGCGAGTTTGGGCTCGCGATCTGTGGCAGCTCACATCTCGCTGGATGAGAAAGTTCTTGAGCCACACTCTGGCTGTTTACTTTTGGGCTCAATCCAACCAGTTCTCATGTTTGAGCTTTGCTACTCTTGTCCAAGAGGAAACTCATACATCAGTTAATTACTCTCTGCGATCAACGGGGTAACATATTTTTCAAGCATCGCAAGGCTGATCTCACCCGTCCACGCATAGCGGACTGTGCCGCTGCGGTCGATGACGTACGAATTCGGCAGGCTGCCATTCTTGAACGCGTTAAGCGCGGCACCGTCAGGGTCGAGCCAGATGGGGAACGTCAGTCCAAGGGAGTTGGCAAATTGCAGTACTTCTTCTTTCCCATCTCCAGCTTCCACAGCAATGATCGTAAACCCTTCAGCAGAATGAGCGTCATGGAATTTTTTCAGGGTGGGCATTTCTGCTTTGCAAGGCGGGCACCATGTAGCCCAATTGTTGAGCAACAAAACCTGCCCGCTGAAATCAGCCAGTGATTCAGTTTCACCGTTGACATTCTCAAGCGCAAGCTGAGGAGCGGGATAATTAACTTCAGCAGGGACAACAGAGAAATCGGTTGCGGATGCCGCAGTCTTTGTGCCATCGCCTTGCAAAACTACGAACAACACGATTCCTACCAAAACCAGAAAAACACCAATGGCAAGGTACTGTCTTTGAGCTTTTATGATCTTCCTGCGATACTTCGATTGTTTTTTCATGATCAGTTCTGTAGTGCGCGTTTGATCTCTTCCAACATGCGCGGTTCGGGATAGGCTCCAGTGAAGATTCCGCCGCCTGAGTTGATGACAGTCTGCGGAACACCCTGCACGTTAAAGCGCTGCGATAATTCAGGGAACTCCATGGCATCCACTGCTTCGGCGTGGATCATGGCGGGGTTTTCCATTGCGATCTGATGTGCGAGCAACACGGCTCGCGGGCAATGCGGTCAGGTAGGGGTTACAAAGACCTGCAATAGCAGAGGCTGCGTCAGCGTTTTCAAAAACTCACGGGTGGCCGCACCAAGCCCGGAGTCCCGTTTTGAGGCGAGGATGATATCGGTGATCAGTGTGCTGAATTCATATCCAGCCGGAATCCCCGAAAATTGGACGCCGAGGTCAACGATCTGCTCGCCGTCTTTTGAAGCGACAACGATCGCGGGAGCCTTGTCCACTTTATACTGCGCCGCAATGGCCGCATCATCATTCAGGTCATACTGTGAGAGGCTGACCTTTTCGTCCGTTGCGCTGATCTCGCTCAACAATTGCTGCGTTTCATTACAGTATTCGCAATTCTCCTTTGAACCAAAGAAGAGAATTTGGACGGGATTAACCAGATCGGCAAACGCCTGTTTGATCTGCCCGACCACCTGTTCATTCAGTAATTTTTCCATGTTTTCTCCAAAGAAATTTTGACGTACGGTATTTGGATGCACCGGAGGTAATAAAGTTACATCCACTTTTGTCTTTGATGTATACTCCCCTCATGCAACTTTTTGGTAACAAAGACATCCAATGATTAATTCAACGACGCAAGAGTTTTCCATTGAAGCGCTCCGTGCGGGCGACAAAGCTGAATTTGCGCGTCTGGTGGATGCCTATTCCACGCTCATCTACCGCCTTGGGCTAAAAATGCTCGGCAACGAACAGGATGCCGAAGATGTACTTCAAAATACATTTCTCAACGCCATGACCCATCTTTCAGGTTTTGAAGGGCGCTCCAGTATTTCCACATGGCTGTATCGCATTGCATCAAACGAAGCATTGATGCAGCTGCGGCGTGGAAAGAAAAGAGTAAACCTTGAAGATCTTCAACCCGAAGATTCAGACGAGGATATTCTGCCAAAGATCTTTGTGGATTGGAGCATCCTGCCTGAGAACGAATTGCTTGCCGGAGAAGGCAAAACTGCATTGGATGAAGCAATCAAAAAACTGCCCGAATCCCTGCGCATGGTCTTTATTCTTCGCGACATCGAAGATGTTTCCATAAAAGACACGGCTGAGATATTGAATTTAACAGAGACGAACGTCAAGACCCGCCTGCTGCGCGCGCGCATGTTCTTACGCGAAAAACTCTCCACCTATTACAGCGAGCGCCCAAAAGAGGAAAAATGAGCGACCACTTACATGAAAACTGTCAGGCCTTATTAGGCACCCTGTCTGAATATATTGATGGCGAATTGCCTGCTGAACTATGCAGGGAGATCGAAAAACACCTTGAAGGCTGCGATAATTGCCGCGTCGTTTTGAATACGACCAAGCGCACAATTGACCTTGTCCGCGTACCTGTGGATGAGGATGTGCCCGCAGACATTCGCGAACGTCTCTTCAAACGCCTCAATCTGGACGAGTACCTGAATCTAAAAAACTGACAATGTTATTTTGCGCTGTTGCATTACCTATAACGACCACACAACAACTCCCCGCCGAATTCGGTGGGGAGTTTTGATTTTTCCTTTATTAAACCTCTTGCATAAGCTCTAGGGATGTGTCTATAAAGATTTAAACCACGGAGACGCTGAAGCAAGAAGTTTTTAATTGGTTTTCTCTGTATCTCCGTGGTTAGGCTTTTCGACTTTTGCAAGAGGTCTATTGAGCAAGCTTGTAACACTAGGAAAGTACACAGACTTGAAAGAGCATCCTTTTCAATGTCTTGAAACAATATTTACATTCCCTTTACATTGAAAAACTATCATGCATCCATCATCACAACCCGTGATGAACCATTCAAACAATACACAAGCCAAAACTTGTAAGGAGAAAAATGTTAAAACAATTTGAAAAATATCATCATCGGCGTCCTTTCAGCGGTCATCGTGATCGCCGTGGGTGCAAGCGCGTACAATGCGTTTGCATCTCCCAATACAACAACCCCTGCTGCACTCGATGCAACTGTATCAACTGGAAATGGTAATGGAAGCGGCACAGGTGGAAGCGCTCAACTCACCACGGTTCCTGTTTCTGATCTGAGCGCTGAAGAAGCCGCAGCTCTTCTGTTTATGCGTGAAGAAGAAAAACTTGCACGCGATGTGTACAACCAACTCTTTGCTCTTTGGGGAATGCCCACTTTTCAGAATATTGCAGCCAGCGAACAGACTCATATGGATCAGGTCAAAGTGCTGATGGACCGCTACGCTCTTGCCGACCCCGCGCTTGATCTCGGTAAATTTACAGATGCCAACCTCCAGGCTTTGTACGACCAACTGATGGCGCAAGGTTCCCTCTCAATCGCAGATGCGATCAAAGTAGGCGCAACCATCGAAGAAGTGGACATCGTTGACTTACAGACCCGCTTCACCCAGACAGACAACGCGGATATTCAACTGGTCTATAACAACCTGATGAACGGCTCATTCAATCACTTGAAGGCATTCACGAGCGCACTCACTCAACAGACAGGCGAAACCTATCAGCCTCAATACCTCTCTGTTGACCAATATCAAGTCATCATTTCCAGTACAAATGGAAATGGCAATCAAGGCGGTAATGGTTCACAAGGCGCGAACGGACAGGGTAACGGCGCACAAGGTTCTACCGGCATGGGAATTCCTCAGGCGGATATCAGCGCTGCAACAACAGTGCATGGTGTCGTCAACAGCGTTGACTTCACTGGCATGAGCGTCACGCTTGATGATGGAACGGCACTTTATATTGACCTTGGCAACTCACGCTACATCCAGTCCATCGGGTTTGCTCCTGCGGCTGGCGAAGGCGTCACCATCCATGGTTTCCCCGGCGATCAAGGCTTATACAGCGCCATCACCGTAACCATCGACTCGACAGCCCAGATATACGCCTTCCGCGATGCCAATGGCAGCCCAATGTGGTCAGGTGGAAATGGTCAAGGCGGAGGAAATGGTAATGAAGGCGGAAACGCGAATGGAAGTGGCGGCGGCGACGTACCCGACTCGGGTGGTCAAGGTGGAAAGCCCTAACAGGTCACAACTCCCGGCTGATTTCAGCCGGGAGTTGTTCAATTTATAAACGATTGCAACTTTATTGGCACATCTGCATCAAAGTAGGAGTCGATAATTTACGACCGCACGTCGTTTAGGAAAAAACTACCAATCCAAACCCAAAAAAACTAGGAGTCTCATGGGCACAGCAACCGTAAAATGGATTCAAGGGAAACAATTTATCGGGGTCGATTCAACGAAGCACTCGGTTGTTCTCTCTACACCAGATGAAGGAATTGGGATCAAGCCGTCTGATTTATTGCTTATTGCAGTGGCATCCTGCACCGCAGTGGATGTTGTCGAAATTCTTGCCAAAAAGCGCATGCCTCTCGCATCTTGAGATCAGTTCCAGTGGTGAACAGGATCAGGATCCGCCGTGGACGTTTCGGAAAATCCATCTGCATTTCAAAATTGGAGGAAAGAACCTGACAGAAAAGGCAGTGGAGCAAGCTATTCAACTATCCGAAGAAAAGTATTGCTCGGTTGCTGCCACTGTTCGAGCTACCGCGGAGATCACCTCTGATTTTGAACTTCTGGCAGAATCCGATCTTTAGGTCGCCAAGCGGGTCAATTTTGACCCGGTGATATGTCCTTCACGTATTCCTCAGCAGGCGGATATTGTCAAGCCAAGCCTGAATACACTGACCCGTGTTCGTTGGCAAAAAACTTATACACCACGTCATCTATCCCCGACTGGAATGCCAAGATATCAAAACATGATTAACCCCGAACTTCAGAAACGGGGTCAAGACCATGCTGGATTTGGTGATGGTGATTCTGATGCACCACAATCGGAATACTGGATTGCTGTTGAGTGAATTGGGAGATCATTTGCCGGGAGGCGAAAGGGGACCTGCGAGGTAAAACGGATTACGAGCCTATTGCATTCGGTGATAATGGAAAAGTATTTTGATCTTGAACTACTTGTGGAAATGCGGGGATGACAAGGTAAAGGAATTCCTGGGACAAAAAGAGGCAGCTCTGGCTCCTCTTCCGCTCTCATTCTCTCCTTGCCTTAATTTTGGGGTGAGCCATTTTTCTTACCAATTTTCGTGTAAAAACAGGGGTGAAAAAGTTACGCAGCGCGAGTTTTTCTCTGAATGAACCCGCGCTGCTGCCGAACGATGTGAAAGCACACCTGCGTGAAATTGTTGAGCGGGCAGAAAGAAAAAGATAAATCAAGGATGTATCGAAAAGGGGTCAAGTGGCTGGCTGTTGAATGGAGCGATATTGGGGAAGGTAGGATTGTGTGAGGCCGCGCATGCTGCCCGATATGTTGGGATAAGTAAACCAAACCGATAGCGATCAAGCGGTTGAATAAGACTCAGCCTGACGTTTGTCACCTTTACGATTAAGTTTTTCCTTAAATATTGACTCTAAAAATTTCAAATGCTAATCTTTATACATAAGAACAGCACCAGCTGTTTATTTTCGTTTGCAAAAAGGAGATTCATCATGGAACTTGGCGGTTATGCAAATCGGATCGGCTGGGTAGATCTCAGCGCAGGCAAAGTTGAATTCAAGCCTATCGCAGATAGCGATGCCCGAAAATATATTGGTGGACGCGGGTTGGGTGTAAAGTATGTCTATGACAATGGCCCCAAGGTAGACCCGCTCTCCCCTGATAACATTCTCTGCTTTATGAACGGCCCGCTCACTGGCTCTGAAGCCAACATGAGTGGACGCATGGCGGTTGTAACCAAATCGCCTCTGACTGGAACCGTAACTGATTCTCACCATGGTGGCTGGTCTGCCGCTCGTTTACGCTGGTCTGGTTTCGACGGCCTGGTATTCAAAGGCAAAGCTGCAAAACCGACCTATGCCTACATCCATGATGACCAGATCGAATTGCTGGATGCCTCCGAAGTTTGGGGAAAGAACGTCCACGACACCATTAAACATTTCAAGGAAAAATACGGCGAGAAAGACCTCACCGTCATTACCATCGGCACCGCAGGCGAGAATCTCGTCAAATTTGCGTGCTGGATGAACGAAAACGACCGCGCTTCCGGCCGCGGCGGCACCGGCGCAGTTGGCGGCTCCAAGAATCTCAAGGCCATCGTCATCAAGTCTGAGAAGAAGATCGTCAAAGCTGCGAACCGTGAAGAGTGGAAACCCGCTCACGACCGCGCTCTCAAGAACATCATGGCTGAAGAGAATATCACCAGCCCTCGCAAAGGTGGTCTCTCTGTCTACGGCACCAATGTGTTGATGAACATCACCAATAGCATTGGCGCTTTGCCCACCAAGAACAGCATGGTCACATCCTACGGCGAAAATGCCGAGAAGATCAGCGGCGAATATATCAACGCGAACCTGCTCGTTGACAACCCCACCTGTCACGCCTGCCCTGTGGCTTGCAAGAAGGAAGTGGAAGTCAAGGACGGCCCGTACAAGGGTCTGCGCATGGAATCGGTGGAATATGAACCCGCCTGGTCAGTCGGCGCGAACGTCGGTAATAACGATGCCCGCCTCGTTGCCAAAATGATCGACCTCGCCAATGACTTCGGTTTTGACGCAATTGAAATCGGTCATCCGCTTTCGATCTGGATGGAAGCCAGCGAAAAGGGTTACACCAACGGCGATGGCAAACTTGCCTGGGGCGACCCCGATGGCATGACCAATGCTGCCGCAATGATCGCCAAGCGCGAAGGCCTCGGCAACGTCATGGCTGACGGTGCAGAAGCCACCGCCAAGCATTTCGGCCATCCTGAACTCGCCATGACCGTCAAAGGTCAGGGCATCCCCTGCCACGATCCGCGCGGCATGAAGGGCATGGGCCTCGGCTATGCCACATCCAACCGCGGCGCCTGCCATCTGCGCGCCTACGTTGCCGCCGCTGAATTGGGCGTTATGCCTTTCGGCTCCCTCAAGGTCGATCCGCTGGCTTGGAAAGACAAGGGCGGCCTCGTGAAAGTCTTCCAGGACATCCACGCCTTTTCCGACAGCATGGACCTCTGCAAATTCAGCGCCTTCGCCATGGGCACCGATGAATATGCCCAGCAATACTCCGCCATGGTCGGTATCCCCTTCACCTCAGACGATGTCCTCAAGACCGGCGAGCGCATTTACAACCTCGAACGTCATTACAACAACCTCGCTGGTTTCGGCGCAGGCTCCGATATTCTTCCCGACCGCTTCACCAAGGAAGCCTCCACACAACCCGGCTCAGTCGGCCACGTTTGCGAACTGGACGACATGCTCGCAGAATACTACACCGCCCGCGGTTGGGATAACGGTGTCGTCAGCGAAGCCAAGTTAAAGGAATTGGAAATCGCGTAAGGTCAGTAATAAGTAATAAGATAAAAGGCGACGTGTCCATTAGGATACGTCGCCTTTTTTATTCATTCGCTTCTTTCTTAATCTATAACCTGATTCTGTTTCCTCAAACATTCCCCCGCTGACAAATTCATCATTCAACATTCTGCATTCATCATTTCCCTCATCCTCCCGCCCTCAACGTCTTCTTCGTGAACCGCTCCAGAAAATCGTCCGCAACGCGTTCTTCCAATTCCATCGTCAAACGCGATTGGCCGACAGATAATGAAAACAGGCGAAACGGTTCCATCTTTTCGATCTTCACACTCCAGCCATCCCCCTGGATCAAATCCTCGCCATGCAGCGTACCGCCAAGTTCCTGCAAGTATTCGCCCGGCAAATAATAAGGAATCCCGCGCATCTCGTGGACAATAGTCCGCATGGACTAGCCGCCGCCCACTGGCGGGAAGATGTCCACCTTGTCATCGGGCTGAATAATGGTGTCAAATTTATCAGGCAGGTACACCGCCTCACGCCCATTGATGAAGAACTTCATGTGCGGAAAGAATTGATCGTTCTCATCCAACAATTCCTTGCGCATGGTGGGATAATCCTTCACGAACATCAGCACCAGTTGAATGGCAGTCGTGTTCGGCGGGAGTTTCAATTCCACCGTCTTTTGCCCCACGATCGGACGCAACGTAGCATAGAAATTAACTTTCATGATCGTCTCTTTCATCTTCTACACCTCTACTCCTAATATAAAATCCTTTGGCGCTGTATATTTTACCGTTAAAGGAGATCATTCGTCAACGCGTGTTACATTCCGATTTAGAGCGGGGCGATAGTGCCGCCTCAGCCGATAGCAGTGGGTTTCTCGACAAACTCAGAGATCGTCGCCTCTTGTATCGCCTCGCTCAGAATGACATCGCGGGTTGAGAAACAACAAAAAAGCTCGGATTTGACGATCCGAGCTTTAAATTGCAGAAACTATTTCACGGACACTGAATAATGCCCTGCGCCCACAAACATCCGCCGCAGACTGGGGCAATGTCATTGCCGAGGCAGTCTTCCACATTGGTTTCGGAGAGGTCGCATCCGCCGCAGAAGGTGCATGGGGCGAAGCCGAAGTTGTGAAGGCGTTCGCGATATGCCAAATAATCGGGATCAAGCCACAGGTCAGAAAGGAGGCGTTGGTTTACATTCCCAATAATGTGTTTTTTGGAGAGGCGCGGTTTGTTGTGCAGGTAACTCATGTGGGTATGCATCAACGGCCAGCACGGACTGACATCCCCCGTCCACGCAACGGACATGGTGCCGTTCTCCACGAAATTACAGACATCATTTGCGCCGCCCCAGTTATTGCCCGCGTAGCTGATATTCAGGCCGCTATTGAAGACCTCGAAGAGCGCGTCTTTGGTGGATTCGTCAAAATCCATTTTAGGCAGGCTGAGGCTTGGAAGATGCGGCGCCTGCAAATATGCGATATCACGCGTGGTGCGGTTGTACAGGCGGTCGGCTTGCATATCTTCGGTGGCAGGCTGAAGATTGCTGACGGAGAAATATTTGGCGCGCAGGGATTTGCCGATCTTGATGACTTGGGGCAGATCTGAAATATTGCGCTTCATCGCCACAAACGCAATGCCGATCTCCGGCGAAGGATAATGACCAGCGGCGCGCATTTTTACAAAGCGCTCAAGGTTTTTGATAATTGTCGGAAGTTCCGCGCCGAGGCGCACATCTGAATAGGTTTCGGGCGTTGCGCCATCGAGAGAGACCCAAAGCACATCCAGCCCTGTGTCAATTAACTCGCGCGATTTCTTTTCAGTGAGGATCGTGCCGTTGGTGATGAGTTCAACTTTTACGCCGAGTTCCTTGACGCGCCGAATCCATTCGATGGTTTTGGGGTGAAAGAGCGGTTCGCCGATGCCGCCAAAATACACACTGGGGATCGGGTCCATTTGCTTGAGGCTGTTGAAGATGCTTTCGAAGGTTTCATCGGTCATGCGGCCCATGGGTTGATCCCACGCGTTGCGGAAGCAGGTGATGCAATCAAGATTGCAGGCGACTGTCGGCTCAATATAAACTTTGGTGAGGTGTGTGACGGGGCGGTGCATACGGACAAAGTTATGGCCTTCATCGAGGCGAACTTTGGAGCCAGGAATCAGCCCATATTGTTGAGCAACTTCGGGCGGAAGAATGAGGCGCCCGTTTTCGTCCACTTCTGCCCAGGCGGTTGTAGATTTCGTAGATAGTACAGCCATGCTTTCTCCTTGCAATTAAAACAATGCCTACCTATCATATCCGCTTTGGCGGAAAATCCATGTGACGAAAGTTACATTTTTGCCGGAGGAGCGGCCTCTATTAATTCGATGAAATGAGGCTTCTAAAACTTATCGTCCAGAACGACATTGCCAGTCATGGAGACGTCGTACCCTGCCAGCTTGGAAACTGCTGTTCGGAAACCGGGAGCAGCTAACAGGTCGAAAAGAGGCGCGAGCAGTTGTGAGTTGGCATATTCCTGAGGGAAGACCAAGTCGTA
Organism: Candidatus Villigracilis propinquus; assembly: GCA_016714565.1. GTDB lineage: Bacteria > Chloroflexota > Anaerolineae > Anaerolineales > Villigracilaceae > Villigracilis > Villigracilis propinquus. The sequence goes on from JADKDM010000004.1 coordinate 30,790, forward strand.
GCGTTCCTGAAACAGTGGAATGAAATCCAGATCCAATGCTTGAGCGGCAGCGGCAATGACCAGCCCGCAGGTTGCGCGGCCTGAGGCTACTGCGGCGGCAACACCGAGATGGGTGTATTCCTCTTGATGATATCCGTTGATGAGATCGGAGGAAATCCCAAGCTGGTTGAGGTGATAGTCGAGCAGGACGCGCGTGCCCGAGCCGCGCTGGCGGTTTATGAAATGCACATCGGCGCGGGTGATGTCGTTTAGGCCATGAACGGCTTTCGGGTTTCCACGGCGAACTGCGAGTCCCTGCTCACGCCCTGCCAATGTAACGAGTTTGATGGGCACATCCGGCACGAAGCGGCGGATGTATGAAATATTGTATTCGCCGTTTTCAGGGTCGAGCAGATGGGAACCCGCCATGTGCGCTTCGCCGCGTTTGATTGCGATCAGCCCGCCTTGCGAACCTGCGTTGGCAGAGACGAGCCTCCGGTCTGATTCGGTGAGGAATTGCGCCATGAGGTCGAGTATGAGGTCGTGTGAGCCGATACACAGGATCGTCCGCTCCAACTCACTTTTGCTTCGATACAAGCGAACCTGCACCTTGCCGCCCGCTTCCATGCCTTGTACGCCGGGGGGCAGGACGACCAACCCATCTGCCTGCACCAACGAAGTGATGACGCCCGCTCCGCGTGAAAGGGGGGCGACCAATAAATTACCGCCGACCATTCCGGCTGCCACGCGGACGTAATCTGCGTCACCGGCTGGGGAGGTGATTTTTCGGGTAAGTTTTGCTTCTTCGGTTGGGAGTTCGAGCGGACGCCGCCCCAGCCACTTTGCCATGAGCGGCTCGACGAAAATTTCGGTGGTGAGTGCGGCGGAGACGGGATAGCCCGGAACGCCAATGATGGGGACTTGTTTTCCTTCGCGGTTTATTATTCCCAGAATCACGGGATGTCCCGGCCTGACGGCCACGCCGTGAACCAGAAGCTGCCCGAGTTTTTCAACGACCTTGGAGGAAAAATCCTCCATGCCGGCGGAAGAACCCGCGTTCAATAAGATCAGGTCATGATCTTGCGCGGCGTCCAATACGTTTTTGCATATCAGGTCAAAATCATCTTTTGTGATCGGGTAGCGTTCGGGTTCGCCGCCCATTGTTTTGATCTGCGCTGCGAGCACGAGAGAGTTGTATTCCAAAATGTCGCCGGATTTTAGTTTGGAGCCGATAGGAACCAGTTCCGTGCCGGTTGGCAGGATGGCAACCCTCGGTTTGCGGGCAACATTGATTTCCTGATGTCCAGACGCAGCGACCGCGCCAAGGTCCACGGGACGCAGGGTATGCCCGGATGGAAGCACCAATTGTGTTGCGACAATATCCTCACCCAGCGGGCGGATGTGACTCCAGGGTGCCACCGCCGCCCGGATTCGAATGGAAGCCGGTCTTTGAATGGCTTGTGTGATGTTGTTATTTTCATCCAGCGATTCGATATTTTCAATTGGGATGACAGCATTGGCCCATTCTGGCAGCGGGTCGCCGGTATCCACATAGTGAGCGGACTCGGCTTCCACGGGGAAGGTCAGCGGTGTGGATGGCCCCGCGCCTGATGTGTTTTCTGAAATGACGGCAAATCCGTCCATGGCGGAAGCGTGGTAATGCGGTGAGGAGATGGATGCCCAGATCGGTTTTGCAAGGACTCGTCCCAGCGCGTTTTCATCCAGTTTGATGGTTTCTGAACCAAGAACCTGCCACAAACCGGCTGCCTCCAAAGACTGTTTTAAATGATCCTGCGCCGTGGACAGCGGGATATCATGAAGGTAGATCGACATTATTCATCTCCGTCTCTTGCGAAAGTGTTTTTCCACAGAGGCCACAGAGAAAACGAGTTTTTTGAGATTTTCTCTGTGGCCTCGTGTGCTCTGTGGCTAATTGCGCCATTTGGACAAAATATCTATTAAAACAAAACGATCTCTGTCATCTCTCCCGCTCCGTAGCCTGTCACGTCGGGGGGGATGCGCAGGAGGCCATCGGCGGCTGTCAGGGTGAAGATCAAATTGCTTTTGCCAAAGATTGGTTCGGCGAGATGGGTCTGATTTCCATTGCTGTTCTGTGGGGAAACAAGTTTTACGGGAATCCAATCTTCGCGTCCGGCTTGTGAGGGCAGGTTGACTGTCAATTTGGCTGTCACCACAGGGCGGGGACGCGGCGTTTCACCGAGCAATTTTTCGATCACCGGCACAACGAACAAGTATCCGTTCACCAATGCGCTGACCGGATTTCCCGGAAGCCCGATCACAGCTTTGCCTTCACACACGCCAAGGATGGTGGGTTTGCCGGGACGTGTATTAATTCCATGTACCAGTACGCCAGGCGCACCAAGGGATGCAATGACGTCCGCTGTCATATCACGCGTGCTTGCCGAGGAACCAGCTGTAATGACCACAACATCACACTCGCTCAAAGCGCGGCGCGCGGCAGCCTCCAATTCTGATTTGATGTCCGGCACGATGCCATACAAAATGGGTTCGCCGCCAGACTTGGTCACAAGTGCTGCCAGGGTGTATGCGTTGATATCCCGAACCTGACCCGGTTTCGTCTGTTCGGCAGGGTCGATAATTTCATCTCCTGAAGAGATCAGCCCGACCTTTGGTCTCGCAGCGACGGATAGATGGGTAATGCCCAGTGCCATCAGCCCGCCAATTTCCGCGGGACGTATGCGGCAGCCGCTCGGGAGAATGACCGAGCCTGTTTTCACATCCTCGCCAATTTGGATGACATTTTCCCCGTCCGCAACGGCGCGGAAGATCTCGATCTCATTGCCCGGCGATGGGCGATCTCCTCCCAGTGCGACCTGCGTATTTTCGAGCATCACAACCGCGTCCGCGCCGGGTGGCAGCATGCCGCCAGTGTGGATCAATCCGCATTGACCGACGCCAATGTTTTGCGAAGGAGCGCTTCCCATCGGGATCTCGTCAAGCAGCGTCAGATACGCCGGCACAGAATCAGATGCGCCGAATGTGTCGCGCGCACGGACGGCGTACCCGTCCACGGTGGAGCGGAGAAATTCCGGCAGGGAATGAGGCGCTGAAATATTTTCAGCGATCACACGCCCAAGAGAAAGGACAGTCTCAATTTTTTCGTGGGTAATTTTCTTGTCGGGGAGATTTACAAATAACAGCTTGCGGGCTTCTTCGGGGGGCAGCAATTGCAGGAATTCAGGCATGGAGGCAACTCATAACATCGGTACATCAAAACCGTGGAGTTTTTTCAAACTAAGTAGTCGGCCGAAAGAGCAGGAAAAACCATGGAGTTTTTCAAACTTAAAGCAGACGCATTATACAACACTTGCCCGATGACTTCTTTTACAGCCCCTTCAAAAATCCGCGTACACTTTTATCGGCGGGCTTTTCTTTTATCAGCTTCGGCTTGCCCACCTGCTTCAACTCGCCGTCAATGATCACAGCAACCCTGTCGCCAAATTGCGCGGCTTCCTTCAAGTTGTGCGTCACAAAGATCGTCGTGCGATGATCCTGCGCGAGAACCCTGGTCAGGTCTTTGAGCAGCTGCGCCGTGTTTGTGGATCGACAGCCGAGAACGGTTCATCCATCAAAAGCAGTTCGGGATCGAGGACAAATGCCCGCGCCAAACTGACGCGCTGCGCCTCGCCCCTGAAAGTTGGCCTGCCCGGCGGTTAAGGAGAGAATCCACGCCCATGGCATTGCTCCATTAATGACTTGCACTTTGACAGTTTCCTTATCCACGCCGCGGAATTTCAACCTAGCCCGATATTCGCTTCCACAGACATATCCATCAGCAGCGGGTCTTGAAAGACGAACGCTATCTTTCTGCGGTATTCGAGGTCATCCCAATCTTTGAGCGGCTTCCCGTGGAAGTCAATTCCGCCATTGACAGGCCTTGATCAAATGCGCCAGCGCGAGGAGCAATGTACTTTTGCCCGCTCCATTTGGGCCGACCACAGCCAGTGTTTCCCCTTTTTGAATCTCAAGCGAGGCGATCTTTAGCGCGTCCCGTCCATTGCGCTGGACGAGTAAATTATTGATCGAGATCATTTCCTCGCCCCTTTTTGCTGAATGGCTGTCAACGCCAGGTTGACGAGGTAGGTGAGCGTCAGCAACAGCGCGGAAAGAGCCAGCGCTTTTTCAAATTCCCCTTTGGATGTTTCCAGCACGATGGCAGTCGTCAGCACACGAGTCTGTCCGCGGATGTTGCCGCCCACCATCATGGATGCGCCTACCTCGGAAATCACCGAGCCAAAGCCAGCCATGAGAGCAGCCAACAGCGGCAGACGTGCCTCTCGCCACAGGTGCCAAACCATCTGCGGGCGTGAAGCGCCAAGTCCCAAAAGCTGTTGCTGTAGTCGCGGGTCGAGCGCTTCCAATGCGGCGGCGGTCAACCCTGTCACAACCGGGGCGGCGATGATCGTCTGCGCGATGATGATGGCCCAAGGGGTATAGATCAATCTTAATCCGCCAAGCACGCCGCTGCGCCATAACGTCATGGCGACCACAAGACCAACCACAACAGGCGGCAGGGCCATGCCTGTATTGATGATGCTCAAAGGAAAGGAGCGCCCGCGGAAATGCCCAAGCGCGATCCACGTGCCGAACGGCAGGCCGATCAGCAGACTGACGAGGGTTGCAATGGTCGAGACTTGCAGGGAGAGAAAGGTGATTTCAAGGATATCGGACATGGGGGAGAAAGTAAAAAAGTAAAAAGTAATACGTGCTACGCATTACTTTTTACTTTTAACTAATTACCTTTGAACCAGGATTTTACTACAGCCCCAAGTCCGCATCAGTCTTATCTGCGTCAGGGACGAACAGCGGCTGGCCGAATTTTTCCACGCCGAAATCTTTGATGACCGCCTGAGTGGCGGGGTCAATGATGAAGTTTGCAAAGGCAAGCGCGCCTTCATAGTTGACGGCGGGCCACTTCTCAGCGTTGACGGTGATGACGTGGTACACGTTCAACAAAGCATTGTTTCCTTCGAGCAAAATTTCAAGTTGAAGGTTTTCTTTGTTTGCGAGGTAGGTGGCGCGGTCAGTGAGGATGTACGCACCTTTTTCGGAAGCAACCGTGAGGGAAGCGCCCATGCCCTGGCCGGTTTCGATGAACCATTCAGGTTTTTCTGTGCGGGGGTCAACTGCGGCTTTGGTCCAGAAGCTGACTTCCTTTTTGTGCGTGCCAGAATCATCGCCGCGGGAGACGAAAGGAGCGCCCGCATTGTAGATGGCGAGGCAACGATAATGTAGTCATTGTGCATGACGAGGAAGCGGTCGGGTACGAAGCCGCCTTCCATGAAGGTCACTTCGGAGGAAGGAGCATGGACGAGTAATACATCCGCATTGCCTTCTTCACCCATCTTGAGCGCTTCGCCGGTACCTACGGCAATGGTCTGCACGGTGTAACCGGTCTGTTCTTCGAACATGGGGATGAGCACATCGAGCAAACCAGAATCCTGTGTGGAGGTGGTAGTGGCGAGGATGAGGTTCGGGTTGGCAGGAGCAGCCGCAGGAGCTTCCGTTGCAGGGGCTTCGGTGGCTGGTGCTTCAGTGGCGACGGGTGCTTCGGTAGCAGGAGCAGCTGTCGGTGTGGCGGAGAGCGCCGTAGGTCGTCAACACGATGGAGAGGACCAGCAGCAAAGACAAAGAAGTTACGGGAAGAATGTTTCATTTTAACTATCCTTTATTTGGTTTATTTGAAAAACGGTTAATGCCAAACACGACCATCGCCCAGCAATCCACCGATCATTCCGAAGAGAAGATGACTTACAAACGGGTACACAACGCCGAAGCGGAACGAACCAATGGGCCAGCCGGTCAGCAGATTGATGGTGAGCTGGCCGATGGGTTTTCGGCCAATAGCAAAGCCGCCGAGCAAAACCATGAACCAAAGTTTGTTTGCATAGCGCGGCAGATAGCGAAATGCCAGATCCATCACGGGGCCGGGCAGCAGGTGGTAGATCCACGTGAACCGGATTATCGCCATGCAGGGCGGCGAAACCGATGCGAACGACGCGCCGATGCTGGCGAGTGTGCCCCGCGCCGCCGAAATTTGGATGAAGCGCGGCCAAAGGATCATGATCGCCATCCATTCAATGCCGTGATGCCCGGGCAGCCCAGCAAGATATCCAATGCGCGATGCAGAACCACCGCCATCACACCCGCCGCCGATGAGCAGCAGGGCTTGGATCCATGTAAGCGACCACTCAGTTGGAAAGGCTTTTGATGCGGTCTTTAGAGATGATGTACCATTCATTATTTTTCTCCTCAACATATAGGGTTGCTTTTCCGTCACGTAAAATGGGACGGATCCATTCGCCAACATCCACAACGGTTTCAGCGGTCGAGTCAACATGTTCCACGGTGCAAATTCTGTCCACGTGGCCTTTCGCGCAGATCTCACGAACTTGATATTTATCTTTCAAGTCACGCAACCCCGGCAGCCCAGATAACGTCCATCATTGCCAGCGCGATGCAGACCAATGGCGGACAAGGCTCGATGATCCCAGCAGTGCGTACCTGTCAGCCCTTCGCATCGTATTCTGGACCGGGAAGCTGTTTGCTCCGCAGCAGGCATGAGTCAACACTTCGAGTTTGGCCCTGCGCCCCAAAATCCAAAACCTCGGCGCTGATGGCATTCCACTCTGCAAGGCAAACCTGCATCGAACCGACGGCGCTTTCGCGTAGAAGAAATTCACGTGCGGCTTCCCAAACTTCATCTTGTTTTTCTGTTTCAACTGCCAGACAAGCTGAACTGTTATGTGAGGTGTAGGGGATGCCCGGGTCCACGAGCAGTTGATGTCGGGTGATGCCCAGCAGCCAGGCGAGTTGATTTTTCAGCCAGCCAGTCCGCAAGTTGACGGACGCGATGCCCCTGTGCGCGATTCGAGATTATCGGTGTCGTCAATTCCAAGCAGGTATCGCATTTCTTTGCCTTTTCAATGAACGGGGTGCAATTAAACATTTCCTTAATTTAAAACAGGAAATAAAAAACACGTACGGGGATTTTTACTTTACGGTGATGAGGGAAACGTCCTTCGTCCAATTTGCTTTGGGAATGTATGTGGAGGAGAGTTTCATCGTCCCGTGATTGTTGAAATCGAGGATGGTGTTTTCATTCACTTGCTCAAAGGTCAATGTAGCCGAGTTGGAACTGCCGGTGAGTGTGACTTCTGTGAATTCGGTGACGCCAGCCAGAGCCAGCACATCGCTGAGATAGGGGCCCCTTCTTCCACTTTGCCTTCGGCTTGAAGCTGGGCGAGAGGCGGAGCTTTGACGGCGTTGAGAGTCCACGTCAAATGCCGCCGTCTGCTTTGACGATCTGGAAGAGTACCTGGGGTTGTCAGAGACGGCAGCGGGGGCTTCAGTCGCTTGCAGGGTAGTTGATGTTTCCGTAGCAAGATCAGTTGTCGGCGCGGCGGGAGCGCTTTCTTATCGGTGTGGAACCGCACGTAGTTAGCATAAGTCCCAAAATAAAAAGTGCAGTGATAACGGTCTTTCTCATTTCATTCCTCAAATATGGATTTGTTCACCCTATAGGTGCTGTAACCAGTTAGGACATTCAGTGAATTGCGGAAATCCACGGTTTGAACTGAGTCGAGGAAAAGGGTTGAGAATTTTTCTCCTGTTCACGGGGCAGGATGAGACCATAGCGTTCTTCAAAGAGGGGTGTGTGTGTGTGTGGGGAATGAAATGAAACTCGTGCTGGTGGGCGGCGGCTTGCAGACCGGAGACACGTCTGCTTTGGCCTTCTTCGATCATCAATGAAGCTTCGCTGTGGGTCATCACGGGTTTTTGTAGCCGAGGATCTTTCCAGCAGGGATCTTTGCTTGTGCATTCTGCATCCAGCCAGAGGCGGAGGCCGAACCCCATTGCGATTTACAAAGCGGACATTGGCTTGCCGCGAGGTCTGAAATTTTCTTAATTCCTTTGAAGTTGCCTTTAGCGAGGATGAGTCCTTGCGTGCGATAGGCAAGCGTGATGATCTCAACATTTCGCTCTGGAAATAAATGTTTTCAAGCATGGTGTGTTGTATTCCGCCGTTCTCATCGCGAGATGCGAGCCCGATTTGACATAGTCCCCGACGATTGACCAGCCCATCCAATGAGCCGACTGGCAGGCTGAGGATGTTCACGTGTTTACAGGTGGTCGGCAACGCTCTTCCATGCATATCATCATGATGGGGAGCAAGCTCAATCCCTGAAGGCTTTTTGCCCATCGGCATGATGATCTCCTGTAAAAGAAAAGCATCAGTCTTGAATTGGTAAAATTTTTCCAGTACTTTTGCTTGTCTTGCGCGTTTCGCCTACTTCAACCAGATTTGGCAGCAATTTCAGAATTTGGTGCTGCACCCAGGCAGGTATTTTTTCATCGTCCGCGCAAGGATCGTAGGCAGGCAGGCGCCGCCATCAGCAGGCGTAGAATGTCCACGCGTGGCGGGGTCTGCCGGGTATTCCCGATCTGATCAGCGATTGGAGATGCGCTGACTTTTTTCATTTCCCGGCGCAAAGAAAACCTTAACTTTGTAAGTTTCAAACATTTTAGCACCAACGATGTCGCCTCACCATTGGTGGCTGTCGCATATTGAATGGAGTTTTTTTCTTTAAAAATCTCTGTATTGTAAGTTGGTTGTTTTACTACAATTG
>JADKDM010000005.1 GCA_016714565.1 Candidatus Villigracilis propinquus
GATGTGGATCATCAGCATTGCCATGCTGATTTATTTCCCCGAGTTCCGCGGATTTGGGCAGGGCTATCTCGATTATGAAAAGGGACGGCTTGACCCGTTCATGTACGAACATGGCTACGATCCGCTGGTGTTGTTGCAGATCGCGCGTGTGCTTCAAGTTCTGCTGGTCGCTGTTTTATTCCTGCTCCTTTATTATTTTCTGCAAAAGCTCATTCCAAAACTTCCCGCCGCGTTTGCGGTTCTCATTGCTTCCTTCGACCCGTTCTTTCTCGGCCAGTCACGCCTGCTCGATCACGAAGCCATGGTTTCACTCTTCGTGCTGGTTTCCCTGCTGGCGTTTGGTTTGTATCTTTCACAGGAACGAAAATTTATTTTTTTGTTGATCTCCGGTGTGGCGGCGGCTCTTGCGCAGCTTACGAAATCCTCTGCAATTGCAATGCTTGCGGCCATCGGTGTTTTGCTGTTGATCCAGATTTTTCGGGAACGGCAGCGCGGCTACCTGAAGGCATTTATTGATAACGCAAAAATATTTATTCTCTGGTTTGTCATTCTGGTCGCGGGTTATTTTTTGTTCTGGCCCGGCATGTGGGTTGCGCCCGGGAAAATGCTCTATCAAGTGTATGGCAATGCGTTCAGCTATGCGTTTCAGGGCGCGCGCCTCACCGTCACCGAAGAGTTGGAAGTTTCCCGATTCAGCTTGAATACAAGCCTCATTGGGATTTGGGAATTGGCAAAGATATTATTAAGTAGAACGACTCCGTTGACTTGGCTTGGCATTCTGTTTGGATTTGCCCTGCCGTTCACTCCCCGCTCTGAGTTGGTTCGCCCCAACCGGCAGTTGTTTGCGCTGCTGCTGACCACTGCCATTGCATTCATCCTGCTCATCGGCATTGCCCAGGGACGCAATTCGCCGCATTACATTCTTTCCAGTTACCTGTCCCTGAATTTGCTGGCGGGGCTGGGTTGGTTCCATGTGCTTGAATGGCTGGTTGACCGTTTTGGCCGGGGCGCTCGTCGGCTGCACTATGCCGGTCTGTTCCTGCTGCTGTTCTTTCAGGTGTGGAGCGCGGTTTCCTACTTCCCATATTATTTCACATACCGCAATCCCATTACCTATAGCATGGGCGTGAATAAAGACTTCCCGCAATTCCCATACGGTGAGGGATTGGAATTTGCCGCGCACTATCTGGCTGAACTTCCAGATGCGAAAGACTCAACTGCGCTTGTTTACTACAGCCGCGGATGCTTCTCCTATTTTTATCCGGGTACATCCACCAGCTTTCGACCTTACTATATCGACGGCGAACACGCCGAAGACTTGTTGAATTTTGTTCAGTCTGCCGATTATCTGGTTGTCTATTACGCCAATCAGGGTCAGCTGGAAAAATACGGCCCCTACCTGAACATCCTTTCAACAGTGGAGCCCATGCATGTGATCTGGATGGATGGATACGAATATGTCCGCATCTATCAGGTGGATACCTTCCCGCCGGAGTTACTCCAGGCGCTGGCAGACCTATGAGAACCGGCATGGATAAAAATAAATGGAATATCTGGTTGACGATCCTCGTTCTGTTGGTATTGATCGCTCCCTCTCACGTCATTAATGGGGACACGCCCACTACCGTGGATGAGCCGTGGTGGGTGATCTCCGGCTCCAATTATTATTACGCGCTCACGCACAGAGATTTTGCAAATACGCTGTACGATTATCACCCTGCGGTCACCACCACATGGATCGTGACCGCGGGCATGCTCAGTTATTTTCCTGAATACCGCGGGTTTGGGCAGGGATATTTCGATGTCCGCAAACCGAAGTTCGAAGAGTTCCTGCGTGAAAATGGCAAAGAGGCCATTGATCTTGTCCGCAACAGCAGGTTGATCCAAACCGCGTTAATACTTGCTCTGGCGCTTTTAGGTTTTTATCTTTTGCAATTGCTGGTGGACCAGAGAATGGCATTCCTCGCTGTGGCGCTGGCGATGCTCGATCCGTTCTTCCTCGGGCATTCCCGTTTGCTTAATCACGAAGGCATGCTTGCCATGTTCGTGCTGGTCTCGTTCCTGGGGATGCAGGTTTATCTCAACAAGGATCGCAGATTGATCTACCTGTTGATCTCCGGCGCGATGTTCGGGTGCGCACAGTTGACCAAGTCCTCCTCCGTTGTAGTGATCCCATTATTCGGGCTGATCCTGTTCGTGGGGTTGTTCAGGCAAAATGAGCGATCTACGGGCGCGAAGATAGGGGATGCTGTCAAAACATTTGTTGCTTGGTTTGCGGCTGCGTTGGTGTATTTCATCCTTTGGCCGGGGATGTGGGTGGCGCCGGGGAAGATGCTTTCCGGAGTGTATGGAAATGCGTTCAGTTATGCGTTTCAAGGCGCGCGCCTTGATGTGACCCGGGAATTACAGCCTTCCAGCTTTAACCTTGCGGCGGGGTTTGATGGCGTCTTTCAATATGTGTGGAGCTGGGTTGATTCGTCCACACTCATTACCTGGTTTGGGCTGGTGTTTGCGGCTTTTATCCTTTTTTCAAAGGATCAACAGAGGTTGACCGCGCCAATAAAATCCACGCTCGCATATTTGGCTGTACTGGGCGGGCTGTTCATTGCCATGTTCGGTGTGGCGCAGGGACGCAACTCCCCGCACTATATTCTCAGCAGCTACGTTGCCTTCAATGTGATGGCGGGCATCGGCTGGGGGTACATGCTGCTGCGGGCGCAATCCCGTTGGGCGTGGTTGTCGAAGACGTACGCGGCAATCTCTGCGGTGGTGGTTTTGATCGCCCTGCAAATTGGTTTTGGCTTACCGTATGCGCCGTACTACTTCACGTATAAGAATCCCTTTGCGGCACAGGCGGCTACTCTTGGGTACGGGGAAGGTCTTTCACAGGCGGCAGAGTATCTCGCAGAGAAACCAAAGGCTCAGGATATTCGGGCATACGTTTATAACGGCATGGGGACATTCTCTTTTTACTTCCCCGGTCAAACTCTGGTCTTGAAGCGGGTTAATGTATTCAATGATGATTTCGTCACCATTACGACTGAACTGAGTTCTTCGGATTATCTGGTGCTTTATCCCATCACCCGCCGTATTCACCCTGAAACGGAAAAAATACTTGGCGAGCTGGAAGGGGTGGTAGAGCCTGAGAAGGTGATCTACGTCAACGGTCTGGAGTACATCCAGATCTATCGGGTTGCGGATATTCCCGAGTCAGTGTACGAGGCGTTGTTGAAAAAACATAAGGAACCCGAGGCGCAGCCTTGAGGCAAGTTGCAATGAAACGAAAGGCGATCTGTTCAAGCAGATCGCCTTTCGTTTTTTATATTAACTGATGTTATGCACCCTGCCTGTCTTCTTCGAATGTACTACAGTTTTATGACCCCGTAGGGGTCAAATGATTATAGATTGTGAATTTGAGCCAATTTAACCCCGGAGGGGTGTCATGGCCTAAAGTATCCATGTCATCCCTCCGGGATTTGGCTTTCTTCTACAATTTCTATAATCCTGCCATCCCTTCGGGATTGTTTACTGCGTAACATCAGATATTAAGCAGCGCTTACCCATGCCCTGTGTACGTCTCCACTGTTTTATTCCCGGAGGCGTCCACGAATTCAAAGGTGTACATGTTTCCATCAACTCCATAGTTGACATAATACTTTTGTCCGTTGATCTGATATTCCAAGGAGTAATGCGTGGAATCCACTTCGGTGAAGTTCGTGATCGTGGCGCCTTGCAGAGGTTGCAGCGCTTCGCGAATGGGCGTGGTGTGCGGCTGCGGCTCGATCTGGTCGCCGCTGACGGTGACCACTCCGCGCATACCGCCGTTGATGTAGGGATAAGTATTCGTGCCGTGGTAGTGATAACCACCGTCTGCGGTGAAGTGGCCGTTGAATTCATCCAACGCGGTGACTGTTGAACCATCGGGTTCGGTCAGGCCGTAGATGGGAAATCCATCGAGGGCGTAGGCGATGGGCTTATCTATTCCAACGATTTCTGAAAGATGAAGTGGGGCAACGTGATAGTGATAATCGTCCGCGCGGCCGGAGTGACCGCCCCATTGATCCAGTTCTCCGTAGAGATAGGCATCGTCACCGCGATTGTTTAGCGCGTTGAAAATAGGGATGCCGTTCACAGCCAGCGCAATTGCGCCGCGATACAAAGACGTTTTTGCAGAAACAGGATTCTCTGCGATGACGGGGTGCAGCGGAATCTTCCATGCGTTGTTGCCTGTGTATGGTTGCGGCAATGGGACTTGCTGCTGCCAGCTTGTGATTCCCACCATCAATGGGTGATCGGGCATGCCATTTGATTCAACGTACAGATATTGATTGTCCTGATAAAACTTCACCTTGTCCGCGAAGGCTTCGAAGCCGAGTTCTGTCAAAGCCTGGGAAATGACAGTTGGCGACAGAGCAGGCATATCGGTCGGGTTAAGAGGCGCGGGGTTTCCTCCAGTTCCATATCCACAGGCGGCGAGGAAGGCGGTTCCAAATCCGTAGGCGGAGAGTCGTAAAAAGTCGCGGCGTGTAATTGACATGGTAAATCCTTTTCTTGCTCTTTCGGGGGCTTAGCCCCCGATGGAGCGGAGAGGCGGTTATCTCGTGTAGTTCACATTCAAAGTGGCGCTGGCGAGTGTGATGTCTTTGATCGCATCGAGCAGTACATCGCGGCTGACATCGTTTGCGGAAACAGAAAGTTGCGGCTCGGCGGAAAGCGCGTAGACGGTGTAGGTGTAGATTTTTTCGCCGGGACCTTTCGAGCAGGGGGGCGCATATTTTGTTTCGCCGTTCACGCTGTTGTTGCCGAGCGTGCCAATGCCTGTGACGTTCTTTTCAAGGCTGGTGACATTTGCGGGGATGTTGTACATGACCCAATACCAGTGAGTGTCACCCGGGCCGGGGATGTGATGCATGACCACGGCGAAACTTTTTGTGCCTTCGGGCGCATCTTTCCATGAGAGGGGCAGGGTTGCGCTCGCTCCATCACAAGTGAACTCTGTGGGGAGTGCGCCGCCTTCAGTGACTTCTGAACTGGTGAGTGTGAATGTTCCGTTTGAAGATGTGACCGCTTGTTCAGATGTTGCCGCAGTTGAAGCGGATGGAGTTGGCGGCGGTGTGCCGGGAGCGAGGGAACAGCCTGTCAGTAGTAGGATTGCAAGAAGGAGCGATAGTTTGGTTTTCATTTTTATTCTGCTGTTATGGGTTTGGCGCTGAGACAATTAACTTGCACAGAACCGTGTTGCTCGTTTCAAGGTCTGAACCCCAAATGAATTGAGCGGATGAGTTCCATGAGATTTGACCATACCCATCTTTTGGACTCACTTGTTCGGCTGTGTAAATTGAAGCATTGCTCCATGAGGAAGTATCGAAGCCTGCATCTTTCCAGCCAAGGGGTTCTTCGAGGGAGGTAAATCCGCATGGCGCTTGACCTGCAACAGGGTTGGATTCTCTTTCGCAGGATTTATCCAGCGGCGCTTCGTGGATGACGGTGCATGTCCAATTGGAATCGGTCACGGCAATTAACTCGCCTGTGTCTGCGTTTGTGAATTGAGCGATGAGGCCGCCATCTCCCATTTGCTGTCGGTTCGTGCCGATGTATTCGAGACCTGAGTCGTTTTCCTTGAAGTCTTTTGCAATGAAGTTCAAGGTCAATGGGTAGGATGCGCTGAACGTGAACGTCTCTGAGTTGAACGAACGCTCGGTCGTGATCGAAACGGAATCTTCCTTTACGAGTTGGTCGCCGCTATAGAAGGCGAACCAGTTATCGGCCCATACTTCGGCTTTGATGTTGATCGTCCCAGCAGAACTGGGAGAGGGGTCTTGAGCCCCGCTTTGTGTGGAGACTGCGGTCAGTTCGGGCTGTGTTTCACTTGCGCTGGTTGGCGCAGGCTGCGCTCCGTTACAGGCGGTTATCACAAGGATGGTCAGGAGTGTTGCAAGTGAAAAGAGAGAAGTTTGTTTCATGATAGGTTTCCTTTGAAAAAAAGAGGGACAGATATTTGTTTGGTTTGTTTACCTGTCTCAAATACTTACGGACTCGGCGGCCCGCCTGCGGGCATACAGGCCATCTGGCTTGAGTTGGGCGGTGTGCCGCAGGTTCCGGTCACGGTTCCATTGGGCGTGTTGATACTGCATGCTGTGTTCAAGGTCAACCCAACACAAGCATCAATTGCGGCCTGCGGAGGCTGTTGCCCATTGCTTGTCCCCTGATTGCCGCTGCCAGCGAGGTCAACACTTCCTGCGGGCAGTTGAGTTGCCTGACCCTGACCCTGTTGCAGACCCGATGTGCCGCTATCTTGAATGCTCATGCTGGGACGAGTAGTCACTGTGGTGTTGCCTGAAACATAAGCCGCTTCACCGCCGCGCACACAGCGGACATAGTTATCCACGCGAACCACATCCCCTTGCGGGCCATGTCCTTCTGGATATTCCGAAGCGCTGCCCGTCTTGGGGTCACTGCGCTGTGCGCCCGCACCGTGGACGTCCATCAACTGCGCCGTGCCGCCGTTGGGGCCGGTCATGTATCCGTATGCCGAACCGAAGGAGACATACGCTGCGAAGTTCGCACCGCCATTGGATGAAGCATGAGTCGTGCTCGACCAATAGAAGGGATAATCCGTGCTGCCGTTTTCGGCTGTGATGGCAGTGCTCGCGAAGATCGGGTCAATGGCGGGGGAGTTGGTCGTGGCGGGTGAGCGGGAATAATCCAAAATGCTTTGCAATTCCTTCACGCTTGGCAAACGCCAATCATCTGAACCTGCGGCAGAGTACGCTTCGCAATAGTTCAGCGCAGATTCCCAATTCATGCCTGTGCCGCTGTCGCCCTGCATCCATGTCAGCCCTGTGGCGTTATCGGTCACGGTACCATTGCCGTTATCCGCAAACGCATTCACGCCGTAATTATTTCCGCCGCGCACATACAGCACGAAGAAAGTTTTATCTGTGCCGCGCATGCTCAGTCCATAACCTTTGATGCGCCCATCGGCAAAGTTCACGCCGAACATGGTTTCATCGCCGTTCATCGTGGTGCTGACATATTTTGTGCTGGTCGCAAACTGCGCGTCGATCACACGCTCGCCCGCGCTGGTGTCGCCGTAGGCATATCCAAAATAGCGCGTGTCAATGAAAGGCGTCGCAGAGCAGGAACCGCCCGGGCACGCGCTCACATCCGTGCCATCGAAGAGGATCAGCGAATACAGTTCCTTGATGGTCGGCAAACGCCAATCGTCATAGCCTGCCAGTGTGGACGAGTCCGCGCCGTTCATGGCATTTGTGTAGCTCAACTTGTCGCTGGCATTGATCGTGCCATCGCCGTTCAAGTCCGCCGACTGCGACCACATCAGCCCCGTCACCAGATCGCTCACAGTGCCATCGCCGTTATTTTGATACGAGGCAACCGCGCCTTGATAATTTCCGTCCTGCCCGGCAAATGCCGAACCCTGCTCGGGACAGGGAACAAGCTGGTTGTTGTCGTAGCAGGCCGCTTGATTAGAGTCAACGATGCGATATGTCAAAGATGTGGATGATGCACTCGTGGATGGATTCGCCGCTGGAACAGAATCCACAGCAGTGACGTTATCCCCCGAATTCACCGCCTCATTCATCGGGACAGTTGATCCCGCTTCGAGCGGCGTCCCACACGCTGAAAGGATCAGCACACACACAATGAGATAGATATATGTTTTCATGATGTTCTCCTTGAATTTGATTGCTTCATTGTACGGGTGTACTAAATATGTAAAGAGTGTGTGAAATCATCGAACTTGTGAAATCCCCATGCGATCCGCATAAGTTGGCATGACAGGAGTCATGGGTAAGTTATTCGTCATTGCGAGGGCGCTCTTGTTCTTTGCCCGAAGCAATCTCGTATTCAGTGTTGGAGATTGCTTCGGGCGGAAAAGCACCGCCCTCGCAATGACGATAATAAAAAAAGAGACGGCCACTTTTTCAAGTGACCGTCTCTTTCAAAAATTACGGAGCTTGCTGTCCGCCAGCAGGGGGCTGTTGACCGTTGCCCTGCCCCCTGCGGAGGCTGTTGCCCGCCGGGTTGACCCTGTCCCTGTGCAGGCACACCCAACGCGGATTGAAGTTCTTCCGCAGTGATGCCGAGCGTGGTCGCGGCGGTGGTCAGGTCGGGGCGGCATTTTCCGCCGGGGTTGTTTCCATCAGTGGCTGTCGCGCAGTCCGTGGACTTTGCATCTTCCAAGGCCTGCTGAAGAGTCTCTTCTGTGATGCCGAGAGTGGTTGCAGCGGCGGCGATATCCGGGCCGCCCTGACGGCCACCGTTACCCAAAGCGGCCTGAAGTTCTTCCTCGGTGACGCCCAGTGCGGTTGCAACTGCGGCAAGGTCGGCGTGGCAGTCGGTGCCTTCGGCGGGCTGTGTGCTCTGATCTGCACATTCAGCGGGTTTGGCATCCTGCAAGGCTTGCTGAAGTTCTTCCACAGTAACACCGAGTGTGGTTGCGGCGGCGGTCAAGTCTGCGCCGCCCTGACGGCCACCCTGATCTTTGGAGCCAAGCGCAGCCTGAAGTTCTTCTGCGGTGATGCCCAAAGTGGTTGCGGCTGTGGTCAGATCGGGACGGCATTTCATGCCCTGCCCGTTCTGGTCGGTTGTGGCGGCACAATCCGCGGGAATGGCAGCCTGCAACGCCTGCTGAAGTTCTTCCACGGTGATGCCGAGGGTTGCGGCGGCAGCGGTTAGGTCAGGCCCGCCCTGGGGACGGGTTCCGTCATTGGGCTGTGCGCCGTTGGCATTTGCATTGACGTTTACATCTGAAACAGGCGCGGCTGTTGCAGCAGATTGAGAGTCCACAGCCTGCGCCGGTGAGGCGGATGCTGCGCTCGCACAAGCGCTGACAAGAATTGCCAGCAGGGCGAAGAGGGAAATGAGAATGTGCTTTTTAGTTTTCATGTGAGTTCCTTTTTTGTAAATTATTTTTTTCACGACGGTCATTACCGTAGATTGTTTGAAAGTGAATGTTGATGTTTTTGTTCGGCCATGTGTTCTCCTTGTTGTTTATCTTGGTTTCATTCTACCGACGCGGAGAGATTGGCGAGAGTGTCTGCGATCATCGAATTCATCAAAACTCCATGCAATTGGCACAAGCCGGCATGACAGGTGTCATGGATAAAAAAACAACTCCCGCAGTTCAAACTGCGGGAGTTGTTTTCGATTTGCTCTGTCGGGGGCGCGTCGCCCCTACAAGCAGATATTTATTTGCACATATAAAGTGTCATGGATTGGCCTTGAGGCCCGCCTGTGTTTGTCTGGCTATATTCCTGCACCACGGAGCACGAGGTTTGCAGCCAGCTTGATATCTCGGCATTGTTTCCGCGGTCACCGCCGTAGAGCACATAGCGCAGTTCACCGTTAGCGACCATTTCTTTCAGATCATCCACAGTCACTACTTCATCGCCGCCGCTAAAGCCGCCCATGAAGAGAACAGGGCGCCCTGTTGCAATGACAAGCTGAGACCCCTGCTGTGACGAAGGAACCGCCACAAGATATTTCATGCCTTGCGTGTTGGCTTCAAGATACGAAAGCAATTCTGCATTCACGTTCGAGCCTTGCTGTTGGCGCGCGCGGTCTGGCCCGTCTTGTGTTTGGCTGGCTCCCGTGTACGCGGTGGGGAGGTTGATATCCGAGCTTTCCACCGATGTCATTACCGTCCAATACATGGGGATGATCAACATCGCCGCCAACATGCTGACATACGCCAGCCGCCTCCCGCTCTTAATAAACTGGAAGATGATTCCCAACCCAAGCAGAATGCCACTTCCGATCATCCACCACGCGAAATCTCCATATTGCGAGGCGGCAAAATATTGGAAGCCCACCGTCACCGCGGCGGAGGCAGCCAGCAGCATGCCTGCCCATTTTTTATCTTCGCCCCACGACCACAGTTGAGCGAATCCAATGCCGACCATTGCGCCAAGCGCGGGAGCGAGCATGATGGCGTAATAGGAGTGGAAGATGCCAGAGACCATGCTGAAAAAGACTATGCAGGTCAACAGCCAACCGCCCCAGAGGAGGAGAGCCTTGTGCGCACCAGATTCAAGAGGCAGCCGAATGCGTGAGGCGAAGAGAGCAAGCAACACGCTGATCAACGCGAAGGGCAGCAACCATGACATCTGTTTGGATAATGGCTGTGTGAAGAAGCGCAGGACGCCAGGCGTGCCGGTCTCCTGGCTGAACGGAGTTCCGCCGCCTTGGCCTTGTGGGCCTTGTCCATTCGGGGCACCGTTGGGGGCTTGTCCATTTTGCCCCTGCGGAATCATGCCTGCGGGAGCGCAAGCGAGCTGGTTTTGGTTTGGCGGAATGATGCAAGTACCATTGATCGTGTTTCCATTTTGTTGGGTGAAGGAACAGGCATCCCCCTGTGTGGACGTTGCGCACGCATCCAACGCTTGCTGCGGCGGGCCTTGACGGGGATTCTGCTGAGGCTGAGTCCCCTGATTGGGATTGGTACCAGCTTGCGGCGCGGAAGGAGGCGTACCTCCATTTTGCGGGCCGCCTTGTCCGCCTCCGGTCATATCCAAACGCGAGGCTCCGTTATGCCCGAAGATCAATCCCATGACAGTGTTGTTATCGCTGGAACCAATGTACGGACGTGAGTCCGCGGGAACCAAGATCCACAACGACGGCCCACGAAAGCGAAACGGCGACGAGCAGAACGGTGGCGATGCCGAGGTTGATAATTTTGCGCAGCCAGCCTTCTTTGGAGCCGAAGAAATACAGCGCGTAAAAAGCGGGGAGCGGCAGGAAGGCTTGCAGCATTTTGATGTTGAAGCCGAGGCCGACGATGAACGCGCCGAGCAGCAGCCATGTGAGCTTGCCCGACTCGGTGGCTTTGATGAATGCCCACGCCGCGAGAAGCAGGAAGAAGACCAGCAAGCCGTCCATGGTGTTATTGCGATTGGTGGCAACGAAGACGGGAGTGATGGCCATGACGAATGCAGCGACAAGACCCGCAAGCTCGCCCATGTATTTTTTGACCATGCTGTACAGCAATGGAATCCCGAACACGCCTGCGAGGATGTTGGGCAGCGAAACGCTGAAGCCGCTCACGCCGAGGAAGTAGGCGAAGACCGCTTCGATCCACAATCCCAGCGGAGGCTTGTCCACGGTGACCGAGCCGCCCGGCTCTGCCGCAATGAAGAAGAAGTTGCTCCACGATTGAAGCATGGACTTGACCGCCGCCGTGTAATACGCGTTCGCGTCGCCAATGGATTCGATGTTGTACATGTGTACGCCAAACGAAAACGCCATGATGGCAATGACGAGCAGGGTGGAGATCGTTACGCCGAAGAAAAGATTTTTCTTCAAGAAAGAAGGTTGTGCGGGAAGGGTTGCTGTTGTCATTTTGTTACTCCTTATTTGTTGTCCGAGCTGGTGGTCTCGATACGCCTTCGACTATCGTCTCAGGCTACTCGACCACCAGGTTTCACTTTTCACTTATTACTTCCTAAACGTCCACATTCGATTTGCAAAATAATTCCAAAACACCACCACGCCTGTGGCGATGACCTTTGCAGGCAGGTAGCCCCAATCAGGCTGGCCTAGTATATTTCCTAAAACACCTTCCAGTGAAAGCAGGATGATATTGTTCAAGGCCAGTCCCACGAGGCTGACGACGGTGAACTGCGCCAACTGCTTCTTCCAATTGGACTGAGCGACATCCTGAAACGTCCACAGGCGGTTGAAGGTGAAGTTGTTGGTCAGCCCCGCAAGAAATGAAATGCTGTTGGCGAATAAAGTCGGCATCCCCGCCAGTTTTAGCAGGGTGAGCAGGCTGAAATCCAAAACCGTGCCGACCGCTCCCACGGTGAGAAAGCGTGTGAAGCGCTCGATTTCTTTGTCTGAGGATGAGGTTGAAAAAGCTGCCATTGGTTCTCCTTTGTCGGGTCGGGGCCCGCGGGGAGCAACTCATATTGTGCTTTGGCTAACCTTTAAATCGTACAGTTAGAGTTTATATCTCCCCGTCAAAAAACGAGAGTGAAGCCAGTCACTACTTCCCTTATATGTCCATGAATCCTGCACCTGCACCCATGACACCTGTCATGGGCTATTTAGGGGAAAGGTGACCGCACACACAGGGCGTAATTTTCCCTTCGTGATAAGATTTGCCCATGAACGCCTCTCACGACTCAACCCGCTTTCTCCGCATCGCCGCATGGATATGGATCGGCTATCTCATCGCCATGGCTTTGATGGACTTTGCGTTATACACTCCGCAAGTTCAGAGCATGATCGCCAGCACCGAGACGAATCCATTGCAGGTGCAGCCGCTTCCACAAAACCAGCCCCTGCCCAATAATCCACAAGTCAATCCGCTGGGGCAGAATCCTTTAGGGCAAAGTCCTTTAGGGCAGCAGAATGCCAGACCGAGAAATTATCTCCTGCCTGTTTATTTGTATTACGCAGTAAATAGTTTTGTCGCATTGCTATTCCTGCTCTTCGCACATTGGGACGACATTCAAAAAAAACTCGGAAGTTTTTATTACCCGCTTTTGCTGCTGGTCATTTCCGCTGCGCCCATCATCATCAACATTTTAGTTGTGCCGCGCTTCCCGCAAGGTCCGCTCTCCAATGCCGAAGGCATGGCGCTTCGTCAACTGCCTGTTCTCTTTGTGGCGCTGGCACTCGTCGCCTGGGAATATCAACTTCCGCACATTATCTTTTTCAGCATCTCCACTACCGTCCTCGAGCTGGGACTCATCCTCTTCGCCTCCATTCAGTCGCGCAGTATTTTTGTTTTTCTTTTCATCGCCATTATTCGCACCATTAGTTTTATTGCGTTGGGTATTTTCATCAACCTGCTGGTCAACCGACTGCGCACGCAAAGCGAATCGCTGCGTGAGGCAAATACCAATCTGTCGCATTATGCGTCTACGTTGGAACAGCTTGCCGTGAGTCGCGAGCGCAACCGTCTCGCCCGCGAACTGCACGACACGCTCGCCCATTCTCTCACCGCCATCTCCGTCTCGCTTGAAACCGCCAAAGCCTATTTCGATATCGATGTCAACAAGACCCTCGAATTCATAGACAAGTCTCTCGATGCCACCCGCAAAGGTGCGGATGAAACCCGCCGCGCCTTGAAAGCCTTGCGCTCGTCGTCATTGGAAGATATGGGACTCGGACTCGCCATTCAACGTGCCGCCGAATCCGCCGCGGCGCGCTTCCACCTTAATCTGACGCTTGATCTTAAAAATCCCATGCCCACCCTCAGCCCGGACGTAGAGCAGACCATCTTCCGCGTGGCGCAGGAGTCCATTGAAAATATTGTCAATCACTCGCGCGCCAAAAATTTCAGCGTGCATCTCGAAAGCGATGTCCACACCACGCTCATCGTTCAAGATGACGGCATCGGCTTTGATACAAAATCCAAAGAACCCACGGGACATTTCGGTCTCGTCGGCATGTACGAGCGCGCCCAACTCGCGGGCGGTAAGTTGAAAATAAGCAGCGAAAAAGGAAAAGGCACGAAGGTTGTGCTGACGATATAATCTCACCGCATCGTCATTGCGAGGGCGATGTTTTTCGCCCGAAGCAATCCCCTCACAGCGGTGGAGATTGCTTCGTCGGGAAGAGCACCCTCCTCGCAATGACGGGAAATACTCAACCATGAAAATCCTCCTCTGTGACGACCAGGCCGTGATCCGTGATGGACTTGAATTGCTTCTCAATCTTGAGAAGGATTTCCAAGTCATTGGCGTAGCGCAAGACGGCGCCGAAGCTGTTGACCTCGCCGCCCAAAAGCAGCCCGACCTAATTTTGATGGACTTGAAAATGCCGATCATGAACGGCATCGAAGCCACGCGCGAGATCCGCACAAAATTCCCCAATATAAAAATTCTCGTCCTCACCACCTACGACGATGACGAATGGGTCTTCGACGCCATCCGCGCGGGCGCATCAGGCTACCTGCTCAAAGACACTCCGCGCCAGAAAATCGTCGAAGCCATCCGCGGGACAATGGACGGCAAGTCCTTCGTTGACCCCGCCATCGCGGGCAAACTGCTCAATCAAGTCGCCAGCAAACAGACCCAACCCACTTCCATCCTCACCGACAAACTCACCGAGCGCGAGTTGGACGTTTTACGTTTAATTGCAAAGGGAATCAACAACAGCGAGATCGCCAATCAACTGCACCTCTCCGAAGGCACAGTGCGGAATCATGTCAGCGCTATTTTGGAAAAATTGGGAGTTTCAGACAGAACCCAAGCGGCGGTTATTGCAATACAGCACGGGCTATAACAAATCTTCTTGCCACTTCGATCACAGCCAGTAAAACCAAAATACCCACCCCAAAAACAAAGAACATGGCGCGGCCGCCAATGCTTTCAAGCAGAATGCCGCCGATGAACCCGCTCACTGCTGACCCAATGCCAAAACTCACCGCGTTGAATATCCCTTGTGCCGTGGACTTTAATCCCTCAGGCGCATTCTCATCTGCATAGGAAACTCCGGCAATCCACATCATCGGGTAGATTATCCCGCTCGCTCCCTGGATCACATACATCATAGCCGGTGCATCTACTGCGGCGAACAACAAAGACCGAATCCCGAACAGCGCAATGGCTGTGATAAATAAGCTGCGTGCCTTAAATCGCTTGATAAGATAATGCCCGAAAAAAAAGATGGGAAGTTCAGTTAAAGTACCCAACAAGGAAGTAATGCCCATTTGCGTTTCAGTCGCGCCCATTTCAGCCATGTATGGGTATAAGTAGGAAGCCACTGAAAAAGTGCCTACCCCGCTCAGAAAAGCTGCCGCAAGAAAAAATATCCACTTTTTATCTTGAAGCAGCAGCCAGATGCCGCCGTTGTTGGATGCTTGTTCCGGTTGGGATTGACCATAGTCAAATTTTTGGCTGACCATCAGGTTGATGACCATGATCGCGGTAAACATCCAGAACCCGATCCCCAATCCATAATGCTGCACAAGCACACCAGCAATGGGGGCGAAGATACCCCAGCCAAATGTCCCACCCAAGCGGACGCGCCCGTACATGGATTTTTCATCCCCAAGCATAGTCATGGTGGCGCTATCTGCCAGTGAGCCAACCGGTGCCATAAAAATATTGTACAGAGCGATGAGTACGCAAACGGCGGCAAAACTCCTAAGTGCCGGCAGAACCACCCCCAAAACAATTGCCATGAACAACCCAAGCCCCATGATCAATTTATGTCGTCGGGTTGCATCTGCGAGACCGGTGCCAAGCGGCGCAGCCACCAACGTAATGAGCGGAGCCACCCCGGTCAGTAGACCGATCTGTGTTCCGCTGAATCCAAGTCCCTGATAAAAAATAACGAAGAAAGGTACAAGTGAGGCAAAGGCGCCAAAAAATAGAAAGTAAAAACTAAAAGGCCAAATTTTTTTCATTGTTTTCTTGATGTGGTTGAAGTGATTAGTAACAAACAAGCTCTGTCGGGGGCTTAGCCCTCGACAGAGCGGGGGATGTTGATTACAACGGCGCTTTGGCAGCCATCCCCGCATTGCGCGGATATTTCGGCGGCGTGGCAGCGACCTTGTCCACGAGCACGAGGAAGCGGTCATCGGCAACACCAGGCAAATTGACGGGGATCAACTGACGTAATTTTCCGCCCAATAATTTCATCGCCTTCTCAGCGGACTGTGCTTCGGCGGGGCCGGTTTCGCCTTTTTGAGCAAGCATCATCCCGCCGATCTTCACGAAGGGGAGCAGGTATTCGCTCAAGATGTTAAGTTGTGCCACGGCGCGCGCCACGGCGCAATCAAAGGTTTCGCGAAATTCAGGCTTCTGCCCCAAGTCCTCTGCACGGGCGTGGACGACATTCACATTCTCCAAACCCAGCTTGCTGACGATGTGCTGGCAGAACATGGCTTTCTTGCCCACCGATTCCACAAGGGTCACATGCATGGTGGGATAAATTATTTTCAAGGCAAGGCCCGGGAAACCGGCACCAGTTCCAACGTCCACGAGGCGAAGCGGCGGCATTCCCTTCCACGCCAGCACACAGGAATATGAATCCAAAAAATGCTTGGTGCGGATCGACTCCACATCCCGAATGGCGGTCAGGTTGAATTTCTGATTCCACTCAAGCAGCTCTTTCTCGTAATTAATGAGCCCCATCACCTGCCGCGCCGTCAGGTGGACATTGAACAGCGTCCGTGCATCGTTGATTAATGAATCCATGAGGGTCATTATAAAGCAAATGCGATATTCGTCATTGCGAGGGCGGTGTTCGTCCGCCCGAAGCAATCTCCAACTCAGGTATGAGATTGCTTCGTCGGGAAGAGCCCCTCCTCGCAATGACGAAAAAAGGTGAGGACGACGATGTCACCACCGTCCTCACGTTTCACTTCTCACTTACTTATTACTCGTTACTCGTTACTTCTTCCATCTTCCTCAACCTTCGCATCCACCACCTTCTTCTTATTCCCGCGCAGCTTGCGGAACAAAGCACGGACACCGATGAAGACCAGATACAGCGGAAGGCCGATCATGATCCAAACAGGTAAGGTGTAGATAACGAAGCGAATGGTAAAGCTCACGAAATCCTGAAAGAAGAAGATCAGGTCTTGCACGGCTTCCTTGGCAACGCCCTGCGGTTCCCAGCCGCCGATCTCAATCGGCTGCTCTTTTTCCTCGGCAATGATGGTGATGCTGATGGCGGAAAGCGCGGCGGCTTCCTCGTAATATTTCATCTGGCCTTTTACCATTTCGATCTGCTCACGGTAATACACCAACTGGTTGAAGATGTTCACCACATCTTCGGTGTCAGTGGCGGTTTCCATGATCTCGCTCAATTGCTTTTCCGCAGCTTCGTAGTTGACGAGGCGTGATTTCAAATCCACATACTCGGCGGTCACATCCTGTCCCGAGCGGGTTTCGGTGCGGACTTCCACCACATCCGCCTTGATCTTCTTCAAGGCATCTTCCAGTGTTTCAGCAGGCACGCGGATCACCACCTGCGCTTCAGGGACTTCAATATAGCTGTTGGTATAGCTCTGATACAAATTAGATGAGACAACAAACCCGCCCATCTGCTTTGCCATCACTTCGATCTCCCTCATGCTGGTTTCCACATCTGTCACTACAATGGCGATGTCCGCATTTTGGATGACGATGCGTTCCACAGCGGCGGCGTTCCCACCGCCACTGGATTGAACATTTTCCACCGCTACACCGGCGGTTGCCATGGGGATGGCATCGTACGCTGCTTCAGGGGCGGCGGCTGGCGCCGCTCCGCCGAAGGCAGGTTCTACTGGGGCGTAGCTGCGGGAACTGCCACACGCGGCGAGGATCAATGTGGCAATAACAATAAAACTAAATGGCAATATCTTTTTCATGATTTCTTCTCCTGGGTTATCTTTTGCGATTTCTCTACACAAGGGACGAATACCCTGATGGAATAGTTCCCATTGTAGCCAGTTTGCAAAAGAAAATGGACCGTGACAAAAGTACCACATACCCTTTTGCCACGGTCCACCGTCTATCGTCCACGGTCAAGTTCCTACCATCCCTCGGCAAGGCGGGCAGCGTGCTTTTCAGGCAGCCCCGCCTCGCGGATGCGTTCCTGCACTTCGACGATGTTGTACTCCGCCCGGCGCGGAGTCCATGTGTGGGCTTCGGAGTCGTAAATGGCAAAAGCGGCACGCGGGTCACGGTCTCTCGGCTGGCCTACAGAGCCGGGATTCAGAATTAGCTTCGGGTGGAGTTGGACCGTCACATCGGGCTTGGTTTGCTCAAGGGTCACGCGGTCTTTTTTCTCATCCAACGCGAACATGCATTGGATGTGCGAATGTCCAACGAAACACCAGGGTGTTGTGAAATGATCGTAATTGAGCCGCGCCGTGAGCGTGTTCAAAATATATTCCCACAACGGGTCGCGCGGACTGCCGTGCGCCATTGTCGCTTCGCCGCGCACCTTTGTTTTCGAGGGAAGTGAATTGAGAAAATCCACGTTGCTGGCAGATATAACTTTTTCGTGATACGTCAACGACTTTCGCGCATCGCCGTTAAATGTTTCAAGCGGCATTTTGCCTGTGATGGCAACATCATGGTTGCCAAGCAGGCATGTGAGATTTTTAATATCACGCATTTCCTCCACCACCGCATTCGGGTCGGGACCATACCCAACCAGATCACCAAGGCACCAGGTCTCATCCACCTCGCCCGCTTCGTTCAATACAGCCGTAAGCGCAGTGTAATTCGCATGAATATCAGACATTACCAAAATACGCATATCACTCCAACAACCTTGCAACGTGCTCGATGATTTTTTCCGCTGCTTCGCTTTTGCTGATCAACGGTAAATTTTCCTTTGTTCCATTCGCAAACAACAATGTGATGCGATTTGTGTCCACGCCAAAGCCTGCATCTTTTGCAGAGATGTCATTGGCGGCGATGAAATCCAACCCTTTGGATTTTAATTTCTCCCCAGCATTTTCCAACAGAGATTGACTCTCCGCGGCGAATCCCACCATCACTTTGAAACGCCTCTCGCTTCGCGCCGCGCCGACAGTTGATACCGTCCGAAGAATATCAGGCGCCGCCTCAAGCTCGATCTGCGGAATGCCATCCCGCTTTTTCATCTTCTCTTTCGCCACGATCTTCGGGCGGAAGTCCGCCGCAGCTGCCGCCATGATCAATGCGTCGGCGGATTCGTTCATCAGTGCATCGAGCATTTCCTGCACGCTTTTCACGTTGATGACGCTCGCGCCCACAGGCGGAGTCAACGCGGTGGGGGTGGTGATGAGGCAAACTTCTGCGCCTTCATCCAGTGCAGCTTGAGCGAGTGCATAGCCTTGTTTTCCAGAAGAATGATTCGAGATCACGCGGACAGGGTCAATCGCTTCCTGTGTCCCGCCTGCGGTGACGATCACTTTTTTTCCAGCCAGCTTTCCGTTTTTGCCGAGTGCCTTTCGAATATAACCGAAAACTTCGGCAGGCTCCACCATTCGACCCTTACCCAAAAGTCCCGAAGCGAGGTGCCCGCTTGCAGGACCAGCAACCAGCACACCGCGAGAAAGAAGCGTCGAAAGATTCTCTTGCGTGGCGGGGTGGTCAAACA
Source organism: Candidatus Villigracilis propinquus (assembly GCA_016714565.1). GTDB lineage: Bacteria > Chloroflexota > Anaerolineae > Anaerolineales > Villigracilaceae > Villigracilis > Villigracilis propinquus. The sequence continues at coordinate 19,057 of JADKDM010000005.1, forward strand.
TCCCGCCATCCATCGCAGGTGCGATTAAGATCGGACAAGTCGCAGCCAGTGCAGTGACGGTGAGTAAATTATCTGCAATGCCATGCGCGAGTTTCGCCATCGTATCCGCAGTACAGGGAGCGATGACGAGAAGATCCGCTGTTTTGCCAAAACTGACATGCAGGACATGAGCTTCATTTCCCCAGAGATCGCTGTCGGTATATGCCCGCCGCCCGGTGACGGATTGAAAGGTGAGCGGTGTAACGAATTTTTCCGCTGCACCCGTCAAAAGTACGTCCACCTTTGCGCTTGCTTGTGTCAACTTGGAAGCAAGGTCTGCTGCTTTGTACGCCGCAATCGACCCGGTTACCCCAAGCAAAATGTGCTTTCCTGAAAGGATGGACATATTAGGGTGATTATACTTCCAACACAATACAAAGTAATGAACAAATCCGCTTCTTAGCTGTGTGGTCGTTTCAAAGATCCGCTTTCAAAAATTGCCCCTTGACGCATCCGCATGACAGGCATAGAATAGCGCCCAATATGTTATCTGCTGTCCGCTTTTATTTTGCGTATTACTTTAACGGCCTCCGCTCGGTTGCCGCTGGTTGCGCTTAAGTAGACAGGAAAAAATCTGTAACTAAAGAGCGAGACCACGCGGTCTCGCTCTTTTTTATTTACCCTCACCCCTAGCCCCTCTCCCAGAGGGAGAGGGGGACAATAGGAGCGATCAATGTCAATTCGTGGAATTCGTGGTGCAACAACCGTTTCAGCAGATGAACCTGAATTAATTCTCGAAGCCACGCGGGAATTGTTGGAAGCAATTCTGAGTGCGAACACAAGCATGAAGCCAGAGGATGTGGGCAGCGCTTTGTTTACAGTGACCGACGACCTCGCTTCCACCTTCCCCGCGCAGGCGGCGCGGCAAATGGGCTGGAGTCTCGTCCCGATGACTTGTGCACGTGAGATTCCCGTGCCGGGCAGTTTGCCAAAAGTGATCCGCGTGCTTGTCCATTGGAATACGGAAAAACGACAGAATGAAATTACGCATGTATACCTGCGAGATGCAGTGAGGCTAAGACCGGATTTGGTAGCGGCGCAATAAAAAGCTTGTCGAAAGTCAAAGGTCAAAAGTCAATTCGTGACCTTCGACTTTTGACCTGAATTTATAAGGAGAAATCACCATGATGATCATAATGAAAGCAAATGCTACACCGCAACAGACCGAAGCGGTGATCGAGCAAATCAAAGGGATGGGACTCGCCGTCCATCTCTCTCAGGGAGTTGAGGCGACGATTATCGGCGCGATCGGCGAAACGCACAGCATTTCCACCGAACGCTTCGAAGGCTTGGACGGCGTGGACGTAGTCCAACGTATCACGCAGCCCTACAAACTTGCATCCCGTCAATTTCACCCCGAAGATTCTGTAGTCCCACTGAGCAATTTCTCTGTCGGCGGAAATGAAATCGCTGTCATTGCGGGGCCGTGTTCAGTGGAGAGCCGCTCACAGATCATTGAAACAGCCATCGCTGTGAAAGAGGCGGGCGCGTCCGCTTTGCGTGGGGGAGTGTTCAAGCCGCGCACATCGCCCTATGCTTTTCAGGGACTTGGCGAAGAAGGTCTCGAACTTCTTGCCGAAGCGCGTGAGAAAACAGGTTTGCCCATTGTGGTTGAAATCATGTCGCAAGTGCAGTTGGATGTGATGGAAAAATATGTGGATGTGTTCCAAGTGGGCGCGCGCAACATGCAGAACTTCAACCTGCTGCGTGCCATCGGCGAAACTCGCACCGCCGTCCTGCTCAAGCGCGGGCTTTCTGCAACGGTCGAAGAATTGCTCATGTCTGCTGAATATATTTTGGCGGGGGGAAATCAACGTGTGATGTTATGCGAGCGCGGTATTCGCACCTTTGAAACATCCACACGTAACACAACCGATATCAATGCCATTCCTGTTTTGAAGAACCTAACTCACTTGCCAGTCATCCTTGACCCGTCTCATTCTACGGGACATGCAAATTATGTCGCCGCCATTGCACGCGCGGGCATCGCCGCTGGAGCCGACGGTCTCATTATCGAAGTCCACCCTGACCCGGCGAAGGCAGTTTCAGATGGCAAGCAATCCCTCAAACCTGAGAAATTCGCCGAGATGGTCAAGCAGGTCGGTCAGATCGCGCAGATCATGGGCCGCAGACTCGCGACTGCGCAGGGTGATGTCCAACCGTTGAAGCAAGGTTGGGCGTGAAAATATATGCTGGTGGTTGAGTAGCCCGTGTGATTTTCACGGGCGTACACTTGCACCGAACGCAAGTGCAGTGTCGAAACCACCTGTAAATAAGAAACATAAAATGAATTGAAGACAGGGTGGTCTCGATACGAGCCGACGAACACGGCTCTACTCGACCACCAGAGAAAAAAATAAAAAAGGAAATTAACCACCATGATGATCATCATGCGCCCCGGCGCACCCCGCGAACAGATCGACGCTGTCATTGCTGCCGTCGAAGGACACAAACTCACAGCCCATCCCATCTTCGGTGTGGAGCAAACCATTATCGGTGCCGTCGGTGACGGGCATTACATCCTCAAGGAAACTTTCGAAGCCTTCCCGGGCGTACTTGAAGTCCAGCGCATTTCCAAACCGTATAAATTGGCATCACGCCAATTCCACGAACAGGATTCTGTTTTTGAATTCAGTGGATTCACCATCGGCGGCACGGAAGTTCCCATCATTGCCGGACCGTGTTCGGTTGAGTCTCGTGCGCAAATTTTGGAGATCGCACAAGCTGTCAAAGAAGCGGGCGCGAACGCATTACGCGGCGGTGTCTTCAAACCGCGCACATCACCGTACGCCTTTCAGGGTCTCGGTGAAGAAGGTCTTGAATACATGGCAGAAGCCCGCGAGAAAACCGGTCTGCCGCTCGTCGTCGAAGTGATGGCTGTCTCCCAAATTGAGATGATGGAAAAATATGTAGATATCTTCCAACTTGGCGCGCGTAACATGCAGAACTTCAATTTGCTTCGCGCGCTCGGCGATACCCGCACACCCGTGCTCTTTAAACGCGGCATGTCTGCCACCATCGAAGAAATGCTCATGGCAAGCGAATATATTCTCAACGGCGGCAACAGTCGCGTCATCCTGTGCGAACGCGGCATCCGCACCTTTGAAACCGCCACCCGCAACACCACCGATATCAACGCCGTGCCTGTCCTCAAGAAACTTACGCATCTGCCCGTGGTCATTGACCCGTCTCATTCCACAGGCGACGCCGCGTATGTTCAATCCATTGCCAGAGCAGGTGTCGCTGCGGGTGCTGATGGTCTCATCGTCGAGGTCCATCAAGATCCGCCGCACGCCATTTCCGATGGCAAGCAGTCGCTCACCCCTGAAGCCTTTGCTAAAATGGTGAAGCAAGTCAAAGCAATTGCAGAAGCAGTGGATCGGACGTTGGTAAACCAGTAGATAGGTATATATGTTTACTTGCTTACTTGTCTACCTTTTCCCGTTATGACCGAGCCTGACTTTACACTCGCTGAATCAAAGATCGCAATCATCGGATTGGGATTAATGGGCGGCTCGCTGGCATTGGGACTGCGCGGCAAATGTGCCGCACTTTATGGATGTGACCCGCATCTTCCCACGCTTGAGCTTGCTCTGTCCCAACATATCGTGGACTATGCTGATAGCAATCCTGCCAACCTCCTCCCCGAAGTTGACCTTGTTATCCTGTCAGCTCCCGTCCCCGCTATTTTGACTCTGCTTGAGCAGTTGCCAGCCCTCACTCCAAATCCATGCATCGTCATGGATTTGGGGTCGGCCAAGCATTTGATCGTGGAAGCGATGTCGAAACTTCCCGAACGCTTCGACCCCATCGGTGGACATCCCATCTGTGGCAAGGAAAAACTCTCGCTCGCAAATGCTGAGAGAACGCTTTATTACGCCGCACCGTTTTTGCTCACTCCATTGCAGCGAACATCAGCGCGTGCATTGTCCGCCGCGAATCAGATCATCGAAGCCCTCGGCGCAAAAGGCAGGACTCTCGACGCAGTTGAACATGACCGCATCCTCGCATCCACAAGCCATTTGCCATTTTTGATCTCATCCGCGCTTACACTTGCGACCCCCGAAGATGTGACTCCTTTCGTTGGCCCCGGCTTTAAATCTACAAGCCGCCTTGCTGGCACATCTTCCTCCATGATGTTGGGAGTTCTACAATCCAACCGCGAAAATGTGCTCAACGCCCTGCGCGGAATGCAAGCCGAACTTGCGCAAATCGAATCCGCAATATCTGATGGTGATTTTGCCAAACTCGAATCTCTTCTCAACGAAGCACAGAAAAAATATCAGGAATTCACCGCGTAAAACGCAGACAGGTAAACACGGATTGTCACGTTTCACGTATTACGAAATATTCATCCTTCATCCTTTCAATGAAAATTAATCCCATCACTCACTCGTTAAATGCCACCGTCCGCGTGCCCGGCTCCAAGTCGCTGACCAATCGTGCCTTGCTCATTGCTTCATTGGCAAATGGAACCACGCACTTAACCAATGCCTTGTTCTCCGACGACTCACGTTACTTTGCCAAAGCCTTGCAAACCCTCGGCTTTGACGTTCAACTTGACGAAGTCAATCATTCCATGACTGTTACAGGCCTGGGCGGAAAAATCCCTGCGACCAAAGCCGAACTCTTCATCGGCAACGCGGGTACAGCAGCCAGATTCCTCTCTGCATTTCTAACACTCGGAAATGGTCAATATATTTTGGATGGCGAGCCGCGCATGCGAGAACGTCCAATAGGGGATTTGGTGGAAGCGCTTGCTCAACTAGGGTGTGATATTCAGCCAATGCAGAAAGCAGAAGGCGGAATGCAGATTTGCCCGCCTGTGAAGATTACAGCGAATGGTTTACCTGGTGGAAAGACAACGATCGCGGGTGATATTTCATCTCAATTCTTATCTGCTTTATTGATGGTTGCCCCGTACGCTCAAAACCCCATTGAAGTCACACTTTCCACCGACCTAAACTCCAAACCTTATGTAGATATGACCATCGCCATCATGAAAGACTTCGGCGTGGAAATCGAACGCAACGAATATTCACGTTTCACTATTCATCCTTCATCTTATTTACCAATTACCAGTTACCCAATTGAGTCAGACGCCTCCGCCGCATCCTATTTCTTCGCCGCCCCCGCCATTTGCGGCGGAACGGTCAAAGTGGAAAACATCTCGCGTAAATCTGTCCAAGGTGATGTCGCTTTCGTGGATGTTCTGAAACAAATGGGTTGCACCGTCGAAGAAAACGATAATTCGATACTCGTTACTCGGAACTCATCGCTTCATGGTGTAGACGTAGACATGCGCGACATCCCCGACACCGCTCAAACCCTTGCCGCTGTCGCCCCGTTTGCTGATTCTCCCACCCGCATTCGCGGCATCGCATCGGCGCGTGTGAAAGAGACTGATCGTGTTTCAGCAACCTGTACCGAACTCAAGCGTCTCGGTGTTCAAGTGGAAGAACACGAAGACGGCATGACCATATACCCGACCTTCGACCTTCGACCTTCGACCTTTAAACCCGCAACTGTCCAAACCTATAATGATCATCGTATGGCGATGGCATTCTCCCTCATCGGCTTGCGCTTCGATGGCGTTACCATCGAAAATCCATCCTGTGTTTCAAAAACATTCCCGAACTTCTTCGAAGTGCTTGAGGAATTGCGTACACAAGGAAACAAGTAACGATGAATTATCAACTCGGTTTGATCGGATTTCCATTGGGCCACTCGCTCTCGCCCAAAATCCACACCGCCGCCCTCAAAGCCCGTGGATTGAATGGCGACTATTCGCTTTTTCCCATTTCCCCCGAAGACAAGCAGGGATTAAAAGACTTGCTCGCCCGTGTCCGCGCTGGTGAAATCACAGGACTCAACGTCACAATTCCACATAAACAAAATGTGATCGAGTTAATGGATGAACTCACTCCAACAGCAAAGTCCATTGGTGCGGTCAATACAATTTATCTGCGCGAAAATAAACTCATCGGTGACAACACCGACGCTCCCGGGTTTCTAGCTGATTTGAAACGGGTTTCAAATTCATCATTTATCATTCCGCATTCCGCATTGGTCTTGGGGGCTGGCGGTTCATCACGAGCCGTTGTATATGCTTTATTAAACGACGGATGGAATGTGACCATTGCCGCGCGCCGAATTGAACAGGCCGGGCAATTAGCAAACTCGTTTCCAGAGTATGACCTTCGACTTTCGACCTTTGACTTTCAACCTTCAACTTTCAACCTGATAATAAATACCACCCCACTCGGTATGACCCCAAATATAGAGGTTTCTCCTTTGCCCGAAAATATGATCTTTGCTAAAAATACATTTATTTATGATCTTGTCTATAATCCGCGCGAAACAAAATTAGTGAAAGACGCCCGCGCGCAAGGATTGTCTGCAACAACCGGGCTTGGTATGTTAATAGAACAAGCTGCCCTTGCCTTTGAAAAATGGACTGGTGCAAATGCAGACCGCACTGCCATGCAAAAGGCCGTCGAATGAAGCGCATCCTTGAAGCAACTCATGAAGGTTGGTTGGGTGCTAAAGCCAATTTAGTCCCGGGCCTGGTGATCATCTTTTTTGCGGCATTGCTGGTGGCTGCATATTACGCCTTTGCTTCTGTCCGCGAGGCATTGGAAGGATTGCAATCTCTCCGTACTGCGTGGGGACTTGGTTTCTCAATGCTGACCAGTGCCATCGGTGCGGGATTAATTCCGGGCTTGTATCTAATGGCCGTCGGAAAGAGCCGGCACGATGGCCACGGTTTCCTTGACTTGGCTTTTACCAGTCTGGTTTGGGCGACCAACATGATCTGGGTTGATAATTTCTACAACTTTCAAGATTGGTTCTGGGGTCCTTCTACTACATTTGGTATTGTGATCTCCAAAATGCTGCTCGACCAGTTTGTGTTCACAGCCTTTTTTAGCATTCACCATGTTGCTCTTGGTTTTCGGCTGCGCGATCTAAACTATGATTTCAAATCACTCGGTAGTGCCTTGCGCGATGACTGGATCATCAAGGTGACAATCCCAATGTTGGTTAACTGCTGGCTGACCTGGATCCCCGGTACATTGGTAATATATTCACTCCCGCTTCCGCTTCAAATTCCGCTCATGGTTTTGATTCAATGTTTTTTTGCGCTGGAAATGGCTTTTGTTTCAAGCAAAATGAAAGCCTCATCTGTTATCTAATCTTTGGAGTTTCTTATGCCTTTACGTTTTCTCACCGCTGGCGAATCGCACGGACCCTCATTGACGACCATTCTTGATGGCGTCCCTGCAGGGCTTTCACTTACACCAGAAATCATCAACAAAGAACTTGCCCGCCGTCAGCAGGGATACGGCTCAGGCGGACGCATGAAAATTGAAAAGGACACCGTGCAAATTCTCGGCGGTGTGATGGGCGGCGAGACCACAGGCGCGCCGATTGCATTAATTGTGCAAAACGATGACCATGTCAAATGGAAGGGAAAAGCCATCGAGCAGATGACCGCTCCACGCCCGGGTCACGCGGATCTAACAGGCGCGGTCAAATACGGCTACAAAGATTTGCGTCCCGCGCTCGAACGCGCCTCCGCTCGTGAGACCACCATGCGTGTCGCGGCAGGTGCTGTCTGCAAACATTTCCTTGCGCAATTTGGAATCATCGTCGGCGGATATGTTTCTTCCATTGGCGAAGTCCAAACTGATTTTGGCGATATGCCTTTTGAAGAACGCTTCACCCGCGCTGAAGAATCTGATGTGCGTTGTCCCGTTGAATCGTCTGCGAATCAAATGCGTGCTGAAATCGAAAAGACCATTCACGGCAAAAACACATTGGGCGGAGTTCTTGAAATTGTCGCGCTCAATCTTCCTGTTGGTCTCGGCAGTTTTGTCCAATGGGACCGCCGCCTCGAAGCAAAGCTTGCGATGGCCATTATGTCCGTGCAAGCCATCAAAGGTGTTGAAGTCGGCGACGCCTTCGAGAACGCCAAACGAATTGGCACCGAAGCTCATGACCCCATCCAATTGCAGAATGCAGAAAGCGGAATGCAGAATAAGACCTTCGACCTTCGACGTTCGACTAACCGCGCAGGCGGCACCGAAGGCGGGATATCAAACGGACAGCCGATCATCATCCGCGCGGCGATGAAACCGATAGCCACCACGCTTCTTCCCCAGCCGACAGTTGATCTGGCGTCAGGGACAGAATCTCCCACCAAATATGAACGCTCCGATTTTTGTCCCGTTCCGCGTGCCGTGCCAATTTTGGAAGCCATGGTTGCCTTCGTTCTCGCGGACGCTCTCCTCGAAAAACTCGGCGGCGACTCGCTCAACGAAATGAAGCCGCGCTTTGAATCTCTACGCAAAGCCACACTCGAAGACTTGCCGATGGATAATATTCCACATATCTTTTGGGAATAAGAAATTGTCAACATTGGAGGGCAGGCTTTCGCACAAGCAAACCCTTTGCGCATCATTCATCCAGAACAATCACTCCTGCAATGACGATGTCACTATGAAACATATCTTCCTCTACGGCCCTCCTGGGACAGGTAAATCCACGGTTGGGAAAAAACTTGCCCATAATCTCAAACTGCCATTCATTGATATTGACCGTGTCATTGAAACAAATGCAGGGATGTCCATTCCGCAAATCATGGAGCAGCAAGGGGAACCAGCCTTTCGTGACCTCGAATCTGCGGCATTGAAAAACCTGCTGCATGAAAAAGAAAGTGTCGTTGCCTTGGGCGGCGGAGCTTTGTTGCGTACCGAAAATCGTAATTTCGTTGAAAGCAATGGCAAGGTTCTGCTGCTGATGGCAGAGTTGTCCACTTTGCTTGAGCGGTTGCATTATGAGTCTGGGAATCGTCCTTTGCTGGCTGGCGACTTGCGCGAGAAACTTTCCTCTTTGTTGAACAAGCGTAGAGAACATTACAACTCTTTCCCCATGCATATCCATGTGGACGGAAAAACTGCGGAGCAAAATGCCCATCATGCGCAAGTTGTGCTGGGACGACATCATCTCTCCGCAATGGCGGAGTACGATGCGATCGCAGGTCAGGTTTCCGACCTGACAAACTTCCCCATGCAAAATCCCATCATTGTGACGGATGAGAACGTGGCTAAATTCCATCTTGAAAAGATGCAAAACCTCTTGCAGGCTAAGGCCATCATCATTCCTGCGGGGGAAGAACATAAAAACCTGGAAACCATTTCACTTTTGTGGAAATCCTTCCTCGAAAATGGATTGGATCGTAAAAGTGTAGTGATTGCTCTTGGTGGCGGGGTGCTCAGTGACATGGCGGGCTTTGCGGCATCCACGTACATGCGTGGAATTGCGTGGGTGGGCGTGCCGACCACTTTGCTTTCGATGGTGGATGCTTCGCTTGGCGGCAAGACAGGTTTTGACCTGCCCGAAGGAAAAAATCTGATCGGCGCATTTTATCCGCCGAAGTTGGTCTTGGCCGACCCGCAGTTGCTAGGTACATTGCCCGAAGCAGAGTTGATCTCTGGCATGGCGGAAGTGGTCAAGCACGGGATTATTTCCGACCCTGAGTTATTCAACTTGTGCTTGCGAGGGTTGGATTGGGTGAAAGATAATCTCGAGGAAGTTGTCAAACGCGCGATGGCGGTGAAGATCAAAGTCATCGAGGAAGACCCGTATGAAAAGGGTATCCGCGCGGCGTTGAATTTGGGGCACACGGTTGGGCACGCGGTGGAACTTGTCAGCAAGTTTAAGCTGCGGCATGGAGAAGCCATTGCCATCGGTACAGTGGCTGAGGCGAAGTATGCTGCCCGGGTCGGGCTGGCAGGTGACGGGTTGGTAGAGGCGGTGACTGAGTCATTCAAGTCGCTGGGGCTGCCTGTTCAAATCCCCGAAGCCATGCCGCGCGAGGAAATCATCCGCGCGATGCGAGTGGATAAAAAGAAGAATGCGAAGGCCATTCGCTTTGCTTTGCCTGTTGAGATCGGGCGAGTTGAGTTGGTGGAAGTGACAGATTTGGAATCAGTGGGGGGACGGACAGTAGACCATGAGTGCATCCGTAATCAGTCAAAATGAGGAAAAATGAAAATACTACTCTTGCATGGCCCGAATTTGAATTTGCTCGGCACGCGTGAACCGGAAGTGTATGGTTCGATGACGTTGGATAATATTAATGAGAAGATGATTGCATTGGGCAAAGAGTTTGGCGCGGAGATAACCTGTCTGCAATCGAATCACGAAGGCGCGTTGATCGATGCCTTGCACGATGCGCGGATGTGGGCGAGCGGCGTGGTGTTCAACCCTGGCGGGTACACTCACACGTCTGTTGCGCTGCGCGATGCGATCTCTGCAATTGTGATTCCTGTGATCGAAGTGCATTTGTCGAATGTGTATGCGCGCGAAGAGTTTCGGCATACATCGTTGGTTTCAGCGGTGTGCAAGGGCAAGGTCAGCGGGTTTGGCTGGCGCTCGTATGAATTGGGTCTGCGCGGGCTCGTTGATATAATCAAGGTGTGAACACTCAAACCATACAAACTGCTGAACCTTTTTTTCTGCCTGGTAGCCGCACAGGCATTTTGCTAATTCATGGATTTACTGGCACGCCCAAGGAAATGCGTTGGATGGGGGAATATCTCAACCGCGAACTTGGTTTCACCTGCCTCGGCATACGGCTGGCAGGACATGCCACGCGCCCCAAGGATATGGTACGTTCGCGTTGGACAGATTGGACAGCATCTGTTGAAGATGGCTACAATCTTCTGCGCGGCGCAGCGGACAATATCTATCTTGTTGGGCTTTCAATGGGCGGGGCGTTGTCTTTGCTGATGTCTACAAGGTTGGATGTGAAGGGGATCGTGACCATATCCGCGCCATACGTGATGCCAGATGAACACCCTGCGTGGCAGATTCGACTCTATAGCTATTTCAAAACATACCTTCCGAAAACGAAGGGCAAGCCTGATGCGGGCTGGTTTGATAAAGAAGCATTTAAGGGACATATTTCATATCCGTTGAATCCCATCCGCTCGGCGGCGGAGTTGAAGGTGCTGCTCGACAAGATGCACGCAGCTTTGCCCAAGATAACTGTGCCTGCGCTGTTGATCCATTCCAGAGATGATGCGTATGTGGTGCCTGAAAATATGGAAAAGATCTATGCGGGGCTGGTTGCTCTGCATGCGTCAGATAAGACAAAACTTTACGTGACTGGGTCAGGCCATGTCGTTACGCGCGATGCGGCTCGTCAGCAGGTGTTTGAAGCAGTACGGGATTTTATTCAAAGAATTGAAGAGACCTGACAGGTTTTGTTGTGAGGTAGGTTATTCACGGCTATTGTGAATCAGAGACGCGTTGGTTAATCAGGCCTGCTTGAAAACTTGTCAGGTCTTTTTCAAAGAGGAAACTTGAATCGTAATTTATTTTTTGTGGCAGCAGCTTTATTTCTTTGGGGTTTCGGCGAAGGAATGTTCATTAATTTCGTGCCGATCTATCTTGATGCCCAATTTTTACTAAGCAAGTATGAAATTGGTTTAATCCTCGGCGCGTTCGGCTTCTTCATGGCGATCACGCACATCCCTGCTGGCCGCCTTGCCGATAGGGTGGGGCGCAGGCCGCTGCTTATCGGTGCGTGGATGCTTGGTCTGGCCTCCACGTTGACCATGGGCATTGCCTTGACCCTGCCGCTCTTTCTGATCGGATTGTTCGCCTATGGATTGACCGCTTTTGTTTCGTCTCCGCTGGCAAGTTATGTGACTGCTGCGCGAGGCAAGTGGCCTGTGGGGACGGTGCTCTCGCTCACCACTGCGACCTTTGGCATGGGCATGGTGCTGGGGCCTGTCACCAGCGGATGGATCGGCGACAACTACGGGATGCGCATGAGCTTTTATGTGGCAGCGGTTGTGTTCGTGTTTTCAAATGCCTTCATGTATTTTATTGAAAGGCAACCCATTGACCATCACGACCCTGATTCTCCTCCACCCGGCTTGAGGAGCAACAAGCGATTTATCACACTCATGGCAGTTCTCGCGCTTGCCATTTTTTCCATGTACATCGCCCAGCCGCTCACACCGAATTTCTTGGAAGGCGTGCGCGGACTTTCATTGAGCCAGACAGGTTTGATCTTTACAATAGGCGCATTGGGAAACTCGTTGATGGCAATTACATTCAGCCGTGTGAACCCCCGTAGGGGATTTTTAACGGCTCAAGCGTTGGTGATTCTGTTTGCGCTTTTGATCTGGAAAGGCACGGGAATGCCCATTTTCGCGTTGGGATATTTTCTGCTCGGCGGGTTTCGTGCAGGCCGCCCAATGGCAATGGCGCAAGCGCGCGAACTCGTCCACGAATCGCAAATGGGAATTACTTACGGAATCATGGAAACCATCAGCGCTATGGTCTTTATTCTCACGCCGCCGATTGCTGGCTTTTTATTTGAGGTCGACCCTTTCATCGTGTACCCTATTTCCATTGGAATGATCGCAGTCTCGATCGTGTTGAGTTCCATCTATCTGCCTCGAAAGGATGCCCATGCTTGAAATTGTCTCATTTACTCTTGGCCCTGCCTCCACAAACGCTTATCTGGTTGCTGACCCTGAAACGAAGGAAGCGGTTGTCATTGACCCCTCGTGGGACGGACAGATCATTCTCAAAGCAGCCCAGGATCGCGGCTGGCGCATCGGTCATCTCTGGTACACGCATGCGCATTTCGATCACATCGGCGGCGCGGCGGCGATTGCGGATGCGCTCAATCCGCTGCCGCATGTGGCGCTGCATCCCGATGACCATATTCTCTGGCGGGCGGGTGGTGGCGGAGCGGCCTTTGGTTTGGATATTGATCCCGGCCCCGAACCGACCATTGATTTTGTGCATGGCATGAAACTCAAGCTCGGCTCGAATGAGTTTGAAGTCCGCTTTACCCCAGGGCATACAAAAGGTCATTGTGTATTGTATGTTGCGAAAGAAAATATTTGTTTCTGCGGCGATCTTATTTTTAATGGCAGCATTGGCCGTACTGATCTACCCGGCGGAAACTTCGCCACGCTTGAAAAAAGTATCCGTGAACAAATTTACACCATGCCCGATGAAACCCGTCTGCTTTCTGGTCATGGTTCTGAAACAACAGTTGGACACGAAAAGCAGCATAACCCATTTGTGAGCGAATAAATGAAACGTGCAGTCAGCGTCAGCCTTGGAAGTTCAAAACGCGATAAGAGCGTGAAGGTCAACCTCAACGGGCAGGAGATTCTTGTCGAGCGTATCGGCACGGATGGCGATATCGAAAAGGCCCGCCAAATGTATCTGGATCTGGATGGCAAGATAGATGCCTTCGGCGTCGGCGGCATTGACCTGTATCTGCGTTTGGATGAAAGGGAATACCCGCTTCATGCCCCGCTCAAGCTTGTCTCTGGCGTCAAGCAGACTCCACTCTGTGACGGGCGCGGACTCAAGCACACCCTTGAGCGCCGCGTGTTTCAGTTGGTTAAGTCTCAGCTGGGAGATGTCCGCTTCAAGCAGGCATTCGTCCCCGTCGCCGTGGATCGTGCCGGTTTGGCCGAAGCAGTTGCCGAGGTCGCAGAAAGAACCGTCTTTGGCGATCTGATGGTCGCGTTGGGAGTCCCGATTCCCATTTATGGAATCCCCGCCTTCAAACGAGTCGCCAGAGTCATGCTGCCAATCGTCAGTCACTTTCCGATGAGCATGATCTTCTACGGCAGCGACGGCGCTGAGCAGGAACCGAAATACACAAAATATTTTGCAGAGTCCGACCTGATCGCAGGCGATTTTCTTTTCATGCGAAAATACATGCCAACCGATCTGTCAGGCAAGACCATCGTAACCAACACCACCACCGAGGATAATATTGCCCTGCTCAAAGAACGCGGCGTGAAACGGGTCATCACCACTACGCCCAGGTTTGACGGCCGCTCCTTCGGCACGAATATGAACGAAGCCATGCTCACCGCCTACGCAGGCAAATGCCGCAGGCTGAGCGACGATGAGTTAAATGGTTTGATCGATGAGTTGGGATTAATGCCGACGGTGATCGATTTTTAGTTGGCTCCAGAATCAAAAACAGGATGGCCGCAGCCATCCTGTTTTGTTTTAATTCACAACCGCATCGAGATATTTCAACCCCGAGCCAGTGTTGAAAATGACAATGCTCTCGTCTGGCTTTACCCACTTTTGTTTCACAAGTTCTTCCAACGCGGCGAGGCATGCGGCACCTTCGGGGGCAGCAAAGATGCCTTCCTGCGCGGCGAGTGTTTTCTGGGCTGCGAGCAACGCCTCGTCGCTGACGGCTATGGCGGTACCGTTGCTTTCGCGGATGTTGGCTAGGATGATGCGGTCGGCGAAACTCTTCGGCACTCGCAAGCCGGATGCTACAGTCTGGGCACCCAGCCAAAAGTCACAGAATGAAGCGCCTGCGTGGAACGCCTTTGGGATCGGGGCGCAGCCTTCCGCCTGCACAGAAACCATGCGCGGACGTTTCACATCCTTCAGCCAGCCCAATGCTTCCATTTCCGCAAAGGCTTTCCACATGCCCACCAGACCCGTGCCGCCGCCAGTGGGGTAGAGGATGACGTCCGGCAGAGTCCAGTGGAAGGATTCAGCGAGTTCGTAGCCCATGATCTTTTTGCCTTCGGTGCGATAGGGTTCCTTGAATGTGGAAACATCGAACCAGCCTTCTTCGCGGGCTTTCACACCGGCCATGCCAGCAGCATCACTGATGAGACCTTCCACGAGGATGACTTCAGCGCCTGCAATGCGGCTTTCCTGAATATTGGCATTGGGGGTGTCTTTGGGCATGTAGATCAACGCCTGTAAACCCGCGCGCGCGGCATAGGCTGCCATGGCTCCGCCTGCGTTGCCCGCCGTGGGGATGATGACTTTTTTTACACCAAGTTCTTTTGCTCTTGATACTGCGGCGCACAGCCCTCGGGCTTTGAAGGAGCCGGTGGGGTTGCTGCTTTCATCTTTTACAAAAAGATTGGAAAGCCCGAGTTCGTTTCCAACACGGGGGATGCGGAGAAGGGGGGTGTCGCCTTCTCCAAGGGATACGATATTTTCAGGGTCTTGCACGGGCAACATTTCATGCCAGCGCCACATTCCCTTTGGGCGGGTTTGTATCTCGTCACGGTCTACGTATTGACGGGCGGCATGGATGTCGTAATTTGAAATAAGGGTGGATTGGCAATCCGGGCAGAAGGTAAGGATCTTGTTGGCAGAAAAGGATCTTCCACAATCTGAACAGGTCAGATCTGTAAGGTAGGACGTTTTCACAAGGATCGGCTTTTTGTGGTTATAGCTTTGGGTTGGGGGCGGGCACAAAGGCTTCCACACGCGCCCACAATTCGCGAATGTTGATCGGTTTGGACATATACACATCACACCCGGCAGACAGCGCTTTTTCGGCATCTCCCTTTAGGGCATTGGCGGTAATGGCAATGATGGGTACATAAGCCAGCGCGTGTTTGGAACTGGCGCGAACCCTGCGGGCTACTTCGTAGCCGTCAATATCAGGCAGGTTAATATCCAGCAAGATCAAGTCCACGTCCTGTTGTTCGGCTGTTGAGACCCCCGTCAAACCGTTTGGGGCTTCGAGCAATGTGTAACCGCGCGATTCGAGCGCGCGCTTTACAAGCATCATATTGTCCGGGTTGTCTTCGATGTATAAGACGTTACTTCCCATATCGCCTTCTCCTTAAGATCCACTTTTGGATTCGTTCTTATCTTCGATCACGTGGATGACTTGATCCACAAATTTGCGGGTAGGCAGTGAGCCTTTTTGATACAGCGCTTCGATGTTCCCGTTCAGGCGGCTGCGTTCTTCTGCGGTGATATCTTTTGCGCTGACGACAACGACAGGGATTTCCCTTGTGCGCGGATCAAGCTTTAATTCTTCCACCAGTCCAAATCCGTCAATGCCGGGCATGGTCAGGTCGCTTACGATCAGGTCGGGCAGTAATTGGCGCGCCATGGCGAGACCTTCCCAGCCGTCTTTGGCATGGTGCATGCGGTAATTCTTTCTGCCTTCCAGCAGCCTGCGGATCAACAGCGCGTCGTCATCGTTATCATCTATCAATAACACAGTGGTCGTCTTTTCGTCCAGATTTTCAAGCGCGGCTTGCAGACCTTCGCGCGGCGCGGCGGATTGATCCTTGCTGAGATGCACATCCACAGCCCATTGATCGCCGAGCACATGCTTTTCGACGGGGAAGGTGTGGCCCGTGCAGTTGATGACGACTCGTTCATCCTTGCCGATCTTTCCTTTTTTGGATAATTTTTCGAATCCGGCAAAGGCGACGGCTGTTGCCGGTTCGACGGCCATTCCTTCGCTTTTGGCAAGCGCGCGCATGGCGGAGTAGGCTTCCAGGTCTGTCACGGCTTCCATCACACCGCCGTATTTTTGAGTGAGGTTCCACAAATACGTGTAGGATTTTCCAGGGTCGCCTGTGGAGAGGATGATGATGCGTGTGTCGGGGATGACAGGTTCGGCAACATCCTTTCCAGCTTTGAAGGCTTTCACCATCGGTGAACACCCCTCGGCCTGAATGATGGCGAGCTTGGGGACTTTGTTGATGAGCCCCATGTCGAATAATTCCTTGAAGCCCTGATACACCCCCAGCGGACCCAGCCCACCGCTGACGGCTTGTATGTACCAATCCGGTGCGCGCCAGCCCATTTGCTCCACGATCTCGTAGGCGATGGTCTTCATCGATTCGCGGGCGGGGACTGAACTTGCGCCGCGATCCAAAAGCAAATTCTTGCGTTGCGCGAACTGACTGGCGATCTGTTTGGTCTGGTCGTAATTGCCGCTGACGCGGATCACCTCCGCGCCGAAGAGGGCGGCTTCACGCAGCTTCTCCTGCGGGACGAGGCTGGTCATGAAGACCCAGAGTTTGATCCCGGCGCGGGCACAGGCGGCGGCGTATGCCACTGCCGCATTTCCCGTGGATGCGATGACGGCTTCGCGGATGCCATTCTCGTTCATGGCGGCAACGGCTACAGCGGCCTGCCTGTCTTTGAAAGAGGATGTCGGGCCGTAGCGTTCATCTTTGATGTAAACAGAACCAAGCCCCAGATTAGGTGCGAAGCGCTGCGACAGCCAGAGGGGCGTCCCGCCGGCGGGGTAGAGGTCCAAAGCGGAGGGATTGTCGAGCGGTAAAACATCCTGATAGCGCCAGAGGTTGTTGGGGCGGTTGGGAATGCCGCGCAGAATTTCGCGCTTGAAGGTTTCGTAATCGTAGTGCGCTTCCAGCCATTGGGATTGGCAGTGCTTGCAAGTGGCGGGTACGAAGGGTTCGTAGGGTTGTTGTTCGCCGCAGATGGCGCATTGCAGGAAGGTGGGTTTTGCCATGTTAGTTTTTTCTTGTCACGGGTTCAGAGTCTGTTACTTTGGCTTCGATGGGCAGGAAAACGTAGAATGTGGAGCCATCGCCATCAATGCCTGTGCTTTCGGCCCACAGACGTCCGCCATGCATTTCGATCAGGCGGCGGCTGATGGGCAGGCCGAGGCCGGTGCCGCCGACTTTGCGCGTGGTGGATGAATCCACCTGGGTGAATTCCTGGAAGACCGCTTCCAATTGCGAGGGGTGAATGCCAATGCCAGTGTCTTTTACGCTGATGAGTACGTTGTTTTCCTCCCGCGCAATGTGTATGTTTATTTTACCTTGCTCGGTAAATTTCATGGCATTGTTAACAAGGTTGATCATCACCTGGCGTAAGCGGTTGCGGTCTGCGTTGATCTCCACTTCGTGGTCTGATTCGTCGTCGATGAGCAGCGTGATGTCTTTTTCATGTGCAAGCGAGGATGTAATGCTTTTGACATCTTCCATGATCTCATGCAGATTGAACTTTTCGATGATGAGGTTGAGCTTGCCAGATTCGATCTTGGCCATATCCAGCACATCGTTGATGAGGTGCAGCAGGTGCTGCCCGTTCTTCTGGATAAGTTTGAGATCGTTATCCATGTACGGGGTGAGGGGGCCATCCAACTCTTCGAGCATCACATCTGCAAAGCCGAGGATGGAGTTAAGTGGTGTGCGCAGCTCATGAGACATGTTGGCGAGGAAGGATGATTTGAGGCGGTCCAACTCGCGCAACTGTGCCACCGTGGCCGACTGCTCTTTATACAAACGCGCGTTTTGAAGAGCAATTCCCACTTGGGTGGCCAGAGTGTTGTAAATGTTGGCGTCTTCCTGTGTGAAGTGCCCAAGCTGTTTCGATTGCACATCGAACACGCCGAGGACTTTTTCACCCACGATGATGGGGATGGCCATTTCTGCGCGTGCGTCTGGCAGAAGCATGTTGGGGAGGAAATCCGTTTCGGTTGTGATGTCGTTGATGATGATGGCGGTACGTTCACGCGCTGCGCGTGCTACAACAGAGTGGTGCGTATCCATTTGAATGGCGTGGCCGGTGGTTACCATTTGCCTGCCGATATCGCCCGCGCCGGAGGCAAGCAACAGCGTGTTCCACGAATTATCTGCAAGGTAGATGTGAGCGTGATAAAGATCGAAACGATCCTTGGTCAGGTCCACCACCGATTGCAGCAATTCATCAGGGTCGAGCACGGTGGAGGCTTTTGTACTTACCACCGCCACCGTTTCAAGTTCACGGGCGCGTCTTTCGTTCAATTCAAAAAGACGCAAGTTCTCAATATGGGCACTGACTTGCTGGGCAATGTTATTGGCCAATTCCAGCGCGCCTTCGGGAATATCCTTCAAGCCAGACACGGCCAATTGGCCGATCGATTCACCGCGCACCATCAGCGGCTGTTCAAAGGTAACATCCTTTGGCTGTTGAGATTCTTCAAGCGGTGTCACTTGAATGGAGTCGTAGGCATAGCCCAGGGTGTCAGTTCTTTGGCTGGTGAACGATTTCCAGTTTTCGCGCGTCAGGCGGCGGGTGGCCTCTTCAGCGTTGGCGCGGGCGCGGGAGGCATCTGCCAGCAGACGCAGGTTTTCAACCTGCTGCGCGATCTGGCGCGCAACTGCAGAGATCATCGCCTTGTCTTCATCGGTCAATGGGTGGTTGGGATTTTCCTTCAGGAAGAGATCGCCCACATGTTCATCAAGTACCTTGATGGTCTCCTGAATATCATGCTGTTGCAAAGACGCTTCACCGAAGGGGGCAACGGATGTCTGGTCATACATATATCCGATGCGCTCGCTATTGCGAATCCCATCCATGAATGATTCCCAGTTTTGGTGGGTGAATTGGCGGTTGGCAGATTGCGCTTCCGCGCGCGCGCGTTCGGTTGCGGCCAGCAATCGAAGGTTTTGGATCTGCAAAGAAACCTGTTGGGCAACGGAATTCGCCAGATTTTCCTCTTCTTCCGTCCATGCCCGATCCGCAGGCGGCTCGATCTTCACTTCGCCGATCCTCTCACCGCTGGCGGTCAATGGAGTCTTGATGATGCTCTCCGATTTATCCGCAGGGTCGTTGAATGTCTCCAACGGAACGACCTGGTCATCGCGAAAAGCGTAGCCGACCTTTTCCTTTTCGTAAATAACGGCAGACGCTGTTATAGCTGCTTGTTTTTCATTTTCTTTTAACTGCGATTCCAGTTCGCGGATTCGCAGGAGCAGCGCATCCATTTCAGCCGAACTGTTAAGTACGGATGGAGAGGCAGGCGCTTCATTCCAGACGGGGGAAACTGGTCCTGTTTCTGTGGGCTGATGCTCGCTGGCAGTAGCAACCTGTAACCTGGCGATCTGGTCCAGATCCGAGAAGAGTTTCTCAACCCTTTTTTTGGATTTGTCATCGGGTGGCATGGATAATGTCTCCTGAACCTGTGCCTTTTATTGTTTGTCTTTCATGTTTAATTGAGCAACGGTCATGGGAGCGCCGAGAGCATGACCTAATTCACGTGCGGCGATCTGAAGAACGGCTTCCACGGTGGTGGCGCTTTGGATCTTCTGACTGATGACGTTCAATGTACTTTCACGTTCCGCCTTGTTTTGTGCTTCCTGATATTGACGGCGGTTTTCCAAAACGGTTGCGATCTGCGGTGCCAGACCTGAGAACAGGCGGGTTTCTTCTTCAGTAAATTCATGTGCTTCTTCAGCATGCATTACCAGAACACCGATCTGGTTTGTACCAATAAATAGCGGCAGGAATGTAACCGCGCGAATATTGAATGACTTGACGAATCTCATCATGCCTGGATTCCCGAGTTCACTATCCAAAACATCACTGATAAATACAGGCGTGGGAGTCAGGAACAGTTTTACAGCAGAGAACATCTCTTTTGCAAAACGTGACCCGATCGCCCCTGGGGCTGTTCCGGTATTATTCCACCAGTTCGCGATGACGGACAGGCTCTCTAAATCGCCGCTTGAATCATAGCTGAATAAATTCAACTCTGCGCCATTGATAACTGGGATATCAAATATCTCAACGGCGGTTTTTACCAACTCCTGCAAGTCAGTGACTTGTGTCAGTTTTCGGCTAGCTTCAAAAAGTTTTTCAGATTGCGCCAGCGCAGATTGGGTTTGCGCCGAGAGCCGCGCACCTTCCAACGCCAACGCAATTTGATCCGAAACCTCTTGGAAGAAAGCATAATCTTCAGCCGATGTGGGGTTCTTCGGGTCGTCTGCAACGGTTAACGTTCCGACAACCTCACCACCCAACACTCTCATTGGAATATTGGCAAAACCTTCATCTACCGTTTCTTCATTCACCGGACGAGTCCCTTCCTGGTCAAATACAAAGCCTTCAGGAAGGTCTGCATTCTTCCGGTAGGTATTCCATCCTTCATGGCTCATGGCGCGATACAGATGATTGATTTCTTCGAGACGTTCAGCCATCTCATTCTGTTGTTTAATACGCTCGGTGATATCCTGATTCGCGCCAAAGTAACGGGTGATTTTTCCGTTCTCATCCCGTTCGACGGTCAATTTGACTGTGATGTAGCCAACGCCGCCGCCATCCTGATATAGGAAACGGTGGTCAAGGGAGGTGTTGTACACTCTCTCTGTTGAACTCAGCGCCTTTCCGATCTCCATACCAACAACTTCCATATCATCGGGATGTACGAATAGCTCTGCATATCGGGCAGATGGGAGTTGATATCCTCCTGCTTTTTCAGCTGTGGTGTGGAAGATCGAATAGAACTGGTCGTTGAAAGTGAAGAGGTCTTTCTCAACATCATATTCCCAATTGGCAAGGCGGGCGGTTTTGAGCGCTTCCGCCAGGCGGGCTTCATTGACGCGCAGAGCTTCTTCCGCCTGCTTGCGTTCGGTAATATCCTGATTTGCACCATACCAGCGGGTGATCTTTCCGTCTTCATCGCGTTCCACGTTGATGTTTACTGCGATATAGCCTACTTCACCGTCCGAGAAAATAATGCGATGCTCCAGGTGTGTTGTGAAAAGGCGGTCTTTGGCGTCCAGTACTTTTTGAATCTCGGAACCAACAAGTGGAGCATCATCGGGATGAACAAAATTCTTGGAATAGTCAGCCGAGGATATTTTGTACCCGCCCACTTTTTCGGCAGTGGTACGGAAAATTGAATAGAATTCATCGGTAAAGTGGAAGAGATCGTTCTCAAAGTCATATTCCCAATTTCCAAGACGGGCGATTTTAAGCGCTTCTGCCAGGCGGGCTTCATTCTCACGGATGGTTTTGACCAGTTCAGCGCTGCGCATGGCGATGCCGACCTGTCCACAAATACCTTCCAGCAGTAGGCGGTCATCTTCAGTGAGAGCGCCAGCCTGATTGCTTTGCACATCCAACACGCCCAGAATTTGATCTCCCAGTTTGATGGGCACGGCAATTTCGCCTTGTGTATCAGGCAGGAGGGGATTGGGCTGCCAGTCTGGGTCTTCTGCCAGGGTGGGACGCATGACGGTTTGACCCGACTCTGCAGCTGTGCCGATCAAACCTGCGCCCAGGGGCATCTTGTGACCACTCGCAAGCATCTTCTTTCCTGTTTCGCCATATCCGTTGATGAGCACCACAGAATCCTGCGCGGGATCATAGCGCAGCAGTTGCGTATGGTAATAACCGAGGCGCTCCTTTGTCAGGGTTACTACGCGCTCAAAGAGTTCGTCCAATTTGGTCGCGGCGGCAACTTCCTGCGAGATCTCTGTGCTAACCTGCACCTGATAACCGCGCCGTTCAAAGCCTTCCTGAACTTCATGTTCCAATTGCTTGCGTTCGGTGATATCACGGATCGTGCCGATCAGACCCACGGGAGTGCCGTTTTCATCTTTTTGAACCACGGTTGTCATCAGGGTAGGGAAGGTCGAACCGTCTTTACGAGCATGGCCGATCTCACTGGAATATTTTCCGAACTCCATCACTTTGTTGTTGAAGGGAATGACTTCCTGTTCCAATTGTTCCTGAGTATGAAAAATACTCAAGTGTTTTCCTAGGATCTTATCCACTATATATCCGTGCATTTCGGCCCAGGCTGGATTGGCGTAGAGAACATTGCCGTTCAAGTCAGCCAGAGCAATGCCATCTCCCGTCTGTTCCACGGCGCTCTGCAACTGAAGGGCTTTTTCTTCGGCCAGCTTACTCTCGGTTACATCTTCCACCAGAGAGGAAACGCCAAATACGTTACCGTCCGCGCCTGCCAATGGAGTGTTATACCATTCGCATGTAATGGCACGTCCGTCTTTTGTAACGTTCCCATTGGTGGAGCGTGTGCCGCCTGTTTGCTTAAGCAGATTAGCCCACACATCATCAACCACGGCTTTATACTCAGCAGGCACGATCAGCCCTGCGGCATGGCGTCCTTTTGCTTCTTCAAATGAATAACCAAAGATGCGTTCAGCGGCACGGTTCCAGGATATCACTTCAAAATTCGTATTCCATTCAATAACTGCCAGCGGCGAGCTGTCGATCAACAGGGAAAGTTTTTGCTGCGAAGCTTTGACCGCATCTTCTGACTGTTTGCGACTCGTGATATCGACAATTTCCGCAAGCAGAGTTTGCTCTCCTTCAAACTCAAAGGGCTGGAGCGAAATTGAAACCCATTTCATATTGCCATCTGCCTGACGGACGCGCGTTTCGCTGCTTGCCACAGAACCTTTAGCACGGAAGAGTTCAAGCATTTCCTGAAGGTTAGTCGAGTCCGAGTAAAAATCTGATACTGGCTGCCCAATGATCGAAGTAACATCAGCGATACCCAACAGGCTGTTGATCGCTTTGTTTGCAAATAAAATTGTGCCGTCGTTGATGCGGGCGATTAGCACACCGATGGACGATGTGTTGAGGATTTTCTTTTCATAGCGGAAAGAGCCAGTTGCCTCTCGCTTGCTATTATTCTGGGGATTTTTATTCGGATCGCTCATTTGGTACCTCCGTCAGCTTTTTGAGCCTCTACGGGTAAAACTGATTCGTTTCCATTCGCTTCGAAACTTTGCTGTTGGCTGGGTTGCGCTCCATTGGCTGTTGTCAGGCGGACGATAGTTTTGCGTCCCAGAATATTACCCAACTCCCGTACAGCGGATCGCAGGATGGTTTCAGGGTCGGTTGAACTGCGGACCGCGCTGGTGATCTGGCGCAGAGCCTGCTCACGTTCCGCTAGTTTTTGGGTTGTGAGGAGGGCTTGTTCTGTTTGGTTGGAAAGGCGCAATCCTTCGAGATGTGCGCTGAGGCGTTCGGCAACGGCATTGACGAGTTCGATGGCTTCGTTGTTTGTTTTGTCAATACCCTGAACAACAAGGTTGCCGATGGTTTCCTCACGGACTTTGAGCGGTGATGTTAACCCGTCTGCTTCAGACTGTTGAGACCCAATGCCGCGATACGGTTTGACTTCGTTTAAGTCATAAAGATAGCGGATGCCCTCCTCGGCATTCGTCTGTATGTAATTTTTCCAGCCTTCGTGGGTAATGCGGCGTGAGGCTTCTTCCGCCTCGAAGCGATAGCGTTCAGCATTTTCCAACAGACGCAGATTTTCGATCTGCTGTGCCACCTGACGGGCTACCGTATTTACCAGTTCAGAGGTGTGTGCAATGGGAGATTGCCCTTCCATTTCCACAACCAAATTTCCAATAGATTCCCCGGTGATTTCAATGGGAATACTCAACGTGTTCTCGTTTACTTGAACATGAGATTTTTCTACCGCAGACAAGGGTACAACCTTGTTATTCTCGTATACAAAACCAGTTTCTTCCGGTTTGTGAATCGCGTCCAGATAGTCGACCCAATTGGCTCGCGATTGGCGGCGGGCCTGAGATGCAATTTCCGCGTAGGCTTCTTCTGTTTGTGCAAGGAGCGTGGCGTTTTGAATTGCGATGGCTAGTTGTCCGGCCAGAGCTTCATAGGCGCTTAACCCTTCCTGATCTAATTTGCCGGGCTCACGACTCTGCATATCCAACACTCCCACCACTCTTTCGCCGATCATCAACGGCACAGCCATTTCAGAACGGGTATCTGGGAGGAGTGCATTGGGTTTGAAGGTGGAACTGGCTGTTGTGTCTGAGATAACCACGGATTTTTTTTCAATGGCGGCGCGCCCATTGATGGACGCAGTATTTAATGGCAATTGGTGGGCGCGGCTGAGCAATTCTGCGCCGACTGTGCCTGTACCTGCTTGCAGAATCAATGCCGTCTGGCTGGGATTTGTCAGATACACCTGCACATAATACAAGTCAAATTGGGCGCGGATGATTTCCGCAGCCTCAGTCAACAGAATATCCAATTTGCGCACTTGCGATACGGTGCGTCCGACCTCAGACGCCAGTTCGAGGTCGCGAGTGCGATCTGCCACTCGTTGTTCCAATGTGGCAAACGATTCACGTAATCTGGTGGTCATCGCATTGAATGTGGAGGCTAACAAACCTATTTCATCCTGGCTGTTTACCTCTGCCATTCGGTTCGCGTCACCTGCGGCAATGGCAGAAACAGTTGCTGTTAATACGCCAATGGGCTGGAGCGTGCGTCGAATTGCAAACCAGACCAGGATAAACATTAATACAGAGCCGATTAAAATAAATATGCCTGCGGTAGTTTGGAACTGACGCACAGATGCCAGCAGTTCAGACCTAGGCTGTTGAGCGACAATCCCCCAACCGTTGTCCAGTCTATCCACATAGGCTATCCAGACAATGTTATTCTCGTCTGTGAATGTGATTTGTCCGGTCTTTCCTTCACTCAAGGCGACAACTGGAGGGTATGTACTTAAGTCTCGTAATTCATTTTCGGTATATGTTGGGTCTGGGTGGGCAACTACGTGGTTGCCCGCGTCTACAATGTAAGTAATGCCCTGTCCTTCCTCAACATTAAGAACTTCTTTGCTGATTTCGCTTAATTCGCTGACGATGGATGCTACACCTACGATTTTCCCCGCTTCATCATAGATAGGCGTGGCAATATTGAGTGCAGGTTTGCCAATTGTGCGGCTGATAAGCGCTTCGGCTGTGATCGGCGCGCCTTGTTTGGCCCCCAGAAACCAGGCACGGTCATGATAGTCATTTAATTCAGCGTCATCACTGCGTGCCACGTTTATGCCGTTCAGGTAGGTGGTTTGAACTAAAAATAGATTCGGGTGAGTTTGAGAAATTGCCACCAGAGTGGGTTTCTGACGAGTGGCTTCCATGCTGACAATGTCAGGCAGTAAGGCAACTTCCTTGGCAGTGCGTACATGAAGTTCGAACCAGGTGGAAACATTCGTTGCAAGGGATTGATTATTCTGCTGTAAGTTATGCAGGGCGCGTGTCTCAATTTCAGTTCCCGCCTGATAACTAATATAAGCAGCAATACCAATCAGCAATGGAATGGTCAGAACCATTACCATGGTGGTTAAGCGGTTGCTGATGGATGATCGCATTAAATGTGCAAGATTGCCCCATGATTGGAGCAAGTATAGGAAGAAAATTCCTGCGATTAGGAAAACAAGAACAGATGTGGAAAAAACACCGGAAGTAACGATAAGCGCCAAACGGAATGGTGGCTGAATCCACTCAAAGAACAATATTACGCCAGAAGCGATAACCGGGCCAAAAAAATAATATTTTCTCCAGGACCTCGGATGCAAAAAGAAAACATGGATAAACCCTACAAAAAGAACAATGCCAATCAGAAATGGTGCAATGCTGGTCACCAACAGAACGTTGGGTGGAACGGTAAGTAAGGATGACCAGTATAGTAATTTCAAACCCGTCGCCGCCTGATCCCGTTGAATTAACCACAGGCCGATAATATCCACGATGAGTGCGATGGTTGATATGCCTGCAATTGAATACACCTGCCAGCTCGGCGATGTGCGGATCAGGAAAATTGAAAGTACAACCGATGAAAAGGCAACGATTGTAAAAATTACAGCCGCCCAAAAGACTCTCTTGAGGTTGATGCTCTCATTATTAATGGTGAGTTGATTACTATTGTTCATTTGATTTCTCCACCGTTCCAGCCCTTGCTCTGGCTATTTGATTGAATATTTGCGCTGACACGTGAAGCGCCGAGCGCCTGGCCGAGTTCGCGGATGGCGATTTGTAATGTGTTCTCCACTGTTGTGGAGCGTTGGATCTTTTGGCCAATAGTATTGACGAGCGATTCCAGGTCAGCTTGCGCTTTGGATTGTTCAAAGGAACGCACATTTTGAATGGAGGTGGCTACCTGGGCGGCCAATGTGATTTGAATATTGATATCCGAGTCTGTGAAGCGTCCAATTTGATCAGACTGAACATCAAATACACCGATCACTTTTCCACCGACGATCATGGGGACAGCCAACTCGGAGCGTGTATTGGGAAGCAGGGGGTTGGGTAGGAAGTCTGGCGCTTTGGTTACATCATTGACGGTAACGCCTGTTCTTTCACGAGCAGCGCGTGCTACCAAGGATTGTTCGCGGTTAAGAGGGATGGATAGTCCCTTTGCTTTCATTTGGCGGCCTGGTTCACCGGCGCCAGATGCCAGTACGAGGTTTTCACCGGCCTCATCAAGCAGGTAGATGTGTGAGTGATATAGGTTGAAGCGTTCTTTTGTGAGGTCCACCACGGCCTGTAGGAGTTGATTGGCATCTAAAATGGTGGCTGTGGCGGTTCCCACTTCGGCCACAGTTTCAAGCTCTGAGGCGCGGCGATTCACATCTGCAAATGCCTGCCCCAATCGGGATGTCATAATATTGAACGTTTGCGCCAATGTGCCGACTTCATCAGATGAGTTAACCTGCGCCTGAATATCAAACTTGCCGCCTGAGATCTCCTTCGCGGTGTTGGTGAGCGCAAGAATCGGGTTGGTAATTTGACGCGAGAGGGTAATTGCCAGTGCGATTGAAATAACCAGCACGATTAAGATCGTGATGATGGAAAACGTAAATGTTTGAGTACTGTTTGCCTGCGCCGTCTTGATATCATCGGCGGCGAGTTGTTCGCCCAAAACCTCGAGATTTTCACCCAAAGGCTCGATTGCACTTGCTGAAGTAATAAGTTTGTCATTGTAAATTGCGATGTTTTTGTCCAACTCTATCAGAGCGCTGAATGTTGTCATATAGGCGTCCAGTTGGGTGACCAGTTCGTCTTTTTCGGCAGGCTCAAGCTGCTCGGCAGCTGCAATTTGAACTTTCATCTGAGAGACAAGCTTGTTGATATTATCAATGTAAATTTGATCTCCCCGCAACAGGTAATCTTTTTCATTTCGGCGGATCTGGAGGTAAGTTATTTCCAATTGTTCCAGACCGGCCTGCTCGAAAATTATCGTTTCGATTTTTTTGGCTGAAGATCGAAATTCAGCTTGGAAACCTGTGTTTTCATCAAACCCCTTTTTTCGATTTGCGGACACAATTTCATTAAAGCTTTGAACGTAGTCGTTTAAAGCCAGAGTCAGGGAGTTGATATCTGCAATGTATTGAGCCCGCGTTATATCGCCCGTTGAGGTTGTTGTTGCGGCTTCTGCGAACAAGGTGAGAGTACCGATTTCTTTACGCACGGCTGCAACTTCTCGTAAAAAGGTGGGTACATAATTTGTGTACGCGGTACCGAAGCCTTCCGTTTGCCAGCGTAGAAGGAAGTCTCTCTCTGCCTGGCGGGCTTGCAAGAGATTAATTATCATTTGATCTGACGATCTGCGGACTTGAATGCCTTGTGACAATGCGTCTTCGTAAGAGGCTGTTACTCTATTCAATCCTGACAAAGTGATGAAAGCAACCGCTACCACAAGGATGAACAAAACGCTGAATGAAATCAGTAACTTTCGAGAAAGCGGTAGATTGCCCCAGAAGCCAAAGTTCTTTTTGGTTGGAATGGAATTGGAAGTTGAGGTCATGTTCATTTGCATACTCCAGATATTAATTGCCCTTAGGCTTGCCAGTCAGCGCTTCGGGATTTAACTCCACGAGCGTGGCTTTCATGCCCAATGCATGACCCAGTTCGCGTGCCGTGATCTGCAGGGCTGCATCCACACTGGTTGTGCTTTGGATTTTTTGGGTGATGGAGTTCAATGCTTCCTGTTTTTGGGCGCGTTGTGTGAGCAGTTCTTGATTGTGTTTTTGCTCGGTAATGTCATGATGGACTGCAAGGAAACCGATGATCTCGCCGGCATCGTCCACGATCGCACTGTTCGTGCCTGCGATATAAACTAGATGGCCATCCTTGTGTCTGTTGACGATCTCACCCGTAATAGAATTCTTTGAAAGGAGGGCTCCCCAGAATGCCTGATAGTTCTCCGCAGTCAGTAAACCTGACTTGATGATCCTGGGAGTATTGCCGATCACTTCCGGCCGTGTATATCCATATACCTTTTCGAATGTGGAGTTGACGTAGGTAATGGTACCTTTTGTATCAGTAACAAACACTGCATCGCCCGAGTTCTCAATTCCCAATTTGAATTGTTGGCTTTCACGATACTGGCGGATGTTCTGTAAGGCAACCGCAACCTGATTTGAAATGGATTGTAGTGCATCAACATCTTCGCGCTGCAAGCCGTCTGTTACATTGTGCTGCACGTCCAGTACGCCCAACACCAGATCGCCGATCGAGATCGGGATTGTGACTTCTGACCTTGTTTCTGGCAGCAGTGGGTTGGGCAGCCATTCCGGATTTTGGGCCGTATCTGCCACCAGAATTGGCTTATTGCTTTCTGCGGCGCGCCCCACCAAACCGCGTCCATGTGCAAGTTTGTGAAACTGCTCCAGCATCAGCCTGCCAGCTTCCCCTGTACCGCCCGCCATCACCAGGTTTTCACGAGCTTCATCATAGAAATAGATCTGAGTGTGGTAGTACCCAAAGGAATTTCTTACCTGTTTCACCACCTCAGCCACCAATTGCTTTTGATCGAGGATGGTGGATAGGCGGCGGCTGACTTCGGTGGAGGTTGCGAGTGCTTTGGTGCGTTCAGCAACGCGTTGTTCCAGTCCAGCGCTCAATGTTTCCAGCTCGCGGTTAAACTCCTGCACTTCTTTCAAACGCGCGCGTTCCACACTTGCACGGAATAATGTGATGCTGTACAGGATAAATGACGTAGAAGTTATGGTTCCTATCGTCCTGCCGAATGAAAAAAGCGGGTCGCTTAGAAATTTTGGATCTGCATAAGACCTGATGAGTGCTGTTGCCGCCACAATTGTGATGACAAGGATGAAGAAGCCCCTTTGGGAAAGGATGGCACTTGCGAGAATAAGAGAGATCGGAACAATGCTTGCTAGGGATGTATCAATGCTATTCGCGGTTCCGTTAAAGATATTTATATAAGCAATGGATGTGAAAGCGAATGATAAGAAGTAAGCGCCAATTCCGTAAAACCTGGTTCGACTGGTGATATAGGCTGTCAGGGTAATCCCTAAGAAGATAAAGAATCCCCCCAGGGTTCGGGGATTGGATAAGATCGCCCATGTAAACGAAACAAAGAAAAGCAGGGATAGCGCAGAGAGCAGTTGCGCGCGCCGACGTTCGCCCACTTCCGTGATTGAAGCATGTGGTTTGGTTAGAAAATTCCCAAATTTGCCAATTGGCTCAATAACGGAAGTAAAGAAGTCTTTTAGTGTATTAATTAAATTATTCATTCTATATTCCTCTCGATTTCAACTCGAACAGGTTTCATCCTTTTATACGAGCGGCAGGCTCAATGTAAAACAGGTGCCTTTGCCAACTTCACTTTCCACATTAATAGTTCCATTGTGGCCTTCCACAATGGACTTTACAATGGCAAGCCCAAGCCCATTGCCTTCCGCTTCACTTGCCTTTCCATCCCGTACGCGATAGAAGCGGTCGAAAATAAACGGCAGGTCTTGTGTTGGAATTCCAAAACCATTGTCCTGAACATGGATCGAAATTTGAGCGTCATCCGCCTTTGTGTATAGTTGGATGTTCCCGCCAACCGGGGTGTACTTGATGGCGTTGCCCAGCAGGTTGCGTAACAGCTGGCGCAACTGCAACGGGTCGCCGTTAACATGCACAGGCGCGGAAAGAGGCGTGAACTTCAGGCTTTGTTCCTTTTTATGGGCTTGTGGGGTAAATTCATCCGCCATTTCTCCCAGGAGTTTTTGCATATCCACCGAGACGTACTTTTTCTGAATATCCAGATCCATTTGCGCAAGCGACATCATATTTTGCACAAGTTCGGTCATGATGGAGGATGCGGACTTTATATAATTCAAGAACTCATGCTGTTGAGCATTGAGGGGGCCGGCTTGTTCGAGCAGGCTGCTGAAACCGGAAATGGTGGTGATGGGGTTTTTCAGATCGTGCGACGCGGTTGCGATAAATTCGTTCTTAACCTTTTCGAGGTCTTTGAAGTGGGTCACATCATGCAAAATTGCAACTTGACCGCCATCTTCAATGGGAGTGATCAACGCCATAAAGGTACGCTGGTCGGGCCAGGTCACTTCACCGGAGCTGGAAAGCCGGGACACACGCGCTTCATTCAGCATGGCGACAAATTTCTCGTACCCGGCGTCACTTGGCAGTGGCTCATTAATTCGAGTGTTGAAATCGGTAAACAGTTTTTCGCCCGCTGGATTCAAAAGACAAAGTTTCCCGCTTTCATCAAACAACAAAATGGCTTCCGCCGCATGTTGCAGAATGACGGCCAGTCTTTTTTGTTCCTGCGCCACATCCGCATATAAACGCGCGTTCTCCATGGCAATGGACGCCTGGCTTGCAATGGCTTGGAGTAGCAGCAGGTGGTCTGTGTTGAAATACTGCTCCTGCTCATGAGCCAGAATGATCAACCCCAGCAATTCATGGCGTCCGTTTAATGGAGCAACCACCGCAGAACCAATAAATGGATTGACATCCATTTGCCAGAGCGGGTTGTTCTGCGCGTTATTCACCACCAGCCCCTGGGGTTCTGCTTTCATGTGGTCGATAAGCGACTGCGGGATTTCCAGTTTATGGTTTGATTCATCTTCGGGTGATAAAGACACCTGATAGTTCTGCTGCGCGCTGCCCTCGTTTTGCAGGATGATCATATTCCCTTGAATGGCTCCCAGTGTTTCCACCGTGCGCTTGAGAAGAATATTCGCAAGGTCTTTGATGTCCGTCCGCGCGCTTAACTCTCTGCCGATCTCCGGCAAAAGGTTCAACTCACGGTTGCGGCGGCGGATAACATCCTCTGCTTCCTTCACGCGTAATTTTGTGCGAATGCGCGCCATCAATTCATGGCGTTCGAACGGTTTGGTCACATAATCATCCGCGCCAAGGTTCAAACCGGATTGTACATCCGTGGCGTCCAGCCGTGCCGCGGTGAGGATAATGACCGGAATATGGCTGATGGCAGGGTCTGAACGGATCTCGCTCAGCACCGCAAAGCCATCCTTGAGCGGCATGTTGATATCCAGCAAAACCAGGTCTGGCATTTCATCGCGCACTTTTTCCAGCGTTTCTACACCATCCCTCGCGCTTACTTGAGCATAACCTTCGTATTCAAGATAACGCACCAGCAGTGTCACGTTATCTGGCCAGTCATCTGCAATGAGTATTTTGAATTTTCTCTTGGCGGCAGGCTGCCCAACCGGCTTGCTGACGTTGTTCATTTCCTCCATCGCCTGGGTTGCGATCTGACAAATGCGCTCCGGGCGCACAGGCTTTACGATCACTTCATTAACCTTTAGGCGCTGCGCCGTCACTTTCAAACCCGGCACATCATACGCGGTGACAAGATACGTATAAGCGGGCCGCCCCGCAGGGTGGTTCTTCATCTTTTCGATCAATTCCAGCCCGGTCATCTCCGGCATGATCATATCGGTGAATAAAATATCCACCCCTTTATTTTTTACTTTATCCAGTGCCTCGCGGCCACTCGCAGCGGAAACCACATCCACCGATGGACCAAGCTGGGCAAGCGCGCGCGCCAAGGTAGCGGCCGTGTTGGGGTGATCGTCTACGACCAGAATACGAACCTGGTCCGTGTGGGGGGATTCTGAAGTTTTCATCGTTCCCATTTTCCCTTGAATCCCGCCATGCAACGATTGGATGAAGGCTAAAAGGGTTGGGAAAAGTTGGGGCGCCTTTGGAGAAAAAAACCGCCTCCAGCTTAGCCGGAAGCGGGTTCTGTCCAATGGGCAGGTCGGCGCTTTGAGTGTTTTCCCCCGAAGAACAATCAGCTACGGAGCGTTATTGCTCCCGCCGCTCTCGTCAATTAGGCAGCGTGCATCCACGTAAAACCAAAGCTGGTGGTTTCCCAACGGCAGCCCGCCGGTAATGGAGACGGTTTTTGTGTCCGTCATGCCCGCCGGGATGATCGGATAATAATTGGAAATGTAGAAATCACCCGGAGGCGGACATCCTGTAGCGGGGTTTATCAGTGTGGCAGGATCCCTGTCAATATACACATCCCTGTAAATATCATTTGCCCCGCCCGTGCCGCCCTGATTTCTGATGGTGATGTTCACCTCAAAGGTCTGGTTGGAGGCTGGTGAAGTCGGGTTTACGGTTACGTTTGTAATGATCAAGTCGAGCTTGTTTGCCGGGTCAATAGGGGGAGTGCCAAGCGAAAATGTGTCGATCACTGTACCAGAGCGGGTGATAAATTTAAATATGGCATATGTGTCTGTGGCGTCCACAAGTATTGCGCCATAGTCCGCGTTGTAGCGAATTTGACTGCCTGTAACCGGTGTATTGAAACCATAAAGCGTTTGCATTCCGCCAACGCCATTCACTATATAGGGGAATCCATTAATGGATAATCTTTCGTACGTGTGATCATGCCCTGATAGGACGATATCTGCGCCCCAAGCCTGGAAGGGCCATTGTAAAGTTGTATTTGAACCATGCAGGCCGGATGAATAAGGTGAATGATGTAAATAGACGACATTCCACGGAGAAGTGGATGCGGATAGCGCAGATTGCAGCCATTGACCCTGAATGGAGTTTGAAGTGATTCCATCGGGCTCGTTAATGTCGCTATCCACTGCAAAAAAATGCACCGGGCCGCGTATAAAATCATAGTAACGCTCGTTGCCAGGCAAAGAGAAGTAATCCAGGTATGGTTTGGGAAGCTGTCCAATGGTAGTGAGCCAGTCATGATTACCAAGGATCGGATAAAAATTATTAGTAGAAGAGCCAGCACCGTATGAACCTGTATAAGGGTAGATATATGGGTGGTAGTACTGCCCAATATTTTCGTCTATGGTGGCCGCTTGCCCCAGCATGTAATTATTGTCACCGGTGGTGATAACAAAGTCTGGGTTCCAGCTATTTACCAGAGCCGCCACATCAGCTTCAGGCTGGCCTGTCTGTCCATAATCTCCGATCACTCCAAAATGGACTGATGGTATGCACTCATATATCTGCACATCATCCAGCCACCAGCCGTAGCCTCCGCTGTTGGATGACCCCATTCCAAAGCGAAAGCGGAACATTACATTTTGGCCTGCCAAGGAGCTTAGATTTAAGCGAGTGGAAATATACCCATGACTGATGCCAATAAATACCTGACGGCCATTCAAAGGGTTTGTGGCATTGGAAAGAGTCATGTCGTACCCATTGCCATCCATCAGTGAGCCGGCATCGATCCACGAGCTTCCATTTGTAGTGCTGTATTCAAGCACGCCGCCTGCGCTGGTTGCGTAGCTGTGGTGGAAGATCATTCTTCCATTGGCAGGTATGGTGACACTGTTCGCCATTTGTATGGTTGTGTCTGTAACCTGTACAGGCAAAATATCGGCAAAGAGAAAATGCTGACCTGAATGCGCAAAAATGCCGAGGGTAGATTCATAGGACCAGTCGTACGTCCAATGATTTGCGCCGATCGTGGAACTGCTTATCCAATTGGCAGTGCCGCTTTCCATATCATCATAAAAGCTGTTGAGCGGAAATTCTCCGGCAACATCACAAGCGGAAACATCGGGGTTGTATCCACCGGCAGGCAGGAGGGGCTGGAGGTTCATCTCAACCGCATTGACAGCGTCCAAAACTTCCTGGCAGTCTGCGGCGGTGATCCCGGCGGTGTCGATCTGCGCGGCACAGGAGGCTTGCAGTGCGTAATACAGATCGGCATAATCCGCTCCGGATGTGAGCAGGTTGGTTTGCACGTAGTAATAAATTTTTGCAACTTTTGTGATGCCCAGTCCGGTAATGGTTTGTCCGTTAAAAGTTCCGCCATCCACCATTAAGGCGACTGCCTTATTATTTACAGACATATTGATATGAACGCCATTTTGTTCACTCGCGCCAGTATAGTAAAACGGGCTGGTCATTTTATCCGGCTGTGAATAAAGGGTGGGATTCATCATATCCCGCAGAGCGCCCCCGGGGGCATCTTCGGCAATTTTCCAGCGGACGGCTGGCGTGTCAGTGCCTGATCCATTGGTTAAGTCTACGAATTCTCCCCATATATCTGAGAAAGACTCATTGATGGCGCCTGCCTGCCATAAAAGAAATACGTCGGATGTGTAATCCGTGACTCCGTGGGTTAGTTCATGCGCCACAACATCATCCGCAGCCCAGCCTGCGGCGTAGATCATCTGTGATCCATTCCAACGGGCAGTTGGAAAAATGGACGAATTAGTGGTGGAGATGATGCTCATTCCCGCGCCGTCAATGCTGTCGCGGCCATGATTGGTCATGTAAAAATCATAGACATCACCTGCGTACTCGTGAGCCTTAATTGCATCGGGCGTGCCGCCTGTACATGTGGGGTTGCTCTCGTCGCAAGCAAGCGTACCGGGTATTGCGGCGGTGCCGCCGGCATCATACGTTAAGCGATTCATGATCTCCGCGTTTTGGTTGAGGGAAAGCACAATACCGCCGAGCTTTGCATCCACTAAAACCAATTGACGAATTGGGACTAGTGCATTTTGGGGAGTTACTTCAATGCGCCAAACCAGAACCGTGTCACCGTCGTAGGGTGTCAGCAGTACCGGGCTATATATCCATAATTCAGGAGCGCTGACCTGCAACTCACTTATTTGGACGCCGTTTTCCAAGGCAGTTTTTACAAGTGCAGTTTGGATTGCATCGGCTTCACTTACGGTAGGGGTGGTGTCCAGTTCAATGTTGGGGAGAATATCGCCGCTGGCAGAGAGCACATTTTTTGCCGAATCCATGTGGACGATCATTTCGCCTGCCATAATGGGAATGCCATGATACGTTTGCTGAAAACGCACCGTATTTGCGCCATTATCGGCTTGTGTTTTGCGCAGAATTTGCAGATCGTTCGCAGGGTCTCCAAGCCCAAATTCGCGCCCACGTATTTGAAGGAATGAGAGCGCGGCATTTTCTGAGGTTATATTGCTTCTCAAAGCGGCTGTTTGCGCATTAGGTGTGCCAGATTGCACCCCAATAAAACGTACTTTTCCAGTCAGTGGGTGATAAGCCATAATCTCCTCTGGTTGAGGAGTAGTAGCTGAAGCAGTTGATGGTGTGGGTGCAAGGAAGATCATCGCCACCATAATCAATATTGCAGTCAAAATAAATCTTGCCTGTGGTATGGTCATAAAATCTCTTTGACTCTTGTAGAAGTCTTTATGGTTAAATAATTTGTCTGGATTTAAGAGCGCTGATGGATGATAAGAACTATTCTATAATCGAATTCTTTAGATGCAGCTTGGAAACCCCTTCCAAATTCGGGCTTTTGTGAATACAAGAGATACAAAAGCGTCTCTCGCGGGGTCACCAATTCTTCATTTCTCCAAGATCACCGGCGTGATGGTTGGCCGATGCTTTCTTATGAAGTCTTTTTTGTATACAAGTTTGATGCAGTGTAGCTGAATAGCAAGGATTTATGTCTGGCCCAATGCTCCTATTGCAGGATAACAGAACCCGCTTCCGGCTAAGCTGGAAGCGGGTTCTGTCCAATGAGCAGATTCGGCGCTAAAAGTTGAATCCAACTAATCGGTCACGAGACGATATCCCTTGCCGCGGACGTTGATCAGGTACGAGGGATTTTGCGCGTCTTTGTCGAAGGCCTGCCGCAGTTGATGGATGTGCCATTTGGTGAGTTCCTGCGCGTCGCGCATTTCGGCCTGATAGCCCTGCGCTTCGGCTACGAGGGTTTGGTAATCGACAACATTTGGGGCATGACGCGCCAAAACAAGGAGGTAATTAAAAGAAGTGGGCGGCAGGTTGATGGTTTCTTCGTGGATGGTGATGCGATGGGTGTGCAGGTCCAATACGATGGCGCCGCGTTTGATGAAGCGGTCCACTTCGGAAGGTTTTGTTCCATTTGGCGTGTCTGCAATGGCTTCACCGCTCTCGATTTGTTTCATTTCATTTTGAAGCGCTTCGATCTGAGAAACGATCTCGCGTTTGCGTTTTTCTTTTTGCTGCTGCGAGAGTATCGATCTTGTGCGCTCGATGATGATTTCAGGTTTTAGCGGCTTCAGTAAATAATCAGTGGCTCCGTGGCGCAAGGCCTCCACGGCTGAGTTTACATCCGGCTGTGCAGTGAACAGGACAACAGGAAGTGTGGGGTATTGTTTGTGGATTAACCGCAGCGCATCCAGTCCCTGCATGCCGGGCATACGCAAGTCGGTGAAGATCAGATCAAAGTCTGTGGTCTTTAGAAAATCCAATCCTTGTTCTGCATTTTCAGCGGTGGTCACTTCAAAACCCGCCTGCTGCAAGATGCGCGCAAGGGTTTTGCGCAGGGCTGCTTCGTCGTCAATGATCAGGATGTGCCCGCTAATGCTCATGCTATTTCCATTCTTTTGGTTGGCAGCCATACTTTGAAGGTGGCTCCTCTGTCGGGATTGTTTTCTGCGCTGATGCGTCCCTGGTGTTTGAGAATGATATCGTACGTGATGGTTAATCCCAACCCGGTGCCTCTTTCCTTGTTGGTGATGAACGCATCAAAAATATTCGGCAGAATGGATTGGTCGATACCGGTTCCATTGTCTGAGATCGATAGGAATATTTCTCCGTCAGGTTCAATGTATTTTGTGCCTACGCTTAACCTGCCGCTGTCTTTCATGGCTTCGACGGAGTTCATGAAGAGATTCAGAATCACCTGGCGGATCTGGTCGGCGAGTCCGGGGATCATAGGCAGGGCAGGCTCTGGATAGAATTCAAAGGCTACGTTGTTATGGCGGAGATGGGTGGAAACCAGCGCATACACATCCTCCACGATGTTGTTGATTTGCACCGGTTTGAAATCCTCTGCCAGGGTGGGGCGGTAGGTGGCGCGCAGTCTTTCGATCATGGTGGCCATTCGGTCTGTTTCAGAGAGAACGATCTCCAGATCCTGCCTTCCTTGCAGGGATAACGCCTGTTCGGCTTTTAACAGGAACAGGGCGTTTTGGATGGCTTGCAGCGGGTTGTTCAGTTCATGCGATACCGATGCCAGCAAACGCCCCATCACAGCCAGACGTTCATTTTGGACCAGTTGGTCGCGTACCTCTTTTTCATGCTGCAGAGAAGTTTGCAGGTCCTCATACAAATCCGCTTTTTGCAGGGCAACCGCCAGTTGATCTGCCACAGTGCTGACTAATTGTAAGTCACGCTCTGTGAATGTTCTGGGCGGCGACTGTTGGATATCCAATATTCCAAAAAGTTGCCCCCCAATTTTTACAGGCATAGCCAGCTCGGATTTTGTGTCTGGCAGCAGTCTATTGCGAATGTAGAACATGACCTCATCCACATTGTTTGTAAAGAAGGGGGAGGAGATTTCAGCGGCATATCCAATGATGCCAGCGCCTGCTGGCAGGCGGGTATTCTGTTCCTTTAGCTTCCGCCCAATTTCCCCGGAGCCCGCCTGGAAAATGAAATCACCGGTCTTCGAGTCGATAACATAAACCTGCACATGATAATAGCCAAAATTCTTTTGTAACAGGTCCACCACGTCTGCCAGCAGTTCGTCGGTGTTTAATGCCACCATACCTTGATTGATGCGGTACAGGGCGTTCGTTTCCTTTAGGGCTTGTTGTGTGCTTTCCAGTAGATTTGCGTTGTCAATGGCGATGGCTGCCTGGGTGCCGAGGGTGCTAAGCAGTTCTTTTTCGCTGTCTGTAAAAGTATGCGGTATTTTGCTTTGGACGCTGATGGTACCCAGTTTTTGTCCACCGCTGATAATGGGTGCAACCATGAGCGAACGGAATTTGGGAAGTACACCAAGTTTCAGGAATCTATCGTCTGAATTAACGTCCGAGATGTTGATCGTTTCCCCGTCGGCGATCACCTGCCCTGCAACACCTTCTCCCAGCCGCATCTTTGAATTGCTGTCTGTTATATCCTTAATTCCAGCAACTGCCTCCGCCACAAGGGATTGCTTATCCTCATCCAATAGATGGATGACCGCCTGCTCGGCTCCCGGGATCAATTCCTGGGCGGATGTAGCGATCAGGTCCAATACGTTCGAAAGGCCGATGCGCTCGCTCTGGCTCAACGCATGCGCGATCTTTGTGAGCGCGTCCGATTCACGCAATCGTTTTTGAAGCTCGAAATCCTGCTGGGCGTTCCAAATGGCAATGGCAATTTGATTGCCTGCCTGCTCTGCACGTTCGATCTCGAGGATCGGGAATTTATGCGGGGTATGGTAAGCGACCAGGATCGCGCCCAGTTTAATTTGCCCGTAGATCAGCGGTATCCCAAGAATGGACCGTACAGGGAATTGCCTGGCGATCTCAGGGCTGATGTAGGGTGAATGAAGAACATCTTCGGCGGCAATAACATGGCCTTCCTGGATGACAGATCTCGTCATTGAGACCTGTTCGGTTGGGATGTGTATATTGTCATAAGGTCTTTCAAGAGAGGTGGAAGTGCTTAATGGAACGGTTTTCTTCTGCTCGTCATTCCAGCGGGTCAGATAACAGTCATCCGCTTCGAGCAGGGTTTTCAAATCCTGGATCAGTGTGCCGAGCATCTCGTCCGGGTTGTCTGACGCGATGATGGAATGCGTCATTTTATTCAGCAGGGAAAGATAGCGCTCTCGGGAATGCAGTTCGGTTTCTTTTCGCAAACGCGTATCAACGGATTGCCGTAATCTGCCGGTTAAAGCCCCCACGAATAGCAAAACCATGCAGCCGGATATAAAACCTTTGTCTGATAGAACAGCCAGTCCGTTGCTTTCCGCCCCAAATACGAGCAGAATGTTTATGCAGATCGCGAAAATTCCCGCTGGTATTCCCCCTATCATGCCGAATAGAAAACCGATCAGGCTGACGGGGATGACACTTAGCGTGGTTGCCGATGAACCAAAGTAGCTGATCAACCATTCCATGTAGAGTGGATACAGCCCCAGGGCGGCAATGGTGATGCCCCATTTTGTACGATTGGTAAGCTGGTACGGTCTCAAGGACATATGCTGTATTTTAACATTCCACCGCATACTTAATTGTAACTACAATCTCTTTGTAAGAAAAGAAAATCCCGCAGGAAGATTAATCCTGCGGGATGGGAATGCTTATTTGGCATACTCGGTGGAGCGGGTTTCGCGAATGACCGTAACCCTGATCTGACCTGGGTATTGCATGGTCTCTTCGATCTTCTTGGCGATGTCGCGTGCCAGCCTTGCCGAGCCCAGATCGTCGATCGTATCGGGTTTGACGAGGATGCGGACTTCGCGTCCTGCTTGAATGGCGAAGGCTTGCTGAACGCCGTCAAAGGACATGGACATTTCCTCCAGAGAGCGAATGCGCTTGATGTACGCTTCCAGGTCTTCGCGGCGTGCGCCGGGGCGTGCGCCGGAGATGGCATCCGCTGCTTCAGCGATGACCGCTTCCACAGTTTCCTGATCCACTTCATGGTGGTGAGAGGCGATGGCGTTCACAACGATGGGATTGACGCCGTAGCGTTTGCAGAACTCCGCGCCCAAGGCTGCGTGCGTGCCTTCCTGGTTATGATCCATGGCTTTGCCGATATCGTGCAGGAAGCCGCCTTGTTTGGCTCTTTCCACATTGGCGCCGATCTCTGCCGCAAGGATGCCCGCCAGCTTGGAAACTTCCACGGCGTGGGCGAGTTGGTTTTGTCCGTAGGAGGTGCGGAATTTCAGGCGTCCCATCATGCGCATCACTTCGGGGTGCAGGCCTGTCACGTTTGCATCGTATGCGGCTTGTTCACCAGACTCGTTGATGATCTTCTCAACGGCTTTGGTTTCATCTTCCACAACTTTTTCGATGTGCGCGGGATGGATGCGTCCATCCAGGATGAGTTTGCTGAGGGCGCGGCGGCCAATTTCACGGCGGACCGAGTCGAAGCAGGAGACGGTGACGGAGTCGGGAGTATCATCCACGATCACATCCACACCTGCGGCCTGTTCAAAGGCTTTGATGTTGCGGCCGTTGCGGCCGACGATGCGTCCCTTCATTTCCTCGCTCGGGAGGGTGACGACGGCGCGGGTAACTTCTGCTACGTGCTCGGAGGCTACACGTTGGATGGCGTCTGCGATCAACTTACGGGCGCGTTTTTCACCTTCTTCACGCGCTTCCGATTCAACCTGACGGATGATGCGTGCCATATCGCCGCGGGCTTCCTTTTCAACGGCGGCGAAGAGTTCCTTCTTCGCATCGTCTTGGGTCAGCTGCGCGATCTGTTCGAGCTTCTTGACCTGGTCTTCGTACAGCTTGTCGATCTCGTTGCCGCGGCGGTCCACCTGCGACTGGCGTTTGTTCAACGTCTGTTCGCGTTGTTCCATTTTATCGAAGCGGCTGTCAAGTTCAGCGCGGCGTTTGTCGAGGCGATCCGTTTCGCGGTTAAGCTCAATACGGCGTTCTTTAATCTCAGACTCGGAGGCTTGAATAATCTTGGTGGCGTTTTCACGCGCGCCGCTTTCGATCAGGCGGGCCTGTGAGTTGGCCGCCTTCAAAATATCATCGGCTTTTTCCTGGCGCGCTTTTGCGGCGCTTTCCGCCTGATAGCGATGGAAAAAATATCCAGCCGCTACGCCGACGACGAGTACAACCAGGTCTACTAGTATTAGGATTATCGGGTTCATTGTAAATCCTCATCTTCAAAGTTTTTCCCATGATCGTCCGGGTGCATTTCACTCCAAATCTGGGTGACGACTGGTGCGATCACGGAATATGGAAAGCCGCGTCTTGCGAGGTACTCGGATAGTTTCTTGCGAAACTCGCCCCATTCCAGACTTTTGAACCTGCCTGCTCGTTTACGGGCAGAGTCAAACGCCAGGGCATTTTCATCCACATCTGAAACTGCGGCTTGCACAGTTTCATCGTCGAGTCCTTTTTGACGAAGTTCCATCGTCAACACGCGGCGACTGCGTGGGCGGAAGGTGTTGCGATTTTCCACCCAGACGCGGGCAAATTTATTATCGTTGGCTAAACCATTTTCCCGGAGCCGTTCGAGGGTTTCTTCGACCACCTCTTCGGGAATTTCGTGCTTGTTCAGGTTCTGCCGTATTTCCTTCTCGGAACGGGGACGGTAGCTCAAGAAGAGCATGGCTTGTTGTAACGCCCGTTCGCGTGCATCGTCGGCCTGCAGTTTGGCGAGTCTTTCATCGCTCATTACATCACCGACTTTTAACCATGCGGCTGTGATGCGTGCCAACCCGAAGGCAAATTCGCCATCCAGGTGAATGCTCACCCGGTTGCGGTTCTTTTGCGGTTCGATGGCGGTTATTTTTTTCATGTTAAAGCACACAGCCGAGACTTCCGTTTGAAACGGCCTCGGCTGTGGAAAATGTCTGGGTGGGTTGACCAGGTTCCAGGTCCAAAAGAAGCGGAAGTGGATAGGTCAAAATCGCGTGACAGGGCTTATCGTCACGTTTGGCTGTTGAAAAAATTAAGGTGAAGCCATCTGTCTTCTCAAGTTTTGTCCTGCGTAAGACTTCACAAAGTAACTCCCAATTATTGGAGGGAGGTGGTGCGCCAAATTCCAGTCAGTTTCGAGCAAAGGCCGCAGGTGCGGCGGAAGTGTCTAAAAAGAGTACCCGAAGATTATCCTTGCGGGTTTCCTTAATTATACATGAATTTTACGATTTGTTAACATTTTGAGTTTATGACAAAAGCGCTCTTTCAGGTTGTGGCGGGGGCGAAAAAAATGAGTTTTGCGCGTGGAAGATGCTGCTTTTGTATATGATAAAATTTCTCTATAACTTGTAACAGGAACGATCTCATTTTTTTAGTAGAAATTTTATATTGATGTGCGGCTATTATCAGGATGGAGGTTTCAATGATCGAAAGGCCTGAAAACAAGGCGGGTGCCAGAAATATCCAACGGTTGGTTGCATTTTTGGGGATACTATTTATATTAGCAAGTCAGTTTTTGATCTTTTCAATACCTGATCTTACGTTTGCCTTATTTCCGCCTTATACAGGGCTGGCTGTTTTTGGCGTGATCATCCTGGTTTTGAGCCAGTTCATTCCTCCAACTCCGTTTTTTCAGAAATTATCCAACTGGTTTATTTTTCAGGATAAGGCATTTTGGGTGATGGCTGGTTTTTTGTTTTCTGCATTGGCGGCGGGGGCGATGGCAAGTTTTATGTTGTTCACCCGCGTTAATTACATTCCCGTGGTGACGATCTGGGGGTTGGGGGTGGGTGCGTATGTGTATGCGTTTCTTGAAGTTCCATTTGAGCCAAAAGTTTTTTTTGAATGGATAAGAAAAAATCGTGTTGAAATTTTTATGGTTGCCGTGGTTGTTTTGTTCGCGGCCGTTGTTCGTTTTTACCAGTTGGGGGCATTGCCGCGTGTGTTGGATGGTGACGAAGGGTCAGTTGGCCTTTCAGCGCGGCAGACGGTGCAAGGTCCGCTTGCCAATCCCTTTGCCTTGTGGGAAAACTTCGGCGCCCTTTATTTACAGGCGATCAATCTTTCGCTAAAGCTGTTTGGGGTTAATGCGTTTGGCTTACGATTGCTGCCTGCCATTGGTGGGGTGCTGGCCATCCCTTCCCTGTACCTGCTGGCGCGCTGGATCAGCGGGCGCAGGATCGCGTTGATCGCCGTGTTTATCCTTGCATTTTCACATTCTCATATTCATTTCAGCCGCATCGCGTCCGTGGCATATATCCAGGGGACATGGCTGATACCCCTTGAGTTGTACTTCCTGATCAGCGGGCTCGAGAAACGCCAATCCTGG
Source organism: Candidatus Villigracilis propinquus (assembly GCA_016714565.1). Classification (GTDB taxonomy): domain Bacteria; phylum Chloroflexota; class Anaerolineae; order Anaerolineales; family Villigracilaceae; genus Villigracilis; species Villigracilis propinquus. Next base: position 62,418 of record JADKDM010000005.1, read on the forward strand.
AGAACAGCTTTAAGCGGAATTATTTTAGCGATTCATTTTTCCGTTTATTTGTCATCTCAGGTGGTTTTGGGGGTCATCTTTGTTTTTCTGTTGATCGCCTTCCTGTTTTATCGAAACTGGTTTAAGTCTCGCATTCCGCAGGCGTTGGTCTTTTTAGGCGGTTTTCTGGTTACCATTCTGCCTACTGTGGTGTACGGATTAAAGAATCCCGGTCAATTTATGTATCGATTGGATCGTGGCGGAACCTTTCAAACCGGGTACCTGACCAATGTAATGGAGGCAACAGGGCAAAACGCGGCGCAGGTTCTCACAGAACGTGTGGTACATGCCTTTTTATCCCTCACCTATTACCCCGCGCAGGATTTCTATGGTTCTACCGCGCCGATGATGAGCATGATCACAAGTGTCCTATTCCTGGTGGGGCTTGGGCTTGCACTTTGGAGGATTCGAAGACCTGAATACCTGCTTTTGAATGGTTACTTCTGGGGCGCCACCATTTCGATCGGCGTATTTGCGATACCCCCTTCCGCAGATTCATACCGTATGCTCATGGCGCTGCCTGCCGCAGTGATCATGGCGTCTCTTGGCCTCGATCAGATTCTTGAATTGCTGGAATTGGATGTAAAGACCGCCCGCGTTGCCTACACCATCTCCGTTTCGACCATTCTTGCCAGCCTGCTGGCCTTCAATTTGTGGACGTATTACGGAGAGTTCGCGGGCAAATGCCTGTTCACGGGAGATCTTCCCGGCAGGTTTGCGTCCTACCTCGGCAGGGAGGCGATCGGTGTTGAAAACGAAATGCAAGTCTACTTGTTGAGTGATGAAACGTATTACTACGGAAACCATCCCTCAGCTTTTTTTCTTAGCAACAGCAGATCCATTAATAACTCCCCCGATTCCATTGACCAGATAGATATCGTCTCCGGTGAAACAATTATTGCACCTCCCAGTCGGATTACTGAATTGGAAGAATGGGTACACGCGCATCCCGGCGGCGAACTTCATTATCAATATGATTGCGAAACCACCATTCTGCTTTCCTATCGGCTTCCCTAAAGAGGAGCATTGGATCCGCGCGAATACGAATTGATGTACCAAGTGGAAGATCGTCATTGGTGGTACAAGGGAATGGAGACCATCACACGGACAATGCTCAACCGCTGGGTGCAAATTTCCAACCCAAGGATATTGGATGCGGGCTGCGGCACAGGAGCAGCCATGACAACCTACCTCGCGGAATATGGAAAAGTGACCGGCGTGGATCTATATCCACAAGCATTGGAATTTTGCCGCAAACGGAATGCTCCACGTCTTGCCCGCGCCTCTGTTCTTAATCTGCCGTTTGCTCCTGCTTCCTTTGAGTTGGTCACCAGCTTTGACGTTTTGTACGAGCGGGCCGTCTCCAGCGAAGGCACAGCTCTGGATGAATTTTTCCGCGTGCTGAGTGCTGGCGGGTACATCCTCCTGCGCCTGCCCGCCTACGATTGGCTGCGCGGAAAGCACGATGAACGAGTCCACACCAACCGGCGCTACACCAAAAGACTCGTCAAAGAATTGCTTGAGCAAAGCGGCTTTGCCGTGGAACACCTTTCGTATGCCAATACATTTCTTTTTCCATTGGCGGCTGCCAAAAGATTAAGCGAAAGGATTTTCCCGCCAAAAGAGAGTCATTCCGACCTCTCATTGAACGCAGGCGGATTCAATTCCATTTTGAAAAATATTCTGGCCAGCGAAGCGCCGTTTGCGGCGCAAACCAGCCTGCCTTATGGATTAAGCGTGTTCGCCGTTGGTAGAAAAAGAAAGGTGTGATGGAGAAGCAAACAAGTCAAAAGAGAATTTCCAGCATCAGCGCGGTATTCCCTGCCTATAACGACGGCGGGACAATTGCCAGTATGGTCGCCGCCGCATGGATCGCTTTGAATCAGGTAACCGAAGACTTTGAGATCATCGTCGTCAACGACGGCAGTTCAGATTACACATCCACAATGCTTGAAGAAGTCTCCACAAGGTATCCTGAACTTCGAGTGATCACACACCCATATAATCAAGGCTATGGCGCGGCTCTGCGGACAGGGTTTTCAGCATCCACAAAAGACTGGGTCTTTTATACCGATGGCGATTCCCAGTACAACCCTTTGGAACTCATCAATCTGGTGGGTGCGCTTCGCGACGGCATAGATGTGGTCAACGGCTATAAACTGACCCGCAACGACTCCTTAATGCGTATCCTGATCGGACGGGCATATCATTACTTTGTGAAATTCCTCTTCGGCATCCGCATCCGCGACGTGGATTGCGATTTTCGTTTAATTCCCAGAAGAATTCTTGAAGAGATAGAACTGAAAAGCAACAGCGGCGCGATCTGCCTTGAATTGGTCAAAAAGATTCAGGATGCCGGATACGTCTTTGCCGAAGTTCCAGTGAACCACTATTCACGGAAATATGGCGTTTCCCAGTTCTTCGTCCCCTGGCGGATCATTCGCACTCTGCGCCAGCTTGCAGACCTATATTGGATGCTCGTCATCCGCAAAGAGCATATGCACAACAAAAAAATATTATGATAAATCTCGCATCCATGTTTTTACATCAAAGTGTGTTGATCACCGGCGGGCTGGGTTTTATTGGGAGCAACCTCGCGTATAAATTGCTGGGGCTTGGGGCGAAGGTTACCGTGGTGGATACCCTTGACCCGGATTCAGGCGGGAATCCATTCAATGTGGAAGATATTAAAGACCATATCCAGGTCATTCAAGCAGATATAAACGATGAAGACCAAATGAAACGCGCGGTAAAAGGCCAGAAATATTTATTCAACCTCGCGGGACAGATGAGTCATTTGGGGAGTATGCAAGACCCGTTCAAGGATTTGAATGTCAATACCATTGGACAGTTGAGGCTATTGGAAGTGTGCAGACAAAATAACCCTGATGTCAGCATTGTTTTTGCAGGGACGCGTCAAGTATATGGCCGTCCGAAATATCTGCCAGTGGATGAGAATCATTTGCTCACGCCTCTCGATAATAACGGGGTCAGCAAACGCGCGGGGGAGATGTATCACATTGTCTACAACCGTGTGCATGGGATGGCAACGTCCGTTTTGCGGATGACGAATGTCTACGGCCCGCGTATGCGGATCAAGGATGACACGCTGAACTTCATCGGCTGGTGGTTTCGTCAGCTTTTGGAGGAGAAGGATATTCAAATTTTTGGCGACGGTATGCAAATTAGAGACTTGAACCATGTGGATGATGTTGTGACTGCATTATTGTTATGTGCCACTCATCCTGCGGCAAATGGAAAGATATACAACCTTGGCGGTGAGCCGATCAATCTTCTCAACCTTGCGAAATTGATGATCGAGGTAAATGGCAGTGGGAATTATAAAATCGTGCCATTCCCTGAAAACCGCAAACGGATCGATATCGGCGATTATCACGGCGATTACAGCCTGATTAAGGCGGATGTCGGCTGGCAGCCGCAAGTCCCTCTTCGGGATGGCATTGCAAAGCTATTGGATTTCTACCGCACGAATAAGAAACATTATTTTTAGATCACGATTTGAGTAAGTCAGGCTTTCAGCCTGACATTTTCTGAAAACCCACCAACGAACAAATTATGGAAGATATCCCAGTCATAGACCTGAAAAAACAATATGAATCCATTCGCCCGGAATTGGATGATGCGATTGCGCGTGTTTTGGCGAAGGGTTCATTCATCCTTGGCGCGGAAGTGACGGCTTTTGAAAAGGAGTTCGCTGAATACTGCGGAGTTTCTCATGCGGTAGGTGTCGCTTCCGGTACGGAGGCGTTGCAGTTGGCATTGCTGGCTTGCGGCGTGGGTGAAAATGATGAGGTGCTAACTACTGCCCATACAGCAGTGGCAACTGTCAGCGCGATTGAGGCGACGGGCGCTCGTCCCGTTCTGGTGGATATTGATCCCGCACGTTATGCGCTGGATCCGAATCTGCTTGAAAAATCCATCACCCCGCGGACTCGTGCCATTATTCCAGTCCATTTGTATGGCTGTCCGGTGGATATGAATCCTGTTATCCAATTTGCGCGCAAGAAAAATTTATTCGTCGTGGAAGATTGTTCGCAGGCACATGGCGCTTTGTATGAGGGACGTAAGGTCGGCTCGTTGGGAGATATTGCCGCGTTTAGCTTTTACCCAACCAAGAACCTCGGCGCGTTTGGAGATGGGGGGGCGGTGGTGACAGATAATGCTGAGTTGGCGGAAAGAGTGCGCTTGCTGCGCCAGTATGGTTGGAAGGAACATTACATCAGTTCGGTGAAGGGAATCAACAGCCGGTTGGATGAATTGCAGGCAGCGATCTTGCGCGTTAAACTGCGCCATTTGGATGATTGGAATCTGCGGCGAAGGGAACTGGCGAATTTATATTTTGAATTGCTCGCCGATACGGAATTGGTTTTGCCCACCTTGTCTGAAAATTCATTGCATGTATTTCATCAGTTTGTCGTTCGCCATCCACAACGGGATGCGTTGAAGGAATACTTGAAGGAGCGGGGAATTCATTCTTTGATCCACTATCCCATGCCAATTCACCTTCAACCTGCTTACGCGGAACTTGGCTATTCTGCGGGCAGCCTGCCCAATACCGAATTGGCTTCGCGGGAGGTGCTATCTTTGCCTTTATATCCTGAATTGACCGAGGAACAAATTCGGTGGGTTTGTCAAAATGTAATCGATTTTTTTGACCGCATAGCGAAACCTTTTTTCAAATCGGTGTAAGAATATATATGTATCGGAGGTTCTTGCCCAAAATTATGACAAAAGGAACTATTCTCTTTCGGTAAGTCATGCGATAATTTATTAAAGCTAGTCATTCAAATTCTTGGAGGCACTATGGCTAAAATAACGCGCGAAGATGCACTTGAATATCACCGTCTAAAGGGCAAGCCCGGCAAAGTGGCGATCATCCCCACCAAACCGATGGACACGCAACGAGACTTGAGTTTGGCATATTCTCCCGGTGTTGCGGAGCCTGTTTTGGAGATCGAAAAGAATCCCGATGACGCTTATGAATACACTTCCAAAGGAAACCTGGTGGCGGTCGTTTCCAACGGCACAGCCATTCTCGGCCTTGGTGATCGCGGCGCGCTGGCAAGCAAGCCCGTTATGGAAGGCAAAGGGGTGCTATTTAAGAAATTTGCGGATATTGACGTTTTTGACATCGAATTGAATTCACACGACCCTGATGAAATTATCAAGGTCGTTGCAGCGATCTCTCCTACGTTTGGCGGGATCAATCTCGAAGACATTAAAGCCCCTGAATGTTTTTACATCGAAGAAGAACTGAAGAAGATGCTGAACATTCCGGTCTTCCACGATGACCAGCATGGTACTGCGATCATTTCTTCGGCAGCCTTGGCAAATGCGCTGGAGATCGTAGGCAAGCGGCATGATGAGATACGCATTGTCATTTCAGGTGCGGGCGCTTCGGCGATCTCCTGTGCTGAATTGGCGATCCGCTGGGGCGTGAAACGCGAGAACATCATGCTTTGCGACAGCAAGGGCGTTGTATACAAAGGCCGCAAGGAAGGCATGAACAAATACAAGGAACGTTTCCTTGTTGAGACCGATGCCCGCACATTGACCGATGCCCTGCGCGGCGCGGATGTGTTCTACGGTTTGTCCGTTGCCAACGTGATGACCCCTGAAATGGTCAAGCTGATGGCCTCAGACCCGATCATCTTTGCAATGGCGAATCCCGACCCGGAGATCAGGCCCGAGCTTGCGAAAGCTGCGCGCAGTGATGTCATCATTGCGACAGGCCGTTCTGACTATGCAAATCAAGTCAATAACGTGCTGGGCTTCCCGTTCATCTTCCGCGGTGCGTTGGATGTGCGTGCAAAGCAGATCAATGAAGAGATGAAGTTTGCCGCGTCTCAGGCATTGGCGGCATTGACAAAGGAAGACGTACCCGATTCTGTCATCCGCGCGTATGGTGGTGTGGCGATGAAGTTTGGGCGAGAATATATTTTGCCAACTCCGCTTGATCCGCGCGTGTTGTTGTGGGAAGCACCAGCCGTCGCTGAGATGGCAATGAAGACCGGTGTGGCACGCAAGAAGATTGATATTGACGAGTACAAGGAACAGCTTGCATACCGTCAGGGCAAGGGCGAGAGGATCCGCTATTTCTTCCAGAATAAGGCGCGTTCTTCAGGCGGTACAAAACGTATCGCGTTTGCAGAAGGCGAAGAGCAAAAGATCATCCGTGCCGCGTATCAAATTCAGGAAGAGGGCATCGCCACTCCTGTGTTGATCGGCCGCGCAAGTGTGATCGAAGGCCATCTCAATAACCTCGGTTTGGACTATAAACCGGAGATCGTTGATCCCAGCACATTTGGTAAGCTGGATGCGTATGCCAAAGCCTTCTATGAAATTCGCCAACGCAAAGGTGTGATGGCAAATGACGCGGTCAAGAAGGTGCAAGACCCCAACATCTTCGGTTCGTTGATGGTGAAGATGGGCGATGCCGATGCCTTTGTTTCAGGATTGACCTACGATTATCCAGAAGTGATCCGTCCTGCGTTGCAAATTCACCACACGGCTGCGGGTGCAACCCGCGCCGCAGGCGTATATATCATGATCTTCGAGGAAAAAGTTTTCCTCTTCACTGATGCTACTGTCAATATTGACCCAACCGCAGAAGACCTTGCAGAAATTGCAACCCTTGCAGCAGATTACGCGGTCAAGCTCGAAATTGACCCGCATGTGGCATTCCTTTCCTTCTCCAATTTTGGCTCCACCCCGCACCCGCTTTCGGACAAGGTCCGCAAGGCTGTGGCGTTGGTCAAGGCTCGCCGCCCCGACCTGCGCGTGGATGGTGAAATGCAAGCCGACACTGCCGTAGTCCCAGAGATTGCGGAAGAGCGCTATCCGTTCAGCGCAGTGAAAGATGCGAACGTGCTCGTGTTCCCGTCGCTTGAGTCTGCGAATATTGCGTACAAGCTGCTGGCTCGCCTGGGCAATGCCAAGGCAATCGGCCCCATTTTGCTCGGCGTGGGCGCACCTGTCCATGTGCTGCAAACGGGTGATGATGTGAATGCCATCGTGCAGATCGCTTCTGTTGCGGTGATGGATGCGATGGGTAGATAAAAAAAAGTAACAAGTAACGAGTAATAAGTTGTGACTCGCCTTGAATTTTGTTCGAGGCGAGTTTTGTTATACTCGGCGTAATCTTTGAAAAAGGAAGCTTCATGAACGATCTTGAATCTATTGCGCGAAAAATTACGGGTATTTTGTTTGCGCAGCAATCTCTTGCTTCTGCAGGGTTTATTGCGGCGGCTACGCTTAATTCAATCGTAGGCAAAGAGCTTAGCAATAACTCAAGCTGGGCGGGCGTGCCGACGGCGGTCTATTTGCTGGCAGGGCGCATTCGCTGCGTTTATGTGGGGATATGTATTCGATGCGATCGGTCGCCGCGGCGGCTTGGTGACAGGTTTAAGCCTGGGCGTGCTCGGTTCTGGCATCACGTTTTATGCAATTGCCATTCATTCTTTTCCCGTTTTTCTTGGCGGCATGGTGTTGATGGGCATTGCGAATGCCGCGGTGCAACTCGGTCGCTTTGCGGCGGCGGAGGTGAATCGTCCCGAACATCGCGGGCGCGCGATCTCGAATGTGGTTATCGGTGGCACGGTCGGCTCGGTGGTTGGCCCATTCGTGGCGGGGCCAGCAGGTGGACTCGTTGGCTCGTGGGGCATCGATGAATTGGCAGGCGCGTATCTCGTCGCGTTGATCCTGTTTGCGATTGCGGCGGTGGTTGTGTTTTTTGGCCTGCGCCCCGACCCGCGCGAGATCGGCAAAGAGGTGGCGGAAAAATTCCCAGAAACAGTATCAGGCACGGGCGAAGTAAGAGGCGTGCTTCAGATTTTGCGTCAGCCTGCCGCTTTGGTCGCAGTCATCAGTATGGTTCTTGGTCAAATGGTGATGGTGTTGGTGATGGTGATCACATCGCTGCACATGCGTGACCATCATCATGAATTGACTGATATTTCTGCGGTGATCGCATCTCACACGTTTGGGATGTATGCCTTCTCGATCATTTCAGGTCGCCTCGCGGACCGCTGGGGGCGGGGCGCTGTTATTCTGATAGGTTCGGCCACGCTGGTAATTTCCTGCATTGCCGCGACGATCTCTCCCGATGTGCTGCCGTTGAGTGTGGCGTTATTTTTGCTTGGCCTCGGTTGGAATTTTTGTTTCGTGGGCGGCTCCACGTTGCTTGCCGATCAGCTTTCTCCGTTGGAACGTTCGCGCACGCAGGGATTCAATGACCTGCTGGTTGGGCTGGCATCTGCGCTCGGAAGTTTGGAAAGTGGATTTATCTTTGCTTCGCTGGGATACAACATGATGGCGTATGTCAGCGCGGCGTTTGCATTGATCCCGTTTGCGGTTGTGATCGTGTGGATGATGAAAAACAAACCCGCAGCTTTATCCGCGGATAAGTAGTAAGATAGAACACGAGAATCAAAAAAGCAGCGACATGAAATGCGCTGCTTTTTTGATTTATTACTTGCAGGAATTATCCAGCAGTTCGTTTTGGCTTTACGCCGCTCTTCATGCCCGTGGAACGCAATCCCTTTGCGCCTGTAGTGACATTGGGTTTTGCTGCGACTGGCGCGGCAGCGGTTGTGATCTGTTTGCCGAACAAGCCGAACGCAGCATCCAAAGTTTTTGAGGCAGCGGCTTCATCCAAACCAGTGGACTTGGAAATTTCCTTCACCATGCCGCTGGTTTCATAAATGCTTTTATCAACTTTGCCAGAACTCATTTGGCCGATCATGTCATCTAGATTAAATGAATTTGAATCGCGTCCTGATGTGGGGTGGTGGGAGAGCAGCTTGTGTGCCACGAAGGAAACGACAACCATAGCGATCTCAGGCGGGATATTCACCTTTTTGGCAAGTTTTGCCACGTATGGCTGAAGCAGCATCATGATCGGGTCGCTTGCTGCGGAAGATTGAGTTGCGCCGCTCTGGTTATTGCCCATGAACATTTCAAGCATGCCCATCATGTCTCCAAGTCCGCCGCCAGATTGTGTCTGTTGCTGCTGTTGTTGATAACCAGCGGGAGCCACAGGAGCATGAGACTGGCCTTGTGCTCCGCTGAGCAGGCCGCCGATGAGGTCGGTCATTGGGTCTGAGCCTTGGGCGGAGGAACCTCCCTGCTGACGGGAGTTGACAAGCACTTTGAGGATATCTTCCATAGACATAGCATTTCTCCTTTTAATGAAAGGAAGCGCGGCTTAAGCCGCGCTTTCCAATAATCGCCTACTCCGATTTTTCACCGGAAGCAGGTTTGCTTTCTGTTGTGGTACTGGTGCTTTCCTTCGGCTCTTTTGAATCCTTCTTGCTGCTCTTCTTTTTGTGGGTGGCTTCACCGGAAGGCGACTTGTGGTCTGTAGCGTAGAACCCTGAACCCTTAAAGATGATCTTGGTGGGAGTGATGACCTTCTTGAGTGCCTTTTTACGGCATTCGGGGCAGGTCTTCAATGGGGCGTCTGTGAATGATTGGTGCCGTTCAAACTGGACACCACATGATTCACAACGATAGGTATAAACTGGCATTTTTTTCTCCTTGCTTCTTTCTGAACGACTGCGGCATTATAGCTTGCATAAGGGGGCATGACAAGCCTACAGATGCGACATGTTATAATTTTCTTATATATACAAAGACCTGACAGGTCTTCATGAGGGCTGTATTTAGGAAGTGTTTCGTTGAGACCTGTCAGGTCTGGTGGAGGAATTCATGTTAAAAATCGAGGTCGTTTACTGCGCAGTTTGACATTACACCAGCCGGGCCGTGAGTCTGGCGGACGAGTTGCTCAAGAATTATGAGCACGTGATCGAGTCGGTGGCGTTATTTCCTTCGGACGGGGGCAGGTTCGAGGTGAGTGTGAACGGGCAGTTAATCTATTCCAAATTGGAAAAAAAACGTCACGCGGAAGCGGGCGAGATTCTAAATATCATCGCAAAGATGGTTGATTAAGAGGATACGGATGGCAAAAAAAGGTAGAGTTTTTTCGGGCGCACGCCCCACAGGACGCCAGCATTTGGGGAATTATCTCGGCGCGATCAAGAATTATGTAGGAATGCAGGATGAATATGACTGCGTGTATTGTATTGTGGATGTTCATGCGTTGACCACAGTGGAGACTACGCAGGATTTGAAATTGAACACGTTTGAAATGGCACTGGATTGGCTGGCCGCAGGCATGAGCCCTGAGCAGTCGATCATATTTGTGCAGTCGCATGTACCGGAAGTGATGGAGTTGCATACTTATCTTTCGATGGTGACTCAGTTCGGAAAATTGACCGACCTGCCGACCTTCAAGGAAAAAGTTCGCCAGCAGCCCGAGAATATCAATTACGGATTGGTGGGCTATCCCGTTCTGATGACCGCGGATATCGTTCTCTACAAAACGGATGTTGTTCCAGTCGGTATTGACCAGGCTCCGCACATTGAGTTTGCACGCGAGATCGTTCGTTCCTTTAATTATCGCTACAACACCAAGGTGTTGATCGAGCCGAAGGTGAAACATACCGAAGTCTTGAAAGTCGTCGGCATTGACGGCAAGGACAAGATGGGCAAGAGCTTGAATAATCACATTGAGCTTGCGTCCACCCCCGAAGAGACTACCAAGCGCGTGCGCGAAATGGTCACCGACCCTGCCCGCCAGCGCAAGACCGACCCCGGCAACCCCGATGTCTGCAATGTGTTCACGATGCACAAGATCATGTCTCCGCAGGAAGAAGTGGATATGATCAACGTCGAGTGCCGCAGGGCGGGCATTGGTTGTGTAGATTGCAAACTGCGTTTCGCCGCCAACTTGAACAAGAACCTTGAACCGTTTCGTGCCAAACGTGCTGAACTGGCTGCACAGGAAAGCTATGTTCAGGATGTCTTGAACGACGGCGGAAAACGTGCCCGTGTCATTGCCCAGCAGACGATGGTCGAAGTCCGCGAGGCGATGCAGTTGCCGTAGTTTATAAACAAGTTGAGAAGTGAGAAGTAAAAAGTACGCAACACCCTTTACTTCTCACTTTTTACATCTTTTTTTCTTTCTCACATGCGCCTTCTCATCCAACGAGTTTCCCAAGCCAGCGTCACCGTAGACCAACAGACCATTTCCAGCATCGGAAAAGGTCTGTTGATTCTTTTGGGCATCGGTCACGGGGATGGGGAAGAGCAAGCCAAATTCCTCGCGGAGAAAGCGGCGAACTTGCGCATCTTTGAAGATGAGCAGGGCAAGACCAATCTCTCGGTGTTGGATGTAAAAGGCGAGGCTATCGTTGTATCGCAATTCACTTTGTACGCCGACACCCGCAAGGGACGCCGTCCCTCCTTCATTGATGCGGCGTTGCCTGACGTAGCATCCCCTCTCGTAGATCGCTTTGTCGAACTCCTGCGCAGCCACGGTGTGCCGACCCAAACGGGTCAGTTTGGCGCGAACATGCAGGTGGAAATTCACAATGACGGCCCCGTCACCATCTGGTTGGAAAAATGAGCGAAAAACCAAACGCCTTTCAAAAGTTCCTGCACCGCTTTGCCATGTTGAAGCCCGTTTCATTATTTTTGGGAAGCAGCCTTCACTATTTGGATAGCGCCACATTCAAACTAACTAACGGAAAACACGGTTTTGCCGAACTTGTTGGGCTGCCGATGGTCGAAGTCACTACCATTGGCGCAAAGAGCCGACAGCCGCGCTCCATGCCGCTTGCCGCGTATCAAGATGGCGAGAAGTTTGTACTCATTGGCTCGAACTTTGGCCGCAAACCCAACCCGGGCTGGTATTACAACCTCAAAGCGAATCCGAAATGCACGATCCTCATCAACGGACAGACCCGTGAATATATCGCCCGCGAAACCGGCGGAGAAGAACGCGAGAAATACTGGCAATTGGCCGTTTCCTATTACGCAGGTTACGAAAAATACAGGGAGCGCACCCCGCACCGCCAAATTCCCGTGATGCTGCTTGAGCGGGCCAAATAATTGTCAAGATGAGAATTTCATGATAAAGTTGCGCCTGTAGGATGCTGTAGGTTTTCGTTGTGGAAGTATCGAGAAGATGTCTCAAATCACAACATTTGAGTTGCTTTATTTACCACCCGATGAAAGACATACTGCGTCACCTTATTTTTTTCTTTTGCTTAGGAGGCAAAAATGTCTGAACGTGTAATCGGTACGGTAAAGTGGTTCAATGGAACCAAAGGCTTTGGTTTCATCGAGCGCGAGGGCGGCCCTGATGTCTTCGTCCATTTCTCTGCGATCAAAGGCGAAGGCTTCAAGAACCTGCAGGAAGGCCAGAAGGTGGAGTTCTCCATCGAAAAAGGCCCCAAGGGTTTACAGGCTGCTGACGTAGTAGTTCTCTAAACTATACCAACCAAAAAGAGACTTGTTGAAAAACAGGTCTCTTTTTTTGTTTAATTACGATTGGGACGATGGACAACTAACCATTGACCACTATTTATCGTCTGCCGTCCGTGGTCTGTGGTCGATGATAAGAAAGCGCCTCTTTCGGGACCCATAGCTGGGCATCTGTTTCTACAGCCATTGCCCCCGCTGACAGCATATCCGCCGCGTCCTTCTCCGTCCACACCCCGCCAGAACCGATGATGGGCAATCCGATCATCGCCGCCGAACGGACAATGTCCAACGCGTGCGGGAAGAGAGACTGTCCATACAAACGGCCTGTGATGACCTTTCCATCTTTGTCATACAACGCCCCGCGAGGGGATGCAATGCTGAGTGCATGCGCGCCATGTGGTATCAACTTTGGTCCCAAACTTAATATCTGTTCAGGAGGCAGCGCAAAGATGAGCGGAATTTCACCAACGCACATTTCCAAATTTAATAGAATAATATCGTCTGAAAGCAGGGGAGCAAAACCGAGTTGAACCGCCATCACGTTCTCGGTGTTTTCAAGCTCCCGCACCATGCGCTGCGTTTCTTCGGTCCGATCCGCCATCAAATGGACGATAATGGGGAGGTTGGCGCGATCCCATTTTGCGGAGTATTTTTTCAGCACACTGCTGAATCCGGGATTCGGCAATCCCGTGTGTAGCAGGAATCCGCCGGGGAATTGGATCAAGGCCGGTTGGGTAGTAGGCAGGCGCGGGCGCAGAGAGATCGGATTCGTCACGAAAGCGCCGAAGGAATCCAACGAGAGTCCATTGTGAATATCTGGCGCGAATCCAAGTGATCCCGCTGCGTTGATGAGTGGTTTGCTAAAATATAAGTCGCGTTTCATATTTGTTGTGTTTCGTCATTGCGAGGAGCGCTCTTGTTCTTTGCGACGAAGCAATCTCACCCATTGTGTTGCGGATTGCTTCGGGCGACGAGCATCGTCCTCGCAATGACGGGAATGGAGAATCATGCAGCCTTTACAAGGTATTCGAGTTCTGGACTTAAGCCGCGTGCTCGCCGGCCCTTATTGTACGATGGTTCTGGGTGACCTGGGTGCGGAGGTGATCAAAGTGGAGCCGCCTGAAGGCGATGAGACGCGCGGTTGGGGGCCGCCGTTTGCGGGAGGGGAGAGCGCGTATTATTTATGCGTCAACCGCAACAAGCGTGATATTGTGATCAACCTGAAAACTGATGAAGGCAAAACTATTTTGCGCGAGCTTGCCATGCAAAGCGATGTGCTGGTGGAAAATTTCCGTCCCGGAACGTTGCAAAAATTTGGATTGGATTTTGAAACTCTGCACGCGTTAAACCCGAAATTGATCTACTGCTCGATCACTGGCTTTGGGCAAACAGGGTCGTTGAAGGACAAGCCCGGCTATGATTTTATGATCCAAGCCTCGGGCGGGTTGATGAGTATCACGGGTGAACCCGAAGGCGAGCCGATGAAAACCGGCGTTGCAGTTGTGGACTTATTCGCAGGGCAGAATGCCATCATCGCAATTCTCGCCGCTTTGCAAGCACGCACATTGACGGGAGAGGGGCAGCACCTTGATATCGCCTTATTTGATTCACAGTTGGGCTGGCTCGCGAATGTTGCCAGCAATTATTTGATCTCAGGCAAACTGCCAAAGCGATATGGCAATGCGCACGCGAATATTGTTCCCTATCAAAGTTTTCAAGCCAGTGATGGATGGTTTGCGATTGCGGTGGGAAATGACCGTCAATTCGTGCGGCTGTGTGAATTGCTTGGGAAACCCGAACTTGGAACGAATGAGAAGTTTTCCACGAATTCTGCGCGTGTGCAAAACCGTGAAGAGATCATTTTCATATTGGCATCTATTTTCAAAACCGCTTCTGTTTCCGAGTGGCTGGGAAAACTGGACGAAGCCGAAATCCCCTGTGGGCCGATCAATAATTTTGAGCAGGTCTTTTCCATGCCGCAGGTCAGGGAACGTGAGATGTTGGTGCAGATGGAACATCCCACCATTGGGAAGTTGCCTTTGGTCGGCTCGCCGCTGAAGATGAGCGCTACGCCCGTGGAATACCGCCTGCCGCCGCCGTTGATGGGGGAGCATACTGAGGAGATATTGAGAGAGTTGGGTTACGAGGGATCAATCATGAATGACAACAAAAAGTTGAACTACTATCTTTCCGCGTGGGATCTTTCGAATCCGCAATTACTCACGCAGACGATGACCAGTCACATTTACACTGTCACACAGGGCGCTGAGACGGTCATTCTCAAACTGTTGTCCGACTCAGAGACGGAGGAGCAGCGCGGCGCGGCGGCTTTGCATTATTTTGATGGCCGTGGAGTGGTGCGGTTGTTGCGTTACGATGAAAACGCGCATCTGATGGAATATGCCTCAGGCGACGAACTCGTGACTCTGGTCCAGCGCGGCGAAGATGAAGCCGCCACGCGCATCATTGCACAGGTGATTAATCAGATTCACAGTGTCTCTCAGGATATATCGTTGGATGGTTTATTGGGGTTGGATCAATGGTTTGGGGAATTATTCAATAAGGGCGCGGCAGATAAGGCGACGGGCATCGATTCCATTTATGTGCGGAGCGCCTCTGTTGCCAAACGGCTGCTTGCTGATCCGCGTGATGTGCGGGTGTTGCACGGGGATATTCATCACCGCAACATCCGACAATCTCCGCGCGGATGGCTTGCCTTCGACCCGAAAGGTTTGTTTGGCGAGCGTACGTATGACTGCGCCAATACGCTTTGCAACCCGGCCATCTCTGAACTCGTCCATGACGAAAAACGCCTGCTGACCAATGCCGCGATCTTGGCGGATGTGCTTAATATTGACTTGTCACGCGTGCTGTCGTTTACCTATGCATACGCCTGTTTAAATGCAAGCCAGTGGGTGCTGCGCCTCGGCATGGATGCTGTTGCCGAAGAAATCATCCAGTGGCATCTCAAAGTCGCTGAGATCATCGAGCCGCACATTGACCTGTAGCGGGAATGTCTCAGGGTGACCAATAGCCTATTTGATAATATCTGTTTGCCCATATAATTTGCGCTCATAAATTTTATTGGAGGTTTTGGATGGACAATTTACTGTATTCTGTCACCCCGCTGCAGGCTTTTTCCGGGACAATCGCTGGGATAGCTCTTCTTCTTGTTTTGGGGTTTGGATTTCCTGTATTTGCAATTTTCAACCGAAAAGATTCGATCTGGAAAAAATTTGGAAATATATTGTTGGGATTGTTCATTGCACTTGCGGGCTTTTTATTGATGTACGGCTCATACCGGCAATATCAGGGCGGGGATAAAACCACTCTTGTGCAAGTGCTGGAAAAGAATGAGGTGCGGGGTTGGTGCAACAGGCGCTTCTGTGTCGATTATGTCCTTGATACAAGTGATGGACAGAAAAATTATGTCTTTGATCTGAAAAAAGATATATGGAAAGAGATCGAAGTGAATTCCTGCTATCGCTTCACGTATTACCCCATAGAACCAATATTTGCTGAATATTTAGAGGGTGGTGATACCAACCCCAGCCAGTATGAAACTACAGGCACTATCACGAAAATTGAAAAACTCAACTGCCCGTAGATGGCTTTTTGACGTGGTACATCGTCAACAGCGGAGTCCACTGTTTGGATTGGATGACCAGGCCTCGGGTAGTGAGATGCGTTTCCATCGCTTGTAATCCGAAGTCGGTGTCGGGATGTCCCCAGCGGAAGAAAGCGTCAAAGGCTTTGATGTCCACCCCGCGCGGTTCTTCAAGGAAGAAGCTGCCGTTTGGCTTGAGCACGCGGTGGATCTCGTCAATGGCTTTGCGCCAGTCTGGGATGTGGTGCAGCACGCCGAAGATGATGACTGTATCCTTGCTTGCATCTGCAAATTGACCAAGGTCTTCCGCGCCTTGTACGATGAACTGAAATTGTGGATATTGCTTTTTGGCTAACGCAATTTGCTCATCCATGACATCCAAACCAATGTAGCTTTTGGGATCGAGTTGGTTAAGCAAGTACGCACCATAGCCGGAGCCGCAGCCGATCTCAAGTACGTCTTTGTTTTGCAGATCCAGACCCATTTGACGCAAGATGGGCAGCTCAAAAAATCGCTGTCCCAGTTTGCGGGGCAGCGATTGCATGGCACGAAATTCAGGTGCTGAAAGTTTCATGGTTCCTCATAAAAATCTCCGAGTTCTTTAAGAACTCGGAGATTTGATTTCTAAAAATCAGGCGGTTTCGATCAACCCCATTGCCTGTAGCATCTCTTCATTACTTGCGAACTTGTATTCTTCCACGCCGCGCTTTTGAGCTTCTTCATCTTCAACAGCTTCGAGACGTTTGATATCATCTTTCATGATAATTGGTTTGGGGAGCGAGTTCACTCTTTCGGCAATCGCTTCCATGCTGGCTTCGCCAAGTTGCTTTGTTTGCAGATATTGGAGAACCGCCTTGCCTGCGTTGGTTCCATCGCGGCGGGCGTAGCCAACCAGACCTTCGCTTGCCTTGCGCGACCAGCCGCCAACGAAAATACCTTCCACAGCAGACTCATAGGAAACGCCTTCGATGGGGAATCTCGGTTCCGTATTTTTGACAAACTCATTCCATTGCGTGGGCAGACCAAAGGCATCATCCACTTTATCGCCGATGGCAAAGATGACCGTGTCCACATCCAGCGTGCGTTTTACGCCAGTGCCTTTCGCGCTGATCTTGCCGTCTTTTTCAATGAGGATGTTGTCTTCCACTTCCAATTTCGTCAGCAGGCCGTTCTCGCCATACATGGCGGTGGGGGAGGCGAGAAAATCGAAGTTGAATGTTGCATTCTCGGTCTTGGGGTCTGCTTTTGCGATAGACTCCAAAATCCTATGCTGCCCAATGACACGGTTCTGGTTGATCTCAGCCAGTGCAGGGCGAACACGATCCAGTTCCAATTCAAATTCCTGCAGGTCGAGATAGCTAATTAAATGCTTCATCTCTTCCTTGGTGAAATTCACTTCAGCCGGGCCGCGCCGCACAACAGCGGTCACTTCCTCCACCTTTTGCACATTGATGAGATGACGCGCAAGATCCACCATTACATTGCCAGCGCCAATGATGGCACAGCGCTTTCCAAAGCGGAAAGTCTTCTGGCTGAAAGGCGGCAGCTTGTTGTAAAAATAAACAACATCCTTGGCATGGTACACGCCTTCAAGGTCTTCACCGGGCAGCCCCAGCCATTTTGTCCCTTGCGCGCCAGCCGAAACCAGCACAGCATCAAAACCGAGCGCGCGAATGTCATCGAGGGTCAGGTCGCCATTCGTGCCAATGGAAACATTGCCGTAATAGTCAATGTTCTCCATCTCCAGCGTCTGGCGGAACTGCTTGCGCAGCCCTTCCTTCATCGAATGCTTTTCAGGGTAAATTCCATACTCTGCCAGACCGCCGGGTTTGATGTCGCGATTAAAAATTGCAACACGCACACCCTGGCTCGCAAGTTCACGCGCGGCAAACAGGCCAGCCGGGCCTGCACCGATCACTGCTGCAAAATAATTTGTATTGCTCATACGCCTCCATAAATAAGACCAAAACGGTAAGATTATATTTTGAAATTACCCAATCAGCAAGCCACATATTCAGATACTCATCAAGCTTTTATGATAATTTCAATATTCTACAAGTCGCCGGGTGGGTAAAAAAGTTACCAGTCCCGGCATTAATCTTTAGTGAGAACTTCTCAAAAATCAAAATAGTTGCCCGGTTGTATCTGTGCTAATATTGACCATAAGCCATTATTGACCGGCATTTTTTTCTACAGGAGGCTACATGAACACTGAACCCAAAGATGATCCCGGTAAAAAATTTCGCAAGCTGTTGGAGAATCCCAACCCCCTTAATCGCCTGCCCAAAAAGAATGGAACCGATGATTCTTTTATAAAGGAAGGCGCCAAAGTGGATGCGCCCCCAAAGCAGAAACCTGCGGCTTCGGTTTTTAAACTTCCCAAAATTAATCCCGCTTCTTTTTTTAAGCGGAAAACTGATTCTGCTCCGAAAAGCGGAATCCTCATCTTTGGCCCCCCTTTATGGAACGTGGCGAGTATCCTTTCTCTTACCATCAATGTGATTCTGATCATTGTATTACTGATCCTTTTATTGAGCGTAAACAGTCTTGGTTTGAGCATTTCTTCCATGTTGAACATGGGGACAGGTCTGTTAAGCGGGTTGTATGGAAATTTTGAAAAAATGGACCGCGCCCATATCACAACCGATATTAAAGTTGAAACCACCATCCCCGTAAAATTTGACCTGCAATTGAACCAGATGACGAATGTCGTCCTCAGCCAGGATGTGACCATCACCAATGCGCTCGTCACCGTCAACACCGGCGGATTGAATATTTCCCGCGCCAACACTACCATCGTCCTGCCTTCGGGAACCACCCTGCCGGTCGTGCTAAACTTGACCGTCCCGGTGGATACCACCGTGCCGGTTGTTCTCAATGTCCCCGTGGATATTCCGCTCGACCAGACTCAACTGCATGAACCATTCGCAGGCTTGCAGGATGTTCTAAAGCCCATCTACTGTCTCATCGATGCAGGCGCACTGAACCTGAATGGGGAACCGATCTGCACTGCACAGTAGTATTTCATCATCATTTTTTTATCGATTTTTATAAGAACCTAATAGTTTATTGGAGATAAATGGCAAACCCCATAACACAAGTCACCCTTACGAACGGCATGAAGGTCATGCTCAAAGAGATCCACACCGCGCCGATCATTTCCTCGTGGATCTGGTATCGCGTCGGCTCACGAGATGAACCCACTGGCAAGACAGGCATCTCCCATTGGACAGAGCACATGCAGTTCAAAGGCACAAAAAAATTCCCCGCCAACATGCTGGATAAAGCCATTTCCCGCGAAGGCGGGCGCTGGAACGCATCCACCTCGCATGACTCCACCCGCTATTTTGAAACCATGCCCGCCGATAAAATTGACCTGGCCCTGCAGCTTGAAGCAGACCGCATGACGAACAGCATCTTCGATGCAAAAGAAGTCGCCTCCGAGCGCACGGTCATCATCTCCGAACGGGAGGGGAGCGAGAACGAGCCCATGTTCAAGCTAAGTGAGGCAATGCAAAATTATGCCTTCCGTGTGCATCCTTACCACCATGAGATCATTGGCGATATGGCTGACCTGCGCACCATCACCCGTGATGACCTGTATAACCACTACCGCACCTACTATGTGCCGAATAACGCCGTGCTAGCCATTGCCGGTGACTTTGAAACAAAATCCATGTTGAAGCGCGTCAAAGAACTATTTGGTCCCATCCCCAAAGGCCAAACTCCTCCACGCCTTGCCCGTCCCGAACCGGAGCAAAAAGGCGAGCTGCGTTTTTCAGTCGAAGGCCCCGGCGAAACGACATTCATGCAGGTCGCATATCATTTCCCAAACGCCACCGACCCGGATTACTTCCCTCTGCAAGTGCTGGATAGCCTGCTTAATGGAGCAAGTGGTCTTTCTTATAAAACCTCCCGTCTTTATCGCGCCCTTGTGGATAAAGGGTATGCCGTTGACGCCTCCGGTTATTCAGATGCCTCGATCGATCCGTATCTTTATCGCATGATCATCACCATCCATCCCAACCGTAAACCGGAAGAAGCCATAGCGGTATTGGATGCTGAGATCAAAAAATTGCAGGATGAATTGGTCAAAGCAGACGAGATCAAGCGCGCGGTCAAACAGGCGCGTGCAGTCTTTGCGTATGGAAGCGAGAACATTACTCATCAGGCATTTTGGATGGGCTACACCGCCATGTTCTCCACCTATGAGTGGTTCACAACCCATTTGGATAAACTCGCCAAAGTCACGCCTAAGGATGTGCAGCGCGTGGCGCGGAAATATTTCCAGCCCGGCAATCGTATAATCGGCACCTACATTCCGAAAGGCAAGGGTGGCTAATATGTCAAAACTGATCGCGCACCCTTCCCTGCCCGGCCCAAAGGATATTCATAAAACAGTTCTTTCCAATGGCATCACGGTTCTTATACGTTCCAACTTCAATAGTCCATCCATCAGCATGGGCGGGTATCTTCCCGCGGGGGCGATCTTTGAAAGCGATGAGAAATTAGGTCTTGCGGATTTTGTCGCCTCATCATTGATGCGCGGCACAAAGACCCGCAGCTTTGATGCGATCTACAATGAACTTGAATCTGTGGGCGCCAGCATGGGCTTTGACTCTGGTGTTCACAACACAAGTTTTGGCGGGCGTTCCCTCGTGGAAGATCTTCCGCTTATGCTTAAATTGCTTTCTGAGTCTTTGCAAACTCCCGCCTTTCCGAAAGATGAAATTGAAAGATTGCGGGCGCAATTCCTTACCGGTCTTGCCATGCGTTCGCAGGACACCTCCGAAATGGCCGATATGGCTTTCGATCAAATGCTTTTTGATGGACATCCATACAGCAGGCCAAGCGATGGATTCCCCGAGACGGTTCAGTCCATCACGCGGAAAGATTTGCAGGAATTTCATCGCCTCCACTTCGGACCGAGGGGCATGGTCATTGCAATCGTGGGAGCGATCCACCCGAAGAAAGCTGTCGAAGCTGTGGAAAAATTCCTCGGTGGCTGGCAGGTTCCAGCGCAGAAGGAAGCGCCGCTTCTTCCTCCGCACAAGCCTGTTCGGAAACCTATGAAACGTCACCACTCGATTGCAGGAAAATCCCAAACGGATATTATTATGGGCTCGGTAGGGCCGAGCCGCAGAGACCCGGAATATTTGTCCGCTTCTTTGGGGAATTCGGTGCTTGGGCAGTTTGGCATGATGGGGCGCATTGGCGATGTGGTGCGTGAAAAATCCGGCCTGGCGTATTATGCGTACTCAGCCTTGGATTCAGGGACAGGCCCGGGCAGGTGGGATGTGGCTGCTGGCGTAAACCCGTCTAATGTGAAGAAGGCGATCGATTTGATCGATAAGGAGTTGCGCCGCTTTGTCAAAAGTGGTGTGACAAAGGTTGAGCTATCAGATAGCCAGGAAAATTACATCGGGCGTTTGCCGCTTTCGTTGGAATCAAATAACGGCATTGTGAGCGCTTTGCTTAATATTCACCGCTTTGATCTTGGGATGGATTACTACCAGCGTTACGCGGACATGGTGCGCGCGGTCACTCGTGATGATGTGCTCGAGACGGCCCGTAAATACATCGACCCTGACCGTCTGGTGATTTCCACTGCAGGGCCATAGTGTCATTCTCAGCGCAGCGAAGAATCTATGAAACTGGCTACTGGTGTTGATCTGATTGACATTGCCCGAATCCGTGAAGCTGTTGAGCGGCATGGAGATCGTTTTATTTCCCGCATCTTTACAGAAACGGAACAGCGTGATTGCGGTGGACGAATCGCTTCACTTGCGGCGAGGTTTGCAGCGAAGGAGGCAGCCTCTAAAGCGTTGGGCTGTGGAATTGGCGATGTCAGTTGGCTGGATATTGAAGTCAGGTCAGACGAAAAGAAAGCGCCATATTTGGTTCTGCATGGGGAAGGGGAGAGGTTGGCAAAGGAATTGGGGTTGTTGACCTGGTCCGTGAGTTTGAGCCATACGGAAAGTCAGGCGATCGCATTTGTCGTAGCGACTGAATAAAAAACACATCCCGCGGGCCAGTTCCGCGGGATGTTCGTAAGGACATGTGAGTTATGGTGTTTGGCGAAGGATGACTCGGAGTCTGAGTCGTCCACCACATCTCAATCTTATTTCTGGTCCTCGACGCCGATCCAAAGGTGACCCGGCATAACGGGTCGATAGGGGCGAATGATGAGCTTGCCCAGTTCAAATTGCTTTTGTCCATTTTCCAACATGCTTGGGTGTACGAGACAAAGGTCAGGGATGCGCCCAAACTTTTTGCTGTAATATTCCATTGCTTTCTGGATCTTTACGCTCAAAGTTGTGCGCGGGTCATCGTCAAACCATAACATTCCAGTGTGCATGAGTTTTGCCTTTCTTCTCAACTAATCGAAGATCGGGTTCCAGAAGTTGAGCAATTCATTGCCCTCTCGCAGGGCAAATTGTGAACCAGTGAATAAGTGGGCGAGAGTGTGTTTTGAATTTCCAGTAATGTAAGTGGATTCTTCTGGGCTGGCAACATGACCAAACAGCCGTGTGTGGAAGAAGCTCATCCATTCCTTCATATCTTTGGCACGGGATGCGTTTAAAGTGACGATGGGCCAGACGCGGCGGCTGGGTCCACGCATGAGCAGCCAGCGCAGGTTTTGTTCCACTTGCTGGTTTAATTTGATGACCGCTTCAATATCGTCGATCAAAACCAGGACGGATTGTCCTTCACCTTTATTGTTGTGTGCCCATGTGACGAGGGATTGTAAAAGTTCTTCGGCGTTGCTATTTTGAGTGGAGTAAACTCCGGCATTGTTTTGATTGCCCTTGAAGAAATTCCACTCTTTTGGGTGGGAGGTGATGACGACATATTGAACGTCAGATGGCGTGTGAAGCAGATCTGCGGCGCGGGCGATGGTTTGTAATAACCTTGTCTTGCCGCTGGCCTGGTCACCTGTGATGAGTAATGGGCCGGGGATGGGGTCATATAAATTAAGAAGAACGGGCAGCTCGTCTTCTGCGAGACCGAGGAAGAGCGCTTCATCTGGAAGTGGAGATACGTCAGCGAGGACGGATCTCAAAGTCGGCAGACCAGGTGCGGGCGGGGTTTGATGCGCCTGCTCTTCCTGGGCAAGTTCAACTAATGCCTCGATCATCATGTCAAAACGGGTTGTTTTATCCACAGGATTTATCCATATTAGAACTTATGTTCTAATAATACTGCTACTGTTATCATGTGTCAAGGGGTGATTTTGCATCTTCCATATTAAGTTCGTTGCCATGATTTGTCTTGACGCTGAGCGTTGTTTTGGTATAATCCCCCTGCTTAATCCCTCGCCGACATAGCTCAATCGGCAGAGCATCCGCCTTGTAAGCGGAAGGTTACGAGTTCAATTCTCGTTGTCGGCTCAAGGTCGCTGATGGAAGAGGTCGGTTGGTGATCGAGTAAAAAATTATCATGGGCAGTTACCCAAGTGGCCAAAGGGGACTGACTGTAAATCAGTTGTCAGAAGACTTCGGAGGTTCGAATCCTTCACTGCCCACTCCCTTTTTAGGGAACAGCACGTTAAGCCCTCATAGCTCAGTTGGCAGAGCACACCCTTGGTAAGGGTGAGGTCACGAGTTCAAATCTCGTTGAGGGCTCAGTTGCTGAAAAGCATTCTTGTAGATTATTAAAAGGAGACCGGAAAATGGCGAAGGAAAAATTTGACAGAAGCAAACCGCATCTAAACGTCGGGACAATGGGACACATTGATCATGGCAAGACCACCCTGACAGCAGCGATCACGAAAGTGGCAGGATTTGGCGGCAAGGGTGAATTCAAGGCATACGATCAGATCGATAATGCCCCGGAAGAAAAAGCCCGTGGTATCACGATCAACATCGCGCATGTGGAATATCAGACCGAAAAACGCCACTATGCCCATGTGGACATGCCCGGTCACCGTGACTACATCAAGAACATGATCACCGGCGCGGCACAGGTGGATGGAGCCATTCTGGTAGTGGCCGCCCCGGATGGTCCGATGCCCCAGACCCGCGAGCACGTTCTGCTTGCCCGTCAGGTGGAAGTGCCTTCCATCGTGATCTTCCTGAACAAGGTAGACATGATGGATGATCCCGAATTGCTCGAGCTCGTTGAACTCGAACTTCGCGAATTGCTCTCCAGCCAGGGCTTCCCCGGTGACACCACCCCGATCGTGCGCGGCTCCGCCAAGCTCGCCTTGGAAAGCGCCAGCACCGATCCGAACGCACCAGAATATGCATGCATCAAAGAATTACTGCGCGTAGTGGATGAGTACATCCCCGAACCGAAACGCGATACAGACAAGCCCTTCATGATGTCCGTGGAAGATGTGTTCTCGATCAAGGGACGCGGAACCGTGGTAACCGGTCGTATCGACCGCGGTATCGTCAAAGTGGGTGAGCCGATCGAGATCATCGGTCTGCGCGAAACCAAGAGCACCGTCTGCACCGGCGTGGAAATGTTCCACAAGCAGTTGGACGAAGGTATGGCTGGCGATAACGTCGGTCTGCTCCTTCGCGGTATTGAGCGTGAAGATGTCGAGCGCGGCCAGGTATTGGCCAAGCCGAAGTCGATCACCCCGCACAAGAAGTTCCTTGCTGAAGTGTACGTGTTGAAGAAGGAAGAAGGCGGACGTCACAAGGCGTTCTTCAGTGGCTATCGTCCGCAGTTCTACGTCCGCACCATGGATGTGACGGGTGACATCACCCTTCCTGAAGGCGTGGAAATGGTCATGCCTGGCGACAACGTGAACCTGACCGTGGAATTGATCGTGCCTGTGGCTCTTGAGCAGGGTGTCAAGTTCGCCATTCGTGAAGGCGGTCTCACCGTCGGTGCGGGTGTCGTTACCAAGATCATCGAATAAGCAGAAAGTAAGGTAGTAAGATGGCTTCCAAGAAGAAAGATGTCCGCCCAGTCATTACGCTCCAATGCAATGACTGCAAAGAGCGGAATTACACCACCGAAAAGAATCGCCGAAACGATCCCAATCGGATGGAATTCAACAAGTATTGCTCGCGCTGTCGGAAACACACAGTACATCGCGAAACGAAGTAGTTTGAAAGGGGTGGGGTATAATCCCCACCCTGACTTAGGCCAGTGGCTCAATTGGCAGAGCACTCGTCTCCAAAACGAGCGGTTGTGGGTTCGATTCCTACCTGGCCTGCCTAAGGCGACGACGCCGTCCTCGCAAGAGCAGGCGGCGTTTTTAGCCGTAAAATGATAGAAGGAGTATTGCCTTGGCTGAGAAAGCAAAGAAAGTCAAGAAAACAGAAAACGCCATTCAGCGTTACTTCCGTGAAACCACGGGAGAACTTCGCAAAGTGAGCTGGCCTACCTGGCCTGAAGCAAGGCGTCTGACGGCGCTTGTGCTTGTGGTTATGGTCGTCGTGGGCATCTTCCTGTCAGGCATGGATTATCTTGCCAGCCAGTTGCTCGCCCTCGTGCTGGGTCTATAGTTTGAATTGAGGATCTGATGGATTTACCGGAACCGCAAGAGCAGATGGAACAGGAACCGATGGACGAAAAATCCGAGGAGCAGAAAGCTCCTGCGGATAATTCCGCTTCCAAGCCGGCCCCGAAGCCTGCTCGCCGCTCCGAGACGCAGATCCCCGCTGATTTGCCTCCTGTTGATGTGGCCGTTGAAGGTCCTGCTTGGTACGTGATCCATTGTTACTCGGGTTACGAGAACAAAGTCCGCCACAACCTTGAGCAGCGCATTGAAACCATGGGCATGAAAGACAAGATTTTTGATGTGGTCATTCCTACTCAGGAAGAGATTGAAGTCAAAGATGGTAAGCGCCGCACTGTGGAACGACACATCTTCCCTGGTTATGTGCTTGTGAATTTGGCCCTTTCGGAAGATTCCTGGTATGTAGTTCGCAACACACCCGGCGTGACAGGTTTCGTTGGTATGGGGAATAACCCCACACCATTGCGGCCTGAAGAAGTTGCACAGATCGTCAAGCGCATGGAAGCTGAAGCTCCCACGGTCAAGGTCACCTTCAAAGTGGGTGAGCGCGTCCGTATTGTGGACGGCCCATTCAACGACTTCCGCGGCGTGGTCTCCGAGATCGACATGGAGCGCACCAAGGTTCGTGTGATGGTGAGTTTCTTTGGACGCGAAACACCTGTTGAGTTGGATTTCCTACAGGTAGAGAAAAGTTAATTAGACAGTAACAGGCCTCAGTTAGGCCTGATGCGGTGGGAGGGTCTCCCAAATGACCCGCTAAAACCACGAAGGAGTATATTCAAATGGCAAAGAAGTTAAAAGCAATCGTTCGTCTTCAGCTCGAGGCTGGCAAGGCAAATCCTGCACCTCCTGTCGGTCCTGCGTTGGCAAGTCATGGCATCAACATCATGGCCTTTTGTAAGGAATACAACGCCCGCACATCCAATCGCCCTGGCGAGACCCTTCCTGCTGAAATCACCATCTACACCGATGGTTCATTCACATTCGTTCTTCGCACCCCGCCCGCTGCAGTTTTGCTTCGCAAAGCCGCAAAGATCGAAAAGGGCTCCGGCGTTCCTAACAAGGAAAAGGTCGGCAAGGTGACCCGCACCCAGGTGAAGGAAATCGCTGAATTGAAGATGAAAGATCTCAATGCGATCAATCTCGAAGGCGCGATGAAGCAGGTTGAAGGCACAGCCCGTTCGATGGGCATTATCGTAACCGAATAATTTTGTGGGAGGATGGCTCGCGCTGTCCGCTTGCACCACGGAGGATTAAAATGACCAAACACGGAAAGAAATACACGGCGGCTGCCGCCAAAGTTGATATTGACAAGGTATATTCCGCCCGCGAAGCTGTTGCTCTCGCCAAGGAAACTTCGATCACCAAGTTCGATGCGACCGTTGAAGTTCACATGCGCACCACGCTTGACTCACGTCAGGCTGATCAGCAATTGCGCGACGTGGTTGTGCTCCCGCACGGCCTCGGCAAGACAGTCCGCGTGCTTGTTTTCGCCCAGGGCGAAGGCGCTGCGGCGGCTCGTGCAGGCGGCGCTGACCTCGTTGCCGATGACGATGAGACGATGAAGAAGATCGAGAGCGGCGCTCTTGACTTTGATGTCGCCATCGCCACCCCCGATGCAATGGGTAAGGTCGGTCGTTTGGGTCGTATCCTTGGTCCCCGCGGTCTCATGCCGAACCCGAAAGCTGGTACAGTGGTTGCAGCTCAGGATATGGAGCGCGCCATCAAGGAAGCCAAGGCTGGCCGCGTAGAGTATCGTCTCGACAAGACCAATAACATTCACGTTTCCATCGGCAAGGTTTCATTTGACGCCGATAAACTTTATGAGAACTATGTAGCTTTGGTGGATGCGGTTAACAAATCCCGCCCATCCGGTGCGAAGGGCAACTTTGTCAAGCGCATTACCGTTGCTTCCACTATGGGACCTGGCGTAAAGGCCGATCCTAACGAACATATGCAAGGTGCCGAGTAGCAATACTCGTTAATCCCTAAAATTCCACTTCGCCCATGAAGGCGGGTGTCCCGGAAACGGGACTTAATTCCCTGCTCAGGTGGAGACTACTAGCATATTTCAGTGCTTTATTGCACTGGTTCCCTTTGGGAATTGCGAAAAAGTCTTTGCCTGCGTTAAGTGGCAAAGACTTTTTAATTGAAAGGAGGTGAAATACCTTTGGCAATTTCTAAACAACGCAAGGAAGAAGTGCAGGCTCGTTATGCAGATTGGGTCAAGCGCAGTGAAGCGGTAATCCTTGTGGAATACAGCGGTGCAACCATGAAGTCCATCGATGCGATCCGCGCAAAGATCCGCGAAACTGGCGGCGAATTCCACATTGTAAAGAACACACTCGCCCGCCGCGTATTTGCAGAGCAAGGCATGGAATTCCCTGCCGACTATCTCGTAAAGTCCACGGCTATCTCGTTTGCGTTCAAAGATCCGGCTTCCACAGCGAAAGCATTGACCGATGCAACAAAAGGCAGTGAGTTCGTAAAAGTGAAGGGCGGTTTGATGGGCGGCAAGTCTTTGAGCCCGGCGCAAGTGAAGGCCCTTTCGGATATGCCCCCGTTGCCCGTCATGCGCGCAACATTGCTCGGCGTTTTGCAGGCCCCCGCCAGCAAACTCGTCCGCACATTGGCAGAACCCGCACGCGGTCTCGCGGCCGTTATCAAAGCCCATTCCGAGAGCGCAGAAAGCGCACCGGCTTCGGCCTAGTTTTCAACTTTTCAGCGAATTCATTTCGCTCAAAATATTCAAAATTTCAATTTACTTAGCAAGGAGTGCTAAACAATGTCTGACAAGCTCGCAAAACTCGTGGATGAACTTTCCACACTTTCCGTCCTCGAGGCCGCTGACCTCGTGAAAATGCTCGAAGAGAAGTGGGGCGTTTCCGCCGCCGCTCCTGTCGCCATGATGGCTGGTGGCCCTGCCGCCGCCGCCGCCGAACCTGTTGAAGAGAAGACCGAGTTCGATGTGGTCATCAAGGATGCAGGCGCCAAGAAGATCGACGTCATCAAGGTCATTCGTCAGTTGACCAGCCTCGGCCTCGGCGAAGCCAAGACCCTCGCTGAAACTGCTGGTGGCAAGATCCTCACCGGTGTTGGCAAAGATGCCGCTACCGACGCCAAGAAGAAGCTTGACGAAGCTGGCGCCGTCATCGTCATCGAATAATTTTCACAATTTAGTAAAAAACATGGACGGCTCGCAAGAGCCGTCTTTGCATTTAAGTAAGGTGGTACAAAAGTACTAGTCGATTGGTTGACTCTGCGGTCCGGCTTCCCTATAATGGTTTCAATTGGTCTGACCAACATACCACAGGAAACGTGATGAAAATTCAACCGATCGTCCACAAAACTTTAGCAGAAGCAGTCGCAGGCAAATTGACTGCATCCCTTCTTGACGGAAGTCTTCAACCTGGCACCCAATTGCCGCCAGAACGTGAGTTGATCACCCGTTTTGGGATCAGCCGCACCACGCTGCGTGAGGCGCTTAAGACCCTGGAGAAAGATGGGTTTGTAGAGGCGCGAAAGAATGTGGGGTGGTTTGCGCGGCGGATCGATGAGTCGAATATGACTCAGGCGCGGGAAATGTCTGGTCCGGCGCGACAGGCTGAACGGTCGGCGCGAAGCGAGCCTCCAACAGGGCCGATCCGCCTGCCCATCGCTTCCGAAAAGCCGATCCATATTCCCAATCTGCAAAAAGATCGCTTTGGCACGTTTGATTTTATTTCGTGGTGGGATCGCGAGAAAGTTCAAAATGCGAAGGTGATGGTCGTTGGGGCTGGCGCGCTGGGGAATGAGGTTATCAAAAACCTTGCGTTGATGGGGATCGGGAATATTTTTATCGTAGATTTTGACAAGATCGAGATGGCTAATTTGAGCCGGTCGGTTCTGTTTCGCGAGACGGATAATAATCGCAGTAAGGCAGAAATTGCGGCAGCGCGTGCGAAATCTGTTAATCCAAATGTGCATGTTCAATATCTTAATGGCGATATTATGACGAAGCTTGGGCTGGGTGTTTTCCGCCGCATGGATGTTGTCATTGGCTGTCTTGATAATCGCGAGGCGAGGCTGGCTGTCAACCGTTTTTGTTATTGGATCAACAAGCCATGGGTGGATGGCGCGATCCAGGAATTGCTTGGGCTGGTGCGTGTTTTTGTGCCGGGGCAGGGGGCTTGTTACGAATGCACGCTCACTGAACAAGCATTGAGGGATCTGTCACTTCGATATTCGTGTCCGTTGCTGGCGCGTCAAAATATTTTGCTTGGCAAAGTTCCAACGACTCCCACCATCGCTTCGATCATTGGTGCGATGCAATCGCAGGAAGCGTTGAAGTTGATCAACAATATGCCAGTTGAACCCGGCAAGGTGACTCACTTCAACGGCATGGTCAACGAGATGCACACCACAGCATATTCGCCCCGTGAAGATTGCGCCTCACACTGGACTTATGGAGATGTGACTGAACTACCGGCACGCGCGGAGCGGACGACGCTTGATGACATTTTGCGTATTGCCTGTGCAGACCTGGGTTTGAATGCTGTGATCGAATTGGATCAGGAGTTGGTTACGAGACTCGAGTGTTCAACATGTCACACGGTTGAGGAGATATTGCGTCCTCTCAGTGAGGTGACATTTGATGCCGGTCGTTGCCCGATCTGTGGCGAATTGCGCGAAACGTTTTTGACGCATGTGATCACTGGAGAAGAGCCATACCTGCACCGTACTCTCGCGAGTGTGGGGGTGCCGCCGCTGCACATTATCCGTGCCCATAATGATGAAGAATATCGTTTCTATGAGTTGACAGGTGATCTGATGGATGCGCTGCATTTTCGAGATTACGAGTCCACTATAAAACTCGCTGTTGAAAAACCGGCCCGCATTCGGATTAAAGACAAGATCCATGTGAACGCCACAAAAGAGACGCCTGTGCTAAAAGTGCGCAGCAGCCGCATCCGATTAAGAGACTAGGCAAGGTTTGACGGAACTTGATGAAATGTCCTCTCGAATCGCTACAATGAACAACTCTTTTTCCGCTCTGAAGAGCCGCCGCCCCGGGTTCTTTCGAAAGTTGATCGTTGTCCTTTCTTTTGTGATCGGTATTGCTATTTTCATCTCCCTGCTAAACATTCACCAAAAGAACCTTTCACCGTTGTGGATGAAGATATTCGCGATCTTAAGCATTGGTCTGGCAGCTGGTTCTACTGTGCGTGCAGTCTTTTATGAATGGCCGGGATATGTTCGTTTCTTTGCAATGGTGTTTATCGTGCCATTGGGATTGTTCTTTCTCGGTTTCTTTTCCGTTTGGGATTTGGGCATTGGGCCGATTGACCCTTGGTTCAATAAAGTGGTCGATCCGGACCAACTGATTCAACTGGGTGGTGCTCTGCTGGTAGCGATGATATGTCTGGAGGCGTGGTGGAAACCTCGCCCAAAGATTGAAGATGCGCCGGATGTTCGAGGAGTATCAAATCAGAGAGAACAAGTGCCAACTGCGGTTTCTATACAGTCTGTTCGACCCAGGTCGTCACCGGCCCAGCCAAAAAGAAGTTGGACGCCAAAATTCTTAAAAGCGAGAAAGTCTCGTGCCAGTAAGATACCCGTCGCTTCCAAATTTACAATTAAGCGCACAGCACAGTCAGCGTACCCGAAGCATAGACGATTGTTCGATCGCAAACCCAAATTGCAGCTCTCGGTTTTCGAAGAACATCGCTGCCCCTATTGTCTGGATTTGGTCAAACGAAACGACCCGCGCGGGATCAAGGAATGTGATGTCTGTCATTCATTGCATCATGGTGATTGCTGGGCGATCACCGGCCAGTGTCAGGTACCTCATCTAAATTCATAACGGAGAATTCATTATGGCTGATCTAAATATCACGATCGTACTACCCAGTGGCGGCGCACGTGCTGCTGAAATACCAGATGATGTCTCACTGCGCGAGTTGATGCCTGAATTGACATCACTGTTGGAGCTTCCAACTGTCGGCCCGGACGGCAGACCGATGGGATATCGTCTAGATAGCAAAGCACTCGGCAGGGAATTGAAAGAGAATGAAACCTTATCCGCGGCTGGTGTTCCTGAAAATGATCGCCTGATGCTCACCGCAGATATCACGGCAGGCGGAATTATCTCCGTTGCAGGCAGCCCACGGATGCGGCGCTTGAAGGCTGACTATGAATTAATGCAAGATCTGAATGCCCGCAGCGATCTAATCTCCTTCACAGCTGTAGATGCCCGTCCCGGCATACCGCCTGAACGATATATTGTCACATTTGCATGTAAGAGTATTTCTCACGTGGACAGATCAGGCAAACCGCAATATTCCAATCACCATCAGGTGGAAATCTATCTCCATAGCCAATATCCGCAGCGCTGGCCAGGCATGAAATGGCTAACCCCCATTTGGCACCCGAACATTAATCATTTGAACGGCACCGTGTGTATTGATGCTGCATGGTGGACGGCCAGCCGTTCATTGGACCGTCTTATCATTATGCTGGGGGAGATGCTGCAATGGAAGAACTTCCATGATGATCCTACGAAACCACCATTCCCATGGGATGCGGAAGCAGCCCGGTGGTCTCGTGAATACCGCAAAACACATTCCAATGAATTCCCTGTGGATCATCGTGAATTACTTAGGCCAGAACGAGTGAAGGTAAAACCTGTAGAAGTAAAGAAGAAACCTACCATTCGTTTGAAATAGGCAATCAAAAAGAAGTGTCGATAGTTTAGTGAAATAAGAAAAGGAGATAATTATGTCAGACATACCCGTTACCCTCGTACTTCCCTCAGGTGGCAGCCGCAACGCTGAAGTTCCCGATGATGTGGTTGTAAAGGATCTACTCCCTGAATTGACAACTTCACTGGAACTGCCTACCACCGGCCCCGATGGACGCCCCATGTCCTACCGACTGGATAGCAAGGCACTCGGACGCGAATTGAAGGAAGAGGAAACCCTCTCTCAAGCTGGTATCCCGCAAAATGACCGTTTAATGATGACAGCGGATGTGACCGCAGGGTAGCCCCACTTTGATCGGACTGTCCACAGATATCAGGGCAGTCCGATCAATCCCATAAAAATGGAATCATCCATGGCAAGCACCGGAATTCGTATCTCATCCAAAACCACCCCAAGACCCAGATTAGCCTGCATGCCTCTGGCACGCTCAAAGCGCTGGGAGTCACCGCATGAATTTAAAGGTGCCCGCCCGCTCGTGAAAGTTTTTCTTTCCCAATCTGCTTATTGTCGAATTGGCTTGCATTCCAACAGTAATATGGATGATGAAGTAGGCGGCGCGTTGATTGGGCTTTGGTGCCAGGATCGAGATACCGATGAGCAATTCGTTGTGGTGCAGCACATGCTGCCAGCCCGTCACACACGGCAGGGCAGTGTCTATCTGACATTTACACAAGATACGATCGTGGAATTCCATAATGAACTCGAAAAGAATCACAAAGGAAAACGCATCGTAGGCTGGTATCACACGCATCCGCGCATGGGGATTTTTCTATCCCATTATGATACCTGGCTGCATCATAATTTCTTCCCCGAACCATGGCAGGTGGCATTAGTGGTAGAGCCGCACAAATCGCTGGCCGGATTCTTTATCCGCCGCGATGATGACGCACTCGACCCAACTCGGTACTTTGGTTTTTACGAACTTAACGGCAATATGGGAAGAAGCATGGTTGAATGGCAAAACCTTCAAGGTACTGATGAATAGTGAGAAGGAGCTTTAACATGAACAGACGAATGCGTACATATTTTTACGCAATATTTGGCGCGATCGGCGGTCTGGTTGGCTGGCAAATAAGCGACTATCTCGGCCTGTCGTTCGTTACAAATCTCTATCTAAGTGAAGCGATCGTAGGGGCGCTGATCGGTTTTGTCATCGGTTTATGCATTGGCATTACCGAAGGCTTGCTAACCCAAAACTTTTTTCAAGCCCTAAAAGCGGGCTTGTTCAGCGCCATGCTCGGGCTCATTGCCGGTGCCATTGGCCTGCCGCTTAGCGAATACTTGTTTCAGGTTGTAGGCGCAGGCCTTCTCGGACGGGCTTTGGGTTGGAGCGTGTTTGGTCTCCTGCTTGGGCTTGCCGAAGGAGTGGTAGGCAAAAGCCAGGCTTGGAAAGGTATGCTCGGCGGCATGCTTGGTGGTGCACTCGGCGGCGCTTTGCTTGAGAGTGCTCCCAACTGGCTCAGCAATCCGCTTACCGGAAAAGCTGCTGGCCTCGTTCTGCTAGGTGCATCGGTTAGCGCGTTTATCTCGCTCATCGTTGTCCTGCTCTCGCGCGCCTGGCTCGAAGTTGTTTCAGGAAAACTCAAAGGAACCGAGTTCATTCTTGATAAATTCATGAAAGCAGGCGGCCCTGCGATTGCCATTGGAAGTTCCGCTCTCAAATCCGAGATCGTTTTACCCGACCCCGATATTGCCCCTCAACATGCCATGCTCACCGGTGATGGCATACGATTTTCCCTCAAAGACATGAGCCTTGCCGGTACGTACATTAATGGGAGAAAGATCGAACGTACAGAATTATCAAATGGACAAAAAATTCGCATGGGCAATACCGAGATGATTTACCATGAAAAGAGGTAACCATGCAAAGGAAATGGATTCGCATCCTTCTTAACTTTGGCCTGCTTCTCGTTCTTATGCTTTCGTCCACGCTGACAGTTTTTGCGCAGGACGACACACAAGTCCGTGTTACGCAGGTGGATAATTCAAAATTCCCGAACGTGACAATTTATGTTTCAGTCACAAATTCAGCCGATGAGCCAGTTGGAGTAGATCCCGCCACGATCCAAATTTCAGAAAATGGCGAGACCATGCAAATTACAGATGCTCGTGGTGGGGGAGAAGGAAACCAGGGCGTAGCTGAACCGCTGACAACCATGCTCGTGATCGATATCTCCGGAAGCATGGATAAAAATGACAAGTTGACGGCCGCAAAAGATGCCGCCACTGCTTATGTAAATCAAATGCGTTCTGGCGATCAGGCTGGCTTGATGACCTTCGATACCCAGACATATTATGTCCAACCCGTCACAACAGATACTTCAGCTTTGCTCAGTGCAATTGATGGATTGAAAACCGGCGGTGATACAGCCATGTTTGATGCCCTTGTCGAAGCGGAAAAAGCATTAAGCAACATCACGGGCCGCAAAGCCATCATTGTTCTCGCCGATGGCTTGGATAACCATAGCCAAAACACAGTTGACAGCGTGATCGAGCAGATCGGCCCGAGCGGGTTGACCATTTCAACAGTTGGCTTTGGCGACGCCAGCACTGCTTCACAATCTGGTTTGGATGAAACTGCGTTGAAAACGCTGTCTGAAAAATCAGGTGGTCTTTACAGTTTCGCTGCTGACTCTGAATCTTTGAGCGCTCTCTATCAGCAGTTTGGACGCACCTTGCAAAGTGAATATGCCCTTACCTATATATCTCCCTCAGCGCTGCGGGATGGCATTAATCGTAATCTGACTGTTTCACTGTCAGATATAGGTGCATCAGCTGAGACTAATTACAATCCCGGTGGCGTATTGCCCGAGGTTAAAAGTACATCATGGACTTTGTTTGGGTTGATCCTTGGTGGATTACTGCTCCTATTGTTTATTCCATTTTTGATCTCGCGCGGTGCGGGGTTATTCAGTGGAGTGAGACACAGTAAAGGAAAAATTAAGATGAATACAGCAAGTGCAGCGGGTAGCAGCCCGGGCACGGCAAGCGGCAAGAAACCACGCGTGAAGATCAAGTAGATATTTCTACATAAAAAAAGAGACTGTTCGCAAGAACAGTCTCTTTTTTATTACTTTCTTTTAGTTATATCGATCCACTTTGCGGATGACCATGACCACTTTGCCTTTGATCTCCAATGCTTCAGTTTTCTTGAGCATGATCGGCTTCATGGTTGGGTTTGCAGGCTGCAGACGATAACCGTCTTTTTCCTTGAAATAATATTTGAGAGTGGTTTCGTTGCGGTCTGAAAGCCAGACGGCAACCATTTCGCCATTGCGTGCATCCTGTGCGGGCTTGAGGATGACGATGTCACCGTCATTGATCATGGCATCGATCATTGATTCTCCCTGGACTTTCAGGGCGAACAGGTCTTTGCCTTTTTCCTTGGTGGGCATGAGAGACATGGCCACTTCAATGGAGTCCTCAGCGGTGAATGTGTTGAAATCGGAGGAGGGGATCGGAATGGGTTCACCAGCTTGAATAACGCCAGCCATTGGCACACGGAGCATGTCGCCGAGAGGAGTGTTGCCGGTCAACCGCATACCACGCGATATCTTGCGATCACGTTCGATGTGACCTGATTTCTCAAGTTGATCGAGGTAATAATTCACTACAGAGGTGGATGAAATATCGCAATGCTCACCGATCTCGCGAATTGAAGGGGGATGTTTGTGTTCGCGTTGGTAGGATGCAATAAAATCCAGAATTCTCTGGTGACGCTCGCCTAAACCTTTGCTTTTTCTAACCATCATCATCATTTTTGGGCCTCCTGCCAGATTTCTGGCATGGATGAGCATTCTTCGCTCATTTGTGCTAGGAATGATAACCGAACGCTTGTTCTGTGTCAAGGCTCTTGAAATAGAGAAAATGGGCTTTCTTGGACCATAAAAAAAAGCTGTCCTGGCAAAAGTTGTCAGGACAGCTTTGATTGAATTAGGTTGAATGTTTTACTACACCCAGGTGCGGCGGCGCATCCAGAAGAACATAAAGATCGGGGTAAGCAGCATCAGGCTGATCGTCCCGTAGAAGATCACAGGTTGAGTCCAGCTTTCTTGCGGTGGGTTTGCGGCGAAGAAGTTCATCCCAAAGAAACCAGTGACAAAGGTCAACGGCATGAAGAGGGTGGTGATGATGGTGAGAGTCTTCATGACCTCGTTCATGCGGTTGTTGATGACGGAGAGGTAGGTGTCCAGCGCGCCGCCAACGAGGTCGCGCAGACTCTCGTTCACAT
This sequence comes from Candidatus Villigracilis propinquus, assembly GCA_016714565.1. Classification (GTDB taxonomy): domain Bacteria; phylum Chloroflexota; class Anaerolineae; order Anaerolineales; family Villigracilaceae; genus Villigracilis; species Villigracilis propinquus. Next base: position 98,861 of record JADKDM010000005.1, read on the forward strand.
CATGCAAGCGGACGAGATGATCATAAATATCGCGGAAGAAGATGCGGTCTTTGCGGTCGATCACCTGATAATCATCCCGCGCCATTTTGTTGAGCACTTCCCGCTGCGGGAGTAGGATCCTGCGCATCGCGAGCAGAACACGTTTGAGCGTGAAAAGACGCGCGAGAGTATCGGAACTGGGGCGGTCAAAAACCTGATCCTCGATCCAGTCGATCTCCTCATCTATTTTTTCGATGATCGGCATGTAATTCATTACGATGGCATCTATGATCTTGTAAAGCAGATGGTCTGCGCCATCTTGTGAATAGCGCGGGTCACGCTGACTTGCGTTCCATGTTTCGTCCATGGATTCCAGGGGATTGTCATGATGGGTGATGATGTAATTGCGCCCAAGGAAGATATCCAATTCGTCGATTTCCGTATCCCACGGTTCTGTAGCTTTGACCAGATGCATGTAATTGAGAACGATGTAAAGATAATCGCCCCAATCATCTATTTTGGGTGCGTGGGTTTGTTGAAGTGCATCTTCGATGGCAAGGTGGTGAAATCCAAAGCTTTCCAGAATGGGCTGGGCAGTTTCAGGTGGTTCTGAAGCGAAGTCGATCCAGAGCAAGCCTTTTCGGTCCCGCAAGAGACGGGGGAATTCGGATGGGGAAATATCGGTGCGGACGGTCTTGTTAGGGCTGAAAAAGAGTGCGCGGATCAAATTTACCTCCAAAAACGTGGATTTTTCAGTATTTTCAATGGTAAAATCAATTATCTTGATTTTGATATTGAAAATATTGAATTAGTACTTGACAAAGTTGAAAAAGTGCCTATAATTTTATTAGAAACACAGAGAGAATATTAAGTTTTTGGTTTTGGCGACGGTTTTCCTTTTATTGATGAATGGAGAAGTACCATGAACAATTTTCAAACTGACGATCTTCTGAATATAGCCAAAAATAAAAATCAGGAAGATGTTGATTCTCAATTATTCCTGAAAGCCACGCAAAGTTCCACTTTAAGCGGGATGCGCTTGCTGGCCGCTCTTGGAACCTGGATGGTTGCGAAAGGTGAAAAAATGCAGGCTCGTTATACTGCATCTTTGCGGTCAAATCGGTTGGAGTTTCCACTCAATAAAGTTAAAAAAGCTAAAGCCCATTAATTTACAGAATATACCCCATAAAGTTGTCACATCATAGGAGAAACGAAACCATGCGACCAGCGCCTACCATCTGCCCGATCTGCCAATCTGAGTTGGAAGTTGCCCGATTACATTGCAACTCCTGTGATACCTCCATTGAAGGTCATTTTGCAATGGGGCAATTCTCAAACTTGACACCAGATCAATTGGAGTTCGTGTTCACCTTTGTGCGTTGCGAAGGCAAGATCAACCGCATGGAGCAGGAGCTTAGCCTGTCTTACCCGACCATTCGCAATCGCTTGCATGAAGTTATCCGCGCGTTGGGGTATGAACCGGGTAGGGATGAATCTGCGGAAGTTAATGCCGAAACAAGAAGCAGTGCCATTGCCGACCTTGAAGCAGGCAAGATCACTGCGGATCAAGCCATGCGCATTTTGCGCGGTGAGGAGTAAACACCATGTCTAAAACCATTTCTGCAGGCCGTACCCCAAAAATTATTATCGAGTCCATTGGCGGTGATCTTAGTCTCGTCGGTTGGGAAGGGGATGAGATCCTTCTCAAAGCAGACGAAGAAGAAATGCGCGTCAGTCAGGATGGCGATACGGTCAATGTCTTTTGCAGCGACGATCTTTCCCTGCGCGTGCCCAAGGCTGCTTCCATATTTATCGGCAAGATCGGCGGCGATGCCTCCATCCGCAGTTTGATGGGGGACATCGAATTGAAGGAAATTAGCGGCGACCTATCTCTGCGCGATGTGAATTCCGTGGCGATCGAAACGGTTCATGCGGACTTTAGCCTGAGAGGCGCGCGAGGACATTTGTTCATCAAAAGCGCCAACAGCGATGTATCCATCCGCGATGTGGACGGGAATGTAACCCTCGAAACAGTCGCCGATGATCTGGCGCTGCGCGATGTGCGCGGTAATGTCAGCGCGAAGGTGGCAGAGGATGTGGTCATGTATTTGAATCCGCAGGCTGGTAATACATATTCGGTTACGGCTGGCGACGATATTTTATTGGTGATGCCTCCGAAAGCAAACGCAACCCTGACCCTCAATGCTGATGATATTAATATCGAGTGGAAAGGCATTGAAGATGAAGAAGATGCCACCAGCCGCGTTGTCACATTGGGTGACGGTTCTGCCACGATCACACTCAACGCAGGTGGAGACATCCGCGTGAGCAATCAGGCGGATGCGGGTGAATCAGCCGAAGACTTCGGCAACTTTGCAGGAATTGGTATGGACTGGTCTGGATTTGGCGACCGCATCTCCCGCCGTGTGGATCAGGCAACGCAACGTGCTCAACGCAAAATAGAAGAAGCCGCGCGCCGCATTGAACAAAAGACTCGCGACGTTGAGCGCCGTGCTGGCCGTGGTAAAGGCTTTTTGGAAGTAGGCCGCTGGAATTGGGACTTTGCTCCCAAGGGCGTGCCGATGCCCAACAAAACCCAGGCTTCTGATGAAGAACGACTTGCCATCTTGAAAATGTTGCAGGAAAAGAAGATCACAGCCGAAGATGCAGATAAATTATTGTCAGCTTTGGAAGGAGGTTCTTAATGTCATCGGAAGAGCGTAAGAAAATTTTGCAAATGGTCGCAGACGGAAAGATCAACGCGGAGGAAGCCGCCACGTTGATGCACGCGTTGGCCGAATCTGCTGAGGAGGAGATCGTGCCGGTTGGTGAGGCATCAGGCATGGGCGGGGAGAGAAGCGATGCTCCAGAGTTTGATCAGGTCCGCAGGCGCGCGAATCGTTTTTCCAACGCATTTCTTTGGATCGGAGTCATCTTCACAGTTTTAAGCGCATGGGCGATGCTTGGTATTCAACAAAATGCAGGTACCAATTTCTGGTTCTATTGTATGGGCATGCCGCTATTTCTCGGAATATTGTTCACGACGATAGGCGCAGGCAGCAGGACTTCACGCTGGATGTATGTGAATGTGGATCGCTCCCATCAGGCGGAATGGCCCAGGAATATTACGATCGCGCTTCCGCTCCCGCTTGGGCTTGCCAGCTGGTTTCTGGAAAATTTCGGCAGCCGAATCAGGGGACTCAAGGAAACGAGCGTGGATGAGATCATTAAGGCCATTGCGATGGCGAAAAATATTACCGAGCCGTTGATCGTGCATGTGGATGATGATGACGGTGAAAGAGTGCAGGTTTTTATAGGATAAAGAATGGAATCCATTAAAAAGAAACCTTTATTGAGTGGACTGCTGATCCTGTTTTTAACGGCAATGATCTTCGCAAACATCGGCGGAAGTATGTATGGCGCGCTAATGCCGCTTTATCTGAAAGACCTTGATGCTTCGATCACGCAAATTGGGTTGTTCTTTACGCTTTCACAGATCGTGCCTTTGCTGCTGCAAATTTTAGGCGGATGGGTTTCTGATACATTAGGACGTTTGCACGCGATCGCGATCGGCAGCGTTTTTGGAGTGATTGGTTTCATCCCGCTCATTTTGGCGGATACCTGGCAGTGGATCCTGTTATCCGTCGCAATCGGAGCAGTCGCTCGTGCGCTTGTAGGGCCAAGCTTTGATGCATTCATTGCGGAACATTCCAGCGAAGAGAACCGCGGCAAGGTCTTTGGGCTTTCACAGGCCATCTTTATGATTGTTTCTGTGATAGGTCCTCCGCTGGGTGGGTGGATGGCGGGAACTTACGGATTTAAGATCATGCTGCTGGCGGCTGGCATTTTTTACTTCATCGCGATGATCATGCGTTTGAGCATGGCTCGTGAGGCCGCAAAAACTGCAACTGCAAAGACAGAGAAACTTTCATTTAGTAGTTTGAAAACCAATTTGATCTCGATGTTCGGTCTTATCTTTTCCGGCGGACTTATCACGTGGATGTTGATCACCGATGGCATGCGCGATATTTCCTTCCAATTTTCTGAGAATCTTTTCCCGGTGTATATGCAGGAAGTCGGTGGGCTTTCGCTTCAGCAGATCGGTTGGGTGATGTCGTTCTTTGGTGTTGCGATGATGGCAACTACCATTCCTGGCGGCTGGCTTTCGGATAAAGCAGGGGAGCGGGTGGGCATTGCGCTTGGTATGGTGTTGATGTCCAGTGCGTTGTTCGTTCTGGTCAATATCCCCGCTGGCAATCAATGGATGTATTACATGGGCTGGGGGCTGGCCGGCATGGGTGCAGGCGTATCTGGCCCTGCGTATCAATCGCTCATTAGCAAGGCGGTGCCGAAGAAAAACCGCGGTATGGCGTTCGGTCTGTTCAGCACCAGTTTGGGGATATTCTCCCTGCCTGCCCCGTGGATCGGCGCGCAAATGTGGGACCGCGTCAGCCCTACCTTTCCTTTTACCGTTACAGCAGTCGTTTTATTGTTATCTGCGATACCGATCTGGCTCAAGTTCAAACTTCCTAAAGACAAAGTACAAGTTGAGGAAGAATCGGAAGACAAGAAATTATCCGTTGTTGCAAGCTAAAATAAAAGGATTCCGCGTTTGGGGCAAGACTCTGAACGAACGGTAGATAGGAGATAACGAACATGGCAAACAGCGAAGAAAGAATGAAGATCCTGAAGTTGATCGAAGAGGGCAAGATCAGTGCGGACGAGGGGTCAAAACTGCTCTCGGCGTTGAGTGATACGCGCCGAGGCATTCCTACACCTCCGCGTCCTCCTGGAGGCGGTAGTGGGGCACGCTGGCTTCGCATCCGTGTGACAGATACCCGCACGGGACGTTCAAAGGCCTCCGTTCAAATTCCACTTGCGTTGGTGGATGCGGGGATGAAGATCGGTGCGCATTTTGCCCCCGAAGTGGAAGGCGTGGATATGTCCAATGTGATGGAGGCTCTGCGTGCAGGTGTAACCGGCAAGATCATTGACGTTGTCGATGAAAATGACGGCGAACACGTCGAGATCTTTGTGGAATAAAGTAGTACGAAAGGTGAGTGCAAAATGGCATTCTACTTCTATAAATTGCTGCAATAGCCTGAAACTTTATGGAGGGGGGGGGGGGGGCGGGGGTGTGTGCGGGTTGGGGGGGGGGGGGGTGGGGGGGGGGGGGGGGGGGGGGGGGGGGGGGGGGAGGGGGGGGGGGGGGGGGGGGGGGGAGGGGGGGGGGGGGGGGGGGGGGGGGGGGGGGGGGGGGTAAAATAAACTCTCAGTGCCTCAGTGATTCAAAGTTTTTACAGGTGCTATTTAACTCATGCAAGAGGTCTTTTAAGAAATACAGGAAAATAATTCATGGAAGAAACTTCTACCAAACGCCCAACAGGCATGTTCGGTTTCACCATCGTCTGGATCGGACAGATCATTTCCGTGCTTGCCAGCGCAATGAGTCAATTCGGCCTTACCATTTTCATGTTTAAGGAAACAGGCAGCGCTACCGCCCTCGGTTTGATGCATGTCTTCTTTATAACCCCATTTCTCATCATCTCCCCGATTGCAGGCGTGATGGTGGACCGTTACAACCGCAAAATGATGATGATGGTCAGTGACCTCGGCGCAGGTCTTGCCACCATTATGATCCTCATTTTGCAGTCATTGGGGATTCTTGAATTCTGGCATCTCTATTTCACTTCCATTGTGTACGGTCTCGGGATGGCCTTTCAATGGCCTGCCTACTCCGCCGCCATCACAACCCTCGTTCCAAAGGAACAATATGGCCGTGCCAATGGCATGATGTCACTCATCGAAGCAGGGCCGGGTGTCATCGCTCCCTTGCTGGCTGGCGCATTGCTTCCCATCATTGGCCTGATGGGCATCCTGGTTTTTGATGTAGTTACATTCATCCTTGCCATCGGCGCATTGATGATCGTCCATATCCCGCAGCCGCCGCGCACTGAAGAAGGCGCAAAGGGAAGCGGCGGAATCCTGAAGGAAGCCGCATACGGTTTTAAATATATTTTTGCCCGCCCAAGTTTGCTTGGCTTGCAGATGATCTTCTTCGTTGGCAATCTTTTTGCTGGCATTGGTTTCACCTTGCTTGCTCCAATGGTTCTTTCCCGAACCGGCAATGACAGTCTTGTGCTGGGTTCTGTCCAAACGGCTGGCGCAATCGGCGGATTAATTGGCGGCATTGCAATGAGCGCCTGGGGCGGCTTCAAACGCCGTGTGCATGGCGTTCTGGCAGGTTGGATGGTTTCCGGGATCGGGATGGCAATTGTCGGTTTGGCAGGAGGCTTTCCGATCTGGGTCACAGGCATCATCATTGCCGCCCTCGTTGGGCCTTTGGTCAATGCTTCCAATCAAGCCATCTGGCAGGCCAAAGTTGCGCCGGATGTTCAAGGCCGCGTTTTCTCCGCGCGTCGCTTAATCGCATGGCTCACAAATCCCATTTCACCGATCATCGCAGGCACCCTCGCAGACTTTGTCCTTGAGCCGCAGATGCGAGTAGCGACGAGTCCGCTCGCGCAAACATTTGGTTCGCTGGTTGGCACTGGTCCCGGCGCAGGCATGGGCCTCATCATTTTCTTCTGCGGCTTCGGTGGTCTTCTTGCCGGTCTTGCTGGATATTTTATTCCTGCCATTCACAACGCCGAGGCTCTCCTTCCCGATCACGACGAACTTCCAAAAGTAGATTCAGTCCCAGCTTGATAAAATCCATTAAACGAAAAAGACAGGCGATGACATTCGCCTGTCTTTTTGATTCTCGCCTCTTTCCTAAACTGACGCCTGTATCGCGTACCTGAACATTTCCATCCCGAAATAGGATTCGCTCCGCGTAAACGACAATCCGCTTTTCTCCAACACACGCTGTGAAGCAATGTTCTCCGGGTCTGTCAGCCCGATGATCTCTTTCAAGCCAACCCTTTTTAATCCGAACCGCACGATGGCATTCGCAGATTCGGTGGCATATCCCTTTCCCCAAAATGCTCTGCTGAAAAGATAGCCCACCTCTGTTTCATTTGTCTCGGGTAGGTATTCCAGTCCATTCCATCCAATGATCTGCCCCGTCTCACGCATAACCACTGCCCAATGTCCATAGTTGAATTTTTGCCAATGCGCGATCTGGTACTGAATATATCTCTCCACCTTTTCCATCGGCCATGCATCCTTCGTTGGAAAATAGCGGAAGATATCAGGTTCCTGCGCGATCTCAAAGAGAACGCTGCGGTCACTCATCGTGAACGGACGCATCACAAGCCTGCCTGTTGTGATCATTGGAATTTTAGGTTGGGTTTCCATAATCATCTCTTTGAATAAGATATACTTAAATCTTCTTTCTATATTGTATAACAATAATTTTCGGTTTGGAGAATACATGAAAATAGCGATCTTCGGTTCAGGCGGCGTTGGCGGATATTTCGGCGGCAGACTCGCACAGGATGGGCAGGATGTGACCTTCATTGCCCGGGGGGCGCACCTTGCCGCAGTAACAGAATCAGGCCTCCGCGTCGATTCGATCGGCGGCGATTTCGTGGTGAACCCTGTCAAAGCGACAGATTCGCCGCAATCCATCGGCCCTGTGGATTTGGTCATCCTTGCCACCAAAGCCTGGCAATTGGATTCAGCCATCGAGCAAATGAAGCCGCTGGTGGGGGAGGGCACAATGATCCTGCCTATGCTAAACGGCATGGAACACATGGATAGTTTGCTCTCTGCTTTTGGGAGTGAGCATGTCTTGGGCGGTCTGTGCCGCATCAGTGTCTTCGTCGCTGAACCGGGACGCATCCGCCATGTGGGTGTTCCGCCCTTCATTGCATTCGGCGAATTGGACAACTCCAAAAGCAAACGTGTCAACTTGCTGCTCGATATGTTTGCCGGACTCAATGGCGTCACTGTGGATGCACCTACCGATATCAATGTTGCCATGTGGGAAAAGTTCATCTTCATTTCGGGCTCAAGCGGAGTTGGCGCATTTACCCGCCAGACCATTGGTGAATTCCGTGCTAATCCCGAAACCCGTGCCATGCTTTTCAACGCCATGAATGAAACTGCCGCTGTCGCTCGCGCCCGCGGAGCTGCGCTTTCAGAAAGATTTGTTTCCGATACCATGATTCGTATTGATACGATTCAACCCCATATTATCGCCTCCATGCAAAAAGACATGATGGAAGGCCGCCCCTCTGAGTTGAACGAGCAGACCGGCGCGGTCATCCGCATGGGACGTGCGGCGGGGGTTCCAACTCCTACGCATGAAATGATCTACGCCAAATTACTGCCACTGGAAAATAAAGCCAGAGGATTGTAGAAAGCAAGACCTCCGAGTTTTAAAAAAACTCGGAGGTCTGTTTTATAAAAGTGCCGCTGAGGAATCAGCGGCACTTTTTACTTATTACTTTTTACTCGTTACTACGACCGAACTACAATCCCGCAGCCTTCTTCAAAGCAGCAGCCTTGTCAGTCTTTTCCCAGGGGAATTCGATGTCATCGCGGCCAAAGTGACCGTACGCTGCGGTCTTGCGATAGATCGGGCGGCGCAGGTCGAGGTCGCGGATGATCGCGCCGGGGCGCAGGTCAAAGTGTTCGCTGACGAGTGCGGAGATCTTTTCGTCTGCGATTTTGGCGGTGCCGAATGTCTCCACGTTGACGGAGAGCGGGTGAGCCACACCGATGGCGTAGGCAACCTGTACTTCCACGCGGTCAGCGAGGCCAGCAGCCACAATGTTCTTGGCAACGTAGCGCGCGGCATACGCGGCGGAGCGATCCACCTTTGTGGGGTCTTTCCCGGAGAAGGCGCCGCCGCCATGACGTCCCATGCCGCCGTAGGTATCCACGATGATCTTGCGGCCAGTTACGCCTGCATCACCCATTGGGCCACCGATAACGAAACGGCCGGTCGGGTTGACGAAGACTTTCAAGTTTTTATCAACCAAGCCTTCGGGCAGAGTCGGGTAAATGATGTGCTCGCTGACGAGTTCCATGATCTCAGCCTGTGAGATCTCAGGTGCATGTTGGGTGGAGATGAGGACGGTGTCAATGCGCTTGGGCTTGCCCTGTGAATATTCCACAGTGACCTGGCTCTTGCCATCGGGGCGCAGCCAGGGGAGGGTGCCGTCTTTGCGGAGTTCGCTTAAGCGGCGGGATAATTTGTGTGCCATGTAGATCGGCATCGGCATCAATGTATCTGTCTCATTGCATGCAAATCCGAACATCATGCCCTGATCGCCAGCACCGACATGCTCGATGTTGGCGTCTTTCATTTCACCGCTTTTGTCTTCCATTGCATGGTCAACACCCAAAGCAATATCTGCGCTCTGGCTGGCAACTGCGGAAAGCACGGCGCAGGTATTGCCATCGAAGCCTTTGTCGCTGCTGTCGTAGCCGATCTCATTCACAACCTTGCGGACGAGTTCATCAAAATTGACATACGCACTGGTGGTGATTTCGCCAAGCAAGGCTACGAAACCGGTCTTGACTGCGGTTTCACATGCCACGCGAGACATGGGGTCCTGTTCAAGACAGGCATCCAATACTGCATCGGAGACCTGATCGCAGATCTTATCGGGGTGGCCTTCCGTCACCGATTCTGATGTGAACATCAGGCTGGGTGAAGACATAAAAGTGTTGCTCATTGTTTTTATTTCTCCTTATGAAAATAAAATTGCCCTTTCGGCGTGAAAGGGCAATTTTGCATAATGCTTGTCTACCCTCTCATCTCCCAGAAAATGAATCTGTCGGATTTGGCACCATATTCAACTTTCGTTGACTGGTTGTCGAGACATCGCAGGGCCGTTCCCTCCGTCTCTCTGGATAAGAGCGCCTTTTTGGGGCTATTGATTTGTGTCGGGAGTTTACCATAGCTGATAGGGTGCGTCAAATAAAAAACCGTCAGAGAAGAATCTCTGACGGTTTTTTTGAATCAACTATCAGTTTTAGTCAGAGCCGCAGCGGAAGCCGATCTTGGGGGATACTTCGCCAAGGTATTCCTTGGAATAAATATCCTTTTCATCGGGGTTGGATCCCTGCACGGAAGCGCGGTTGGCAACACGGATGTCGATGAATGCATCCTGATATGAGCCGCCGCGAACAACACGGTTGAAGTACTGGCTGCGCTCACCGGGGCCGGGGGGGTTCATGGTGACACCCTGAGCATAATAGTCGCCGTCATAAAAGTCATGTACCCATTCTGCCACGTTGCCGGACATATCCAAAACACCAAACGGACTGGCTCCGGCAGGGAAGTTACCTACGCGAGTGGTATCTCCAACGAGATAATTGAAATTGCCGCGTGAGGAATCGGGACGTTCATCGCCCCACGGGTAGGTGCGGAAGTCATCGCCGCGGGCGGCGCGTTCCCATTCCGCTTCGGTCAGCAGGCGGCGGCCGCCCCATTTGCAGTATGTATCAGCCTGCAACCAGGATACATATACAACCGGGTAATCATTGAACTCAGCATTATTAAAGTATGATTCACGGGTATCAGATTTGAAATACTGCGGGGGTTCACATGCGCCAGCGTTTACGCACATCAGGTACATGGCATTGGTGACTTCCAGCTTGTCGATCCAAAAACCCTTAAGCGTTACACTATGGGCTGGCTGTTCATCCTTTGTGACATCATTGTCAAGGCCGCCCATGCGGAAAGTTCCATCAGGAATGTACACCTGCGGCATCCCGTCCACCGAGGAGGCGCGCTCGGAGCCGGCTGAACCGCCTGCTTCCGCCGGGGCATTAATCGCTGGGGTGTGTTAGTGGGGAAAGCGGTAGGGAGCGCAATTGCTGTCGGCTGCGCCTGCCCGCCCAGTTGACAGGCCGAAAGGAATAACGCGAGGGCCATCAAGATTGGAAATAGTTTTTTCATCTTATTCTCCTTTTGTAATATAGTGCGAGTATACAAAAGTGGGGGGGATTCCCTAATCCCCCAAAAGTCACATTTAGGTTTGAAAATATGACTTTTTACGACTTTGTGGTGTAAAATTAGCTTACATTATTGTTAATAAGCTATGTTTTATGGCTTTTTCAGTCAAAGTAATAAATTTGGATAAATTTTATGACCATAAAAATAAACTCCGTATCACCCAATACTCCGCGTGTCTTCATCGTCTGTGACCAGGATGCCACTGCCCCCATCTGGGGCTACATCATCCGCGAGAAAGGTCTGGTAGCGATTCTAGAAACTTCGGTTCAGCGAGCCATGGAACGTTCCGTGGAGGAAATTCCCGACCTCATCGTCATTGACCTCAATGCGCCGCATACCCAGCGCATGGAGTTGTGCCGCAAGTTCCGTTCCATGAGCGCCAGCCCGATTCTGCTTTTCCTTCCATACAACAACGAAACCGAGATTTTGGAAGCCTACCAGAATGGTGTGGATGAATGTGTGGTCAAACCGATCAGCCCGGCCATTTTCCTTGCCAAGATCATCGCCTGGTCGCGCCGCAGTTGGGCAGAGCCAATGACCCCGCGCCAAACCGGTCAATTACGCCTCGACCCTTCTCATCGCTCTGCCATGGCTGCAAACAAACAGGAAATAAAACTCACCAATCTTGAGTTTCGCGTGCTGCATCTTTTAATGAGCCGGCCCGGCTACGTCTTTCCTGCAGAGGAGATCATTCAAACCGTATGGGGCGCAGAAGGGGATGTGATCCTGCTCAAAAATGTGGTCTACCGTCTGAGAAAAAAATTGGAAGAGGAAGGCGGCAACGCAAACCTCATCAAAACCTGGCCCGGTGGATACAGCTTCGTGGAAGATTAACCCCGCCTCTTTCTTAATCTCGAACCTGATTCTGTTTCGAAAACATTTTCCTCCCCAATCCCCGCCCGACGGTTAACCGTCGGGCTACTTATACCAACCCCGCTAAAGCGGACTGCTCTCATCACTGATCCGCAGCGCACCGGAAGCCGATCTTCGCAGAACTATCTCCATAATAGGCTTCATCCGTTGGCTGTGCGGACGGGTTTGGCCCCGCCAGAAACGCGCGGTTGGATAGGCGTAGGATCGTCCAATCCTCCTGGAATGATCCGCCGCGCATCACGCGCAAGTTCGTAAAGACATCTTCATCCGCAGGCCCCGTTGGATTCTCCGACGGGGATTTTGCGTAATAATCCGGACGATAGCGATCTGCCACCCATTCCCAAACATTGCCGGCCATATCCAACGCGCCAAAGGGACTCATGCCTTCGGGATACGACCCCACGCGTGATGTATCACCCACGATATTGATCGAATTGGAGTTGTATTGATTCGGCGGCTCGTCACCCCATGGAAAATTTCTCTTGTCACTTCCGCGTGCCGCATATTCCCATTCTGCTTCAGTGGGGAGGCGTCTTTCAGCCCATAGACAGTAGGCATTGGCGTCATACCAGGTTACGTTTACAACGGGGTAATCCTGAAATTCGGGATTCCCGAAATATTCAGGGCGGTTATCAGAATTGATCTTCACAGGCGTTCTGCATGAACCTGCTTGCACGCACAGGTTATACATTCCATTGGTCACTTCCACTTGATCGATCCAGAACGCGTTGAGTTTCACTTCATGGACAGGGACTTCATCGCTTTCACGGTAGACATCCATGCCGCCCATGAACAAGACGCCCGCAGGAACGAATAGCTGGGTCATGCCATCATCCGGGGAGATTTTTATATTTTCAGACGCAGAGGCGGCGGTTGCTGCTTGCGTTGGCATAGGCGGGATAACCTCTGTTGAAGCTGTCGTTGCGGTTTCCTGTGGGGCAGGAGTCTCAGGGATTGTCGGCGTAACGGTTGGCGTGGATTGACAAGCTGTGACGACAAGCAGGATGAATGGAAGCAGGGTATTTTTTTTCATTGTGGGTCAATTATTGAACGAGGCTGATGGCGTTTCGCGCCTGGTCTTCAAAGAAGTTGGGATTGATACTGTCCGCCTTGTTCCATGCTTTAAGCGCACCCGCATTGTCACCCTGACGGTACAGGCCGTAGCCGTACCACAGCCATGTCTCTTCAGACATTTCAGTGACGCTGCGTGCATAGTCGGTTAATACGAGCAGGTCCTCGGTGCGGCCGGAGTGGAAGTACGCAAGGAATGGACCGAATTGATAGCGGAACATACGCAGGGGAAGTCCCAGTTCACGGGCTTTGTCGTAGGCGAGAGCGGCTTCTTCGTAGCGCTCAAAAGTAGACGAGGTTGCTGCCGTAGTTGAACCAGGAGAATCCGTCCGCCGAGGAACTGGCAGTAGCGGCTTGGGATGAGGTCAATGCATTTTGCCGATTCAGGTCCGGGTCCCAGTCTGAGGCGAGCAGGGTTTTCATCTCCTCTTCAAATTGCGGGAAGTACAAAACGATGTATACGTTGTTGAATGGTCTCCATTCCTCTTCCAGCTGGGCATAGGAGATTTTCAGATCCGGGCCGTGATAGGTATCTTGAATTGTGAATTCCTGAGTTGCATCGTCGTAGCCGGTGAGCAGAAGATAATGCGCCGCCCAAAGATCATCTGTGGGGCCGAGTGCATCCGCAGGGTTGAGGGATGTGACGCTTTCAATGATGACGGGGTAATTTGCAGCGAGCAGCCGCTTGAGTGTTTCAATGGTTCCGCCAACGCGGTATTCCATGTTGAGCCAGCCCGCCTGTGTACGGACGTAGTAACGCAGCTCCTCAGGGTTGACGTTGCGGTCTCCTGTGATGGGTTTGATCAGGTCGGAAATATCGCTTTGGTCGCCTTCCCATCCATACATGTGCAGCGCCATGGAAAGCGCAGCGGGACCGCAGTTATTGGGGGTTTGCTTCTCGTATGCCGGGGAGGTCATGAAGGCTTGTGCTGGCAGCGGCGGGAATGTGGCCGTTGGCGTTATGGATGGGGTGAGTTCAACAGCGGCAGGGGTATTGGTTTGTGCCAGAGTTGGCGTGGCAGGGATGGGGGTAACAGGCAACGCTGTGGGCACTGGCCCCGGGGGGTTGATCGAATTTTTTGCATAGATCTGAAATACTTCGATGCGCCACGACAAGCGTGATTTAACATAAGGGATTTGATATACCAAAACCGTCAGCAGAATGACACCTGCAACAGCTAGGAGGATGTTTCTTGTTTTCTTGGACATGAATGCGAGTTTACCACGCGTATATGAAACGGTTTTAAGGTAAGGATTTGCTTTCCTCCCCGCTTCAAGAAGAATGGACAGTTGCAACAGGCATTTGAATTTATTGCTTGACGCTTCTGTACCTCACAATTATGATGAGATTACCTATGGAAAAATCAACAAGTATGCCCCTTGAAGCTGAAAATTTGCGCGCCGCCATGCGCGCCTGGTCTGCCGGTGTGACGGTTGTCACCGCTGCCCACGAAGGCCAACGGCATGGCATGACGGTGAACTCGTTCACTTCCATTTCGCTTGATCCTGCCATGATCACAATTTCGTTAAAGACCGGCTCTCGAACGCACGAACTGGTGACCCGTTCACGGGCATTTGGGTTGACCATACTTTCCACCGCTCAAGCCAGGGTATCGGATGTTTTTGCGGGACGTTTCCCTGAAGTTGAAGACCGCTTTGCGGATATCCAGGTGGAGACCCTTGTGACGGGCTCGCCCTTAATCGTGGGCGGACTGGCATGGCTGGACTGCCGCGTGGTGGAAACCTATGATGCCGGCATGAATATGTTGTTCATTGCAGAAGTTCTGGCGGCGCGCAGCTTTGAACAAGGGCAGCCGCTGCTGTATCACGAGCGCAAGTATTGGCAGTTGTCTCAATTGTTGTAGCTTCAAGACCTGGCAGGTTTCCAAGGGGCCACACAACAACCGGGGGGGGGGGTTTTGTGGTATCTCAATTAAGTTGAACCGCATTGAAACCTGTCAGGTCTACGGGAGAGTGATATGACAGATCAATTGACGGATGGTGAGAAACAAACATTGTTGCGCCTCGCGCGCGAAGCAATGGAATATGCAGTCAGAGGGCAATCGTTGCCACCACTGGATATAAACTCACTCACACCGTTGTTGCACGCGGACGGCGCTTCATTTGTAACACTGACTATTGATGATGATCTTCGCGGCTGCATTGGCGCGTTGGAAGCACATCAACCGCTGGCAGAGGATGTGCGTGAACATGCCATTGCCGCCGCGCTGCATGACCCGCGTTTTCCTCCGGTGAGGGAAAATGAATTGAGCAGGATCCAACTTGAGGTTTCGAGGTTGACCGCTCCTCTTCCGCTGGAATATTCTTCGAGCGAAGACCTGCTCAAGAAGTTGCATCCACATGTGGATGGAGTCATCCTCAGGGATAATCATCGGCGCGCCACATTCCTTCCGCAGGTGTGGGAGAAGCTGCCTGACCCCGCGGAGTTTCTCAGCCACCTGTGCCAGAAGATGGGCGTGCAGGCTAATTATTGGCGGGAAACAAAATTGCAAATCCATGTATATCGGGTCGAGGAATTTCACGAAATGAATTAAAACGATGCCGCGTAAATATTCCCACCAGAATTTTGGCTATCGTGCAATTTTATTGCCACGCTTATAAAAACATGTAACAAGCGGTAAAATCAAATCATGGCTGAAGAATACAAAGAAGAGCAACCCAACGATACGATTTTCCAGGATGCAGTGGAAGCTCTGCGCCGTGGGGACAAGCCGCGCGCCAAGGATTTAATTACCCGTTTACTAAAAACGAATCAGAATAACCCCACCTATTGGATCTGGCTCAGCGCTTCGGTGGATAACACCAAGGAGCGCATTTACTGCCTGCAAACCGCGCTCAAACTGGACCCTGAAAATGGTACGGCCAAACGGGGATTGATCCTGCTGGGAGCTTTGGCGCCAGACGAAACCATTCAACCGTTTCCCATGAACCGTCCGCGGGCGTGGGAAGATAAACTTCTGCTCGCAAATGAAAAGCCAAAGGAAAAGGGATTTCGCGTCATTGCAAAAAGCCCCGTCGTTCGCCTGATCGGGATGATGGTTATCGGCGCGGGGTTGGTCTCTGTTTTGATCTTTGGATTTGTGCTTCCCAATCAGAATCGTGTTGCTCCTACAACCACGAACACCCCCGGACCTTCCCCAACCTTTACAGCTACACCCACCTTGTTTGGCGCAACCGCTGAACCTACACGGGTATTCATCGGCCCCACCCCGTTGTGGATGCTGGTTCCTCAAACCTACACTCCCACTGCCGTGTACGTCAACACCCCGCGTGTGCCTGAAGCAAAGGATCAATATCGTCTTGCCGAGGATGCTTATAAAAAAGGTGACTGGGACGGGTACATCGCCAGCATGCAGATGATCCTCGTTTACGAGCCCAATGCAGCGGATATTCATTATCTGATTGGCGAGGCGTATCGCTTCAAGGGAGATACAGCCAACGCCCTCGCTTCGTACAAGGATGCGGAAGACATAGACCCGAATTTCAGCGCGCCCTACCTGGGTGAAGCGCGCGTGCGCCTGTTGAGAGACCCCGGATACAACGCCCAGAAATTATTGGACAAAGCCGTTGAACTTGACCCGGACTACGGCGAGGCCTATCTCGAACGCGCAAAATACTTGATCCTGCGCAAGAAAGCCGAAGCCGCCATCGTTGACCTCAACCGCGCTGCGGCCCTGATGCCCAACTCGCCGGATGTGTACCTTACGTTTGCCAACGCCTACCTTGCGCTCGGCGAAGATGCAAGCGCGCTCGAATCTGCCGAGAAGGCATATTCAATGGACATCACATCTCTACCGGTCTACGAAATGCTTGGCAGGCTGTACCTTGAAAATGGACAATACCAGCGTTCGGTTGAAACTCTGGAAGTCTATCTCGTGTACGAGCCGGAAGATGCCGCTGCCCTTGCACGGCTTGGACAGGCTTATTATGAAATAGGGGAGTACGAGTCTGCGGTGAAGGCGTTGGATAGAGCCACCACCATCAACCGCACGGGACTGCGCAAATATCTGCTGTATCGCGGTCTGGCCCATCTTGAACTTGGTGATGATATTGAGCAGGCAGTGGAAGACCTTGAAGCCGGCAAAGATGCCGACGACGAATCTTACAATGCCAACCTCGCCCTGCTGCGCGGATATTTTGCCGCTGAAAAATATGGCAGCGCCTTCCTGCAAGTGGAAGCGCTCAAGTCCCTCGCAGAGACGGATGAAGAGACCGCCATCATGCTGTACTGGCGCGGCCTTGTGCAGGAAAAACGCGAAGAGCCGAAAGATGCCATAAAAGCCTGGGAAGCATTGCTTGAGATGGATGAAGATGTAATGACCCCTGAAATGCGTAAGGAAGCGCAAGCACATCTCAGCAAGTTGGTTCCTGCAACAGCAACCGCCACCCAGTGGACATCCACCCCCGCGCCGAAGAAAAGCGCAACGCCCACTCCGGCAAAGGGAGTAACGAAAACAGTGACTCCTGCAAAGACACCGACGCCGTAGAGCAGTAATAAGTAAAAAGAGAGACCGCTAAAAAACGGTCTCTCTTTTTACGCACTCACTTCTCACCTTTTACTTTTTACTTTCTTTTCACTTCTTCCCCGCCCTGCATTCATCACACGGACATAACGCCCGCAGATAATGCCAGTTGTAGATTCCATAATCGTGACCATCCTCCCAGACGATGGTCAGCGCATAGGAACCCGTTGCCACAATATTCGAGATACGTGTGGAGAGGTTATCTTCCATCACACGCGTGAACACTTCCGCATCCGGCTCGGATTTCATGTTCTCATGTCCGCCGCGGCATTGGGCGCAGGGACAGGCAGCGCGCAGCAACCCGAACGGGTAAACGCTGGTATGTCCGCTGTCCCATGTGATGGTGAATTCACGCTTGCTTTTGTTGGCAGTTACGCCGGTTGGTTTTTCAGCCATTAATATGTTCTCCTAATGTGGAGACCCAAAAGGTTTTTAAAACCTTTAGGGTCTATATTATTTACGGCGAAGGGATGACCGCCAGAAAATCTGCGGCGGCCCAGCCTGCGCGGGTCGTATCATACGGGGCGACGAGATACCACCAGGTATATCCATCTGCAGATTGGGGACCATCTTTGACGACGAAGACCTCCGCTTCTTCCCCCCTGAAAACTGTTTCGCCATTCAAGCCTGGTGCTGAGCGGATTCTTAATCCTTCACCTTCCGTCCCGGTGATCTGCACATAGCCTTCGATGTTGATGTTGGTCAGGTCTGGCGTCGGCGTGATGGATGGGTCGTTGGTCGGGGCAACCGTCACGTTTGGCGTATGGGTCGGGGCGGGGATCATGGTCAGGTCAGCAGGAGCAAACCCAACGTCAGGAGAGAAGCGGGGACTTGTCCAGCCGATGAAGATGAGTGTGATCAGCAGCAGAAGTGCAGCGAATCCCAAAGCTCCATAGATCACCCATCGATTTAAGTAAGGTCGTAGATCCATTTTTTACCTTGTGTCTTCGTCATTGCGAGGGCGTACTTATTCTTGCCCGACACTTGCGCAGCACGCCAGTGCAGTGAGCAATCTCCGATATTGTGCAACGAGATTGCTTCGTCGGGCTAAAGCCCTCCTCGCAATGACGGATGAAGTTGTATTATCTCTTCGGAGTCTTCAACAATTGTAAAGCGTTTTCCGGCATGAGCACTTTGAGTGCGCGATGCTCAATGCTGATATTGGCAGTGTGACCGCCGAGGACGGGGTCGCCGTCCACCTGAATGGAAAAGTTCGCATCGGATTCGACTCGCGCCGTGCGGAAGCGCAGCCGCCGCGCAATATCGGAAGTGAGATGGCGGCCCGATGCCAGTTCGTAAAAGTGACGGAAGGTATCGGCGAGGCTGTCACCGCTCAGCAGCCACATATCCATTTCACCGTCATCGAGCAACGCATCCGGCGAGATGACCGACATACCGCCCGCATAATGACGGATGTTGGTAGCAACGGCTACGAGATAATGACCTTCCACAAGCTCACCATCGGCATACACACGCAGGTCAAGCCCATGCCAGAAGGTGGCTTCCCATACCGTGGTTGCGAAAAAATGCGGCACCGAAAGATGCTTGAAGAAACGCGGACGCGGCTCGATCTTGCGGATGGTTTCCGCATCCAACCCGATGCCTGCCCACAATAAAAATGGACGGTCATTGCAGATGCCCACGTCCACATATTGAGGTTCCACATTCGCAAGGATTTTGGCGTTCTCGCGCAGCGCTCCCCATTGGAACCAGCTAAAGGGTTTCTGTCCCTGCTCAATAGCCCAGACGTTGGTGGTGCCAGCAGGCAAAACAGCTAGAGCGGTTTCGGTGTTGATCAAACCGCTTGCCACCTGCCCAACTGTGCCGTCGCCGCCGATGGCAAAGACCGCGTCATATTTTTCCTGAGCAGCGAGGTGAGCGGTTTGGGTGGCGTGCGTGCCGCTTAACGTCTCTGCGATATCCACACTCCAGCCTGCGGCTCGCAATGGTTTGATGATTCCATGTACAAAACGTCCCACGGGATAACGTCCTGCAGTTGGGTTATAGAGTAAAAGTCCCTTTCGCATGGCAGGGATTATACCTGTTGCATGGATTGATGGTCGAGTAGGCGGCGCTCTTCCGCCGTATCGAGACCAGAATGAATCGTGAAACGGAATGCTATAATTGCAGTGCCTTAGAAATATTTCTCTCATTTATATAAATTACCCATATCGAAAGCAAGACAGTACGCTGTATATATAGTAGTTGGTCAGAGAGATAAAAAATTCAGTAAAGGCATAAAAATGGAATATGAAATTAAAATATATAATGAAGAAAAATATATAGAAGTGGTTACTAAAGGAGTCGCCGATAACGACAGCTCATTAAGTATGGCGAAAACAATAAAAGAAAAAATGCAGCAGCATAGAATAACCAGGGCATTAATTGATCATCGCAATATTGAAAGTGTCTCTGGAGAAATAATGGAAATTTATAATCGTCCAAGGCTGTTCAGGATAATGGGGGTTGTTTTGAATATAAAAATAGCAGAGATCATTAAACCAGACCATGTGAAGCATTTTAGATTTTTTGAGACTGTATGTATTAATCAAGGAATTAGAATATCAATTTTTCAAGAAAAAACACCCGCACTAGAATGGCTTCTAAAATAAGAATCCAAGGATTTGTTCAATAAGCCTATAGAATATGTGATTTACTAAAGTAAAACAATTACTTTGCTCCAACCTGAGTCTTTGAGTGGATGAATGATGCCGCGCACAAAACGTCCCACGGTTGCGATCATTTCTATTGGCATAGGTTTCGTCATATATCATCCAGATCTTTGGATAACATCTGATCAAGGTAAGTTTGGTTATTCTTATCGATCTAAATAACTGGCGTTTGGTGAGAGCGCCCAACAAAGCGTACACACACACCTGATGCTGGGGACTGCCCGGAGTGCGTGCGCACATCTCAAGCATTTTTTGGTTGTCGAGTTGGGGTTTGAGCCTGTCGAAACCTTGTCGAGACACTACGCCTTAGCCTTTTTCCAGCTAGAACTTGCATAGCTTCAGAAGGAGATTTATGAACAACGAGATAGAAGTACTGAAACAGTTTTTCGCCGCAATTAATCAAAATGATATGCAAGCCATAACAAAGGATTTTGACCCGCAGATTGTCCGCATCGAGCCCGAGGGCTTTCCGACAGCCGGTACCTATCGTGGTATCGCGGAAGTCCAAGAGCACATTACGAAAGGACGCAGGACATGGGCCGAGGGAACTTGTGAGCCCGAGAATTTTTGACTAATGGGGACAAAGTCGTTGTTTATCTTCATGCTTGGATCCGCTTAAAGGATGCAACGGACTGGGTTGGCGGACGTTTTGCGGATGGTTTCATGTTTCGCAATGGCAAGATTATCCAATATCTCTCCTTTGGAGAACGGTTGGATGCCCTCAAGTGGGCCGGAATTGAAGAGCAATAGTCTTTTATACAGAATCATTCTGTATAAATGGTCGGCGGCACACGCCTGAGCGAACGCAAGTCTCCCACGCGCAAGGCGTCCACAACGGGGTAGAAACATTATCAGCAACAAAAAAGACCGGCAGATGTCGGTCTTTTTTTGTGTACCCTCTGGAGTTTTCAAGCGTATAATTTTATGCATGGAAGTCATCTCGAAAAGAGAAAAGCCTTATATTCTCGATTTTTACTCGTATATTAACGGTTACGCAAAAATAAAAAGGAAAATCTCAATGGCACAATTTAATGAACTGAGCAAGCGTGAACAGGAAGTTGTCCAACATTTGTTGGAAGGTAAAAGCAATAAGTTGATTGCATTGTCTCTTGGTGTTTCTGACCGTACAGTTGAATTCCACTTAAAAAATATCTATACCAAGCTTCAAGTAAGCACCCGAGTGGAATTGATCTTAAAACTAGGGCAATCCCCAGTTGCGGGCAGGGGGGAAGTCGCTGAAAATAAAGACAGGCTCAATATATGGAATTGGGCTGTATCTTTAAGAGACGCTGTCTCTAAAATCAGCGAGGAGTTGATCATGAAAAGCAAGACAAATTCAAACGTCCCTACCGAAGCAGGCACACTGACATTCTTTGAAGCGATCCGTGAATGTTTCACCAAATACGCGGAATTTAATGGACGGGCGTCACGATCAGAGTTCTGGTGGTTTACCCTGTTTGTCACATTGGTGGCCTCTGCACTGCTGCTCATCAACGAGACGGTAAGTAATATATTTCTGGTTGCCATACTGCTTCCCCTGTTGGCAGCGGGAACTCGTCGGCTTCGCGATAGCGGCAAGGATCCGTGGTGGCAGTTGTTCCTGCTGGTTCCAGTGGGTGGTATTGTTGCGGTCGGAATTATGTGGGCGCTGCCGCCAGCGAATTCCAAACTGGAAGACACTCTCCCCGCATAATGAGTACGGGACGACCCATCCGCAAAAGATCCACTGCGGGGTAGGGGAGTGGAAACATCGTAAGCAACAAAAAGACCGACGGGAGTCGGTCTTTTTGTTGGGGATGCAATTTCATTGTTTGTACCTAATGTCCACGAGGCGTATAATTTTATATGTAGTTTGTTGACTACAAAATTGGTGGAGGATACGTACCGAAGATGAATGAAGAAGCTGATATTGAAGAATTTGCACCCTGGCTGGCGCTCGCCGTCACATTGATGGGTGGTTTTCTGCGGGTCTTTCTACTCACTGATAAAGGGATGTGGCTGGATGAAACGTTCAGCGTGTGGCTGGCAAATAAAAGTGTCCCCGATATGTTGCAATGGATCGTCAAGATTGATCAACACCCGCCGCTTTATTACCTTCTGCTTCATTACTGGCTGGCGCGCTATGGGGATACGCCCTATGATGCCCGCCTGCTTTCTGCGTTGTTTGGCACGCTCACGATCCCAATCATATACCTGATTGGCAAACGCATCTCTGGCGTGGTGGTGGGATTGTCGGCAGCGGTCTTCCTTTGCTTTTCAACCTTCAACATTTATTACGCCCAGGAAGCGCGCATGTACACTCTCCTGACGTTCAATGCAGCTGTGTCGATTTATGCGCTGGTCACACTGCTTACAGGCCCACGCTCTGTCAGTCCCATTGGCAGCCAATTTCGGGAATATCTGCATACCTGGCGTACGTTGGGGCCGCCTGCGCCAGACCCCAAAGGAGAATTCAGCTATAAGGAAGAGGCCCGCGCTCAAAACAGATGGATAAGCTGGATATACCGCCATCGCTGGAGTCCCATCCAGGCCATTGAGGCTGACCTGGCTTGGGTTTTATTTATCCTGTTCTCCGCATTGACCTTGCTCACTCACAATACGGCTGTCTTTTTTTCATTAGCTGCTAATGTATTTGTTCTCGGTTTGATGCTTTTCAAAATGGTAAGAGATTGGAAGCACTACCCGCTCTTCAAGCTCCCTCTTTTGGGAACTGGATGATGGCCCAGTTTGGCATCTTCCTATTATGGAGCCCCTGGATAGTTGCTTTTATTCGGCAAGTCAATCGAGTCGATCAGGAGTTTTGGCTCCCGAAACCGGATTGGGATACCATTATCAAGACGCTTCGAGCCTTGTTGAATGCATCCGCGCAAACTCAATCTAACCAAATGATGACGTGGATCCTGTGCGCGGTGCTGTGCTTCGGATTGATGTATTACCGCAAAAAACTTTCGATATTCTTATTTCTGGCTGCCCTGTTTGTCATCCCCGTTCTGGGTGAGCTGATCGTGAGTATCCGCCGACCCATTTTATCGATCGGACCCTGATCTGGATAACAATCCCTATGTTCATCTTACTGGCGGCTGGTGTCGCTCAATTTAGACATCGCTTTTTTATGATGCTGGTGCTGGGTCTCCTGGCTACAAACTACCTGTTTTCTAATGGCGATTATTATCGGTTCTTCCAAAAGGAAGATTGGAGTAACCCTGCTGGTTATGTTGCACGATACGTTGAAAAGGATGATCTGATCCTTTTCAATTCCAACATGGTGCGAATCCCGTTTGAATATTATTTCGAATACTGGGTAGATCTGTATGATATCCAGGTGCAGAAAAGCGGGATTCCGCTGGATCTGTTCGAAAGCGGCATTCTGGAACCAAAAATGACTGAGGAAGATATACCCGGACTGATTTCATTATTGCACGGGCATGACAGAGTCTGGCTGGTGTACAGCCATAACGACTATACAGATCCAGACGGGCTCATTCCGCAAACGCTTGCAGCGCAGATGAAATTACTCCGTTCTCGCGATTTTTATGGAGTACAAGTCCAATTATATGGAACTCCTTGAGTCCCATTCCCCAACTACGATATAATCCCACACTATGAGCGAAGGCGCACTCCTTAACGATAGATATCAACTCCTCGAAAAACTCGGCTCCGGCGGCATGGCAGACGTGTATCGTTCCCGCGATCTCATGCTGGATCGCTACGTTGCCATTAAAGTCCTGCGCAAGGATTTTTCCACCAACCCCGAATTCCAAAACCAATTCAGGCTCGAAGCACGCGCCGCCGCGAATCTTTCGCATCCCAACATCGTCACTGTGCATGACTTTGGCTTTGCCGACAACCTGCTCTACATCGTCATGGAATACATCCCCGGCAAAGACCTCAAACAACTCATCCGCGACAAAGGACGCTTCTCCGTGCAGGATGGCATCCCGCTTCTCGTGCAGGCTTGCGCGGGCATCGGCTACGCCCACCGCGCCGGACTCGTCCACTGCGATGTGAAGCCGCACAACATGCTCGTCTCCAACGATGGCCGTCTTAAAGTCACAGACTTCGGCATCGCCCGCGCTCTCGCCTCCATCGCCACCAGTGAACGCACCGATGTTGTCTGGGGTTCGCCGCTCTACTTCGCCCCCGAACAGGCAGCAGGCGAGCCGCCCTCGCCCGCCTCCGACGTCTATTCCCTCGGCGTGGTCATGTACGAGTTGCTTTGCGGCACGCCACCCTTCACCGCATCCACCGCCGATGAACTCGCGCGCCTGCACATCTCCGCCCGCCCCATTCCCATCCGCGAATACATTCCCGATATCCCCATCGCCCTCGAAGAGATCATCACCAAAGTCCTCTCCAAGGAACCCGCCGCCCGTTACCGCACCGCCGATCAACTTGGCCGCGTGCTCCTCAAATTCGGCACCCAGTCTGACCCGCTCCCAGAACCTGTGGAAAAAGAACCGCCTTCACAACCTGTCATCACTCTCAAACCGGAAGTTGCGGAGCGACTATCTGGTAAAGGGAAGACGCAACCGCCCCAGCAAGAGCCTGCTCCCGTGCAGTATTACCCGCCCCAGCAGACGCCTCAAGCTGCGCCCGAGCCTGCCACTCCAACTGACGCATTGGACGCCTTTGAAGAAATTGACTGGGTCTCTGTTGGCCTTGGTTTGATGGCTGTCCTCGCCGTTGGCGGACTCATCCCGTTCTGGCTGATGATCTATCTCACCTTCAATCCCCCTCTTCGATAATAAATAAATCTGACAGGTCTTAAGAGACCTGTCAGGTTTTTATACAAACTATGAAAAACTTCCTCCTCGCCCCTCCATCATCGCCTCAGACTTTACCCGTCTCACCGAAGAGATTCACGCCTGCGAATCCGCCGGCGCCGACTGGCTCCACATGGACATCATGGACGGCCACTTCGTCCCGACCATCACCATCGGCCCGCTCTTCGTGCAAGCCTGCAAACGCGCCTCCAAACTTCCGCTGGATGTGCATCTCATGATCTCCGATCCTGAAAAATATATCGAAGAGTTTGCCAAAGCGGGCGCGAGCAATATCACCGTCCATGTGGAAACCTGCCCCGACCTGCCGAAAGTGATCAAGCAGATCCACTCCCTCGGATGCAAAGCAGGCATCACACTCAACCCATCCACCCCTGCCTCCGCATTGGACTCCGCCTTGCCTTTCGCAGACTTGGTTCTCGTCATGAGCGTCAACCCCGGCTATTCAGGTCAAACCTTCATGCCAGAGATGATCGCCAAAGTGGAAGAGATCCGCAACAAGTTGAACGCACTCCGCTCCACTGCACATCTCGAAGTGGATGGTGGCATCAATGCTCAAACGCTCCCATTAATGAAGAACGCAGGCGCAACAGCCTTCGTCACTGGCAACGCCGCCTTCAAGAACCCCAAAGGAACCGCCGAAGGGGTGAGGGCTTTAAAAGAAATTGCGTCTTCTTCGTAGTCACGCTGCAAGCGTGGCTTGCTAATTTACTATGACCCCGTAGGCGGTGTGTTGAGCCTGCCGAAACAGGTCGAACGATTCTAGTTTTTGGAAGGTGACAATTTCAACCCCGTTGGGGTGTCATTGTTCGTAAAACCCATGTCACTCCTTCGGAGTTGGGTTTCTTGCATTCAATTTCTATAATCATTACATCCCTTCGGGATTGAACTACGTAGCATGAAATTAAAACAAAAATCACGGCGCAAGCGCCGTGACCTTTGATACGAGATGGAAGAACGAACCTTATGAAGCTGATTTACCGAGTGTCTTGATGCACTTGGCGCACAGCGTCTTCTTGACCAAACGACCCTTTTCCATCACCGAAACCTTCTGGAGGTTCGGTTTGAACGTGCGGTTGGTTGCACGCAGAGAGAAAGAGCGGTTGTGACCGAAAGTGGTTGCCTTGCCGCAGTTATTGCACTTAGCCATTGGATGAAATTCCTTTCCTTACGATGATTCCGGGACAATAGCCTCTTTTCAGAGGCAGGGCATTTTACCATACAACGCAACCAACTTCAAGTTAAGCTGTTAAAATAGAGACAAGTAAGTGATATCTGAAACGAATGTCTGGGCGGAAAGTCCGCGCAGGCAAAATAGAAAGAGTATCGAGGAAACCATGGGCGAAGACACAACAACTTTGGGCGGGATTCATATCGCCAACGGCAGTGGCAACGATTGCATATTTTGCCACTTTGAAGTCATACGGCGTAGTGGGGCTGGCGCCAAAAAAATCTGGCGGACGGGATCGTATCCACCATTACGCGTGAACCATCCCGCGGCATATCCGTTTACTATAAAGGTGACGAGATCAATATCGAGATCAATGTCATCGTGGAGTACGGCACACGCATCAACTCGGTTGCGGAGAGCGTAGCGAACACCGTGCGCTTCCATGTGGAGAAAGCGCTGGGGCTGCGCGTAACTTCGGTCAATGTGCATGTAGCGGGCTTGCGCATCAGTGACACGGATTAGGAGACCTGTAATTCATGGCAATTGATACCGCTCGCATTGAAGTACTCCGCAAGAAACCCATAGACGGCCTTGTTTTCAAACGCCTGGTCGATGCAGGTGTGACTTGGCTCCGCACCAACAAGGATATTGTAAATGCCTTGAATGTATTTCCCGTGCCTGATGGTGATACCGGCACGAACATGACTTTGACCCTGCAAGCCGCCTGGAATGAAATCAAGGATTTGGGTACGCACAATCTCGGTGAGATGGCAGCGGCAGTTTCAAAGGTGCTTTGATGGGCGCACGCGGCAACTCCGGCGTGATCACCAGCCAGATCCTGCGCGGGTTTTCGCGCGGTGTACATGAGAAAAGCGTGTTGGATAAAGAGGCTCTCGTCAAAGCGTTTGGCGAGGCACGCGATACCGCTTATAAAGGAGTCGTCCGCCCCGTGGAGGGGACGATCTTAACCGTCATTAAAGAAGTTGCCATAGCAACAGAGGCAGCTTTAGGGTCCGCGAAAGATGCGTATGAAATTTTGAGGTGGCAGTTCGAGCGGCGGATGAAGCTGTCAAAAAGAACACCGGAACTTCTTCCAGTCTTAAAACAAGCTGGCGTAGTTGACTCAGGCGGCAAGGGGCTGTTCTTCATCCTCGAAGGAATGCTGCGCCATATTCAAGGCGAGTCGCTTGAAACACCGACCATGCAGGTTCAGCCGATGTCTTCCATGAATTTGCAGGACGCGATGGAAGAAGTGGAAGAGGGGCAGGACTATGAGATCGTCGTAGAC
Organism: Candidatus Villigracilis propinquus; assembly: GCA_016714565.1. Classification (GTDB taxonomy): domain Bacteria; phylum Chloroflexota; class Anaerolineae; order Anaerolineales; family Villigracilaceae; genus Villigracilis; species Villigracilis propinquus. Next base: position 126,155 of record JADKDM010000005.1, read on the forward strand.
TTTGTTCCCAATGGTGAACTGGATCTTGCCGCATTTTACGGAAAGCTCGAAGAGATGGGCACGTCCATTCAGGTGGGGGAGGGCGAAGGGATGTACCGTATGCACATCCACGTGCCGACCGAAAACCGCTACACGCCAATTGACTACATCATGGGCATTGGCACGGTGACGAAGGTTGCCATCGAAAACCTGCTCGCGCAAATGGATGATATTCAAAAATCTGCGCAGATCAATTTTGCGGCGGTGGAGCCGGGTCATATTGCCGTGGTGGTGGTTTCACCCGGTTCGGGCTTGAGCCGTATTTTTGCAAGCTTGGGCGTTGCCGCAGTAGTAGCTGGCGGGCAAACGATGAACCCATCCACACAGGATATTTTGAGTTCTTTTGAAAATCTGCCGACAGATAAAATTATCATTCTGCCGAATAACAAGAACATCGTCATGGCTGCCAATCAAGCCAAGGATGTGACGGTGAAGCAGGTGCGCGTGGTGCCAAGCCGCACCGTCCCACAGGGACTTGCCGCCATGCTCTCGCTCATTCCTGACGGGGATGTTGATTCTGTTGCTGACAGAATGACCAAAGCGATCAGCAACGTGAAAACGGGCGAGATCACGGTTGCCACACGTTCTGTTGAAATTGACGGCGTGGTTGTAAAAGACGGTCAGGTCATCGCGTTGTTGGATGGCAAGCTGGTCGTTTCCGCTGAAACCGTGGAGCAGGGTGTGATGGACTTGCTCGAAAAAGCGGAAGCTGGCGAGCATGAGATCGTCACGCTCTTTTACGGTGAAGGCATGACCCATGTGGAAGCCAACCGCATCGCAGATGTGATCCGTGCAAAGTATTCCTCGCTTGAAGTGGAAGTGCAGGAAGGCGCACAACCGCATTATCAGTTTATTATTTCGATAGAATAAAGATACAAAAAGAGACGACTGCCGAAAGGCAGCCGTCTCTTTTTTGTTCCCCAAAATTATTTTCTTCTAAAGCTCATTTTGATCAACCCGTAAATACCCTTTACCAACTCAACGCCCGACACGATGATGACAACGATCAAAGCAATGGAGAAGGAGAGGTCAAAGATTTTCATCAGGAGTTCGCCGTCGACTGAACTTTCAGGAAAGTTCTTGAAAGATTCTGCTGTGAAACCGACAATACCTGGCGTGCGCAGGATGATGACGGTCAATGCGATGCTGGCCGCTTCGATCAGGATCTTTGCCACGCGGGAAATGGGGGTCCACAGAGCATTGCGCAGCAGGTAAATATCCAGCACGATCTCAGCGAGAAAAATTGCATTGATCCACGGCAGGAACTTGAAGAACACATCCGAGAACATGGGGATGAAGAATTGTTCGCCTTTTGTGAAGATGAATGCGCCCAAAATCTCAGGATACAAATTCAACAAGGCAAGCCCAAGGAAGGTGAAAATGATCTCCGCGATCAACTCGCCACGCTTTACCGAGTCGGGGTCAGGCTCGCTTGTGAGAGAGGCCGGGTCCCAATCCTTTTCGTCGTTGAAGCCGCTGATTTCCTTGTCAGGCAGAACTCTTTCGAGAATGGCGAAAACGATAACGACATTGCCAAATGCTGCGATGGCTGCGGAAAGAGCATTGCCCAATCCACCGCCGATGATCTTTACAAAATCCATGCCCATCATGGGGGTGTCGGTAACGGCGCTTATGCCTGCCAGCCCAAGCATCACGCTAACGACTACCGTGATGACGATCTTTAATACGAACAGAAAGAATGGAAATAATCGCGGGCCGATCAAATACGGGTGAGGGTTATAAGTGGCAGCCACTTGTTGCGGCGAGCCATATTCCTTCAGCAGTTCGATCTCCATCGCTTCATCGCGCAACTGACCCGTGGTGGAGGCGCGGTCTTCAATCATATCTTCCAACGTGGAGCGTAATTCCTTTTCGATATCCTCGCGCCCTTTTAGAAGCGGTAGATTTTTTCCAACTTCGGCAACGTAACGATCTATGAGGTTCATGATTTTTCCTTTCCTTGCGCCAGCATCTTATCCATTACAGACACAATGCCAGCCCATTCCTTTTTCATCTTCGGGAGAATCTTCTTTCCTCCGCGCTGATGACGTAATAGTGGCGCGGGCGCGCCTCTTCCAATTTCCAAACCGACTCCAACAGCCCCTGTGCCTCCAACCTGCGCAGCAGCGGATACAACGTCCCCTGATCCACTTCCAGCCCAAGATCGGAGAGTTGTTTCAGCAGGGAGTAGCCGTATTGTTCGGTTCCCAATTGGCTGAGCGCCGCCAGGGTGATCACCCCGCGCCTCAGTTCCAGTACAACATTTTCGAGCGATTCAGTGTTTGCCATATCTCAACCTTTATCGCATTATACTGTGTGAAATACAGTATGTCAAGGGGAAAGTATGCGCTCTCCCGTCATTGCGAGGGCGCTCTTGTTCTTTGCCCGAAGCAATCTTCTTCATTTTGTTGGAGATTGCTTCGTCGCGAAGTGAAAGAACGCTCCTCGCAATGACATAATCTTTATGTTAAACTTCACCTATGAAAATTGGAATCGTCACAGACTCAACCGCAGACCTGCCTTCATATCTCATCGAACAACACGAGATACACGTTGTACCGACCATTCTTGTTTTGGAAGGAAAGGAGTACGCAGATGGGATCGGAATCTCCCGCGAAGAATTTTATAACCGCCTGCCCTCGCTTCAGACTCCGCCGACGACTGCCGCCCCTTCCATTGGAGATTTTGCCACGCCGTATGAGACTCTGCTCACGAGCGGCTGCGACCATGTCATCTCCATTCACGCCGCCAGCCAATTGACCACCATCGTCAACGTGGCGCGGCAGGCAGCAAAAGAATTTCCCCGAAAAAGTCACCTGCATTGATAGCGGCTCCCTTTCTTTGGGAATCGGATTCCAAGTGTTGGCCGCTGCTGAGGAAATGGAATCAGGCCTCAGGTCCGCATTGGATGCGATTGATTCCGCGAGAAAGAGATTGCAAGTCTCCGCCGCGCTGGATACGATGGAGTATCTCAAACGCAGCGGACGAGTCCCGGGCGTGGTGGTTGCACTTGGCGGAATCCTATCCATTAAACCGATGATCGAATTGAGAGATGGGGAAGTGAAACCCTTTGGTGCGGTTCGCACTACGAAGCAGGCGGATGAACGCATGTTGAAGTTCCTGCTCGAATTTGGCGATATGGAACGCCTCGCCATTTTGCATACCAACGCCGAGCCGCGCGCCAAACAATTGCTGAATGAATTGATGAGCCGCGTCCGAAAATCCATCCCCGTGATATTTTGTTCGTGAATGTCACTGCGGTCATCGGCACTCACCTTGGCCCGAATGGCATTGGCTTTGCGGCAGTGAAAAAATAATCTTTAATATTTTGCCCGCGGAGTTTTATCTGCGTCAGGCTCTTAAATAGACACAAGTCCCCTTCATGAGATGGAGGGGACTTGTGTTAGTTGGGAAAATTATTTTTTCGTGCTGGAGCCTTTGACCATCAACGTCCCTTTTAGGATCACCGTCTTCGGCGAGCGGGATGGTTCCTGAATGCGTTGGAATAATAATTCCGTGGCTGTGCGCCCGATCTCTTCCGTCGGCTGCGCCATGACGGTGATGGGTGGATCCACCAACTCACCCCAGGTAGTTTCATCAAACCCGACCAGGGCCACTTCATTCGGTACGGATATTTTTTTATCGCGCAGAGCTTGGAAGCGCTCCCGCTGTCAACAAGCTGTTGCTGGTGAGGATTGCATCCGGGCGGTTGGCGCCATCCAATACGGCTATCGTTGTATCGTAGCCTTGCTTGATTCTTGGAGAAATAAAATGGGCTATCACAGGATTCAGTTGGTAATCTTTGAGCGCCCTGTGAAACCCACGGCTGCGTTCCTGTCCGGTGGTGCTTGCGTCGCCGAACAAGCCTGCCAGCTTGCGGTATCCATTCTCGAGCAGGTGAGCTGTCAGCTCGTAGGCTGCGGATACGTTATCAAGCAGAACCATGTCTGTGTCTTTGCTGTCCACGGCGCGGTCGATGATGACGAAAGGCATCTTCGCCTTGTACGTGCTGGATGCTGCGCTGAATTGTTGGGTGGGGGAGAAGATCACACCGGCCACGTTTTCATCATGCAGCAAATTTAGATAGAGCTCTTCCTTTTCAGGGTTTTCGTCTGTGTTGCACATCAACACGGAGTAGCCTTGTTCGTAGGCGGCATCTTCCACGGCGCGGCCAATGGCGGTGAAGAACGGGTTTCTGATGTCAGAAACCACCAGACCAATCTTGGCGCTTTTTTGGGCGCGCAAACTGCGGGCGATCAGGTTGGGACGGTAATTTAGCTGGGCAACGGCTTCGAGCACGCGCTCGCGCGTTTCTGCTTTGATGGGGGCGTTGTTGGCAAGTACACGGGAAACAGTTGCCGTGGACACCCCGGCAGCTTTGGCGACATCTTTGATACTGGTCATAAGCTAATTTTACCATTTTGGTGTAACAGAAATGAAAACGATTACTAAATTTGCGTGTTGTACAAGATTGATAATATCACTTATTACCGAAAACGACAATAAAACAGCCAGTTTTTGCAATAATAGAACAATAATAGAGCCATTTCCTTAGAAAAACCTTGACATGGATAATGTAATCGTTTACACTATTGCTCGTTATAGTTCTTTGGTACTACTTTCTGGTTATTCAAACCCAAAAGAGGTCGTATGCTAGAGCTCAACCCCACACAAGTTGAATTGAATGCTTCGCCAAAAACGAAGCAGGAAGCCATCCTTCAGGTGGCAAGACTGTTGATTCAAAATGGCAATATCGACCCTCGCTATGTGGACAGCATGTTCGACCGCGAGAAAGTAGCCAATACCTATCTTGCCAACGGCATCGCCATCCCGCACGGAATGCCAGAGAACCGCGAACTCGTTTTGAAAACTGGCATCGCTGTTTTGCAAGTTCCCTACGGCGTGGAATGGAACGAAGGCGAAATTGTCCACCTCGTGGTTGGCATCGCCGCCGCCTCTGGCGAACACCTTGGCATCCTTCGCAAACTTACGGGCGTAGTCTCAGATGAAGAACTCGCCGCCAGCCTTTCCGTCACCACTGACAAGCTCGACATTATTGAATCTCTCACGGGCGAACGTCCCGAAACCTCCACAAAAAGCGACACAACTGATTTTGAAAAATATTTCGACACCGTGATCATCAATCCCACGGGCCTGCACGCGCGCCCTGCCACAGAGTTGGTAACTATCGCGAAGCGCTATCAGGCCCAGGTACGGGTGCGAAACGGCGAACTTGTCGTCGATGCGAAGAGTCTGGTCAATCTGCTTAAGTTGGGAGCGGTCAAAGGCGCAGCTATCCGCGTTTCAGCAGATGGGGCGGATGCGGACGAGGCGCTCGCTGTTTTGAAGGATGCGATTGAAAGCGGCCTCGGCGAAGAGGAACCAACTCAAGCCGCGCTTCTTAACCGCGACCGATTGAACTGGCAGCCCAAAACGACAGTTGCCTACGCTGAGGGTGTTCCCGCCTCGGATGGCATTGTGGTTGGCCCGATCTGTCAGCACACCCCCAAAGAAATCAAAGTTGAAGATTCTCCTTCCAGCCCGACCTCTGGCAAGAAGCAATTCAAGAATGCCATCGAGGCGGCGAAGAAAGAATTGAACAAACTGTACGACGAAGTGAAAGTGCGTTTGGGTTCGGGGCAGGCTTCCATCTTTTTGGTGCATGCCGAGTTTTTGCAGGATGACGAACTTTTGCAGGAAACTGAAAAACTCATCTCGGAAAAACACAACGCCGCATGGGCGTGGCAACAGACCATTCAAATCCGCATTGACCAGTTGAAGAAATTGGATGACCCTGTGCTCGCCGGCCGCGCCATGGACTTGAGTGATGTCTGCCAGCGTGTGCTGCGCCACATGCTCGGCATCGCGGATGAATCTCCTTCCACTTCACACATCCCATCTGTGTTGATTGCAGATGACCTCACTCCTTCTGATACTGCCAATCTCGACCCCGATCTTATCCTTGGCTTCATCACTGCCAAAGGCGGGCCGACATCACACAGCGCCATCATCGCACGCGCGATGGGAATCCCTGCCATTGTGGCGGCGGGGTGAGAAGGTATTGGAAATTGAAAGCGGCACAAACTGTATTTTGGATGGCTTCAACGGAAAGCTGTATCTCAACCCGCTTGTTGAAGAAATTGCAAGCGCTGAGGAATTACACGAAGAAGTGGAACGCCAGCTCAATGCAGATTTTGCAGATCGGCTTTCTCCTGCCGATACAACGGACGGACACAATGTGGAAGTTTTTGCGAATGTGAACCGCGTGGCGGATGCTGTCAAAGCGATTGAGTACGGCGCAGAAGGTGTGGGGCTGATGCGTACCGAATTCCTCTTTTTGGAAAGCGGCAAGACCCCGACCGAAGATGAACAATACGAAGTCTATCGTGACATGGCAAAGGCGCTGAACGGCGCTCCGCTCACCATCCGCACATTGGATATTGGCGGCGATAAGCAGGTTCCGCATTTGGACTTGCCGAAAGAGGATAACTCCTTCCTCGGTATTCGTGGCATTCGTCTATGTTTTGCGCGGCCTGACTTGTTCCTGCCGCAATTACGGGCTGTGTATCGCGCCGCAAAGGAAGTCAACGTCCGCATTATGTTCCCGATGATCTCCACCGTGGAAGATGTGGAGCAGGTTCTTGAAATTACCGAAAAAGTCCGCGCTGAGTTGAATGCGCCGAAAATTGAAATTGGAATCATGGTCGAAGTTCCGTCTGCGGTTCTGCTTGCGGAGCATCTCGCCAAACTGGTGGACTTCTTCTCCATCGGCACAAATGACCTGACGCAGTACACCCTCGCAATGGATCGCGTCCATCCGCAGTTGGCAAAGCAGGCCGATGCGCTTAATCCTGCTGTCCTTCGCATGGTGGATTTGACCGTGAAAGCAGCGACCAAAGAAGGCAAGTGGGTGGCTGTCTGTGGCGGCGCGGCGAGTGATACGAAGGGCGCATCCATTTTGGTTGGCTTGGGCGTGAAGGAATTGAGCGTTACCGTGCCGACCATCCCGACCATCAAAGCTCATTTTCGCAAAACATCATTGACTGACTTGCAGGCATTGGCTCAAAAGGCGCTTGCATGTCGCACAGCAGCAGAGGTTCGTGCTTTATGAAAATTGCAACCATCACCCTCAACCCAGCGGTTGACCAGACTGTCTCTGTGGATAACTTCGAGGTGGGTACGGTCAATCGCAGCCGTGCCATGCGTTTCGACGCGGGCGGCAAGGGAGTCAATGTGGCTTCCTTCCTCTCGGATTACGGATTGGATGTGATGGTGACAGGTTTCCTCGGTGAGGAAAATGCGGATGTTTTCGAACGTCATTTTGCCCGCAAGAGAATTGAGGACCGCTTCATCCGCGTGCCGGGGGAAACGCGCATCAACATCAAGATCATGGATGAGGCGAATCAGACCACTACTGATTTGAACACGCCGGGGCAGGTTCCAGGTGAGTATGCTGTCTCTCGTTTTTACGAGCAGGTTGAGGCGATGGCAGAGGCGTGTGAGTGTTTTATCCTCTCTGGAAATTTGCAGGTGGGGCTTCCATCCAATTTTTATGCGGAGCTGATCAAGTTCCTGAAATCCAAAAAACGTATGGTGGTTTTGGATACGAGCGGTGATGCGCTGGCTGAAGCTGTGAAGGCAGGGCCTAACATTATCAAGCCGAATATCCATGAGCTGAGTGCCTTGGTACACAAGCCGCTTGTTGAAATTTCCGATGCATATTTATCTGCTGTTTCATTGCTAAACGAAGATACAACCATTGTTGTCGTGTCAATGGGCGGCAATGGCGCGCTCTTTGTTGAAAAAGATCGGGCTTTTATTGCGCGCCCGCCTGCTGTGGTTGTGAAGTCCACAGTTGGGGCAGGGGATGCAATGGTAGCAGGGCTGGTGGCGGGGCTGAGCAAAAAGATGTTGTTGAAAGACTGTGCGCGATTGGCGACCGCTTTTTCTCTGAGCGCGGTGACCCGCCTTGGACGTGACCTGCCCAAGCCCGGCGTGATCGATGATTTCCAAAAGCAGGTTGAGATTACTTCGTTTGTGATCTAACAGCCAAAAGGCTGAGTTCTTATTTGTTCTTTGAAAGGAGAATTAAATGGCAAAGATAGTTGCAATCACATCATGCCCGACAGGTATTGCCCATACCTATATGGCCGCCGAGGGACTGGAGCGCGGCGCGAAGAAATTGGGTCACACCATTAAGGTGGAGACTCAGGGTTCCATTGGCGTGGAAAACCGTTTGACCGATAGTGAGATCGCGGAAGCCGATCTTGTGGTCATTGCTGCCGATGTAAAAGTGGATTTGAGTCGCTTTGCTGGAAAGAAGGTCTATGAGACAGCCAGCAATGCGGCAATCAAAGACGGAGCCGGTGTAATTACCACCGCTCTAAACTCATAAGTTATTCAAGGAGAGAATAATGACAACAGCAAGTAAGCCAAGCAGTTCTTTCACAGGTGCGTACAAGCACCTCATGACGGGCGTGTCCTACATGATCCCGTTCGTTGTAGCCGGCGGCCTTTTGATCGCCATCGGTTTCGCCGCTCGTGGTATCTATGCCTACGATGCCACCCTCGCCATGGATGGTTCAACCATGGAAGCCACCGCCTGGACAACCTTCTGGGCCAATATCTTTTCGATTGGCGCCAAGGGCGGTTTCGGTTTGATGGTTGCGATCCTGGCTGGTTACATTGCCTATTCAATTGCTGACCGCCCCGGTCTTGCCCCCGGTATGATCGGCGGTATCCTCGCCGGTGTGACCGGTTCCGGTTTCCTCGGCGGTATCATCGCTGGTTTCGTGGCCGGTTATTTCACTCAGTGGCTCAACGGTGTGATCAAACTTCCCCGCAATCTGGCTGGTTTGAAGCCCGTTCTCATTCTGCCCCTCATTAGTTCATTGGTCGTTGGCTTGATCATGTTCTATGTGGTTGGTGTACCTGTCAGCGCAGCATTGAAAGCTCTCACCGAATGGTTGACCGGTATGCAGGCTGGAAGCGCTGCCATCCTTGGTCTCATTCTCGGCGCCATGATGGCGTTTGATATGGGCGGCCCCGTCAATAAAGCTGCTTACACATTCTCCGTTGGTTTGCTCAGCACTCAGGTGACTGCCCCGATGGCTGCTGTGATGGCTGCCGGTATGACTCCTCCGCTTGGCATTGCACTCGCTGCTTATCTTTTCAAGAATCGCTTCACTGAAGACGAGCGCGAATCGGCAAGCGCGACTGCCATCCTCGGCATTTCCTTCATCACCGAAGGCGCGATCCCGTACGCCGCCCGCGACCCGTTTGCTGTGATCCCTTCCATTATGGTTGGTTCTGCGGTTGCTGGCGCTCTTTCCATGGCGTTTGGCTGCCAGTTGCATGTTCCCCACGGCGGTATCTTTGTTCTGCCCATCCCGAACGCTGTTGACAACCTGCTCATGTACGTGGTTGCCTTGCTTGTCGGTACGGCAGTAACAACGGGTATGCTCTTCCTCTTGAAGAAACCTGTTCCTGCTGACGCTGAATAATTCAACCAGTTGATGCACGTAAGGAGAGGGTTGTCTGAAAAAGGCAATCCTCTTTTATTTTTCCTGCCTGTAAAACAGATTTCCCCATCCCTCGCCATGATAAAATTGAATAATGCAACCATCTCTGGAAAAACTTCGTAAATTTTTTCGCCTCGAACACGAGAATAAATATCAAAATACCGCCATCATTGGCGGACTTGCCAAAATGCTGGATTATTGGGAAGGGGAAGCTCGCGCAGATGGAATTACCGAAGAGGTGATTCAGGCTGTCGTATCGCGTTTACGCTCCTACGAAAAGATCAGCCCCGATGGGCGGGCTGAATCGCTCAAGGGATTATGGAAACGTATCGGCGATACCTATCCTGAAGCGGGGCAAAAGCCAAAGCAGCCACAGCCGCAACAGACACAGCCTCGTCCGCAGCAACAACCCCGTCCACAACAGCAGCAACAGCGCCAGCAAACACCGCCGCCTTCGCAGGAAGCAAAGCCTGAAGGTCAGCAGTCTGCGCCACGCCCTGCTCCGCAGCAGCAACAATCTCAGCCGCAACAACAGCAGCGCCAGCAAGCACCGCGCCAGAATCCACAGCCGCGCTCTGAAGCTGTGGTGGGTGCAAAGCATAGCCAAACGCCTGCCGCATTGAGCGCCGCGTTGACTGTGCTGCAAGGCGTGGGTCCGCGCAATGCCGAGTCACTTGAAAAGCTGGGACTGCAAACCCTCGGCGACATGCTGTATTACTTCCCGCGCCGTTATGAAGATTACAGCCAGCTCAAACCCATTCAATCGTTGATGTACAACGATGTGGTCACTGTGCTTGGAACTGTGCAAAGTGTGCATACCCGTCCCATTCGCGGCGGCAAGTCTTCCGTTATTGAAGTCATCATTGGCGATGGCACGGGCTCACTTCGTATTTCGTATTTCAACCAGCCGTGGTTGTCGAACCGTTTCAAGGAAGGCGAGGCGATCTCCGTCTCTGGCAAGATCGATCAATATCTTGGCCGCCTCGTGATGAACAGCCCGGATTGGGAGCCTGTTGAAGTTGAGAACCTGCACACCAATCGCATCGTTCCCATCTATTCGCTGACCGAGCGCATCACTCAAAAGTGGCTGCGCAATCAAATGAACAGCGTCATCACGTATTGGGCGCCCGCCGTTGTGGATGCGCTTCCCGAAACCATTCGCCGCGCCGCTCAACTCGTTTCACTTGGGCGAGGCGCTCACTCAAGTTCACTTCCCTGATTCGCAGGCTCGTCTCAAACTTGCGCGTGAACGTCTTGGATTTGACGAGATCTTCTACCTGCAAATGGGAGTGATGCGCCAGAAGCGGGATTGGAAATCGGTGGATGGCCGCCGCTTCCCTATCTCAGACGAGTGGTTGGTTGCCCGTCTAGGGACATTGCCCTTCACCCTGACATCTGCCCAGTTAACCTCCCTCGATGACATTCGCAAAGACCTGGACTCTGGCAAACCCATGGAACAGACTCGTGCAAGGCGATGTCGGTTCGGGTAAGACGGTCGTTGCGGCGTTGGGTGCGAACATCGTTGTCAGTGGGGGAGCGCAGGCTGCCATCATGGCGCCGACTTCCATTTTGGCGGAGCAGCATTATCGCAACTTCATCAAGCTGCTGGCAGGGGATGGCGGCACAATGTCACAGAGTGAGATCCGCTTGTTGGTGGGCAACACAACTGAAAGTGAGAAAGAAGCGATCCGTCAGGGTTTGCAGGACGGCTCGATCAAAATCGTCATTGGCACGCACGCGGTCATCGAACCGGATGTCCTCTTCAAAGACCTTCAATTTGTAGTGATCGATGAACAGCACCGCTTTGGTGTGGAACAACGCGCTGAACTACGCAGCAAAGGCACGAACCCGCATTTGCTGGTGATGACGGCTACGCCGATCCCGCGCTCTCTGGCGTTGACGGTGTTTGGCGACCTCGATATTTCTGTGATCGATGTGATGCCTGAAGGACGGCAGCCGATCACGACGTTTGTGCTGCGCCCGCAGGAACGCGAACGCGCGTACACGTTGATCCGTGGGCAGGTGAAGAACGGCAATCAGGCGTTCATTGTGTATCCGCTGATCGATGAAAGTGAAAAGATCGATGCTCGTGCCGCAGTGGATGATTTTGAAACGCTCTCGAAACAGGTGTATCCTGATCTGAAACTTGGCCTCTTGCATGGACGTATGAAGCCTGCCGAAAAAGACGAAGTGATGTTGAAGTTCCGCGATAAGGAATTTGATATTCTCGTTTCAACCACAGTTATCGAAGTGGGCGTGGATGTGCCGAACTCGACCGTGATGTTGATCGAAGGCGCTGACCGTTTTGGTCTCGCGCAGCTCCATCAATTGCGCGGGCGTGTGGGACGCGGCTCGGTGCAGTCCACTTGTTTGCTGATCCCCACCCGCGAAGATGCCACCGAGAATGAACGCCTGCAAGCGATGGCTATCACCAACAGCGGCTTTGAACTCGCCGACCTTGATTTGAAATTGCGCGGCCCCGGAGAATTTTTGGGAACGCGTCAGGCGGGGTATGCCACTACCTTGAAGATGGCGAGCATCACCGATGTGAAGCTCATCGAAAAAGCCCGCGAACAAGCCCAAGCCTTGTTTGAGCGCGATCCTGAATTAAGTCAACCTGAACATGCCTTGCTTGCCGAAGCCTTTGAACGCTTCTGGACAGGCAAAGGGGATGTATCTTTGAATTTGGTAGACGTGAAGACACACAAAGTTTTAAGGCTTCCAACCTTAGTGACCTTTGAGCCTTCGAGGCTAAAGGTTTTGAAAAATGGTAAGAGCTTTATTCCCCGGAACGTTTGACCCGATCCACTACGGCCACATGGATATTGCCAATCGTGCATCCAAGTTGTTCGATGAAGTTGTGATGGCTGTGTATGACAAGCCGTTGAAGTCGTTGATGTTTGCGCCTGAAGAACGTATTTCTCTTGTAAATGAGGCATTCAAAGGCAACCCCAAAGTCAAAGTGACTGGCTATAGCGGATTGACGATTCAATTCGCCCAGCAGATCGATGCACAGGTGATCGTGCGCGGCTTGCGTGTGTTCTCTGATTTTGAGTTTGAGTTCCGCATGGCGCTGGCAAATCAACGCCTTGCGAAAGATGCAGTCGAGACCATTGCGCTCATCACAGCCGAGCAACATACTTTCCTTTCATCATCCACGGTGCGCGAGATCGTTACGCTGGGCGGCGATGTCTCCAGCATGGTTCCGCCTTTCGTGGAGAAGGCCCTCAAGGAAAAAGTAATTAACATGGGAGAGCAATCTCCGCCTAATGCATTGCGCGATTAAATTGTGCTAGAATTACTTTATCTACGGAGCAAAAACTATGGACATTCTGCAACTTATTGACCGATTGGAAGAACTCTTCAACGACGCGAAGGCCGTGCCTTTCACGCACAACGTCATCGTGGATGAAGACAAAATGCTGGAACTGATCGACCAGATGCGAATTGCCATTCCCGAAGAAGTGAAAAAGGCGCAGCAGGTTGTAGCCCAGCGGGATCGTGTGATGGCGCAGGCGCAGGAAGAAGCCAACCGCACCCTGCAGATCTCACGCGATAAGGCAGACCAGCTCGTCCAAAAGGATATGATCGTGCAGGAAGCCCAGCGCCGTGCCGACCAGATCGTCAGCCAGGCACGCGGCGAGGCCGAAGCTACGTGTGGACGCTGATAATTATGTGATTGATACGCTCATGCAATTACAGGATCAGATATCAAAGTTAAGTGGGCAGGTCAGTAACGGCATTCGCATGGTGCAGGAAGACCAGATGCGAAAAGCAGGCACATCCGTTACGGATCAGGCAGAATAATAAAACAGAAATCCCCGTCAATTTGGCGGGGATTTCTGTTTTAATGATCGTATTCCCCAAAATGTACGAACCGATCTCAGGCGCTTCGCCCTTGGACCGTCAGTCTGCCAGCCCTTTCCCAAACATTCGCCACGCTGATGCATAGCCCCGCTCCCACAAGCAACAACCCAACCCCGATCACCGTCATGGACGTGTTGAACGCGTCTGCATAATTGACACCGCCCCAGGTGTGGGTGGAGCCCATCGTGTATTGGATGGTGAGAGTCATCAGTCCCAGCATAATGGTTGCCGCGCCGCCCGCAGGCAGATTGCTTTTTGTATTGCCTTTACCGAAATCCACGCCCTGCCAGATGAAAGGAATGCGCAGGATGAGGAAGACTGCCAGTGTGAGAACCGTGGTGTACACCACCGCATCTACAGGCATGGATTTTCCGCGCAGCATCTGCGACATGTAAATGTGGAATCCGCCGATGAGCACGCCAGCGATCAACGCCTGCAAACTCATCACATACGAATCAGATGTACCTTTCACGAGTTTAATGGTTGCCCAGATTCCCCAAAGTCCGATGGCGATCCCTGCAATGACAAAGAGAATGTACAACCATTGGAAGGAGGCCAGCGCCGTCATGGATTCGTATTTGGTTGGGAAGAGTGCCGCACAGGTGGTTCCGATGCCGCCAAGCAAGGTGAACCCGCCCGTGAGTCCCATCAGCAGGATGCCGATGAAACGAAGGAATTTTGCGAAGAAGCTGTTTGTAGACATGTGAGACTCCTTTTCAAAAAATAAGCCCTAAAGGTTTTGAGACCTTTAGGGCTGGTGTGTTATCCGTATTTGAAACCTGCTACAAAGAGCGCTGTCGTCAGCAGCAGTAGTATCGGGAACAATCTCATGATCGTATCCCTCGATAATATCGGCTTGCCTGTTTTCAGGAAGGAGAGCAATAAGCCAAGAACGCCGATCAATGCGCCGCCTACGCCCACGAGGGCGAAGAGCGGCTTCATCTGCCCTTGAAAGGCGAGGATGATGGGGAGCAGGAAGATGATCATCCCGGCAATGCCGTGTGTGATGGCAATGGTGATGACTGGCAGTTTGTTTTGTATAGGGATCGCGCGGGTTAATATCACAGCGAGGAAACTGATGATGGTGAAGACCAGATACACGGTCCGAAGTGAGGCGAGGTGCTGCCAGACGAGGCCGAGCGACAAGGTGAGTGGAATGATCGTCGAGGTGATGACCACAACCGGCGAGTCCAATACTTCAAAGCCGAGAATGATGAGCAGGAGTCCCGCCACCAGAATTACTCCAAAGGCGATGGTGTAGGCGGTGATGGAGACGCTATCCATCTGGTCGATGCCAATGGCGATCTGATAGCCAGCGAGCAGGCCGGTAAGGAGGAGCAGGGTGCGGTCGAGGGAGGAGATTTTCATGGTTGGGCAATGGACGACAGACCGCGGACGATGAGTGGTCTATCGTCCGTGGTCAATGGTCGTATTATGGGATGATCAGAATCATCGCAAAGGTCATATACATGGACGCGTACTTGAAAAGGCTGAAGTTGACGCGGTCTGACGGGCGGAAGACTGTGGTGATAGCGAGGAAGAACAGGCCAGCGCTCAACACAATGATCACGCGCAGCACGCCCGCAGTGACGCCGATCCAAACTGATGCCCAACCCATTGTGAGCGCGGCGATAACGCTGGAGAACGCAATCGCAAAGCGGGTGGCTGCTTCACCATACGTGGATGGAAATGTTGGCACGCCCGCTGCTTGATAATCGTCAAAAAATTTGAGGCTGAAAGTGAGCGTATGGGTGGGGATCCAGAACAAGACAGCGGAGGCAAGCAAAATGCCGATGATGTCAATTTGACCCACAGCGAGAACACGTCCCGCGAGGATGGGCATGGCGCCTGAAATGCCGCCCCACACAATGCTCCAGCAGGTGCGGCGTTTTAGCCACATGCTGTACACAACTACATCAAAGAAGAGACCTGCAAAGACCACCACGCCGTACAGCGGATTGACGAGCAGTGCCCAACCAATGCCAATGACTGAAACGATGATGCCCAGCTTGAAGACTTCTTCGCGTGTTACCGAACCCGCAGATGTAGGACGCTTGTGAGTGCGTTTCATCTTCGCGTCGATGTCCTGATCCCACCACATGTTGAGGATGGTGGAGCCTGCAATTGCAAGGAAGAGGCTCGGGAGCATTTGCAGGAAGTGGCTCCAATTTACTCCAGTATGTGCGCTCAGGTATCCTGCAACACCTGTCAACAGGAGCAGGCTGGTCTGCGTGGATTTTATAAGAGGCAGGTAGAGAGCGATCTTAGATTTAGGATTGGCAATTGACGATTGGGCTTGCATTGTGTGCTCCAGAGAAATATAAACAGGCTGTTCTAATTTTGAAGCGCAAAGTATACCTGTCTATCTATCTACCTGTCTACCTGTGATTTACCTCACACATCGGAACCCGACCCCGGGGCTGTAGTAGGTGGGCGTGGCATTGTTGCGAACCCACACGCGCAAGTCCATATCGTAGGTGTCCTTCGAGCCGCCGCGCATGAAGCGATAGTGCATGCCCTCGTAGATATCTCCCGTCCATTGCCAGACGTTGCCCGCCATGTCGTACAGCCCGTATGGCGAAGTGGAGTCGATGGTTTGGTAGCCGTTGTAATTCTGTCCGTTGTAAAAGCCGACGGGGCTGGTGCGTGATCCAAAAGAGGACATATCTTCAAACGGGTCACGCGAAGAATAGAAGTTGGCATTCTCGCGCAGAATTTCATCTCCCCACGGGAAGGGACGTGTGCTCCCTGAGCCTGTCGAAGGGCCGCGCGCGGCTTTTTCCCATTCCATTTCGGTGGGGAGGCGGGCATCATAATATTTACAATAGCCCCACGCGCCAAACCATGAGACGTTTGTCATCGGGTGGTTTTCATATCCTTCCTGACTTGAAAAGGTCGTGCCATCGAATTTGATTCTTTGGGATGGGTCATCCAGCGGGATGAAGAGCCAATCGCCCGCTTCGATTCTTTCTTCGTGCTTGGTCCCGTTATACTCGTCGCCCGGGTAAAAGCTGACAATTTTTTCGGCGTCCAATTTTACATAGCCATCCGCGAGTGCTGCATTGAGGAAGTCCGCATATTGGCTAACGGTCACATCGGTGACCATGATCTCATACGCGCCAGTGGATTCAATATCCTCGTGCTGTCCGAAATAGAATTCACCCGCTGGCACTTGTGCCCATGTGTTCGGGTCAATGCCTGTCTCAAATGTGGGGATGGGGGCGTTCAAGTCCACGGGGGCACATGAAACCATAACCATCGTCATTGCGAGGAGGGCGATAGCCCGACGACACTTGCGCCACACGCCAGTGCAGGTGAGCAATCCCATTTGCCAGCGGGGAGATTGCTTCGGGCTACGCCCTCGCAATGACGAAGAAAGAAAGAGGCGTCTCATTTCATCACCTCCTCTGAAAGGTCTTGATTCGCTTCATTAGTCCAACGTCCCTTTGGCTTGAAGAGGTCGATCAAACGCCAGATCATGACGGTGGCAAGCAAAACGAGCAGCATGCCGAGACCGAAGTCGATGGCGTACATGAGACCGTTGACCAAAGGCTGTTGTTCGGCTTCTGTGATAAAGAGTCGTTTCATTTCAAAAACGGTGACAGCAGCGAGGGCGATGTCTGAAAGGATGATGATGCTCCAACCATACAACTGGCGGACTTTGCCTTTTAAGCCGAGCATGTCACCGTAATAAAGCAGGATGATGGTGGCGATGATGGCGGAGAGCGCGTGCCAGTGTCCCGTCAGTTCGATGCGTTCTTCGCGGGCAGGCCACATGCGGAAAATTTCGTCAAGCTTGATGGCCATGAAAATGCCGATGCCGCTGGTGGTGAAATTCATGAAGAGCATCTGCCAGAGCGGACCGAAGCGCAGCGGATCGCGTACCATGGCGCTGAGTTTTTGTCCGAAGGTTGGCTTTTGAATGTGCGCTGTGCCTTCGCGGATGAGTTGACCCCACTCCCATATCAGCAATAAAAGCGCCGCAACCATCGAGGGTGTTGCGCCGACATAAATGACCATGTGAGCCACAGGCTCAAGCGGAGTGACCACGCCCCATACACCGAGGTTGAGCACGATGGTTCCGAGGATCATTAACGGCATGGCGACTTTGTGCAAAATGCCTTTGAAGTTCAGCCAACGTCCCACGATAAGCGTGATCATAATGGCAATGAGTGCGAGCATAATGTGCAAATGCCCAATGATCGAATATTCCATTGTCGTTTTTTCGGGATAGCGAATGATGTTCTCGGCAAGGAAGGTTTCAAAGCCGTGACCATAATATGAGCCAGGAACTGCGCCGAATAATGAAGAAAGCACAGTGGTGACTGCGGTGGCGAAGAAGGCTCCACGTTCGAGGTCGAATCCGCTTTTGGTGTGGGCATACTGATCATTAGTGACGTAATATTCCTTGTCCCACGGCCAGAGCGCAATGATGAGCATCACCCCTGCGAGGAAGATCAGCGAAAGGCCGAAGATGTAAATTCCATGAAATGCCCAGTTATGGCCGAAGTAGGCAAAACCCATGCCGAAGATCATCGTCAAGATGTAGCCGACGGTGATGATGGCATTGATGGCGGTCTTGAAGAATTCCTTCATCTTCAACAGACCCGTGATCATGTAGGTCTCAATGGCGATGACCGCCATGGCGATGGAATGATACAAAATGATGATGCGTCCCTCGCGCTCGGACTGTACGATCTCCATGCCGAGGAGTTTGATCACCACTTCGCGCACGCCCATCTCTGCCATTGGGCCTGAGAGCATGCCCCAAACAGCAGTGACCATGCCGATCATTGCGATTGCAACGAGGATGAGTCCTTTAGTAGAACCGAAGAGGTAATTGAAACGGGTTTTGATAAATTGCATTTGGATGCTCCAAGCGTGACCGTGGACAATAGACGACAGACCGTGGTCCGCGGTCTGTCGTCTGTGGTCGCCTAACCTTTCCTTGCAAACCCTAACGCGAATGCGCCAGTCATCAGGAAGAGCAGGGGAGTCAATATCAGCATAACGAAATCGGGGCTGAAAAACAACAACTGTTTGCCAAGCGAAATGAACGCCAGCGCAATACCGCCCAAGCCGATCAACACACCGCCAATGCCAACCCACCAAAATCCCTTTGGCGCGCCTTTGGCATAGAACGGTCCAAGGAAGATCACGAGTCCAGCCACGCCGTGGAAGAGGGGGACGGCAATCTTCTTGAGCGCGTCCATACCGCCGATGCTGGTGATGGCAATGGCAAGAAAGCCGATTGCCGCAAACCACTTGAAGGCCGTTTTCCACTTCGGGAAATATTCTTCAGCCAGCCCCATCGAAATCCCAAGAGGAATCAAACTTGCAACGGTCAGAACGTAAGGGGAAGTCAGGATACCGAGTCCGAAGAATATAAGCAAAAGCCCTGAAACCAAAAGCACTGCAAACCCCATCAAATAATAGATGTTATGCAGTGCTTTGTTTAATGTGTAACGCTGGTAAAACTTCCAGCACAGGTAGGCGGCTAACAGTCCGGTCAAGAGTAGAAAGATGATATCCTTCATTTGCGCATTCTCCTTTTTAATTGCATCAATACTATGTGAATTATTACACAATTAGATTGTAAAAACTGTAACTAAAATCACATTTTGGAATAAACTTCCGCATCCTGCTTCGCTCACGCTTGTTTCCGTTTCGATATAGAGTCTATGCTCGGGCTGCTTTAGTCTGGTAAAAATAAAAGGTAATGGCAACGTATTATTTATGCTTATGGACTGTATAATCCAATCGTCTGATGAAATCCATCCCCTTTTCCCCTTTTGCATTTGACCCCTTTTCCTCGCGCAACCTTCAGGAATGGCGGGAGTATGTTCTGGAGTGGCTCCTGCGGGGCGTGCTTATTCTTTGGTTCATTGCGCTTATTTCCGGAATCAACAATGCCTTTAAAACCTATGCTGCCGAGTCAGAAACTACCCCCAACTCACTTCTCTTAATAATATCCCTGCTGGCCATTTACCTGACAGCAACAGCATTGCTTGCGTTCGTCACATTAAATTCAAAATTACCATTCAGGTTTCGAGCAGGGGGATTGCTGCTTGCCTTGTATATTGTGGGAACTGTCGGGTTGGTTTTTTCCTCATTAAGCGGCGACGGACGGATCATCCTTTTTGCGTTTGTCATTCTCTCTGCAGTCTTCTTTGACCTGCGCTACAGCCTGCCCGTTTATATTTTCAGCCTGTTCACTCTGCTTGTGATCGGCTGGCTTCAATTGAATGGATATGTAGTTGTACCTTCAGCGCGGCAGATCAATTCAACAGACATGGGCGCCTGGGTGAGCGGCACGCTGGTATTCCTTACACTTAGTGTGGCTGTCTTAATTTCGATCACCTATCTCTTGCGTGTTTTGGGCATCAACCTCGAAAGAACGCACGAACTTTTGAAGCGCGAACAACGGCTATCCCAGATCCTTCGTACTGTTACAGACATCAATCAATTGATCGTCCGCGAACAGGATTCACAGACGCTCCTTTCCGATGCCTGTGAATTGCTTATTCGCGGCAGAGGCTATTCGTTTGCCTGGGTCGGTTTGTTGGAGCCGGATAACGTCACCCTTAACCTTGTTGCGCAGGCGGGGATGATGTTGATCCTTCCAAGTTCACCAGCCGCATTGACGAAGAAGCTGAGGCATTGGTTTGTGCGAGAAACGCAATTCTCTCCCGTTCGGTGTTTCTCGTTACCCCATCAGAAGCAGATGATCCCTGTAAGGTTTGTCCACGCCGTGAAAGAGATCCCAATCGTACCGGGATTGCGCTGCCTTTATTGCGCGATGAGAGGGTGTTGGGTACTTTAGTGGTAGACCATACCCTTCCAAATGCTGTGTTTAATGAAGAAGAAACCGACATCCTTCAGGGACTGGCCAATGACCTGGCATACGCGTTGGAGAAGATCGAGGCAGACCAGCGCCTTTGAGATACGCGCGCAACCAGCGATTACTCAATGAGATCACCACCACTGCGCTCGAAACACCAGACCTGTACGCCATGTTGGACATCGTGATGCGAAAATTATCCGAAGTCCTGCGTGCAGACGGCTACTATGTCACCCTGTGGAATGGTGAAGATACCAACCCGAGACTCGCAGCCATATCTGTAGCTCTACAGGAATCGTTTGATAATTTGAAAGTTGGATCTGACAGTCAATTGTTTAGCCATGCGATTTTGGATGCGGGGAAAGCCTTGATCATCGAAGATATGACGGATACGCCTTATGCTGGCCCCGATATGGCCAGTCAATTCCCCGGCTGGTCTGCACTCGGTTTGCCATTGATCGCAAATAACCAAAAACTGGGGACGGTGATTATTTGCTATAACCAGCGCCATTTATTCATCGAAGATGAGACCGAACTGGCTCAACAGGCGGCGAATCAGATCGCCCTGGCGGTGGCGAAATCCAATTTGGATATGGAAACCCACTCAAAGGCGGTTGAGCTGGCCAGCTTGTATACCGCTGCGCAGGATATGGCTTCCAGTCTTTTGGACCCACCCGCCCTCCTGACGAAACTGGCCCGCCATATGACCGATGCCCTGAAAGTGACAAGCAGTAACATCATGGCTGTGAATTTGAGCGATGCGACCATGGAAGTAGTAGCGGAATATTGGAGTTCCGAAGCCGCCCCGCTGGAAACCCAGTCCGATCTGGGAAGGGTATATGCAAATAGCGACTATGCAACCATCATGCAGTTCATGCTTGACGGGCAGGTACTCATTTTGCACGCAGATGATGACAAACTGACTTCTATCGAAAAGAATCAATTTACTTTGTATGATGTTAAATCCATGATGTTCGTGCCGATCATGGCGCATGGACAGTTGTTGGGTGATATTGAGCTTTGGGAAAGCAGCCACAGGCGCGAGTTTACCGCAGCAGAAATACGGCTCGCTCAAGCCATGGCCGGGCATGCCGCCGGTATTATTGAAAATTCCACCCTTTTTGCCATCACCCGTCAGCGGGAAAGCGAATTGGGCGCCTTGCTCAGGGTGGCGCGGGCTGTCTCCTCCAGCTTGCAATTGTCTGACGTGCTAATGCAGGCTGCAACCACATTATCCCGCCTGCTGCGCGTGGATTATTGCTCTCTTTCTGATTATTTACCCGACCAGAACGGAATCATGACCACAGCCCTCTTTTCCTCTGACGAAGATGTGAGCGGCCCGGGCGATATTGGCCACTTCTTTTCGCTGGATGAATACCCAACCACATTGCAGGTACTTGAAAGCGGTCAATCCACCGTTATTCGTTTGGATGATCCGAATGCCGATCCGTCGGAGATCAAACAATTACAGCG
This sequence comes from Candidatus Villigracilis propinquus, assembly GCA_016714565.1. Taxonomy (GTDB): domain Bacteria; phylum Chloroflexota; class Anaerolineae; order Anaerolineales; family Villigracilaceae; genus Villigracilis; species Villigracilis propinquus. The sequence continues at coordinate 147,896 of JADKDM010000005.1, forward strand.
TGACAAAATGTTCACATCCCTGCTCATTCCTCTGCGTTTGCGCGGGCGGTCTCTTGGTCTGGCGGAGTTGTTTTCGTCCGACCCGCAGCGAAACTTCAAGCCGGAGGAGGTTCAATTTGCCAGCGCCCTTGCAGATCAGGTTGCCGTGGCAGTTGAAAATGCCCGCTTGTATGAAAAGCGGGAACAACAGGAGGCCTATTTCCGTGCATTGATCGAAAATTCTGCGGAAGGTGTTGCTATTTTTGACGCTCAGGGAATAGTCCGCTATATTGCTCCTTCGGAAGAACGGCTGACCGGCTATCTGCCCGAGGAAATTCAAGGGCAAACCGCATTCCGATATATACATCCGCAGGATCTTCTCAACGTGTTGGATGTATTCAAAGAAGGTGTGGCAACTCCAGGCGCGGTCCGAACCGTTGAATATCGCTTGCAGCGCAAGGATGGAGAGTGGCGTCATTTCGAGATCACCGGTCACAATATGCTGGATGATCTTCATATCAACGGCGTTGTTGCGAATTATCGTGACATCACGGAACGTAAAAAAGCAGAGTGGGCGGTGAAGGAAAGCCAGTCCCGTTTGGAGGCAATTGTTTCCACCGCCTTAAATGGCATCATCACAATAGATAACGAACATAAAGTTGTTTTATTCAATCCGTCTGCCGAAAGGATCTTTGGCTACTCCGCCGAGGAAACGCTTGGTCAGTCTTTGAATAAACTTATTCCCGAGCGGTATCACGGTTCGCATTCCTCTTATGTGGAGGCGTATGGCATTTCTGGAAATTCATCCCGCAAAAAGGGACTGCTGGATTCGTTATACGGACGGCGCGCGAACGGCGAAGAATTTCCGATGGAGGCGTTTATTTCCAGTTCTGAAGTTAATGGGAAAAGGTTCTACACCGTCATCTTCCAGGATATTACCGAGCGCAGGCAGGCAGAGGATGCGCTGAAAGAAAGCGAGAGAAAATTCCGCGCGCTGGCTGAGAATATTCCCAGTGTTGTCTATCAATGCCAGAACGACAGCAAATACACATTTATTTATCTGAACGACTCGATAGAACAACTTACCGGGTATTCCAAGGCTGAGTTCCTGAGCACTGCATTGAGCTTTGTTGATCTCTATCATCCCGAGGATCTAAAATACATCCCCATCCCCGATGATTTGAACAAGGAGCATATTAATCAATCGCCCTTTCACATCACCTACCGGATTCGACACAAGGATGGACATTGGGTCTGGGTGGATGAATGGGGCACCGGCGTTCTGGATGCCCAGGGACAGGTTCAATACCTTGAAGGCGTGATGATCGACATCACCGAACGGAAGCGATCCGAGGAAGGTCTTCGCCGTCACGCCATGGAACTGGAAACGCTCGCCGTTGCCACTTCCGCTTTGCGCACGGCGCAGAACGTTACTGAAATGCTCCCCATTCTCGCGCGGCAGGCTTTGCGTGCGGTGAATGCGACATACGCATCCATCTTTTTGCTTGAGCCTGAAACGGGCGAGTTCGTTTCACGCGGCTGGTATTCAGTGGGTACTCAACCCAACTTCTCCCTGTCGGATGAATCGAACCTGCGCCATTTCCCCAATATGGGAATCACGGGCCGTGTTGCCGCAACAGGCGAGATCTATATGTCCGAGGATATTCAAAAAGATCCGGTCCTTTTGGTGTTGGATGGCGAGCGTGAGCGTCTTAAGGATGTGCATGGAAGCGTATCCCTGCCGCTGCGCGCCCAGGAAAAGATCATCGGCGTCATGCATATTTGGTCCACTGAGTGCCGCATCTTTTCAGATACCGAGATCCGCCTGCTTATCGCCCTTGCGGAAACTGCCAGCAACTCCATCCACCGCGCCATTTTGTTCGAGCAAACGCTGCAACATGCCCAGGAACTTGCCCTCGCCTACGACAACACTCTTGAAGGCTGGGCGCGTGCCCTCGAACTGCGTGACGAGATCACTGAAGGCCACACCCGCCGTGTGACCGAATTGACCCTCAAACTGGCGCGCGCGCTTAATATCCCCGAAAATGAGATCGTTCATGTTCGTCGCGGCGCACTCCTGCACGATATTGGAAAAATGGGTATCCCGGATTCCATCCTGCATAAGCCCGGCCCGTTTACCGCGCAGGAACGCATGATCATGCAGCAGCACACCCAATACGCCCGCGATATGCTCGCCTCCATTTCATTCCTCCAACCCGCCATTGATATTCCATATTGTCATCATGAACATTGGGATGGCGCAGGCTACCCGCGCGGACTTAAAGGCAAGGAAATCCCCCTCGCCGCGCGCGCCTTCTCCATCATCGACGTGTGGGACGCGCTCACTTCAGACCGTCCCTACCGCCCCGCATGGACAAAAGAAAAAACCCGCGATTACATCCTCGAACGTTCAGGCAAACAATTCGATCCGCAGGTCATTGAAGTCTTCTTCTCCCTCGTACTGGACGAAACCTAAAGCGCCTCGTCTCGCGCCAGCAGGTCGGTCACCGTCTCCCGCCGTTGGATCACGCGAACCTTCCCCGCTTCCACCCACAGCACCGCCGGTTTACGCGCCCCATTGTAATTGGACGACATACTCAATTGATACGCACCCGAAGCAGGGATGGCGATCAAACCCCCTTCCTCGACTTTTGGCAGGGGCAGGTCTTCAATGACCACATCGCCAGATTCGCAATATGGCCCCGCGATGGATACCACCTCGCTTCGCTCCCCGCCGACGCCTGATACTGGCAAACAAGAGTATCTCGCCCCATACATTGCATGGCGCGGATTGTCCGTCATCCCTCCGTCTGTCAATATCCAAACTTTATCACCGCGCCGTTTGACCGCGCCCACCCTGTAAATAGCCACGCCCGCTCGCGCCACCAAACTGCGGCCTGGCTCTAGGTGCAAATGGGGGAGAGTCAGCCCGCGCTTTTTGCAGCCCGCGATCACATTCTCCGCGATCACACGCACATACTCGTTCATATCCGGCTGAGGGAGTTCATCCTCGTGATAGGCCACGCCCCATCCGCCGCCCGGACTGAAATGCCATTCTTCCGAAAACCCGATTTCCACCGCAAGGTCAAGACCGATCTCGATTGCCGCTACCAATGGACTCGCATCCCGAAAATTGGAGCCCTGATGAAAATGGATGCCGTTCAAGGGCAGGCCATGTTCTCTGCAATACCGCGCCGCTTCCAGAATTTCTTCTCGCGTCATGCCAAACTTGCTGTCATGCTGTCCCGTTTGCGTGTGGGCATGGTGCGTATCCACCGCCACGCCAGGCAGCAGGCGCAGCCATAAATTCGGCGTAGTAACGACTTCAGTCGTTATACAAGCGGCTACGTTTTTCATCTCTGTCAAATTATCCACCACGATCGTCCCCGCATGTTGAATTGCAGCCTTCAAGTCATGGATGGATTTATTTACCCCATGCACCAGAATATGCTCACGCGGCACACCGCCTGCCAGCGCAATGGCGATCTCGCCCTCTCCTGTGCAATCAACGAACAAGCCATGTGATTGGCTCCACTGCGCGATGGCCGTGCAGAGGAATGCCTTCCCAGCATACGTAACAGAAGCAAAAGGGCGTCGTCTTGAGCCTGCTGAAGGGTAGTGTGAAGCGAGCGCGGATTTGTATCCAGCGGCGGCGGCATCCATTGTGGCCCTGTCATATAAATACAGGGGTGTGCCATGTTCCTTCGCCAACACGGCAAGCTCGTGCCCCGCAATGGAAAGCGTATCGTTTTCGATTTTTGTTGAGATGGGGAAAAGGTCAATCCGATTCATTATTATTGAGATTACTTGCGAGAAAGATTTGATTTTTTCCGAGGCGCTTTGCCTTCATTTCCGCATGGTCTGCGGCGAGCATAAGAGATTCCACTGAGTTGCCGTTCTTTGGTAAAGTGGCCACTCCAATGCTTAATGTATGCCCCGAGACGCCTTTGTTTTCAATCGGTATTTCTTGTGTGCTGGCGCGCGCGGAACTTTGCAGGCGCTTGGCAAATTCAAATGCCCCTGCCTCGTCGGTATTGGGCAGGATGATGGCAAATTCGTCACCGCCAAACCTTGCAGCGATATCATATTTGCGCAATATATTTTGGATCATTTTCGCCGTAGCCCTAAGGCGGGTATCGCCTGCGGGATGCCCCCATTTGTCGTTGTAGGCTTTGAATGAATCGATATCGAAGATGATCAGGGAAAGTGGATGACCCAACCGCCTTGAACGCTCCACTTCTGCGGTGAGGATTTGCTCAAGCGCATGGCGGTTCGAAAGGCCGCTGACGGCGTCAGTCATTGCCATTTCTTTGACCTGCGCGTGCAGGCGGGCATTGTCCACAGCAAGGGAGATCGGGCCGGAAAGGGTGGTAAGAAGTTCCACATCCTTTTCAGTTAGAATGCGGTTCGCATCGCTTTCCACATTCAGGGTTCCCAGCACGTTGCCTTCCTTCAAAAGCGGGACGCAAATTTCACTCGTCAGGTTGTTATCAGCCCGCAGGAAAGAGGGCTCTTTGGAGGTATCCGGGATGAAGTGAACGGTTTTGGATTTTATCGTTCGCCCGGTTACTCCCTGGCTAATATGTATCTTGTGGATCAACATATCTAACGGATACCCGACCTGCGCTCCGAGGTGAAGATAATCATCCCTGAGCAGGTAAATACTTACATGTGTATACCCGAAGGATTCTTTTAGTTCCTTTACCACGGTTGCGAAGATGGTTTCCAGATCCAGAGAACTGATGATGACCCGCGAAACCGCCTGAACCGTGGACATGACCAGCAAATGTTCCTGTGACTTTGAATATAACGAGGCTCTTTGCAGGGAAGCTGAGATCTGATTGGAAAGGGTCTCCAGGGTGGTTACATCCTGCCCGTCAAACCCGTTGGCTTCGACACTTTCCACATAGAGCACGCCAAGCAGGTCTTTATCACTGAGGATAGGAGTGCAAATCGCAGAGCCATAATGCTCATCGTTCGAGAAATAATAGGGGTCGGTGGCGACATGTTTTGCGATATAGGTTTTTCGGATCGCCGCTGTATGCCCGATGATGCCTTTCCCTATTCCCTGCCTGAAACCGGGCCGATATCCAAAGTCCTGTGTCCCGGCAATGGCGGTTACTTCCAGCATATTATCCACTGTCAGGAGGGAGATCGCCGCCTCGGCGTACCCGAAACGGTTTACAACCGCATCAATGGAATGCTGCAGGATCTCCTTTTTATCGAAGCTCTCCGCGATTTGCCTGCCTACCTCCTCCAGAAGGCTCAGCTGCTCCGAACGGCGAAGTTCCGATTCCAGAAGTCCCTGCTCCTGCGTAATATCATGAGCTACAAGCACACGCGCAGACAGGGTGTGCTCCTCCCGATTCAATTGCGTGATTGAAACCTCGAACCAGGCTGGCTTGTTATTCTTTGGTATATTGATTTTTAGGACTGCGTTTGGAAGGTTCCAGTAGCTTCGGAAGGTGTCCGGTTCCGGCAAAACCTCAAAGACGGAAACGCCTTGCAGATTGTCGGGCCTGCCAAGCCATTTCACTGCAGCGTTATTAATGCTTACGATGCAGTCTTTCCCATCGACGATGATGATCGCATCCCGCAGCTGCTCGAGGGCCAGTGATGCAATATTTGTGTTCTTCAAGGCGGATGACAATTGATACTGCTCTCCTTGCAAAAAATCTGTTATTGCCGGCGGGTCAAAAAATGCCGATCATCAATCGCTAAAGAACAGACTCCACCACACTTCCCAGTTTTGCATTGGAATGGGAGACGGCATAGCGGTGGGGATGATTACCGGCTCACTGCCTGGCACTCCAACAGGGATTACCGGATGATCGCCTTCCTGCAGATAATGCCCCTCGGTTCGCGCCCATTCTTCCACCGCCACGGTCGACCCTGCATACGCCACTTGTGTTTGCAATGCCACCTGCGTCTGCATGGCTTGTGTGCCCAATGCGCGGACATGGTCGCGCTGATCATTCAGGCGGTTTAACTCTTCGAGGCGTGAATTGAACTCGATCACGAACAGGATCAAAATAAAGATACCGGCAAACGTGATCACGCGGCGAAAACTAATAGAGATATGGGGCATGTCTTTATCTTAATCGGATTTCCCCGCATTTGCAAATCCTTTTAGACTTTCCCACGGCCAGGAACTTTTGCTCGCCCAAGCACAAAAATAGATTAAGAATATGGTACAATCCTGCCCCGCAGGGTAAAATCCTGCTCAAGCAGGGCGTAGTACCCTTCGCTCTGACATACTCATTGCCAGAAAGGGCTTGAAGAACATGAAAATTTTGCTTATGAAAGACGTGTACAAACTTGGCCGCGCAGGGGATATTAAGAAAGTGGCCGACGGCTATGGCCGCAACTTTCTCATTCCTCAGAAACTTGCCGTGCTTGCCACCGAAGGCGCTTTGAAGCAGGTACAGCGCATTAAGTCACAGGCTGAAGTTCGCCGCAGCACCCAGAACAACGAGCTTCAGGGCGTTGCCGACCTCATCAAGGATGTAACCCTCACCTTTGCCGCCAAAGCGGGCGACACCGGTAAACTCTACGGTTCCATCACCACACAGGATATCGCCACCGCGCTCACCGAAAAGATCCGCCACGAAGTGAAACGCCAATTGGTTGATATTCAACCCATTCGCACACTCGGCGAATTCACCGCTCACATCCGCCTGACCATGGATCTGGTCCCCGAGATCAAGATCGTCGTCCATCGCGAAGGTGAAGCCGTTGAAGCCCCCGCCGAACCTGAAAAAGAAAAGAAATCGAAAAAGGCCGAAGCACCAGCAGAAGAAGCCGCAGCAGAAGCACCCGCTGCCGCAACCGAATAAGAACAACCTCACATCACCGGCGCAAGTCGGTGATGTTTGTAATACAATACCCCCATGCCCGAATCAATTGGACAACGCCTAAAGCAGACACGCGAAGCGCGGTATCTCACGCTCGAAAGAGCCTCCGAAGATACCCGCATTCGTATTCTCTTTTTGCAGGCACTCGAAGCTGACGATTATTCCGTCATCCCGTCTGCGGCGCAGGGGCGCGGATTTTTACGTAACTACGCCGAGTACCTTGAACTGAACATTGACGAGATGATCGCGGAGATCCAACGCAGCGCGCCTGCCCCCGTGGATGTGAGCGGGCCTTTGCCGCAGGTCAACCTGCTTGAGACGGAAATTCCGCCGTTGGTGAATGAGGATGAAAATCCCGCGCCTCGTTTTCTGGACCGTTGGCTGGGTCGCCGTCCGAAAGCAGTTCCCGCCGCTGAGACAGAATCCCTCGAGCCTGTGCTTGAAGAGATTCCTGTTCCAGTTGAAATTGAATCCACCGAAACCGTAGCAGAGCCCAAATCTCGCGGACGAAAGAAAAAGAAAGTGGAAGGGGAGACTCTTCCGCCAGCCAGCGTGACGGAGATAAAACCAGCAGAAGAGACTCTGCCCGTTGATGCCGACCCGCTTCCAGTTAAGGAAGAAGCGAAAGCGGGGCTCGTCTCACAGCTTGTGGCATCCGTCCGATCCCTTTTCAAAAAGAAAGAAACGCAACCTGCTCCAGTGGAGGAGGAAATTGAAGCGGAGGAAGTGAAGCCGGTTGTGCCGACCCTGCCCGCGGATGTGATCTTTGCTGAGATCGGCGTGCAGCTGCGCGAACGGCGTGAGTTGATCAGCCTGACGCTTGAGGAAGTGGAACGGCATACGCATTTGCGCGCTGTGTTTTTGAAGGCGCTCGAAGACGGCGCAATGGACAGGCTGCCTTCGCCCGTGCAAACGCGCGGGATGCTGGCGAATTATGCGGCGTTCCTCGATCTGGATACCGATAAGATTTTGCTGCGCTTTGCAGATGTGCTGCAGGCGCGGCGGCATGAGAAGTATGCCGAAACCCCGCGCGAGAAAATTCAAACCGAAGTGGTGACATCCATGCCGTTGCTGCGATCTTTCATCGCTGGCGATCTGGTCTTCGGCGTGGTGATGATCGCGATCCTGGCGGCGCTGGCAATTTGGGGATTTGGGCGTCTGGTCAGTTCGACGAACGATCAAAATGAAAATGCAGAAGCCACCGCGCCGTCGATCGTGGATGTGCTTGGCGATGTGCCTTTACCCACGGCTTCGCTGCAATCCACATTTGTGGCCGTGGATGAAAATATTGCGGCGACCTCGGCGGCGGGGGCAACCCTGTTGATCTCGCCGGAAGCGCCCACCGAGCAGGGTGTGGCTGCCAATGTGACGGTGAGTATTTTCTCTTTGGAGCGTGTCTTTGTAAAAATTTCCGTGGATGGGGAAGTGGCCTTTGAAGGCCGCATGGCTCCGCGTGAAACGAAAGTGTTTGAAGCAGAGGATCGGGTGGTGGTGCTGACGGGGAATGCCTCGTCATTACGAGTCACCTATAATGGGGCAGATCTGGGTTTGATGGGCGGCATTGGCGAAGTGGTCAGCCGTGTGTATTTGATCTCGGGCGTGGTGACGCCGACCGCCACCATTCCGCCTACGCCAACGGAGACTCAACTGGTAACACCGACCGGTACGCCGACGTCTACACCCACAGCCACCCCGACTGTGACTCCGCCGGATGGCGGGTAATAAATAAATTTTTGGACTCCAGAAGTTTTACTTCTGGACATCCGCAAGTAGAACTTGCGGACTCCGTGTAATAAACATTTAGAGTTAGGAAAACAACGTGACGAAAAAAAATACATTTCATTTAGTGTCGCTTGGCTGTGCAAAAAATACCGTTGATTCGGATTCGATGGCGCAATTGCTTTTGCGTGATGGTTACCGTTCGATGGATGACCCGTCGAAGGCGGCGGTGTTGATCGTGAACACCTGCGGATTCATTGGCCCTGCCAAGGAAGAATCCTACCGTGTGCTGGGCGAGCTTGCCGAATCAAAACTCGATGGGCAGGTGCTCATTGCGGCGGGCTGCCTTACTCAGCGCTATGGTGTGGAAGTTGCCAAAAAAGTACCGGGCATTGATGGTATTCTCGGCACGCGCCGCTGGATGGATATTGTGCAGGTGGTGAAGGAAGTCCGCAAGGGGAAGCATCCCGAGCCGATCTATCATTTGCCTGAGACTGCAACCGTCGGCACGGATGAGTACGATGCGCTGCGCGTCAGTGTGGCGGGTGCGAGTGCATACATCAAAGTGGCAGATGGCTGCCGCCGTCCCTGCGCGTTTTGCGCGATTCCCCTGATTAAGGGAACGGCTGTCTCGCGCCCCGTTGAGGCCATCATCCACGAAGCGCGGACGTTGCGCGATAACGGCGTACGCGAGCTGGTCTTGATCGCACAGGACACCACGGATTACGGTCACGACCTCGGCATGAAAGACGGCCTTGCCATTTTGCTCGAGCAGTTGACAGACGCCGTCCCAGATATTGATTGGATCCGCGTGATGTATTCGTACCCGGGCTATGTCACCGATCGTCTCATTGAAGTGATGGCAACCCGCAAGCAGGTTCTGCATTATCTCGATATGCCGCTCCAGCACGCGCACCCGAAGACCTTGTACCGCATGAAGCGCCCGTCCAATATGGATTGGGTTTACAAGACGATCGGAAAAATGCGCGAGACGGTGAAAGACCTGTCCATGCGTACCACGTTCATCGTTGGGTATCCCGGCGAGACGGATGAAGAATTCCAGACCCTGTATGATTTCGTGAAGGAAATTCGATTCGACCGCGTGGGAACTTTCCAGTTTTCCTTTGAGCCGGGGACGACATCCGCGCCTCTGGGCGACCCGGTAGATGCCGCTGTGAAACAGGATAGATTCGAACGCCTGATGGAATTGCAACAGAACATTTCGCTTCAGGTGAATCAATCCTATGTTGGCAAAACGCTGGATGTGCTGATCGAAGGATTCGATAACGGTATTTCCATCGGCAGGTCGTACCGTGATGCGCCTGAGATCGACGGCATGGTCTTTGTGGAAGGCAAGGCGAAGGTGGGGGATATTGTCCCTGTGCGGATCACCGGCGCAATGGCCTATGACTTGACAGGCTCATTGATTGAATCCAATTTGATAAAACTGTAGAGAAAATTCTAGAATCAAAAAGAGACCGTTGCCTTTTATGGCAACGGTCTCTTTTTGATTTACGATACTCTTGCGTAGGCAGTGGCTGCGAGGATCAGGGCGGAGATCAATAAGTTGAGCCTCAGAATGAGCAATTCTTTGTTCTGAAGTTTTTCCAGTTCCCCTTCACTTGCTTTTTCTTTTTTCATCAACGTGCGGTGGATGGCTGGAAGCACTTCCCATGTTTGGATGGCGCTGACCACCACCATGAGGATTGCCAGCCCATGTTTGACGAGGATGGCGAGAGACCATTGAGTGCTGGTGTTCAGGAAGCCGTCATAATGCGGGCTGGTGCTGAGTTGGAAAAGTCCTGTGACGAGCAGCAGTCCCATGCAGAACCACGCGAGTGGTTCGAGTCTCTTTTGAACAGCGGCGAGAAAGCTAAGTTGGTCGACCAGTTTCAAGGTCCGGGTGGAGGCGGGCAGGACGAGGAGGTTGATCGCGGCGAGGCTTCCGATCCATGTGACGGTTGCCAGCATGTGAAGCCAGTAGAGGATCGCCAGTATCCACGCTGAAGGTGTTGTCATGAATTATGGCGCTGCTACGGTCGGTGTTTCTGTAATGATCGGAACAACTTCAACCGGCGCGGCGGTTTCGGTGGGCGGGTTGCATGCCAGGTTTGCCTGCGCGGCGTTGTTCGAGGAGGTTCCGTCAAGGGTAATGATGGAAGATGCGGCGAGGTACAGGTCGTAGGCCTCGCAATATTGCTGCTTGGCGAAGAGTTCATTGGCGTAGCTTGCGAGGGCGGTGGAATATCTCTGCGAGGCGGTCATGGAGCCGTCCCACATGCTGGGGTAGCCTGCGCTGACCTGCTCAAAGTAGGTGATGGCTTGAGCCCAGTCCAATTCCCAGAAACTTGCACCGGTGATGTAGGCACGCGCTCCTTCCCGCAGTCCGGCAGCGTTGTTGTCCAACGGGCCAAAGCGTTCGGCGAGGGTGAGGTAGTAAATGCCGCCTTCGAGATTGCCTTGATTGACGATCAGGTCATGGCCCTGATTTCGCAGGGCAAAGTAATACATGCTGTCTACCTGTGCGGTTTTGTAGGTAGGGTCCAGCTTGCGGATGGTGTCCAGTGCGGTGATCGACCCGGGCCAGTCCTGTACTTGAATGAGTTGTTGCGCGCGCAGGAATGCGTTTTCCGCGCCGCTGAAGTCCGGAGTGGCGGTGAGGGTGGGGGCGACGGTGGGGGTGGGGATGGAGCTCATCACCAGCACTTCGGTTAATCTTTGCTGTGCTCCGGCGTAGCCGGGGTCGCGGCTGATGATGAATTCGAGGCGCTGTCTGGCAACTTCAAAACGGCCGGATTCAATATCTACGATGGCGAGAGTGTATTGCTCGGAGAGTTGTTGAGAAAGGATGGCATTTCCGGCTTGAACACGAGCGCCAACGCCGGAGGAATATCCGCCAAAAACGCCCAGACCGATGAGCAAAAGAAAGCCTAAAACGCCGATCAGTGTGGAACGCCAGCGGGATTGTTTAACCGGTTTGAGCGGTTGGGTATCATCTTCTTTGATGGGTTGAATGGGTTGTGTGTTTCCAGTATGTTCTGACATGGGGATGATTATACTTCCCTTTGATTTGATGGATTTTTTTCTTATTATTGATTTAAAGAGACCCTAAAGGTCTTTAAGACCTTTAGGGTCTTTGGTTTATAGTTTCAGAAGCTGTTTTGCCTCAGACCAGACGATTGCCAGTGCAACCAGTCCGCCGAATACCATTCCGATCAAAGCTGTGACAATTGCACCGCCAGGCAAGTATAACGCAACTGCATAAGTGACCGCTCCGCCAACGACCGCGGCGATGAGTCCTTTGATGACCGAACTGCCGGTTTCAAGCGGGATATGCGTCCGTTTGGAAAGCCAGCCGAAGAGGATGATGGCTTCGATCAGCAGAGCAATTTCAGCAAAGGCAATGATGGGTGCGCCGATCTCTTTGAAGAAGGTAATGCCCACGATGCCGATTCCGAGGAACATGGCAAGACGAATCAGAACCGCGTAGAGCGGGAAGATCGGTTCCTTGCGGGCATAAAAAGCGCGGACTGCCACTTCGTGAATGGTGTAGCCTGTGAGCGTGGCGAGGTAGGCGCGGGTCGTCCATGTGATGAGGGTGGAGGTGGCTTCGTCAAAGCCGAAGACGCCGCGCACGAGCGGATTGATGCCTGCGGACATGACTGCCGCGATCGGCAGGGTTAAGGAGATCAAAACCCGGATGGCGCGTTCGACCGTAGACCGGAACCCTGCCCAGTCGCCGCGCGAAGCGAGTTCTGAAAGAGCAGGCAGCATGGCGGTGGCGATAGCCGTCCCAAGGATGGTCTCAGGCACTTGCATGATCATCCATCCGTAGGTGAGTGACGTCACTGCGCCGACTTGATCCAAACGTGAAGCGAGGTTATCGCGCGCGAGGAAGATCAATTGAATGCCGCCCATCGTTAGCAGGCGCGGAGCCATCAATTTCAAGGCTTCGATCAAACCTGTATGGCGGATGTTCAGGGACGGCGTCCAACGGAAGCCGTACATAAAAAGCCCGGGGATTTGGATGAGCAGATGAAATGCCGCACCGAGGATGACGCCATACACGAGGCCATGAATTCCATAACGCGGTGTCAAAAAAATCGCGCCGATGATCTGTCCCACGTTGTACATGCTTGGTGCAATGGCGGGCAGCACAAAATGCTGGTTCGCTTGCAGTGACGCCATCACCAGCCCGCTGATGGAAAAGATCACTGTGCCGATCAAATTCAGGCGCATCAATTCCGCAAGCAGTTTGCGCTGCTCTTCATCGAAGCCCGGTGCGATGCCGAGCTTTGCGTCCACAAGCTGCTGGGCGAAGATCGCGATCAGGATTGCGAAAGTACCTGTCACCAAGAAGCCGACATTCGCCACGCGTGAAAACAAGTCCCATGCGGCGGCTCGGTCTTTGGTCGTGAGGTATTCCGTCAGCAATGGGATGAATGCCATTGCCAGCGCGCCGCCTGAGATCAATGCAAACAACACGTCCGGTAAATTGTTTGCGGCGTTGAACGTATCCAGCAGATGCACTTCGTCTGTGTACTGGCGCGAGACAATGCCTGTGCGCACGAACGCGATCACTTTATCTATTAAAAAGAAAAACGCAATGATCAGGGAGTTACGAGTAAGACGTGAAAGTTTATTCATTCATGATCCTCAAAGTGACAGTCACCTTTAAGGTGACTGTCACTTTCTTATTCAGTCGAGACGACGTCCATACCCGGCAATTTATCCGCAAGCTGCTGAGTTTTGTGAATTAAAACAGGCAGGCATTGCGGGCAAATATATTTCGCCTCACCTTTGAAGGAAAGAGATAACAAAGGAATTTGTTCATCCGTGCGATTGCAATTCAAACATACTTTTTGTTCGTTCATGGTTTCTCCAAATTTGTGCGTCATTGCGAGGGTGTTCTTCCCGAAGCAATCTCCAAGCCGCAAAGGAGATTGCTCACCGCACTGGCGCGGCGCAAGTGTCGTCGCGAAGATCAAGAGCGCTCCTCGCAATGACGAGAATTTTACAACGTCCCCTTATACATTCCGCCATCCACGCTCAACATCACACCGGTGATGTAAGAAGCGGCGGGGGAGACGAGGAACACAGCGGCATTTGCGAACTCTTCGGGCTGTGCCATCCTCCCAAGCGGACTCTCCGCTGCCTGTCGCTTCGCCTCTTCTTCTACCGTGGAACTGTTCGCTTTTGCCCGGGCATTCATCAACTCTGTGACACGTTCCGTCTCCGTCCAGCCCGGCAAAATGGAATTGACGCGGATGCCATCCTTGCCCAGTTCCAGCGCGAGAGACTTGGTCAACCCGATCGTTGCTGAGCGCACGCTGTTCGAGATGAGCAAATTGGCGATGGGCTGCTTTACTGAAAGTGAAGTGACCGTCAAAATGCTGGCCGAGTCCGACTTCCGCAAATACGGAAGCGCCGATTTTATCAAACGGACATGAGACATCAGGCATAGATCAATGCCTTTCTGCCATGCGGCTTCATCTAATGAATCAATGGAGCCAGGTGTTGGCCCGCCCGCGTTGGTGACGAGAATATCAATCCCGCCAAATGCCTCGGCAGTTTGCTGGATCAATTTTTCAGGAACATCCGGCAGACTTACATCCCCGACTAACCCTACTACTTGTGTACCTGTTTCCTTGTATACCTTCTCCGCCACAGCCTTTATCTTCGCTTCATCACGCCCATTGATGGCAACCTTGCAACCTTCCTTTGCAAGCGCCAATGCAGTGGCGTAACCAAGTCCACGGGATGAGCCGGTGACGAGGGCTCGTTTGTCTTTGAGTCTTAAGTCCATTGAGGTCTCCGTTTTGGTTTACAAATACTGTTCGCAGGTTGGTAGGTTTGAACGTTTTAACCTTCCAACTTGTAACTTTCAAACTATCTCAATCTTCTGCTCCCAAACATCCCCATCTGTCCAGTTCGCGTCCACCCATTTTGCCACATTTTGCAAAGCGGATTGTAAAAAGGCATGGTCATTTCCCACCATCGCGCAGGTGATGATGGCTTCATCCCATTTGTCTTGCAATCCCATCTCTGCCACAGAGACATTGAACTCGCGATGCAAGCGTGAGATGAGCGGCTTAATTCGTCCGCGCTTTTCTTTGAGGGAAGCGCAAACTGGGAGGTGTAGGTGAATGGTGAGGGTAGCGAGCATGGGAAATTTTCGAGTTTACGATTTGCAATTTGGGATTTACAATCTCTGATATGAATACTGATATCTTCATACAACCAAGCCCTTGATTACCTGTATAGTTTTGTCGATTATAGCCTGAAACATTCCTCCGAATTGGCGAAGGCGGACTTCAACTTGAACCGTATGTTCGCGTTGATGGAGTCTCTCGGCGACCCGCAGAAGAAGTATCCCGTCATCCATGTGGCGGGGACGAAGGGGAAGGGGTCCACGTCCGCGCTGTGTGCGGCGGGGTTGCAGGCGGCGGGATACACCGTCGGGCTGTACACGTCTCCGCATTTGCTGGATTACGTGGAGCGGATTCAGATCAACGGCGAACCGATTACGCATGATCAATTGATCGAGTTGGTGGAAGAGATCAAACCGCATGTGGCGAAGATCGAGAAGCTGACGACCTTTGAGATCACCACGGCATTGGCATTTATGGCGTTTGGAAAATATGGCGTCAATGCGGCGGTCTTTGAAGTGGGACTCGGCGGCAGGTTGGATGCGACGAATATTGTCACGCCGAAGGTGTCGGTGATTACTTCGCTGTCGTACGATCACATGGCTGTGCTTGGGAAATACTCTGGCGTTGATAGCAGGGGAGAAGGCGGGCATTATCAAGGATGGCGTGCCTGTGGTCTCGTCCCCGCAAAAGGATGAGGCGCTTGAGGTTTTGGAGCGTGTAGCCAAACAGAAAAATTCTGAGATAACGCTTATAGGAAGAGATGTAACGTTTGAGTTGGTGAAGTCATCTTTGGAGGGGCAGGAATTATTAGTGGAAAGTGGAAAGTGGGTAGTGGGTAGTGGTCAAAAGTCGAAGGTCGAAGGTCAAGTGGTCAGTGGTCAGTCGTCTGTCGTCAATTTGCAAATTCCCTTGCTGGGTGCTCACCAAGTAGAGAATGCGGCTACTGCCTACATAGCGCTAAAAGTGAGCGGGATACCAATTTCGGATGAGCAGATCCAAAAGGGGTTTTCTCAGGTAAAATGGCGCGCCCGCTTCGAGGTGGCACGGACGGAGCCGCCCGTCATTTTTGACTCGGCGCACAATCAGGATTCGTTCGAGAAATTGCGCGAGACGTTGGAAACGTATTTCCCCGGCAGACCCGTCTATCTCATCTTCGGCGCTTCGGAGGATAAGAATATCCCCGGGATGTTCGCGGAGATGAAATCGAAGATCAAGAAAATTATTATCACGCGCGCCGATCATCCACGGGCTTTGGAAGTGGAAAAAATTCGATCGTTGGCCGATCAGGCTGGGGCGGAGTCAGAGGCGGTGGTTCCCGTCAAAGATGCATTGGCGCGGGCGTTGGATTTATCCTCAAAAGATGGTAGTATCGTTTTATCCGCTGGATCGATGTTCGTGACGGCGGAAGTCATGAGAGAATGGAAATCACTGAATGAGTCAACCGAACTGGAATGAAGAAGAAGATAATTTTGACCTGACGCTCTCCCAGCGGACCGAGGAGTTGTATCGGATTCCGAACTCGGAGCCCAAAGCTGACGGTTTGATCGAAGCGGCCATTTTGCCTTTGCGCGACATGGTCATTTTTCCGCGCATGGTTTCGCCGATCTTTGTCGGGCGCGAGGCGTCTTTATTGGCTGTGCAGGAAGCGCAAAATAAAGAGCAGACCGTTATTGGTTTAACTCAAAAAGACCCCGAGCTCGATGACCCCGGCGCGGAAGACTTTTTGCCGATCGGTGTGGAGATGGCAGTGGGGCGTTTGTTGAACATGCCTGATGGTTCGCGCTCTGCCCTGGTGCAGGGACGCCGTCGTGTGGAGATCGTGGAATTCATCCGCTTGAAGCCGTACATCAAAGTGCGCGCGCGTATTATCAATGAGCCGCAAACAGCGGACAGACAAACCCAAGCCACGATGCGCTCAGTATTGAGTCTGTTCGAGCGCTGTGTGCAGTTGGATCGCTCGATCCCCGAAGAAGCGCATTTGTTTGCGTTGAACATTGCCGAACCCGGCTGGCTTGCGGATATGATCGCGACATCGCTTGCATTGACGTATGAAGCCAAGCTGCGTTTGCTGTTGATCCTCGACCCCAAGGCGCGTTTGGGTCAGTTGAATAATTTGCTGGCGCAGGAAGTGGACGTGCTTGAGCTGGAAGATGAGATCCATTCGCGCGTGCAAAATGAAGTGGATAAAAGTCAGCGTGAGTTTTATCTGCGCGAGCAGATGAAGCAGATCCAAACCGAGTTGGGCGAAGGCGATGTCTTCACCCGCGATGCAACCGACCTGAAGAAAAAAGTGGACGCCGCGAATTTGCCCGAAGAGGCAAAGGCTGTGGCGTTGAAGGAATTGGAACGCCTCAATCAAATGCCGCCGATGGCGCCCGAAGTGGGCATCATCCGCACCTACATTGATTGGATCGTGGACCTGCCGTGGAGCAATGCTTCTCCGGATAACCTCGATGTGAAAAACGCGGCGAAGATCTTGGAACGCGATCACTACGGTTTGAAGAAAGCCAAGGAAAGAATTCTGGAATACATCGCGGTGCGTTCCTTGAAACCGAAGAAGGAACGTCAGCCGATCCTTTGTTTTGTGGGGCCTCCCGGCGTTGGCAAAACATCCCTCGGACGTTCCATCGCTGATTCGCTTGGCCGCAAGTTCGTGCGCGTCTCTCTCGGCGGCGTGCGTGACGAAGCCGAGATCCGCGGGCATCGCCGCACCTACATCGGCGCATTGCCCGGACGAATTATCCAAACGATGAAACGGGCTGGGACTGCCAATCCGCTTTTCATGCTGGATGAGATCGACAAGCTGTACTCAGACTTCCGCGGCGATCCTGCCTCGGCCATGCTTGAGGTGCTCGACCCGGAACAGAACTACGCTTTTAGCGACCACTACCTCGAACTGCCATTTGACCTTTCCAAGGTCATGTTCGTGACAACTGCCAATTCACTTTCCACCATCCCTGCTCCATTGCTCGACCGCATGGAAGTGATCGAGTTCCCCGGCTACATCGAAGAAGAAAAAGTGGAAATTGCCAACCGCTATCTCATCCCGCGTCAATTGGAAGAGAACGGCATCGAAGAACTCGGCCTGACGTTTGAACCCGCCGCTTTGCAGCGAATCATCCGCGAGTACACCTACGAAGCGGGCGTGCGCGGATTGGAACGTGAGATCGGGCGCATCTGCCGCAAGGTGGCACGCATGAAAGCGGAAGGGAAGAAGTACCCCGCCGCTATTGCGCCTGAGATGATCGAAAAACTCCTTGGCCCGCAGCAGGTATTCCCCTCCGAAGCCGAGCGGACAGATGAAGTGGGCGTTGCCACCAGCCTCGCATGGACGGAAAACGGCGGCGAGATCATGCCCGTGGAAGTTGCCATCATCGAAGGCAAGGGCGGGATGCAGATGACAGGTCAGATGGGCGAGGTGATGCAGGAATCTGGTCAGGCTGCGCTCACGTACATCAAGTCTCGTGCGGCGGCGTTGAAAATAGACATGGATGCCTTCGAGCGTTTGGACATTCACGTCCACATGCCGGAAGGCGGCATCCCGAAGGATGGCCCATCCGCTGGCATTACGATGGCGACGGCTATCATCTCTGCGCTGACGGGGCGTCCCGTCCATCGTCACGTGGGTATGACGGGCGAGATCACCCTGCGCGGGCGTGTGCTTCCCATCGGCGGCGTGCGCGAGAAAGTCCTTGCCGCGCATCGTGCAGGACTCAAAACCGTGCTTCTGCCAGAGAAGAACATGAAAGATCTGGTGGAACTCCCCAAGACCGCCAAATCTGAATTGAAGATCATCCCGATCAAACACATGGACGATGTGCTTGCCATCGCGCTCTCGGATAAAGTCACCGTAGAGCCGCCGCGCCCGAGGAAGCGCGGCGATGAAAATGTGGAAGACTAGCGTTTTCGTCTTAATTTTATTGTCATAACAAAATCGATTTTAGAAGATGCGGATGTTAGAATGTCCGCATCTTTTTGTTTAATTTCTTCTCGGGGCCTCCGGGGGCCCGGGGGGGAAAAGAGGGGCGGGTGGGGGCGAGGGGAGCGCGGGGGCGGCCGCGCCCGGGGGGCGGGGGGGGGGGGGGGGGGGGGACGAGAGCTGCCCCAAAAAAAAAAACGCGCAACCACAAGGCGGAAAAAATTTAGAATAAACTGCGTAAATCCAATAAAATTCACTCCACACATCACAACGGGTAAAAAACATGCCGTCACTAAAAGATAAAGTTGTCCTCATCACTGGCGCATCCTCCGGCTTCGGCGAGGATGCTGCCTGGTTCTTCGCTGCCGAAGGATGTAAGCTTGTGCTTGCCGCCTCGCCGCATTGACCGCCTTCAAACTCTTGCCGCCCGCCTTCAGGAAGAAGGCGCGGAAGCCATCGCCATTCCAATGGATATCACCAACCCTGATGACATCGAGAACATGGCACAGTCTGCGGTAGCCTTGTATGGGCGCATTGACATCCTCTTCAACAATGCGGGCATTGGCCGCGTGGACTGGTTCGAGAATCACACGCCCGAGCGCGACATCGACTTGCTCGTGCGGGTCAATCTCATTGGCCTCATGCAGGTCACGCGTGCGGTGCTGCCGCAAATGCTCGAGCAGGGCAGCGGGCATATCATCAACATGTCTTCCGTTGCCGGGCTCATCGCTTCGCCGCTCATCGCATCTTATTCCGCCAGTAAATTTGGCGCGCGCGCCTTTACCGACTCGCTTCGTCGCGAGGTTGCCCCGCTGGGCATCAAGGTCAGCGGCATTTATCCTGGCCCCGCTGCCACGGAGTTCGGTCAACACGTTGGAGAGAGTGAAACCTATAATTCCTTCCGCTCGAAATTCAATATTCGCATGTCATCTGAGTATGTCGCCAAACGCGTGGTGGATGTTGCCAAGCGTCCGCGCCGCAGCTTGGTTCTTCCGTGGTGGTTCAACATCATCATCGCGTTGGATGTACTTTTCCCCGCCCTCGTGGATGGGATCGCATATATCTTTTCAAAGTCAAAACATAAACTGGATTAGGAGACTCTCGTGACTCAATCTCGCCTCGACAAACTCAACGCTTCATTACTTAACTCTGGCCTGTCTGCTGTTGCCCTCAATCCTGGTCCTACGCTGACGTATCTAACGGGGGTTGCCTTCCATTTGATGGAACGTCCCGTGGTGCTGTTGGTTTCTCCAGACAAAGACCCCGTGTTGGTATTGCCCGAACTCGAATTGCCCAAAGTGGATTTGTTTCCGTACAAGATAAAAGCCTTTGCGTATGGTGAGAATCCGTCAGAGTGGGATGATGCCTTTCGAAAGGCTGCCCAGTCCCTCGGTCTGGACGGGAAGCGAATTGGAGTCGAGCCGCGTCAAATGCGCCTGCTGGAATTCCGTCACGTAAAAGCTGGTGCTCCTGAAGCGGACTTCCCCGATGCAACCGATGTGTTATCTGGTTTGCGCCTCAGAAAAGACAAAGCCGAAGTGGACGCGATGCGCACTGCCGTGAAGATCGCGCAGGATGCGCTGGAGGCGACGATCTTGCAAATGAAGATCGGCATGACCGAAAAGGAATTGGCTTCGGAGTTGGTAATGCAATTGCTCAAGCATGGCTCTGAATCAGAAATGCCTTTCGCGCCCATTGTCTCGGCTGGTCCGAACTCTGCCAACCCGCATGCTTCGCCGACCCAGCGGAAAATTCAAGCTGGCGATCTCCTGGTCGTGGATTGGGGCGCCGCTTATGATGGATACATCTCTGACCTGACCCGCACCTTTGCGGTGGGGGAGGTGGATGAGGAATATAAAAAGATCCATAAGATCGTGCAGGACTCGAATGCTGCAGGCCGCGCCGCCGCGAAGCCCGGCGTCCCTTGCGCGAATGTGGACATCGCCGCGCGCGACGTGATCGAAAATGCTGGCTACGGAAAATATTTCACGCACCGCACGGGTCATGGCATTGGCATGGAAGGTCACGAAGCTCCCTACATGCGCGGAGACAATATGCAATTGCTTGAACCCGGCATGGCCTTTACCGTGGAGCCTGGAATTTATCTCACGGGCCGTAATGGTGTGCGCATCGAAGATAACCTCGTCATCACCAATGATGGCGCGGATTGCCTTTCTGATATGCCGAGAGAGATTCGGGTGGTGGGGTAAGGAACGATTTGCCACAGAGAGCACAGAGACTTATTTTTTTGCTCTGTGTTCTCTGTGGCTAAAATAGATACAGGAAGATTTATGTCGTCCGTGGTGAAAAATTATGAAAAGTCAAATCCTTTCTGAATACCTCGACCTGATGGATTCACAGCGCGAAGCCGCTTTTATCATTTTAGGCGGCTTGATGGATTCTCAGCTTTGGGAGAAGCCCGCCCCCGGCGAATGGAGCATCGGCGAGATCCTCGACCATAATTATTTACTCATGGCATCCTCCTACCCAGCCGTCAATTGGATATGGAAATCCCTTCGCTGGTATGGCCGCCTGAAACGCCACCGTCCGTACATGACCACGATCGAAGACTTGTATCGCAGCCCGAAATTCCCGCAATGGGTTGGCTTTCTGTGGACGCCGCGCTTCAATCCGCGAAAGCCTGTTTCGTTGGAAAAACTTAAATCTGAAATTCGCGAATTACATGCCAACATCCGTGCATTTTATGAAGACAAAGATGAAGATGTGTTGGGAAATTTATATTTATTTGATCCATTGTTCGGCTGGTGCAATTTGATCGTCACCCTGCGCATTGGTATTTATCACGACCAATTGCATTTCGATGACGTGATCAAACAAGCCGCAGCATTCCGTACATGATTTTGCAGGTTGAACAGGCACGCGCCGAACACGCCAGCACGTTGACAGAAATAGCAATTTCCGCCAAACGCCATTGGAATTATCCCGAACGCTGGATCGAGATTTGGATTCCCTCTCTCACCATTTCCCCAGAATATATTTCCGCGCATGAGACTTGGATGGCAATTGTGGACACAATGCCTGTGGGATTCTATTCACTGCTGGGGGGGGGGGGGGGCCCGGGGCGGCGGCCGGCGGGGGGGGGGGGGGGGGGGGGCGGGGGGGGGGGGCGTCGCTCCCTCGCAATGACGGAGATTCTTTATGGCTCGATAACCTATGGGTCTTACCCGGCTTCATGGGACAGGGTATCGGCAAACAGCTATTTCAACATGCGCTGGAAAGAAGCCGCGCGCTCGGCGAATCCGTTTTGAAGATCGAAGCAGACCCGAATGCGCAGAGTTTTTATGAGAAAATGGGTGTACGAAAAGTCGGTGAGAGCCATAGCCAAGTGGATGGTCAACCGCGCATCCTGCCAATCATGGAAATCAACCTATGACAACCTACTGCGAATACTGCATCACCCATCCCGAAGATACATTCAATGGAAATTATCACGACACCCAATACGGATTTCCGCTCGACGATGATAATGAACTGTTCGAGCGCCTCATCCTTGAGATCAATCAGGCGGGTCTGTCTTGGATCACCATCCTGAAGAAGGCGGATAACTTTCGCAAAGCGTACAGTAAATTCAACATCGTGAAGATCGCCAAATATACCGAAGCAGACCGCGTCCGTTTGCTGGAAGATGCGGGCATTATCCGCAACCGATTGAAAGTGAACGCGGCCATTGTCAACGCGCAGAAGGTATTGGAACTCAAAAAGGAATACGGTTCCTTCAAAAGCTGGCTGGATGCGCATCATCCGCTCACCAAGGACGAGTGGACAAAATTATTCAAGAAGACATTCATCTTCACCGGCGGCGAGATCGTGAATGAGTTCCTCATGTCCACGGGGTATTTGCCCGGCGCGCACCAGAAGGATTGCCCCATTTACAAAAAGGTGGCAGCCCAAAAACCCGCGTGGATGAAAAAGTAATCCGCGTTCCCTTGTATACTTGGGGAAACCATGCCGCCCAATTTCATCATTGCCGGAAGACTGAACCGCGAATACATCCTGCCGCCATCGGGGAATCCGCTTTTGGATTCTCCCGGTGGAAATTTGCTTTATGCCGCTGGCGGTCTCGCAGTGTGGGATGCGAATGCCGGACTGGTCGCCCGCGTGGGGGAGGATTATCCGCACCAATGGCTGCGTGACTTTGAAAAACTTGGCTTTGACGTTCGCGGCATCCACACCCTTCACGAAGAAAAAAATATCGACCTGCGCAGTTTCACCGCGTACACAGAGAATAACGAGCGCAGTCATTCCAATGCGGTTTCGCATTTTGCCCGCCGCCAGCTTAACTTTCCAAAGGCCTTGCTCGGCTATCAATCCGCGGATGATTCAACCAAAGATGTGCGCGAGTCGGATGTCACTTCTCCCGCCGCGTTGGATGTGCCAAAAGATTTTCGGGATGTCCGCCATGTGCATATCTGTCCCTTTGACTTTGTCAGCCAGAGTCAGATGGTCAATCTCTTCAAAGGCGGCTCAGATCAGACCGTCAGCCTGGATCCTGCTCCGAGTTACATGAAGCCACGCTTTTGGCGTGACCTGCGTGTGGTCTTGCAGGGTGTACTGGTCTTCCAGCCCGCAGAGGAGGAGATGCGCTCCCTCTTTTGGGGTGAGACGGATGACCTGTGGGAGATGGCGCACAAGGTCAGTGAATACGGCCCGCAGATCATTGTCATCAAACGCGGGGCGCTGGGACAGTTGGTGTATGACGCGGCGGGACATCATCGCTATGAAGTGCCTGCCTATCAATCCCGCATCGCGGACCCAACCGGTGCGGGCGATGCATTCTGCGGCGGATTCCTGGCTGGCTTCCAAAAGACGAATGACCCGCTCATGGCAGCCTTGCATGGAAGCGTCTCCGCTTCGTTGAAAATGGAAGGCAGCGGTCCCTTCTACCCGTTGGACGTTATGCCCGGCCTCGCTGCGGCACGCTTATTTTCATTGAGAGAATTTGCAAGAGAAGTTTAAGTGCGTAAAAAGGGTCTCGATACGCTCGCATAGACGCTCGCTACTCGACCAACGCATGCATTACATACCTATGGATTAACTAATGACACTCACAGATCGAGTCCTCGAACTTGCAATTCAAATTCAGCAGATCCCTGCGCCGACATTTTCAGAAGGTCCGCGCGGCGAGTTTGTGCGCGATCTTTTTCTCAAGGAAAAATTGAAAGATGTTTCGATGGATTCGCTGGGGAATGTGTTTGCGCGGCTGCCCGGGAAACAGAAAAAAGCCAAAGAGTTGATCGTATCTGCCCATTTGGACACTGTTTTTCCGCCGAGTATCAACTTGCAGGTTAGGAAAGAAGCGGAGCGCGTCTTCGCCCCGGGCATTGGAGATAACTCCCTCGGCGTCGCGGCGTTGTTCGGCATCCTTTGGTCGCTGCGTGAAAGGGACGTGATGCTCACGCATGATGTCTGGTTCGTGGCGAATGTGGGCGAGGAGGGGCTTGGCGACCTGCGCGGGATGCGCGGCGTGGTGGAGCGTTTCGGCGCGGACGTCCTCGGTTATCTCGTGCTGGAAGGACTCGCGCTTGGGCATGTCTATCATAAGGCCATTGGCGTGAAGCGCTATCGCATCATGGCAAAGACGGCGGGCGGACATTCGTGGTCGGATTACGGCCAGCCCTCGGCGGTGCATGAACTGGCTTCGCTGGTGACGCAGTTGACGGCGTTCCGTTTGCCGCGTGAGCCGCGCACCACGATGAATGTCGGCACGATCAGCGGCGGGACGGGCATCAATGTGCTGGCGGCGGAAGCCAAATGTGAATTGGACTTGCGCTCGGAAGACCCGAAGGCGTTGACCAAACTTGTCCATCAGGTGGAGGATTTGTTGATCAACGCGAGCCGCGAAGGTGTGAAGATAACAGCCGAGGTGATCGGTGAACGCCCCGCAGGGGAGATCTCCGTTGAACATCCGTTTGTGCAGCTTGCCGTGGACTGTACCCATGAACAGGGCTTGGATGCCATCCTCACCGCTGGTTCCACGGATGCGAACATCCCGCTGAGCGAGAATATCCCCGCCGTGGTGATGGGAATCACGACCGGCGGCGGCGCGCATACGGTGAATGAATTTATTGATGTGAAGCCGATCGAGTTGGGGATGAACGGGGTGGTGCGGTTTGTGGAGAGGGTGGGGAGTAGAAGTAAGTGGGAAGTAAAAAGTGAGAAGTGGGGGATATTAGCGATTTGATTCAGACTTACTCACACATGATGGTCACAAAATTCGCGTTGTAAATGGTCGCAGGCCCGTGGATGGAGACCAACTGAAAGGTTGTGTTATCAACATATCCCGCCACCATGCCGGTGGGGACGAGGATGGTGAAGGAATCACTGGTGCTCATCATCTGCCAGGACAGGAATTGCGAGTCGAATTTCCATAGCGCGGGAGTTCCGCCGAACAGGCTTGCTGCGTCCGATGCTGCAACGGGACATGCGGCTGGGCCGGGTCCGCGGCGGGTATCGGCCACGGTTTCGGGCAGGTTCAGCAGGGAGGGCTGTGCGCTGTCTGGGATGAGGTTGAGTAGATTGCCGAGCGAAGAGGGTTGATTCACCACTGGAACAGGCGTGGGGGTTACCAAACCCAAAAGAACGGGAAGCCTGCCGCTGGCAACCAGCCAGCTTCCAACGGCAAGCGTGACCAGCAGAATGGAAATTCCGGTCACGATCATGAATTTTTCACTTTGCTTTTGGATGTCCCGCTCCGCCATCTTTGTCAATCTGGAAAGGATGACGTCCGCCTGTCTTTGGGTGGCACCCGCTTTTTTTAGCGTGGATTGAACTGCTTGTGGTTTTTCACCCAGTTGGTACATGCGCTGTGCGCGCTCCCAAACTTCCTTGTCAGTGAAGGAGTTGACGGGAGGGGCATCAAAGGCAACATTCATTTCGGGCAGCGGTATCTTTTTGACGATCGTGCTGATTTCCGCAACATCCACCCAATGGTTATAAAGGGATGGGTCTGTGGATTCGTATTTATCGGAGATGTATTTGACATGTACAAGCCGGCCCCCATCTTCCACTTCAAAGGATATTTCACAGCTCGCGCAATTTAGATAATCTGGAAAGTTGGGCAGGTGGACGGATTTCAGTCTCTGCGCTCCGCAGGCCGGACATTTTCCGTTTGAAGCCCAGGCATCGGGAATTTCCCATTTGGGCTTCGGAGTTTGTGAGGGGTGATTGACTTGGCTTCCCATAATAATAAAATTGTATCGCTCCAGTTTACGCTGAATCCTTACAATACCCAAACAGGCTATCAAACAATTAAGGGAAAGATGGTCGAAAATAAATGTTGCTTCCATTGCTTCACCTCGGAAGTCTCACACTGTCCACTGATAACTGCTCACTTCACTGCCCCCACGTCATTTCAACCCCAACACCTCAAACACCTCTATCGGCTGGGTTTTGCCTTTTACGCTCATGTCTGCGTGAGGTTTGGCTTCCACTTCTTTCTTCACACGATCGTAGGCATCCCTGCTGATGAGGATTTGGGTCTTTGCAGAGTTTTCCTGAATCCGTTTGGCGGTGTTCACACTGTCGCTGATGGCGGTGTATTCGAGGCGTTTCTCGGTGCCGATCAAACCGAGGACGGCATCACCGTAATGAATGCCAACGCCAAAGGCGAGGTGCGAGTCCACGGGAAGTTCTTTGTATAAATTCTCCACAGATTCGCGGATGGCAAGCGCGGTCTTGACGGCGCGCAGGGTATGGTCGGGTTGGGGCACGGGCGCATTGAACCAGGCCATGATGGCATCGCCCATGAACTTGTCAATGGTGCCTTCCTGCGCGAGCACGGCTTCGGCCATCGCGGCGAGGTAGCGGTTCAAAATGAAAACCAATTTTTCAGGAGCGAGGCTTTCGCTGTAGGTGGTGAA
Organism: Candidatus Villigracilis propinquus; assembly: GCA_016714565.1. GTDB lineage: Bacteria > Chloroflexota > Anaerolineae > Anaerolineales > Villigracilaceae > Villigracilis > Villigracilis propinquus. The sequence goes on from JADKDM010000005.1 coordinate 174,399, forward strand.
CCCGCGGATGTCTGCGAAGAGCACGGTGATGTTGGTGCGTTTGCCGCCGAGCTGCAGGCTGTTCGGGTCCAGTTGTTCGATGACGGCGGGGGAGACCATGCGCTCAAAGAGACGGCGCTGCGCTTCCAACTTCTTTCGTTCTGTGAGGTCGTCGAGGACAATTGCCACGCCTTGAGTTTTCTGTCCTGCATCCTTGAGCGGCGAGAGGTTCAAGCGCCAGTCCACATTGCCGCGGTTCGGAAGGAAGTGGCTGATCTCAAGATCTACAATGGCTTTGTCGGTGTCGCGGACTTCTGTCAGATGCGGGCCAAGCTCACTCGAAACAGAGGCAAGCGTCTCGTTAAGATAATGACCGATGATGTCAATCGAGGCGGCGCCGAGGATATTTTCCGCAGCTTTGTTGGCAAGCGTCACCTTGTATTGAACATCCGCAGTGATCACGCCGCTGGCAATGGATGCAAAGACGTTGTCCATCAGGTTCTTGAGCGCGGTCACTTCTTCAAGAGTTTGTTTGAGCGAGGAGAACAGGCGCGCGTTTTCAATGGCAACGGCGGCCTGGTTCGCAAACGCGCCGAGCAGGTCGCGTTCGGTTTCCGCAAAGATGCCGGTGCGGATGCGGTTATCGGCATAGATGACGCCGATGAGTTCGTTTTTCACTTTGAGGGGTACGCATAAAATGGAGCGCAGGTTGAATGCCACGATGCTTTCCTGCCCTAAAAAGCGCTGGTCTTCCTGTGCGTTGGTGGTGACGATGGCTTCGCCGGTGTCGATCACGCGCTGCACAACCGTGCGGCTGACATTCTTCTCGGACGAATTGATGGATTCCATTTCCCAATTGCGCCCCATGCGAATGGTCATTTCATTGTTTTCATCGCGCAGCATGAGAAAGCCGCGTTCGGCTTTGGTCAGGCGCACGATGTTATCCATCACGATACGCAGCACTTCATCGAGTTCGAGGGAGGAATTGATGACCTGCCCCACATCTGCGAGCGCCAGCATATTGCTGTTCTCACGTTGAAAGGCTTCCATCTTTTCTGCAATTTGAGCCAGCGACGATTGCAGGTTATTAAGATCTTCAACTGTGTTTTTGGGGAGTTTTAATTTATTCGCTTCCAATTCAGCACGAATCTTGCCCGCTTGAGCACTGAGGGTTAGCAATTGATCGTGAACTGATCTTGGGCGTGTTTGTTCAGAATTCATAAAGGATACCAATTAGATGTTGAGAAAGTTTCTCGCCTGTTCTTCTAATTGTATCCTAAGATGAAGATTTTTAGACGCGTATATACGGTTTTGTAAAGAATGTCCCATGCCGCAATGCGGGCGAAGCCGATATTGCCGTTCCGCTTTGTGAACAGAGAGGCTTGATATTCGCGCAGCAGGGTTTCCACCGATCCGGATGCGTCGGGATGAGTTCCCGAAGGATGCCGGCTCGCTCCTTGGGGTGATGTATGCGGGTTGCTTCGCGTTCATCCAACGCAGGCTGATGTTGATGCTGTGAAAATATTTTGAATGGGGCTGAGAGCGCTCCACAGAGTCCAACGGGTGAGCCATGCGGGAGTCTCCCATCCGTTGCGCTCCACCACGTTCTTGAGGATGGCGGAGGTTTGTATATTGGGGGCAAAGCGTCTTTTCAGCAGGAAACCGGTCAGGGAACAACAGGCCGGCGTGCCCGCAATGCTGAGTTCGATGATCTGCACGCGTGTGGGAAAACCGCTGGTTTGCAGTTCAAGCGGTATCGGGGTTTGCGGTTCCTCCTGTGCAAGCGCATCCAACTCGGGTTGATTGTCGAGCGCATCCAGATTGATGACAGGCTTTTCCTCCCGCGCCACCGGACGGTTCACAGGGTCCTGGTTGCCTGTCGGTTCAAACTCGATCCAGCCATAGCCGGGAAAATATACTTCGGGCCAGGCGTGCGCATCCTTTTCGCGCACGGTGAAAAAGGTGTTTTGTAAATTGGGTTCGCCCTGCGCAAAACCCACTGCCAACCTCGCTGGAATTCCAATGGAGCGCAGCATCAACACTTCTGCGCTGGCGTAATAATTGCAAAAGCCTTGTTTGCTTTCAAATAAGGAAGTAGTCCAACGGATCTTCAGTGCCTTCGGGAAAGGAAACGACGGTCACATATTCAATATTTGTTCGCAGGTACTCTGTGATGGCCGCTGCCTGGTCATATGGATTTTCAAGATCGGCAGTGATGTCAGATGCAAGCGCCTGAATGCGCGGCGAAAAATCCGCGGGCAGCTGTAAATATTTTTCGGTTACCCATTCGGGATATTCAGTACCGGCTTCCTGCAATTCAGGGATGATGGGATTGGCGAGCATGGCATTGGTGTGATAGGTTTCCCCCGCTTCCAAATACGGCGACGCCTGCAGCGCCACGATATCCATTTTCTCATCCTCGGCATTTTCCCCCGGAATGACGGCATGAGCGATGACGGCCGGGTGACTGGTCCACACAGGCTGCGCCGCCGAATACAGGATGGTCTGTCCTTTTAAATAAACGCTGAAGGAAAAATTCAAGTTGAAACGCTGTTCCGTGTCAGCGATGTTGAAATCGCCATCCTGCGGAGCGTATTCTGTGTTCTCCAGTTCAGAGGTCTGCCACCGGTTCTCTTCAAACCGGTCATACACGCGCCCGCGCCAGTACAGGCGTGGAAAATCCTTCGCGGCAAGCGGGGTGTACACCAGAAATGCGATCGCGTCGCTTTGCTTGGCGCGAGTCCCCAAGGCAAGTACGTTGCGGTAAAAATCACTGGAGGGGACATTGTCCTTCTTTACCGCAGCGAACATGTTATCCATCTGCTCGTTCTTTGAAAACCAGCTTGCGGAAACCTTCTGCCACGCTTTTCTGGCATTCGCATTGTATGGCAGGGTGTAGGGGACAGTCCACACCACCAGGATCAACGCCGCCGCACAGACCATGATGATGTTGTTCATGTCCATGCTGCTCTCCGCCGAGACTTGCACTCGTTGCTCCCTCCATTTGACCTGGTCAACGATGTATTTTATGCGTCCCAGCAATAGCAGCGCTGAGAACAGGTACGCGCCGAACAGCCAGCTGTAATCGCGGGTGGTGTAATGATTCAGGTAAATAATGAACATCAATACCCCGCCCGGTACTGTGGCAGCCAGCGCGTTGGCATGGCGTGTCAATTGGTATCCGCTGAGGAGCGCGGTGAACCAATATGGGATAAATAGCAGCGCCAAAAAGATCAATGGGTCTTTGACAGGCCTGCCGGCTGCAAATTCACTCATGCCGGTCAGCAGCCTGCCTGCCAGGATCAAAAGCCTATCCCCCAGGTAGGATTTTTCCTTTGGAAAATCAATATAGCCGAACCATTGCCAGATAAAAACAACCAGCATGTATCCAATGGATAGAAATATTACGCCGCGTTTTTGAAATTTACTTTGCCCCAAGGCCAACCCAACGATCAGCCCCAGCAGTGCCACATTGAGGACATGCCCAAGTCCCTCAGACCAGTCCGTGGTTTGCAGCCGCCAAGCCGAAAAAATGATCATCAAAAATAAAAAGATGGCGGATGGAAGATCCCACCAGCGTGCTCGTGATTTTTCCATTCGATGAGTGTACAATAAAGGGCGCGTGTTCGTCAATTGCGAAGCGCTAAAAAACCCTACTGGAGGACTATATGCAGACCCTTATTGACGCCGGCATTGCCTTTATTATCGGGCTTCAAGGCTTGGGGGATTGGTTGACCATTCCCATGCAATTTTTCAGTTACCTCGGCACAGAAGATTTCTTTTTCCTCGTTCTGCCTCTCATTTATTGGAGCATTGACTCTGCGCTTGGTTTGCGGGTGGGGCTTATCCTTGTAACAAGCAACATGTTCAACTATATGGGCAAACTGCTTTTGCAGGTCCGCGCCCGTATTGGGTGAGTTCGCACGTCCGTGCATTATGGTCTGAAACCAGCTTTGGGATTCCGTCGGGCCATGCTCAAAATGCCATGAGTGTTTGGGGCATCATTGCTGCCTATCGCAAACAAACCTGGGTGTGGGTGGCTGCTATCTTCCTCATCTTTTTATCGGCTTTTCACGTCTGTATCTTGGCGCGCACTTTCCGCATGATGTTTTGCTTGGCTGGGTCATAGGCGCGGTGCTCGTATGGGCGTTCTCTCGTTTTTGGGACCCTATTGCCGCCTGGCTTGGTACACAGACCTTCGCACAGCAGACGGTGATCGCGTTCATCGTTTCGATGATCTTTGTCGTGCTGGGGATGTTGGTCGTCTCGCTGCGGAATGGATATCAAGTGCCTGCACTGTGGATCGATAATGCGCTTCTTGCCGGGGACGTGATGCCTGCTCCGGTGGACCCGAACGGAGTCTTCACCTCAGCCGGGACGGTCTTTGGGCTGGGCTTTGGTCTCGCGTGGATCGTGTCACTCGGAGGGTATCAGGCCACAGGTCCGGTTTGGATGCGCGCTCTTCGTTATGTCATCGGCCTGGTCGGCATCCTTATCCTATGGATGGGGTTGGGACAGGTATTCCCTCGCGGTGATGGTTTGCTTGTGTATTCATTGCGCTTCATCCGCTATGCGTTGGTGGGGTGGTGGGTGACAGGCGGCGCGCCTTGGCTGTTTATTCGTTTCAAGATAGTTGAAGACGGCAGACATAAATCTTCAATCTGATATAATGTTGGCTCAATCAAGAAATTCAAATTAATTCTATGCTTCATAGTGCGGGTTCTTTGTTGGCGCGCTATTGATCAGGCAGGTAATCAGGTTTCTAGATGACGCTCGAAAAAGACACACTCCTTCATAATCGTTATCGGATCGTTGATATTCTCGGCCAGGGCGGCATGGGGTCTGTATACCGCGCCGTGGATGAAAACCTTGGGGTTCAAATTGCGCTCAAGGAGAATCTTTTTACAACGGATGAGTACGCGCGTCAGTTCCGTTTGGAAGCGGTGATCCTTGCGAACCTAAGGCACCCGAACCTGCCGCGTGTTTCAGACCACATCGTATTGGGCGATCAGGGTCAATACCTCGTCATGGATTTCATCGAAGGGGAAGATCTGCGTTTCCGTATGGAACGCCTTGGCATGCTCACGGAAGATGATGCAGTTCATATTGGCGCAGCCATCTGTGATGCGCTCACTTATTTACACTCCCGCAAGCCCCCCATTCTTCATCGCGATATTAAACCCGGCAATGTCAAGATCACGCCGGATGGTCACATCTTTTTGGTGGACTTTGGCCTGGCGAAGGTATATCAAAACGCAAGCCAGGCCACCACAACCGGCGCGCGCGCCATGACCCCGGGCTATTCACCTCCCGAACAATATGGAACGGCGCGCACAGATCCACGCACGGATATTTATTCGCTCGGCGCCACGTTATATGCCGCGCTGTGCGGGATCATCCCTGAAGATGGGCTTGCCCGTGCCATGGATAACGCGCAGCTCACCCCGCTGCGAAAGCGTAATTCAAAAGTATCCCGTCGTTTGGCGGCATCCATTGAGAAAGCCATGGCGGTTGATCCGAGTGACCGCTTTCAGACTGCGGAAGATTTCAAGAAGGCGTTGTTGGGTGCCAAATCCAAAACGCAGCAAATTCCGGGAAGCTATACAGTAGTTCCACCTCCTTTGGATGCCTTCCCGCCGAAGCAGATGGATGAATCTGCCGCCAACCCCATTAAGGAAAAGACCCCGGTGCGCCCAGCCATGGGACCGGTTCCCTCCCCGACCACAGTGGAAGAAGATCAACCCTTCGTGTCTCCGCTGAAAAGGCAGAAGGAACGCGAACGCAAACGCCGCAATGCTCTTGTGCGTTTCTTTTTCTTGTTGTTGTTTTTGCTTGTATTAAGCGTGCCGTTTTTTGCACCGGCAATATTGCCTGCAAACGTGCGCGGTATGATTCCGTTCCTGCCCCCAACCAATACAGCAACCAGCATGGCGACGCCCACTGCGCCGCTTCCCACGAGTACCATTCTTCCCACAGCAACTTCCACGATTGTTCCCACTGCAACTAAAAAGCCGCCCACAGCCACCGCAACCATCGGACTTACCAATACTTCGATTCCTGGCGCGGTTGAAACCGGTTTGCCGACCGAAACAGCTCTTCCCAGCCTGCCCGTCACAATAGGCGGGGGAGCAAACCAGATCGCGTTTGCGTCAAACCGCTCGGGAATTCCGCAGATCTATTTGCTCGACCTTGCGGTAAACGGCGCCACCCAGATCACCAACATGCCCAACGGCGCCTGCCAGCCATCCTGGTCGCCGGATGGATTGAGGCTGGTTTTCATTTCTCCCTGCAAAGGCATGGATGACATTTACTTCAACGCCAGCTTGTATATCATCAATGCAGATGGCACAGGCCTGACGCCTGTCCCGCCCAGCACTGGTGGCGACTTTGATCCTGCCTGGTCTCCCGATGGCAAGACGATTGCCTTTACCTCGCTGCGCACCGGTCAAATGGAAATTTTCACAGTCAGCGTAGATGATCTTTCAAATATCACCCAGATCACCAAAGGCGCCGCAAAAGTTGAGGCTCGCCAACCGTCCTGGTCGCCGGATGGTTCGCAACTCATTTACACAGTGAAGCGAGTCGGTGTGTATCAGATCTGGATGATGGATGCCAATGGTGAAAACCCCGTGCAGATCGTTCGCAGCGGGCAGGCATACAATGATTATCTCCCTGCATGGTCGCCCAATGGCGAGGTGATCATCTTCAACCAACGCTGTGCAACTACATTCTGCAACCCCTATTTGATCACTGTTTCCTCCATAGACCGCTCAGGATCACAGGGCAAGCGGATGCAGATTAATGTGGTCACCATTGAAAATGTGCATTACTCCCCCGATGGTTTCTACCTCACGTATGAAGGAGTTGTGGAAGATAACAATGTGGATATTTTCTACATGACAACCGCAGGCGGCGGTCGTGAAAGAATCACCACCGACCCCGAGGATGACTTTCATGCTGTGTGGCGTCCCGCTGTTGCAGCGCCATAATAACAAATCGATCAAAAGAGGAAAGGCGCAGCCTTTCCTTTCTGTTTCAGGGCATTTGTTTCTGCATTGTAAATAATTCTTACACTCCTCTTATTGACTTCCCTTTTTTGCACTGTTATCATTATTGCACGATAAATAGCACTCTCAAATTGGGAGTGCTAAATTGTGAATATGAGCACCCTAACCGAACGCCAGAAGACCCTGCTTCTTCTAATTATCCGTGATTACATTGAATCCGCTCAGCCGGTTGGCTCGAAGCGGCTTACGGAACATTATCACCTTGGGCTTTCGGCGGCCACTATCCGAAATGAGATGGCGGCGCTCACGGAAATGGGTTACCTGCGCCAGCCTCACACCTCGGCGGGACGCGTCCCTTCAGAGGAAGGCTATCGTTATTTCGTCAGCCAGATGATGCAGGATGCGGAATTGCCCGAAAGCGTGCAGCACACCATCTCGCATCAGTTTTATCAGTCCCGCGCCGACATGGATCAGTGGATGACCCTCGCGGCATCCATCCTTGCCACTCAATCGCAGGGAGTTTCGGTGGTCACGGCTCCACATGCAGAGCAGTCCAGGTACAAGCATGTTGAGTTGATCTCGACTCAGGGCCGGCAGATTCTCATGGTGCTGGTGATGGCGGGTGGGGAAGTGTCCCAGCAGATCCTCACGCTGACGGAACCCGTCCCGCAGGAGCGACTCAGCCAAACCGCCGCGCGTCTTAACGCCCTGTTAGCTGGTCTGGCCGTGGACGCAATTTCCTCGCTGACAAATCGACCTGACCCGCTCGATCAGGATATCCTCATCCTTATCGTTCAGGATATGCGTAACTCGGCAAGCCGTGTATCTGGTGAAATCTACACGGACGGCTTGACCAACGTCTTGAGTGAACCCGAATTCTCAGGTTCGGGTGAAGCTCGCAAGACCTTGAAACTTTTTGAAGAACGAACCACCTTGCAAGACTTATTAGCACGCACCACCAACAACAGCAACATCGGTGGGCTGCAAGTCTTGATCGGCGGCGAAGGCGAACTGGATGAACTCCGTCAATGCTCGATGGTGATCGCCAGATACGGTGTCCCTGGCATGGCAACCGGCACATTAGGTGTGCTTGGGCCGATGAGAATGTCCTATGCAAAGACCATCCCCACAGTGAGATATGTCGCTGGGTTGTTAAGTGATTTGGTGAACGATACGATTTCGGGTGAGTAAAAAAATCACGTCATTGCGGGCGCTCTTGTTCTTCGCCCGAAGCAATCTCCGCATAGTTAGAGATTGCTTCGTCGGGAAAAGCACCCTCCTCGCAATGACGTAAAACAACGAGAGTGAGAAACATGTCAAAAGCGAAAGATAGACAGGACGAATTCAATGAGAATCAAGCCGCAGCGGAAGAAATGCCCGTTGAATCCGATCAGGCGTCGGCGGAGCGTGAGGCGTTGATCAATCAATTGAAAGAAGCTGAAGCCAAAGTCGTCGAATATAAAGATGGCTGGGCGAGGTCTCAGGCTGAATTCCAAAATTATAGAAAGCGTATTGAACGCGACAACGAGATGATGTTTGCCAGCATGAAAGGCGACATCATCAAGAAGGTTTTGCCTGCTCTCGATGATCTGGAACGCGCTTTGGCGAACCGCCCCGCGGATGATGCATGGGCAAGCGGCATTGAGTTGATCGCGCGCAAGATGCAGAATATTTTGGAAGGCGAAGGTCTGAAGCGTATTGATGCAAAAGGCAAACCTTTTGACCCGAACTTCCACGAAGCGATCTCGCACGAACCGAACAATGACGTTGAAAGCGAACACGTCATCGATGTGGTGCAAAATGGATACATGCTCGGCGAACGAGTGATACGACCTGCCCTTGTAAGGGTGGCGCAATAAACTGGTAAGTTGAAATGTTGGAAGGTTTACAAGTTGAACCCCAACTTTCAGACCTGACAACTTTCAAACTTTAAACGAGGAACTCATGGCAAAAATCATTGGTATTGATCTAGGTACGACCAACTCGGTAGCCGCTGTTATGTCTGGCGGGGAGCCGATTGTGATCCCCTCTGCGGAAGGTGAACGGCTTGTCCCTTCTGTGGTGGCGATGAATAAGAACGGCGAGCGTTTGGTGGGACGTGTGGCGCGCAATCAGGCGATCACGAATCCGCAGAATACGATTTTCTCGGTCAAGCGTTTTATGGGACGCAAGTCTGATGACCCCGAAGTGGAACGCACCCGCAAGCGTGTGCCGTATGCCGTCAATGGCGCGGAAAACGGCGATGTGCGCGTGGCCCTCGGTGACAAAGATTATTCTGCGCCCGAGGTTTCCGCGATGATCCTTGCGAAAATCAAGGCAGATGCGGAAGCGTATTTGGGTGAAACGATCACGCAAGCGGTCATCACAGTCCCTGCGTATTTCAACGATGCACAGCGCAATGCTACGAAAGATGCTGGCAAGATCGCTGGTCTCGAAGTGCTTCGTATCATCAACGAACCTACTGCTTCGTCTTTGGCTTATGGACTTGATAAGAAAAAGAATGAAGTTATTGTTGTGTATGATCTCGGCGGCGGTACATTTGACGTTTCCATTTTGGATGTGGGCGACGGCGTGTTCCAGGTGCGTGCTACGAGCGGTGATACCTTCCTCGGCGGCGATGATTTCGATCTGCGCATCATGGATCATTTGATCGAGACCTTCAAGAAAGACAACGGCATTGACCTGAACAATGACCGTCAGGCTTTACAGCGTTTGAAGGAAGCTTCTGAGAAAGCCAAGATCGAACTTTCCACTGTAATGCAAACTGAGATCAACCTGCCTTACTTGACTGCGGATGCAAGCGGCCCCAAACATTTAGTGATGACCATGACCCGCGCCAAGCTCGAACAAATTACAGCGGATCTTGTCGACCGGACAATTGCTCCTGTCAAACAGGCATTGGCTGACGCTGGATTAAATGCCGGCAACATCGATGAGATCGTTCTGGTGGGCGGCATGACCCGTATGCCCGCCATTCAAGACCGCGTACGCGCTTTCTTCGGCAAAGACCCGCACAAAGGCGTGAATCCTGACGAAGTCGTTGCGATTGGCGCGGCAATTCAAGCAGGCGTGCTCGGTGGGGAAGTGAAGGATATTCTTCTCCTCGATGTGGCTCCGCTGACTTTGGCGATCGAAACGTTGGGCGGTGTTGCCACGGCTCAAATTGAACGCAATACAACCATCCCGACCCGCCGCTCGCAGGTGTTTTCAACCGCAGGTGACAACCAGACTCAGGTTGAAATCCATGTTTTGCAAGGCGAACGTCCGATGGCGAATGATAATAAGTCGTTGGGTAAATTCATTTTGGATGGCATTCCGCCTTCCCCGCGCGGCGTCCCGCAAATTGAGGTGACCTTCGATGTGGATGCGAACGGCATTTTGAAAGTCAGCGCGAAAGACAAGGCGACTGGACGTTCACAACACATTACGATCACAGCTTCCTCTGGTTTGAGCGACAGCGAAGTCGAGAAGATGCGCAAGGATGCGGAAGCACATGCTGAAGATGACCGCAAACGTAAGGATTTGATCGAAGCACGCAACAATGCAGATAACACGGCCTATGCCGCCGATAAAGCTCTGCGCGAATTCGGTGACAAAGTTCCTACAGACTTGAGAAGCGAAGTTGAAACCAAGACTGCCGAAGTCAAGTCACTGGCGCAGGGCGAAGATGTAGAGAAGATCAAAGCCGCTACGGAAGCGTTGGGGCTGGCCATTCAAAAGATTGGCGCATCTGTCTATGAGCAGAATCCACAGTCGGCTGAGGGCGAAGCGGGTTCTAATCCAAATCAAGATGCTGGGCCAGATGTTGTCGATGGTGAAGTGAAGGAGTAAGTCCAGTTGAAGGTCAAGGTCGAAAGTCAAAGACCTGTGACCTTCAACTTTTGACCATCTTATTATGAGCAACCAAGATTATTACGAAACTTTAGGCGTGGGACGGAACGCGAGCGATGACGAGATCAAAGCCGCGTTTCGTAAACTCGCGCGCCAGTATCACCCCGATGTAAGCAAGGAAGAACACGCCGAAGAAAAGTTCAAGGAAATCAACGAGGCGTATGGCGTGCTTTCGGATTCTGAGAAGCGCGCGCGATATGACCGCTTTGGCAAAGAAGGACTCGGCGGTATGGGCGGCGGAGGTCAGCGTGATTACACGGTGGACTTCTCTGATATCTTCGATGAGCTTTTTGGCGGGTTTGGATTCTCTTCAGGCCGCCGCTCGCGTAAATCTCCGCGCCGTGGACGTGACTTGCAGATGCAGGTCACATTGACGTTTGAAGAAGCCGTCTTTGGCGTGGACAAAGAAATTGAATTTTCGCGTGATGAAACGTGTTCGCATTGTCACGGCAATGGTGCGGAACCCGGCACATCGCCAGTGAAATGCACCACTTGTGGCGGGCAGGGTGAAGTGCGTCAGGTACGCCAGACCTTTTTGGGTCAGATGGTGCAGACTGCGACATGCCCAACTTGTAACGGACGCGGCGAGATGATCTCGTCTCCGTGCAAGACTTGTCACGGCAATGGACTTGAGCGCAAGAAGATCAAGAAGAAGGTGCAGATTCCCGCTGGCGTGGATGTTGGTACGCAGATCCGCTTGACGGGGGAGGGTGCTCCTGGTGAGAATGGCGGCCCGCAGGGAAGCCTGTTCCTCGTGTTGGATGTGAAACCGCATCAGTTCTTCAAGCGCCGTGAGAATGATCTGGTCTTGAATCTTGACATCAATGTGGCGCAAGCTGTGTTGGGCGCGGAAGTTTCCGTACCTACCATCGATGGCGATGAGAAGTTACATATCCCAGCAGGTACCCAGCCTGGCAAGGTGTTTACGCTTAAGAACAAAGGCGTGCCTTATCTGCGCCGCAAAGACCGCGGTAATCAATTGGTGATCGTGAATGTGGCTGTCCCAACCAAACTGACAAAAGAACAGCGCGAGTTGTTCGAGAAGTTGGCTGAGAGCTTGGGTACCACGGTCAAGCCTCAGGAAAAGGGATTTTTGGATTGGTTGAATGAGACGTTGGGCGGGTAAGTGGAGTGAGAAGTGACGAGTAAAAAGTAATAAGTGACGAGCGGATGAGAGTCTGCTCGTTTTTTTTATTGGACGATAGACCACGGACGATTGACGACCAAACATTGTTCATGGTTTGTCGTTCGTCGTTCGTGGTCTATCGTCTATTGTTATAATGCCATGATGAAAATATTGTTACGAATCTGGCGTATGCTGCCATTGTGGGTGCATTTTTTTGCGGCGAAACTGGTGCGTCCCAGATTCCGTGCGGCGGTGGCGGCTTTGATATTCGATGAGCAGGGAAGAATTCTGCTTTTCAAACACACGTATCGAAAATTCGAGTGGGGCATTCCAGCAGGTGGACTTGAACATCGCGAGCAGCCCGCGGATGCGATTGTCCGCGAGTTTCGTGAAGAGACGAGTATGCAAATTGAAATTGAGCGCTTGCTCACTGTGGTCAGTGCGAGGGAAGATCATCACATCAGCATGGTGTATCTGTGCAGGATTTTTAGCGGGGAGTTCAAAGAGTCCCTTGAGATTTCGGAGATGAAGTATTTTTCCGTGGATGACTTGCCCGCCATGATGCTCACAACGGAGAAAGAATTGATAAAATGGGCGGTGAAGGAAATTCGACGATAGACGATGGACGGTAGACCACGTTTTTTCCATCGTCCACGGTCCATTGTCCATCGTCAGTTATTTACAAATCCGTTTTTACAAGGCAGATAAAAAATGAATTGGTTGGAAGTTTCTTTGACTGTGGACGGCGAACTCGCCGAGTCCGTTGCGGATGTGCTGGCACGGTTTGCGCCCAACGGCGTGATGACCGAACAGGGTGTGAAATTCAATGATGAAGAGGATGAAGGGACTGCGACAGGTCCCATCACCGTCCGCGCCTATTTGGAAGTGAACGATCAACTCGAGGAAACCCGGCAGAAGCTCGAAGAGTCGCTGTATTTTTTGGGGATGATCAAGCCTTTACCCGTCCCTGCCTACAAGCAGATCGCGGATCAAAACTGGATGGAAGCCTGGAAGCAGCACTACAAGCCGATCCTCATCGGACAGAGACTCCTCATCCTGCCTGCCTGGCTTGAATCTCCTGAACCGAAGCGCATCCCGATCAAGATTGACCCTGGCATGGCGTTTGGGACGGGGACACATCCAACGACGCAGTTGTGTTTGGAGTTGATGGAGGTTTCTACTGACCACCGACCACTGACCACTGTGATTGATGTCGGCTGCGGTTCGGGCATCCTCTCGATTGCGGCAATTAAACTTGGAGCAAAGTCCGTCCTCGGCGTGGATATTGACATTGAGTCCGTCAAGAACTCGCGCGAGAACGCGGATACCAACGGGGTGGGGGAGGAACTACTGCTCGGGCAGGGGTCAGTGACCGAGGTTTTGAGTGGCAGCTTCCAGTTTAAGTCCGCGCCGCTGGTGGTGGCGAATATCCTCGGGCCGATCCTTATCCGTCTCTTTGACGCAGGTCTTGCAGACCTGGTCGAGCCTACTGGCGAGATCATTTTGAGTGGAATCCTCGATCATCAGGCGGAATCTGTCATTGCGGCGGGAGAAGCCAAAGGGTTGAAGCGAAACGACCAGCGTCAAATTGGTGATTGGGTTGCGATTTCGTTGAAACGTTAAAACGTTCAAACGTTGAAACGTTTTGTGCTATCATCAACCATCTATGGATCGTCGAAAGCTCATCCAATACCTGCTTCTCAATATCTTTGTCTCGGCGAGTGTGACAGGGACGATCCTGTTCTGGTATGACCGCAATTCCCGTGCCACGAACCTGCCCTCGGTTCAGCAGGCCGCGCCCGTTAGCGGCAGTGATGCGTCTTTCACGCCCAACGCTGAATTGCAGACGGATATTCTTGTCAAGATCAGCAGCGTGGTCGGTGCAGGGACGTTCACTTCCGAGATCGTCGTGATCAAATTCGAAGGCGAAGGCCAGTTGGATTTGGCATCATGGCAATTGAAAGACGAAGACGGTAACACATTCACTTTCCCCGAAATCATGCTATACCCAAATGGAGCCGTTCAAGTCCACACAACCACTGGTACAGATACCGTCATTGACCTCTATTGGGGTATAGGCGACGCCGTATGGAGTTCTGGAGAGAATGCCCGCCTTTTTGATTCTCAAGGCAACCTGAGAGCCGTGTATCGAGTTCCTTAATCAGTTGACGGTAGTTAGTTGGTGGTTGACAGTTAATCATCAGCTACAAACCGCCAACTACCAACCGCAAACCACCAACTAAAAATGACCCAAGCCCTCTACCGCAAGTACCGCCCAAAACAATGGGATTCCGTGATCGGACAGGAGCATATCGTCCAAACCCTCACAAATTCCATCAAAGCAGACCGTGTTGGTCATGCCTATCTTTTCGCTGGCCCGCGCGGCACAGGCAAGACCACTGTGGCACGTTTGCTCGCGAAGGCTGTCAACTGTCTCAACGAAGACCCAGCACAGCGCCCCGATAACACCTGTGACTACTGTCAGGCGGTCAACGAGAACCGTTTTATGGATCTCATCGAGATCGATGCGGCTTCCAACACCAGCGTGGACGATGTCCGCGACTTGCGTGACAAGATCAACTTCTCGCCATCGCAGGGCAAATACAAGATCTACATCATCGACGAAGTCCACATGCTTTCCACGGCTGCCTTCAATGCGCTTCTCAAAACGCTCGAAGAACCGCCGCCGCATGCCATCTTCGTGTTGGCCACCACCGAAATTCACAAAATCCCCGCCACGGTACTCTCGCGCTGTCAGCGTCACGAGTTCCGTCGCGTGCCCATCGACGAGATCGTCGCAAACCTAAAACAGATCGCCGCTTCTGAAAATATGCAAGTGGACGAAGAGGCCTTCACGCTCATTGCCCGTCAATCGGCTGGTGGGATGCGCGATGCGCAATCCCTTCTCGATCAACTTTCATCCACTGGCACGAATATTACGCTCGCTCTCGCGCAGCAAGTCCTCGGCACAGCAACCAGCCAAACCGTTCTCGATCTCGTCAACTCCGTGCTTGAAAACCAGCCTGCGCGCGGTCTCGAAACCATTCACCGTGCGCTCGATTCAGGCGCCGACCCGCGTTCTCTCGCCCGTCAAATTGTCGAATACATGCGCGGCCTCATGCTCATGCAGATGGGCAATCCTGACCAAGTCGAAGCGACGCGAGAAGTCAAAACCCAAATGCAAACCCACGCAGACACATTCAGTTCATCGGATGTGCTGCGCATGATGAAAATATTCAACACTGCCGCTACGGATTTGCGCGGCGGCTGGCAGCCGTCCCTGAGTTTGGAACTTGCCCTAGCGGAAGTGCTCGACGCTCCAGCAGAATCTCATCAAGTAGCCGCGCCGCGTCAGACTCCGCCCAAGCCTGCTGCAACTCAAAGAGCAGAATCCAAGTCCGAGGTTAAGAACGAGGCGTCTCCAGCAGGGGAGAAGCCTGTTTCAGACAAGCCCATCCTCAACTCAGCGGATATCATCAAAGCATGGAAGTCGTTGGCCGCATCACTCCCGAAGGCGCAGGCGAACTTATCTGCGCTCCTGAATTCAGTGAGGATGATCGACATTCAAGGCAAAACCCTTGTGCTTGGCCTCGCCAGTGAAGTACTGGTCGAAAAGCTCGATAAGCCCGACCAGGTCGACGCCATTCAGAAGCTGATCAAAGACCACTTTGGTGTGGATATTGGCGTTCGCTGCATTGTCACCAACGCCAAAGGCAAAATCCCTGCCAACGTCCCGCAAGACGGCATGGTCGCCACCGCCATCCAACACGGCGGCGAAATCGTGGATATGGATGAGTAGAGAATTACCAATTACCAATTACGAACTAGGAGACTAATTTATGGCAAAAGGATTTAATCGTGGCGCCCCTATCGGCGGGCAAGCTGGCATGATGCAGCAAATTCAGCGTATGCAAAAGCAAATGGAAGAAGCACAGGCAAAACTCGCCGAAACGACAGTCAGCTCAACCGCAGGCGGCGGAGCCATCAAAGTCACCATGACAGGCGACCAGAAATGCAAATCCGTCGAGATTTCCCCCGAATTTCTCAAGGATGCAGACGCCGAACTTCTGCAAGACATGGTTCTCTCCGCTGTCAATCTGGCATTGGACGAGTCCCGCGCCTTGCAAGAGAAAATGATGGGCCCGATCTCTGGCGGGTTGCCCTTCTAAAAGAGTCGAAGGTTGAAGGTCACAAGTCATAGACCTTTGACCTTTGACCTTCGACGCTCTTATGCTTCTCCCCGAATCCATCCAATCCCTCATCACCGCCCTCGAACGCCTGCCAGGCATTGGGCCAAAGTCCGCTTCACGGCTGGCTTTCTATTTGCTGCGCGCCACCGAAGATGTCGCAATGGACTTGTCCACGGCGCTGGCGAATCTCAAAGCGAACACAGCCTTCTGCTCGGAATGTTTCAACATCACCGAAGCGGGCCGCGAGCGCTGCGAAATCTGCGAGTCGCACAAGCGAGATAGCTCGCTCATCTGCGTGGTGGAAGAGGCATTGGATGTCCTTGCCATCGAACGCACGAGCGGCTTTCACGGCAAATATCATGTTTTGCAAGGCGTTCTCTCTCCTATCGAAGGCGTTGGCCCCGATGATCTGAAGATCAAGCAACTTGTGGCACGCGTCGCCAGTGGGGGAGTGAAAGAGATCATCCTCGCCACCAATCCCAGCATGGAAGGTGATGCCACAGCGCAATATTTGCAGGGACAGCTCAAGCATTACGATGTGCATGTCACCCGTCTCGCGAGAGGTCTGCCCGTAGGCGGCGACCTTGAGTACGCCGATCAAAACACCTTGTTACGAGCGTTATCTGGAAGACAGGAAATGAATTAAAACCAAGTGACAGTCACATTCAAGGTGACTGTCACTTTTTATTCCCATGAATATCACCATCCTCACCTACGGCTCTCGCGGCGATGTCCAGCCTTTTTTGCCTCTTTCGCGTGGTTTAATGGATCGCGGTCATCAAGTCATTCTCGCTGCGCCGCTTCGTTTCAAAAATTTGGTCGAGGAGCATGGCATCACCTTTGCTCCGCTTGCAGGCGACCCCGAAGAGCTTAGCCGTCGCTTGAATGATTCCGGCTACAACTACTTCAAGATGATCCGTGAACTGATGAATCATGCAGTCAATATCGGCGCAGAAGTCTTGCGTCAAACCGAAGAAGCCTGCAAAGATACCGATCTCATCATCCACACTTTCACACATGCAGTTGGCGCCCACACGCTCGCCCGCGAAAAAAATATCCCCGATATTCACATCCAAACCTTTCCCATGTTCACGCCCACAGGCGATTATCCAAATATCGCCATGCCAAATCTTGGCGTGCGTACACTCAATCATCTTTCGCATGTTGCATCTTCAAAAATCACCTGGCTTACTTCGCGGATGGGATTTGAACAAGTCCGCCGCCGTGCAGGACTCCCAAAACGAAAATTATTCTGGCCTTTTGATGACAATCCGCCTCGCCTTCGGACCCCGATCCTGTGTGCGTGGAGCCCAAGCATTCTCCCCATCTCAAGCGACTGGCCGCCACGAGTGCACGTCACTGGTTACTTCTTCTTTCCGCTCGACGAATCTTATTCACCCCCAAATGAACTTGATACATTTTTAAAATTAGGTAAGTCACCTGTATGCGTTTCTTTTGGCAGTATGGTCAATAAAGACGCAAAACGAATCAACGATATTGTAGTTGAATCATTGAAGAAAACAAATAACCGTGGAATCATTCTCTCAGGTTGGGGAGGTGTAAAGAATCGATCATCCAATGATTTGCTTTATCTCGAATCCGCGCCGCATGATTGGCTGTTACCACGCTGCAAGATGATCATCCATCACGGTGGGGCAGGGACTACGGCCGCTGGGTTGCGTGCAGGCATTCCAAATATCGTTGTGCCATTCACAGCAGATCAACCATTCTGGGGGAATAGAGTTCACACAATTGGTGTAGGACCAAAACCTATCCTTGTAAAAAATATTTCTGTTGATAAATTAGTGCGTGCAATTGCTGAGGCTGAGTCAAATATGATTCGTGATCGCGCACAGGTTATCGGTCAAAACATAAGAAGCGAAAACGGAATCGCAGACTCGATAAAAGCAATTGAAGTATTCACCTCTGAATTCAAAATGAATGTCGGTTTTGAATTCTCAAAACGGGTTTAAAACTTGTGCGATTTTTTAAGGTTCAAAACCCTTTTTGCTATTGACAAGATCTCGAGAATGCATATAATTCGACCTCGCCAGTAAAAACAAAAAAGATTTCGTCTTCATGACAAATCGATTACAACTGAGTAACCGTCTTACATCAGAGACACAAAGCAAATAAGTTTTGCAGCCTGATGAGCCGATGCGAAAGAAAAGCATCGGTATTTTAGTCTGTGTAAAACCTTGACAGACGGTTATAGTAGCGAGTAGAATACAGCTCGCTCAAATGGCAAGCACCTTAACAACTGAAGAGTGATAGGAAACAACATTTTTGTTGAACCAGTAAATTCCGTAAAGTAAACTACACTCGCAAGAGTGATTTTTTGCGGAGAGTTTGATCCTGGCTCAGGATGAACGCTGGCGGCGTGCCTAATACATGCAAGTCGAACGAGGTGCTTTTGTAGCAATACGAAAGTATCCTAGTGGCGAACGGGTGAGTAACGCGTTGGTGACCTACCCCAAAGTGTGGGATAACAGTTCGAAAGAACTGCTAATACCGCATGTGGTTATCGGGTTTAGAAACTGATAACTAAAGGAGCAATTCGCTTTGGGAGGGACCTGCGTCCCATCAGCTAGTTGGTGAGGTAATGGCTCACCAAGGCTACGACGGGTAGGGGACCTGAGAGGGTGACCCCCCACAATGGAACTGAAACACGGTCCATACACCTACGGGTGGCAGCAGTAGGGAATATTGCACAATGGGCGAAAGCCTGATGCAGCAACGCCGCGTGTGCGATGAAGGCCTTCGGGTCGTAAAGCACTTTTCTGAGAGATGAGCAAGGACAGTATCTCAGGAATAAGTCTCGGCTAACTACGTGCCAGCAGCCGCGGTAAAACGTAGGAGGCAAGCGTTATCCGGATTCACTGGGCGTAAAGCGCGTGCAGGCGGTTCGGTAAGTTGGGTATGAAATCTCCTGGCTTAACTAGGAGAGGTTATCCAATACTACCGGACTTGAGAGTGGTAGAGGAAGATGGAATTCCCGGTGTAGTGGTGAAATGCGTAGATATCGGGAGGAACACCAGTGGCGAAAGCGATCTTCTGGACCATTTCTGACGCTCAGACGCGAAAGCTAGGGTAGTAAACGGGATTAGAGACCCCGGTAATCCTAGCCGTAAACGATGTAAACTTGGCGTCGGTGGCTTAAACACCATCGGTGCCGCAGCTAACGCGATAAGTTTACCGCCTGGGGACTACGATCGCAAGATTAAAACTCAAAGGAATTGACGGGGGCCCGCACAAGCAGCGGAGCGTGTGGTTTAATTCGATGCTACACGAAGAACCTTACCCGGGTTTGACATGCAAGTGGTAGTGATCTGAAAGGTGAACGACCCGCAAGGGAGCTTGCACAGGTGTTGCATGGCTGTCGTCAGCTCGTGTCGTGAGATGTTCGGTTAAGTCCGCTAACGAGCGCAACCCTCGCTGTATGTTACATGTGTCATACAGGACCGCCGGTATCAAGCCGGAGGAAGGTGGGGATGACGTCAAGTCCGCATGGCCTTTATGTCCGGGGCTACACACACGCTACAATGGGCAGTACAATGGGTTGCTAAGCCGCGAGGTGGAGCCAATCCCCCAAAACTGTCCTCAGTTCAGATTGCAGGCTGCAACTCGCCTGCATGAAGCTGGAGTTGCTAGTAAACGCGCGTCAGCTATAGTGCGTTGAATACGTTCTCGGGCCTTGTACACACCGCCCGTCACGTCATGGGAGCTGGTAACACCTGAAGCCGGTAGTCTAACCGCAAGGAGGACGCCGTCGAAGGTGGTGCTGGTGACTGGGACGAAGTCGTAACAAGGTAGGTGTACCGGAAGGTGCGCCTGGATCACCTCCTTTCTAGAGTACGTGAGCACTCCCTACGGGGAAGTTGCTCTAAATATGCCCACACGGTGAACTTGGGCGCTGGAACGCAGAAACTAGTTTCCTATCACTCCTCAGTTGTTGAGGAAAAACCCGGGCTTGTAGCTCAGTTGGTTAGAGCACTGTGCTGATAACGCAGGGGTCACAGGTTCGAATCCTGTCAAGCCCACTAACCAGGCAAGTCCTGGGGATGTAGCTCAGTGGGAGAGCAGCGCGTTTGCAACGCGAAGGTCGCGGGTTCAAATCCCGCCATCTCCACTGAGTACGAAAATGTGAGTAAATGGAGAGCAATAAAAGTTTGTTGAAAATCAAAAAGACATAAGTTTGAAAGAAGCACCGCATGGAAGGGTTTTTGCGACCCGGCGGTGAGCGCTCGGGTCTTTTTGTGTCTGTCAACTGAATATTTGAAGGGCGACCGATGCCCTTGATTTTCAAGAGTATCGGTCACCAGTCAAATGGTGAATGAACCTTAAAAACTGAATAGCAATTGATGATGTAGGCCGATAAAGTAATTTATCGAATTAATAAAGCGAAAAGTATCAATTTCTCCGCATCACGTGGAGAAGCTACTAAGAGCTTATGGTGAATGCCTTGGCGCCAAGTGCCGATGAAGGACGTGGGACACTGCGATAAGCCCCGGGAAGCCGTGTACAGGCGTTGATCCGGGGATTTCCGAATAGGGAAACCAACCGTTGCGAACCAACGGTGTCCTCTTACTGAACACATAGGTTTGAGGATGGGAACCTGGGGAACTGAAACATCTAAGTACCCAGAGGAAAAGAAATTATTCCCCCAGTAGTGGCGAGCGAACGGGGAAAAGCCCAAACCGTCTCTGCTTGCAGAGGCGGGGTTGTAGGACCGGCAATACGGAAGTTACAAAATGATCAGTTAGCGGAAAGGTGTGGGAAAGCCTGCCAAAGAGGGTGATAGCCCCGTATGCGAAAACTGATTATCTTCCGCCGTGTTCCTGAGTACTGCCGTGCACGCTAATACGGCAGGAATCTAGGGAGTCCACTCTCTAAGGCTAAATACACTTGGCGACCGATAGTGAACTAGTACCGTGAGGGAAAGGTGAAAAGTCCCCTGTTAGGGGAGTGAAATAGAACCTGAAACCATAAGCTTACAAGCAGTTGGAGGGCTAACAGCAAGTTGAGCCCCCTAGAAATAGGGACGTTCCTTGCTATGCCTGACAGCGTGCCTCTTGGAGAATGAGCCTGCGAGTTAATCTCAGTGGCGAGGTTAAGGGAGTGACACCCGAAGCCGTAGCGAAAGCGAGTCTTAATAGGGCGTATAGTCGCTGGGATTAGGCCCGAAACCGTGTGAGCTACCCATGGGCAGGGTGAAGCGAGTCTAATCACTCGTGGAGGCCCGAACCCACTAACGTTGCAAAGTTAGGGGATGACCTGTGGGTAGAGGTGATATGCCAATCGAACACGGAGATAGCTGGTTCTCCCCGAAATAGCTTTAGGGCTAGCGTCATGCGTTTAGAACTGGAGGTACAGCACTGAATGGGCTATGGGGCTTACAGCTTACAGAACCCAATCAAACTCGGAATGCCAGTTCTCCATAGCATGGCAGTCGGACTCCGGGAGATGAGTTTCGGGGTCGAAAGGGAAACAGCCCAGACCATCGGCTAAGGTCCTAAAATCTATGCTAAGTGGGAAACGAGGTGAGGTTACTTAAACAACCAGGAGGTTGGCTTAGAAGCAGCCACCCTTTAAAAAGTGCGTAACAGCTTACTGGTCTAGTGACTTCGCGCG
The DNA here is from genome assembly GCA_016714565.1 of Candidatus Villigracilis propinquus. Taxonomy (GTDB): domain Bacteria; phylum Chloroflexota; class Anaerolineae; order Anaerolineales; family Villigracilaceae; genus Villigracilis; species Villigracilis propinquus. The sequence continues at coordinate 196,223 of JADKDM010000005.1, forward strand.
GAAAACGTAACGGGGCTAAGCATAGTACCGAAGCCATGGGTCTCAACGCAAGTTGGGGCAGTAGGGGAGCGTTCTGTCAGCGGTGAAGGTCGATCGTAAGGGCGACTGGAGCGGACAGAAGTGAGAATGCAGGCATGAGTAGCGTACAAACACGTGAGAACCGTGTTCGCCGTAAGTCTAAGGTTTCCGACGCCAGGTCATTCCGCGTCGGGTTAGTCGAGTCCTTAGCCGAGGCCGAGAGGCGTAGGTGATGGACATCCGGTCAACATTCCGGAACCGCTTGAGAGTGCGATGGGAGGACGCAACGAGGTAGGCCAGCCCATTATTGGATTTGGGTTCGATCCATCTAGGTGTTGAGACTGGTAGGTAAATCCGCCAGTTGAGCTGAGGTGGGAGCGGGCCGTAAGGCGAAGTGGCTGAGCCTTGTTGCCAAGAAAAGTCTCTAAGCATAACTCTCTAGTGCTCGTACCGCAAACCGACACTGGTAGACGGGTAGAATATACCAAGGCGAACGGGAGAACCCTCGTTAAGGAATTAGGCAACATGACCCCGTAACTTCGGGAGAAGGGGTACCCTCCTTAGTGTTAAAGCTTCGGAGGGTCGCAGTGAAATGGCTCTGGTGACTGGTTAACAAAACCACAGGTCTCTGCTAAGCCGTAAGGCGATGTATAGGGGCTGACGCGTGCCCAGTGCCGGAAGGTTAAAGGGAGAGGTTAGCGCAAGCGAAGCTTTGAACTGAAGCCCCGGTGAACGGCGGCCGTAACTATAACGGTCCTAAGGTAGCGAAATTCCTTGTCGGGTAAGTTCCGACCCGCACGAATCGCGTAACAATTAGAGCACTGTCTCGACGAGGGACCCGGTGAAATTGAAATGGCTGTGAAGATGCGGCCTACCCGCAGCAGGACAAAAAGACCCCGTGGAGCTTTACTGCAACTTGGCATTGTATTTGGATATAATCTGTGTAGAATAGGTGGGAGGCTTTGAAGCTGGCGCGCTAGCGTCGGTGGAGCCTCCAGTGAAATACCACCCTGATTATGTTTAGATCCTAACCCCATTCCGTAATCCGGATGGGGGACCGTGCCAGGTGGGCAGTTTGACTGGGGCGGTCGCCTCCTAAAAGGTAACGGAGGCGCCCAAAGGTTCCCTCAGGTGGAATGGAAACCCACCATAGAGTGTAAAGGCATAAGGGAGCTTGACTGTAAGGCCAACGCGCCGAACAGAGACGAAAGTCGGGCTTAGTGATCCCACAATACCGAGTGGAAGGGTTGTGGCTTACCGGATAAAAGCTACCCCGGGGATAACAGGCTGGTGAGATCCAAGAGTTCACATCGACGATCTCGCTCGGCACCTCGATGTCGGCTCATCGCATCCTGGGGCTGGACAAGGTCCCAAGGGTCGGGCTGTTCGCCCGTTAAAGCGGTACGCGAGCTGGGTTCAGACCGTCGTGAGACAGGTCGGTCTCTATCCGCTGTGGGCGTAAGGGATTTGAAGGGAGCTGCTCCTAGTACGAGAGGACCGGAGTGGACAGACCTCTAGTGTGCCAGTTGTTCCGCCAGGAGCATCGCTGGGTAGCCATGTCTGGCAAAGATAACCGCTGAAAGCATCTAAGTGGGAAACTTGCCCTAAGATTAGATCCCTGTGACCCGTAAGGGTGTAAGACCGCAGGTAGACTACCTGCTTAATAGGCAGCATGTGTAAGCACAGTAATGTGTTAAGCTAAGCTGTACTAATGGTCGAGGGCTTCCTTCCGTGATGCGGAGAAATTGGTACTTTTCAAACGATACATCATCAATATCAATCTGCTATTTAGTGACAATTTTGTGAAATTGTCCCTTGGTGATTTGAGCGACGTGGGTACACCCGGTCCCATACCGAACCCGGTAGTTAAGCACGTCAGCGCCGATGGTACTTGGAGGGCGACCTCCCGGGAGAGTAGGTCATTGCCAAGGGGCTTTTCTTTGCCTTTTACAGCCGCCCAATTGGGCGGCTTTTGTTTTAATTCTCAGGTCAGGAAGAATTTATTTTCCACCGAACTGCTTTAGCCAGCATCCAATCAATGGTGTGAAATAGACCATACGCCCGCTGTAGGGTTTGATCAAGCCTTTGGCGAGGAGCAGCTTTCCCGTTGCAGGTGAGACGGATCCATAATCTCCGCCTGCAATTTTGGGTAAATCCTTCTGTTCATCTTCCAATAAGCCATCCCATAATTTTCGAAATTCTTCGCGAACCATATCCTGCTTTGATATCCAATCTAAGTTTTGCATCTGAGCTGCGTCTGGTGATTTTTCCTTGAGCAAGATGAACAATGCCTGGATTAACCCTGGGTGACCGCCGCTGACTTCCCATACCCATTCGCGGTTTTCCTTGCTTAATTCGTAGTCGCGGCGTTTTTCCAACTGCTCCACGATGTGAAAGGTATCCATTGCCGAATACGGCCCGATCCCGAGCAGGTTTCGCGAGATCAATTCGTAAAAGCTTTCGTTTTCAGAGGGCAGACGCAGTTTTTCAGGAAGATTGCGCATAAATAAAATATAGGAGATGCGGTATTTGTTGGCATCGCGGATCGCCCGCAATTGGGCGAATACCTCCCGTGGCATGGATTTGTATGTATCATCAAATTCGTCAAAGAGGAAACAGATCTGGATATTGTAGGATTGGCAGATCATGTTTACTGCCATTTCAAGAAAGCGGTGCGCCATGAGTGCATCCTTGCTTTGAATGACTTGGGCGTCAAGCGTTGCGAGGTCGACTTTCAATGATTCAATTTTCTCCATGTTTAAGCATCGATTGCAAGTAAGCAGCAGGGTATGAAGCAGTAGCTCATAAAATTGGAAGGACCAGTCGTTTTCATGTCTCATACGATTCATATCCACGCGTACAAGCCATGTCCTGGGAGCGGCATCCTCGCCAAGGTATTTATTTTTTACCTGATCTCGGTCAATCTCCTCGCCTGCCCAAATGGCATCCGAGTCATCCCCCATTACAAAATCCATGAGTCGTGTTTTTCCGACACTGGGCGCGCCAACTACATAAAATGATTCTCCGCTCTTCACGTACTTGAAAAATGGTTTTAATATCTCTTCACGGTAATAAGAGGGGTTTGTGCTCATTGTATTCTCCTTTGATTTATGATGTCATATTTAATTCGGGTGGAGGCCAGGGCTCTTCCCAGTGGTCAAGACGATGGCAAATGAGGCTGGCAAGTAAAAGTGCATGCTGGCTATTTTCTCGGTTTACTTTTCGGACCATGGCAGCACGAAATATCATGTTAAACAATAATCCCAGTAGATATTCATGTGCGTCCGTGATGGTTGTGTACTGTAGTGCAAGTGCTCGGAGGGCTGAGATCGTTTGGAGGGCTTTTTCAATCCGTTCGTCCTCGGAGGTGGTTTCTGATTTTTCAAATACCTTGATCTTTTTTTGTTTTAATACGGTGACGCACATTTTTAAATACGCGGGAAAGTTGTCGTAATGCTCCTCTAGACGATTGAAAATATCCGCTTCTAGTTCGATAAAATCTTGAAGGATATGACCTTCTCCGCATCGTTCAAAATCGATAACCCAAACATTTTTTTTGTTATCAATAAGTAGGTTGTCGCCGTGTAAATCTCCGTGAGTGATAGCTACTCGCGTTTTCTTTATTACACTTTGGTCGTTGGGGGTTTCGGCTATTTTATTTTTGAACCAGTCAATGGGATTGGGGAGATTCCAATTTGAATTGAAATCCTCTAAATAAGAAAAGTCTTTTTTGGAAAAAACCTTTACGCGTCTTTCATACCAATCGTCCCAGACTTTTGAATAAAGGCTGAAAAGAGAAACATTGATCTCGTCATGTGCCTGGCTGTAGTGTCTTCCCCAAATTCCGCCAAAAAATGAAGATAAACATTCTTCAATATCAGCAATGGGGTTTTCTTCGTAGTACCGTGAGAAGGTTTTTACATCGAATTTTCCCAAATAGGAATAAGATGCCCCACCGATGTCCCATTGAATGGTGCTGCGTTCCAGCCTGGCGGTGAAGCCATCGGTGAGTCTTCTGAAAATATATTTGTTGTAATTATCAACCTCCCGTTGGATCTTTTTTGCCCTGGCAAGTTTTACTATATAAGGTTCGTAATCACCTTCGTATACTTTCAGAACCACAGAGTTGGGACGCGGTATAGTGGAGATATTCGATGAGGCGGGTCGTAGTTCCAGCTTTTCAAAACGGAGTCTTTCGGCTTTTGGAAACAGCCGTGCAAATATGTCCGCAATTTGGTCGGGAAAGTCGCCTGTGTTTTTGCCCAGTGGAGAGTTGGCGATTTCATCCAGAATTTCTGGATTTTCGAAAACCAGGTTTCTTTTTGCGGCAGTGACTTTTGCGGCTTCTTCATCAAATTTCTTCGATGGAATCGCGGCTTTCTTTTTACTGATAAAAGTGATATCTATATGCTTTTAAGAAGTTTTCTTAATACGTCGGGGTTATGATAGCCGCTTAGGATAATAGGATCAATAGATCGCCCATTTCCTCTGCAAGTTTTAACCCGCTCGTATCCTGCTCATTATAATCGTCAATTATGCGCAGATCAATAAGCGCAAGAGCACAACATTTTCCTGCGCTTTTTTTTGCATCAGCCAGCAGTGATGTTCCAGCCCCCATTGCCAAAATTGGTTCGTAATCCCATTACATAAAAAGGTTTGATAGGAAATACGTGCTTTGATGGGTCGTTTTCTACGATCAAAACGCGGGGTTTATTCTTTCATGTCTGAGAAATTATTATACATTCTGAATCACTTGATTGTTTTTGTTGATCATCGGTAGCTTGCAGATGAATCAGAAATCCTGCCCTGTTCCCTTTTTCGTAGGGGAGGAGAGTAATTTCCCCCTGCATGTTTTCGATCATCTGACGAATGAATAGCAGACCGTACCCTCCGGTATTTTTGGTTGTAAATGGTCTGCGAAAAGCTGATAAGTGTTTATCTTCCCTGATGCCCGGGCCGAAGTCCTGAAATAGAATTTCCAACAAGGAATTATTTACAATTCGAGTGGATACCACGATCCTCTTTTTTTCCATTTGCTCCATGGCTCTAGAAGCGTTGTTGACCAGATGCCTGAGTACATGTTGAAATTGATCGGTGTTTATCTCGACCATAATGCCTGGAGCGCAGAGATTAGGCACCACTTCTATGCTGCGAAGCAATGTGACCTGCTCTAGGTACGACCCCAGAATGGCATCAATTTCAACTACTGCTGGTGGTTTCCCGGCAAATGGATTGGTACTGGCTAATTGGGAAGCGCTCTCTTCAATGTTCTTTACAAACTCCTGTATGTCTTGGTTTTCCATGGCAACTTTTCGAATTAAATAAGCCCAATTGAGAATCTTTCCAACTTCATTGTTGATTTCATGAGCCAAATTCGCAGCCCATGCGGTTTGTGCCGCCACAGTGGAGTTGTATTCCAGTTCCTCACTTTGTTGGGCACGTTCAATGGCAATGCTGATGTGTTGGGCAACCGCCCTGATCACTTCAATATCATCTCTGCCAAACCCGTTGACTTTTCCCCTTTCCAATGCCATTACACCTAGGAGATCGTTTTTTGTATCAAGGAGGCTGATACAAAATTCAGATTTTACCTTTGAATTAAGTAGCAGATATTCGGCATCTTTAGTGACATCTTCAATGTTTGCAAATTGAATTCGTTTCTTTTCAAGGGTCTGTCTTGCTACGCGGCAGGCAATCGTGCCTTTTTCCAATGGAAATGTGTCTTGGTCTGCGTATGCAGGGTTGTTGACCTTGTAGAATTTGGATGTGCCTGGCGCGAACTTTAATGCATGCAAACGTTTCTCGTATAACAATACACAGAGACGCGTTCCTCCAAAAGCTTCATGTAATTTGCTTAGAATCGCATCCATTGTTGTTTGGAGGTTCAAACTGGCGCCCACCGCTTCGGCAATATCTTTGGCAAGTTTGAATTGACGTTTTTGCTTGATCTCATCTATTTCACGAGCATTGGAAATGGCCACAGCAGCTAGGCTCGCCAGCGATTCCGCGTGGTGTACATCTGTCTTTGAAAATTCACGCGGCTGACGATAATCAAGATAGAGAATGCCAAGCAATTCCTTTTTGGATGGGTCTTTAATGGCCACCCCTATCAGGGCTTTTACACCTTCGCTTTGAATAAAATGGCTTTCGGATAGTCTCAATTTCCCAATCCTCGGAGAGCGCTTGTCAATATCCCCTACGACCAATTCCCCTTTTTTTAGCACATGCCGCGATATCCCCCCCATTTGTAATTTGCTTTTGGTCAAGTCCAGAATCGAGGAATTTAGAATACCGTAATGACCTACATTTTTTACCTCTATTTCGAGGGGCTTTTTATCCGCTCGGAAAGGATGGATGATTGTCCAGTCAGCGCGGCTGATCAGGTGTGCGGTTCTGCAGATGCGGTCCAATGTTTTTTGCAGGGGTTGATGGCTGGCAGACCCAAGAATTTCAAGGTTTGCATCCAGCAGATCCTCACTCTTTTCGCGCTGGCGTAGGTTTTCCCAGACCAGCCCAGCATTGCTCAACAGGCTTTGCAGGCTGCTCAGCAATTTATCATGGAGCGGTTTTAGATTATGTTTGTTATCTACGATGACCAGCCCGGAAATGAAGTTGCCGGTTCCAATGGAAAGCAGGGCGCAATCTCCCAATTCAAACTTTTGCATGATGGATTCAGGCAAATGGTTTGGCAGGTCTTCTTTTTGAAGTTTCACAACGCGGTTGAATTCCAGCTTTTCCCGAATTTCCCTTCCGAGTTCATTCAATTCAATATCCATGCCGCGGATCATCTCGTGAAAATGGGTGAGTCGGATGGTTCCCGCATCCACGGTATTCAGGAAGGAGTTAAGGTTGGTTTGTAATTTCTCTTCCCGCTTCCAATGGCGGACGGCCTCTTTTCGTTCATTGGTTCCTATGCCTGTTCTTCCATGCAGGATTTCTCGGTTTTCCTCTGTCAGGAAAAGAAGGGCACGGTTGAATCCCAGCCCAAAGTTGGCTGTGGCAATAGTTAGAACTGTGTACCAAAAATCGTCTTTGCTCTTCTTGGCAATTCGAAGCATTTCCATGCTTGCGCGCTCAAGCAACTGCATGCGCTCCCTGTCTTCATCCTCTTCTTTCTTAAAATCGCTGATTTGTACTGCTCCGGCTACATGGTCGGCCACCGAGCGTAGTATCTGCTTATCGTGCTCTGAAAAGACACTCCCTTTTCCCTTTTTTTGAAGGCAGACCCCTCCAAAGATTTTATCTCCAACCTGCAGGGGAGCGCCCAGCCATGCAATCGGAATGGAGCCTTGTAATTTGATGCCCTTCTCTTTCATGAAACTGCGCACATCGTTGAGCATAACCACTTTTTTTTGCGCAAGCATAAATTCTTCAATCCCGTTACCCGCGACTCTTGGGGCCTTGTTTTGCAGAATACCGTTTTCATATAACAGTTCAAAATGAATGGTGTTTTCCGGCTCTTTGTAGATAAATATCGAGAACTCAGAAACATCGAACTGCTTGCCTACTTCCACCCGTATCTGTTCAAGCAGGTTTTTCAGATTTTGTGTGGCTGCCCTTGTACCGGTCTGCCGCCCAATTTGACTGAACATTTCGGTTTCCTGTACAGCTCGCTTTTCGGCATCATACAACTCTGCATGTTCAAGTGTGACCGCTACCTGGCGTGCAAAAAAATTAAGCAGGGAACGCTCTTGGACGCCAAGCAGGTGCTGTGTTTTGTAAAAATCCAGAATTAAAGCGCCTAATAACTCCGTCCCTCCCCAAAGGGGGAGCGCCCATAACCCACTTTCAGAGAAGGAAAGTCCAATGGATGTCAGTTCCGATGTTAATTTTTTACTGGTGCCTTTATTGGGAATAAATGAGGCGTCCCGGGCCTGCAGGTATTGCCACATCTCTTTCACTGGGGAAATGAGCAGGGACTTACTCGAAAAATCCTTGACGGTATTTTCTCCCATGCATTCAACCCCGCTCAGAACATTACCGGCATTGGCTCCACTTCGTTTTGGTGACCAAAAAAGATGCGCCCGCGCAAACCCCAACTGAATTGAATATTCCAAAACCACCTTTGCCACCTCGGAAAAATTGGTTTTGTGCAGGGCGGTTTCCATCATTTCACTAAAAACCCTCCGCCATTTGTTCTCTATTTCTTCGCGGCGGGTTTGCATCAATGAATTCAGAACGAAGATCAGCTCGTCTTCTTCAACAGGCTTGGAAAGATAACGGAAAGCGCCCGCTTGATAGGCACGCACCCCAACATCATGGTCGCCAACCCCAGTGAGGATGATTGCAGCAGAATCCGGGCTGACCACCCTTAATTCCTTCATGGCTTCAATGCCGTCTTTTCCCGTGCCCAGTCTTTGGTCTACAATAAAGACGGTATAAGGCTGTCCGCAGAGCACTGCCTTTTGGGCGCACTCAAGCGCCTCGTCCACGGTGGAAGCGGTGTCCGTGATCGTTTTGCCGGATTCAAATCCCTCCACAACGGGCTTTAGCGTTTCGGCATAGCGTTTGTCATCGTCAAGAATTAATACGCGGCACATTAGGCTCCCTTGCTTTGCACTGGAAATTCAAGTACGAACATTGACCCGCTCAATATGCGGCTTTGCGAAATGAATATTTCACCGCCAATATCCCGCATCAGATTGCGGGATATATACAACCCAATACCGCTTCCTTCGCGGCGGGTGGTGTATCCCATTTCAAAAACCTTTTCCCATAACTTGGCATGGATGCCCGGCCCGTTATCTTCAATGAAGATCCTGCACTTTGTTTCATCCTTTGCCTCGTTGAAAAAGTCCGTGTGTATTTTGATCCACCCGCCAATGTTCGGGCGCAGCTCAGCAATTTGTTGGATGGCATTCAGGATCACATTTAACATGATCTGCTCCAAAACAACAGCCTGGCTTTGAATCACAAGCAATTTTTCCGGAGGCTCAAAATAAAGATTGACCTTCGCGCTTTTGCTGATATCGCGCATCAGCAGCAGAGTTTCCTCTATGATCTCATCAACCCGCAGGTTTTCCTCCCTGCTTTTTGCTGCGATTCGCGTAAAGGCCTTCGTGGTGTTGATAAGCTTGCGCACATCCTGCTGGATCTTTGCGATCTCCTCATTGATGTCTGCGTAATTCGGCTTGTCTGTTTCCTTCTCAAGCAGGTTTAACTTTTTCTTCAGACTGTTCGAGCCGTATAAAAGCGGCCCCACCAGATTATTGATCTCATGCATCATCCCGCTGGTCAGATTCCCGATCAACGCGGAACGCTGCATCAGCGCAGATTTCTCCCTCAGGTTATTCTGGTCCAGCGCCGCGCCAATGGCCAGTGCCATACCTTCCACAAAGATCTTGCTTTCGCCGCCAAATGATCTTGCGCGCTTATCCATTACAAAGAGCGCATACTTGATGTCTGTTTGAGACGGCACAGGCACACCAATGCACGAAACCATGTTGGGGGAGAACTCAAGCAGGTGATGAAACCGCTTGCTCTCCCGCTCAGTGATTTCACCCATAATAACAAGTTCCCGATCCTCTGCCGCGTCGCGCACCGGACTGTAGATCAACTGCGGAATGGAACCCTTGTTGATAAACCCTTCTACAGAGCGATCTACAATGCCCACCCTGCGCTGGGCGGTATCCAGCGAAAACAGAAACACCTGCTCCACCCCCAAATGTTTTCGGCAGGTTCCTAAAAGCATGTGGATGGATTTTTTCGCATCCAGTTTTGGAATATCAGCAAGCGATAATTTTTTCGCTTCCTGCGGCACCACAACTTCCAGCTTTTCATCGGAAGTAAGGAACGCGATCAGGTCTTCGGGAAGCAGCGGCTTGAACAACAACTTTGCGCCCAATGTTTGCAGCTCATCGAGCTTATCTTTAATTTTATTCGCATGCGCCCAATCGGTTGCATTTGCAACTTGAATATGCGGGTATTTTTCCAGAATGACTTTCGCCAGATCTGTGCCGCTCATGCCCGGCAGCCCAATATCCAACAGCGCAACATCGGGCTGTGTTTTCTCAAGGAACTCCAACGCCTCTTCCGCGCTAAATACCGGGTCCACACTCTGCCCCAATTCACGCAGCCAGCCGCACACCACCAGAGATTGAGAGACATCATTTTCCACAACCAGAATATGTCTTCTTGGAATGTCTTCGCTGACGCTTTTTTCCACCCTGCTGCCCGCCTCAGACTTAACGGTGGGCTGATTCACCGCAATGGGCAGAGTCTCACCTGTGAGATCGCCCGCCGGAGCAAGGCTCAAATTCATCAGGCGTTCCACATGATCCATATCGCGGATGACGACAAGCACCTTGTCGCCATGCCAGAGCAGATCGGTAACGGGAGTTTGAACCCATGCAGGAATCTGTGACTTGCGCAAAAGCCCCGAAAGCCCCGGAGCGATCTCAATAAATGCCCCATAATCAAACGAGCCGGTTACCACGCCTTCGTAGACGCGGCTTTTATCAAACCCTTTCGCCATCTCATCCCACGGATCTTTTTCCGTGAGGCGCAGGCTGAACTCACGCACCTCTCCCTTTTGAGCGGGGATGGAAAACGCATAGCCCTCCCACCCGATCGGGTAATCACTTTTCCAATTGACAAGCTCGCCACCATCCCAGGAGATCTCGCGCACACGGATGATCGCACGCTCCCCGTTATCCAAAATAACGGACAATCCCTGCGGGAGATGCTTGATCACACGAACGTGGACAAAGTTTCTGTTTTTCCGGGCGGCCATGATGTCATTATCCTGATGGGGTAGGCGGACCTTTTACAGCGGAGATAAAATTCGTTCCCGGCAGACCAGCTTCCGGTCGGTAGGGGAGGCGGAAGACTGCGAAGGCTTCGTCCACATCTGCCAGGTCATTGATATGCATGGAGTTCGCTGCAAAGTCCAATGACCGAATTCGCTCGCGCCATTCCTTTTCCTCGTCTCTTGAGTTGGGCCGCACAATTTGAAACCCCGGCTGAAAGGCTTCATTTGTGTCGCGGGTAATGGTTGCGCCAATGGAGCGCAGCAGGTTTTCATCCACCAGCCCTTCTGCAAGAACATGGATCTGCAGCAGGAAATATTTTTTCCAGGGAGCGAGCCGCCGTTTAATGTATCCTTCTGCCCAGGCAAGGTGGGCGGCGTACACGAGCGCTGCTTCTTCCGCATCTTCGTCTGCGAATTCATCCTCATCTTTTTCGGATCTTATTTCATCGATCCATTTTTTCGCGTCCAGCAGCATCTCCTTTTCCCCTTCGTACATGATCGAAGGTTGGAGGGTGATGTTCAGCATGGCAGGCTTTGGCGTGTTTGAAAGAGCGCGCCAAACTTGCTCATTGGCACGCGCACTCGATTGCCAAGTCCCGGCGAAGGACTGGTGCTTTTCCATGGGCGGGATGAAGGCCATGGCGCGCTGAATGGATGCAGCCTGCGGATTTTTTGAAAAAAATTCTCTGCCGTATAGACGGTCGAAATCGGCTTTTTCTTCAGCGGGTTGAACCGAGAAATCATAAGGAAAGGTGGAAAACACTTCACGAGCATAGTCCCGCGCGGCTTGTTGTGCCTGAGCTTTTTCAGGAGCGCTTGCCTTGCCTAACAGGGCCATTTGCAAACCTGTGCCGGGAAGGTTGATTCCACGCAAGGCGAGTGTGCGGTCGGCAAGCTGGTCGTTGGCAAGAAAGGCAGCCTCGCTCAGGGATTGAGATTCTATAAAAAGTTTATAGCGGTCCAGCGCTTCTTCGATGAGCGCACCAGCGTTGAAGCCCCAGCGCATGGCAAGCCACTCGGCTGCCGGGAGGTGAAAAACCTGAAAAGCAAACGTCGCCTGCCAGCCCTGCCGCGTTTGGACGATTTCAAGATAGGGCGTGTTCATCTTCTTGGCTTCAATAAGTTGAGAAGCGTATTTGTCAGGTCTTCGATCTTGTCAGTGCTGGTTGTATGCGAGCCGTTGTTGGAGCCTTTTGAGGATGCCTGTGCGGTTTCGGGCTTGTCTTCGCGGATTGCGGAGAGCAGGTCGCTGATGGCGCTTTTTATTTCTGCGGTGTTGCGCGAATACCCGGAGTGCTCCAATGCCTGGCTGATTGCATCCACGGCTTTGACAACAAGTTCGTGCCGTCGTTGAGAGCGCTGTCTCATTTCGTCGAGCTGAATATCCCTTTTATTGCTTTCGTACAGGATCTCATTGCGTAATGCGGTTTGGTCGGCAGCGGCCTTGGCATTGATCGAATCAATAGCCACTTTGTGATCTGCCTTTAATTTTTCTATTTCCTTCTGGCGATTCAGTTGCTCTATGTCGATCTTATCCTGCTGCACTTTGATCAACTCATTGCGGCGGATATTGATATATTCCTTATCGCCTGTGAATTCCTTTAGTTCGATGCCTGTTATATCGAGCGCCTGGGAGAGCGGGGAACGGCCTGCGTGCCTTTGAGTAAAGAAGGCGAGAATCTTGCTTTCGCCACTGGTTGTGGGGTCATCAGCGATATCGTTGTGTTTGTGTGTGCGGATATATTGAGCCACATCCGTTTGGAGGTGCTCAATCAGGGTCTCTACGGGTTTGTCAATACGTAGGGCTGTGAGCGGTTCTTTTACATGGTATCGGACCATCACAGTTAGGGTAAGTTTTTCCCCATCCATCGCCAGTTCGGAGATTGGAGCAGTGACGTCAAATCGTTCGTGATTGTCAACATATTGCAGCTTGTACAGGCCGGGCGGAACTTCGTACAGTCCACCTGGTAAATTGCGCGTCGTTCCGTTGGGATAAGTTACGATGCCGTAAACATTGGATGGCAAAGGCAAATAAAAGGCGTATGCTTGTAGAAGCATCTCATACCATCTTTTACCCGCATATAGGTTTTCCCCAGCGACAACGATCTTTCTGTTGTCAAACTTGATGGTTGGTGAACCCAGGCTGCGTCCCTCTATTTCAATGTTCCTAAGAATGAGAGTGCGCAATAATGAAATCATATTCCCTCCGCGGTGTAATGATGGTAGGTATATCGTATTGACAACTTAGGTCAATATTTTTGCTCTAGTTTGTAGTGTACAACTAATTGGATGCTTGTGCAAGACGAGCTGAGATTGTACGTGTCTATACAAGTTTGGTTATTCGGATGGCGGCAGCACCCAGGAGGCTGTCACAATAGTTTCCTTGTATTTTTTTACTTCATTAATGAACCAGCCGAGCTTCTGGTAGTCTTTTCCTCTTGTGCAGCCGTCGATGATGATAAAGAGCAGGAATAGGTCCCAATTTTTAATGGCGCCCAACAGGTTTTGAAAACTTTCCTCATTATATTTTCCGGTATTGGAGTACTCCGTCCATAGCTTGTAATTCTCATCGTGATATTGGAGCATATTGAGCAGGTCGGCATCATCGGTGAACTGGCTGGCGTATTCCTTAGCAAGAGAGGCATGGTTATGTGGATGCTGGGTGGGGGAGTGTTTTTCCGCCTCGGCCTTGAATGAATCGTGGACGTGGATCATGAATTTGAGCTTCCAGTAATCCTCTTCCCCGATTCCCCTTTCCCGAAGCAGTTCCAAATTGACTTCGAGGTCCGCAATATGGAATTTCACCTTGCCTTCCGGATGCCCGGAGCGCGGTTCTCCATACTCTATATTTCGCTGATATCGTGGATCTGCCTTGATCTTTTCGATGAAATCCTTCATATTGGCCTGATTGTACCCAGTTCTGCAAGTTTTTCAGGAACAGGAAACGCTATAACTGCCCTCAAAATCCCTGTGCAGGCTGGTTTTTCTCATGTATAATCCCATTCGCAGTTTCGGTGGTGGATATTACATCCACAGGTCTACATCAAGGAGAGTTGAAGCGTAATTACTGATCGCACGGTCATTGAGTTCGTTTCAGGTTTTTGATAAATACCTTCGGCTGATTCTGCGTACAGCCGATTTTTATTTCCAAACGGAAAGGAGGTGAATACAGTGGCAGTTGTAAATTTACGAAATGGTGAGTCTCAGGACTCCTTGCTCAAGCGCTTTCGCAAGAAGGTCGTGAAGAGTGGTGTTTTAAGCACTGTTCGCCGCAAACGCTGGTTCGTCTCAAAAAGCGAAACCCGCCGTATGGAAAAGAAGAAGGCAATCCGCCGCATTAAGCGGCGCTCCTTCAAGGATACTGAATAGATCAAGAGGCGCGTATGACAAAAGAAGAAGGCAAAATTAAAGTGGATGGTCTGGTGATCGAAGCATTACCGGGCACTCAATTCCGTGTACGTTTGGATAACGGCCATGAGGTGTTAGCTTACCTCTCCGGCAAGATGCGCAAGCACTACATTCGCATTCTGCTCGGTGACCGCGTAGCACTTGAAATGTCTCCTTACGATATGGCGCGCGGGCGGATCACCTTCCGTCAACGCAAGCAAGCTGCCGCCGCTCCTGTTCAGGAATAGTTATCCAGCTTTTATTTTCCGTAATAAAAAAGAGGCTTCCAACTTGGAAGCCTCTTTCGATTTAATTTGTGCTTATGGCAGGTCGCGCCACGAACTGAGTACCTTCATATAGTTGGCGCGCTCGAATGCCGCAGGTTCGCGGACATTCATCTGGGACATGCTGCCCTGCATCTGCTCAATGGATTCGTACTCCCGTTCCTTCATCCACGCTTCGATTTCGCTCAGGATCGGACCGACAGCCTGCTCGCCGTTTTGGAGCAGACTCGAGGCTGTCATCGCCACCTTCGCCCCCGCCATCATGGCTTTGATCACATCCTTTGCGGTGTGGACGCCGCTCGTCAGCGCGAAGTCCACATTGACCTTGCCGTACAGGATCGAGACCCAGCGCAGCGGCAAGCGCAAATCTGAGGAGGTGCTCAGCTCCAGGTTGTGGATGATGTCCAACTCTTCCAGATCAAAATCAGGCTGGTAAAAGCGATTGAACAACACAAGGCCGTTCGCACCCGCCCCCGCGAGACGTTTGGCAAAGTGGGGCAGGGCAGTGACGAATGGACTGAGCTTCACTGCCAACGGAATGGTGATCGCAGACCGTACTTCTTCCACCAGTTCCACCTGGGAGTTCTCCAGCTCGCTGCTGGTGAGTTCGGGGTCAGTGGAGAGAAAATACAGGTTGAGCTCGAGCGCATCCGCGCCCGCTTCCTGCATCTTCTTTGCATAGCTCGTCCAGCCGCCCTTGGAGACGCCGTTCAAGCTGGCGATCACAGGGATGTTCACCGCCTTCTTGAGCGCTGCCAGCTGGTTGAGATATTTCTCGGGACTGATGGCGTACATGCCGCCGTCAGGGAGATAGGTTTGGGCTTCGGCGAATGAATCAGAACCGCGAGTCAGGTAATGGTCCAGTTCGAGCGTTTCGTGGATGATCTGCTCTTCGAACAGGGAATACATCACGATCGCGGAGATCCCAGCATCTTCCAGTCTCTTGGCTGTTTCCAGTTTCTTGGAAAGAGGAGAGGCCGAGGCGACGAGCGGATTCTTTAATTTCAATCCGAGATAGTTTGTGGAAAGGTTTGTCATGACTTTTTCTCTTCGGTTTCAGTGCCTGCATCATAATGCATGGATGCCATTTGCTGGTACAAGGTCCAGCGGGATTTTGCATCATGCTGTGCTTCATTCATCAACTTTTCAGCGCGGTCTTCGTCCATTTGAATAAGCATCTTGTAACGGGTTTCATTGTAAGCGTATTGCGAGATCGGAATGCTCGGATCCTTGGATTCGATGACCAACGGATTTTGTCCCTGCTCGGCAAGGGCGGGATTGTAACGGTACATAGGCCAGTGACCTGACAGTACTGCGAGTTTGGTCTGTTCGAGGCTCTTGGCCATGTCGTAGCCGTGCGCGATACAGGGGCTGTACGCGATGACGAGGGACGGGCCGTCGTAGGCTTCGGCCTCAAGCAACGCCTTAAGGGTCTGCTGATCGTTCGCACCCATTGCAACGCGGGCCACATATACATAACCATAGGACATGGCGATGAGGCCGAGGTCTTTCTTGGGCAAACCCTTGCCGCTCATGGCAAATTTCGCAACTGCTGCGCGCGGTGTGGACTTGCTGGCCTGACCGCCTGTGTTTGAATACACTTCGGTATCCAACACGAGGATATTGACATTGCGTCCGCTGGCGAGCACGTGGTCGAGACCACCGTAGCCAATGTCATATGCCCAACCGTCGCCGCCGATGATCCAGACAGATTTCTTGACGAGGTTATCAGCGAGGCTGATCAGGTCTTTTGCACGGCTGTCGCTGGACTTGCTGAGTTTGTTCTTCAATTCAACGACACGTTCGCGCTGAGCGCCAATGCCTGTTTCATCTTCCTGATTGGCGTTCAAGATCGCTTCGACCAACTCGGTGCTGACAGTTGATTCAAAGGACTTGAGCAATTCGCGCGCATATTCAACCTGTTTGTCGATCGTCAGGCGCATGCCCAAACCAAACTCGGCATTATCTTCAAACAGCGAGTTCGACCATGCGGGGCCGCGTCCATCGGCATTCTTGGCCCACGGGGTGGTGGGCAGGTTGCCGCCATAAATGGAGGAGCAGCCTGTCGCATTCGCGATCACGGCGCGGTCACCGAACAACTGCGAGACCAGCTTCACATACGGGGTTTCACCGCAGCCTGCGCAAGCGCCGCTGAACTCAAACAACGGGCGCAGCAACTGCGAGTTCTTGATGGTGGAGGGATTGAAAGCCTTTCGATCCATATCCGGGATATTCATGAAGAAATCCCAGTTCTTGGCTTCGGCTTCGCGCAGGGCGGGCTGAGGTTCCATATTGATAGCCTTGCGACCCACAGCGCGCTTGTCCTTCACGGGGCAAACTTCCACGCACAACGTACAACCTGTGCAATCTTCGGGCGCAACTTGCAGCGTGTAGGCAAAACCGGTCGAAAATTCCTTGAATTTGGAAGCCGTGTGCTTGAAGGTCTCAGGCGCACCAGCCACCAACTTCTCGTCATACACCTTGTGGCGGATGACCGCGTGCGGACAAATCATTACGCACTTTCCGCATTGGATACAAATATCAGCATCCCAAACGGGGATTTCGAGCGCGAGATTGCGTTTTTCCCACTGAGTTGTTCCGGTGGGGAAGGTTCCGTCAATTGGGAAAGCGGAGACGGGGATGTTATCGCCGTCGGAGTCGATGATCTGACCGAGTACATCGCGAACGAACTCAGGCGCTTCATTCGGGACCGGGAGCCTGCGTGTCGTCTTTGAGGTTACCGCCGCTGGAACTTTGACCTCATAAAGATTCGCGACAGTGGCATCCACAGCTTCGAAGTTCTGCTTCACGACAGCTTCACCGCGCTTGCCGTAACTCTTTTCAATGGCGTGCTTGATCTCGGCAATCGCCGCTTCGCGCGGAAGAATACCGCTGATGGCGAAGAAAGCCGTCTGCATGATGGTGTTCATGCGTCCGCCCATGCCTGTCTTTTCGGCAACATCGTAGCCGTTGATGACATGGAACTTGAGCTTCTTGGTGATGATATCCTTCTGCACTTCCTGCGGAAGTTGATCCCAGATCTCATCGGGGTTGTACATGCTGTTGAGCAGGAAGATGCCGCCCTCTTTGGCGTACTTGAGCATGTCCACGCGTTCGAGGAAGGAATATTGATGGCAGGCTACGAAATTCGCCTGATTGGCTTCAATGAGATACGGCGCGCGGATGGCCTTGGGGCCAAAGCGCAGGTGAGACATGGTCACTGTGCCGGACTTCTTCGAGTCATAATAGAAGTAGCCTTGGGCATAGTTCTCAGTCTCTTCACCGATGATCTTGATCGAGTTCTTGTTCGCGCCCACGGTTCCATCGGAGCCGAGGCCGAAGAACACGCAGCTCACCATGCCTTCGGATTCGAGCGAGAAGGATGAGTCAACGGTTAAGCTGGTGTGGGAGACATCGTCATTAATGCCGAGGGTAAAGTGATTCTTGGGTTCGGGTTTGGCTAATTCGTCAAAGACTGCCTTGGTCATGGCAGGAGTAAATTCCTTGGAGGAAAGGCCGTAGCGTCCGCCAATGACTTTGATATCGGCGCGTTTGCCTTCCATGAGGGCATTCACGATATCCAGGTACATCGGTTCGCCGTTGGCGCCGGGTTCCTTGGTGCGGTCTAATACGGCGATGGATTTCACACTCTTGGGCAAACCCTTGATGAAATGTTCAATGGAGAACGGGCGATACAGGCGCACGCGTAATACGCCAACTTTTTCGCCCTTCTTGGCGAGGTAGGTTACGGTCTCTTCCACAACTTCGCCGCCGGAGCCCATGATGATGATCACGCGCTCGGCATTGGGATGACCGCTGTAGTCGAAGAGGTTGTAATGGCGGCCTGTAACTTTGGCGAACTTATCCATCATCTCCTGCACGATGGCGGGAGTGGCGGTGTAGTAATTGTTGGAGGCTTCGCGCATCTGGAAGTACACATCGGGGTTTTGCGCGGTTCCGCGCAGGGTGGGATGCTCAGGGGTGAGTCCACGTGCTCGATGGGCACGCACCAGGTCATCGTCCACCATGAGGCGGAGTTCTTCATCCGTCAGCTGGAAGATCTTGGTCACTTCGTGTGAGGTTCTAAATCCATCAAAGAAATGCATGAACGGGACGCGTGATTTTAGCGTAGCAGCCTGTGCGATGGCGGCGAAATCCTGCGCTTCCTGAACAGAACCTGAAGAGAGCAGCGCCCAGCCGGTCTGGCGGACAGCCATCACATCCTGGTGATCGCCATAAATGGAAAGGGCGTGGGAGGCAATGGCGCGCGCTGCCACGTGGAAGACGGTGCTGGTCAACTCGCCCGCGATCTTGTACATGTTCGGGATCATCAACAATAAGCCCTGAGACGCGGTAAAGGTGGTGGTCAGTGCGCCAGTTTGCAGTGCGCCATGTACAGTTCCTGCCGCGCCGCCTTCGGACTGCATTTCAATGACGAGGGGAGTGGTTCCCCAAAGGTTCTTTCTTCCCTTGGCTGACCATTCGTCTGAAAATTCGCCCATGCCGGATGATGGGGTGATCGGGTAAATGGCGATCACTTCGCTGAGACGGTGGGCAACGCTTGCGGTTGCTTCATTACCGTCGATCATAATGATAGGTTGTTTCATTACTTGCTCCTTTGAGCGGGGCATAAATGCCCCGAAATTTTGCGGTTTTGGTGTTTTCGCGGTTACAAGTGTATCCCCCGGCGACGAATTACGTTAGTTATATATGACTTAAATCCTACTGCGAGTTGTCACATATTGGACAGGAATAGTAGGAATAAAAAAACGGCAGTCAAAACTGCCGTTTTTATGTTTATCTTTGTGGAATTTCTTCAAGTGAATAAAAGATCTTTGCCCCTTTTTCTTTTGCCACACTCACCATTTGGTCTGCGCCTGTGGATGTTCCGCCTACCCGCAGAACGGCATCACATTTGTCCAGCAGCATCACGGCAATGGGATGGAATATTTCGTTGAAGGGTTCATCTCCAATTTGTTTTGAGCCAGCCAGTGAAACCAGCGGAAGCGCGAACCATTCGCCGAGCAGGGGAATATGTCCTTTGCGGAAGATGGGCAGAGCAAAGGATTCCATCAGGTGAACATTAGCTTGGATCTTTTCAGGGTCGTCATTCGTGCCCGAACGGTAGGGACCCGCAATCAGGATCATCATTGGTTTTGAGTTCATACTTCCCTATAAATATTTTTCAAGATGCGGTCTTGCCAGTAACAACGCCGCCAGTGATTTGGCGTCTGGCATCTCGCCGCGCTCCGCAATTGCAAAGGCTTCCTTTACGGAGATTTTTTCAATGGAAAGGAATTCGTCATCGTCTGCTTCGAGAGGATTGTGTTTTAAGTCTGTGGCGAGGAAGACGCCCATGTATTCGGTGGAATACCCGGGTGCGAGGTAGAACGAACCGACGTGCTTTAATGTCCCGGCTTCCATGCCCGTCTCTTCGCGGATCTCGCGCGCGGCGCATTCTTCGTAGGGTTCATTTCCATCACGCGTGCCTGCTGGCAGTTCGAGCAAGTCCATGCCTGCGGCGTGACGATATTGACGGACGAAGAGCAGATTGCCTTCACTATCAACCGGGATGATGATGACAGAACCGCCGTGCTCCACAATATCGAATTTTGTTTCGCGTCCATCGGGGGTTTTCAACGTGTCGCGGCGGATGGTGAATGCGCGTCCTTTTAATAAGGTTTCGGATTTTAGCAATTCAAACGGCATGGGTTTCTCCTTTGAATGGATAACAAAAAAGCCCAGGTGATTGGCCTGGGCTTTTTTGTGTTTGGATGTTACGGTATTTTCAATTGCTGCCCGGCGGTGAGACTGGCCGAAACAGAAATGCTGTTCGCCGAGGCGATGGCGTTCGGGTCAATATCTCCGTAATAACAGGCTACGCCATAAATGGTTTCTGAAGAAGAATCTACAGTGTAGGTGTCGGGATGGTTGTGCCATACGCGGCTGCCGGGGAAAGCTCCGCTTTGAGGGATCTTCAACACAGTGCCAGCTGAAAGGCTGTTTGCCTGTGCGCTGGACAAGCCGCTGAGGGCAAGCAATTCATCGGGATCTACATTGAAGCGGCGGGCGATGCAGTACGGGAATTCACCGCTTTGCAGGGTGTAGCTTGCGGGGCGCGCACCGACAGGAACCGAGGTTGAAGCCGGTTGGGCAATTGCATTCGTGGGGGTGCTGATCACCACGGCGGTTGAGGTTGCTGTGGGGATTACGCCAGACTCCAATGTGCCGGTTACCACGGCCAGCGGTGTAGTAGCTGTCACTACAGCACCGGGTGTGACGGGGGTTCCGCCATTGGCCACTGTGGTTTGTGCGGCGGCCGTCTGCTTGGCGAATTCCTCGATCATTGCCATTGGGTTTTCCACCGAGGGGAAGGGGGAAACGAACAGCCCATCGGGGATTAAAGTCGGTGTTGCGGCGGGGGCGGAAGACAGGGATTGTGTGCAGGCGGATACCAACATGGTCGATATCACAAAAACAAAAATCACCAGCATGCCGCGTTGTTTTTTACTCATAGATTCTCCTCATTCAACATAATCAACGAAGGATGGTAGCACATGACCTTTAAAGCGTCAAGCCACCCACCACAAAAACCGCAAAACGATATGGAATTGTTACATGACCGCGAAAATTTTTATTGCGTGGTTTTTCCCTTTGAAAAAAACCTTCCCCAAGTCTTCCACTTTGATGTTGTCGGGTAAGCCTTGGCGGGTGTAATTGTCGATCAACAAGGGATGCAGCGCTTCTTTTGTATATTCTTCAATGCGCGAAGCCAGGTTGACCGTATCACCGATGCAGGTGTAAATGGCGCGGGTTTGTGTGCCTGTATAGCCTGCGACCATGGTGCCGGATGCAATGCCAATTCCAATGCGGATCTGTGATTTGCCCTGATCAGTTCGGACCTGATTGAACACTTTGAGTTGTTCGATCATTTGCAGAGCGGCGCGGACCGCTTTTTCACGGTGACTGTCAAAGAAAATAGGCGCGCCGAAGACGGCCATTAATCCATCTCCAACCAATTGATTGACCGTACCGCCATTGTTCGTAATGGCATCGAACATCATGCTGAAATATTCATTGAGCAGGTCAATTGATTCGGCGGGGGACTGGCTTTCTGCAATGGTGGTGAAAGAGCGGATATCCGCGAACAAGACACTGGCCGTGACCTGTTTGCCGCCCAACGAAAAGCCTGTGCGTAATAATTCCTCGGCCACTTCTTTCGTGGCGAAGGTTCTGAATAATTTTCGGTGTTCATCGCGCAGGCGTTTCTTTTCCAAACTGGCATTGACGCGCGCGCGCAGCAGGATAGGGTTGATGGGTTTGGTGAGGTAATCTTCCGCACCGAGTTCCACGCATTTCACCACGGCATCAAGTTCATCCATGGCTGAGGTCATGATGATGGGAAGCTGCCGCAGTTCCACATCCTTCAAGCAGGCTTCAAGAACCTGGAAGCCATCCATCTCCGGCATTTCAATATCCAACAGGACGAGATCGAATGCGCCGCTGCGGATCTTTTCCAGCCCCTCTTTTCCATTCTCGGCAGTCTCCACAATGTGTCCCTGTGTTTCGAGACTGCGCGAGAGAAGCATACGGTTGATCTTATTATCATCCACGACGAGCAGGCGGGCGGGTTCGGAAGGTTCGACCATGTGGTTATCTCAACTCGATCAATTGACTCTTTGCTTCTTGGAACGCTTCTTCCAGCGCCTCAAGCCTGCTGCCTATTTCGAGATCATTTTCCCGTCCCCTGCCTTCCAGTTCGCGTGCCAGGGCTGAGAGCTGTTCTGCGCCAAACGTGGCCGCATTGGACTTGATGGAATGTGCCGCGCGGCGGAACGCATCCGCATCTTTTGCGGCGAGGGCATTCTTCAATGCAGAGATCAGTTTTGGGCTGTCTTCAAAAAAGGTATCCATCAGTTCGCGGACGAATTCTGCGCCTGTGGTTTCCTTCAGCGAGTTTAAGGTATCCATATTAATAACGGACATGTTTCTCCAAAATTCCTACACTAATCGATTGGCCTTGAAGAGTGCGTCCACCAGTTCCACCACGCGGATGGGTTTCGCGATGTAATTGTCCATGCCCGCGTTCAGGCACATTTCACGGTCTCCTTGCATGGCGTTGGCGGTCAGCCCAACGATGTATGGATGATGATCTGCCCAGCGGGACACGATCTGACGGGTGGCCTCGAGGCCGTCCATCTCGGGCATTTGCACATCCATAAGGATAACATCATATGTCTGGCGGTTTACGGCTTCGATGGCTTCCAATCCGTTGGAGGCTACATCGGCGCGGTATCCCATTTGTTCGAGCAGACGCAGTGAGAGCTTTTGGTTGACGGTGTTATCTTCAGCGAGGAGAATTCTCAACGGATGCCGGGCAGCCATTTGCGGGTCGGGTTTGAAGCGGTCTGTGATCGGCGTTGTGGGTATATCCAGGGACGGCTTGACGAAGAGTCCAACAAGCGCATCAAATAATTGGGATTGTTTGATCGGCTTGGTGAGATAGGCCGAGAAGAGATTTTCGTTATCGCCCGCCTCGCGCCGACCGAGGGAACTGAACAGCACGAGGGGAAGTTTTGCCACTCTGCTGCGGATGCGCTTCGCGAGTTCGAGACCGTCCATTTCAGGCATGTGCATATCGAGAATGGCCATGTCGAACGATTCATTTGATTCGATCCATTCGAGCGCAGTGAGCGGTGACTCAGTGTCGCGCGGGGCCATGCCCCATTTTGCGGTTTGCATGTTGAGGATATGGCGGTTGGTGGCGTTGTCATCCACGATGAGCACACGTTTGTTTTGTAATTCAGGCTGCACACCGGTGAAGCCGCGCTTTTGAGCAGGGGGCAGGTCTGCGGCTTCGGTTTTAATGGTGAAGAAGAAGGTGGAGCCTTTGCCGGGGCCATCGCTTTTGACCCACATGCTGCCGCCCATCATTTCCGCGAGATGTTTGCTGATGGCAAGCCCCAGGCCGGTGCCGCCATATTTGCGGGTTGTAGATGCATCCGCCTGTGAGAAGGATTGGAAGAGCCTGCCCATGCTTTCCTGCGAAAGGCCGATGCCAGTATCGCGCACGGAGAAGGTGAGGATGAATTTTTCTTTGTGGTCTCCGTTCCTGTATCCCTGGCTGGTGACCGTGAGAACGACCTCGCCTTTTTCTGTGAATTTGACGGCGTTGCTTAACAGGTTGGTGATGACCTGCCGTAAGCGGGTGGAATCACCCAGGATGGCGGGTGGAATCTCGCCATCGAAAAGATAGGCGATGTCAATGCCTTTTTCGACGGCGCGGGCGGTGATCAGGTCCAGCGATGATTCGACGCAATCGCGCAGGTCAAGCGGACGGGCTTCAAGGTCCATCCGCCCAGCTTCGATCTTCGAGAAATCGAGAATGTCATTGATGATGGACAAGAGCGTATCGCTTGAGCTGCGGATGGTCTCCACATAATCGCGCTGTTCCTCGTTGAGTTTGGTGTCGAGCAAAAGCCCGCTCATGCCGATGACTGCGTTCATGGGTGTGCGGATCTCATGGCTCATGGTGGCGAGGAAGGCGCTCTTGGCTTCGTTGGCTTTTTCAGCGGCGGCGCGGGCGGCGCGGGCCTCCTCAAACAGGCTCGCGTTTTGAATGGCAGTTGCCATGCTGGATGCGATCGATTCAATCAACTTGATAATGGTTTCATCGTAGGCATTTTCACGTTCGAAATTCTGCATGGTCAGCCCGCCGATGAGTTCCTTGCCGACCACCATTGGAACCATGACCACGGATTTTGGAATTTCATCGGTTGTTGTCATTTTGGATCCGAGTTTTCTCCACAGAGATGGAGATTGGCGATTAATGACAAGAGTCTTTCCCTGCAAGGAAGCCTTGAGGGTGAAATCATTGATGGGGAAAGGTGCAAATTGGACGCGCTCATTCTTTTTGGTGACGTAATGCGCATGGATCGTTTTTGTTTTCGTGTCGTACAACCCGATACCCACGTTATCTTCCTTAACCAGCTCACGCACCTTATCGCCGACTTTTTCCATGATGGTGTACACATCGAATTGCTGGGTAAGCACCTGCGAGATGCCGTTCATGATCTCCAATTCAGCGGCGCGGCGGCTTGTTTCCAGGAGCAGGCGCTGGGTCTCGTTAAAGAGACGCGCGTTCTCGATCGCTACACCAATGGAGTTCGCGATCGTGTTCAACAGGCGCACATCGCCTCCACTGAACGCATCCTCCCGTTCCAGATTTTGCAGCGAGATCACACCTCTCACTTCATCGCCGATGATCATCGGAACCCACAGACCGGACTTAACCACAACACCATTGTTCTCATCCGCCCCGAGCGTGGCAGATTGGAAACGCTGGGAGTATTCTTCAAAGTTCCGGTTCACGAGAATCGGCTGATGCGTGCGAATCACTTCTCCGCTGAATCCGCTCCCACTTTCAAGGAACGGCATTGGATCCTGATACAACCTTTCCCCTTTTTCAATGATGTATGGGTAATACATCAGTTTGGTTTTCTTTTCGTAGATCATCAGTACCACGGTCTGGGCGTCGAAAATATCGCGGATCTGGTCACCGGTTCTGTCGTACACCGATTGGATATCCATTTTGGTATCCAGCCCCGCCAAAATGCTGTTGATCAGGGATAGTTCATCCGCGCGCTGACTGGTTTCCTCCAGCAGGTTTTGCGTCTCGTCGAACAGCTTTGCATTTTGGATCGCGATTCCCATGCTGGCCGTAAGCGTGGAGAGCAGGCGCACATCGTTTTCCTGAAAGGCATGTTCCTGCTCAAGGTTTTGGATCGAGATCGAGCCAAACACCTGATCTCCTGTAAGGATCGGCATGGCGATCAACGACTTCGGGAACGAATCCCCTGCCAGCAGGGTGGAGCCGTACTTTTGCGCCACTTGATCCACATTCTCTGAGATGAAAAGGGTTTCGCGGTTGCGGATCACATATCCCGAAAATCCGGAAAGCGGCTGCTTCTCCGGGTAAATACGCTCGCCCTTCCAATACATATATGGGAAGGATGCAGACTCAGACTTGGGGTCATAAAACGAAATGACCACTGCCTGGGTATTAAAGATCCGGCGGACTTTCTCCCCAACCAGATCATAAATGGATTGCACGTCCAGCTTGGATGACAACCCCTGCTGCACGCTATTGATGATCTCCAGTTCTGTGGCCCGGTGTTGAAGTTCGTTGAAGAAATTGGCGTTTTGAATGGCAATTGCCGCTTGAAGCGACAT
This sequence comes from Candidatus Villigracilis propinquus, assembly GCA_016714565.1. Lineage (GTDB taxonomy): Bacteria > Chloroflexota > Anaerolineae > Anaerolineales > Villigracilaceae > Villigracilis > Villigracilis propinquus. The sequence continues at coordinate 221,894 of JADKDM010000005.1, forward strand.
TTCCTCCAGAAAGCGCAGGTCCGCAGTGGAAAATGATTCCCCGCCCTCGCGCCAAACCGCCATTACACCGTTGACCTTTTCCCCGGCCAGCAGGGGAGCCACCAGCAAACGTTCATTCCCCACTGCCATTGTGCCGGGAATTTGAACTGTGCGCGGGTCTTGATTCGTGTCGTTGATATATTCCGCCCTGCCTTGTTGAGCAAGCGACCCGATGATGCCCTGCCCAAGCGTGATCGTATCCTTCATGATTTCATCAGCGATATTGCCATTGGCAGAAATAGCACGCAGGGTCCTGCCATCGGGGAGGGGCAGGAAGATCGCGCTGCTCGAACCATTAAGAAGATTGCGCGCATGGCGGGATATTTTGTTCATCACCGAAGTTATATTCAGCGTCGCGGAAATATCGCGCCCCACTTCGTTCAACACAGCAGATTCACGCGCATGCCGTGCCGTCGCCTCGAACAGGCGTGAATTCTCAATAACAACGGATGCCTGATCTGCAAATAATTGCAGCAAACGTAATTCCGAATCCGCAAAGATGCGAGCCTCGGAAAAATGGATATTCATCACCCCAACCACCCGCTGGCGAAATTTTAGCGGCAGCCCGATGAGCGCCCCCGTCCACCTTGAGGGAGAGCCCTTATAAAGAGGGTGAGTGCTCATATCTTCCACCAGCAAGATCACACCCGTTTTTGCAACGGTATCGGTGATTCCCCCCGGGCGTGGACTTGCAATGGGCATGTTGTTGATCTTCCCATTTGCAATGGCCGTGCCGAATTTCAATTCATTATTCTCGTACATAAAGAGATTGATATTTTCAATGCTCGGCAGCAACGCGGAGGTGCGCTGCAGGATCGAATCCAAAACCGTTGTGTATTCCAAATTGGACGATAGATCAATACTTGCTTTTTGGATCGCCTCCAATTCCGCGTTGCGCTGTTCCGTCTCTTTGAGCAGGCGCGCGTTTTCCAATGCGGCGCTCATCGAACTCGCAAGAGTTTCCAATAGGCGCACATCTGATTGACTGAAGGAATTTTTGCGGCTCATGTTTTGAAGCGAGATCACCCCGCGCACTTCATCACCCGTGATCAATGGCACATACAAAGCGGATTTGGGAAGAGACGGTCCATGCACGAGTTTGGCGCCGTATTCGTGCATCCGCTCGGTAACATTTTCGTTGAATAAAAACGTCTTTTTCATTTGGACAAGCGTTTTCATAAAATCGCTCATCGAGATGGGGTCGAGATGTCCTCGGCCTGTTCTGTCGATATAGTAATTGAAAGATTGTGTCCAGCTTTTTAAATCGAACGAGGTAATGATGGTTGTATGTGCCTGAAAGATATTATGCACAATATCGCCTACAAGGTCATAGATCGCCTGCAATTCCATTTTGGAGGCAAGCCCATCCTGCACGCTCTTGATGATGGCAAGCTCCGCCTCGCGCTGCTGCAACTCCTTCAGGATCTGCGGCTTCGAGAGCTGCTGCGCGGCGCTTGTCTTTTTCGATAAAGACTTGCCGGAAGGTGCCTTCTTTGCATCCGATTTTTTTACCATGTATGCCTCAAATGAAAATTCCTATCAAACAAATTCAGTTTACATACGCCGTTGAAAATCGTCAATGGCGGCAACAAAAAAACAGGCAGTTATTGGCTGCCTGTCATCAATTTGATATTTTTGATGGGGGTTTGGATGACCAGATCGCAGCCCGGCCAGACTGCATCCACCCCCGCCTCTTTCGCCCCGACAACTGATTCAGTTACCTGAGCATCCCATCCCCGTGACAGAGTCTCCACCGGGTCGATATTTCCAAACAGCAGCACATCCTTCAACGCCGCCCGAGACGCCGCAAGATCATTCAACTGATCCACCGAGATCGCATTCGCCCCGCATTGCGCCAACACCTGCATGGACGAGTTCGTATTCCCGCACACAGACAATACCTTTGGCCCGTTCAATTTTCCATTCAATGCCTTGAGCGGAGCAAGGACAAACTCCTCAAATTTCGCAGGCCCAATGAACCCCGGTGACCCGCCCATTTCGTGGACTGTGATGAAGTCTGCGCCCGCTTCCAAATAGGCATTGCCAATATCCGCTAGAAAATCTGCAAGATACAGAAGTGCATTTGCCACTATGGCAGGTTCCTTCTTCATCTCTCGGAACAGATTTTGCACTTTGCACACATAAATAAGCAGCGTGTACGGCCCGGGAATCAATCCTGAAATGACAGCCTCTTTGCCAATATCATTTTTCACCAATTCAATGGCCTTGCAGATCAAAGGGATTCTTCCTCTTTGTCTTGCGCCTGCATCTCCACCAGCGGGGAGCAGGCCAGCCATCTGGCTGGTCGATTCAAATAATAACTTTTTTACCTGTGGAAATTGATACTCATCCCCTTCGTAAAAGATCAATTCAGAGCCTAGTGCTTCGGCAGGCGCACACAAGTCCAACGGCAGCGTCGCGGATGGCATCCCCGTCAACTTAAACGTACTCGCCGCCGCCTTCGCCATCTTCTCCGCGTCTTTGTGGGTCTCGTGAAAGATCAATCCTTCACGCTCCAACCCCTCCGCCGTGATATGGATCAACCCGCTAAACACCGGTTGGCTATCTATTTTTTTACCTGACAACAGATCGAGTATCTTTTCACGCATAGTTCACCTTTAAAAAATCACGGATTACGAACTACGTTTTCCGTCAATTCGTAATCCGTCACTGATTACTGTTCACTTCTCGCTTATTACTTCTCACTCGTTACTTATTACTTTTTACTTCTCACCACGCACTACTTCACAGCCTTCGCAATCGCCGCAATATGTTCGGGGGTATTTCCGCAGCAGCCGCCCACGACCTTTGCCCCAAGTTCCACATACTTCTTTGCGTAATTCCCCATATCTTCAGGCCCCATGTCATACACGCCCTGCTCGGTCTCAATATCCATGTGCGGGACGCCAGCGTTTGGCTTGACCCACAGCGGGAAGTTGGGCATAGTCGCAGCATATTCCTTGACGATGGATTCCATATTTTCGAGGGTGGTTCCGCAATTTGCACCGATGAGGGCTGCGCCTTTTTCGGTGTAGCGCTTCATTACATCCTTTGGCTTCACGCCCATCATGGTGCGTGTGCCGCGGTCATAGCTGAACGAGACAACGATGGGCAGGTCAGTCACGGAACGCGCGCCTTCAAATGCGGCGGTGGTTTCTTCAAACGAGAACATGGTTTCGATCACCAGCAAGTCCACGCCGCCTTCGGCGAGGGCTTTGGCTTGTTCGGCAAAAGTGGCTTTCACATCTTCCGCTTCGAGCGGGCCGTAGGGCTTTAGCAAAGCGCCGACAGGGCCCATAGAACCACCGACCAGCCCTCCGTTTAATGAAGCGGCCTTGCGGGCAATCTCCGCCGCGCGGATGTTCACTTCAGGAGTCCGATCCTGATATTTTGAATCCTTCATCCGCATGCGGGTGCCGCCGAAGGTGCAGGTCAAAATAATATCCGAACCCGCCTTGGCAAAGGAACTTGCCAAATTCAAAATGGTGTCGGGGTCATCAATGATGAGATCCTCTGGCGGCTTGCCGGGTTTGAGACCCATCTTTTGCAAATTCGAACCCGTTGCTCCATCCGCAACGAGAATTTCCCCACTGTTCAAACGCTCCAAAAATTTATTCATTATGTCCTCTCGGTGGTCGAGTAGGCGGTGCTTTTCCGCCGTGTCGAGACCACCCTGCCACAAAGTTTTTTTATTCATTGGTGGTCTCGATATGTTACTCACTTTCGTTCGGAACTACTCGACCACCAGTGTATTTACTTGCTCATGAAATTCTTCGCCATCGGATCCGCCTTGCGATTGGGGATCAAATGCGCGATGTGTGGAAACGGCTCGCTCATGTGCGGGAAGCTAGTCGCCAGCATGAACTGATTTTGGAATTCAGGGTCGGTGGGTAATTCAAAACGCTCCACCTTGCGGGTCACGCCATCGATCTCGTTGCGCTTTTCAATATTCAACAACGCAATGCGCGCGCCGTCACCTGCCGCATTCCCAACCGCATAGACTCGATCCAGTTCACAATCGGGGATCAAGCCGATCAGCATGGCTTTCTCTTTATCGATGTAACTTCCAAAACCGCCAGCGAGGATGATTTTATCAGGAGATTCCAAACCGCTGCGATTCAATAATGTACGCGCCGCAGTAAATAAGGCCGCCTTCGCCAATTGGATTTGGCGCACATCCTGCTGGGTCATGGGGATGTCCCGTCCGATGGATGTTTCCTCAGCCCAGGCAATGACATACTCCCAGCCGCTTTCACCCTGACGAATGCGCTTCGAATTTAAGTCTTTCTTGAACTTGCCCCGAGAATCCACGATCCCCGCCCGGAATAATTCTGCCACTCCGTCGATGATGGCGGAACCGCAAATCCCTTTGACCTGACCTTTGAACTCGGCATGGTCGGTATTCCAACCCGTCACACCGATGACTTTGTATTTTGGCTCCAGCGTAGTCTCATCAATTTGGATGCGTTCCATTGCGCCGGGAGCGGCACGCATTCCATATTCCACATGAGCGCCTTCGAGCGCTGGCCCCGTGGGTGTGGATGTGCAAACGAGACGCTTGCGATTTCCGAGAATTAATTCTGCATTCGTGCCTACATCGATCAGCAGCCAGTTCTCATCCTGCTTGTGTGGCTCTTCTGCGACGATCATCGCGCTGGTATCCGCACCGACGAAGGATGCGATGGTGGGAAGCACGTGGATATTGCCAGATGGATTGATGTGCAAGCCGAGTTCTCGCGCTTTGATATCCATTGATCTATGAATGGCAGGCACGAACGGCGCAAGCCCCAGATCTTTCGGATGCAGGTTCAACAAGACATGGTGCATGGTGGAATTTCCAACCAACACCATTTCAAGGATTTCTTCGGCTTTTATCTTCGCTTCTTTTGCGGCTTGTTTGAGTAACTTATTCAGCGTGGAGATGATCGCCTTGTGCAATTTCTCCAGACCGTCTTTATTTTCGATCGCATACTGAATACGGGACATGACATCTTCGCCGTACACAATTTGCGGATTCATTTCAGATTCAGCGGCCAGCATTTCGCCCGTGCGCAGATTGCAAAGATACAGCGCAACGGTTGTGGAGCCAATATCCACAGCCGCGCCGTAGCTGTCTTCCACGTAGCCAGCCTGAACTTCGATCACTTCTTTATCCTGCCAGACGGTAACAGTCACATTCCATTTTGCTTCGCGCAACGTAGCCGAAAGCGAACGCAGGCATTGATAATCGATGTTCAACTCATACCAGCGTGGAAGTTTTTCCTCAGTCCCGCGCACCAAAGCCATCGAAGTTTCAAGTCCTTTGGCGAGGCGTTCCCAATCTGCAATGGGACGTTCCAGCGTGGGCGGGCTCATCGTCACCAGATATTTTCGCACCGAAGGCTTGACTTCGATTGCGCGCTCCGTGGCGCTCTTGCGGACGATCTGTTTGTTGCCGCGGCTTTCTTCGGGGACGTTGATGAGCACATCGCCGCGAATTTTGCACTGACAGGAAAGGCGCACCTGTCCCACTTCCCAGCCTTTGTCTTTCAACAGCTTGGGTCGGCGCGCAAAGTAGGCTGCCTCTTCCGTGGAAACGGGGGAGACGTTCTCTCGTCTCGAGTCGATGTTGTACTTCTCGAAGCGGCCTTCTTCAATTAAGACCATGCACTTGCCGCAGGTGGCGTTCTCGGCACAAATCGATTCGATCTCCACGCCAAGCTCGCGCGCAGCAGAACGGACGGACATGCCTTCTTCCACTTGTCCACGGCTGCCGGAGGGTTGTAGGATGATGTTGTGTTTTTGGGTCATAGGGTTGACGATTGACGACGGACGATTGACCACGGTCTGCGGTCTATCGTCCATGGTCGTTATTGAGAAACGCTGTCTCGGCGGGGAATCTCTATTTTTGCAAACTCAGCTTCCAGCTCGGAAAGAAGCGCGTCTGCTACTTCTTCGGGAGAGCCGTCACGTTCGGTCCATTCACCGCGTTTGTATTCCTTCGCGTAATCGCTTGTGGATGTAGCCCCGACTGCCATCGCGTATGCGTCAATTTTGTCTTGAATTTTTTGAGAGAGTTGTTTTTTCACTGTGCGGCCATTGCCCTCAACGGTGAAAGATTGGGGGATGTGCTTCCAGTACATGATGCGGTATTTTGCCATTGCGTGTAACCTCGTAAATTATATATAATTTTGTTGAGGGATTTTACGGGATGATGGGCAGATGGTCAATGAAAAAACTAACAAGGGATCGAAAATGAAAACGTGCTGCCCAGTCCCTTCCCATCACTTTGCGCTTTCACACGTCCGCCATGCGCTTCGATGATGGCTTTGACGATGGACAAGCCCAACCCCGTGCCGCCCGTTTCGCGCGAGCGCGATTTGTCAGCGCGGTAAAAGCGATTGAAAACAGAAGCAGCTTCATCGGGCGAAAGACCGTCGCCTGTGTCTTCGATCAACACGGTGATCTCTTTTCCATCGCTCAAAGTTTTGATGGAAATTTTCCCGCCTTCGGGAGTATGCCTTAATGCGTTGGACAGCAGATTGAAAATTACCTGGCGGATGCGAAATGGATCCACGCTCACTTCCGACCCCGCCTGCTTCATTTCCCATTTGACCATTTTCTCCCTGACAGTGGTTCGAGCGCCTGCAAAGAATCGGTGATGATCTGTTGAATGTCTGTGGGAATTTTCTCCAACGGCAAATGACCTGACTCGGCCAGCGAGAGTTCGCGCAAGTCGCTGACCAGACGGATCAGGTGACGGGTTTGCCCGTACAGATTTGCCACTTCGGATTCGTCGAGCGTATACACATGATCGAGCGCAGCACGCAGACTGCTTTCCATCACGGTGAGCGGCGTGCGCAATTCGTGTGAGACATCGGCCATTAAGTTGATGCGTAACTCCTCGGCGCGTTGCAAGTCAGACGCCATGCTGTTAAATGTTTCTGCAAGGGGGGAGCATCGGGCGGGCCATCGAGGTCGGGTCGCATCCCATTTTGTTCGAGAGAGATCGTCAGGAACTGCATGAAGAACATGAAGAACAAGACCCCGCTGATCATCAGGCTGAGGCGTACCCACAATCGTTTCATTGCTTGTCTCCTGTCAAACGATAGCCGACCCCGTACACGGTTTGGATGTAGGTTGGGTTATGGGGTCCATGGCGCAGGTTGCGGATGTGGGTATCAGGGGCGTCCCGCCTTCGTATGCGTAGCCCATGTTTTCAATAGCTCATCACGCGTGAGGGTATAGCCCGGGTTGGATAAAAACGCTTCCAGCAGATTGAATTCGGTGCGGGTCAGTTCCACCATTTCAGAATCGATCGTCAGGGTGCGTTGGTCGAGATCCAAGTGCGGGGGCGTTGGGGGACTGACCACCGGGCGGCGGGGCTTTGACCCTGTGACCACCTGCGAATTGAACGGCTTGGTGATGTAATCGTCCGCGCCGAGTTCCAGACCCACGATCTTGTCTGTATCTTCCACGCGGGCGGTCAGCATGATGATGGGGGTGGCGGCCAGTGTTTTATCCCCGCGTACGATCTGGGTCACTTCCCAGCCGTCCGGTTGGGCATCATCAGATCGAGGATGACAAGGTCGGGGCGTTCGCGGCGTAATTGATGAAGAGCCATTTCGCCGTCATAGGCGCTGAGGGTTTGATAACCAGATTGTTCCAAATAAGAACAAAGCACTTTTACGATGGAACGGTCATCATCCACTACCAGAATTCTTTGGGGCATAAAAACCTCTTTTTCTTATAGAAGTAATTTTGTGGTGAAATCGGTAAGGGCCTCTTAATGTTTATCTTGTTGGCATGATAGCACATCATTCTCAAGGAAATCTCAAGAATACAAACAGGTCATCTTCAGATTTTGTTGACAATGTTTTGCGATACTGGGGGAAGTTCGATCAATCATTTTGTATATGGAGAAGATCATGAAATCAAATTTTGCAAGACCTGTTTCTCAAATCGCGCTGGCGTTATTGGCGCTTGTCCTTGTGTTGGGTGCTTCCGGCTGCGGAGCACAGTCTGTGATGCCCGGTGGTTCCAGCACTTTCGCTTCAGTTGAACCAAGCTATACCGACCTTGCGTATGCCACTGAATCTGACGCGCAAAAATTGGACTTGTACGTTCCCGAAGGCACTGGCCCGTTCCCGGTGGTCATCATGGTTCACGGCGGCGGATTTATGTTCGGGATAAAGCCGATGGGGCCGGTGACGGGTGTGGATCAACTCCTCGCGGCGGGTATGCTGTGGCGAGTATCAACTATCGGTTACGGCGAGGGCATGGGGTCGTCCGCTGGCGTGCGGAAAATACAATCAAGTTCGGGGGCGCTGCGGGCGGGAATTTGGTCTGCTTGGCACCACCTGCGGCGTAGCGGAATTGGAAGGTGACCTTGGCAATGCAGATCAATCCAGTTGTGTGCAGGCCGTGGTGGATTGGTTCGGCCCGATCGATTTCTTGAAGATGGATGAGCAATTTGCAGGCACAAGCTGCGAGCAAAGCCACAATGCTGCCAACTCGCCAGAGTCAAAACTGGTTGGCGCGATACCGTGCGACTCGCACCACCAACCCGATGAATTACATCACCGCTGATGATGCGCCCTTCTTCATTCAAAACGGTACAGCCGATTGCAACATCCCGCCCATTCAAAACAAGACTGGCAGAGCCCTGGAGTCATCGGCGGGACAAGGTCTGTCTCGCTCGAAGGTGCGGACATGGCGGCTCAGTTTGAGACCGAAGAGAATTTGAATTTGGTGATCGGTTTTCTGGATACATATTTGAAGTAAGGTTTTAAAAAGAGGCGGCGCTTTCAAAGCGCCGCCTCTTTTTATTTTGGTTTATCCGTTTGACAAGCCGCTTCCCGCCAGCCAGCCCGTTGTCCATGATGACTGGAAATTGAACCCGCCGGTGATGCCGTCAATATCCAGCACTTCGCCAGCGAAGAAGAGATCTTCCACAATGCGGCTTTGCATGGTTTTGAAATCCACCTCGTCCAAATTTATACCGCCACAAGTGACGAACTCTTCCTTGAATTGTCCCTTGCCTAAAATTTCAAATTGCCCTGCGGTTAATTCCTCGGCCAGTTTTCGCAGCTCAACTTTTGAAATATCGCCCCAGTTTTTATCGCCGATGAATTGAGTTAACTGCTTCCACAGCCGAATGGGAATTTGTGAGAAGGCGGGCTGCGTCGCGATTTTTTTGCGCGCGCTTTCGGGCCAGTTCTTGTTGCGCTGTAAAATTTCCAGCGTGGCATCCAGCTTATAGTCACCGAGCCAGTTGACAGTTAAGGTGGAGCGGTAATTTTTGTCGAACAAAATGCGCGCGCCCCATGCGGAGGTTCTCAGCACGGCGGGGCCGCTCAATCCCCAGTGGGTGATGAGCATCGGGCCGCTTTGCGTGATCGAATCCATTTTGAGGGTTACGTTTTCAACCGCCACGCCCGCCAGCCCGTCGATGCGTTTGTCTTTCACGTTGAATGTAAATAGAGAAGGCACGGGCTCTTCAATGCTATGCCCAAGCGATTTGACGATCTCGCGCGTTTTCGGATCGCTGCCTGTGGCGATCAATAATTTTTTTGTTTGGATAGGAAGGACTTCGCCTCCCTTCCTAACCTCAAGCCTGAATCCACCCCTTGGACTTTTTTCCACCTTTTGCAGGGTTGCGCCAATGTGAACCTTCACCCCGGCATTTTTCGCTTCGAAGTTCAGAATGTCTGCAATGGTCTTCGAGGAGTCGGTGATGGGGAACATGCGGTTGTCGGCTTCGGCTTTTAATTTCACGCCGTGTGTTTCAAACCATTTGATCGTGTCCAGCGGTTGAAAGCGGGTGAATGCGCCGCGCAGTGCCATGCCGCCGCGTGGATAGTAAGTGATGAGCTGCGCGGGGTCGAAGCAGGCGTGGGTCACGTTGCAGCGCCCGCCGCCGGAGATGAGTACCTTGCCAAGAGTCTGGCTGGATTTCTCAAGAATTAATATGCGCAGGTTCGGGTTGAGCTCGGCGCAACGGATGGCGGCAAAGAAGCCCGCAGGCCCTCCGCCCGCGATGATAACGTCCCATTTGGTGGTGATGTAAGTTGACATAAGTTATCTGAGTATACTGCGGTCTGGGATGAAAATCATATTTTTTGCAGGGGAGAGGGGTGCTATACTAAATTTACTCTTTGTTGGTTTCATAATTGATGTTTACCGGATCTGTGCGTTTTGTACCCGTAATAGTGGCAAGGACTACCATGAGAGATAAGATGCCAAACCCCAATTTTGGGGCAATGCGAATTGTTGGGCTCTATTTGCTAATCGGTTTTCTGTGGATATTGTTCTCAGACCAATTAGTGGATTTGCTTGTTTCCGATCAGGCATTATTTCATCAGATCAGTACCTATAAAGGCTGGGGGTATGTGCTGATTACGGGGATGCTCTTATACTTTCTAATCAAAAATCATACAGACCGATCAATCGCAGGTGAAAAATGGCTGCGCATGGCGTACGATGCGGCGGAAATAGGCGCATGGCAGCATGACCATGCGACGGGGCTTTTTCATTTTGATGAACGTACTCGAGTGCATCACGGGTTTAATAAAGGCGTATACGAAATACCTTTTACAGAGGTACTCGCACGTGTGCATTCGGATGACTTATTGCTGTTGGAAGAGGGAATCGTCAAAGCCACAGATCCGGCGTTCGGCGGCTATTATTCATCTGAATTCCGCATCATTCATGGGGATGGAAGTGTCCACTGGTTGGAGGTGGAGGCCCACGTCAGCTTTGAAGGAGTTGGGGAAAAACGCCGGCCAGTTTTAGGCGTAGGAACGAGCCGTGATATCACAGCATCTAAAAATGCCGACCTGCAGATCCATTATTTTGCGCGGCTGTACGCCGCGTTGAGTCAGATCAATCAGACGATCGTGCGCTGCAATGACCAGCAGGAATTGTTCGACTCCATTTGCCAGGTGGCCGTGGAGTTTGGAGAGTTCCGCCTCGCGTGGGTCGGTCTATTGGATGAAGAAACCGGCATCCTTATTCCGACGGCAGAACATGGGGCTGGGGGAAATAAATTCCCCTTTGAGAGGGTGGATCCGGGCAAACTCACCTTTCGCGATGAGTTGATCGGGCTGGCATTGCGCTCCGGCAGGGTGGAGATCTGTAACGATATTCAAGTTGACCACACATGACGCACTGGCGTGAAATTGCCATGCATGACCATTATCGCTCTGCGGCAGTTGTACCCATCCGCCAGAATTCGCGAGTGATCGGTTTATTGAATCTGTATGCCGCGGATGCTGATTTTTTTATGGTGATGGAGGAACAAAAACTTCTCGAGGAAATGGGCATGGACATTTCCTTCGCATTGGATAACATGCAGGTGGAAAAACAGCGTGAACAGGCCGTGAAGGAATTGATGGAGGCGGAGGAACGCTTTCAAAAGGCTTTTTATTCAGGCCCCGTGGGGCTTGCCATTACCCGTGGTTCAGATGGAGTGTATATTGATGTCAACCCGGCATTTTCCGAACTCGTCGGTTTCACCCGGGATGAGTTGATCGGTGAAACATCCCTCGGGTTGAATATTACAACCCCGGCCCAGCGGCAGGATTATGTAAACTTGATGCGCGAGGAGGGGGCCATCCGCGATCGGGAAATGGTCTTGAGAAGCAAATCTGGTGAAATGCGGGTTGTACTTGGTTCCATGGAGGTCATTGAACTGAACCATGAAACTTGTGTGCTTTCCACCACCATAGACATTACCCGCCGGTTGGAGATGGAGGAGGAACTGCGCGAAATTGAACAGCGCTTCCGGCAGATCGCGGAAAACATCGAAGAGGTATTTTGGATCTTCGACCCGGTTGAAAAGAAAGAGGTGTATATCAGCCCCGCGTTTGAAAAGATATGGATGCGTTCCATTCAATCCTTTGTGGAGAAACCCGACCTGTTCTTTGAAAGCATCCTTCCTGAAGACCGCTCCTACGTTCGGGAGGTGACAGGCCGCCAGTCACGCGGCGAAAAACGGAAATGCAATACCGTATCTCCCGCCCGGATGGCTCCATCCGTTGGATATGGGATCATGGCTTCCCTATCTTTGATGAACAGGGGAAGGTGATCCGGGTGGTCGCCATCCTCGCCGATATTTCAGAACGAAAAAAAGCGGAACTGGATTTGGTTGAACTGAACCAGAACCTGGAACAACATGTAAATGAACGCACCGCCGAAGTTCAGGACTTGTACGAAAATGCGCCGGCAGGATAACACTCCCTGGATGTGAATGGCCTGATCGTTCGTATGAACCAAACAGAATTGGACTGGCTGGGGTATACCCGCGAAGAGGTCATCGGAGTTCAAAATCTTTACTGACCTGTAATTACCGCGGAAAGCAGGAAAAATTTTTTGAGAACTATCCCCACTTCAAGGAAGCGGGATGGATCAAGACCTTGAATTCGAGGTGGTGCGTAAGGATGGCAGCATCATCCCTGTTCTGCTCAATGGCACGGCCATATATAACGAACAGGGTGAGTTTGTCATGAGCCGTTCCACCTTCTTTGATATCACCGAACGCAAACAGGCTGAGTTGAAACTACAGGCTGCCAACATTGAGCTGGAGAAAGCTGCCAAATTAAAGGATGAGTTCCTTGCCAATATGAGCCACGAATTACGCACACCGCTCAATGCCATCATTGGCTTGAGCGAGTCTCTGAAATTGGCACCTACGGCGAACTTGCGCCGCGTCAGGAAAACATTCTGCGTGTGATCCACGAGAGCGGGAGCACCTGCTTGAATTGATAAACGACATTCTTGACCTTTCCAAGATCGAGGCAGGTATGCTGGAAATACACGTATGAAACTGTCGACTTGAAGGCCGTATGCGAAGCATCCCTGCTCATGGTGAATGAAGCTGCGCGCAAAAAGAATTGCAGATTTCCAACTCCATCACCGATCAGATCCAAGCCATTAAGGCTGATAAACGCCGTCTCAAGCAAATGATCGTTAATTTGCTGAGCAATGCAGTCAAGTTCACACCTCAATTCGGAAGTGTTGGGTTGGAAATCCTGCCTGAAAATGACCACGCCATTCGGTTTACAGTTTGGGATACCGGTATTGGCATCTCCGGCGAGCAGCTTGAAAATTTATTCAAGCCATTTGTCCAGGTGGATAGCTCTCTCTCCAGAAAATTTGAGGGCACGGGGCTGGGGCTGGCGCTTGTCCGTCAATTGGCCGAAATACACAATGGCAGCGTTGGTGTGGAAAGCACGCCCGGAAAAGGCAGCAACTTTTACTTCAT
>JADKDM010000006.1 GCA_016714565.1 Candidatus Villigracilis propinquus
TATGTTTTATGGCTTTTTCAGTCAAGTAATAAATTTGGATAAATTTTATGACCATAAAAATAAACTCCGTATCACTGGCCTCCGCGTGTCTTCAACGTCGCACAAGATGCCACTGCCCCCATCTGGGGCTACATCATCCGCGAGAAAGGTCTGGTAGCGATTCTAGAAACTTCGGTTCAGCGAGCCATGGAACGTTCTGTGGAGGAAATTCCCGACCTCATTGTCATTGACCTCAACGCGCCGCATACCCAGCGCATGGAGTTGTGCCGCAAGTTCCGTTCCAAGAGCCAGTCCGATCTCTGCTTTTCCTTCCATACAACAACGAAACCGAGATTTTGGAAGCCTACCAGAATGGTGTGGATGAATGTGTGGTCAAACCGATCAGCCCGGCTATTTTCCTTGCCAAGATCATCGCCTGGTCGCGCCGCAGCTGGGCAGAGCCAATGACCCCGCGCCAAACCGGTCAATTACGCCTCGACCCTTCTCATCGCTCTGCCATGGCTGCAAACAAACAGGAAATAAAACTCACCAATCTTGAGTTTCGCGTGCTGCATCTTTTGTCGAGCCGGCCCGGCTATCGTCTTTCCTGCAGAGGAGATCATTCCAAACCGTAGGGGCGCAGAAGGGGATGTGATCCTGCTCAAAATGTGGTCTACCGTCTGAGAAAAAAATTGGAAGAGGAAGGCGGCAACGCAAACCCCTCATCAAAACTGGCCCGGTGGATACAGCTTCGTGGAAGATTAACCCCGCCTCTTTCTTAATCTCGAACCTGATTCTGTTTCGAAAAAATTTTCCTCCTCCAATCCCCGCCCGACGGTTTTTATGTCGGGCTACTTATTACCAACCCCGTTAAAGTGGACTGCTCTCATCACGGATTCGCAGCGCACCGGAAGCCGATCTTCGCAGAACTATCGCCATAATAGGCTTCATCCGTCATCTGTGCGGACGGGTTCGGCCCCGCCAGAAACGCGCGGTTGGATAGGCGTAGGATCGTCCAATCCTCTTGGAATGATCCGCCGCGCATCACGCGCAAGTTCGTAAAGACATCTTCATCCGCAGGCCCTGTTGATTCTCCGCCGGGGATTTTGCGTAATAATCCGGACGATACTTGATAGGCCACCCATTCCCAAACATTGCCGGCCTATCCAACGCGCCAAAGGGACTCATGCCTTCAGGGGATACGACCCCACGCGTGATGTACCCACGATATTGATCGAATTGGAGTTGTGAGTTGATCCGGCGGCTCGTCACCCCATGGAAAATTTCTCTTGTCACTTCCGCGTGCCGCATATTCCCATTCTGCTTCAGTGGGGAGGCGTCTTTCAGCCCATAGACAGTAGGCATGGCGTCATACCCGGTTACGTTTACAACGGTAATCCTGAAATTCCGGGGATTCCGGAAATATTCAGGGCGGTTATCAGAATTGATCTTCACAGGCGTTCTGCTGAACCTGCTTGCACGCACAGGTCGCCATTCCATTGGTCACTTCCACTTGATCGATCCCAGAACGCGTTGAGTTTCACTTCATGACGGGGACTTCATCGCTTTCACGGTGGACATCCATGCCGCCCATGAACAAGACGCCCGAAGGAACGAATAGCTGGGTCATGCCATCATCCGGGGAGATTTTTATATTTTCAGACGTAGAGGCGGCGGTTGCTGCTTGCGTTGGCATAGGCGGGATAACCTCTGTTGAAGCTGTCGTTGCGGTTCCTGTGGGCAGGAGTCTCAGGGATTGTCGGCGTAACGGTTGGCGGGATTGACAAGCTGTGACGACAAGCAGGATGAATGGAAGAAGGGTTTTTTTTTCATTGTGGGTCAATTATTGAACGAGGCTGATGGCGTTTCGCGCCTGGTCCTCAAAAAGTTGGGATCGATACTATCCGCCACGTTCCATGCTTTAGCGCACCCGCATTGTCACCCTGACGGTACAGGCCGTAGCCGTACCACAGCCACTCTCTCTTCAGACATCTCAGTGACGCTGCGTGCATAGTCGGTTAATACGAGCAGGTCCTCGGTGCCTAGGTGGAAGTACGCAAGGAATGGACCGAATTGATAGCGGAAACATACGCAGGGAAGTCCCAGTTCACGGGCTTTGTCGTAGGCGAGAGCGGCTTCTTCGTAGCGCAGTGGCCTCAAAAAGACGAGATTGCTGCCGTAATTGAACGGGAGAATCCCGTCCGCAGAGGAGCTGGCAGTAGCGGTTTGGGATGAGGTCAATGCATTTTGCCGATCTCAGGTCCGGATCCCAGTCTGAGCCGCCACGGAGGGTTTCATCTCTTCTTCAAATTGCGGGAAGTATAATTTGATGTATACGTTTGTTGAATGGTTCCATTCCCTCTTCCAGCTGGGCATAGGAGATTTGCTGGTCCGGGCCGTGATAGGTATCTTGAATTGTGAATTCTTGAGTTGCATCGTCGTAGCCGGTGAGCAGAAGATAATGCGCCGCCCAAAGATCATCTGTGGATGCAGTGCATCCGCGAAGTTTGAGGATGTGACGCTTTCAATGATGACGGGGTAAGGTGCAGCGAGCAGCCGCCCGAGTGTTTCAATGGTTCCGCCAACGCGGTATTCGGGTTGAGCCAGCCCACCTGTGTACGGACGTAGCAACGCAGCTCCTCAGGGTTGACGTTGCGGTCTCCTGTGATGGGTTTGATCAGGTCGGAAATATCGCTTTGGTTGCCCTCCATCCATACATGTGCAGCGCCATGGAAAGCGCAGCGGGACCGCAGTTATTGGGGTTTTGCTTCTCGTATGCCGGGAGGTCATGAAGGCTTGTGCTGGCAGCGGCGGGAAATGGGCCGTTGGCGTTATGGATGGAGTGAGTTCACAGCGGCAGGGGTATTGGTTTGTGCCAGAGTTGGCGTGGCAGGGATGGGGTAACAGGCAACGCTGTGGGCACTGGCCCCGGGGTTGACCGAATTTTGCATAGATCTGAAATACTTCGATGCGCCACGACAAGCGTGATTTAACATAAGAGATTTGATATACCGAAACCGTCAGCAGAATGACACCTGCAACAGCTAGAGGATGTTTCTTCTTGTTTTCTTGGACATGAACGCGAGTTTACCACGCGTATATGGAAACGGTTTTAAGGTAAGGATTTGCTTTCTACCGCTTTGAAGTGATGGTTGGTTTAAACAGGCATTTGAATTTATTGCTTGACGCTTCTGTACCTCCCACAATTATGATGAGTTCCCATGGAAAAATCAACAAGTATGCCCCTTGAAGCTGAAAATTTGCGCGCCGCCATGCGCTTACCTGGTCTGCCGGTGTGACGGTTGTCACCGCCGCCCACGAAAGCCAACAGCATGGCATGACGGTGAACTCAGTCACTTCCATTTCGGCGATCCCGCCATGATCACAACTTCGTTAAAGACCGGCTCTCGAACGCACGAACTGGTGACCCGTTCACGGGCATTTGGGTTGACCATACTTTCCACCGCTCAGGCAGGGTGTCTGGATGTTTTGGAGGACGTTTCCCTGAAGTTGAAGACCGCTTTGCGGATATCCGGTGGAGACCCTTGTGACGGGCCCGCCCGTAATCGTGGGCGGACTGGCATGGCTGGACTGCCGCGTGGTGCGAAACCTGTGATGCCGGCATGAATATGTTGTTCATTGCAGAAGTTCTGGCGGCGCTAGCTTTGAACAAGGGCAGCCGCTGCTGTACCACGAGCGCAAGTATTGGCAGTTGTCTCAATTGTTGTAGCTTCAAGACCTGGCAGGTTTCCATAGAGCTACACATTAACTGTGTAGATTGTGATTTGTGGTATCTCAATTAAGTTGAACCGCATTGAAACCTGTCAGGTCTACGGGAGAGTGATATGACAGATCAATTGACGGATGGTGAGAAACAAACATTGTTGCGCCTCGCGCGCGAAGCAATGGAATATGCAGTCAGAGGGCAATCGTTGCCACCACTGGATATAAACTCACTCACACCGTTGTTGCACGCGGACGGCGCTTCATTTGTAACACTGACTATTGATGATGATCTTCGCGGCTGCATTGGCGCGTTGGAAGCACACTGGGCCGCTGGCAGAGGATGTGCGTGAACATGCCATTGCCGCCGCGCTTGCATGACCGCGTTTTCCATCGGTGAGGGAAAATGAATTGAGCAGGATCCAACTTGAGGTTTCGAGGTTGACCGCTCCTCACCGCTGGAATATTCTTCGAGCGAAGACTGCTCAAGAAGTTGCATCCACATGTGGATGGAGTCATCCTCAGGGGATAATCATCGGCGCACATCCTTTCCGCAGGTGTGGGAGAAGCTGCCTGACCCCGCGGAGTTTCTCCCACCTGTGCCAGAAGATGGGCGTGCAGGCTAATTATTGGCGGGAAACAAATTTGCAAATCCATGTATATCGGGTCGAGGAATTTCACGAAATGAATTAAACGATGCCGCGTAAATATTTCCGACAGAATTTTGGCTATCGGCAATTTATTGCCACGCTTATGAAAACATGTAACAAGCGGTAAAATCGAAATCATGGCCAAGAATACAAAGAAGAGCAACCCAACGATACGATTTTCCGAGGATGCAGTGGAAGCTCTGCGCCGTGAGGACAAGCCGCGCGCCAAGGATTTGCTTACCCGTTTAAAAAACGAATCAGAATAACCCCACCTATTGGATCTGGCTCAGCTTCCGGTGGATAACACCAAGGAGCGCATTTACTGCCTGCAAACCGCGCTCAAACTGAACCCTGAAAATGGTACGGCCAGGGGGATTGATCTGCTGGGAGCTTTGGCGCTCAGACTTGATCATTCAACGTTTCCCATGAACCGTCCGCGGGCGTGGAAGATAAACTTCTGCTCGCAAATGAAAAGCCAAAGGAAAAGGGATTTCACGTCGTACCAAAAAGCCCCCGTCGTTCGCCTGATCGGGATGATGGTTATCGGCGCGGGGTTGGTCTCTGTTTTGATCTTTGGATTTGCGCCTTCCCAATCAGAATCGTGTTGCTCCTACAACCACGAACACCCCCGGACCTTCCCCAACCTTTACAGCTACCCACCTATTTGGCGCAACCGCTAAACCTACACGGGTATTCATCGGCCCCACCCCGTTGTGGATGCTGGTTCCTCAAACCTACACTCCCACTGCCGTGTACGTCAACACCCGCGTGTGCCTGAAGCAAAGGATCAATATCGTCTTGCCGAGGATGCTTATAAAAGGTGACTGGGACGGGTACATCGCCAGCATGCAGATGATCCCCTCGTTTAAGCAGCCAATGCAGCGGATATTCATTATCTGATTGGCGAGGCGTTCGCTTCAAGGGAGATACAGCCAACGCCCTCGCTTCGTACAAGGATGCGGGAAGACATAGACCCGAATTTCGCGCGCCCTACACAGGTGAAGCGCGCGCGCCTGTTGAGAGACCCGGATACAACGCCCAGAAAGTATTGGACAAAGCCGTTGAACTTGATCCGGACTACGGCGAGGCCTATCTCGAACGCGCAAAATACTTGATCCTGCGCAAGAAAGCCGAAGCCGCCATCGTTGACCTCAACCGCTGCCAGCCCTGAGCGCCAACTCGCCGGATAAAATTCCTTAACGTGTTGCCAACGCCACCTTGCGCTCGGCGAAAGATGCAAGCGCTCGGATCTGCCGGCAGCATCCAATGGACATCACATCTCTACCGGTCTACGAAATGCTTGGCAGGCTGTACCTTGAAAATGGACAATACCAGCGTTCGGTTGAAACTCTGGAAGTCTATCTCGTGTACGAGGCGGAAGATGCCGCTGCCCTTGCACGCTTGGACAGGCTTATTATGAAATAGGGGAGTAAGAGTCTGCGGTGAAGGCGTTGGACAGAGCCACCACCATCAACCGCACGGGACTGCGTAAATATCTTCTATATCGCGGTCTGGCTCATCTTGAGCTTGGTGATGATATTGAACAGGCGGTAAATGACCTCGAAGCTGGTAAAGATGCGGATGAGGATTCCTACAATGCCAACCTTGCCCTGCTGCGTGGATATTTTGCCGCTGAAAAATATGGCGGCGCCTTCCTTGCAAGTGGAAGCGCCAAGTCCTCGCAGAGACGGATGAAGAGACCGCCATCATGCTGTACTGGCGCGGCCTTGTGCAGGAAAACGCGAAGAGCCGAAAGATGCCATAAAAGCCCGGGAAGCATTGCTTGAGATGGATGAAGATGTAATGACCCCTGAAATGCGTAGGAAGCGCAAGCACATCTCAGCAAGTTGGTTCCTGCAGCAACCGCCACCCAGTGGACATCCACCCCCGCGCCGAGAAAAGTGCAACGCCCACTCCGGCAAAGGGAGTAACGAAAACAGTGACTCCTGCAAAGACACCGACGCCGTAGAGCAGTAATAAGTAAAAAGAGAGACCGCTAAAAAACGGTCTCTCTTTTTACGCACTCACTTCTCACCTTTTACTTTTTACTTTCTTTTCACTACTTCCCCGCCCTACATTCCTCACACGGACACAACGCCCGCAGATAATGCCAGTTGTAGATTCCATAATCGTGACCATCCTCCCAGACGATGGTCAGAGCATAGGAACCCGTTGCCACAATATTCGAGATACGTGTGGAGAGGTTATCTTCCATCACACGCGTGAACACTTCTGCATCCGGCTCGGATTTCATGTTCTCATGTCCGCCGCGGCATTGGGCGCAGGGACATGCAGCGCGCAGCAGCCCGAACGGGTAAACGCTGGTATGTCCGCTGTCCCATGTGATGGTGAATTCACGCTTGCTTTTGTTGGCAGTTACGCCGGTTGGTTTTTCAGCCATTAATATGTTCTCCTAATGTGGAGACCCTAAAGGTTTTTAAAACCTTTAGGGTCTATATATTATTTACGGCGAAGGGATGACCGCCAGAAAATCTGCGGCGGCCCAGCCTGCGCGGGTCGTATCATACGGGGCGACGAGATACCACCAGGTATATCCATCTGCGGATTGGGGACCATCCTTCACGACGAATACCTCCGCCTCTTCCCCCCGAAAAACTGTTTCGCCATTCAAGCCTGGTGCTGAGCGGATTCTTAATCCTTCACCTTCCGTCCCGGTGATCTGCACATAGCCTTCGATGTTGATGTTGGTCAGGTCTGGCGTCGGCGTGATGGATGGATCGTTGGTCGGGGCAACCGTCACGTTTGGCGTATGGGTCGGGGCGGGGATCATGGTCAGGTCAGCAGGAGCAAACCCAACGTCAGGAGAGAAGCGGGGACTCGTCCAGCCGATGAAGATGAGTGTGATCAGCAGCAGAAGTGCAGCGAATCCCAAAGCTCCATAGATCACCCATCGATTTAAGTAAGGTCGTAGGTCCATTATTTACCTTATATTCTCCGTCATTGCGAGGAGCGTTTTTGCTCTTTGCGACGACACTTGCGCCGTACGCAGTGCGGTGAGCAATCTCAACTCTGCGGGAGATTGCTTCGTCGGGCTGAAGCCCTCCTCGCAATGACGAGGATGTCTTATTATCTCTTCGGAGTCTTCAACAATTGTAAAGCGTTTTCGGGCATGAGCACTTTGAGTGCGCGATGCTCAATGCTGATATTGGCAGTGTGACCGCCGAGGACGGGGTCGCCATCCACCTGAATGGAAAAGTTCGCATCCGATTCGACTCGTGCTGTGCGGAAGCGTAACCGCCGCGCAATATCGGAAGTGAGATGGCGGCCCGAGGCCAGTTCGTAAAAGTGACGGAAGGTATCGGCGAGGCTGTCACCGCTCAGCAGCCACATATCCATTTCACCGTCATCGAGCAACGCATCCGGCGAGATGACGGACATACCGCCCGCATAATGACGGATGTTGGTAGCAACGGCTGCGAGATAATGACCTTCCACAAGCTCACCATCGGCATACACACGCAGGTCAAGCCCATGCCAGAAGGTGGCTTCCCATACCGTGGTTGCGAAAAAATGCGGCACCGAAAGATGCTTGAAGAAACGCGGACGCGGCTCGATCTTGCGGATGGTTTCGCATCCAACCCGATGCCTGCCCACAATAAAAATGGACGGTCATTGCAGATGCCCACGTCCACATATTGAGTTCCACATTCGCAAGGATTTTAGCGTTCTCGCGCAGCGCCTCCCATTGGAACCAGCTAAAGGGTTTCTGTCCCTGCTCAATAGCCCAGACGTTGGTGGTGCCAGCAAGCAAAACAGCTAGAGCGGTTTCGGTGTTGATCAACCCGCTCGCCACTTGCCCAACTGTGCCGTCGCCGCCGATGGCAAAGACCGCGTCATATTTTTCCTGAGCAGCGAGGTGAGCGGTTTGGGTGGCGTGCGTGCCGCTTAACGTCTCTGCGATATCCACACTCCAGCCTGCGGCTCGCAATGGTTTGATGATTCCATGTACAAAACGTCCCACGGGATAACGTCCTGCAGTTGGGTTATAGAGTAAAAGTCCCTTTCGCATGGCAGGGATTATACCTGTTGCATGGATTGATGGTCGAGTAGGCGGCGCTCTTCCGCCGTATCGAGACCAGAAGGAATCGTGAAACGGAATGCTATAATTGCAGTGCCTTAGAAATATTTCTCTCATTTATATAAATTACCCATATCGAAAGCAAGACAGTACGCTGTATATATATATTAGTTGGTCAGAGAGATGAAAAATTCAGTAAAGGCATAAAAATGGAATATGAAATTAAAATATATAATGAAGAAAAATATATAGAAGTGGTTACTAAAGGAGTCGCTGATAACGACAGCTCATTAAGTATGGCGAAAACAATAAAAGAACAATGCAACAACATAGAATGACCAGGGCATTAATTGATCATCGCAATATTGAAAGCGTCTCTGGAAAAATAATAGAAATTTATGATCGCCCAAAGTTATTCAGAATAATGGGGTTGTTTTGTATATAAAAATAGCAGAGATCATTAAACCAGACCATGTGAAGCATTTTAGTTTTTTTGAGACTGTATGTATTAATCAAGGATTTAAAATATCAATTTTTCAAGAAAAATTACCCGCACTAGAATGGCTTTTAAAATAAGAATCCACAGATTTGTTCAATAAGCTTATAAAATATGTGATTTACTAAAGTAAAACAATTACTTTGCTCCAACCTGAGTCTTTGAGTGGATGAATGATGCCGCGCACAAAACGTCCCACAGTTTGCGATCATTTTCTATTGGCATAGGTTTCATCATATATCATCCAGATCTTTGGATAACATCTGATCAAAGGTAAGTTTGGTTATTCTTATCGATCTAAATAACTGGCGTTTGGTGAGCGCCTAACAAAGCGTACACACACACCTGATGCTGGGGACTGCCCGAGTGCGTGCGCACATCTCAAGCGTTTTTGGTTGTCGAGTTGGGGTTTGAGCCTGTCGAAACCTTGTCGAGACACTACGCCTTAGCCTTTTTCCAGCTGGAACTTGCATAGCTTCAGAAGGAGATTTATGAACAACCTGAGATAGAAGTACTGAAACAGTTTTTCGCCGCAATTAATCAAAATGATATGCAAGCCATAACAAAGGATTTTTGACCCGCAGATTGTCCGCATCGAGCCGAGGGCTTTCCGACAGCCGGTACCTATCGTGGTATCGCGGAAGTCCAAGCGCACATTACGAAAGGACGCGGGACATGGGCCGAAGGAGCCTGCGAGCCCGAGAAATTTTTGACTCATGTGGACAAAGTCGTTGTTTATCTCCATGTTTGGGTCCGCTTAAAGAACTCGACTGACTGGGTTGGCGGACGTTTTGCGGATGGTTTCCATGTTTCGCAATGGCAAGATTATCCAATATCTCTCCTTTGGAGAACGGTTGGATGCCCTCAAGTGGGCCCGGAATTGAAAGAGCAATAGTCTTTTATACAGAATCATTCTGTATAAATGGTCGGCGGCACCCGCCTGAGCGAACGCAAGTCCCCACGCGCGCCACTACGGGGTAGAAATATCATCATACACAAAAAGACCGACATCCCGTCGGTCTTTGTACCCTCTGGATGCTTTTCAAGCGTATAATTTTATGCATGGAAGTTATCTCGAAAAGAGAAAAGCCTTATATTCTCGATTTTACTCGTATATTAAACGGTTACGCAAAAATAAAAAGGAAGATCTCAATGGCACAATTTAATGAACTGAGCAAGCGTGAACAGGAAGTCGTCCAACATTTGTTGGAAGGTAAAAGCAATAAGTTGATCGCATTATCACTTGGTTTTTCTGACCGTACCGTTGAATTCCACTTAAAAAATATTTATACCAAGCTTCAAGTAAGCACCGAGTGGAATTGATCTTAAACTAGGGCAATCCCCAGTTGGTGGGGGGGGAAGTCGCTGAAAATAAAGACAGGCTCAATATATGGAATTGGGCTGTATCTTTAAAGACGCTGTCTCTAAAATCAGCGAGGAGTTGATCATGAAAAGCAAGAAAAATTCAAACGTCCCTACCGAAGCAGGCACAATGACATTCTTTGAATCGATCCGTGAATGTTTCACCAAATACGCGGAATTTAATGGGCGAGCGTCACGGTCAGAGTTCTGGTGGTTTACCCTGTTTGTCACATTGGTTGCCTCGGCATTGTTGCTCATCAACGAGACGGTAAGCAATATATTTCTGGTTGCCATATTGCTGCCCCTGTTGGCAGCGGGGACTCGTCGGCTTCGCGATAGCGGCAAGGATCCGTGGTGGCAGTTGTTCCTGCTGGTTCCAGTGGGTGGTATTGTTGCGCTCGGGATTATGGGGGCGCTGCCGCCAGCATTCCAAACTTGAAGACACCCTCCGCATGATGAGTACGGGACGACCTATCTGCAAGATCCACTGCGGGGTAGGGGAGTGGAAACATCGTAAGCAACAAAAAGACCGACTGGAGTCGGTCTTTTTATTGAGGATCAATTTCATTGTTTGTACCTAATGTCCACGAGGCGTATAATTTTATATGTAGTTTGTTGACTACAAAATTGGTGGAGGATACGTACCGAAGATGAATGAAGAAGCTGATATTGAAGAAATTTGCACCCTGGCTGGCGCTCGCCGTCACATTGATGGGTGGTTTCTGCGAGGTCTTTCTACTCACTGATAAAGGGATGTGGCTGGATGAAACGTTCAGCGTGTGGCTGGCAAATAAAAGTGTCCCCGATATGTTGCAATGGATCGTCAAGATTGATCAACACCCGCCGCTTTATTACCTTCTGCTTCATTACTGGCTGGGCGCTATGGGGATACGCCCTATGATGCCCGCCTGCTTTCTGCGTTGTTTGGCACGCTCACGATCCCAATCATATACCTGATTGGCAAACGCATCTCTGGCGTGGTGGTGGGATTGTCGGCAGCGGTCTTCCTTTGCTTTTCAACCTTCAACATTTATTACGCCCAGGAAGCGCGCATGTACACTCTCCTGACGTTCAATGCAGCTGTGTCGATTTATGCGCTGGTCACACATCGCTGGAGTCCCATCCAGGCCATTGAGGACTGACCTGGCTTGGGTTTATTTGTTCTGTTCTCCGCATTGACCTTGCTCACTCACAATACGGCTGTCTTTTTTTCATTAGCTGCTAATGTATTTGTTCTCGGTTTGATGCTTTTTCAAAATGGTAAGAGATTGGAAGCACTACCCGCTCTTCAAGCTCCCTCTTTTGGGAACTGGATGAAGGCTCAGTTTGGCATCTTCCTATTATGGAGCCCCTGGATAGTTGCCTTTATTCGGCAAGTCAATCGAGTCGATCAGGAGTTTTTGGCTCCCGGAAACCGGATTGGGATACCATTATCAAGACGCTTCGAGCCTTGTTGAATGCATCCGCGCAAACTCAATCTATCAAATGATGACGTGGATCCTGTGCGCGGTGCTGTGCTTCGGATTGATGTATTACCGCAAAAAACTTTCGATATTCTTATTTCTGGCTGCCCTGTTTGTCATCCCCGTTCTGGGTGAGCTGATCGTGAGTATCCGCCGACCCATTTTTATCGATCGGACCCTGATCTGGATAACAATCCCTATGTTCATCTTACTGGCGGCTGGTGTCGCTCAATTTAGACATCGCTTTTTTATGATGCTGGTGCTGGGTCTCCTGGCTACAAACTACCTGTTTTCTAATGGCGATTATTATCGGTTCTTCCAAAAGGAGGATTGGAGTAACCCTGCTGGTTATGTTGCACGATACGTTGAAAAGGATGATCTGATCCTTTTCAATTCCAACATGGTGCGAATCCCGTTTGAATATTATTTCGAATACTGGGTAGATCTGTATGATATCCAGGTGCAGAAAAGCGGGATTCCGCTGGATCTGTTCGAAAGCGGCATTCTGGAACCAAAAATGACTGAGGAAGATATACCCGGACTGATTTCATTATTGCACGGGCATGACAGAGTCTGGCTGGTGTACAGCCATAACGACTATACAGATCCAGACGGGCTCATTCCGCAAACGCTTGCAGCGCAGATGAAATTACTCCGTTCTCGCGATTTTTATGGAGTACAAGTCCAATTATATGGAACTCCTTGAGTCCCATTCCCCAACTACGATATAATCCCACTCTATGAGCGAAGGCGCACTCCTTAACGATAGATATCAACTCCTCGAAAAACTCGGCTCCGGCGGCATGGCAGACGTGTATCGTTCCCGCGATCTCATGCTGGATCGCTACGTTGCCATTAAAGTCCTGCGCAAGGATTTTTCCACCAACCCCGAATTCCAAAACCAATTCAGGCTCGAAGCACGCGCCGCCGCGAATCTTTCGCATCCCAACATCGTCACTGTGCATGACTTTGGCTTTGCCGACAACCTGCTTTACATCGTCATGGAATACATCCCCGGCAAAGATTTGAAACAGCTTATCCGCGACAAGGGACGTTTCTCCGTAGAGAATGGCATCCCGCTGCTCGTGCAGGCTTGCGCGGGCATCGGCTACGCCCACCGCGCCGGACTCGTCCACTGCGATGTCAAGCCGCACAACATGCTCGTCTCCAACGATGGCCGTCTTAAAGTCACAGACTTCGGCATCGCCCGCGCTCTCGCTTCCATCGCCACCAGTGAACGCACCGATGTTGTCTGGGGTTCGCCGCTCTACTTCGCCCCGAACAGGCAGCAGGCGAGCCGCCCTCGCCCGCCTCCGACGTCTATTCCCTCGGCGTGGTCATGTACGAGTTGCTTTGCGGCACGCCACCCTTCACCGCATCCACCGCCGATGAACTCGCCCGCCTGCACATCTCCGCCCGCCCCATTCCCATCCGCGAATACATTCCCGATATCCCCGTCGCGCTGGAAGAGATCATCACCAAAGTCCTCTCCAAGGAACCCGCCGCCCGCTACCGCACCGCCGATCAACTTGGCCGCGTGCTCCTCAAATTCGGCACCCAGCCAGACCCGCTCCCAGAACCTGTGGAAAAGAACCGCCTTCACAACCTGTCATCACTCTCAAACCGGAAGTTGCGGAGCGACTATCTGGTAAAGGGAAGACGCAACCGCCCCAGCAGAGCCTGCTTCCGTGCAGTATTACCCGCCCCAGCAGACGCCTCAAGCTGTGCCCGAGCCTGCCACTCCAACTGACGCATTGGACGCCTTTGAAGAAATTGACTGGGTCTCCGTTGGCCTCGGTTTGATGGCTGTCCTCGCCGTTGGCGGACTCATCCCGTTCTGGCTGATGATCTATCTCACCTTTAATCCCCCCCTTCGATAATCAATAAACCTGACAGGTCTTAAGAGACCTGTCAGGTTTCTACAAACTATGAAAAACTTCCTCCTCGCCCCTCCATCATCGCCTCAGACTTTACCCGTCTCACCGAAGAGATCCACGCCTGCGGATCCGCCGGCGCCGACTGGCTCCACATGGACATCATGGACGGCCACTTCGTCCCGACCATCACCATCGGCCCTCTCTTCGTGCAAGCCTGCAAGCGCGCCTCCAAACTTCCACTGGATGTACATCTCATGATCTCCGATCCTGAAAAATATATCGAAGAGTTTGCCAAAGCGGGCGCGGGCAATATCACCGTCCATGTGGAAACCTGCCCCGACCTGCCGAAAGTGATCAAGCAGATCCACTCCCTCGGATGCAAAGCGGGCATCACCCTCAACCCGTCCACCCCCGCCTCTGCATTGGACTCCGCTCTGCCTTTCGCAGACTTGGTTCTCGTCATGAGCGTCAACCCCGGCTATTCAGGTCAAACCTTCATGCCAGAGATGATCTCCAAAGTGGAAGAGATCCGCAACAAGTTGAACGCACTCCGCTCCACTGCACATCTCGAAGTGGATGGTGGCATCAATGCTCAAACGCTCCCATTAATGAAGAACGCAGGCGCAACAGCCTTCGTCACTGGCAACGCCGCCTTCAAGAACCCCAAAGGAACCGCCGAAGGGGTGAGGGCTTTAAAAGAAATTGCGTCTTCTTCGTAGTCACGCTGCAAGCGTGGCTTGCTAATTTACTATGACCCCGTAGGCGGTGTGTTGAGCCTGCCGAAACAGGTCGAACGATTCTAGTTTTTGGAAGGTGACAATTTCAACCCCGTTGGGGTGTCATTGTTCGTAAAACCCATGTCACTCCTTCGGAGTTGGGTTTCTTGCATTCAATTTCTATAATCATTACATCCCTTCGGGATTGAACTACGTAGCATGAAATTAAAACAAAAATCACGGCGCAAGCGCCGTGACCTTTGATACGAGATGGAAGAACGAACCTTATGAAGCTGATTTACCGAGTGTCTTGATGCACTTGGCGCACAGCGTCTTCTTGACCAAACGACCCTTTTCCATCACCGAGACCTTCTGGAGGTTCGGTTTGAACGTGCGGTTGGTTGCACGCAGAGAGAAAGAGCGGTTGTGACCGAAAGTGGTTGCCTTGCCGCAGTTATTGCACTTAGCCATTTGATGAGATCCTTTCCTTACAATGATTCCGGGGACAATAGCCTCTTTTCAGAGGCAGGGCATTTTACCATACAACGCAACCAACTTGAAACGAATGTCTGGGCGGAAAGTCCCCGCAGGCAAAATAGAAAGAGTATCGAGGAAACCATGGGCGAAGACACAACAACTTTGGGCGGGATTCATATCTCGCCAACGGCAGTGGCAACGATTGCATATTTTGCCACTTTGAAGTCATACGGCGTAGTGGGGCTGGCGCCAAAAAATCTGGCGGACGGGATCGTATCCACCATTACGCGTGAACCATCCCGCGGCATATCCGTTTACTATAAAGGTGACGAGATCAATATCGAGATCAATGTCATCGTGGAGTACGGCACACGCATCAACTCGGTTGCGGAGAGCGTAGCGAACACCGTGCGCTTCCATGTGGAGAAAGCGCTGGGGCTGCGCGTAACTTCGGTCAATGTGCATGTAGCGGGCTTGCGCATCAGTGACACGGATTAGGAGACCTGTAATTCATGGCTATTGATACCGCTCGCGTTGAAGTACTCCGCAAGAAACCCATAGACGGCCTTGTCTTTAAACGCCTGGTCGATGCAGGTGTGACTTGGCTCCGCACCAACAAGGATATTGTAAATGCCTTGAATGTATTTCCCGTGCCTGATGGTGATACCGGCACGAACATGACTTTGACCCTGCAAGCCGCCTGGAATGAAATCAAGGATTTGGGTACGCACAATCTCGGTGAGATGGCAGCGGCAGTTTCCAAAGGTGCTTTGATGGGCGCACGCGGCAACTCCGGCGTGATCACCAGCCAGATCCTGCGCGGGTTTTCGCGCGGTGTACATGAGAAAAGCGTGTTGGATAAAGAGGCTCTCGTCAAAGCGTTTGGCGAGGCACGCGATACGGCTTATAAAGGGTCGTCCGCCCCGTGGAGGGGACGATCTTAACCGTCATTAAAGAAGTTGCCATAGCAACAGAAGCAGCTTTAGGGTCCGCGAAAGATGCGTATGAAATTTTTGAGGTGGCAGTTCGAGCGGCGGATGAAGCTGTCAAAAGAACACCGGAACTTCTTCCAGTCTTAAAACAAGCCGGCGTAGTGGACTCAGGCGGTAAGGGGCTGTTCTTCATCCTCGAAGGGAGGCTGCGCCATATTCAAGGCGAAGTCGCTTGAAACGCCGACCATGCAGGTTCAGCCGATGTCTTCCATGAATTTGCAGGACGCGATGGAAGAAGTGGAAGAGGGCAGGATTATGAGATCGTTGTAGATTTTGTTCCGACTGGTGAACTGGATCTTGCCGCATTTTACGGAAAGCTCGAAGAGATGGGTACGTCCATTCAGGTGGGGAGGGCGAAGGGATGTATCCGCATGCACATCCACGTGCCGACCGAAAACCGTTACACGCCAATTGACTACATCATGGGCATTGGCACGGTGACGAAGGTTGCCATCGAAAACCTGCTCGCGCAAATGGATGATATTCAAAAATCTGCGCAGATCAATTTTGCAGCGGTAGAACCTGGTCATATTGCCGTGGTAGTGGTTTCACCCGGTTCGGGCTTGAGCCGTATTTTTGCAAGCCTGGGCGTTGCCGCAGTAGTAGCTGGCGGGCAAACGATGAACCCATCCACGCAGGATATTTTGAGTTCATTTGAAAATCTTCCGACAGATAAAATTATCATTCTTCCGAATAACAAGAACATCGTCATGGCTGCCAATCAAGCCAAGGATGTGACGGTGAAGCAGGTGCGTGTTGTTCCGAGCCGTACCGTCCCACAGGGACTTGCCGCCATGCTCTCGCTCATCCCGGACGGGGATGTTGATTCTGTTGCTGACAGAATGACCAAAGCGATCAGCAACGTGAAAACGGGCGAGATCACGGTTGCCACACGCTCTGTTGAAATTGACGGCGTGGTTGTAAAAGACGGTCAGGTCATCGCGTTGTTGGATGGCAAGCTGGTCGTTTCCGCTGAAACCGTGGAGCAGGGTGTGATGGACTTGCTCGAAAAAGCGGAAGCTGGCGAGCATGAGATCGTCACGCTCTTCTACGGTGAAGGCATGACCCATGTGGAAGCCAACCGCATTGCAGATGTGATCCGCAATAAATATTCCTCGCTTGAAATTGAAGTACAGGAAGGCGCACAGCCGCATTATCAGTTCATTATTTCGATTGAATAAAGATAAAAAGAGACGGCTGCCGAAAGGCACCCCTCTCTTTTGTTCCCAAAATTATTTTCTTCTAAAGCTCATTTTGATCAACCCGTAAATCCCTTTTACCAACTCAACGCCCGACACGATGATGACAACGATCAAAGCAATGGAGAAGGAGAGGTCAAAGATTTTCATCAGGAGGTCGCCGTTGACTGAACTTTCGGGAAAGTTCTTGAAAGATTCTGCTGTGAAACCGACAATACCTGGCGTGCGCAGGATGATGACGGTCAATGCGATGCTGGCCGCTTCGATCAGGATCTTTGCCACGCGGGAAATGGGGGTCCACAGTGCATTGCGCAGCAGGTAAATATCCAGCACGATCTCAGCGAGAAAAATCGCGTTGATCCACGGCATGAACTTGAAGAACACATCCGAGAACATGGGGATGAAGAATGGTTCGCCTTTTGTGAAGATGAATGCGCCCAAAATCTCAGGATACAAATTCAACAAGGCAAGCCCAAGGAAGGTGAAAATGATCTCCGCGATCAACTCGCCTCGCTTTACCGAGTCGGGGTCAGGCTCGCTTGTGAGAGAGGCCGGGTCCCAATCCTTTTCGTCGTTGAAGCCGCTGATTTCCTTGTCAGGCCAGAACTCTTTCGAGAATGGCGAAAACGATAACGACATTGCCAAATGCTGCGATGGCTGCGGAAAGAGCATTGCCCAATCCACCGCCGATGATCTTTACAAAATCCATGCCCATAATGGGGTGTCGGTAACGGCGCTTATGCCTGCCAGCCCAAGCATCACGCTAACGACTACCGTGATGACGATTTTTAACACAAATAGAAAGAATGGAAATAATCGTGGGCCGATCAAATACGGGTGAGGGTTATAAGTGGCCGCCACTTGTTGCGGCGAGCCATATTCCTTCAGCAGTTCGATCTCCATCGCTTCATCGCGCAGCTGACCCGTGGTGGAGGCGCGGTCTTCGATCATATCTTCCAGCGTGGAGCGCAATTCCTTTTCGATATCCTCGCGCCCTTTCAGAAGCGGCAGATTTTTTCCAACTTCGGCAACGTAACGATCTATGAGGTTCATGATTTTTCCTTTCCTTACGCCAGCATCTTATCCATCACAGACACAATGCCAGCCCATTCCTTTTTCATCTTCGGGAGGATCTTCTTTCCCTCCGCGCTGATGACGTAATAGCGGCGCGGGCGCGCCTCTTCCAATTTCCAAACCGACTCCAACAGCCCCTGTGCTTCCAACCTGCGCAGCAACGGATACAACGTCCCCTGATCCACTTCCAGCCCAAGATCGGAGAGTTGTTTCAGCAGGGAGTAGCCGTATTGTTCGGTTCCCAATTGGCTGAGTGCCGCCAGGGTGATCACCCCGCGCCTCAGTTCCAGTACAACATTTTCGAGCGATTCAGTGTTTGCCATATCTCAACCTTTATCGCATTATACTGTGTGGAATACAGTATGTCAAGGGAAAAGTATGCGCTCTCCCGTCATTGCGAGGGCGCTCTTGTTCTTTGCCCGAAGCAATCTTCTTCATTTTGTTGGAGTGCTCACCCATTGCTGGCGCAAGTGTCGTCGCGAAGTGAAAGAACGCTCCTCGCAATGACATAATCTTTATGTTAAACTTCACCTATGAAAATCGGAATCGTCACAGACTCAACCGCAGACCTGCCTGCCTACCTCATCGAACAACACGAGATCCACGTTGTACCGACCATTCTTGTTTTGGAAGGAAAAGAGTACGCAAACAGAATCAGCATCACCCGCGAAGAATTTTATAATCGTCTGCCCTCGCTTCAGACTCCGCCGACAACTGCCGCCCCTTCCATTGGAGATTTTGCCACGCCGTATGAGACTCTGCTCACGAGCGGCTGTGACCATGTCATCTCCATTCACGCTGCCAGCCAATTGACAACCATCGTCAATGTGGCGCGCCAGGCAGCAAAAGAATTTCCCGACAAAGTCACCTGCATAGACAGCGGCTCCCTTTCTTTGGGAATCGGATTCCAAGTGTTGGCCGCTGCTGAAGAAACAGAAGCAGGCTTACGGTCCGCATTGGATGCGATTGATTCCGCGAGAAAGAGATTGCAAGTCTCCGCCGCGCTGGATACGATGGAATATCTCAAGCGCAGCGGACGAGTCCCGGGCGTGGTGGCTGCACTCGGGGGAATCCTATCCATCAAACCGATGATCGAGTTGAAAGATGGGGAAGTGAAACCCTTTGGTGCGGTTCGCACTACGAAGCAGGCGGATGAACGCATGTTGAAGTTCCTGCTCGAATTTGGCGATATGGAACGCCTCGCCATTTTACATACCAACGCCGAGCCGCGCGCCAAACAATTGCTGAATGAATTGATGAGCCGCGTCCGAAAATCCATCCCCCGTGATATTTTGTTCGTGAATGTCACTGCCGTGATCGGCACGCACTTGGGGCCAAATGGCATCGGCTTCGCGGCAGTTAGAAAATAATTACTTCTTTTTGCTGGAGCCCTTTACCAGCAAAGTCCCGTTTAGAATGACAGTCTTCGGCGAACGGGACGGTTCCTGAATGCGCTGGAACAGCAGTTCCGTAGCGGTGCGCCCGATCTCTTCGGTGGGCTGCGCCATAACGGTGATGGGTGGGTCAACCAATTCACCCCATGTGGTTTCATCGAACCCGACCAATCCCATTTCATTTGGAACGGATATTTTTTTATCGCGCAAGGCTTGCAGCGCACCCGCCATCAACAAGCTGTTGCTGGTGAGGATCGCATCGGGGCGGTTGGTGCTGTCCAATAACGCAATTGTTGCGTCATAGCCTTGTTGGATTCTGGGAGGGATAAAATGCGCGGCAACGGGCTTGAGTTGAAAATCCTCAAGCGCTTTTTGAAATCCGAGGCTGCGTTCCTGGCCTGTGGTACTTACATCCCCGAACAGACCCGCCAATTTGCGGTATCCATTATCGAGCAGGTGCTTCGTCAATTCATACGCCGCAGAGACGTTATCCAGCAGAACCATATCGGTCCCTTTACTTTCGAGGGCGCGGTCGATGATGACGAATGGCATCCTTGTATCGTAGGAATTGAAGGAGGCGCTGAATTGCTGGGTGGGGGAGAAGATCACGCCTGCCACGTTTTCATCGTATAAAAGATTGAGGTAGAGTTCTTCCTTCTCGGGGTTTTCATCTGTGTTGCACATCAGCACGGAATAGCCCTGCTCATAGGCGGCATCTTCCACCGCGCGGCCAATGGCGGTGAAGAACGGGTTTCTGATGTCGGAAACCACCAGCCCGATCTTCGTGCTTTTTTGTGCGCGCAAACTTCGGGCGATCAGGTTGGGGCGGTAATTTAGCTTGGCAACGGCTTCGAGCACACGCTTGCGGGTTTCCGCCTTGATGGGGGCATTGTTCGCAAGCACACGTGAGACTGTTGCAGTGGATACACCTGCAGCCTTGGCAACATCTTTGATACTGGTCATAACCAAATTATACCTTTGTGAAAGTCTCATGTAGGTCAGGCTTTCAGCCTGACGTTCTCTGGAATTATGAGGTTTGGCGGGTTTGTAACACGCCAAACAAATGCTTGTATAAAAGATCTAATCAAAAATTCGCGACTTTCGCTTTTTCGCGTAATTAGTGTTAAGGTTTTTCAACCTTGAGAAAACCATGTTTTCCCTCCCATAAAACGGATTTCCTCATCCCTCCCCATGATAAAATTGAATAATGCAACCATCTCTGGAAAAACTTCGTAAATTTTTTCGCCTCGAACATGAGAATAAATATCAAAATACCGCCATCATTGGCGGACTTGCCAAAATGCTGGATTATTGGGAAGGGGAAGCCCGCGCAGATGGCATCACCGAAGAGGTGATTCAGGCCGTAGTATCGCGTTTACGCTCCTACGAAAAGATCAGCCCCGATGGGCGGGCCGAATCGCTCAAGGGATTATGGAAACGTATCGGCGATACCTATCCCGAAGCTGGGCAAAAGCCAAAGCAGGCTCAGCCGCAACAAACACAGCAACAACCGCGTCCACAACAGCAGCAGCAGCGCCAGCAAACCCCGCCGCCTGTACAGGAAGAAAAGCCTGAAGGTCAGCAATCACAGCAACCACGCCCTGCTCCGCAGCCGCAACAATCCCAACCGCAACAACAGCAGCGCCAGCAAGCACCGCGCCAGAATCCGCCGCCACGCTCCGAGGCAGTGGTGGGTGCAAAGCATAGCCAAACGCCTGCCGCATTGAGTGCCGCGTTGACTGTGTTGCAAGGCGTTGGCCCGCGCAATGCTGAGTCACTTGAAAAGCTGGGACTGCAAACCCTCGGCGACATGCTGTATTACTTCCCGCGCCGTTATGAAGATTACAGCCAGCTCAAACCCATTCAATCGTTGATGTACAACGATGTGGTCACAGTGCTTGGAACTGTGCAAAGCGTACACACCCGTCCCATTCGCGGTGGTAAATCTTCCGTCATTGAAGTCATCATTGGTGATGGCACGGGTTCATTGCGTATTTCTTATTTCAACCAGCCGTGGTTGTCGAACCGTTTCAAAGAAGGAGATGCGATCTCTGTCTCTGGCAAGATTGATCAATATCTTGGCCGCCTCGTGATGAACAGCCCAGATTGGGAGCCTGTTGAAGTTGAGAACCTGCATACCAATCGCATCGTTCCCATCTATTCGCTGACCGAGCGCATCACTCAAAAGTGGCTGCGTGGACAAATGAACAGCGTCATCACCTATTGGGCGCCCGCCGTTGTGGATGCGCTTCCCGAAACCATTCGCCGCGCCGCGCAGCTTGTTTCACTTGGCGAGGCGCTCACTCAAGTTCACTTCCCTGATTCGCAGGCACGCCTCAAACTTGCGCGTGAACGTCTTGGATTTGACGAGATCTTCTACCTGCAAATGGGAGTGATGCGCCAGAAGCGGGATTGGAAATCGGTGGATGGTCGCCGCTTCCCTGTCTCGGACGAGTGGCTGGTTGCCCGTCTAGGGACATTGCCCTTCACCCTGACATCTGCCCAGTTAACCTCCCTCGATGACATTCGCAAAGACCTGGACTCTGGCAAACCCATGAACAGACTCGTGCAAGGCGATGTAGGTTCGGGTAAGACAGTCGTTGCAGCGTTGGGTGCGAACATTGTTATCAGTGGGGGAGCGCAGGCTGCGATCATGGCGCCGACTTCCATTTTGGCGGAGCAGCATTATCGCAACTTCATCAACCTGCTGGCAGGGGATGGCGGCACAATGTCACAGAGTGAGATCCGCTTGTTGGTGGGCAACACAACTGAAAGTGAGAAAGAAGCGATCCGTCAGGGTTTGCAGGACGGCTCGATCAAAATCGTCATTGGCACGCACGCGGTCATCGAACCGGATGTCCTCTTCAAAGATCTGCAATTTGTAGTGATTGATGAACAGCACCGCTTTGGTGTGGAACAGCGCGCTGAACTGCGCAGCAAAGGCACGAACCCGCATTTGCTGGTGATGACGGCGACACCGATCCCGCGCTCGCTGGCGTTGACGGTGTTTGGCGACCTCGATATTTCTGTGATCGATGTGATGCCTGAAGGGCGGCAGCCGATCACGACGTTCGTGCTGCGTCCGCAGGAACGCGAACGCGCTTATACATTGATCCGTGGGCAGGTGAAGAACGGCAATCAGGCTTTCATTGTGTATCCGCTGATCGATGAAAGTGAAAAGATCGATGCGCGCGCCGCAGTGGATGATTTTGAAACGCTCTCGAAACAGGTGTATCCTGATTTGAAACTTGGCTTGCTGCACGGACGCATGAAGCCTGCCGAAAAAGACGAAGTGATGTTGAAGTTCCGCGATAAGGAATTTGACATTTTGGTTTCAACCACAGTCATCGAAGTAGGCGTGGATGTGCCGAACTCGACCGTGATGTTGATCGAAGGCGCGGACAGATTTGGCCTCGCGCAGCTCCATCAATTGCGTGGACGTGTGGGACGCGGCTCGGTGCAGTCCACTTGTTTGCTGATCCCCACCCGCGAAGATGCCACCGAGAATGAACGCCTGCAAGCGATGGCTACTACCAACAGCGGCTTTGAACTCGCCGACCTCGACTTGAAATTGCGCGGCCCCGGAGAATTTTTGGGAACGCGTCAGGCGGGGTATGCCACTACCTTGAAGATGGCGAGCATCACCGATGTGAAATTAATTGAAAAAGCCCGCGAACAGGCGCAAGCCTTGTTCGAGCGCGACCCTGAATTAAGTCAACCTGAACATGCCTTGCTTGCCGAAGCCTTTGAACGCTTCTGGACAGGCAAAGGGGATGTATCTTAAACACAAAGGACACGAAGTACACAAAGTTTTTAAGGCTTCCAACCTTAGTGACCTTTGTGCCCTTCGTGGTTAAAGGTTTTGAAAAATGGTAAGAGCTTTATTCCCCGGCACGTTTGACCCGATCCACTACGGCCACATGGATATTGCCAATCGTGCATCCAAGTTGTTCGATGAAGTTGTGATGGCTGTGTATGACAAGCCGTTGAAGTCGTTGATGTTTGCGCCAGAAGAACGTATTTCTCTGGTGAACGAAGCATTCAAAGGCAACCCCAAAGTTAAAGTGACGGGGTACAGTGGGTTGACGATCCAATTCGCACAGCAGATCGATGCGCAGGTGATCGTGCGTGGCTTGCGCGTGTTCTCCGATTTTGAGTTTGAGTTCCGCATGGCGTTGGCGAATCAACGTCTTGCGAAAGATGCAGTCGAGACCATTGCGCTCATCACCGCCGAGCAGCATACATTCCTGTCATCGTCCACAGTGCGCGAGATCGTCACACTGGGCGGCGATGTCTCCAGCATGGTCCCGTCCTTTGTGGAGAAAGCCCTCAAGGAAAAAGTAATTAACATGGGAGAGCAATCTCCGCCCAATGCTTTACGGGATTAAATTGTGCTAGAATCACTTTACCTACGGAGCAAAAACTATGGACATTCTGCAACTTATTGACCGATTGGAAGAACTCTTCAACGACGCGAAGGCCGTGCCTTTCACGCACAACGTCATCGTGGATGAAGACAAAATGCTGGAACTGATCGACCAGATGCGAATTGCCATTCCCGAAGAAGTGAAAAAGGCGCAGCAGGTTGTAGCCCAGCGGGATCGTGT
Source organism: Candidatus Villigracilis propinquus (assembly GCA_016714565.1). GTDB lineage: Bacteria > Chloroflexota > Anaerolineae > Anaerolineales > Villigracilaceae > Villigracilis > Villigracilis propinquus. The sequence continues at coordinate 24,049 of JADKDM010000006.1, forward strand.
GATGGCGCAGGCGCAGGAAGAAGCCAACCGCACCCTGCAGATCTCGCGCGACAAGGCAGACCAGCTCGTCCAAAAGGATATGATCGTGCAGGAAGCCCAGCGCCGTGCCGACCAGATCGTCAGCCAGGCACGCGGCGAGGCCGAAGCTACACGTGTGGACGCTGATAATTATGTGATTGATACGCTCATGCAATTACAGGATCAGATATCAAAGTTAAGTGGGCAGGTCAGTAACGGCATTCGCATGGTGCAGGAAGACCAGATGCGAAAAGCAGGCACATCCGTTACGGATCAGGCAGAATAATAAAACAAACATCCCCGTCAATTTGGCGGGGATTTCTGTTTTAATGATCGTATTCCCCAAAATGCACGAACCGATCTCAGGCGCTTCGCCCTTGGACCGTCAGTCTGCCAGCCCTTTCCCAAACATTCGCCACGCTGATGCATAGCCCCGCTCCCACAAGCAACAACCCAACCCCGATCACCGTCATGGACGTGTTGAACGCGTCTGCATAATTGACACCGCCCCAGGTGTGGGTGGAGCCCATCGTGTATTGGATGGTGAGAGTCATCAGTCCCAGCATGATGGTTGCAGCGCCGCCCGCAGGCAGATTGCTTTTTGTATTGCCTTTGCCGAAATCCACTCCCTGCCAGATGAAAGGAATGCGCAGGATGAGGAAGACTGCCAGTGTGAGAACCGTGGTGTACACCACCGCATCTACAGGCATGGATTTTCCTCGCAGCATCTGCGACATGTAAATGTGAATCCCGCCGATGAGTACGCCTGCGATCAACGCTTGCAAACTCATCAAATAGGAATCGCTTGTGCCTTTCACGAGTTTAATGGTTGCCCAAATTCCCCAAGTCCGATGGCGATCCCTGCAATGACAAAGAGAATGTACAACCATTGGAAGGAGGCCAGCGCCGTCATGGATCTGTATTTGGTTGGGAAGAGTGCCGCACAGGTGGTTCCGATGCCGCCAAGCAAGGTGAACCCGCCCGTGAGTCCCATCAGCAGGATGCCGATGAAACGAAGGAATTTTGCGAAGAAGCTGTTTGTAGACATGTGAGACTCCTTTTCAAAAAATAAACCCTAAAGGTTTTGAAACCTTTAGGGCTGGTGTGTTATCCGTATTTGAAACCTGCGACAAAGAGCGCTGTCGTCAGCAGCAGTAGGATCGGGAACAATCTCATGATCGTATCCCTCGATAATATCGGCTTGCCTGTTTTCAGGAAGGAGAGCAATAAGCCAAGAACGCCGATCAATGCGCCGCCTACGCCCACGAGGGCGAAGAGCGGCTTCATCTGCCCTTGAAAGGCGAGGATGATGGGGAGCAGGAAGATGGTCATCCCTGCAATGCCGTGTGATGGCAATGGTGATGACTGGCAGTTTGTTTTGTATAGGGATCGCGCGGGTTAATATCACAGCGAGGAAACTGATAATGGTGAAGACCAGATACACGGTCCGAAGTGAGGCGAGGTGCTGCCAGACGAGGCCGAGCGACAAGGTGAGTGGAATGATCGTCGAGGTGATGACCACAACCGGCGAGTCCAATACTTCAAAGCCGAGAATGATGAGCAGGAGTCCCGCCACCAGAATTACTCCAAAGGCGATGGTGTAGGCGGTGATGGAGACGCTATCCATCTGGTCGATGCCGATGGCGATCTGATAGCCAGCGAGCAGGCCGGTGAGGAGGAGCAGAGTGCGGTCGAGGGAGGAGATTTTCATGGTTGGGCAATGGACGACAGACCGCGGACGATGAGTGGTCTATCGTCCGTGGTCAATGGTCGTATTATGGGATGATCAGAATCATCGCAAACGTCATATACATGGACGCGTATTTGAAGAGGCTGAAGTTCACACGGTCTGACGGGCGGAAGACGGTGGTGACGGCGAGGAAGAACAAGCCCGCGCTCAACACAATGATCACGCGCAGCACGCCCGCAGTGACGCCGATCCAAACCGATGCCCAACCCATTGTGAGTGCGGCGATAACGCTGGAGAACGCAATTGCAAAGCGGGTTGCGGCTTCACCATACGTGGATGGAAATGTTGGCACGCCCGCTGCTTGATAATCGTCAAAAAATTTGAGGCTGAAAGTGAGCGTATGGGTGGGGATCCAGAACAAGACAGCGGAGGCAAGCAAAATGCCGATGATGTCAATTTGACCCACAGCGAGAACACGTCCCGCGAGGATGGGCATGGCGCCTGAAATGCCGCCCCACACAATGCTCCAGCAGGTGCGGCGTTTTAGCCACATGCTGTACACAACTACATCAAAGAAGAGACCTGCAAAGACCACCACGCCGTACAGCGGATTGACGAGCAGTGCCCAACCAATGCCAATGACTGAAACGATGATGCCCAGCTTGAAGACTTCTTCGCGTGTTACCGAACCCGCAGATGTAGGACGCTTGTGAGTGCGTTTCATCTTCGCGTCGATGTCCTGATCCCACCACATGTTGAGGATGGTGGAGCCTGCAATTGCAAGGAAGAGGCTCGGGAGCATTTGCAGGAAGTGGCTCCAATTTACTCCAGTATGTGCGCTCAGGTATCCTGCAACACCCGTCAACAGGAGCAGGCTGGTCTGCGTGGATTTTATAAGAGGCAGGTAGAGAGCGATCTTAGATTTAGGATTGGCAATTGACGATTGGGCTTGCATTGTGTGCTCCAGAGAAATATAAACAGGCTGTTCTAATTTTGAAGCGCAAAGTATACCTGTCTATCTATCTACCTGTCTACCTGTGATTTACCTCACACATCGGAACCCGACCCCGGGGCTGTAGTAGGTGGGCGTGGCATTGTTGCGAACCCACACGCGCAAGTCCATATCGTAGGTGTCCTTCGAGCCGCCGCGCATGAAGCGATAGTGCATGCCCTCGTAGATATCTCCCGTCCATTGCCAGACGTTGCCCGCCATGTCGTACAGCCCGTATGGCGAAGTGGAGTCGATGGTGTGGGAGCCGCCGTAATTTTTTCCGTTGTAAAAGCCGACGGGGCTGGTGCGTGATCCAAAAGAGGACATATCTTCAAACGGGTCACGCGAAGAATAGAAGTTGGCATTCTCGCGCAGAATTTCATCTCCCCACGGAAGGGACGTGTGCTCCTGAGCTTGTCGAAGGGCCGCGCGCGGCTTTTTCCCATTCCATTTCGGTGGGAGGCGGGCATCATAATATTTACAATAGCCCCACGCGCCAAACCATGTGACCGATGTCATCGGGTGGTTTGCATAGCCTTCCTGGAATGAAAAAATCGTTCCATCGAATTTGATTCTTTGGGATGGGTCATCCAGCGGGATGAAGAGCCAATTGCCCGCTTCGATTCTTTCTTCGTGCTTGGTCCCGTTATACTCGTCGCCCGGGTAAAAGCTGACAATTTTTTCGGCGTCCAATTTTACATAGCCATCCGCGAGTGCTGCATTGAGGAAGTCCGCATATTGGCTAACGGTCACATCGGTGACCATGATCTCGTACGCGCCAGTGGATTCAATATCCTCGTGCTGTCCGAAATAGAATTCACCAGCGGGAACTTGCGCCCATGTGTTCGGGTCAATGCCTGTCTCAAAAGTGGGGAGGGGGGCGTTCAAGTTTATGGGGGCACATGAAACCATAACTATTGTCATTGCGAGGAGGGCGATAGCCCGAAGCAATCTCATTTGCCAACGGGGAGATTGCTTCGGGCTACGCCCTCGCAATGACGAAGAAAGAAAGAGGCGTCTCATTTCATCACCTCCTCTGAAAGGTCTTGATTCGCTTCATCGGTCCAACGTCCCTTTGGCTTGAAGAGGTCGATCAAACGCCAGACCATAACGGTGGCGAGCAGAACAAGCAACATGCCAAGACCGAAGTCGATGGCGTACATGAGGCCGTTGACCAAAGGCTGTTGTTCGGCTTCGGTGATGAAGAGGCGTTTCATTTCAAAAACGGTGACGGCAGCGAGGGCAATGTCTGAAAGGATGATGATGCTCCAACCATACAACTGGCGGACTTTGCCTTTTAAGCCGAGTATGTCACCGTAATAAAGCAGGATGATGGTGGCGATGATGGCGGAGAGCGCGTGCCAGTGTCCCGTCAGTTCGATGCGTTCTTCGCGGGCAGGCCAAACGCGGAAAATTTCGTCAAGCTTGATGGCCATGAAAATGCCGATGCCGCTGGTGGTGAAATTCATGAAGAGCATCTGCCAGAGCGGACCGAAGCGCAGCGGGTCGCGTACCATGGCGCTGAGTTTTTGTCCGAAGGTGGGCTTCTGAATGTGCGCTGTGCCTTCATGGATGAGTTGACCCCATTCCCATATCAGCAACAAAAGCGCCGCCACCATTGATGGTGTTGCGCCGACATAGATGACCATGTGCGCCACTGGCTCAAGCGGAGTAACCACGCCCCATACGCCGAGGTTGAGTACGATAGTTCCAAGGATCATCAAGGGCATGGCGACCTTGTGCAAAATGCCTTTGAAGTTCAGCCAACGTCCCACGATGAGCGTGATCATAATGGCAATGAGTGCGAGCATAATGTGCAAATGCCCAATGATCGAATATTCCATTGTCGTTTTTTCGATAGCGAATGATGTTCTCGGCAAGAAATGTCTCAAAGCCGTGACCATAATATGAGCCAGGCACTGCGCCGAATAATGAAGAAAGCACAGTGGTGACTGCGGTGGCGAAGAAGGCTCCACGTTCGAGGTCGAATCCGCTTTTGGTGTGGGGCATACCGATTATTAGTGACGTAATATTCCTTGTCCCACGGCCAGAGCGCAATGATGAGCATCACCCCTGCGAGGAAGATCAGCGAAAGGCCGAAGATGTAAATTCCATGAAACGCCCAGTTATGACCGAAGTAGGCAAAACCCATGCCGAAGATCATGGTCAGGATATAGCCGACCGTGATGATGGCATTGATGGCGGTCTTGAAGAATTCCTTCATCTTCAACAGACCAGTGATCATATATGTCTCAATGGCGATGACCGCCATGGCGATGGAATGATACAAAATGATGATGCGTCCCTCGCGCTCGGACTGTACGATCTCCATGCCGAGGAGTTTGATCACCACTTCGCGCACGCCCATCTCTGCCATTGGGCCTGAGAGCATGCCCCAAACAGCAGTGACCATGCCGATCATTGCGATTGCAACGAGGATAAGTCCTTTAGTAGAACCGAAGAGGTAATTGAAACGGGTTTTGATAAATTGCATTTGGATGCTCCAAGCGTGACCGTGGACAATGGACGACAGACCGTGGTCCACGGTCTGTCGTCTGTGGTCGCCTAACCTTTCCTTGCAAACCCTAACGCGAATGCGCCAGTCATCAGGAAGAGCAGGGGAGTCAATATCAGCATAACGAAATCGGGGCTGAAAAACAACAACTGTTTGCCAAGCGAAATGAACGCCAGCGCAATACCGCCCAAGCCGATCAACACACCGCCAATGCCAACCCACCAAAATCCCTTTGGCGCGCCTTTGGCATAGAACGGTCCAAGGAAGATCACGAGTCCAGCCACGCCGTGGAAGACGGGGACGGCAATCTTCTTGAGCGCGTCCATGCCGCCGATGCTGGTGATGGCAATCGCAAGGAAGCCGATTGCCGCAAACCACTTGAAGGCCGTTTTCCACTTCGGGAAATATTCTTCAGCCAGCCCCATCGAAATCCCAAGAGGAATCAAACTTGCAACGGTCAGAACGTAAGGGGAAGTCAGGATACCGAGTCCGAAGAATATAAGCAAAAGCCCTTGAAACCAAAAGCACTGCAAACCCCATCAAATAATAGATGTTATGCAGTGCTTTGTTTAATGTGTAACGCTGGTAAAAATTCCAGCACAGGTAGGCGGCTAACAGTCCGGTCAAGAGTAGAAAGATGATATCCTTCATTTGCGCATTCTCCTTTTTAATTGCATCAATACTATGTGAATTATTACACAATTAGATTGTAAAAACTGTAACTAAAATCACATTTTGGAATAAACTTCCGCATCCTGCTTCGCTCACGCTTGCTTCCGTTTCGATATAGAGTCTATGCTCGGGCTGCTTTAGTCTGGTAAAAATAAAAGGTAATGGCAACGTATTATTTATGCTTATGGACTGTATAATCCAATCGTCTGATGAAATCCATCCCCTTTTCCCCTTTTGCATTTGACCCCTTTTCCTCGCGCAACCTTCAGGAATGGCGGGAGTATGTTCTGGAGTGGCTCCTGCGGGGCGTGCTTATTCTTTGGTTCATTGCGCTTATTTCCGGAATCAACAATGCCTTTAAAACCTATGCTGCCAACCCCAACTCACTTCTCTTAATAATATCCCTGCTGGCCATTTACCTGACAGCAACAGCATTGCTTGCGTTCGTCACATTAAATTCAAAATTACCATTCAGGTTTCGAGCAGGGGGATTGCTGCTTGCCTTGTATATTGTGGGAACTGTCGGGTTGGTTTTTTCCTCATTAAGCGGCGACGGACGGATCATCCTTTTTGCGTTTGTCATTCTCTCTGCAGTCTTCTTTGACCTGCGCTACAGCCTGCCCGTTTATATTTTCAGCCTGTTCACTCTGCTTGTGATCGGCTGGCTTCAATTGAATGGATATGTAGTTGTACCTTCAGCGCGGCAGATCAATTCAACAGACATGGGCGCCTGGGTGAGCGGCACGCTGGTATTCCTTACACTTAGTGTGGCTGTCTTAATTTCGATCACCTATCTCTTGCGTGTTTTGGGCATCAACCTCGAAAGAACGCACGAACTTTGAAGCGCGAACAACGGCTATCCCAGATCCTTCGTACTGTTACAGACATCAATCAATTGATCGTCCGCGAACAGGATTCACAGACGCTCCTTTCCGATGCCTGTGAATTGCTTATTCGCGGCAGAGGCTATTCGTTTGCCTGGGTCGGTTTGTTGGAGCCGGATAACGTCACCCTTAACCTTGTTGCGCAGGCGGGGGATGATGTTGATCCTTCCAAGTTCACCAGCCGCATTGACGAGGAAGCTGAGGCATTGGTTTGTGCGAGAAACGCAATTCTCTCCCGTTCGGTGTTTCTCGTTACCCCATCAGAAGCAGATGATCCCTGTAAGGTTTGTCCACGCCGTGTGAAGAATCCCAATCGTACCGGGATTGCGCTGCCTTTATTGCGCGATGAGAGGGTGTTGGGTACTTTAGTGGTAGACCATACCCTTCCAAATGCTGTGTTTAATGAAGAAGAAACCGACATCCTTCAGGGACTGGCCAATGACCTGGCATACGCGCTGGAGAAGATCGAGGCAGACCAGCGCCTTTTGAGATACGCGCGCAACCAGCGATTACTCAATGAGATCACCACCACTGCGCTCGAAACACCAGATCTGTACGCCATGTTGGACATCGTGATGCGAAAATTATCCGAAGTCCTGCGTGCAGACGGCTACTATGTCACCCTGTGGAATGGTGAAGATACCAACCCGAGACTCGCAGCCATATCTGTAGCTCTACAGGAAACGTTTGATAATTTGAAAGTTGGATCTGACAGTCAATTGTTTAGCCATGCGATTTTGGATGCGGGGAAAGCCTTGATCATCGAAGATATGACGGATACGCCTTATGCTGGCCCCGATATGGCCAGTCAATTCCCCGGCTGGTCTGCACTCGGTTTGCCATTGATCGCAAATAACCAAAAACTGGGGACGGTGATTATTTGCTATAACCAGCGCCATTTATTCATCGAAGATGAGACCGAACTGGCTCAACAGGCGGCGAATCAGATCGCCCTGGCGGTGGCGAAATCCAATTTGGATATGGAAACCCACTCAAAGGCGGTTGAGCTGGCCAGCTTGTATACCGCTGCGCAGGATATGGCTTCCAGTCTTTTGACCCACCCGCCCTCCTGACGAAACTGGCCCGCCATATGACCGATGCCCTGAAAGTGACAAGCAGTAACATCATGGCTGTGAATTTGAGCGATGCGACCATGGAAGTAGTAGCGGAATATTGGAGTTCCGAAGCCGCCCCGCTGGAAACCCAGTCCGATCTGGGAAGGGTATATGCAAATAGCGACTATGCAACCATCATGCAGTTCATGCTTGACGGGCAGGTACTCATTTTGCACGCAGATGATGACAAACTGACTTCTATCGAAAAGAATCAATTTACTTTGTATGATGTTAAATCCATGATGTTCGTGCCGATCATGGCGCATGGACAGTTGTTGGGTGATATTGAGCTTTGGGAAAGCAGACACAGGCGCGAGTTTACCGCAGCAGAAATACGGCTCGCTCAAGCCATGACGGGTCATGCCGCCGGTATTATTGAAAATTCCACCCTTTTTGCCATCACCCGTCAGCGGGAAAGCGAATTGGGCGCCTTGCTCAGGGTGGCGCGGGCTGTCTCCTCCAGCTTGCAATTGTCTGACGTGCTAATGCAGGCTGCAACCACATTATCCCGCCTGCTGCGCGTGGATTATTGCTCTCTTTCTGATTATTTACCCGACCAGAACGGAATCATGACTTCGGCCCTCTTTTCCTCTGACGAAGATGTGAGCGGCCCGGGCGATATTGGCCACTTCTTTTCGCTGGATGAATACCCAACCACATTGCAGGTACTTGAAAGCGGTCAATCCACCGTTATTCGTTTGGATGATCCGAATGCCGATCCGTCGGAGATCAAACAATTAAAGCGTGACAAAATGTTCACATCCCTGCTCATTCCTCTGCGTTTGCGCGGGCGGTCTCTTGGTCTGGCGGAGTTGTTTTCGTCCGACCCGCAGCGAAACTTCAAGCCGGAGGAGGTTCAATTTGCCAGCGCCCTTGCAGATCAGGGTTGCCGTGGCAGTTGAAAATGCCCGCTTGTATGAAAAGGGAACAACAGGAGGCCTATTTCCGTGCATTGATCGAAAATTCTGCGGAAGGTGTTGCTATTTTTGACGCTCAGGGAATAGTCCGCTATATTGCTCCTTCGGAAGAACGGCTGACCGGCTATCTGCCCGAGGAAATTCAAGGGCAAACCGCATTCCGATATATACATCCGCAGGATCTTCTCAACGTGTTGGATGTATTCAAGGAAGGTGTGGCAACTCCAGGCGCGGTCCGAACCGTTGAATATCGCTTGCAGCGCAAGGATGGAGAGTGGCGTCATTTCGAGATCACCGGTCACAATATGCTGGATGATCCGCATATCAACGGCGTTGTTGCGAATTATCGTGACATCACGGAACGTCAAAAAGCAGAGTGGGCGGTGAAGGAAAGCCAGTCCCGTTTGGAGGCAATTGTTTCCACCGCCTTAAATGGCATCATCACAATAGATAACGAACATAAAGTTGTTTTATTCAATCCGTCTGCCGAAAGGATCTTTGGCTACTCCGCCGAGGAAACGCTTGGTCAGTCTTTGAATAAACTTATTCCCGAGCGGTATCACGGTTCGCATTCCTCTTATGTGGAGGCGTATGGCACTTCTGGAAATTCATCCCGCAAAAAGGGACTGCTGGATCGTTATACGGACGGCGCGCGAACGGCGAAGAATTTCCGATGGAGGCGTTTATTTCCAGTTCTGAAGTTAATGGGAAAAGGTTCTACACCGTCATCTTCCAGGATATTACCGAGCGCAGGCAGGCAGAGGATGCGCTGAAAGAAAGCGAGAGAAAATTCCGCGCGCTGGCTGAGAATATTCCCAGTGTTGTCTATCAATGCCAGAACGACAGCAAATACACATTTATTTATCTGAACGACTCGATAGAACAACTTACCGGGTATTCCAAGGCTGAGTTCCTGAGCACTGCATTGAGCTTTGTTGATCTCTATCACCCCGAGGATCTAAAATACATCCCCATCCCCGATGATTTGAACAAGGAGCATATTAATAAATCGCCCTTTCACATCACCTACCGGATTCGACACAAGGATGGACATTGGGTCTGGGTGGATGAATGGGGCACCGGCGTTCTGGATGCCCAGGGACAGGTTCAATACCTTGAAGGCGTGATGATCGACATCACCGAACGGAAGCGATCCGAGGAAGGTCTTCGCCGTCACGCCATGGAACTGGAAACGCTCGCCGTTGCCACTTCCGCTTTGCGCACGGCGCAGAACGTTACTGAAATGCTCCCCATTCTCGCGCGGCAGGCTTTGCGTGCGGTGAATGCGACATACGCATCCATCTTTTGCTTGAGCCTGAAACGGGCGAGTTCGTTTCACGCGGCTGGTATTCAGTGGGTATTAACCCAACTTCTCCCTGTCGGATGAATCGAACCCGCTATTTCCCCAATATGGAAATCACAGGCCGTGTTGCCGCAACAGGCGAGATCTATGTCCGAGGATATTCAAAAAGATCCGGTCCTTTTGGTGTTGGATGGCGAGCGTGAGCGTCTATGATGTGCATGGAAGCGTATCCCTCGCGCTGCGCGCCCAGGAAAAGATCATCGGCGTTATGCATATTTGGTCCACTGAGTGCCGCATCTTTTCAGATACCGAGATACGCCTGCTTATTGCCCTTGCGGAAACTGCCAGCAACTCCATCCACCGCGCCATATTGTTCGAGCAGACCCTGCAACACGCCCAGGAACTTGCCCTCGCCTACGACAACACTCTTGAAGGCTGGGCGCGCGCCCTTGAACTGCGTGACGAGATCACTGAAGGCCACACCCGCCGTGTGACCGAATTGACCCTCAAACTGGCGCGCGCGCTTAACATCCCCGAAAATGAGATCGTTCATGTTCGTCGCGGCGCACTCCTGCACGATATTGGAAAATGGGTATCCCGGATTCCATCCTGCATAAGCCTGGCCGTTTACCGCGCAGGAACGCATGATCATGCAGCAGCACACCCCAATACGCCCGCGATATGCTCGCCTCCATTTCATTCCTCCAACCCGCCATTGATATTCCATATTGTCATCATGAACATTGGGATGGCGCAGGCTACCCGCGCGGACTTAAAGAAGCCGGAAATCCCCTCGCCGCGCGCGCCTTCTCCATCATCGATGTGTGGGACGCGCTTACTTCAGACCGCCCCTACCGCCCTGCATGGACAAAAGAAAAAACCCGCGATTACATCCTCGAACGTTCAGGCAAGCAATTCGACCCGCAGGTTGTTGAAGCCTTCTTCTCCCTCGTACTCGACGAAATTTAGAGCGCCTCGTCGCGCGTCAGCAGGTCGGTCACCGTCTCCCCGCCGTTGGATCACGCGAACCTTCCCCGCTTCCACCCACAGCACCGCCGGTTTACGCGCCCCATTGAATTGGACGACATACTCGAATTGATACGCCCCGAAGCAGGGATGGCGATCAAACCCCCCTTCCTCGACTTTTGGCGGGGGCGTCTGTCAATATCCAAACTTTATCACCGCGCCGTTTGACCGCGCCCACCCTGTAAATAGCCACGCCCGCTCGCGCCACCAAACTGCGGCCTGGCTCTAGGTGCAAATGGGGGAGAGTCAGCCCGCGCTTTTTGCAGCCCGCGATCACATTCTCCGCGATCACACGCACATACTCGTTCATATCCGGCTGAGGGAGTTCATCCTCGTGATAGCCACCGCCCCATCCGCCGCCCGGACTGGAAATACCATTCTTCGAAAACCCGATTTCCACCGCAAGGTCAAGACCGATCTCAGATTGCCGCTACCAATGGACTCGCATCCCGAAAATTGGAGCCCTGATGAAAATGGATGCCGTTCAAGGGCAGGCCATGTTTCTCTGCAATACCGCGCCGCTTCCAACTTTCTTCTCGCGTCATGCCAAACTTAAGGTCATGCTGCTCCCGTTTGCGTGTGGGCATGGTGCGTATC
>JADKDM010000007.1 GCA_016714565.1 Candidatus Villigracilis propinquus
AAACAGATTGAGATTCGTCCAGAATCCCCAGCGTCAGGTGCACGCTATGTTGGACGAACTGCTAGCTATAGGGATTACGATATTGATTATAGCTTTAAAATAAAGAGAGGTCACGACTTGGAGAGAGAGCAAGGCAAATAAAAGAAGAGAGAAGAAGAAAAGTGAAGGGAGAAAAAGAGAATGGAGAGGGGGAAAACAAGAAGCAGGCAAAATCCACCCACCCCGCGAACGGGCGAACAAGAAAAAGGGAGTCAAGTAAAGGCAAGTTTCCATGAGGAGAAGAAACCAAGCACGGCATGGAAGAACAAACGCCAACCAAAGACAGGACCAAACTCACGAACGGGCAACATTAAACCTTTGCCACAGAACTTGCAAAGACGCGGGTCATCATCGGAACCAGTGATCTTTTTGAACCAATCGAGGAACTTCAACTTGAGGATGGCGGGCAATTCAAAAGGTTCACCCAGAACACGGCGGGCATGTTGGAGTTTGAGACGTAAACCAGCATTGTGCAAGCCAAAATGGCGGACACGGACAAAGCCATCAGGGAGGACATGAGAAAGGAAACGGCGAATGAACTCGAAGACATGCAGGGTCATGAGTTTCTCTTTGCCATCGTCGCGATTGTCGAAATACTTGAAGGTGACGGTGTCTTTGCCAAGGGCAACAATGCGGTGATTGGAAATGGCAATGCGGAAGATGTAGCGACCGAGATATTCGAGCAGCTTCTCTTTGTCGTAGAGCGGAGGCTGGATATAGACCTCCCAATTTTTGGACAAGCCTTGTTGCAACATATCCTGAACATCAAGAGCGCCATCATTGGTGTTGAGTTTGTCGTCTACCCAAAGTTTGGCGATTTCAAAACAGAAGCGGTTGCGGAACATATTGGAAAGCAGGAGGGCGGGGAAGAGAAACTTGTGAGAAGCAGGATTCCAGGAATAGCCAGTAGGGGATGAGACAAGCGCACCACCCGTAACGATGAAATGGATATGCAAATGCTCCTGCATAGTCTGCCCCCAAGTGTGCATGACCAACGAAAAGCCAATGTCACCGCCGAGATACTTCTGACCGAACTCCTTTAACAATCGAGCGGCGACATCAATGAAGAGATTGAAGAGGAGCTTCTGATTGAAGGCAACCAGTGGATTGAAAACATGGTCGATGGTGAAGACGACATGGAAATAATGGATGGGCAGGATCCATTTCTTTTGGTCTTCGAGCCACTGAGCTTTCTCGAAAGCCCCACACTGGGGACAGTGTCGATTCTTTCAAGCCTTGTAGTGAAACTCCCAATTCTTGCATTCAAAACAAATCTTTACGACACCGCCAAGAGCGGGCGTGCGACAATCTAAAATCGCACTGACAGCTTTCGATTGCTCATACGAAAGCCGATGAGACATTTTATATTCGCCAATATGTTTGCGGAGGATGTGAGCCACATCCAATTTCACCCCTGACTGTTGCATAGTTGTATATCACCTATAGTTGTGCGAGGTTCGTCCAACTAGGGTTTATACAGCGCGCTGTATATACCCCCTATTTGGGGTGTTATACAGCAAAATCGCCGCATAACACCTTATATACAGCATTATAAGCAGTCTTGCTTTCGATAACGGTAATTATAGCAAAGCCTCACCCCTTCACGCAGATCAATCCCTTCAAATATGCGCCTTCGGGGAAATGTAAACTGACAGGGTGATCGCTGCCCTGTGACATGTACTCGATGATCGTCGCTTCCGTGCCTGCATCCAATGCGGCGGAGGCGATGATCTTTTGGAACAGAGCCGCGTCTACACCGCCAGAGCAGGAGAAGGTGGCAAGGATGCCGCCGTGGCGCAGTAACTTGAACGCCAGCAGGTTGATGTCCTTGTAGGCGCGCGAGGCTTTTTCAGCATGGGCGGCGGTGGGAGCGAACTTGGGCGGGTCGAGAATGATCATGTCAAAGGAGCGGTTCTCGTCACGAAATTTTCGCAGGAGTTGAAAGACATCGCCTTCGAGAGAGGTGTGACGGTCCGCGGGCAGGTTGTTTATGGAAATATTCTCTTCTAGCAACGCCAGTGCATCGCCTGATGAATCCACCGAGAGCACAGACTTTGCGTCATTCGCCAGCGCGTGGATGGAGAATCCGCCTGTGTAACAGAAGCAATTTAACACATCACGGTCTTTGGCGAGTTCACCCACGCGGTGACGGTTTTCGCGCTGATCGAGGTAGAAGCCGGTCTTGTGTCCCGTGGCGATGTTGATATTGAATTTGAGGTTGTATTCAGTGATAGAGAATTGGGAGTCGGGAATCGTACCGCGTAAAACGCCAGTGATGGGTTTCAGGCCTTCAAGTTCACGCACATCTACATCGGAGCGCTCGTAAATGTTTTGGATGCCGGTTTCTTCCACCAAAATATCAGCGATGGTTTCCTTCCAAAATTCAGAGCCTGCGGTTGTGGATTGTAAAACGAGGGTGTCGTTGTAGTGATCCACCACAAAACCCGGGAGGCCGTCTGATTCGCCGTGAATTAAACGATATGAATTCGTATGACCTTCGACTTTTGACATTTGACGAAATGCAATGGCTGCGCGAATCTTTCTTCGGAAAAAATCTTTATCGATGGATTCGTTAATAAACGTCCACACACGGGCGCGGATCTGTGAGGTGGGGGAGTAGGAGGCTCGGGCGAGGAAACTGCCGTTTGGCGCAATCAGGTCAACGGTTAAGCCAGAGGCGGGTTCTTTATCCAAAGGCTGAATGGCGCTGGCAAAGACCCAAGGATGGCGGCGCAGCAGACTTTTTTCACGCCCGGGTTTGATAGTGAGGTTCATAAGGCGAGTGTATCACAGCATGGTATCATCACGCTTTCAAAGGAGAATGATGCTAAAACCAATTCGCTGGAATACGTTTATCTGGGACTTTATCAAAATCGAGATCGGCTTTGCCCTTTTTGGGCTGGCTATTACATTAATGATCCGTGCCAATCTTGGCACGAGTGCGTGGGCGGTGTTGGAAGTGGCGCTGGCAAAAAGGATCGGCATTTCCATTGGGACAATGACCGTGATCATGGGCTTTATCGTTTTGATCGGTGCGGTGTTGATGCGTGAAAAAATGGGCTGGGGCACGCTGGGCAATATTTTGTCCATCGGCCCGTGGGAGGATTTCTGGCTTTCGATCGTTCCTTCCATTAATGAAAAGCTCGCATTGCAGATCGGCATGCTGCTGCTTGCCATCTTTTTGATGGGTCTCGCCAGCGCGATCTACATCGGTGTGGATGCGGGCGCAGGTCCGCGGGATAGTATGATGCTGGCGATCAAACGCACCACGGGGATCAGCATCCGTGCGGCGCGAGGTATTATTGAAGTGACCGTTGTGACGATTGGGTTTTTGTTGGGCGGGCCAGCAGGCTTTGGTACGCTGGCATATGCTTTGTTGGTTGGGCCGTCTGTGCAGTGGGGATTCAAAATATTCAAAGTGCAGCCGCACAAGCCTGTGCCAGAGGAGGAAGAGGAAGTGGTGGCAGGCATTGAAGGTGGCGCGGAATAATTCTTAAGAGCTTTTACCACTAAGCCCACAAAGGGCACAAAGGAGAGCAAAATATAAATTGGTTTTCCTTCGTGTTTCTCACCGCACTGGCGTATGGTGCAAGTTTGGTGCCCTTTGTGGTGATATCTTTTTATTAGGAGAGACCCATGACCGAATCAATTGAAAACACTCCCATCGTTGAACCGGCTGTTCAACCAAAAGATAGAAGCACGACAGCGTTGGTGCTCTTTTTATTCTTCGCGCTGCCGATGCCGTTGTGTCTGTTCATTTATCACTTTGTGCTTTGGTCAATGGAACAGAGCGCGATCACCTCCTTGAGCTTGAAGAACCTCGCGTGGACTGGCCCGATCGGTCTGGCTGCGCAGGGACTTGTCCTGTCCGTGGCGGCGGGATTGTTGTGGCGCTTTACAAATGATGACCGTTTCAAGCCTGTGTACGCAGGGTTGTTCGGCGCGGCGTTGATGGCTTTCCCTGCTCTGTTGCTGCGGATGCTTGGCGCAAATAGCGATCAGCTTGGTTCGATCACGCAAACTTTGATCGCGTTGATAGCGGTTCTCGTTGTCGTTCGCCTGCGCAAAGGTCCATTGGTTTGGGACGGCGGTGCGCTGCCGTTCGGTTTATTGGTGGCGGGTATTGGCGTTGCGCCGCTGGCAATGTATGGTTCCTTCGGCTCGTTCGGCGATACCTTCCTCAGCCTGCTTGCGGGACTTTCCTTCGGTTTTCTCGCAGCCGTGTTGATGTCCGCTACGACTGAAAATATTTTGATGGACGGCATCGGCGTGGGCGCAGTGCTTGCGTTGCTTGCTTCCGCATTCGGCTATGACGGTTCGCAGCTTTTGCTGCTTGTGCTCGTGCCTGCGTTTGGGTTCGCCATCACGGCTGTCTTGCCTTCGCGCATTGCGGCGGGCACGGCGACGGGCATCCTTGCATTTGCGGCTCTCGCATTTTTTGACCCGACCGAATTAACGATTGTCCTCGGTGATATTGCAGGGCTGGCCACCAAGGCTGTTGGCATTGCATTGCTCATCGGTTGGGCGACGAGTGTCATTGCGTTGATCCTGCGTCAGTTTTTCGCAACAGGTACAGGGTCCGGTGTGAAGCGCGCGGTGGGGTGGGCGGGGGCTGGTGTGGTCTGGCTTTCCGTCATCGCCATTTTCTTTTTATTCGGCAATCCTGGAAATTATGGTGACAGGCTTTTCGTCATCTTGAAAGATCAGGCGGATATTTCCGCCGTGGCTGAGATTCAAGACCGCGATGCTCGTTTGGCGGCGGCCTATGAACAATTGACCGAGCAAGCCAATACGACTCAGGCTCCAATGAGAAAATTCTTTGATTCGGTTGGCATTGAGTACACGCCGTATTATTTGGAAAATGCGATGGAAGTGCGCGGCGGGACGTTGGTGCGCCTCTACCTGCTGACCCGCCCCGAAGTGGACCGCGTCATTCCCAGCCCGCGCCTGCGTGCCGCTCCCGAAGATTCTCCTGCGCCTGGATTTGAGTCCGCAACGGATGGCAGCGTGCAGTGGAATATTTCCATGATCGGCGCGGACAAAGTGTGGAGTGAGTTTGGCGTGCAAGGCGAAGGCATTGTCGTCGGGCAGTCTGATTCGGGCGTGGATGGAAATCATCCCGCGATTGCGAAACAATACCGCGGCTACAACACAGGCGACGACTACAACTGGTTCGACCCGTGGGATGCGACCACGTCTCCGAATGATGAAGGCGGGCATGGCACACATACCACCGGCACGATCTTAGGCTCGGGTGGAATCGGCGTGGCTCCCGAAGCGCAATGGATCGGCTGTGTGAACCTCGATAGAAATCTTGCGAACCCCGCTTTGTATTTAGATTGTATGCAGTTCATGCTCGCGCCATTCCCGCACGGCGGCGATCCGTTCTTTGACGGTGACCCGACTCAGGCCGCGCATGTGATGAATAATTCTTGGGGCTGTCCTTCCATTGAAGGCTGTGACCCGAATGCTTTGCTATACGCGGCGGATAATTTGCGACACGCAGGCATCTTCGTGGTCGTTTCCACGGGTAATGATGGGCCTTCGTGTGAGACGGTGGAATCGCCGTTGTCTTTGTATGACTCTGTCTTTTCCGTTGGTGCCATTGACCAGTTCGGTGACATGGCTCCTTTCAGCAGCCGCGGGCCCGTTACTGCGGATGGTTCAGACCGTATCAAGCCTGACATCGTTGCCCCCGGTGTGGACATCCTCTCTTCGCTCCCTGAAAATACATACGGCTCGAACAGCGGCACCTCGATGGCTGGCCCGCACATGGTGGGCGTGGTGGCATTGATCTGGTCCGCGCAGCCTGATCTGATCGGCGATATTGATGCAACCGAGCAGCTCATCATTGATACCGCGCGGCCTTATACTGGCGATACTTCCACTGGATGTTTTACTGGCGATAAACCGAGCAATGCCTATGGCTACGGCATCGTGGATGTGTACGAAGCCGTTAAGCAGGCATTGGGAAAATAAACTTGTTTTCGGTGTCATGCTGAGCGGAGCGAAGCATCTCGTATTTTAGTGTAGTGACTCTTCGCTTCGCTCAGAGAATCATGATTGCGTGTGCGTATCTCTTATTAACCAAAGGAAAAATACATGAACCGTGCCATAAAGATCACAGCAGGCATACTGATCACCCTTATTCTTGCAATTACTATTGGCTTGCTTGCGCGGACTCGCAGCGAAGCCTATGACCTGCTTCACTCTCCAATGGCAACCCGTGAATTACCTGATGAAACTCCTGCTGAGTACAACCTGCTGTTTGAAGACGTAACCGTCACAAACCCGGATGGTATGAAGCTTGCAGGCTGGTTCATCCCCTCCGAGAACGGCGCGGTCATCATCATGCAGCATGGATACAAATCCACGCGCTCGGAACTGCTCAACGAAGCGGAGATGATGCAATCTCACGGCTACGGTGTGCTGCTCACTTCCATCCGCGCACATGATTACAGCGAAGGCGAACTCATCACTCTCGGCGTGTATGAAGTGCAGGATATGGAAGCCTGGTATCAATACCTGCTCACCCGTGATGATATTGACCCTGAAAAGATCGGCATCCTTGGCAACTCCTACGGCGGGATGCTCTCCATTCAATTCGCGTCACAGAATCAAAACATCAAGGCTGTTGTTGCAAACTCCGCCTTCTCCTCCATGAAAGATACCGTCGCAACCAGCGTCAAACATTTCACTGGGCTGCCTGAATTTCCCTTTGTGCCGCTCATCGTTTTTTGGGCCGAGCAAAGTACGGGTATCAAGATGGAAGAGATCGATGCCACCAAATGGATTCCGCTCATCAGCCCGCGGCCTGTCTTTCTCATGCAGGGCGGCGCGGACACGGTCGTCTCTCCCAACAGCGGACAGCTTCTCTACGACGCGGCAGGTGAGCCAAGGGAATTATGGTTTGACCCCGAGCTTGGCCATGTGGAATTTGACACAGAACGCTCCGAAGAATACGAAATGCGAGTCGTTGCGTTCTTCGATCAATATCTGTTGGATCAATAAATAAGATGTGGATTTATCTTCTTCAAGGCATTGGGTATGGAATAGCGGCTGCTTCCCAGCCCGGACCGCTTCAAACCTATCTGATCACCCAATCCTTGACGCGCGGCTGGAAGCGCGCACTTCCCACCGCCCTCGCGCCGCTCGTCAGTGATGGACCTATTATTTTGCTCAGCGTATTGGTGTTGAGTCAGGTTCCCGATTGGCTGCAAAGGATCCTTTATATTGCTGGCGGTCTTTTTGTTTTGTATATCACCTACGGTACATACAAGGCATGGCGCGAGTTCCATGAATATCAAGCAACGCCGGAAATCCCGGACCACCAGAGCATTCTCAAAGCCGCCATGACGAATGCGCTCAGCCCGGGAGCGTACATCTTTTGGACCTTGGTGACAGGTCCCATTTTGGTGCGAGGCTGGCGGGAAGCGCCCATCAATGGGATCGGGTTTCTTTCAGGATTTTATGCTGCCATGATCGCGGGCCTTGCAGCCATCATCATCGTGTTTGGAGTTGCCGGTAAATTTGGGAATAAATTCAACCGTGCCTTGTTAGGCATTTCGACCATTGCTTTATTTTGTTTCGGTGTATATCAACTTTGGCTTGGGTTATTTTAAACAGGAGAAACCAAATGAAAACAAAAACAAATCTTCTCATTATTGGTGCGGGGCCGTTTGGGTTGGCGCTTGCTGCTTATGCCAAAGACCTTGGCATGGACTTTCTCATCGCTGGCAAGCCGATGGAATTCTGGAAGAAGAACATGCCCGAAGGCATGTATCTCCGCTCCGCATCGGATTGGTCTCTCGACCCGACAGGCAAAGCCAGCATCATGAATTATTTGGCGAAGCTGGGAAAAACGCCCGCAGAGGTCGAGCCAATTTCACGCGATTTCTACCTTGAATATTGCCAGTGGTTTCAAGAACAGCATGGGATCCAGTCCCTGCCTTTTTATGTCACCAAATTGGAAAAGACGAACGAGCAATTCACCGCAAACCTTGAGAATGGCGATGTGATCGAAGCGGAACAGGTTGTCGTGGCGATCGGCATGGGCTATTTCAAGAATCAACCGTCTGAGTTGACCGCGATCCTGCCGAAGGGCAGGTACAGCCACACGTGTGACGCGGTGGACTTCAAAGGCCAGAAGGGGAAGCGGGTTCTCATCCTTGGTGGCAGGCAGAGCGCGTTTGAATGGGCTGCGCTGCTGAATGATGAAGGCGCGGCGGAAGTTCATCTTTCGCACAGGCATGAGTCTCCAAAATTCACCGCGTCTGATTGGTCGTGGGTTTCTCCGTTGGTGGATGGCATGGTGTCCGACCCGGCATGGTTCCGCAATTTGCCGCAGGAGGAACAAGCCGCCATCACCAAGCGCATGTGGGGCGAGGGACGTTTGAAGGTGGAGCCGTGGCTCGAAGAGCGCGTGATGAAACCGAACACGCATATCCACGAGAAGGCGGGGCTGGCTTCCTGCACGGAGTTGGCCGATGGCGCGTTGGAGATCAAACTCGATAACGGCGACAGCTTTGTTGTGGATGATGTCTTTCTCGCCACGGGTTACAAAGTGGATGTGAATCAGATCCCATTCATGAAAGGCAGTTTGCTCGAAGGCATTTCCGCGCGCAACGGTTTCCCTGTTCTCGATGAACATTTCCAAACCAGTGTGAAGGGTTTATATTTTACAAGCATGCCCGCAGGCCAGGACTTCGGTCCGTTCTTCGGGTTCACAATTTCAGTGAGAGCTTCGGCAAAGATCATCGGCAATGCGCTTGCTGGTAAATAAGGAGACAAAATGAACATCGTTCTTGTGCATGTGCATGTCAAGCCTGAATTTGTGGATGCCTTCAAGCAGGCGAGTGTGGAGAATGCATCCAACAGCGTGAAGGAAGCTGGCATTGCCCGCTTCGATGTCATTCAACAAAATGATGACCCCACGCGTTTTATCCTTGTGGAAGTGTATAAGGGGTCAAACTCGAAAATGTTTTATGAGGTACACCATGTCATCGTTTGAATTTGCCACGGCGAATCGAGTCATGTTTGGAGCGGGGAAAATGAATGAGTTGGGCAGCCAGCTCAAAGGAAGAACGAAGCGTCTGTTGTTGGTGAGGGGAAATTCATCGGACGCGATTCCGCGCGTGAGGGAGATGCTCTCTGCACAGGAAATCCCATTTGATGAATTTGCGCTTCATGGCGAGCCGACAGTGGATACGGCTTCCGAGGGAGTTTCGTTTGCGCTGAAACATGGTTGTGATATGGTCGTGGGCCTCGGAGGTGGCAGCGTGCTGGATGCGGGCAAGGCCATTTCCGCATTGGCGACGAACCGCGGCGATGTGTTTGATTATCTTGAGGTGATCGGCAAAGGCCAGCCGTTGATGAATGTGCCGCTGCCGTTCATTGCCATCCCAACCACAGCGGGGACGGGCACGGAGGTGACGCGCAACGCGGTGCTTGGCTCGCCCACGCATGGCGTGAAGGTAAGTTTGCGCAGCCCGATGATGCTGCCATCTCTTGCGATTGTTGACCCCGAGTTGACGTATTCCTTGCCGCCAGCGATTACAGCGAGTTCAGGATTGGATGCGCTTACGCAGTTGATCGAGCCGTTTGTTTCGGTGAAAGCCAACCCAATGACCGATGCCATTTGCCGCGAAGGCATTCGCTATGCGGCGAAGTCATTACGGCGTGCCTATCACGATGGCGCGGACGCGTCTGCACGCGAAGGCATGGCGTTGGCAAGTTTGTTTGGCGGCATGGCGTTGGCAAATGCCGCGCTCGGTGCTGTGCATGGATTCGCCGGTCCGCTGGGCGGGATGCTCAATGCGCCGCACGGAGCGATCTGTGCAAAGCTATTGCCGCTGGTGATGGAAGCGAATCTCAAGGCATTGGAGTCGCGTCATGCTGGGCATGTTGCAATTGGAAAATATATCGAGATCGCAAAAATTATGACTGGCGACAAAAGCGCATCCGCACAGGATGGCGTGGAGTGGGTGAGCGGTTTGGTCAGCGAGTTGAATATCCCGTCCCTTTCGGCGCATGGGATGACGGAGGTACATATCCCTGAAACAGTTCAGAAGACATTGAATGCGAGCAGCTATAAGGGGAATCCAATTGCTTTGAATGAATTGGAGTTGACGGAAATTTTGAAAAACGCATTATAGAATCAGAAAACCCGCCTCATCACGAGCCGGGTTTTCTGATTAATGATTACTTCTTCAACTTCTTTTCCAATTCCATCACTACAAACACCGCCACTCCCGCCCCAGCCGCGATGGATAAATCACATCCACTCAGTGGAATGATTTCAAAGAATTTTGCCAGCGTAGGAATGTATAACACAGCCAGTTGAAGTCCCACGACCAGTAGGGCCATACCCGCCAGCAATGGATTGCTCATCACGCGTAACTTGAACAGCGATTCTTTTGCTGAGCGGGAAGCGAGCGCCTGAAAGACTTGCATAAAAGCCAGCGAGGTAAATATCATCGTCTGCCATTCGGGGCGGCCTGTGAAGAAATACCAGGAGCCGAGGCCCAACGCAAGAGCACCGATGAGCACGCCGACCCAAACGGTTTGGAAACCTGCCCCACGTGAGAACACGCCTTCAGTGGGAGAGTACGGCTTGCGCTTCATCGTATCAGGTTCGGGATTTTCCACACCCATACCGAGGCCGAGCAAGCCGTCTGTCAAAAGATTTAGCCACAGTAATTGAAGCGGAAGCAACGGAAGGGGCTTTCCTAAAAATGGAGCGATCAACATCACCAGCACTTTGCCGATGTTACCCGCCACACTAAAGCGCACAAACTTGCGGATGTTATCGTAGATGGTGCGGCCTTCCTGTACCGCCGCAACGATGGTTGCAAAATTATCGTTGAGCAAGACAAGATCGGCGGCTTCCTTGGAAACATCCGTACCGGTGATGCCCATTGCCACGCCAATGTCCGCTTTGCGCAGAGCGGGCGCGTCGTTCACGCCGTCACCGGTCATCGAGACGATATGACCATTTTCCTGCAAGGCCTGCACGATCTTTAATTTATGTTCGGGAGCCACACGGGCGAAGACGCTGACTTCATCCACAACATTTTTCAATTCATCGAAAGTCAAACTTTCGATCTCCACACCGGTCAACGCACGGCCGTTATCTGAAATGCCCAATTGACGCGCGATTTCCATGGCGGTCAATGGATGGTCGCCTGTGATCATCACAGGGCGGATGCCCGCGGCGCGGCAGGTTGCGACGGCATCCTTTACTTCGTTGCGCGGCGGGTCGATCATGCCGAATAAACCGACGATGGTCAGGTTCTGTTCGAGGTCAGTTTGAATGACCTCGGGGATGGTATTCATCAAGCGGAATGCCACGCCGAGGACGCGCATCCCTTTTTTAGCCAGACGGTCATTGGCCGTCTCAATTCTCGACTTCCAATCTGCATCCAGAGGGTAGGACTTTCCCTCCACCCAAACATGGCTTGCCACATCGAGCAATCCATCAATGCTGCCTTTGGTAAAAGCGATATATCTTTTATCGCCGATCTCCAAACCAGACAACACGGTCGGGTCGTATTGACCGAGATGGTGAACGGTGGTCATGCGTTTGCGTTCCGAGTCAAAGGGGAGTTCGGCTGCGCGCGGGAAGGATGAATCGAGCGTTCCTTTCCAATAGCCCATTTTTGCGGCAGCCACTACCATTGCGCCTTCTGTCGGGTCGCCGAGTGTGTGGAAGCGGTCATCACCTGTGTCGATCATTTTAGCGTCGTTGCACAGGGAGCCGCCGATCGCTGCCAGCGAAAGAGATGATTGGACCGGCGCACCCAGCCCACGGGTGGCGTGAAGCGTTCCATTGCGTTCCATGTTTTCGGTCAGGTCGAGCGCATGTTCAGCCACATCCAATATGACTACGGTCATTCTGTTTTCAGTCAACGTGCCTGTTTTATCCGAGCAGATGACGGTAACGGAGCCAAGTGTTTCAACGGCGGGCAATTTGCGGATGAGAGCTTCGCGCTTCAACATGCGCTGTGCGCCGAGCGCGAGGGTGATGGTGACGACGGCGGGCAGACCTTCAGGGACAATGGCGACTGCCACGCTAACCGCCGTGAGCAGCATGTGCCGGACTTCGTCGCCGCGCAGGATGCCAAGAATAAAAATGAACACCGCAATGGCAACGCCGATCACTGCGAGGTTTTTGCCGAGCGCATCGAGCCTGCGTTGCAGCGGAGTTTGTTCATGTTTCACTTGTTGGATGAGGTCGGCAATTTTACCGAGTTCGGTCTGCATGCCGGTGGCAACCACCAGCGCAAGGCCGCGCCCCTGGGTGATGATGGTTCCCATGAAAGACATATTGCGGCGGTCGCCAAGCGGCAGATCTTCGCCAGATAATGCGGCTGTATGTTTTTCGATCGGTTCAGATTCGCCGGTGAGTGCGGCTTCCTGAATTCGCAGATTTACAGCTTCGAGCAAACGCAGATCTGCGGGGATGACGTTGCCCGTTTCCAGTTGAATAATGTCGCCGGGAACAAGTTCGCGCGCCGAGAGTTCCTGCAAATTGCCGTCACGCAGTACGCGCACATTCGGCACAGACATTTTCTTGAGTGCGGCGATTGCCTGCTCGGCACGATATTCCTGCAAAAATCCAAGCAATGCGTAAAGCGTTACGATGGAAAGAATGGCGATCGTATTTTTCGTATCGCCAAGCAAGCCCGCCATCACCGCCGCGCCGATAAGAATGAGCACCATCGTGGCTGTGATCTGTTCCCATAAAATTTGGAATGCAGTCCGCCCGCCGCGTTCGATCAATTCATTCGCGCCGTATTTGGCTTTGTTTTCATTTACTTGTGTTGATGTCAGACCGGTTTCAGAGGATGAAGAAAATTCATCCAACACGGACTTTGTTTCGAGTGTGTGCCAGTTCATTTTTTTCCCGTTTCATAACGTATTTGCAGGTCGGGTTTTAAAACCCGACCTGCTTTTTTTACTTAGATGCCATTTATACCACTGGCGGCGTGCCGCAGGGCCGAGCGTATCATTAAATATTCGGTGATATTCTCAGAGGTGACGATACCCACCAACTGTCCCGCGTGGGTGACAGGCAGGGCAGGGACGCCCGATTCCTGAATTCGCATCAGGGCGACTTCCACCATTTCGTAAGAATCCACCTCAGGCAGGTTGCTTTTCATGACTGACGAAACCGCGAGATTCTGTCCGTTGCGGGTGAGGGCGGTGAGGAAATCGTTACGAGTGACAACACCGATCACACGCTCATTATCAATAACGGGGAAATCATGCTGCGAACCTGCAAGGATCAACTGTCCCATGCGTTCGAGCGTATCCCGCGGAGAGAGGCTTTTGTAATCCGTCAGCATCGCACGCCCAACAGGAATTCCGCTGATGGCATTTTTCATCTGTGTGGCGCTCGATTCTTGTGAAGCGCCGATCCATACAAAGAAGGCGATGAACAACAAAGACGGATTGCCGAACAAACCGAGAAAGCCGAACAGCAGCGCCAATCCCTGACCAACGCTTGCGGCGATCTGTGTCGCGCGGACGTAATCCATGCGTATGGCGAGCAGCGCGCGCAGCACACGTCCACCGTCCATGGGGAAGGCGGGGATGAGGTTGAACAGCACGAGCGAAACATTCACCATCATCACACGTTCGAGAAAACTGCCCGAGGCTATGGTCAACTCATTAAGCGGAACCAGATTGGTGGTTAAGAAAAGATACGCAAACAATCCCGCAGCGATGACCACGTTCACGGCAGGCCCCATCAACGCGACCCACAGCTCTTCGATCGGCTTCTCGGGCATGCGCTCCAACCGCGCCACACCGCCGATGGGGTAGATCGTGATGTCGCGGGTTTTGATGCCGTACTTGCGGGCCGTTAGCGCGTGCCCATATTCATGCAAGATCACACACAGAAAAAGCACGAGGATGAAGCCAATGCCCGAAAGCACCTCGCCCCAATTTTGATTCTCCAGCCAGTGACTGTAGCCGACCCACCCGATCAAGAGCAGGAAGGTGGCGTGGATGTAAACGTCGATCCCTGCAAAATTTCCTAATTTCCATTGCCATTTCATAATTCAACTCCTTTTGAAGTTGATTGGATTGTAATATTAATATATTAGAAAAATGTTATAAATATTCTATCAAGAACTATCAGGATGCAGATCCGCGCCTCTTTCCCCGCCCGGGCCTGATTCTGTCCGAGGGGCATTCATGTCATCTTGAGGGAGCGTTTTTCGCGACCGAAGGATCTCTGATGTTGAAGTAGGGATGCTTCGGGGCAACGAACGCCCCTCAGCATGACATGAAGTGGTTATATAAAAAAACTCGCTCCACATCGGAGCGAGTTTTTCACTTTTTACTTTCCACTTTCTACTTGATAATGCCGAGTTTCTTGCCAGCCACGCCAATGATTTCCATCGCGTGTTCGATGTCACTTGGCTCATGCGCCGCGGTGACGGTGGCTCGCAGGCGGGCGAGTCCCTCTTGCACAGCGGGGGAGACTACTGGCAGCACGAAGACATCCTGATGCTGCGCTTCGCGGGTCATGGCGAAGGCCACATCATCCTGTCCGCACAGCACAGGGACGATGGCGGTCTCGGTCAGCAGGGTGTCGAAGCCCATGCTCTTCAAACCGCCGATGAACTGCTTGGTGTTTTCATTCAAGCGCTGGAGGCGCCACGGCTCATCCAAAATGACTTTGAAGGCTTCGTTGGCAGCAGCAGCCTGAGCGGGCGGCAGCGCCGCAGAGAAGATGTACGCGCGGCTGGCGTGGCGCAGGTAGGTGATGATCTCTTCCTTCGCGGCCACATATCCACCCACGGAGGGGATGGTCTTGCTGAGCGTGCCCATCTTGATGTCGATGGAGCCGTACATATTGAAGTATTCTTCGATGCCTGTGCCTTTTTCACCGAGCACACCCACGGAATGGGCTTCATCGATCATCAGCCAGGCGTTGTATTTCTTGCACAATTCCACAACCTTCGGCAGGTCGATGATGTCACCGTCCATGCTGAAGACAGAATCTGCGATGACCATCTTAGCAACATCCGCAGGCGCGTTCTTGAGCAAGCCTTCGAGATGTTCCATGTCATTGTGACGGAAGCGGCGGAATTCCGCGCCAGACATCAAACAGCCATCTACAATGGAAGCGTGGTTGATCTTGTCTGAGAAGACGTAATCGCCGCGTCCCATCAAAGTGGAGATGACGGTCAGGTTGGCGGCATAGCCGGAGGTGTAGGTGATGGCGGCTTCGGTGTGCTTGAAGTTGGAGATCGTCTCTTCGAGTTCGTTGTGGATGGTGAGGGTTCCAGCCAGTGTGCGCACGCCGTTGGTGCCCGTGCCGAATTTGTCCACGGCTTTTTTGGCAGCTTCGTTAATGCGCGGGTGGCCGACCAGCCCAAGGTAGCTGTAGGAGGCGTACATGCCCATCACACGTCCGCGAACGCGCACTTTCGCTCCGCCCATCATCTCTTCGATGGGTTGGTTATAAAAATACAGGTCATTGCTCTTGAGATATTGAACGCGGTCGGTCATCGCCTTGATGCGGCGGGTTACGGCGTCATTAGTATTGTTGAAATCCATGTAAAAGCCTCCGAAACAGAATGGCGTAAGTTTAGTCTAGGGGATGGTTTCTGTCTAGCAGATGTCTAAAAGCTGTCAGCTTTCAGTTCTCAGACTGCTAATTTTCTTAATTCAGCTTCGTCGATCACCTTCACGCCGAGGGATTGCGCCTTCTCCAGCTTGGAGCCGGGGTTTTCGCCGAGGACAAGATAGCTGGTTTTCTTGCTGACGCTGTCGATCACCTTGCCGCCATTTGATTCGATAAATTCTTTCACACCATCTCGGGAAAGAGTAGGAAGTGTGCCAGTCACTACAAAGGTCAGCCCTGAAAGTTTCCCGGAAGACTGGCTTACTTTTTGTTCCACAGTAGGCCACACGCCAACTTTTTTTAATTTTCCAAGCAGCTTTTTGTTGGATGGTGTGGCGAACCAATCCACAATGGATTCGGCGATATTTGGGCCGACACCTTCGATGCTCATTAGGTCGTCCACCGTTGTGTCTGCGAGTTTGTCCAAGCTGCCGAAGGTGGCTGATAGATCTTTTGCCATCACTTCGCCCACACCGTGAATCCCCAGCCCGATGATCAATCGATGCAAGGGTCGATTCTTTGCTTCTAAAATGGCATTGAATAATTTTTCAGGGCGCTTATCGGGTGCTTTTTTGGCAGCAGTTTTGACAGCAGTTTTGGGAGGATTCTTTTCTCTTCGTTTTTTATTAAGTTCTTCATTGATAACTGCCAGATCTTTTATGGTCAGCGCAAACAGGTCTGCAACATCACTTACCAAACTGGATTCAACCAATATTTTCACCAGTTCAGTGCCTAGTCCTTCAATGTCCATCGCGCCGCGGGAGACGAAGTGCTCCACGTTGCGGAGCAACTGCGCAGGGCAGGCGGCATTGACGCAGTACCATGCCACTTCACCTTCTAGGTGCTCCACGGCCTGTCCGCACGCGGGACATTTCGTGGGCGGTTTGTAGGTTTTCTCTTTGCCAGTGCGTGCATCCACCACAGGGCCGATGACGTAGGGAATCACTTCCCCTGCGCGTTTGACCAGCACACGGTCACCCACGCGAATATCTTTCTCGGCGATGAAATCAAAATTATGCAGGGTGGCGCTTTTGACGATCACGCCATTGATCTCGACTGCATCCAACACAGCTTTGGGAGTCAGTACGCCTGTGCGCCCGACTTCCACTTCAATGCCTGTTAATGTAGTGGTCACTTCGCGGGCAGGGAATTTGAAGGCAATTGCGCCGCGCGGGTCTTTGCCCACAAAACCCAGATCTGCGGCGAGGTTGAGGTCATCTATTTTGATGACCATGCCGTCGGCTTCGTAGGTTAATTTGTCGCGGCCTTCATTCCATGTCTCGGTGTAGGCAATTGCAGATTCAAGGTCATTGAAGCGTTTGGCAGCATCCGCCACGGGGAAGCCCAACGCTTTGAGGTATTCCAAAAGCTCCCATTGCGAGGTTGGCACTTGGCCGCCTTCGGAATATACGACCTGATAGACGAGCAATGTCAACGGGCGGGAGGCGGTCAATTGCGGGTCAAGCTGACGCAGCGATCCCGCCGCCGTGTTGCGCGGATTGAGATAGGTCTTTTCGCCAGCTTCTTCGAGCTTCTTATTTAATTCATCGAATTCTTTGATGGGGATGAAGGCTTCGCCGCGAACGACAAGGTTTCTAGGGACTAGGGGACTAGGGCCTAGTTCCTTATTCCTAGCCACTGGAATCTTCAATGGGATCGCCCGTATCGTCCGCAAGTTGGAGGTGATGTCTTCGCCGACTTCGCCATCTCCACGAGTGGCGCCTTGCACGAATATGCCATCGCGGTAGTGCAGGACAACGGACAACCCGTCAATTTTCGGCTCGACGATGAATTTTGCTTTCTCAACTCTATCGTCCAATTTTTTGACGCGTTCCAGCCATGCACGGGCATCGTCTGCACCGAAGGCGTTGGCGAGCGAGAGAATGGCCGCAGGGTGGCGAATTTTCTCGAAACGGTCAGCAGGCCTGGCACCGGCACGCTGCGTGGGACTATCCGATGTGATCCAGTCTGGATGATCTGCTTCGATCTTCTTCAATTCATTAAGCAGGCGGTCATATTCCAGGTCACTGATAATGGGCGCATCCAACACGTGGTACCGGTAATTGTGAAAGCTGATCTGCGCTTTTAATTCTTCGTATCGGGTTAAAAGTTTATCTGCCATGTTTTGCATTATAAATGTAAAACCCGCCCGTTTGTAGCGGGCGGGTGGAAACTCAGTCTAATTTTTTCCAAATATCCGAAGGCGGGCGCGAGAGCGGGCGGGTCATGGCTGAGAGGCGGGATTCGTAAAATGTTTCCTCTGCATTTGAAAACCGTGAGACCGAGAACAAATTGCGCTCCACAAGAATATCTGCGAGCTGTTTGGCTTGTTCCCGGGTGAACTCAAGTTTTTCGGCAAATTCCGTCAGGCTAAAGCGGCCAAGGCGGATCACAAAGTTCAACGCAGTTCGAAGCGGCTCTGAAAACAAAACCACATCCGAAGGACGGATATCCTCTTTCCGTGTTTCAAGTTCGCGAAGTGACTGTTGAAAAAGCGGCTCGCTCATGGCTTCCTCCTGCCGGTAACAGTCTAATCCTTAAGTTGATCTACGAGGCTGCGCAGACCTTTTGTCATCGGAGAATCCGGGTAATGGACGGAGAAAATTCCGGAACTGGCCAGCGTCATCATCTCATCTGAGTGAGGCAGTACCGCGCCTACCGTGGCACCGTAGGTTTGTTCCACACGGGCCCGAACATCGTCATGATCGAGCGTGTTGGGAACCTTGTTCACCAGCATCAGCAGCTTCGGCACATCCAGTTTCCTGGCAACATCTACGGTGACGGCAGTGCCCTGATAATCCTGTGAATCGGGGCGCATGATAATGACCAGTACATTCGAGATGGCAATGGAGAGCAGGGTTTCTTCATTCAAACCCGGGTGGGTGTCGATCAGCAGATAATCCAGCTTGAGCTTTTCAACTACATCACGGAAGCCGTCGTTGAGCAAGCCTACATCATAGCCCTCGCGCAAAATACGTGCAATCTCACCGGCCTTAATGCTGGATGGGATCAGGAATACCTGTCCCTTCATTTCGACGCCAATATGGCCTGTCACATCATGCGCCGCTTCTTCGATGCCGCACTTTCCCCACAAATAATCATTCAACGAGTGAACCATTTCTGTTTCATCGAGATTGAAAAGCACGTGAATACCCGGGGAATTAATATCCGTATCCACTACACACACGCGTGCCCCATCCATGGCCAGCAGCGCGGCAATG
This sequence comes from Candidatus Villigracilis propinquus, assembly GCA_016714565.1. Classification (GTDB taxonomy): domain Bacteria; phylum Chloroflexota; class Anaerolineae; order Anaerolineales; family Villigracilaceae; genus Villigracilis; species Villigracilis propinquus. The sequence continues at coordinate 18,898 of JADKDM010000007.1, forward strand.
TTTGCCGTAGTATTCGACTTTCCCGTGCCGCCGCGAAAAGAGTGAATTGAAATGATTTTGGGCATCTGCTGTCTCCAGAGTTTAATGAGTTTCTTGTATTATATGAGTTTTTTTGAATTATAGCCTATCTGTTTTGAAAGTCCCAATAATTTTAAAAGTCAATCGCCCTGTGTTCTATGTTATATTCGATTGAAATTACGACCCTTTTTCGTCATTCCCAACCACCCAGTATATGGAAAACATAACCAACCCAATCCTACAAGACCCCAGTGATGAACTTCTGATCCAGCATTTCAAGGATGGCAGGAAGGACTCCTTCGACCTTCTCTACTACAGGCATCTTCCAAAAGTATATAAAAGGGTCCGTTATATTGTCCCCGAGAACGATGTGGAGGATGTAACCCAGGAGATCTTTATTGCGGCATTAAATTCCCTTTCCTCTTTTCGGGGAGATGCCAAATTCAGCACCTGGCTGCGCACCCTAACCAACCACAAGGTTGCCGAATTTTACAGAAAACGCACCCGCAAACAGGAACCGCCCCTCTCTCCGCTTTCAGATGCCTCCGCTCATACAACCGGCAGTACCTCTAGAATAATGGAAGAAAGGGTCTACCTTCAACGGGCGCTTCAAGACCTGCCTGAAAACTACAAGGAAATCATCCTGCTTCGTTTCGCCGAAGACATGCAATTTAATGAGATCGCCGAGATGACCAACCAAAACCTTGAAGCGACCAAGTCCCTGTTCCGCAGAGCTATTGCCGCCCTTCGCACCCATCTGGAAAAATAATATGGATCAAACAAACGAACACCCCAATCCACAGCAGGATGACCAGTTGGCCGACTTTACCGATCAGGTGATTAAACGAAGAATGAAAACCACCGCTTCAAACCCGACCGATGACCTGTCCGGCCTCGAAGAGACGATCCTGCGCTTGAACAGCGCCTTCCCCCAGTACCCATTGGACGATGCCGCCGTCAAGCAAATGCATGTGCGCCTCAAAAGCCGCATCCGCCGCGAGGAACAAACTGCCAAACCCTCCTTCTGGAAAAAATGGTTCGGCAGGGAAACCACTCCCCAGCTAGGGCTGGCTTTTGCCGTTCTGGCTGTTTTAGTTGTAATCTTGGTCAGTACCCCGTCTTTGGGTACATCTGGCTCAACCACAACAGGAACCGCCTCCACGCCAGTGAACATCTACGTCGCAATCGGTTTGGCCGGTCTGTTTGTTGTGCTATATTTTTTTACACGCCGAAAATAAAGCCATATTTCCCAAACATTTCATATTAAAACGATGACAGCCCAGCCTGTCATCGTTTTAATTTACTTGCAGGTCGTATCCAGTTACGGTATTATTCCAGCATGGTTCTCTGGATAGCTTTATTTATTGCTTTCACAATTCCGCTTTTATTTTTATATTTGTTGAGAAGGTTTGACTTGTTCCAAACTGGTCAAATTGGTTTTAACTTTGCCACGCTTGTCGGGGGATTGATTGCATACGAAATCGCGGCAAAGATCAACCCCGGCATGGTCAACGCCGGCTGGGTCACATGGGATCAGGTCATCCGCATCACAGCTCCCATTATTGAAGAACTTCTGAAAGGCTTGATCCTCATTTACCTCGTCCAGCGCGCGGACTTTAACTATGTGGTGGATGGTGCGCTCTATGGCTTTGGCGCGGGCATCGGTTTTGCAATTATCGAAAACTTTGAATATGTAACCGGCAACCCGGAGATCGCGCTGACGGTTGCCATTGCGCGAGTCTTCTCCACCAACCTCGTCCACGCCACGGCAAGTGGATTGATCGGCACCGCACTGGCGTATCGGCGGGGTGACTCCACCTGGCGGGGCTGGGCGATTGTACTGGGCGGCTATGCGGTTTCCATCCTGATCCACATGGTCTTTAATACCATGGTCAATGCAGGCGCCTTCCTGGCTGTTGCCATTATTTTTGGCCTGACCGGCATGGCGTTGATCTGGTATGTGATCAAACGCGGCTTGAATGTTCAAAAGGAGTGGGTCGCTGAAAAACTGAATATGACTGACCGCGTGACCAAACAGGAAACGAAGGTGGTTAGCAATATTGAAGCCATTAACGAAGTCCTCGTACCGGTGGAGAAAAGATTTGGCACGAAAATGGCGTCCCTTGTACGAAGCTTGATCTATAAACAGGCCGAGATGGGCATCAAAAGAAAACTTCTTGAGACCGCTGCGAACGAGACTAGAAGGAAAGACATCAACAAGATCATCGCTGACCTTTCCGTAGAGACGAACGAACTACGCAAACAGATCGGCCCCTATTGCATGATGATGGTGCGTAGCGTGTATCTCGACCACGATATCCAGATCTGGAACTTGCTGAATGCCCGGGTAGCCGCGGCAGGCCTGGGTCAAAAGGGAGGCGGGTTGTGGGACAGGGTCAATGAACGGCTACAGGCATCCCCTTCACAGGACGATGAATCATGAAGAGCGATATTCTCAATCAATTACAAAAGACCGCCATATTCAAGAATGTTTCAGATGATGTGCTGGCGGATGTAGCCATCAAGGCGTCCACGCGCAAACTGGCAAAGGACGAGATCCTAATGCGAAAAGGGGAAAGTGGCGACTCGCTTTTTATGATCCATGAAGGCTGGGTGAAGATCGTCACGGAAGATTCGAAAGGCGATGAACTCATCCTCAACAAATGCGGCCCCGGAGAGACGATCGGTGAAATGGCGCTTTTGGATGGTATTCCGCGCTCGGCCACGGTCATTGCGCTCAGCGACGCGGAAGTCCTTGAATTGACGAAGGATGTCTTTGATGAGATCCTTGAGCAGCGTTCCGATGTTTCACTTGCCATCATCCGCAGTTACTCTGAGAGGCTTCGTTTTGCAACCACATATATTGAAAAGGCCATCGACTGGTCGCAAAAGACCGCCGAAGGTGATTATTCATTTGCGGAGCAAACCCAGCCGTTGATGCAGAACGCCGGGTCGGATAATGACAAGGCTACTCAATTGCTCTCCGCCTTTTTTGCAATGGTACGCCAGGTGAAAGCGCGTGAAGACGGCTTGAAACAACAACTCGAAAAACTAACCTTTGAGATCGATCAGGCGCGCCGCAAACAGGAATTTGAAGAGATCACGGGCACGGAATTTTACGCAAATCTAAAAGAACAGGCCAAAACGCTGCGCCAAAAACGCGCACAGGGATGAAATAAAAATATCTGGAGGTGTTATGAACAAAGGCAAAATAGTTTCCATTCACTCGTTTCGCGGCGGTACCGGTAAATCCAATACCACTGCCAATTTGGCGGCACAGGTAGCCATGGCGGGCAAACGCGTGGGCGTGGTGGATACCGATATCCAATCTCCGGGTATTCATGTCCTCTTTGGTTTGGACGAAAATAAAATGGGCAAGACCATGAACGATTTTCTGCATGGCAAAGCCTCCATTCGTGAGATCGGTTATTCGATTGGCGAACATTCCAGCGGCGGGGACGGACGCGCAAAGCTCGCCGGGAAGAATCTCTGGCTGTTTCCATCCAGCATTCGCGGACGTGAGATCAGTCAGATATTAAAAGAAGGCATTGACTTCAACCTGCTCAATGAAGGCCTGCAAAAAACGATCACAGAATTTGACCTGGACTATCTTTTTATCGATACGCACCCCGGTTTGAACGAAGAGACTCTGCTTTCGATTGCCACTTCTGATATTTTGATCATCATCCTGCGCCCGGATAATCAGGATCTGCAAGGCACCTCGGTGACCGTGGATATTGCCCGCAGTTTGGACGTCCCCAACCTTTTGTTGATGGTGAACAAAGCCCTGCCCAAGTATGACTTTGCGGAACTCAAAAAAGAGATCGAAGATAAATTTGATGCTCCAGTGACAGGCGTTCTTCCGCTCTCCTTTGACCTGGCAGATAACGCCAGTAACGATCTCTTCTCTCTGCGCTTCCCCGACCATGAGTGGTCCAAGGCGCTGCGCGGTGTGGCTGAAGCCGTCCTTGCGGTTGAATAGGAGGATGCGATGAAATGCTGGCATTGTGAAGAAGCCGCGCGCGCTTCCTGCGCGTTTTGCGGGCGTTTTGTGTGCAAGGACCATGCGGCAACCATGTCCACTTTTATTACTATGTTCGTTGGCGCGGATAATACGCCCAAGGGACTTGCGGTTGCAAATGTCATCTGGTGCGGTGAATGTGAACCGCAGCCGGAACCGATCAGCATGCCCGAACTTTATTGAGATTGAGAGGTTGCCATGCCCGGAGTCTTCGATCGGTTAAACAAAGAGATAAAGGATAAGCAGCAGGAGGGCGGCATTACTGCTCTCGACCTTGCTGAACTTTCGCCTGCCTTACGGAAGATCATGCGCCTGATGCTGCGCGAATTGCAGATGAGCTATCCGCGCCTGTGCGAGGCCATGGATGCCATGCCTGAAAAAGACCGCCTCACCCGCGACGGGTTGGATGAATCTCTTTCAACATTGACTCAACAATCCTGGCTGATCCGCATCGGGGAAGGGGAGAAGGCCATTTACAAAGTGAACCTGCGCCACGGGGATGGAAGCAAACTGGCGGCGGGTATCTGGTCTTCGCTGGATGCGAAGTTGAAAGGCAAACCAAAGGATGCATAAAAAATGACGGGCGCTTGCGCCCGTCATTTTTTATTACCTGTCTTTTATTTCATCCGACAACTCATAAAGAACCATCGGCGTCTTTTTCCCTTTGAGAGAGACTTTCCCAAGCGATTTGCATTCATATTTGGATTGCACTGCCTGCTGCACCCGTTCGGAAATGATGATCTGATTCTTTTCTGCGTGGTTCATCAGACGAGCTGTGGTGTTGACCGTATCGCCGAGTACATTGTATTCGCGGCGTCCGCGCGGCTCGCCGATCTCAGCCACGAAGGTAGGCCCGCTATTAATGCCGATCTGACAATAAATATCCGGCTGCACATTCCCGATGGTGGGCGCTTTTTGATTCAGACCTTTTATTACATCACGAATGGCGATTGCGGCAGCGGCGGCTCGCAGCTCATCATTTGTATGAGCGTTCGGCACGCCGAAGTAGATCACAATGTCTGAACCTGCCAGATGGTATGTCACTTTCTTTAATACGCCGCCGCGCGATTCCACTGCGGCGTTGATGAGCGAAAAAGCGCGCGAAAAATGAAGCGCAAGTTTGGTTTCTTCACCAGGTAATGCCCGATCCGCAGATTCCGGTAGGCCAATAAAGTTGACGAACATGATGGTGGGTTGCGGAAAATCAGGCGGGATCTTTCTATCCGCCGCGCTTTCCACCAGTAGTGACAGCACGGGCGCAGGGATGTAGCTTGCCATCGGTTCGATGGTATCCAACATTTCCATGATGTTCAACATCACTTCGTTTTTGTCTCTTGTGAGCAGCACGGTGGACGCCATGCGTCGTCCCACCGGAGTGATCTCGTACTCTCCCAATTTGTCATCGGAAAGGTCATCGATCACCAGGAAATAGCCCGGGTTGCCATCTTCAAAACGTAGGTCGTTTGCAACCCGCTCATACGCTTTTTGCGATAAATTCACCTGCTCGTTGCGGCCATTGCTCTCGGTGAGTTTTGCCTGCTGCACATCCTTGCCAAGCAGCACATGCTCCATGCGGCGGGGAGTGCCAATTTCAGCAGTGAGAAATCTTCCGCTGTGAATGCCGATGCGCATCTTTAGGTTGACCACGCCTGACGGGGTTTCGATCTCTGCAAAACCCTTCATGGCGCGTTGCATGCGTAAGCCCGCCCGCACCGCCCGCAGCGTGTCGTCGTTCTTTTCCGTTTTGCGGAAGACGACCAGCAGCGCATCACCTGTAAATTCAACCAGTTCGCCACCAGACTTGCTGATGATGCCGATCATTTCCGAGAAATATTTTGTCAATTGCTTTAGCAGGTTTTCTGCGCCGTCGCGCCCCTTGGATGCGTTCGCTTCCATCAACTTGGTAAAACCGGCGAGGTCCGTGAACATCATGGTTCCGTGCATCCATTCCGTCCGCACATCGCCCGGTTTTAATTTGTTGAAGGAGATCTGCCGCGAGGTGTAATCGTGCAGAATGCGCTGCAGGGTCCGCAAATGTTTGTGGACATCGATCATGATCTCCACAGACGGATTGCCCCACATGGACGCGTGCATTTCCGCGGGCAGCAGATAACGCAACCGACTTTCGATCAAGGTGAGTGGTGATTCGGGAAGCATGGATGAAATTATACTTGAATAACCCTCTTGAAAATTCGATTCTATAAATAAATTTGTCCCAATCCGATGCTTGAGCCGGGGTGTTACTTTGCCAATTTCAGTTTCCTCATCTCCTGTAAATGCTTGTGTTCTTTGGGACTGTGTTTTTCAATAGCCCGAGAAAAAGCTGGCGAACCCATCTTGGCCGCATTCATTTCAAGATATTTCGTGATCTCGCCGGGATAGGCATTGCCCATTTCGCGCAGAACCCATCCAACCGCTGTTTGGACGTAGTAGCGCTGGTCATTGAGGCAGTTTGATACCAATGGCAAGACTTTCTTTGGCGGCAGAAAGACAGCATTCTTGCCGCTGTAGTGGATAAGGCTGACAAGGGAGATGCGCCGCAGCCACTCGCTTTTAGCGTTGTTCCATGAAATGAGTTGGGGATAGACTTCTGCCGGGTAGCTTTCCAATATCCGCGAGTAGATGGCGCTCAGTCCATCGCTATGACACCAGTTATCAACGCGCTCACTCCACTGACGGAGCACCGGCCATAGAGTTGGGTTGACTTTCTTTTTTACGATCGGCGAATAAAACTCAAGGGCGGCAAATAACACATCGCCATACGGAGATGTGCGCCATAAAGCATTCCAGACTTCAAGCACCTCTTCTTCCGGCAATTCGTAGAAAGAAAAACCTTGCCGCACTCGCCGTCTCAGGTCAGGGAATTTGATGCCGAGGTGCTCGAGCTTCGAGCTGCGATCTTTTTGAACTGCTTTGCCAAAAGCAGGGTTGCCGATCTCGGTCAACGCTTCTATTATTTCAAGATGATATTTTTTGAATTTTATGCGGGTCACTTGAGAAAAACCTCAAAGGGAGAAAATGCTGGTTGAAATCCGATCAACCCCCGGTTAAGAATCGAAGCGCAGAACTTACTTCCAAATATTTCCGTAGCCGTATTCGCCTTGGAGCAGTTGACCTTCGGCAAAGCGTCCAAATCGAAATGGTGTGATGTCCACAGTTTTCGGTTTGCCATCCAGAATTAATTCAGCCATACTTGCACCTGCGGCGGGCGCGGTCTTGAAACCTGTGCCGCTCAACCCGCAAGCGAGATAAAAACCGTCGGGGCCAGCCGCGCTGTAGATGGCGCGCTGGTCGGGAGTGATGCCGTCGCGCCCGACGTGGATGGAGTGCAGGCCGCTCTCTTCGATCTTCGGGATGCGTTGAATCATTGCGTCAATGAGTTTCTCAACGAAGGTGGGGGTGGGCGTTTGGTCTTCGGCATCGGGCGCTTCGCCGCGCAGGCTTTCGTCTTCGCCGGCGGCAAGGATGAGCGCGCTGCCCTCGGGACGGAAATAGCAGTTGATGGTGTCGTCGATCACGGCGGGAATTTTGCCAAGCGACGGCGGGCGATGGAGGAAGGCCACATCGTGAGTCCACGTCACAAGCGGGACATCGACATCGGCGAGCTTTGCGACATGCTTCGCCCACGCTCCTGCCGCGCTGACAATTGTGGGCGCGGCAAATTCACCTTTGGTGGTGCTGACGCCTGTCACCCGCCCGCCGGATGTGTGAATGGCGGTCACTTCGCAATTTTGAATGAGTGTTGTGCCGTTGCGTTTGGCGGCTTCGATGAACGAGTTGGTGGTGAGGGTTGCGTCGGCGTAGCCTGAATCGGGTTCGTAGGCAGCGAAGTCAAATTGGTCGGTGAGGAAATCGGGGACGAGTTTTTTTACATCATCAGCTGAGATGACGGAAGTGTTGATACCGATGCGTTGTTGGTTGGCGACGTTGCCGCGAAATTTATCTTCATGTTCGCGCTTGGCAATTTGCATGAAGCCTGTTTTCTGAAACCCGCATTCACCGCCAATTCTTTCTTTCCAGTTGTTGAAGTAATGTTTGTAACTTGCAAATGTCAATTCGGATTCGGCAGCGAGATCGTAATGCATACGGACGAGCCCGCTGGAGTGGCCCGTCGCGCCTGAGGCGACTACATTGCGCTCAAGGATGGCCACTTTGAGTCCGCGCTCGGCGAGGTGGAAGGCAATGCTGGCGCCCATCACTCCCGCGCCGATGATGAGCGCATCGAAATTTTGCGGCATTATTTTTTATCGTCCCGGGTACGCATTTGATGGGCTTTGTCTTTCAGGTCTTTGAAATAACTTGTGTCGGTGATTTCCGCCACCTGTCGCGCGCGGCGGGACTCGTCAATTTCGATCTTGAGCTGGGCGATTTCGTGCCGTAGCGATGCTTCGCGGATGTATCCATCCAATGCGGCAGTTGCCAGCAGCACCAGGGCCTCCAGCACATCATCATCCGCAAATGGAATGATCTCGCCCGTTGACGCATCCTTGGCGTTGATCAACTGAAGCACCCCGATCACCAGTCCTTCATTGTTGAGAAGCGGAATGGTGAGAAAGGATTTGGAACGGTATTTTGTGCGCACGTCAAACGCTTTTGTGCCCGAGAAATCAAACCCTTCTGCTTCATACGCGTCCGCGATGTTAATGCGTGTTTTAGTTAAAGCAACGTGGGAGGCAACATTGGCGCGATTCTCACTTCCATCCGCATTGTGCAGCCGTACCGGGTAAAAAGGAATCTTATTCCCGCTGGTTCCGCCCATTGCCAAATTCTGGGAGGTGTTTCGCAGAATTACAAACTTAAGATCGTTACCTTCCGCGAGGTACAAGGTTCCGGCATCTGCGTTTGTAACCGCCTGCGCTTCGATCACAAGAGTTTCAAGAAGCCGGTTGAAGTCTTTTTCGGCAGAGAGGGCAACACCAATGGGAATCACTCTTTGCAAAAGACGCAGCTGGTTATCACGAAAAGTGACACTGCGCGCCATTGCATCCAACATCCGTGCCAACTGCCCGAGATCACCCGAATCCTTTGCAATGTCGATCAATAGGTCGGCAGTATATTCGCCGGTTTCCACTGCTTTGATGGCGTGAATAATTCGTTTTAGCGGGGAGGATGAACTGATCACAGTAAGGTTGGACGCGTTTGACATATTTATTTCCTATCTTAAAAGTATACCACCTGGGAAACGGTTCGCTCTTTAAGACTTTGAGATATACTACCGGCATGTCACGCGAAAAAATCGGATACTTTGGCGGCACATTTGACCCGCCGCATATCGGCCACCTGGTGCTTGCCAGTGAAGCCGTTTATCAATTCAAGCTCTCATGTTTTTATTGGGGACTCACTCCCGACCCTCCACACAAGCAGTCACAAGCCATCACCCCGCTTCCGCATCGGCTGGAAATGCTCAAGCACATGGTTGCTGAAAATCCCATCTTTGAAATTTCCCATCTTGAGATCAACCGCCCCGGCCCGCATTACACCATTGATACCATTCAACTACTGTCTCAACAGCAACCGGATGCGGACATCGTCCTTTTGATCGGGAACGATTCCCTTGTGGATCTGCCAACCTGGCGCCGCCCGCTGGACCTGGTAACTGCTGTTTCCAAAATTGGCGTGATGCGCCGCTCAAGCGACTCCTACGATCTTTCGGCATTGGAGAAGCAGATTCCCGGGCTTACAGATAAAGTGGTATTTATCGACGCGCAGATTCAGCCGCTCTCCTCCCGCGAGATCCGTCGGAGAGTAAAAGAAGGCGGCGTGTACCGCTGTTATACCCTGCCAGCCGTTGCCGACTATATCGAAGAAAACCATCTCTACCGCGGAAAATAAAAATACAACATGTCCATCTTTCTTGATTCGATCTTCTCATCCATTGCCCTCAGTCACTTCATGGTGGACACCTTCAACGCAAGCCGCCCCGTTCTGCTCACCTATCTCGGTTTAAGTGAATGGGAGATCGCCCTGTTCTCCACCATTTATATTTGGACATCCGCTCTCACACAACCCTTCTTTGGCTGGGTCTCCGACCGCACCGGTCCACGCTGGCTGGCGGCTGGCGGCGTGCTGTGGATGACGGTCTTCTATTCCGCTGCGCTGTTGATTCCTGGGAAGGTGGGTCTCGCTTGTTTGATCATTGCAGCCTTGGGGTCATCCTCCTTTCATCCTGTTGGCACCGTCCAAGCCACCCTGCGTGGAAGGGAACTTTTGAAGGGACGCGAGACCACCTCCGCTTCGCTGTTTTTTATGGCCGGGCAGCTCGGGCATTTTATTGGCCCCATCATGACAGGGTTTATCCTCGCTTCCTACAGTATCCCGGGAATGTTTATCATCCCCATTGTTTCATTACCCATTGGTCTTTCACTGTTCAGGCAGTTGCGGGACAATCATCCACACCCGAAATCAACGCAGGCCACACATGCCAACCGCGCACAGGCGGGGCTGGTATTTATTATTGTGCTGGCGTTTGTGGCGGCCATGCAATCCTGGGCGCAGGCAAACATGGTTAATCTCATCCCAAAATACATCAAAGATCTGGGGCAGGGCGCAACCATTTATGGAAGCATGGCGGGCCTATTCATGGGCGGATCTGCTTTGGGCAATGTGTTGGGCGGTCATCTCGGGGATAAATATCCCAAGCGATTTGTGGCGGCAGGTGTTTTGTTTTTCTCGGCCTTTCCCATTTATCTTGTCAGTTTAATTGGCTGGTCATGGTGGCTGTATTTGCTTGTCCCTCTCGCAGGTGCATTGACCGGCGCTGTCCATAGCATTATGGTGATCTTCGCGCAGCGCATCATCCCCGGCGGAATGGCTCTCGCTTCCGGCCTGGCTTTGGGATTTATCTTCTCCTCCGGCGCGTTAGGCCTGCTGTACACCGGTCATCTGGCGGAGTTATACGGCTTCCCCTATGTGTTGACGTTGACAACCGGTATGGTCTTGGTCGCTGCACCGCTGGCTCTGTTTTTGAAGGAACCAAAACCGATCCCTGCTTCTGCTGATTAAATAGAATTTCTCAATAAAAAGAGGCTGCTCAATCCGAGCGGCCTCTTTCTTCTTTCATTTTTGTTTACCCACTACGCATTCAAATGATACGTGTGATAAATGTTCTGACACGGGTTTCCCCAGGCGATGTGCATTTCTCGTGAGGTCAGGTCAATGACGAGGGCGTTGATGGTCTTTTCACGATCAAGCGGATCGGAACCGGCGATGTTGTGATTACAGATCGAGTTCGGGACGTTGACGTGGTCTTTCTGAATGGCTTGCAGGCTTTTGATGTTGTGTTTCTCCGTCTGGCGCAGCAGGCGTGAAGCGCGGAAGTAACGCACACGGGAGGAAAGCAATTCCTCGGGGTCTTTTTCAACCTGCTTCATTTGCGGGTCAAGATAATGGTTGGTGTGGACCATGTATCCGTCATGCGCGTACAGGATCTCGAATTTGCGCGCCGAGACTTCGATGGAGTACATCTCTCCGCTTTCGTGAACCAGCAGATGGTTGTACCCTGCCGCGCGGTGCTGGACGAGAGTACGCCCGATCGCGCCGGAGATGCGGTGGGAGGAGAGCACTGCACGCGCCACCACAAGACGGGGAATGCCAATGCGTGAATCAGCTGGATAGACAGAGTCAATTAGCTGGGCAATGCCATAGGCGTTGAATCCCACATTGGGGAGCAACCCGCCATACGTCATGGCAAGAAACGGGGGTTCCTTATCCGGCTTGGCAGAGATGACGAATACATCCCCCTCGTCTTCAGGAATCCAATCTTCGTTATGTGCTGCAAGCACGTGACCGTCTGAGGTGCGCTCTTCGTTGACCGCCATGCTGGTGCAGCGGGTGAGATGCAGCGCATCGGTGGTGACGGCTTCCATGGCGTTGAGCACCATGATGTCGTCAAATTCTACGTTTGCCCCTTCAGCGGTGCCGCGCATTTCATCCACATATTGCGAGTAGCGTTCTTCTGCAAAAGGCAGGTATTTGCGTGCCTGTATCTTTGCGCCTTCCCAGGTGAGTTCAAGTGAACTGTATGCTGCGTCAATGAGAATGCGTGCATTGGCTATGCTGTTTTGAACCTGGTGGCGGGCGGCCTCGCCGATTTGGCGCCCCATTTCGCGGTGGGTGCCGGAGACTTCAATGAGAGGTGGGGGGGTGTCGTGAATTGGGGTGTTTGGGATTTCGTGCTTGAACATACTTCCTCCAAAAATAAAACCGCCTCGGATTTTCTCCAAGGCGGGGGGATTATATCATGGGAGGATTTTCATCCCTTATGAAGTAGGCGGAACCTCAATCACAGGTTGCGGAGTTATCCCGGGCGCGTTACGTGTGCCAAACCAAGTCATTGCCACGCCGCCAACAGCGAGGAGGGTGATGAGGAAGGAAGGCAGCCAGCCCACACAAGGGACGAGACTCACGAAACCAGTCACCAACACAAGTAGGAAGGTGCCAAAGCCGGTGGAAAGGACAGGCGCCCAGGTCTGGTTGATGGCTTTTGTGAAGCGGTCACCAACTTCCTGACCGAGCGCGATCATACCGAACAACCATGCCAGCGGTATAGCCAGCCCTACGATCAGCGCAATGGGAATGAGGATGATGGTGACGGCCAGGATAAATATCACAACAGGCGCAATGATGAACACCAAAAGCCCATAACCGCCTGCAATAAAGGGTTGCCGTGTGATGGCTCCGCCAACACGATCCAGTTGGGGTTGCAGGAAGAGGGTCAACAACATGCCAACGATTGCCACTAAAAATGCCTGCCCAATTTTTCCGGCCACATTCCACAGCGGATTTACATTGACGTTGACATCGGGTGTTTCAGGCGTGTTGGGAACATTGGGGATATTCGGCACGTTGGGGACATCGGGGGCGTTGATCACAGGCGGGGCATTATTGGTAATGTTGCCCGTCACTTCCGCGCCTGGTTCTTTTTCCACATTGCCGCCGATGGTGGAAATATCGCCATTGACCACGGCGGTTTCGGAAAGCAGAGCTTGCCCGCCGATGATGACAATGTTGCCGTCAATGGTGCCGGAGATGGTCAGGTTGCCGCCGATCACAGCCACATCGCCCTTAACATCGCCAAGCAGGGAAAGGTTGCCGCCGATCAGGGCAACATCGCCATTGATTTTTGTATCTTCTTCAGCCGAAGCATTGCCGCCGATCACGGCCACACTGCCATTCTGGGTTTCCCCGCTTTCCAGCGTGTAATTTTGCCCGAATAGAACAACATCCCCGCCCGGGCTTTGAGCGAGTGCAGCGCTGGTGGGCAGGAGCAATATTGCCAGCAGCAGGGTAATGCGAATCAGATTTGTTTTCAATTTCATGCAGTGACTCCTTGCGGCTTGCGGGCAAACCGCCAGATGGATACGATCCAAATTAAACCCAACCCGCCCAGTGTTGAAACCAGAACCATCCAGGCATACGGAGGGACAAAACTCGGCACCATGCCGGATAATACCTTTAGAATTTCACTAAACGCTTGCAGGGAGGTGAACATAAATAGAGAATAGCCGACAGCCGCCGTAAGCCATTCCACAGGTGCGGAAATGAAAGCATACACGAACGGTGCGGCGAACCAGCCAACCAGTCCCGCTCCGCTCACGATCAACACGATCAACCCCCATAATCTGCGGCGGCGTTCGGCTACTTTTTGCGCGGCAAGCCGCTGTTGGAAGCGCAGTGTGAACCCTGCCGCAGGGGAGGCCACTTTTGTAGAGCGCAGAGCAAGCCCGGTCTCAGCAAGAGCCGTGCAGGTTCTGCAATCCCGCAGATGCGAGGCAAGCTCACGCTTCTCCGTTGCGGTCAGATATTTATCGTCCAACAGCCACGATTCAAAAGGCTGGTGATTCATGTTGTCTCCTTTCCATTTCGGCAAGCAAATCATCTTCTTCTTCCTGCCAAACACCTGCCATTTCCTTGCGCGCACGATGCAGGCGGCTCTTTACCGCGCTCACCGTCAAACGCAAAGACTCGGCAATTTCTTTTTCCGAATAGTCGTACCAATATCTCATAATGATAGCAGCGCGGTCGGTGGCGTCCAGACCATCAAGCATCGCGTGGACTCTTGCCTGCGTTTGCCCTTTGATCGATTCGCCCTCCGGATTGGGTGCGTTGACGTCGGGAATCTCAAACGAGTTGCCTTCATCGTCCTCCGCATCCATCGAGAACATGGAGAATTTCCGACGCCGTAATTTGTCAATACAATAGTGCGCCGCGATCGAAAGCAGCCAGGTCGCAAACGAACGCTTTTGATCATAGCGGTGCATGTGCTGGTAGGCACGCAGGAACGTTTCCTGAGCGGCATCCTCTGCCAGGTCAGGTTCGCCCAACATGCGGTAGCACAGGTTGAAAACCGGGGTCTGATAGGTTTCGACAAGCCTTGTAAATGCCTCGTCGTCGCCTTGTTGCGCCTGGGAAACCCAGGTCTGTTCTTCGTTCACGCTGCTCCTTGATGAGACTTTCTACATCTTTTACGCAGGAAACTGGGGAAGGTTGCACGACTTGGGATGAATTAATGGTGATGATGTGCCTCCCCGCTTCCCTCCGGACCGAGAACCTGTTCCCACCGCCCAAGCGACTCCGCCCTTTGAGAGAGGAAAATGGCGATGGCCGTTGTGAGCGGCACAGCGGCGATCAAACCGAGAGAGCCGACCAGCGTCCGCACGATCTCCTCGGCGATGAAGGAAAAATTGACCAGGTAGCCATAATCTCCGCGACCAAGCGAGAACATCAACAGCATTGGAAGGGATGCTCCAGCGTAGGCTAAAACCAATGTGTTAACCGTAGCAGCTACATGGTCCTGCCCGATGCGCATGGCAGAGTTGTAGAGTCCGCGAAAGCCGAGGGACGGATTCGCGTGGTGAAGCTCGAACACTGCCGAGGCTTGAGTCGTCACGAGATCATCCAGCACGCCGAGCGCACCGATGATCATTCCGCCGAGCAGCAATCCGCGCAGGTTGATCGGGGTTTCCATCAACTGCATCAGGAACATCACGTTTTCGTCGCCTGTTCCGTTCAACTTTGCGAAGACTACGAATAAACCTGAAAGCGCGCCTGTCAATATCAAAACCAGGATCATGCTGATGACCGCCGCGTGAGTCTTCAACGTCCAGCCGTAGGTGAGGTAGAGCGAGACAGCCAAAAGGATGATCGAGCCGATGATGCTCACGCGCAGCGGGTCTTCACCAACGAGAATATGCGGGATGATGTAGCCAATGATGATGTACAAACTGAAGGCCATGCTCAACAATGCGCGGATGCCCTTCCAACTGCTGATTAAGATGATGGCAACTGCAAAGAGGGCGGTCAACCACAGGATCGGCGTGGTGCGGACGTAGTCCACGAAATAGGCATTCACCACATTGTCCGGCGTCTTGCTGATGGAGACCATTACCTTATCGCCCGCTTTCATTAGGTAATCATCCGAGCGGATCTGCCGCTTGCCGTAATCAATTTCCATGGGAATGCCAACGTACTCGCCTTCCAAAATTTTCACGCGTGCGATCTGGTATGTTTGCTGAACTCCGCCAAGGTCAACCTGACCTTCTTCAATGATCTGCACCACCTCCGCACGGACGGTGTCCGCGCCAAAGGTGGCAAATCCGTCACCGGGTAATTGCACCTTGGAAAGAACAGAGTACACAATTGCCGCAACGAGCAATAGAAAAGGAAAGAGCCATGATTTGTTTTTCATGGCTCGAATTATAACTTCTTGACCGTGGACGGTGGACCACGGAGCACCGTCCATCATCAAACTCTACTTACTCAAATCCTTGGCCATCGCCTCCATTTGCGCGAGGATCGCGGGGACTTGTCCGCTGGGGGTATTGACCCGGTACATGTGATTGAACCCATCGCCGAGCATTATTTTTACGGTACGCCATGAAGGTTGTGTAGGCTGTAATGAGCCTTCGGGCAATACGTCCACAGCCTGCTTCCATTGGGGATGGGTCTTTTCGTAATCGCCGAGCAGGTCAAGCGTTGAGGTATGAAGCGGAAAGAGGTGAGTGGCTTCCACCCAGCGGGCATCCTGTTTGGCCTCTGTCAGCCAGCGAACGAAAAGCCATGCGGCGAGCTGCTCTTCATCGGTCGAATTCAAGATCACATATGAAGAACCGTACACGGCCATCACGCCTGTTTCTCCATTCGGGAACGGCATCACGCGCCATTTGTCTGTGCTGTTCGCGGCAGCAAACGCCCGCGCGATGGATGGAAGGTCTGTCAAATTTGCGGTGATGAATAATGCTTCACGTTTCGCAAATGATGTGGCAGGGTCTGCGCTGGTGCTTTGCCATGCGCAGCCTGTTTCAGAAAGCCCGCGCAAAAATTTGTAGGAATCAATATTGTTCGGCGTGAGGAAGTGATAATTGCCCTCCTCCAACACGCCGCCGCCGAAAGCCAGCATCCATGAGTACGCGGTCATAATGTCGGTGTTGACTAGCCAGCCGCCAAGCGCATCATTTTCCGCGAACTGGTCGGTGAGCATGGATTTTTGCGCGCCGCAGGATTGGGTCTGAAAATCTTTTGATGATGATGGAATTGAATCAAAGCCAAGTTCGTCCGCCCAGGTTTCATTCCAAAGTAAAACTTGTGCGTTGCGTTGAGCAGGGAATGCCGCGCGCGCTTCGCCAACCGTGTCCTGATCCCAGATCACAGCGGGGATGTCGCTTGGGTCGATCCCAAATTTTGGGTCTGTGACGTACGCGGTCAGGTCTGTCACTCCGCCGTCCGCGTACCATTCCTGCGCGTGCTCGGGCAGTGCAATGACGAAGTCAGGCTTTTCTTCTTGGGGCAACGCCGCGGTCACGTTTTCATACATGTTCGAAAAGTTGACCTGATTTTCCACGCTCACTTGAATGCCCCACTCGTTTTGCACGTTGAATTCGTTGACGAAGGTATTGAAGAGGTCTGATTCGATTCCGTACCACGGGACCCAGACGGTGATGGAGAGTCCCTTCAACGCCTCTTCATTGACGTTGAGCCTGCTCGCTGTTTCGAGGACAGGTTCCGCCGTTTGAGTGATTCCGCCGATCTGTTCTTGCGTGGCTACCGCATCCGCCGTGGCGGTAAGGGTTGTGCTGCCGGTGCAGGCATTTAAGATGATCGCAGCAATGAAGAAGAATGGAAAGAGTTTTTTCATTTGTTTGTATTTATTATGCCAGCAGCATAAAGGGAACGGGTGTAAAAACCAAAAGGAAGACGATGATCATTGCATAGCCGATCAGGCGTCGGGTAGGGTCGAGCGTTGTGATCTGATCCAACGGCTGCGCGTGGACACGTCCCAGCCAGAAGAGGAGGGCCGCCCATAGCCACCACCCGCTCCAAAAGAAACCGAACACGAGCAGCAAGCCGACAATGTACGGAAATGCCTTGCGTGATCGATCCCCGAACAACCCGTAGATGACATGTCCGCCGTCGAGCGTGCCCGCAGGAATGAGATTCAACGCGGTGACGAGAATGCCCGCCCAGCCTGCAAAGGCCACTGGATGAATGAAGACGTCTGTGCCGCCAAAGGGAATTGGTCCGCCTGTAAAGAAATAGCGTATCCAATAGAGAATGCCCTGCGGTTCAAGCGGGGCGGGCAGCAATTGACCAAAGGTGACGTATTTTGCGAAAAAGTAAATTAGTGAGTTGCCTTCGATAAAGCCGTTGGGATTTGGGTCAATGGTGCCCAATGTTGAAAGCGACAGCCCATAAAATAAAACAGGGATGGCGACGACAAGCCCTGCGATCGGCCCCGCCACGCCGATGTCAAAAAGAATGCGTTTATTCTTCGGGACTCCGCGCATGATGATCGCCGCACCCATTGTGCCCAGCGGACTTAAAGGAAAGGGGATGAAGTAGGGGAGGGTGGCGGGGGTCTTATGATACAGGCTCATGAAATAGTGACCGAATTCATGAGCGACCAGGATCCCGAGCAGGCTTAAAGCAAAAGGCCAGCCCGTGAAAATATTTTTGCCAAGGATAAGCAGTTGGCCTACTAGGTCATTCGGCATGGGACCTTCCGGCTGCGCCCCGGCCAGCAGCACGCTGAAAACGGTTAATACAAAAAGAATAATATTCGTGGAGACTTTATCTTTTGGCGGCTCGGGCTGCTTTGGCGCGATATAAATGACCTGGCGTCCTTCCTCCACCCGGAAGAGAGGCATGGCGTTGTATGGCCTCAGTGCCTCTGTCAATTGATCGTATGCCTGTGCAGAATCTTCGCTTAACAATTCGCCGCGGTAGCGCAGGAAAAATCCCTTGCGCGGGTCTTCGCTGGTCACGTCGTCAATACGAAAGATGCGCGAAACACAACTTGTAAAAATTTCAGTTTCTGGAAATGACATTCTTCTCCTTGCAAGAAACCCTAAAGATCTTTCAGACCTTTAGGGTTTTCAAAATAGAGCGGGAATGGATGGGAGTCGAACCCACCGCGGCCCGCAACGCGACCCGCCACAGGTTTTGAAGACCAGGAGACCCACCGGGACCTAACCACTCCCATCTGCAAGCATACCCGAGAGAAGATGGATTGGCAAGTTACAGGTTAACACTTACTTAAATCTGATAGTTTTGAAGGAAGGGAAGAACCGAGCCTGGCGCGAATTTGAACAATGCGATCACGGCAATCAACATGCAAAGAATACACAAGAAGATAAATCCCCCGCTCAGGATTCCGATCCATGCCATGGGGCTGCCCGCTTCATGATGTTTGCGAATTCTATTCAGTGAGATCGTTCCATAGATCAATGCCAGGAGCCCCATTAGAAAACTTACAGGCGCACAAATAAAGCTTGTAAATGGGATCGGGATAATGACCCCGCCGCAGAATGTGACGATGGTTAATATCCCCAATACAAGGCTGATGATCGAATGTTTATTGGTAGAAGAGATGGGAGTTGCTTCGTTTATTTCCATAAAATGTACACGCTTTATTAAGGATCTTACGCAGTTTAGCCGTCATTGCGAGGAGCGTTCTTGTTCTTTGCGACGAAGCAATCCTAGCGCGCGAGGAGATTGCTTTGGGCTAACGCCCTCACAATGACGTGCGTAAGGTGAGTTATTAAAACAAAACCGTCCTTCCCGGAAGGACGGTTTACATACTGCTGTCGGGGCGAGAGGATTTGAACCTCCGACCTCTTGCACCCCATGCAAGCGCGCTAGCCGGGCTGCGCCACGCCCCGATTGAGCGAAGCGGATTATAGTCGTGTTTCTCAATTCTGGCAAATCGAATTTACTCCTCCGTTTCTCATCTTAAAGCAAGGCGCATCCGTCAGCCTTTATGCTAAAATAGCAGTATTGGAGTTTCCTATGGCAGATATGGTTGAAGTAGTTATTGATAGTATTCGCGTTCATTTAATGGCGCCAAATCGTGTTGTTGTGTTGAAGCAAGTTAATACCGAACGTTTTCTTACCATCTGGGTTGGCCCCTATGAGGCGGAAGCCATTACTGTTGCGCTACAGGAAGTTGAAATGATGCGCCCGCTTACTCATGACCTTCTCAAGAATGTGTTTACCGCATTCAATGCCCGCCTCGTCCGCGTGGAGATCGTCAACGTGCAGGAAAATACTTTTTACGGAAACATCGTTGCGGAAGTGGATGGTCGCGAGGTTCATGTTGACTCCCGTCCTTCCGATGCGATCGCAATTGCAGTCCGCGCGCACGTCCCCATTTTTGTTCATAATAAAGTAATGGATGACGCGGGCATGACTCCCGATCAGGATATCGTTGAAACGAGCGCACCTCCCAAACGGGAACCGCCCGCGCCGTTATCGGAAGAAGCCAGCGACAGACTTTCCGTGTTCAAGGATTTTATTGACAAGCTGGATATGGACGACACTGATAAAGACAAGCCCGCCTCAGACTCAACGTAAAGCTGATACAACCAAATGACAGATTTCTACCCTCCAGAAGAATCGTCCACCGCCCCCACCAGCCAAATGTCAACGGTAGTACCGCATAGTCGGGAAGCCGAAGAAGCAGTTGTAGGGGCGGTGCTCATTAATCCCGAAGTGTATTACGACATCGCCCAGTTCCTCTCGGCAGATGATTTTTACATTCACCGTAATAAATGGATCTGGGAATCCTTCGGCCGCCTGCACGAGCAGCGCATCCCGGTAGATATGTTGACCCTCTCCGAGGAGTTGGAGCGTGCGGGGCAGCTCGCAGAAATTGGCGGTTCCGCATATCTCACTTCGATGATCAATCAGGTGCCAACGTCTCTGAACGCGGAAGCATACGGAAAGATCGTCGAGGAAAATTCGATCCGCCGCAAGATGATCAACGCGGCGAATCAGATCGCGTCCCTGGCTTACAAAGGAGACAAGATCGACTTCGTCATGGGCGAGGCGGAGAAGGCCGTTTTCAACGTCAGTGAAAAGCGGGTGCGGAATGATCTGCAGCCGATCCGTTCTGTGCTCTCAAGTTATTATGACCGCGTGGATGACCTGTCCAAGCGTCCTGGTGATTTCCACGGTGTGCCGACGGGCTTCTATGATCTCGATAAAATGCTCGGCGGTTTGCAACCCTCAGACTTGTTGATCATCGCTGGCCGGCCTGGTCAGGGTAAGACGGGTTTTCTGCTATCCATTGCGAAGAACGCCGCGTTGACGCATAAAAAGCACGTCGCCATCTTTTCATTGGAGATGTCCAATGAACAAGTGGTTCAACGTTTGATCGCGCAGGAAACAGGCATTGACTCGCAGCGTCTGCGCACAGGTAAATTGCTCGAAAATGAATGGCCGCTGTTTACCCACGCCATTGAAGTGTTTTCCGATACCCACATTTACCTTGACGACACCCCCGCCATCACGCCATTGCAATTGAGAACCAAGTGCCGCCGTCTGCACATGGAATTCGGCATTGACCTCATCATCGTGGACTATTTGCAGTTGATGGGCGGTGACACTCGCAACGACAACCGCGTGCAGGAAGTCTCGCACATCTCGCGTAGTTTGAAGGTGCTGGCGCGCGAGTTGAACGTGCCCGTGCTCACCGCGGCGCAGTTGAGCCGCGCTGTGGAACAGCGTACTGACAAACGCCCCGTCCTCTCGGACTTGCGCGAGTCAGGCTCTCTCGAACAGGATGCGGACATCGTCATGTTCATTTATCGTCCCGATCAATACGAGAAGGATTCGGATAAAGCGAATGTGGCGCAGATCCTCGTTTCGAAACATCGTAACGGTCCCGTGGGTGAAGTGGAGTTGATCTTCCGCGGTGCGCTGGCGAAGTTCGAGAATGCGGCCACGAAGGTTTTTAGGCCGAATGAGTAAGGGCGGGGTAACCCCGCCCCTACAGAAATAATATGCCCCCCTTTTCCGGCTTCACCTCCTCTGAAACATTCACACAAGTCCCTGATTCATTCATCCGCATGATGAATGAGATCGAGGATGTTGCGGAATTAAAGGTGACTCTGTACGCCATCTGGCGCATCGAGCATATTGAGGGGAATTTTCGGGCGTTGCAGGAGAATGATTTCGAGACTGAGTCGCTTGGGTTGAGCGTGGATGAGATTCAGCTTGGGCTGGGCAAATGCCTTGAGAGGGGAACCCTGCTCAAGGCGCAGCATGAGGCGGATGTTTTTTATTTCCTCAACTCTCCGCGCGGACGTCTCTCTGCGGAGGCGTTTGAAAAAGGTCAATGGCGTAAATCTACACAGGGTTATGCGCCTTTGAATAAGTCAAATATTTTCAAGCTGTACGAAGAGAACATTGGTGCGCTCACGCCTTTATTATCGGACATGTTGCGTGAAGCGGAAAAGAATTATCCAAGTGCGTGGTTTGAAGAGGCGTTTGAGATTGCGGTAAGCCGCAACATTCGCAACTGGAAATATGTAGAAGCGATCCTGGCGCGCTGGAAGGAAAACGGGAAAGATGAAAGAAAAGATCGATCAGACATTGTCAAAGATGCCGACAGATACACCGACAGCGAGTTCTCCGAATTCCTCAAACGAGATTATCCCGATGAAGACTCTCGGTGACCCGAACTGCCCGCACTGCGGGGGCATTGGCTATGTGCGCTATGATGTGCCGCTCGGGCATGAGAAGTTCGGCAAGCTGGAATCATGCGTTTGCCGCGCCAAGGATGTGGCGGATAGCGCACGCTCACGTTTGTTTGCGATGAGCAACCTCAACCGTCTGAGCCATTTGACATTCGAAAACTTTAATCCATCCGGCAATGACAGGGCTAAGTTCATGTCTGCGCAGGACCGCGAGAATTTGCACAAATCATTCGAAGTTTGCGAAGAGTTCGCTCGCGTTCCCAAAGGCTGGCTGTTGCTTGAAGGCGGATACGGCTGCGGCAAGACCCATCTTGCGGCGGCGATCGCAAATTTTGCCGTGAACAACGGCACGCCTACTTTGTTCATCACTGTGCCAGATCTGCTTGATTCATTGCGCTTTGCATACGCTGACCCTGAAACCACATTTGAACGCCGCTTTGATGAAATTCGCAATGCGGAATTGTTGATCCTCGATGACTTCGGCACACAGAATGCTACCGCGTGGGCACAGGAAAAATTATTCCAGATCATTAACTATCGCTATATCAATAAACTTTTTACGGTCATTACTACGAATCTGATGTTGGACGAGATCGAAGGCCGCATCCGCTCGCGTTTGCAGGATGAAAGTTATGTGAATCATCTCATGATCACTGCGCCGGACTATCGCCGCCCTGAAGAAACCAGCAACCCGGGCATCTCCATGCTCTCATTGCCTGAAATGAAAGCCATGACCTTCAAGAGCTTTCAAATGCGCGAGGATGAGATCGGGCAGGAAGCGGTCACAACCACAACCACGGAAAAGTCTGACAAGTTTGGAAACAAATATAAAGACAAAGAGATCACACGCATCAAGGTCACAAAAGATGACGTGAAGACTCTGCACGAGGCATTCAGCGCGGCTGCAAGTTTTTCAGAAGAACCAAGTGGGTGGCTCGTCTTGTTGGGACAATCCTTCTCGGGAAAGACCCATCTTGCAGCAGCCATTGGAAATTACCGCATCGCGCTCGGCGGACAGGCTCTTCTCGTCGAAGTGACAGCCTTGCTTGATTACCTGCGCCAGACCTTCCGCCCGAATTCGGATGTCTCATTTGACAGACGTTTCCATGAGATCCGCACCACGCCTTTATTGATCCTGGATGACTTGAAGGGCAGCGGCGCAAGCTCCGTATGGGCTGAGGACAAGTTGTACAGTGTTTTGAATTATCGCTACAACGCGCATCTGCCCACTGTGCTCACATCCACATTGCGTCCAGATGAAGTTGCGATAAGTTATCCAAATCTGTGGAACAAACTACTCGACCCAACGCGCTGTCAGGTGCTGGCGATCAACATGCCGCCGTACCGCCGAGTGATGAAGGGGAGCAAGTCCGCTTCGCATAAAAAGAAGTAATCATCTTTCATGGAGTCCAGAAGTTCTACTTCTGGACTTTTCTCTAAATTCAAAGATACCGCAAGTAAAACTTGCGGACTCCATTCCCCGCCTCCCCAAAATCTTCAACGTGGTTGAAAACTCGAATCAAACGCCAATATAGATTCTTGTACCCGTCTCAAGTATAAACATGACAATTAAGACCACAAATCTGTGTATAAAGGAACAAAGACACAAATGCTCCCATCCTATTTACTCTCCCTGCGTGAAGGACTTGAAGCTGCTCTCATTATCGGTATCGTACTTGGCGCTCTGCGCAAGATCCGCCGCACGGACCTTATCCCATCCCTTTGGTACGGCACGATCAGCGCTACCGTGGTCAGTTTTCTGGCCGCCATCCTGCTCACTTTTTTGGGCCTGAGCCTCGAAGGCAATGCTGAAAAAATATACGAAGGCATCACCATGCTCCTCGCCGCAGGCATCCTTACTTGGATGATCTTCTGGATGGGCAAGCAAGCCCGCAACCTAAAGACCGAATTGGAAGATGGCGTTAACAAAGCCGCCGCACGCTATGCGACAGGCAAGGCATCCATTTTCTGGCTGGCATTCATTGCAGTCGTGCGCGAAGGTATTGAACTCGCAATATTCCTCACCGCCGCATTTTTCGTTGGCAACAATGAGAACCTCGGTATTAACACCATTCAAAGTCTTGCGGGTGTGGTGCTTGGGTTGGGGACCGCTATTTTGCTTGGCTGGTCATTGCTCGCAACCGCCGTCCGCCTCGACCTGCGCCGCTTCTTCCAGGTGACAGGTTTTCTCCTCATCCTCTTCGCCGCGGGACTCGTCGCGCACGGCATTCACGAATTCAACGAGATCAACTGGATCCCCTCCATCGTTGCGCATGTTTGGGATGTGAACGCCTTTATCAACGAAGACTCCGTATCCGGTCAATTGCTCAAGACTCTCTTCGGCTACAACGGCAATCCATCTCTCACGGAGATGATCGGCTACTTTGTTTATATTGTCGTCGTCGCTGTGCTGTTCAATTACAGCACCATCAAACGCGATACCAAAGCCCCCCAGCCGCAGGCGTAAAACCAAGTGACAGTCACCTTAAAGGTGACTGTCACTTTTGATGCAACAGGCTTCGAGTTCAATGTAACTCGCGGCCTGTTTTTTGTTACAAAGTTCCTGCGAGGGTATACTAGGATTATGAATACATTTCCCATTCCCTCTTTTTTTGACTCAGCCCGCGTAGGTGAAATCTGGAAAGTGGATTATGCCAGCCGCGCCGAACAAGCCCGCGAATACGCGCTTCAACACGACCTGACACCTGCCTCTGTTTCGAAAGACAGAATCTCCCTTTTAGTGATCGACGCGCAAAATACCTTCTCTGTCCCAGGCTTTGAACTCTTTGTCGGTGGCCGCAGTGGACGCGGCGCCGTGGACGATACCACCCGCCTGTGTGAATTCATCTACCGCAACATTGGCAGCATCACCCACATCATCGCCACCATGGATACTCACATGGCGCAGCAGATCTTCCATCCCATCTTCTTTGTGGATGCAAACGGAAATCATCCCGCCCCGTACACAGACATTCATGTCGCTGACTTGCGTGAGAACAAATGGATGTTCAACTCTGCGCTTGCCCCTCGTTATGACATTGCCCCCGAATACGGCCAGCAGATGATGATCCACTACGCCGAAGAGCTGGAGAAGAAAGGCAAATACGCGCTCACCATCTGGCCGTATCATGCCATGCTCGGTGGAATCGGTCACGCACTTGTCCCAGCTTTGGAGGAAGCTATTTTCTTCCATTCCATTGCAAGGTTGGCCCAGCCTGATTTTGAGATCAAAGGCGATAAGCCTTTCACAGAACATTATTCCGTCATTGGCCCCGAAGTGTTGAACGGGCCAATGGGCGAGTCTCTCGGCGTGCGGGACACGAAATTTATCCAACACTTGCAGGAAGTGGACAGGCTGTATATTGCAGGACAGGCCAAGAGTCACTGCGTGGCATGGACGGTTTCTGATCTGCTGGATGACATCAATGCCGTAGACCCAGACCTCGCGAAGAAAGTATATTTGCTCGACGACTGTTCATCAGCGGTGGTGGTGCCCGGGGTGGTTGACCATACTGAGGCGGCGAATGAGGCGTATGCTCGTTTTGCAAATGCAGGGATGAAGATCGTCAGATCGACGGAAGAAATATAAATAAGTAGATAAGGAACACAATGAGCATTTTTGACGGTAAACGACTCACGAATGAAACTTTTAAATTAGATATTGAACGTATGCGTCGCGGCTGGTACTCGGACAAATATTTTGAGAATATCAACCGCATGTTGACCACGCTGTCGAAGGAAGGCTACAACTATTCGGGGCAGTTCCATAATTTGCCCGAGGGCATTTCCCCAGAGCAAATTGCAGTGGGTGATATCGAAGTGGAAATGCAGTGGTTCACACGCAGGCTGGGCAAGACCACCGTGGTGGGTGTGGACAAGTCGCTAGCGATGCTCAAGCATTGCACGGGATATTTTGACGGCGATAAGTTTATCGATACATCCGACAAGCTCGAAGTGTGGGCGGTGCAGGATGGAACCATCGTCAAATATGACGGCGACCCGACTCAGATCCAACCCGTCATCAAAGTGCGCGGACGGTATCGTGACTTTGCCTTGCTCGAAACTCCCACGCTTGGCATTCTCACTCGTTCGAGTCGTGTGGCGACGAATGTGTATGAAACGCTGGTGGCTTCACGCGGCAAGCCTGTTCTCTTTTTTCCTGCGCGTTTTGATGTACATGAAGTGCAAGCCGCGGATGGCTACGCCTACAACATTGCGTTGCAGCGATTCAACAAAGACCATGCGCAGGAGTTGGGAGCCTTCGTCTCCACCGATGCGCAGGGTGACTGGTGGGGCGGCGCGGGCGGCGGGACGGTTGCCCATGCTGCGATCGCATCCTTCCTCGGTGACACAGCGGAGGCAATGATGCAGTTCTCGCATATTTTGCCCGCACAGATTCCACGCATTGCGCTTGTGGATTTCAACAATGATTCTGTCCGCGATGCGCTGCGGGTACTGGATGCGATGTTCGCAAAGTATCGTGAGTTGATGGATGCGGGGAATAAAGAGGAAGCTGAAAAATATAAATTGTATGGCTTGCGTTTGGATACGAGCGGAAGCCTGCGCGATGTGTCTGTGCTGCCGCTGGGAGACCCGGCCTTGGATTTGGGTGTGAATCCGCGGCTGGTGTTCAACGTACGTCAGGCGTTGGATACTGCTTCAGAAAAATGGATCCTGCCCGAGGCGTGGAGAGAAGCGGCACGGGAATTTTGTCGCAGTGTGAAGATCGTGGTCTCAGGCGGTTTCAATCCCGAGAAGATTCGCAAGTTCGAAAAACTGGAAGTCCCCGTGGATATTTATGCGGTGGGTTCGTATTTGTTCAATAATGGAAATTCCACCACGACCGATTACACTGGCGATGTGGTGCGCGTGAAGATTCATGGTGAGTGGATCGATATGGCGAAGGTGGGTCGCAGGGTGGGGGAGAATGAGAATTTGGAAAGAGTTTGGTAGATAGTATTTCGTCATTGCGAGGAGGGCTTTAGCCCGACGAAGCAATCTCCTACACAATAACTGAGATTGCTTCGGGCGGAAAAGCACCGCCCTCGCAATGACGGGGATAATTATCCAAACCGTCCCATGATGTAATCTTCGGTTTTCTTTTGCTTGGGGGCAGTGAACATTGTTTTACCCTCATCGTATTCGATCAGTTCGCCTTGTAAAAAGAAGGCGGCGTAATCGGCGGTGCGGGCGGCTTGCTGCACCGAGTGCGGGACGAGGATGATGGTGTATTCTTTTTTCAACTCCAGCAGGGCGGCTTCCACTTTGCCAGTGGAGATGGGGTCAAGGCCCGAGGTGGGTTCATCGAGCAGAATAATTTCAGGCTGAAGCGCGATCACGCGCGCAAGACAGACGCGCTGCTGCTGTCCGCCGGAGAGGGCAATGGCGGGGTCATTCAAACGGTCTTTCACTTCATCCCAAATGGCAGAGAGTTTCAAACTGCGTTCCACGGCTTCATCTAATTTTGATTTGCGTTTTTCGCCAGCAAGTTCCAGCCCATAGATGACATTCTCGCGGATGCTCATTGGCAATGGGACGGGGCGCGCAAAGACCATGCCCACTTTGCGGCGCAGGGCGATCACGTCCGTTTTGGGGTCGAGGATGTTTTCATCGTCAATGAGGATGCGGCCCGAACTGGCTCGAATATCGGTGAGATCATTCAGGCGATTGAGGCAGCGCAGCAGTGTGGACTTTCCACCGCCTGCGGGGCCAAAGAGAACGGTCACTGCATTTTTGCGAATGCCCATGTTGATTCCGCGCAGGGATTCGGCGCCGTCGGAGTATTGGAGGGAGAGGTTTTCGATGATGATTTTATTTGTCATTTTATAAACACTCGGTGGTCGAGTAGGGCGAATGGTTTTCTCGCCCGTATCGAGACCACCCTGTCAGAGAAATTATCCTTGAAATAGGTGGTCTCGGTACGCTCGCAAAGTACGCTCGCTACTCGACCACCAGAGTTGGGCTACCACTGCCTTCTTGCTCTGGCTCTGGAACGAATCACCGTTGCAATCAGGTTCATGGTTAGCACGAAAACGAGCAGCACAAGCGCGGTGCCGTATTGGATCTGGATGGGCATTTCAGGCACTTGTGTGGAAATAACAAAGAGATGATAGGGTAATGCCATGGTTGCATCAAAAGGGGATTGGGGCAGGCGGGGGAGGAAGAAAGCTGCACCCGTGAAAAGGATGGGGGCTGTTTCGCCCGCGGCGCGTTCAAGGCCGAGGATGACGCCCGTCAAAATACCAGGCAATGCTTCCTTCAAAACGATCTTGCGGATGGTCTGCCAGCGTGTAGCGCCGAGAGAAATGCTCACAGTGCGGAAGGCTTGCGGCACGGAACGCAGCGCTTCTTCTGCGGTGCTGATGATGACGGGAAGTGTCATGATCGAAAGCGTGAGGGATGCGGCCAAAATGGATGTGCCGAATTGCAGGAACAAGACGAATAAGCCCAACCCGAACAAGCCATATACCACCGAGGGAATTCCCGCGAGGTTGATGATCGCGAGGCGGATGAGGCGAGTCCATTGGGTGTCCTTCGCGTATTCAGAAAGATAAATGGCGGCGGCGATTCCCAGTGGAACGGAGAAAATGGCTGTGCCGATCGTGAGATACAACGTCCCGATGATGGCAGGCAGGATTCCGCCTGCGCGCATTCCGTCATGAGGGAAGCCTGTGATGAAGTCCCATGAGATGGCGGAGCCGCCTTGCACCAGAATGTAAATGATCGTGCCCACAATGGGAAGCACGGTTGCCACGGCCATTAATGTGATGAAGCTGAACCCAAGCCGTTGGACGGTATGACGATTGCGGGAGAGGAATTTGGTCATCATGAGAGGATCCGCTCTGCGCGTTTCTTCGAGCGGAAGACCACCGAAGAAGCGATGACGTTCACGATCAACGAGATCAGGAACAGAACCATGCCGATGAAGAAGAGCACATGATAATGTGTGCTGCCATTGGCGACCTCGCCCATTTCTGCGGCGATGGTGGCGGTCATGGTGCGGACAGGGGAGAAGATGCTGCCGAGTTTGGTCGCCATGACGGGTGCATTGCCTGTCACCATCATCACGGTCATCGTCTCACCGATGGCGCGCCCCACGCCGAGCATGACGGCGGTCAGCACGCCAGATTTTGCGGCGGGCAATGTCACGCGCCAGATGGTCTGCCATTTGGTGGCGCCCAAAGCCCACGCGCCTTCACGATACGCACGCGGGACAGAGTCCAATGCGTCCTCGGCTACGGAGACGACCGTGGGGACAGCGATCCCACCTAACAGCAGAGATCCTGTAAAGGCGGTCAGACCAGTTGGCAGATCCAGAAAGACGCGCAGATAGGGTGAGACGACGAGAATACCAAGGAAACCCAACACCACAGAGGGAAGTCCGCCAAGCAGTTCAACCAATGGCTTGAGAATCTCCCGCATCCAACGCGGAGCGATCTCAGAGATGTAGACCGCGGTGCCGATCCCAAATGGGACGGCGATCAACGCCGCGCCGAGTGTGATGATGATCGAGCCTGTGATGAGCGGCAAAATGCCGAAGTGATCTTCGATGGGATACCAGCGAATGTTGAGAAGCGACGAGGCGTCCACTTCGCTGAGTGCGGGCAGTCCTTCACGCAGAAGGAAAAAGAAAATGAGCAGCACAAAGACAACAGCCGAATAGCCGCTGGCTTTGATGGCTCTTGTAATGATGAACTCTCGCCAGTTTAAAGATTTTTCCATTTATCTCCACATAAGACCCTAAAGGTTTTTCTGTTAAACAAAGTCTTCAATTTACCAAGAAAACCTTTAGGGTCTGTTTTACTTTGCAGGAACAAAACCCAATTCAGCAACGATCTGCTGTGCTTCGGCAGAAAGGATCCAATCCAAATAGTCCTTTATGATTCCAGTGGGTTCGCCGTTGGTATACATATATAAGTCGCGCGCGATGGCATACGTTTTGTCGTTCACGGTTTCTATCGAAGGCAGAACATATTCGCCGCCTGCTTCTTTTGCGATCGCGATCATTTTTACATCATCAGGTACATAGCCGAGACCGTCATAGCCAACTGCATTCGGGTTCTGACGTACCTCCGAAATGATTCCCTCGGAAGATGGCAGCAGCAGAGTGTCCATTGAGAATAAAGTTTCGTCATCACTATTCCCAAGCCGCAGAACAGTTTCCAGAAAATACACATGCGTGCCTGAGTTTGTCTCACGTGAAAGTTTCACAATGGGTCGGTCTTCGCCTCCCACATCTCTCCAGTTGGTGATCTCGCCGCTGTAAATATCCGAGATCTGTTGCAGGGTCAATTCATTTACAGGGTTTTCAGAATTCACGATCACAGCAATTGCATCCCGCGCAATGATGTGCTCAACAGGCTCCACCCCTTTGGCTTGCGCCTCTTCAATTTCCTCGGTCTTGATCTGGCGCGAAGCATTTGCCAGATCCACAGTATCGTTGATCAGCGCTGCGATGCCCGTCCCGGAACCGCCGCCTGTGACAGAAATACGCACATCAGGATGTTCCACCTGATACGCTTCCGCCCAGGCCAGCGCCAGGTTGACGATGGTGTCCGAACCTTTATTTTCGATGTATTGAGCGGGAGAATTAGACGCAGCGTCGGCGGAAGAATCAGCAGAACCGCAGGATGTGAGTAGAAAGCTTGATAAGAGAAAGAGAATTAGAAAACGTTTCATCGGGGCGAATTATACCGCCTCGGACTTGCTGATACCTGATTCTTCTTCGAGTGATATTTGTCACTTTGATAGTGCGTTGTGCTCCTAAATCTTTCTGATACAATCACGCATATGAACACAACGCAACTTGCCTTCTCCGTCCAGCAATTGGATTTTTACTACGGTAGTTCAAGAGCCCTTTCGGGCATTAATCTCGAGATCCAGCCGCAGCAGGTGACCGCGCTCATCGGCCCTTCGGGCTGCGGCAAGTCTACTTTTTTGCGCTGCCTGAATCGGATGAATGACACAATCCACGGTACTCGTGTCGAAGGGAAAATTCTGCTCAAAGGTGAGGATATTTATAGCAAAGAAATGGACGTGGTCAACCTGCGTCAGCGCGTGGGCATGGTTTTTCAAAAGCCAAATCCATTTCCACAAACGATTTATGATAATGTGGCGTTCGGCCCGCGCGTGATGGGCATGGACGTGAATCTCGATGAGGTTGTGGAAAAAAGCCTGGTCGCCGCCGCCCTTTGGGACGAAGTGAAAGACGACCTAAAATCGGACGCTTTGGGCTTGTCCCTCGGGCAGCAGCAGAGACTTTGTATTGCCCGCGTCATTGCCGTGCAGCCCGAAGTCATTCTCATGGATGAATCCACTTCTGCGCTGGACCCCATCGCCACCCTGCGCGTGGAAGAATTGATCGCAGACCTGAAAAAAGAGTACACCATCGTCATCGTCACTCACAACATGCAGCAGGCCGCGCGCGTTTCTGATCACACAGGTTTGTTCTGGCTGGGGGAGTTGGTCGAATTTGCTCCCACCACCCAAATGTTCACAACCCCAAAAGAAGAATTGACGGAAGCGTATATTACAGGTCGAATGGGGTGATATGAACTTTAACAAAAAAGAGGATGCAGAAAATCTGCATCCTCTTTTTACTTGTTGCTTATTACTCGTCACTTAAGACTTGTGCTGGCCCTTCCAAAACTCATCATCGCTGGATTTGATCTCGTTGAATGAACCTGTTGCAATGAACACCGTGCGCTCACAGATGTTTGTCACGCGGTCTGCCACACGCTCGAGGTTATGCGCCACCCATAGCAGCCAGTTCGCGCGCTCAATGGATTTGGGATCCTGAATAATAATGAGCATCAACTCGCGATAGATCTGGTTGTACAGCGCATCCACTTCATCGTCTTCAACCGGGATGGATTTTGCGGTTTCCACATCCTCATTGATGAAGGCGCTCAAGGAACGGTGCAGCATACTGGTGCCGATCTGCGCCATGCGTGGGATGTCAATCAACGGCTTGAGCAAAGCCTCTTCGCCCATGCGCAGGTTGATGTTGGCGATGCCTTTCGCATAGTCGCCCATGCGCTCCAGCTCGGAAATGATTTCCATGGTGGAGGCCAACAGGCGCAGGTCATGTGCCATCGGCTGTTGGGTCGCGATCAGGATCATTAACTGATTCTCAATTGCAAACCGTTTCTGGTTGATCTCTTTATCTTCGGTGATGATCTTCTCGGCAGCGACCAAGTCGCGCTTCTTCAAGGCTTCCACGGAACCCATGATGGCATGTTCCACCATGGAACCAAGCAGAATCACTTCATCTTTCACTTGCTGAATTTCACTCTCAAATGTTTTTCTGATCATAAGACCTCTGATAGGGTACCTTTCTATTTTACTACCGTAATTACTTCTGACGATAGTCTGCTGGGATGATGCCTTGTTCTGCCAGCCAAAGGCGTAGACGCTGCTCAATTTGGTCACGCACGCGTCGGGTAGAGTCGAGGCGCGTCCCTTCATCAAATTTTGCGGGGTCATCGAAAGGCCAATGGTCGTGAGTCCCCATATTCAAAAACACGGCGGGACAATTTTCCTCGGCATCGGCACACACGGTGATGACGTGGGAGAAGTGAGTCTTGCCAAGATATTCGGTGACGGATTTTGACCACTGCGCTGAAATATCGATGCCGACTTCGCGCATCACTTCTTTAACCTCGGGCAGGATACTGCCCTTCGGCTCTGTGCCTGCGCTGAAAATTTCGTACGGCTCCCCTGCCAATGCACGCAGGAGTCCCTCGGCAAGCTGACTGCGCGCCGAATTGCCTGTGCAGAGGAAGAGAATTTTTGGCTTTGACATGTTGAACTCCTTTGAATATTAGTCTACACCCAACGGCCCGTTGGGTTTGTTGCAAGCAATCTCTTTCGATTTGCCTTGCGGCTCTCCCGTCCATTTGATTAGCTTCTGTGAGATTAACCAAATCTTCCCGTTACATAATCTTCTGTTCGCTTATCGGACGGGCGGGTAAATATCTTTTTTGTTTCATCGAATTCGATCACACCGCCAGCGCGGTTGTCATCGATCATCATCATAGCAGTGAAGTCTGAGGCGCGTGCGGCCTGCTGCATGTTGTGGGTGACGATGATGATGGTGTAGTTTTTCTTCAATTCCTGCATCAATTCCTCAATGCGCAGTGTGGAGATGGGGTCAAGCGCGGAGGCGGGTTCATCCATGAGAATGATCTCAGGCTGAATGGCGATGGTGCGCGCAATGCACAGACGTTGTTGCTGCCCGCCGGAGAGGGCGTAGGCGCTTTCTTGAAGTTTATCTTTTACTTCATCCCACAGGGCTGCGCTGCGGAGTGATTGCTCAACGAGTTCGTCCATCTTGCCTTTGAAGCCGTTGATGCGCGCTCCCCAGGCGATGTTCTCGTAAATTGATTTCGGGAACGGGTTTGGCTTTTGAAAGACCATACCGATCTTACGGCGGACTTCCACAGGGTCAATTTGATTG
The DNA here is from genome assembly GCA_016714565.1 of Candidatus Villigracilis propinquus. Taxonomy (GTDB): domain Bacteria; phylum Chloroflexota; class Anaerolineae; order Anaerolineales; family Villigracilaceae; genus Villigracilis; species Villigracilis propinquus. The sequence continues at coordinate 52,367 of JADKDM010000007.1, forward strand.
CCATAAAGGTTTTGGCCTTGCAGGAAGAGTTCACCGGTGACGTGACATCCCGGCACAAAGTCATTCATGCGATTCAAAGCTCGCAAAAGTGTGGACTTGCCACAGCCGGAAGGCCCGATGATTGCAGTAATTTTCTGCGGCTGGATTTTTACACTGACATCTTTTACAGCTGTGTAGCTGCCGTAATGAATGGAGAGATTGTTGGATTCGATTGCGTATTTATTTTCCATAGTTTTTACATCCACAAATTGAAGGATTACCATCTTTTCTGGAAGCGGTTGCGAAGAAGAACTGCAGTCGCGTTCAGCGTTAATAAAAGGACGAGCAGGACGACGATGGCGCCTGCCGCGATGGCGTGAAATTCGGATTGCGCACGTGTTGTCCATTGGTAGATCTGAATGGGCAGGGCGGTGAATTTGGAGAACGGGCCGGACGGGTCAAGGCTGATGAAGGTGGAAGCGCCCACGACGATAAGCGGAGCGGTCTCACCCAAGGCGCGGGATAGTGCGAGGATGCTGCCGGTCAGAATACCCGGCAGTGCATTCGGCAATACATGGTGCCAGATCGTCTGCCAGCGGGTTGCGCCAACTCCATAGGCTGCCTGTCGAAGCGAGTCTGGGACAGCTTTAATGGCTTCCTGCGCGTTGATGATGATGAGCGGCAGAACGAGAACGCCCATCGTCAACCCTGCGGAGAGGACAGTGCGTCCGTTTGAGTCTGTCACTCCGAATAGAAGACCGCTGGTCAATGGCTCCATCACACGGACGAAGATGGCAAGTCCCAACATGCCGTAAACAATACTAGGTACGCCCGCGAGATTGTTGATGTTCGTTTGAATAATGGATGTGAACCAATTCTTTGGCGCATATTCCTGCAAATACACCGCTGCACCTGTGCCGATAGGCAGTGCAAAGAAGATTGCAATTCCAACCAGCCATAAAGAGCCTAATACTGCTGTACGAACTCCTGCAAATTCAGCCTTGGATGACATGGGCGTGACCAAAAATTGAGGTGTCAGCCAGGAACGAAATTCAAGGTTTGCATCTGGATATTTCTCTGCAACTTCTGCCTTGATCTGCTCGCCATTAAAAAGCGAGGCGGTCATGCTCCAGGTCTCTTTGGTATCCAGTTGAACAAGACGCTCAAGGAAAAGAGTGTACAGTTCCGCTTGGGAGCGTTTCTGCATGGACTGTTCTTCATCCAGTTTGTTGTACGCGCCTGATGAAAGGTTATCTTTGAGAATGGTAATTAACTCTGCCTGTGTCAATTCTGCTACAGGTGTAGAGGTGAATTCGGCAGGATCATTTTTATATTCAAATGCGACATAGCCGAAAGCGCCATCCACCACATTGTAGATGAGCGCCGTGAGGCTGATGATCGCGATCAATAAAGCGGAGAGGAACAGACCTTGCCAAATGGTGGCTGTGCGATAACGTCCGCTAAGCGCGTGGCGAAAAGCCTGATCCTGGGGATAGTAATTGTTTGTGTTCATGGTTGTTTACTCGTACCTTTCGCGGAAGCGATTCACCACCCACTGACTGATCAGGTTGAGAACGAGGGTGAGCAGGAACAACATCAATGCGATCGCGAAGAGGCTGGTGTAATCAATGGTGTTGTAGGAAAGATCGCCGCCGCTGATGCGGGCGATGTGCCCGGTCATGGTTTCGGCGGCATCCAATGGGTTGAAAGAGAAATTTGGCCCCGACCCGGCTGCGACCGCAACGATCATCGTCTCGCCCACGGCACGGGATATGCCGATGATCAACGCTGCGCCGATGCCGGAAAGTGCAGCAGGCAAAACCACCTGTAGGCTGGTTTCCACTTTTGTGGCGCCCATGGCATAGGCTGCTTCACGCAGGGAACGCGGCACGGCGCTCAACGCATCCTCACTCATTGAGGAGATGAGCGGCAGGATCATGATTCCCATCACAATTCCCGCGGAGAGCATGTTGTATACCTGAAGCTGCTCACCAATGATTGATTTCAGGATGGGGGTTATAAAAAGCAGGGCAAAGTACCCGTACACAACTGTCGGGATGCCTGCGAGGATTTCCAAAATTGGTTTGAGGATGGAACGCGCCTTGAAAGATGCGTATTCACTCAGGTAGATGGCGGAGGCCAGCCCCAAGGGAGGGAGATGAGGATGGCGATAAAACTTGTCACAAGGGTTGCAGAGACCAATGCCCAAATTCCATACTGCCCGATCCCGGGCTGCCATTTGGTTGTGCCGAGAAATTTTCCCAGCGTTACATCAGGATCGTTGAAAAAGAGCATGGCTTCCTTGCCCAGTTCATAAACAATGGCAATGGTGACGAAAACGGACAGGATGCCAGCAAGGAAAAGCAAAGCCTGAATGATGCTTTCTCCAGCTCTGAGCTTCCTTCGCAGGTCAAATTGGCGGAAGTTTTTTGCTTCCATTGTTTTTAGTTTTAGGGTTTCTTCTTTCATACGCACTCTCTTGGATGATGCTGGATTTCGAAAATAACCGCAATGAAAATGAATTTATAAATAATTCCAAGAACTAAAACTTATATACGCGTAAATGGGCTGGTCTCCATTTCAGAGACCAGCCCAAACTATTCTTACAATTTCTTAGTTGCCAGTGCCGGCAGTCCAGGCATCCATGGCGCCTTGAAGATCAGCGGCAGGAGCGGGGAAGTAACCGATGTCAACAATATTGTCCTCAAGGTTGTTGAGATAGAAGTAGATGAAAGCAGCAACCTGAGGTTTCTCTTGCATGATCGAGGCGGTGGAGTAGATGAAGAGCGGGCGGGCGAGGGGATAGTCACCAGCGTCCACAGCTTCCTGGGAAGGTTCAACGCCTTCAATGGAAAGGGCTTTCAAAGCACCGGAGTTTTCAACGAAGTAAGCATAGCCAAAGTAACCGATGGCGTAGGGGCTGCCTTCGACACCCTGAACGAGGACGTTGTCATCTTCAGAGAACTGGGCGCCTTCGAGGGCGAGGAGGGCTTCTTCACCGAGTTTGGTGTCGGCCTTGCCGTCAGCATTGGGGGTGAGAGGAGCAACCACAGCTTCGACGAAGTAATCGAAGGTGCCGCTGTCCGAGCCGGGGGAGTAGACGAGGATGGTTTCAGCGGGGAAGGAAGCATCAACCTGATCCCAGGTGGTGAATTCGCCGGTGTAGATCTTGCCAAGTTGTTCCTTGGTGAGATTAGTGGCGAAGTCATTCTCAGCGCTCACGACCACAGCGAGGGCATCAGTGCCAACGCGGAATTCCAAGGGCTCGCGGCCAATGGCAACGCAGGCTTCTTTTTCGCTGTCCTTGATGGCGCGGGAAGCATTGGAGATATCGGATTCGCCAGCGACGCAGAAGCGTTCAAAGCCAGCGCCGGTACCAATGCTATCCACGGTGATGTTGCCGGTGTAGCCTTCCTGTTGGAAGAGTTCAGCCATGCGCTCGGTAACTGGGAACACGGTGGAAGAACCAGCGGTGATGATGTCGCCTTCGACGGCGTCAGGGGCATACATTGCCATTGGGTCTTCGGTGGGGGCGGCGGTCGGCTCGGCGGGAGCTTCGGTGGCTTCAACAACAGCTTCGGTGGCAACAGGGGCTTCCGTAGCAGGCGTACCACAAGCGGCGAGCACGAGGCTCAAAGCCACTACAACAAACAATAATGAACGAACAGTTTTAGTCATTTCTCTATTTCTCCTTTTTTATAGTTACAAGTGTGATGTTATCAGCGGGGTCTTAAGGTCAATGGAAGGATTGGTTAACATCTTGTTAAGGAAATCTGACCGTGGACGATGGACAATTGACCACAAGAAACCATTTATTGTCCGTGGTCTATCGTCTGTGGTCGCACTCCGATTACAATATCCCCATGAACAAGACACCTTTTTCCCTGGCCCCTGAATATCGTGACTATGTGTGGGGAGGAGCAAAACTCCGCCCTGAGATCGTTCCAACCGCTGAAGCATGGATCATCTATGCAGGCAATCGCATCTCTTCCGGACCTTATGCTGGTCGGACACTCTCGGACATTTCCCTTGAATTTGGCAGTGACCTGCTCGGCGCCCGCGCCGTGGCACAGACGGGAAACCGCTTTCCTGTTCTGGTCAAAATTTTGGATTGCGCCCAGTGGCTTTCGTTACAAGTCCACCCGAATGATGAGCAGGCGCAAAAGCTGGAAGGTGAAGGTTTCTTCGGCAAGACAGAAGCCTGGCATGTCTTGGAGACCGAGCCAAATGTAAAACTTGTGGCAGGCATCAAACCAAACACATCTGCCGATGCGTTGACGAATGCCATTCAAAGCAAAAGTGAATCGATTTTGGATCTGGTTCAAATGGTGGAAGTAAAAGCGGGGGATACGTTGTTCATGACCCCGGGAACCATCCATGCACTTGGGCCTGGAATGTTGATCTATGAAATTCAGCAGACTTCAGATCTGACGTACCGTGTCTACGATTGGGGGCGGCCTGAAACTGAGACGCGCAAACTGCACATCGACAAGGCGATCGCGGTTTCAAATCCGGATGCGGTCACGTCTGTTTTGCAGACGGTGCAAGCGGGTGATGGGGAAGTGAAGACGCTGACCGAGTGCGAATATTTCAAATTGGAAACTGTTTCAGTGGAAGAGAAAACCGTCGGGTTGGATACGAGGGGAGAATCATTTCACGGGTTGACCGTGATCGAGGGGCAGATTCAGGTGTCGGCGGGGGAAGAGGCGTTTGTCCTCAATAAATTTGAAACGCTCCTCATTCCCGCTTGTTGCGGAGCATATCAGATCAAGCCTTTAACAAAAAGTCGCGTGTTGAAGGCGAGTGTGTAAATTGTCCATCGTCATTGCGAGGAGCGCTCTTGTTCTTTGCGACGAAGCAATCTCGTACTGAATGTGAGATTGCTTGGGCGGGAAGCAAAACCGCCCTCGCAATGACGGGAAAATTTATTAATCCTGCCATTTCCAGGTGCTGACGTCGGAGAGGGCGCGGTAGGCGGTGAGGTCGAGTTGGAGCGGGGAGACGGAGACGTAGCCTTCGGAGAGTGCGCCGACATCGGTGCCGGATTCGGGGACGCCGGTGGGCGCGTCGCCGCCGATCCAATAATAGGGGCGGTTGCGCGGGTCGGTGCGTTCGTCGAGGCGGCTGTGATAGACACGCAATCCCTGACGGGTGATGCGAAAGCCTTTGAGTTCATCCTGTTTCAAAAAGGGGATGTTGACGTTGAGCAAAGTTTCGAGGGGCAACCCATGTTCGATTACATTTTTTACGGCGATGCCCGCTGCGTGTGCAGAGGCTGAAAAATCGACCTGGCCGATATGGCCCTCGGGGATTTCCAGGGAGAACGCTATGCCGGGCACGCCTGCGATGACGGCTTCCATGGCGGCGGTGACGGTTCCCGAATAGGTGACATCGTGCCCGAGATTTGCGCCGACATTGATTCCCGAAACGACCAGATCAAATTTCTCTTTGAAGTATCCAAGCGTGGCGAGGGCCACACAATCGGAAGGCGCGCCGTCACTGGTGAAGGCTTGTGTGCCGTCTTCGAGACGGACTTCGCGCACACGCAGGGCGCGGTCTAATGTTTTCACGTGCCCCCCACCGGACCAATTTCTATCCGGTGCCATGATGGTCACGTTACCAAATTTTTTCATTTCCTGTGCGAGAGCCAGCAATCCCGGCGCGAGAACGCCATCGTCATTTGTAACTAATATTTGCTTTGTCATTGATTCCATTTTTATTGTTGATTTTCAGTTTTATAAGGTATAGAGTCTTCAATAAGATCCAGCCCTCTGTTTATGTCATCTCTTTTTGCTACTACCATCGCCGCCCAAAGAAAGATGGAAATAAATATTGCTACGAACAAATAGGAGAATAAACAGGTGAGCGCCATATTTTCTACCTTGTGCTCATGGTCAGCCTTGAGAATACGCTGCCGATGTAATTGGTTGCCCAACTTCCCAGAATTTTAAAAGTGCTCCATTCCTTTTGTTTGCGGAATTTGGTTTCTCCGCTTCGCAGTGCAGATCTGAAGTCTGCTGCTGTTTTCCCCGGGAATTCGGTTGCGCCGATACCGATCGCTTCGAGCACATGTGCGTCGCTGCTGCCTGTTTGGGCAATGTCCAAACCGTTGGCGAAGATGCGCGCATAGTGATTGCTGACGCGGTCAATAGCGGTCCCGTTATAGGTTTCGATGCCGATCAATGTTTCTGCCACTTCGGGTACGCGCAGCGCCTTGAGGATCGAGATAGCGCTAAGGCTTTTCATTCCCATTCCGCCTGCCATGGGATGCGGCGCAATGCATACGCCGCCCAGCTCGCGTACTTTGAGAATGGTCTCAATCAGCGGAAGACCCGCGTTCACTTTTTCGGTGATGAATAAAGCGAGCAGGTCGCCTTCAGCGGTGGTGATCTCAATGCCGGGGATCACTTCCACGCCGTAGTGAGAGGCGAGTTTGACGGCTTCCAATGCGCCGCCGATCTCATCATGGTCGGTGATCGCGATCACATCCAGACCGATTTCGTGCGCGCGCCGTAAAACAGCAGGAACGGTTGCCGTCCCGTCGTAGCTGTAGATTGTGTGCATGTGTAAATCTGCTAGTCCCATAAAAAACTCCATTTCTTGCTTGTTTAGATGAAACATCCGCAAAAAAGTTTCAACTTGCGAATGTGATTTTTCTTTTAGTGTACCCAATGCCTGTTATGAGCAGGTCAAGAAATTGTGACAGTATTGTTAACAAATCCACCCGCCTGAAGAGGGCGGGTGGGGGAGGAAGGAGGAGAAGAATAACAAGTTACGCGCGATTTTGTTTCTGCAAAAACTCACGGCGTTTGCGAGTTGCGTCTATGGTGAAGACGGTCAGCAATGAGACAACTAAAGTTGAGATGAACGTTTCCATAGCCGAATAATACCTCAGGGTTTTTATAACGCACTTAAGAGCTGGTTAACAGTTTGTAAAGGTGTTTGTGACCGTGACGGGCATTATACAAATTAGAAGGGTTCCCCAAGTACACGGGATCTGGAACCGGAGCGGATCCGTGCCAGTTCCTGCACGGGATTAAGCAACATGCGTGAGCAGATCCGTGCGATATGGGCTGCGGAGGAATCTCCATTTTGAATCGGCATGAGTTTTTTCAAGTCGGCAATATCCAGGTTGGTGTGGACTTCCTTATCCAGGGCTACAGCCACAAATGTGACGGTGGATTGCTGGGTGATGACCACTTCCGCGTTTGCGATAATGTGTGAGACGTTGCCATGCGTAAAAACGATCGATTCAGGCGCAAATTTTAGAATCTCTCGCATGGCACGTTCTGCATTCTCCAGCGGATGAAGTTTAAAGATCAATTTTCGATTCCCTGCAATTTGTACGCATTTTTGAATGAATGCCTTTCTATCATCAAAACGGAATGTTTCTCGTAAGGGAGAGGTCGCCACCAGTACATGCCCGTGAAAAGGGAAATCATTTTTATTGAATTCCTGCACATTATCGAAGTTGGGTATCCCGGTAACCGCTACCTTTTCCGGACGCACCCCTTTGCGGATGAAGTGTTCGGCGTATCCTTCAGACGCAACGCAAAAAATATCATAGGCGTCAGAAAGCCCGTTCGTGGCGGTGTTGGCAAGGTAGCGCGGTAATTTAAACCATTTGACGAGTTTATAGGCCAGACCTTCCGGCTCGGTGATGCCCTCCTGCACAAGGATCAGGCGTTTCTTTCGGATGTTCTTTTGCACGATCAGGTCGCTGCACGAGACGACCAGATCATACCTGTGTTTTTCGCCGCGCAGATCAACCGGCAGGTTATGTTTTTTTAGGTAATCATCCGTTTCATGGCGGTGCCTGCCGCCCAAAACGGTAAAATCCAGCCAGCCCATTTGTGCCAGCAGGTTGATAAACCCGTCTGCGTAATATGGCGCGAAATGGCATTCATGGTCGGTGTTGAGGTGCTCGGAAATTTTGTGCATTTGGGTCGTCTGGTTCAGTGACCCGCAAATAAACAATATTTTTTTCATGTTTCCACTCCGCTTTTTTCCAGAGTCTAACAGGTGGGCATTAAGGGGTAGAAAACATCAAGTTAAGCTATGTTTAAACGTGATAACTTCTTTACCCGTTGTTAACAATCTTTTCGGTGGGCGTTAACCTTATTCGGCTATCCTAATCTGACATACCTCTACCTTTTAAGGATGTCACATGCCACGTTTAACACTCGACCAGGAACTTCAAAATATTTCAGATGACATGCTCATCTTGGGAAGCATGGTGGAGCAGGCATTGGTTGCATCCGTTCAGGCACTGAAAGAAAATGATATGGATAAATCGCGTTTTGTTCAGGAAGGGGATAAACGCATCAACTTCAAGCGCTATCAGATGGAAGGGGATATCATAACGGTAATAGCGACTCAATCTCCGCTTACTCGGGATTTGCGCTTCCTTGCATCGGCCATGAATATCTGCACCGAACTGGAGCGCATCGGCGATTATGCAAAAGCCATTGCCAGTGCCAACCTGCTCTCGGGCGGGGTCAGTATGCCAGGCCCGCTGGTGATTGCTTATAAAATGGGGCTAAAAGGGGCGGATATGCTCCACCGCGCCATGACCGCTTTTATCGAGGGGAATGCCGATGCGGCCCGCAAGATCATTTACGAAGACGATATTGTGGATGCTTTGTATACTCAGTTGTATAATGCTTGCATAAACCGAGTGATCGAAGACCCGCGAAATACCGACCGCATTAACTATCTTTTGTGGGCGGCCCATAACCTGGAACGCTCTGCAGACCGAGTGACGAATATTTGTGAACGTGCCATTTATGTTAAGACAGGTTTTTTTGAATACGAGAACCAAATTCCACAGCTATAAAGAGCGATTCGATGCATACTATTGCCGCCATTGATATTGGCTCCAATGCCATGCGCATGGTAATCGGCCGTGCGGGGAATGGTGGCAGGCTGGATACAATTGAAAATCTGCGCCTGCCGGTTCGTTTAGGGCAGGCTGTTTTTTCAAGCGGACAGATCGGAGAGGAAACCGCTTAATTAGCTGTGGATGAAGAATATCCGCTTCTGGAATTGAGAATTGAAAATATGGATGCCCGAACTGTTCTACAGGATACTGTGAATGCACGCTGGAAGAAATATGCCGCGGAACTGAAGAATTGCCGCGCGGAATTTTCAGGGGAAGCCGTGCATGATTTGCGTGTAGCGGTGCGCCGCTTGCTGGCGATACTGGACCTGCTGCGTTCGGTCATTCAACACCAGCGCATCCAAAAAACCCGCCGTGAGCTTAAAGATCAACTGGATGATCTGGATGAATTGCGCGACATACAAGTCCAATTGGCCGATATCTCCGAATTCGTACATAAAGTTCCAGAATTAAAGAGCTTTCGCGCGTATTTGCAGAAAAGGGAAAAGAAGTCTCTGCATATCACCCACAAACGGATTAAATCCATAAAGTTGGGCGGTTTAACGGAACGAATTACAAAGATACGCGCCATGATCGGATCGCTTCCGGAACAGAACCTTGAAGAAAGCCTGTTCGAAACGCTCGATGACGCGTTCGCGCGGGTGATTCGGGATTACTCTGAGATCGATGTGGAAAAGCCGGCCACGATCCACAGACTGCGGGTGGCCTTCAAGAAATTCCGTTATATGCTTGAGATCATGCATCCATTGCTGGAAAAATTCCCGGAGGGCAATTTTCAAAAAATGCATGATTATCAGGGTATGATGGGCGATATTCAGGACTTGGAAGTGGCTTTGCAGCAGCTGGATGATTTTGTCGATTTGGACCCCGCGGCCAGCCTTGAGAGCGTTCACAGTCATTACACAGCGCGGCTTAAGCAGTCCATGTTCCATTACCTTGAAGATAAAGGCGAGTTGTTAAATTTCTGGCGCACTACGCCTGATAAATCTTTTCCCTGGGAGAACTGACATGAATTTATATATTATCCGCCATGCTATTGCCGCAGAGGAGGATCCATCTGGTGACGAAAGTCAACGAGCATTGACTGATAAAGGCGGAAAGAAAATGAGACAGATCGCAAAAGGATTGCGCGTCCTTGGCGTGGAATTTGACATGATCCTTTCGAGCCCCTACCTGCGCGCCAAAGAGACGGCCGAAATTTTGGGGGAAGTCTTCAAAATTAAAAAGCAGATCGTTTATAGTGACAACCTGATCCCCGTGGGTGACCCCGACCTGCTCTTTGGAGAGATCAACGAAAAATATTCGGTTGATAGCCTTGCCATTGTTGGGCATGAACCCTATTTGACAACCCTCATCAGCCTGCTTGTCGGAAAAGGAACTCCCCTGGATATGGAGCTCAAAAAAGGTGGCGTGTGCAGGCTCTCCACAGATGACCTTCACCATTCCCGCCATGCCACGCTTGAATGGCTGCTTACCCCCGGCGTGCTTGTCGAGATCAGCGAGAAATAATAAATGCTGCCCGAACCCATCGACCTAGCATCCCCCTCGCTTTATATCAACCGCGAACTCAGCCTGCTTGAATTCCAGCGCCGCGTGTTGGAAGAAGCCTGGGACGAAAGCAACCCCCTGCTCGAACGCTTGAAATTCCTCGCCATTTTCGGTTCCAACATGGACGAGTTTTTCATGGTGCGCGTGTCCGGCATTCGCAAACAGGTGGAAGCCGGCATCATGGATGTGTCGCAAGATGGAATGACACCGCGCGACGAACTCGCTGCCATTCGCAAATTATCCCAGGAATTACTCCACGAAGCCCAGCAATATCTGCAGCGCAAGATTCTCCCCAAGCTGGATAAAGTCGGCGTTCATGTTCTGGAATATAGTAAGTTGACTGCGGCCCAAAAGGAAAAGGCCGATAAATATTTCAAGGATGTGATCTACCCGGTTCTGACCCCGCTCGCGCTGGATACAGGCCATCCATTTCCCCACATCTCGAACCTCAGTTTAAACCTTGCCATCGTCATTCGCGATAAAAAGGGAAACGAAAAATTCGCCCGCCTCAAAGTGCCGGATACCCTGCCGCGTCTGATCCCCATCAAACGCTCATCCGGCGCAGAACGCAAGGATGGAACCATTCCCCATCATCATTATTTTGTCTGGATCGAGCAGTTGATCGCCGCCAACCTGGACGGACTCTTCCCCGGCATGGAAGTCGTCTCCGCACATCCCTTCCGCATCGTGCGTGATGCGGACATTGAAATTCAGGAACTCGAAGCCGATGACCTGCTGGAAACCATGCAGCAGAACATCCGCAAGCGTAAATTCGGTTCGGTGGTGCAGGTTGCTGTCTATCCATCCATGCCGGAAAGCGTCCGCGATCTATTGGTGGATAACCTTGAAGTCACCCGTAATGACGTGTACATCTTGCATCATCCGCTTGGGCTGGGAAGCTTATGGCAGTTGTACAGCAACGTAGAACGACACGACCTGAAAGATATTCCGTACAAACCAAACATTCCAAAACCGCTCAGATTCCTTTCTGCACCGGGTGATATTTTTGACGCCATCCGTGCGGAAAATATCTTTGTTCATCATCCATACGATTCCTTCTCCCCAGTCATAGACTTTCTCACCGCCGCCGCCCGCGACCCGAATGTGCTTGCCATCAAGCAAACCGTTTACCGTGTGGGTTCAAATGCCCCAGTGGTCGAAGCCCTGCTCGAAGCCGCCGAACGCGGAAAACAAGTCGCTGTGCTGGTGGAACTCAAAGCCCGCTTCGACGAAGAATCTAACATTGGCTGGGCGCGTGCGTTGGAGCAGGTGGGCGTGCATGTCGTCTATGGACTGATTGGTTTGAAAACGCACTGCAAAATTACCATGGTTGTCCGCAAGGAAGGGGAGGGCATCCGTCGTTATTTGCATCTTGCTACAGGGAACTACAACGCAGTCACCTCCCGCATCTACGAAGACATCGGCATCTTCACTTGTGACGAAGCCATGGGCGCAGATGCCACCGACCTGTTTAACTATCTCACCGGTTACTCCACCATGCAGGATTATAAAAAGTTGCTGATCGCACCTGTGAATTTGCGCCAGCAAATTGAGAAACTCATCAAACGCGAGATCGTGCATGCTCAGGCCGGAAATAAAGCCCGCATCATTTTCAAAATGAATTCCCTTGTTGATGACCGTATGATCCAGTTGCTGTATAAGGCTTCACAAGCTGGCGTTCAAGTGGATCTGCTCATCCGCGGGATGTGTTGCCTGCGCCCGGGCGTCAAAGGCGTCAGCGAGAACATCCGTGTCATCAGCGTGGTGGGACGTTACCTCGAACACAGCCGCATCTATTATTTTCAGAACAATGGAAGTGATGAAATCTATCTCGGCAGCGCAGACCTCATGCCCCGCAACCTCAATCACAGGGTCGAAGTCGTTTTCCCCGTGGAAAGCAAAACTCACATCCGCCACCTGCGGGATAAAGTGCTGGAACGTTACTTCAAAGACAACACCCGTGCCCGCATCCTCGAACCAGATGGCACCTACAAGCGCATCCACCCCGCGGATGGCGAAAAGCCATTCGATATTCAAAATCATTTGATGGGGTATTAAAAAAGTTATCGCTCTATCGGGGGCTTAGCCCCCGATAGAGCGATAAAATTATGTGGGAATTTCAAAATAAAACACGCTGCCCCTGCCTTCTTCACTCTCCGCCCAAATCTTCCCCCCGTGCGCTTCCACAATATGTTTCGAGATCGAAAGCCCAAGTCCTGTGCCTGAACCTGTGCGGGATTTATCCACACGATAGAAACGCTCAAAGATGCGGGACAGACTCTCCGCTGGAATTCCAACTCCCGTATCCCGCACAGCGCATCTGACTCCGCCGACAGTTGACCCTGCTTCGAGAAAGATTTCTCCCCCTGGCTTTGTGAACTTCACCGAGTTGTGGATCAGATTGACCAACACCTGCTCCAAACGGGATTTGTCCACGTTCATCATAGGCAGGTCATCGGCGCAAATAACGGTCAACTTCAACCCCGCGCGTTCGGCTTGCATCTTCATTCTATCCGCCGCGGAGGATAATAACTTCTTCGGCGCAAGCGGCGCGCGGATCAGTTCCACCTGTCCTGACTCGATGCGCGAAAGGTCGAGCAATTCCTGAGCCATTTGCGTCAGCGCATCCACTTCAGTGGAGATTCTGCCGAGGAAACGCGGACCAGCTGTCGGGTCGGAAAGAGCGCCGTTTTGTAACGTCTCGGTCAACGCTTTGAGCGATGCCAGTGGAGTCCGCAATTCGTGTGACACGTTCGAGATGAAATCCCGCCGCACGGTTTCGAGCCTGCGCACGCGGGTGAGGTCCTGCACGAGCAAAAGACTGCCGCCTTCGTGCGTGTCAGGGATGATGATCAGTTGCAGGAATTGCCGTCGTATTGGCAGTTCCACCGATTCGCTTTGCATCTCCCGCGTTTGCTGGCAGCGCCGCCACGCCTCGATCAATTGATGGTTGCGGACAACTTCCGCAACGCTGTGATTGAGTGGATAGTTGGTATCAAAAAGTTTACAGGCTGCCGGGTTGGCGAATTGCACCTGCCCGAATGAGTCTGCGATAAGCACGCCGTCGGTGAGTTGTTCAAGGACGGTGGCGAGGCGGCTTGTTTCAGAGTCCAAAGTTGAAAGTCGAAGGTCAAAAGCGGACTTAAGGGAGGCGATTGAATTTGATAAATTTTCAAAGTTTTTCAAATCAATGGGGAGTTGCTCAGGTTGATTTCGAATGGTGTTTGCATATTCATTCAACCGCTTCTTTAAATCATAATATCGCCACCCAAACCACGCAGCGGCGATAGCTAAAATAATAATTAATGGCAACAGAAATGAATTCACTTTATCCTTCGAATCTATACCCGCCGCCGCGCACCGTCACAATGCGGACTGGGTTCGCGGCATCCTTTTCTACTTTTTGCCTCAGCCAACGGATGTGAACATCCACCGTGCGGCTGTCGCCGATGAAGTCCCAGCCCCAGACTCGTTCCAACACAAATTCACGCGAGAGCATTTGTCCCTTGTGCTCGGCAAAGAATAAAAGCAGTTCATATTCCTTTGGCTTGAGTTGGATGGGGGTGCTGTTCATCGTCACTTCACGGCGGGTGAGGTTGATGACGAGATCATCGAATTTCAATGTTTCATGCTTCGCTTCTGAGGAATTCCCCCGTCCCATTTCTTCGCGCAAGAGACGGGTGCGCCTTAACTGGGCTTTTACCCGCGCCAGCAATTCACGCATCGAAAAGGGCTTGGTCAGGTAATCGTCTGCGCCCACTTCAAGGCCGACGACCCTGTCAATTTCATCATCGCGCGCGGTCAGCATGAGAATGGCGGTGGTCATTTCCTTGCGTAGGATGCGCGCCACTTCAAAGCCGTCCATTTCGGGGAGCATAATGTCCAGGACGATCAAGTCAGGCTTCAGCTTGCGCGCTGATTCGAGCGCGGAGCGCCCGTCTCCCACGGATTCCACTTCATAGCCCTCTTTTTTCAGGCTATAGACAAGAGTCTCCTGCAGGGATGGTTCATCTTCAACAACAAGTATTTTTTCAGACATGTTAAGACTATACCATAAAGGAAAATTCTCTCTGTTAATGGCTTGTTAAAGAAAAACGACCTGCCGTATTTGGCAGGTCGTCTGCTTTTTATTCGGTTACTGTGAATTCTATTGTTTCATCGAGTGTATTATTTAATAAAATCTGCGCTTTGTATTTTCCTGGCTTAAGTCCGCCCTGACTGACGTTCAGTTTACTTTCCGGATCTTTGTATTCATTGATGGTGTTGTAGAACTCACTATCTGCCAAAACACCGGGGACATCCACCGCGCTCACGATGACACGCACTATATTTTTTCCCAGAGGATCATTAATCGTGAAGAATACATAAATGGGCTGGCCACTTTTGAATTTCGTCTCTATGAATTTTCCATCAAAATCGAATGCCAGGAAGGCGTTATAAATGCCAGTCTCTGCCGTCGGCGTAGATGTGACCGTAGGCTCGGTCGTTGGGGTGGCGGGAATTTCTGTGCTGGTTATCACCGCCTCAGCGGTGGATGTGGCTTCGAGCGGCGCTTCTGCGGTAAAGGTTGCCTGAATAGCAATTGGGGTGGGATCCACTTGGGAAGTGCGGTCAAGCACCCAGGGAATTACTGCTGCCATTACGGTGGCCACCGCGCCGATGATCGCGATTACCAGATTTTGATTAAGATGTGGTTTTTGAGGTTGAGGTGCGTTCTCGTTTGCGCCATCTGTCATTGTGGGCCGCCTTTTTTATTACAGAATTTTAGTCTAAAAAGAATTGACGTCAAGCAGTGTGATATGCAATTGCAATCGTTATTCCATTGTAATACTTTGGGGCGTAAACATGAGTAAAATTATCTTGTTATCTAACGTCTGGAAAACTATGGCAAAAGAATATCACTATTTATGGACATGGGATCTTTCGTCTTCTCCTGAAGCGCTCTGGCCGCTTGTCTCGGATACGAACCGCTTTAACCGCGATACTGGTTTGCCGCCCATGCAACTGATCGGCATCAACAGCGGCATCAAGCTGGTAAAGTTCAAAGTACCGCTTGTGAACATCGAATGGGAGGAAGAGCCCTTCGAATGGACATACCCATATCGCTTTGGTGTATTACGCCGCTATCGCAAAGGCCCGCTGGCGGAAATGCGCGTCGATTGCCGCCTCGAACGGCTTCAGCCTTCGAGCACCCGCCTCACGTATGAAGTCTGGGTAAAACCAAAAAATATTTTAGGGGATATTGGAATTCCCCTCGCGATTGGCATAATCAGCGCAAAGAGATTTGGCGACACCTTCAGGCAGTATGACCGCATCGCTTCGAACGGCAGCCTGTCAGTTTCCATTTCAACAGGCAGACACCTCTCCCAGGCAGGGCACAACAAGTTCAAGACCCTGAGCGAACGTTTGCAGCAGCAAGGCACAGACGCGGACTCGCTCACCCGACTGTATGAATTTCTTCAACATGCAGATGACCTGTCCATTCAGCGCATGAGACCCTACGCACTCGCAGACGGGTGGGGGCTTCCACGCCGCACCGTGCTGGAAACATTCCTGCGTGCCACTCGCGCCGGTATGTTGGACTTATACTGGGACTTGCTCTGTCCCGAATGCCGCGGAGTTGCCGAAGACCATCAGCACCTTGGCGACCTGTCTGGCACGGCTCATTGCAGTACCTGCCGTATTGAATTTGATGCAAACTTTGACCACAATGTGGAAGTGATCTTCCGCCCCAATCCATCTGTGCGCTCTGTGGATGCCAGTGTGGAGTTCTGTGTGGGCAGCCCGCAGCGGCAGCCGCATATCGCTTTTTCGCTCATCGTCCCGCCGCGAGAGGAATTGCCGCTTTCCACCATGCTGAACGAAGGGCGCTATATCCTGCGGACTTCCGACCTGCCCGGTTCCCAGCTATTGCTCGCAAAAAACGGTGGAGCGGAAAAGATGGATTTTCGGGCAAGCTCTTTTGGATGGGATGCAAACCTGCTTGAAATCAGCCCCACGCCTTACATCCGTTTGGTCAATGAAACTGACCAGGCCCAGACCTTTGAACTTGAGCGCGCCACCTGGTCAGACCAGGCTGCCACCGCCGCAGATGTAACCATTTTGCAAGTCTTCCGTGATCTGTTTTCCAGCGAAGTGCTGCGCCCGGGCGAGGAGATATCAGTTGGCTCAACGACTTTGATGTTCACGGACTTGCGCAACTCCACCAAGCTGTATCGCGAGATCGGGGACGCGCCAGCCTTTGGACGGGTGCGCGAGCATTTCGAGATCTTGGAAAAAGCCATTGCCGCGGAGGGCGGTTCCATTGTGAAGACAATGGGTGATTCTGTTATGGCAGCCTTCCGTAACCCTGCATCAGCGGTGAAAGCGATC
Organism: Candidatus Villigracilis propinquus; assembly: GCA_016714565.1. GTDB lineage: Bacteria > Chloroflexota > Anaerolineae > Anaerolineales > Villigracilaceae > Villigracilis > Villigracilis propinquus. The sequence goes on from JADKDM010000007.1 coordinate 69,165, forward strand.
TGGGAGGTGCAGAAGCAGTTGTCGGCGCGGGGTGAACCGCCGTTGTCCATCAAGGCAGGAATCCATTATGGGCCGTGCATCGTCGTCAACTTGAATGACCGTCTGGATTACTTCGGCTCCACGGTGAACATTGCCGCGCGCCTGTCGCATTTTTCCGCGGGCGGTGAGGTGATCCTCTCCGAGCCCATTCGCAATGACCCCGAAGTGCTCGCATTTTTGGAGAAAGCTGCTGCACCTAATTCGATGAGCCGTTTTCAATCTGAGATCCGCGGCTTTGATACATCGACAGAGTTGTGGAAGATCAGGATGTAAAACAAAAGGTCGGGCAGCGAACTGCCCGACCTTTTGTTTTTTATGATTGTGTTGGTTTCTTCGGCTTGCGTGTGAATAGTTTGAAAAGCAGCCAAATAAGGAGAACTGGCGGGGCGACGATGGGGAGAAATACAACGAATACCCAGATCAGAAAATCGATGATGCCTTGATATGCCCGGGTGAGAGTTCCCGCAGCATGCTCAAAGGTTTCGCCGGGCTGCCAGATATTGGGCTCGGGGCTGGGAGTGGGTAGGATTTCAGGCAGGACGGGCTCAAAGTTGATCGTGATCGTGGAGTAGGCGGAGCGGTCTTGCAGATAGTTCATCTGTCCTTTGATCTGTTCGATCTGCGCTTCCACGTTGGACAGTTCCTGATTGATGCGCAGTGCTTCATCCACATTTTGTGATTGTTCAAGGAAGGATTTGATGCGGTCACGAGTGGCTTCGAGGTTGGTGAGCTGCGATTGCAGATCCACGAATTGGTTGGTGACATCTTCGCCGGAGGCGGTCTCATCCAACACTTGAACGGCAAGTCCGCGCAGGCGGCTAAGTGTTCGCTCGAATTGTTGGACGGGTACGCCAATAGTGATGGTAGCGTACCTGTAATTTTTACCATCGTAATAGGGCTGGTACCATACCCGCGAACTGACGATATATCCGCCTGCATCGCCAACTACCTGAGTGGCGCGGTCGATTGCCACGTCTGTATCTTCCACGAGCAGTTTTATATCCCCGTTTTTGATGATTAAGTGATTGCCAGCAGCGGCTGGGGATTCTGAGCCTGTGTTGAATACGGCACCCTCAGGTATAGAGGAAGAAGACTCGGCTTCCTGTTTGGCGGCTTCATCTGCAGCGCTTTGCGGAATTGGCTCTTCTGCCACCGCTGGAGCTTCCATGGCGGCTGGCTCTGAAAAAACTTCAGTGGATGCAGCGGCACCCCCACATGCGCTGAGAACCAGCGCACCTAGTAAAACGAACAAGGCAAGAACTCTGACGTGTGATTTCATTTCATCCTCCAATTTAGGTTTTTTATTACGGCGTATAAATAGGACGTAGATGAAAGTAGAATGTTCCCCAAAACAAAGACCTCGTACAAAACTGTCCAAGGTCTTTGTTTTGTATCAGCCTATTTCAGAATCACTTCTGTTTTGATCGTGCCTGCGCGTTCGTGCTTTGCGGTCAGTTTTATCTTCGTCCCTTTTTTGGCTTTTACCACCCATTCCACTTTGGTGCGGTCGGAGGTGCTTTCGCCCATTTCATCGACCAGCACGGGCTTGTAGGCGCGGCCTTCCAATTCGCCAAGCGCTTCGCGTTCCTTGCCCGATTGCAGGCTCGCGCCTTTTGGCAGGATGATCTCGGCGAAGACACCGCGAGTCGCTTTCTTTTCAAGCGCCTTCTGTGTGACGTAGGTTGGCAGCCAGCCTGTATTTTCCAACGCGAGGCGCACGCGGAAGGTGTCCGCTCCGAGGGAGGTGATGTCGATTTCGTAGAAGGCAAGCTTCGGCGAGATGAGAGCGTGCCAGACGATCCACTCGGGAAAGGGGCTGATCTCCTTTTCCAAAAATTGCAGCGGGGGATTCGTCCACACGTTCATAAAGTCCCAGCCGCCCAACTCCACTTTGCCGAGCTGCGGATGCTCGTAGGGATACCAATTCACAAATCCCTTGCCTTTAAGAACTTCATCGTTCCATTTGAACATCTTCACATCATCTTCAAATGGATGCTCACGATACCAATCGATGAATTTATATTTTTCAATGCCCGCCTGTTTTTGCGGACTCCAAAATTCCACCGTCCACGAAAAGACGCCGATGTGGTCATACGTCCAGGTGTCGAAGCCGCCCGCGATGCTTTGCTTCGGATGATATTTGAAATCATGGAACACGGAAATGTTTGGGTAGCCCGTGATCTCCGTGCCTTTGTCGCCGATCTTTTGGAATGTCCACAGATCGTTGGTGGGGAAGTCATCATCGGGGCGGTCATCATACGGGCGCAGCAACACGCCGCTCATTGTGTGAAAAGAAATTGTGCCCGTGATATTTTTATGCTTTACGATGAATTCAACCAGATTGCGCGCTTCGGGCTCGCTGGTGGGGAAGGGGCCAGCGCCCGGTTGTTCTGATTCGCTCTTCCAGCCTGTGGGGAAATTTCGATTCAGGTCGAGGCCTTGTTTTGGCGGGCGCACATTTATGTTCACGCCGTCATAATTTTTGATCAGCCCTTCGGGAAAAATTCGGTAATACTTTCCGTTCGTTTCGATCGGGTCGCGCCGCACCATCAAGCGCGGTTCCTTTGGGATGTGCCTTCCACGCGCCGTTTGGGTCGGGCACGCGCATGAGCAAAATGCGTTTGTCGCCGTCCATGTCCTCGCCCCAGATCAAGCCGTCCTGCGCATCTTCATCATGCGGGTAGGGCCGCGTGCTGGAGCGGATCACCTTCGGCTTGTCGGCCAGCGCCCATTCCGCGCCGTCGGGGTTGGCGCGCGGCACGATGTAAAACGCGCGCGTGTCCAATGCGCGGGTGGTGTTTTCATCTTTTTTATATTTTGTCACCAGGGAGTGGATGAGATACAGCGCCGCCGTGGATGCGGTCACTTCGGACGCGTGGATATTGCCGTCCACCCACAGCGCGGGCTTCTCCGCGTCATCCCCCGACTTGAAGTTGGTCGCTGTTACGAGCCACACGTCCCTGCCCTCGTAGCTCTTCCCGATCGACTCCATTCGCAGCAGGTTCGGATATTCCTTCACGTATTCCTTGAGAATACGGGTCATTTCCGCATAGCGGTAAAAACGGTTGAATTTTATTTCTGGCATGGGGCGCTCCTCTCGTTCAGGCTTCGCGCGTTTGCCAAAGTCTGAACGAACTACTTTTCTGTGGCAATTATAGCGGTTTCAGCTCCCCAGCCGCGTTGATGAGACGTTACAACAAATTCCGCCAATTCACGCGGCAGGACGTTTTTCTGCAACACTTCGTTCATTGGCATCCACAGCGGAAGGTACGTCCCATATTTTGGATCGTATTCGCCATATTCTTCGCCTGTACCCGTACCAAATTCCCCGCTCACGTGGCGGACTAGAAAATAAAATTGCCTGCCAGATGGGCGAGTGAGTTCCGCTGCTTTTTGGATGATCTCAACGACTATCCCCAATTCCTCTTCCGCCTCGCGGATGGCGGCTTGTTCTTCGCTTTCGTCCTCGTCAATACCGCCACCCGGGAAGATGAAGTAATGCAAGCCCCCGCGATGCCGTTCGATGAGTGCAAGTCTGTCATCTTTGATCAGGATGATGCCCGCGCGATTTCTCATGAGAGCATGGCCCGTGTCTTATCCACATCATCGTGGATCTGTTTGATGAGCGCATCCACCGAGGTGTAGCGGATCTCGTCCCGCAAGCGGGCGACGAATTCCAGTTGCATCGTTTCGCCGTAGATGTCACGGTCAAAGTCGAGCAGGTAGGCTTCCAAACTGGGGACTTGTCGTTCGGGCGTGAAAGTTGGGTTGAGGCCAATGTTGGTGGCTGCCATGAATTTTTGTGAACCCAAATGTGCCCAGCAGGCATAGATGCCATTGGGCGGCATGACCTTGCCCTTGGGGTAATTCACATTCGCAGTAGGGAAGTTGATGGTCTTCCCGCGCCCTTCGCCGTGGATGACTTCGCCGCCGAGTTGATAGCGATAGCCAAGCAGTTTGGATGCTTCGTTGATGTTGCCTGTGGAAATGAGCTTGCGTATTTCGGTGGATGAGATCACGCCGCTTTCATCGCTGAGAGCTGATACTACTTCGACGGAGTAATTCAATTCCAAGCCGATTTCTGTCAGGCGGGCGGCGTTGCCTTCGCGTCCCTTGCCGAGGGCGAAGTCATAGCCGATGAGCAGGTGGGATAGGCCGAGACTCATTTTCAGCCGAGTCATATATTCGAGAGCAGTAGCAGTTGACAGGTCAGGGGTGAAGCGCTGGGTGATGACCACGTCCACGCCAAGCGAGCCGAGCAGGTCCGCTCGTTCATCCGGCGTGGTCAGGCATCGCATTTCCCTGCCTGTAAGAACGGTGGCGGGGTGCGGGTCAAAGGTCAACAGGACGGCGGGGGCATGGTGCGCGTGCGCGTCGCTGACGAGTTTGTGAATGATCTCGCGATGCCCGCGATGGACGCCGTCAAAGACGCCGATGGTGAGCCAGGAGTTTTGGAAGGTTGCAGCTTCGAGGGAATGATAATGTTGCATAGTATAAAAAAGCCGCCAGTTTGGCGGCTTAATCTAATTTTACTCTGTTTAATCTGAAGTGAAGAAAACTTTTTTAGGCTGCCATTCGGGCGAGCCGTCTTCGCCAGTGATGAGTTCCATCAATGCAACGAGTTCGCCTTGTGTGCTTACGCCGCGGACTTTGGTGATAGTAGGTTCGCCGACGACTTTGACACGATGACCATGGCGTACATCTTCAACTTCGTCTGGGTTGAGTTCAACAGCGGGCCAGTCGCCAAGCGCTTCGGCGGCAGGGATGAGGTATTGATACCAGTTACCTGCAGTGAAGGCTTCCTGCAATTTTCGCAGAGGCACAGAATCGCGCAGGGAGAAGCGTCCGCTTTTGGTGCGGCGCAGGCCGACGAGATACGCGCCGCAGCCGAGCTTGATGCCGAGGTCATTTGCCAGCGAGCGGACATAGGTGCCGGAAGAGCAATGCACATCGATGACCACTTCGGGGGGAGTCCATTCGAGGACTTCGAGATGATGTACGGTGATCTTGCGCGGTTCGAGGTCAACTTCTTCACCTTTGCGCGCCATTTCATAGGCTTTGCGTCCCTGCACTTTTACGGCAGAGTAGGGTGGGGGAGTTTGTTCTATTTCACCTACAAACGTTGCGAGGGCTTCTTCAAATTGGGCTTCGGTGACATTCAGCGGGTCGTTCGATAAAGTGACCTTGCCTTCTGCATCGAATGTATCTGTGGACCCGCCCAGACGAATGATAGCCTGATAGCGTTTATCTGATGCGGATACGTATTCACTTAAGCGCACCGCCGGACCGACCAAAATAACGAGTACGCCTGAGGCGCGTGGATCCAGTGTGCCTGTGTGTCCTGCGCGGCGCAAACCTGTTCCATTTCGAATTGCCTGTACTACATCGTGAGACGTCATGCCAACTGGTTTATCTACAACCAGCGCGCCTGAAATCGCGTTCTTAACATCTTGGCTATTCATTGGTATTCCTCCTTCTGATCCTTTTACTTTTTTAATTATGACACATTTGTCCGATTTTTCAATAGTTCTTTAGGGTTATTATTTTTCTCTAATCCCTACAAATTTAGAAGTTCGCGAGTCTTTTTCAATACTTCGTTTTGGACTTCGCTCAAACTTCCCTCTATATCTGCTCCTGCGGCAGCGGCATGGCCTCCGCCTTGAAAGTGTTTTGCAACCGGTGAAACATTTACACCTGGCGCCAATGCACGCCAGGAAATTTTCACGTGATTATTATTTTGTTCGACGAAGACCATGCCGACCTTGTTGCCGTCAATGGAGGAGATCATATTAATCAGGTCGGCGTCATCATTGCCGCCATAGCCTGCGGCTTTGCGGTCTGCAACGGTGAGCGTCCCCCAAACGATGCCGTTCTTGCTTTCCAGGCTGGAAAGTCCCGCACCCCAGAATTTTGCGGCGGGGAATGTTTTCCGTACCAATGCGCGCATATAGATCTCAGGCATATCTACGCCTGATTCCATTAAAGTGGCGGCCTGCCTTAGCGCCTCCGGTGTGGTGTTGGATGTGCGAAAGCCAAGCGTGTCGGTGATGACGCCGGTCAATAACGCGGCGGCGATGGGCTTGGTGATCTTCAATCCCCACTCAGGCAGGTGATTGGTGAGGATGGCCGAAGTGGCAACTTCCTCCGCCTCGATCAGATTCAATTTCCCAAATTTTTCATTGGTGACGTGGTGGTCAATGTTAATGTCAGGCTGACCGAAGTTTTCAAACACTTTTCCCACTCGTTTGAAATCGGCGCAATCCACAGTGATGAACGTGTCGTGGTCGCCCTTGGGTTCCTTGTGGATGAGTTCGCTTCCTTCAAGGTATTTGAAGGAGGAGGGGACACCGTCCGCGAGAACCATTTGCACGGATTTGCCTGCATCGCGCAGTGCCAAACCTAACCCGAGCAATGAACCGATCGCATCCCCATCCGGCCTGACGTGCGAAGCAATAACGATCTTGTTCGCAACAGCTAATCTGTCTTTTATCTCCCCTGTAATTTGCTTATTCACTATTTCTAATCCTCCGAAATGATTATGTCATTGCGAGGGCGATGTTTTCCGCCGAAACAATCCCGAACGGGGAATGACATGTTTTATTTTTTTTCTCTTAACCCTGCCAATATCTTTTCGATATGGTCGGCATGTTCCGGGGTCGGGTCCCAATGAAATCGCAATCTTGGGAATGCGCGGACTTCCACTCTGGCGGAGAGCGCACGGCGCATGAACCCGGAAGCGGATTCAAGCCCTGCGAGAACTTCAGGTGCGCGGGAGGCGCCTTCCACCGCAGAGACGTAAACATCTGCGAAGGCCAGTTCCCTGTCTATCTTTACGTCTGTCACATAAATTTGTTTCAGACGCGGGTCACTGATCTCGCGGATGAGCATTTCCGCAAGTTCCTGTTTCACACGATCTGCAATACGTTGTAATCGAATTCCTGATGGCATAATTAATAAGGACGGAGTTTTCACTCCGCCCCCTTATCTTTTTCTCTTTTTATTCCACGATGTAACAAACCAGCATATCACCGGGTTGAATGTCGTTGAAGCTTTTGAAACCTACGCCGCATTCAAAACCCTGGCGGATCTCTTTTACATCATCCTTCTCATGGCGCAGGGAGGAGAGATCACCTTCGTAGACAATATCCGCGCCGCGCTGAAGGCGTACCTTTGCGCCGCGCCTGAGTTCGCCGTCGGTGACTTTACAGCCTGCAACCCGTCCAAACTTTGAGGCGGTGAATACCTGTAACACCTGGGCGCGTCCGAGGGTTCTTTCCACCAGTTTCGGTTCGAGCATACCCTTGAGGGCTTTCTCGATATCCTCTGTCATGCGATAGATGATCTCGTACAGGCGCAAGTCAACGCCTTCTTTTTCAGCCATGCGGCGGGCGTCCACATCTGCCTGGACGTTAAAGCCGATGATAATCGCTTTTGACGCAGATGCAAGCATTACATCATTATTGCCGATGTTGCCCGTTTCCGCGTGAAGGATGTGCAATCCGATCTCGCCTTCGCCGAGCTTGTTCAACTCTGTGACGATGGGCTCGAGCGAACCCTGTACATCTGCCTTGACGATGAGGTTAAGTCCCTTTGCCTCGCCAGCCTGAACATTTGCGAACAGGTCTTCGAGTGAGACTTTCTTGCGGGACTGCGCCTGGGTCTTGATGGCTTCAAGGCGTTCCTGCACAATGGCGCGCGCTTCCTTGTCGGTTTTGACGACCTGGAAAATGTCTCCAGCGGAGGGAACGTCGCTAAGTCCCATAACAGCTACCGGTGTGGAAGGACCCGCTTTCTTGATCGGCTTGCCCTTGTAGTCGGTGATCGCGCGTAATTTTCCGTGAGCAATGCCCGCCACCACGTTGTCGCCTGATTCAAGCGTGCCGTTCTGAACGAGCAAAGTCGCCAGCACGCCCTTGGATTTATCCAGCTCGGCTTCGATGACCGTGCCGATCACTTTTCCATTGGGGTTGGCTTTGATGTCGTTGCTGTCAGCCACAAGCAAAATGCCTTCGAGCAGATCTTCAATACCTTTGTTTTGTTTCGCTGAAACAGGCACGACCATGGTGCTGCCGCCCCAATCGTCGGGGACGAGTTCCATTTCCGCAAGCTGCTGCTTCACGCGGTCTGGGTTTGCATTAGCCTTGTCGATCTTGTTCAAAGCGACCATGATCGGCACGCGTGCGGCCTTTGCATGGGCGATGGCTTCTCTTGTTTGGGGCATCACACCGTCGTCAGCGGCGACAACGAGCACGACAATATCCGCGCCCTGTGCGCCGCGTGCGCGCATTTGAGTGAAGGCGGCATGGCCGGGAGTATCAAGGAAGGTGATGAGGCGTCCCTTCTTTTCGACCTGATACGCGCCGATGTGCTGGGTAATTCCACCTGCTTCACCTGCTGCCACTTCTGTGGAGCGGATCGCATCCAGCAGACTGGTCTTGCCGTGATCCACGTGGCCAAGGATGGTAACAACGGGGGGACGGGGTTTCAATTGTGAGCTATCCTCACCGGCGATCAACTGACGCCAGAGAGGGACTTCGCCAGTTTCCTCTACCGCCACAAGCTCATCCGAGGCTTCAAGCACAGCCTCAAATCCGTACTCGCCAACCACGATCGCCGCTGTGTCAAAATCCACAGTCTGGTTAATGGTTGCCATAACACCGTTGGTCATTAATTTTTTGATCAGATCTATAGGGCTTTTTTCGATCTTTTGCGCCAGGTCGCGGATCACGATACTGGCGGGTAATTCAAGTTTGTTACCGTTGCTGCTCATAGGCCACCTCCTTCTCGAATTGTAGACTCGGTCATTGCAAAGTCCACATACTTCTTACTTCCCCAACAAGAGCCTGTCAGCGAGTGGCTAATCGTTCACATGCTGTTACTTGTTGGTCTCCGCAGTCCCCGTTGGGGTGTCTTGCGGCAATGTGTTCATAAAACTTTCCAATTGGCTGCGGTCATCGGCAGTCAATTCCGCTTTGAGCGCATGGGCCAAAGCTCCCCTCAAGCCGCGCACCCAACATTCGCGGCGGTCATGCATATACGCGCCTCTGCCGGCCAGTTTTCCGGTCAGGTCCACACGTACCCCTTCAGCTGTGCGTACGATGCGCAGCATTTGCCTTTTTGGCAACACGTCGCGGCATCCCACACAGGTACGCTGGGGCACATGCTTCACACGTTGGACAGGTTTCTTCTTCACCTTCATTCATCCCCCGCCTCCAAAATGGAGGCGGGATTAAATTTCTACCATTCCTCGCCGCCGGCTTCGTCACCGCGCTTGTGCTTCTTGCGTCCAACAACGGCGCCAAGGTCTTCGTCAAACTCAAGGGCAACACCCTTCTTTTTGACTTTCTTGCCTTTTTTCTTATCGTCATCATCCTCAGCCACAGCAGGGGTTTGGAATATCTCAGGCTTCATCTTGAACAGATCTTCCAGGGAGACGCCGTCCTTGGCATTCTCATCTTCCTCTTCTTCGACGACTTTCTTCGCTTCTTTCTTGCCTTCGCCTGGTTTCTTCGTTGCAGGCATTTCTTCCGCTGCAACAGGCTCTGTTACAACCGCTGTGTCGATGGCAACTGGTTCTTCCACCTTCACCGCTTCTGGCGCAGGTTCAGGCTCAGGGAAGGACAAAGCGCCCAGCGCTTCTTCGATGTTTTGAATGGCCTTGGAACCAATGCCAGCCAGACCGAGCACTTTGTTGGCGTCAGTCTTCAAGGTGAACATTAATTGACCGACAGTTTCAAACCCAGCTTCGGTAAGGATGTTGAAGATGTGTTCCTTGAGGCCAGCCTGATCAAGAGGCATGGTAAACGCAGCAACAGGAACTTCGGCGCGCGCGGTGGTTGTGCGTTCTTCCACTTCGCGGGCAGCTTCTTCCTTGATCTGGATCGTGCGACGTTCCACACGGTCCACGAACTGACCGAGCGCAGTAAATTCTTCGGGAGTGATCGCGCGGCCTTCGGCCTTCTTTGCGAGGGTTTCCTGAATTTGCGGAACTTGTTCCACAGCCGCAGGCAGCATCGCCGCGAGGGAAGCATCGCCCTGCAATTTGTTGAGAGAATCTCCAGCCGCTTCGCTAAGGGATTTGATGTCGATGCGCCAGCCGGTCAACTTCGCGGCGAGACGGGCATTCTGTCCATCCCGACCAATGGCGAGGCTGAGCTGGTCTTCGCCCACCACAACCGTGGCAGTGCGCGCACCTTCATTGTCCACCAGATACACGCCGTTCACACGGGCAGGGCTGATGGCTTTTTGAATATAGACAACGGGGTCTTGGTCCCATTGGATAATATCGATCTTTTCGTCGTGCAATTCTTTTACGATGGCTTGAATACGAACGCCCTTGATACCTACGCAGGCGCCCACAGGGTCAATGCCCGGCTGGGTGGCAGAGACAGCTACTTTTGCGCGTGCGCCCGGCTCACGAGAGATCGCGCGGATCTCCACGATGCCGTGATAAATTTCAGGGACTTCGTTCTCCAGCAAGCGGCGCAGGAAGTTGCGATGCGCGCGGGACAGAACGATTTGCGGGCCGCGTGTGCCATCCTTCACTTCCATCACCACCGCGCGGACGCGGTCGTGCAATTTCAAACGCTCGCCGGGGATCTTCTGGTTGTTCGGCATCACGCCTTCGGCCTTCATATCCAAACCGATGGTTACACCCTGTGCATTGATAGCCTGCACCAAACCCGAAACGATCTCACCGACCTGACGTTCGTAATACGCCATTTGATTGGAACGCTCCGCCTCGCGGATGCGCTGCTGAATGACCTGACGCGCCGTCTGAGCCGCAACACGGCCAAAGTCTGCGGGGGTCGATTCAACGATGAGCATGTCACCGGGCTGCACTTCGGGGTTGACCTTGCGGGCCTCATCCAAAAGCACTTCGGTGCGTGCATCAATGACGCTGTCTTCCACCACTTCCTTCTCAGCGTAGACGGTCACGATCCCGGTATCGGAATCCAGTTTGGCTTCCACATGTTGTGCCGTGGACGCGCCCACCGCGCGACGATAGGCGGATACCATCGCCGATTCAATCGCTGAAACGACAATGTCCTTTGCCAGTTGTTTTTCTTCAAGCACTTCATTGAAAGCTAATGCGAAATCGTTTTTAGCCATGCTGCCTGCTCCATTGCTCCTATTTAACGAACAAAGAAGTGGGGGCTACCCACTTCTCGGTGTCTTCTTTATTGGGTTGTCCTTACATCCAAAATTTTAGCATAGAGAGAGTGAAGGCGCAAGGTATAATCTCAGATATGACTGAAAGAGACATGCAAAAAGCCGCATTACGCGGAGAACCTTCCTATGTATGGCGCGCCGGACAACAACGCCGCCTTGAGATGATCGTAAAATTCGCAGGGGAACGCATTCACGGACGTGTGCTTGAAAATGGCTGCGGGGTGGGAATGTACGTAGAAAAGCTATCAGCCCTCGGCGCGGATGTGATCGGTTTGGAATATGACTTTGAGCGTGCACGCGAAGCGGGAGTCAATTCCGATAAGATATTCAACGCCGCTGGTGAATCCATCCCGCTTCCTGCTTCGACCGTTGACCTGATCCTCAGCCACGAGGTGATCGAACACGTTCAGAGTGACCGCTCCGCGATTGCCGAGATGGTGCGCGTGCTGCGGGTGGGTGGGCGCGCGGTGATCTTTTGCCCGAACCGCGGCTACCCGTTTGAAACGCACGGAATTTTTTGGAATGGAAAATATTATTTTGGCAACAAGCCTTTTGTAAATTATTTACCGCGTGTGTTGCGCGATAAACTCGCCCCGCATGTGCGGGTGTATTCGCGTCGCGATATGCAAAAATTATTTGACGGCCTGCCCGTGAAATTCATCGAACGCACTGTCATCTTTGGCGCGTACGATAACATCATTGCTAAATTTGGGCCGCTTGGAAAATTCCTGCGTGCGGCGCTGCAATTTCTGGAAGCCACGCCGTTGAAGGTTTTTGGCCTGTCCCATTTTTGGGTGGTGGAGAAAGTATAGCCTTGTAGTGACACTTCAGTCGTTACGATGGAGTGACTGTCACTAAAGTCGCACTAAACAAAAACCTCCGAGGTCTTCAAGACCTCGGAGGTTTGCTTTCATCTTTTATTCGCCATCACCCTCGCCGCCTGCAATGCCGGGCTGTTCCACCCGTACGATCTCGCCGTGGTAGTTGATGACCACTTTGAAACCCATCATGCCGAGATAGGCGCGCATGTCTTCGGGGATGCCGGTTTGCATAAGGGCATCGAATTGCTTGTCGATATTTTTTAATTGCTGTTCGATGATGGCTTTGGAGAAGGGATCTTCCTGTCCGAGCATTTTTGCGGTCTGCTCGGAGATGATGTCTTCGCTGCCTTTCATCATTTCGGCCATTTGAGCGAGCACGGCGCGGTCCACCTGCTCGGCGGGGATGTGACGTTTGAAACCATCATCATTTACAACGTAGCAGGGGTCGCTTCCAATAAAAGCGGATTCGGCAGGGCGGCCTGCTTCATCAATCACAAGTCCGGCGAAAAGGGGAGTGTTGGGCATGGAGTTGTTTCCACTTTCTACTTTCCACTATCTACAACCAATGGAAAGTAGAAAGTGGGTGATGAATTAGCTCTGTCGTCCTTCAACGGCTGCGAGCAAAACGCCTGCGGCGACGCCGAGGCGGCGATCCAGCTGATTGGCAGTATCCATGCTGAAGTCGAGGTTCAATTCATAGGTGAAGGGATTGAAATTCTGTTTGAGGTCTGCCACGCGATTGGCGCCGAGGGTGATGTCGTAATTCTGCGGGACAAGACCCGATAGGAAGCGGCGCACCAATGCCAGTCCCATGCTGTCTTCAAATAATTTGCCGATGACGTTATCTCCGACATCGAGGACTTCCCATTCATCGCGCAGAATGGACGCGAGTCCCTTGCGGCGAAGAGCACCGACCTTTTGGCCGCTAGCGCTGTCTACGACATCATAGGCGGCGGAGAAGTCCACGATCTGACGTGCTTTGATCATCAACACTTCCTGTGTTTTGCTTTCGTCAGAATAGACGCGGATATCCTCGCGCAGTTTGAACATCTTTTGTTCGCTAAAGAGCACAAGTTGTCCGTTTGGGGCGAATAAGCGGAATTTTCCAGCGAGAGCAAAGACCTGTCGTTTGAGCGTGTATTGGTTGTATTGAAAAATTGAGTTCATGGTTTCTTTTCCTTTATAAAGTTGATTGGTGTCTGTGTGCATTAAACAACCTGAACCCGTGTTCCTTGACCGGGCAGGTTGATGTAATCTTTATTTGATGGGACTACGGGGCTGGTCCAGCGATAGACCCATTTGGAAACGCTGGAAGGCAGATTGATGCAGCCGTTGCTGCGTGGACGGCCATAGTCATTGTGCCAGTAGGTTCCATGAAAGGCGTGGCCGGAACCGGTGAAGAAGGATACCCAGGGCACTCCGGGCAGGCTGTAGATGTTGGCAACCGCATCACCAAAGTTGGTCATGTGAATGGAAGGTCCCTTGTGATAAGTAGACCATTCGCCTACGGGAGTATCTGTCCCGCGTTGTCCACTGGCGCAGCGGGCGGAGAGTACCAGCTTTTCACCTTCAAAAGCGGTGACCATTTGAGTTGCGAGATCTACATGCAGGAGTTTTTCTTCGTTGGGAACTTCCGGGGAGAGTTGGGTCAGTTCATCATCCGGGATGATGCGCAGGTTATAGGAAGGGATATAGAACGATTCTTCCAGTATCTTGTCGTAGATCTCGTACCATACACTTTTTTCCTGACGGTTGACATGCACCTTTTGAATCCAGTGTGTGGTTTCGTAATAGATGCGATGCGCATTTTTGGCATTGATGAAGGGGGAGGTGTAGGTGAGGCTGACGGGAACGCAAACCTCTGCGAGTTTGCCTTCTGCCGGAATTTCGTAAACGGCTTTTTGATATTTTGTTTCGACCGGCATAAGAATCGAGGAATGGACGTACCCGCCATTTACTTGATACCAGGTTGTGTTGTATGGATTGTCTTTGCTTTCGCCCTGAACCTCTCCAAGCAAATTGACGACCTTGTCTTTGCCAAGGAGTTCGATCTTTGGGGCGTTGAAGGAGGGTTCAGACTGAATGGGGACTCCGCTCCACAGGGCGAGTCCCTGGGAGGCTGGGGAAGCGGCCAGGGCGCGGTTAATGCCCAATTCGGAGAGAGCAAGCCCGAGCACGCCCGAAGCGGATAGCTTTAAAAAGTCACGGCGTGAAAGTTGGGAAATAGTCATAATTGAATTGTACCGCTTGTTTTTAAGTCACCAAAATTTCTCTTAAAGTTATTAGAAAACAATCAAAACTTCGGTTTGTTCTTTTATGCGGCACTTCGTAATCATAAAGGTTGAGAGGAAGTTTAGAGAATGTCCCTTTAGTACTACGACATGGCTCAAGCCGCCGTCCTCGGCGCTACTCGATGATCTCGACTTTGGTTCCCACACCGCCAAAGGAGAATTCTTTGTTCATGGCCACTTGGGGAGATGTCCAGCGGTAGAGCCATTTTGCGGCGTTGGAGGCGAGGTTGATGCAGCCGTGGGAACGCGGTCTGCCAAAATCGTTGTGCCAGAAGGTGCCGTGGAAGGAGATACCGCCATCGGTGATGTACTGCACCCAGGGTACACCGGGCAGGTCAAAACCGCTGGCGGCAATATCTCCTGCGGCCATGTGACGCGAGGGACGTTTGTAAAATGTGAGGAAATCTCCCTGCGGCGTGGTGTATGTGCCGACCTGCAGGATGGCACCTGTGGAGGCGGCGGTCACAAAGACGGGGATGTTGTATTCGTACGCGATGACGATCTGCTGGTCAAGCCGCACCTGGATTTTTTTATCTTTGCTTGAAACTTCGGGGGAGATCGGTGCAAGCTCGTCCGCGGTCATGATGCGGATATGTTCGGCACGCGCGTAATATAACTTGTCCCATTTATCATCGCGCACCTGATACCAGACTTGCCCATCCGCATTGGTCGTTACGCTTTTGACCCAATGGGTCGTTTCATAATACATGCGGTAGACGGTATCTGATTCGTTATTGGGTTCTTCGTGCGCATCGGTGTATGGGACGCTGACCTCGGCCAGTAGTCCATCCTTGGGTATTTCTATTCGCGGCGTATTCAGAACGGTGCGCACGGGATGGATGTCACCCGAGTAAACGTAGCCTTCTGCGAAATCTTCCGTGCCGATCTGATACCAAACACGATTGTGCGCTTCCAGGTCATCGCTGATGGCTGTGTTGTTAATACTGAGAACAGTATCCCGCTGATAGAATCTGACCTTCTCGGCATCCTTGGATGGAAGTTTATAGACCCAAACGGTGCGCGTGGTCACACGTCCCTGCTGGGTGGCGAAGGGATTATCGAAATGAAAATTGAGCGGAGGCGCCAGCAACCCTGCCAGCCCCAACCCGCTCAATTTTAAAAAGTCTCTTCGTGATAAGTTTGGTGATTTCATTCTATAAAAGGTAGGACACTGTGAGGAAGGCTTTAGCCCGACGAAGCAATTTGAGATTGCTTCGGGCGAAAAACCATCGCCTTCGCAATGACGTGGTCGCTAATAATGTACGTTCACCACAGTTCCAACTTTGGAGAAGTTGTACACCCATTCCGCATCGGGGGTGGAGAGATTGACACAGCCATGACTCATGGGCGTTCCAAAGTTATTGTGCCAGTACGTGCCGTGGATTCCGTAATCCCCGTAGAAATACATAATGTATGGAACATCCGGCAAATAATAGCCAGGCCCAGACATGGCAGCCGAGCGCAATTTCACCCAGACCTTGTAACTGCCCGTCACGGTTGGCGTTTGCCATGTGCCCGTGGAAACGATAAAGGAATTAACAAGCACATCGCCTTCATAGGCATACAAGCGCTGCTCTGAAAGATCCACATCGATCCAACGTTCGCCGCCGTTACCCGTGTACACTGCCGGAGGGACATTTGCCACAGCAGTGGCTGGGGCTACATATTCAGGGGTTGGGGTGTCGGGAATGATTTCCGCAGAAATCACAGAAGCTTCACCCGCAACCTGTGGCACGGAAGTTGCAGTTGCCGGTTCAACATACAATGTGTTGGTTGGCTGTACAACAACATCCAGATTCGGCTGGGCAGTTACTTCGGGAATTGATGTGAGTGTGGCCGTCGGCGGAATGACCTGTGCCACAGACTGCCCGCCAATGGGTGTATAAGTCGGCTTGGCAATATCTACCTGAGCAAAGGATTGTACAGGCGCTTTCTGCACCTGCTGTGGAGCGGATGAAATATTTAAGATGGATGCCAGCACCGGGGAATTGACCGCCGACCAGGCTGCAAACAAAAAGACAGCGCAACCCATAACGACCAATAAGATGGGAAGGATTAGATTCTTTTTCTTTTTTCCACCCTTTGAAACGCCTCGGGCCGGACCGTTTGCCTGATCCTGATTTCCCGAACCGCTTTCACTCTGCTGCATTTTCCCGTTTTGTTGAGCCATGGAATCGCGTAGTTTTTTCATACTTCACCTTTTGGGAAAGTCCACTTCTAAATTCATTATTAAATATTATAAACCTTAGACGGGCAAAACGACTCGTTTATTATCGTTGAATTTCCACAGGTGTGCCAAGCTCGGCCCAGTCATACAGCAGCTGAGACTCATACACGCCCAGCACCACACATCCATACGAGATGGGGGTGCCGAGATAACCTGCCCACAACTGTCCGCCGTTGGAGAGGATCGGCAGGGCATGGATGCCATTTTCCAGATTCGCAGACCAATAAATGCCCAGCCAGTTAGGCATCCACAGATCCCAGGTGGAGCCGTAGGCATTGGGAATCTTATCCAACACGCTAAAGTTCCCAACGCGGGTAGCGCTGTTCATGCCCGTAGATGCGACAAAACTGTACACAAGCGCATCGCCTTCATACACATACATGTGCTGTTCAGAGATATCCACAAGGATATATTTGTTCCCGCCATACGTAGGTGTGGGCTCGCCGGGTTGTGCGCCAGGCTCAGTGTTGGATGAATCCACGATCTCGGCTTGCACCACAGGCTCAGGCAAATTGGTTGGAATTTCAGTTGGCAGGATGGGGAGTGCGGTTGTTGTGGGAAGCGCAGTATAGGTGGGCTTTGCGATCTCAGCCATTGCAAAAGACTGAACGTACGTAGGGATAAAGACCGGCTCGCTTGTCTCCAGCGCAGAAGATGAGGTCACCGTCCATGCCGCAATGCCAGCGACTGTGATGATCAAGGCCACGAGAAGCGCCGGACGGAAATTTCTTTTTTGCGGAGGTCGAGTGGATTTTCTCATGGCGTTAAAGTGGGCAGCGCGGTGGGGAGAACGCTTTCATTATTAATAAAGCATAGAATTCCCTGCGTTACTGCTTCAGCCACACGGTCAGTCTGGTTGGTGAGGATGTCACGGTCCAGATTCAGGAATCCCGTTTCGATGATGGCAGTAATGGTGTTCGGGTCAATTTCAGAGAAGGCGTGATATTCGGTCATATCCGCGGTGATGCTGTTCGCGTGGAAGGTCATCCCAGTCACCTGCTGGTAGCGGTCTGTCATGCAGGCCGTCAGGCGTTGAGCGCGGTTCACATCGCGCGTTTCCAGTGAAGCCGCCACTTTGAAACCGGTCGCTTCTTCATTGATATATTCGCAGGAATCATTATGGATCGAAACAAGAGCCACCGCACGATACCCGCTCAAGCGGGTGTCGAATTCATTTAACAGATCCACCTGATAGCCTTTGGCAACCAGGCTTTCCTGTACCAGGGTCGCAATGTTGAGATTCACTTCCACTTCGGTTAATTCCGGCTGGCCGTTCTCATCAAAACAGACCGCACCAGAGTCATTGCCCGTGTGACCCGCCACAATGCCAATGCGTAGTTGCGGCTGGGGCGAGGTAACTACATTCGGTCCCGCTTGAGGCGTGAGGATCAAACGCATTTGTTCTTCCAAATTGCTGGCAAAAAAACTGGTGGGTGTCCACGCCGTAAAAAGGGTCGCGAGCAAAACGGCAATACCTAATGTGGATGAGAATGCATTCGGCAGGCGCGGTTTTCGCGGACGACGGGGCGGGGTTTCTTTTTTAGATTCCATGTTCTATGTAATATTACCTTAAATTTGGCCTGTTTGCGTCGCACCAGACGGGTGGGTTTTTCTGAATTAATCTGAAGAATCTATTCGGTTGGATGCGTCCCATTAAGTGGAATGCGACGCATCCTTGAATAGCTTTTGCATCGCCTTCAAACTGGAAACAGGCAGCGCTAAATTCTTTACCCGGGTGTGCTCGTATTGAAACACTTTTGAATTTGGCGCGAGCGCAGCCGCACGCTGACCGAAGTCTTCATACGAAAGATACCCCGCCAGAAAGATCTCCATGCCGTACACCCAAATGTTGCCCCACTCCGCAGGTTGGATGACATGCGCCTCTTTGATCGCATCGCAATGGATTCCAACCCGTGCCTCTGCAACACGGCGGATGTGAACGCTTGAGATGGAATAAAAGGATTCATCCACTTTGACTTTTGTCTTCGGTGGCAGGCTGATGACCTCTCGCTTCATTTCTCGCGCCTCATCCTGCCCGTTGATTTCGATCAGCAGTTCCTCCGCTGAATCAGATTTCAAGGTCAGCGCCCCCAGCGGATTCCAACTTGCTGGCTTTCGCCACGCCTCAGGCATGGCATGGACGAGGTAATGCGGCTGTTTTGTCTCGATGGCTTTCTTCAAGTCCGCTTGTGAGGCGGCGATGAGTCCGGCTAAAAATCCAAAGATGTACAAGTCATTGCGGAGATGCCCATCACCCGCATGTTGATCCGCTGGAACAAGCGCTGGCGCATTTAATAAAATAGACGGGTCACGACGCATCTCTGCAATTTGTGCGCGGTGCGAGATGAGATACGACTTTACATCGCACCGTCTGCCACCAAGGGCTACATCGTATCGCTCGCGGTCAGTGAATGGCGCGGCGGCTTTTACTTCAAAGGGAATATTGTTTTGCGAAAGATAACGCCGAAAGGCGAGTTCCACTGCCACACTGGCAACCACACGCCGCAGCCTGTCATACGGAGATGACCCTGCGCGGTCAAAAGAATAATTGAGTGACCGCAATGCGTAGGCAATCCCGCCTTCGGTGAGGTCAGCTGTGTAGGGCAGGCGGAGAATGTCAGTGGGGGTGAGCATGAGGTGAATAGTGAGTAGTGTGTGGTGGGTAGAAAGTGAAAAGTGAAAAAGTGCGGATACTCTTTTATTTTTTAATTTTCATAATCATCATCGCCATCGTTTTTAGGGCCGCTTTCAGCATCCCGTATGGCAAAAACAGGAGTTTGAGCAGGATACGAAATCGCTCCAAATGGTTCAAAAAATAAGGTATAGCAGGAAACAAAAAGAGCCAGGCAAGGAAGAGAGGCTCTGGAGCTGCTCCGAAGGGATCACCTTTTATTGAAGGGAATGCTGCGGGTTTGTGTCCACCCTGCTTGATAATTGTAAATTATCCCCTTTTATGAAGCAAGGAGCTAAAAGCTAATTGCTGAAAGCTAACCGCTGGCCGCTACATCACGGAACAAACAACGTCGGGGTCGGCAGAACGTATTCCACAGTTTGGATAGTGAGATCGGAGAAGGAGACGACGGCAGCGGTCTCTCCGGCGGAGCGGACGAAAACGCCGAGGCTGCCACTTGGGAAGCTGGGATCGCTGATGGTGAATTGGTAGCGTCCGTTTAAGAAGAGACGCATTTCCCTGCCGACTGTCCACACCCCAATGCGGACTTCCCCAGGTGCGCCGGGGGGCACATCTCCGCTGGGGAGGGACTGCTGCAAGACGAGGCGTGTGCCGCCGCTGACGCGTTCCGCACGGACGGTGCCGTTGCAGGCAAGCGCGAAACGATAGTAGTTGGACGCACTGGCACGCACAAGCAGTCCGTAGGTGTCTTCGGTGCGGCAGAGGCTTGGGCGGGCGGTGATCTCGGCGTAGTAATCTGTCAACACGAGATCGTTGCGCAGGCTGAGCATGTACACCTGGCTTTGGACGGAAAGCGTAATGCGATTATTTTTTATATCCGCGCTGGCTTCATTTGATGAGGCAATGTCCCAGACGAAGCGGTCGGAGAAATCATCGGTGAGGAGGTTGCTGCCGAGGCCGGGGAGCATCTCTGGGGTGGGGGCTTTGGTAGATAACGCTGACAGCGTAGGAGTCGCCGATGGTGGGAACCAGATGATGGTTGGAGTCGGAAGCGGGGTTTCTGTTGCTGTGAGCGGGGTGGGGGTGGCGAGCATCGCATCCAGTTGGGCGCAGGATGTCAAAATCCACGTCATTGCGAGGAGCGAATGTAATGAGCGACGAAGCAATCTGCTGAAGCGCATGGGATTGCTTCGTCGGGGAGAGCGCCCTCCTCGCAATGACGGAGTGGGAGAAAATGAAAACATCATATTCATTTGGTGACATCAATTCTTTTATTATGTCGTAAAATTCAGTGAACTTTATTCTAGCATATCAGGAGTAGTCGATGAGCGATAAGCAAGTGCTGATAACTGGTGCATGTGGTGAGATCGGTCAGGCGCTCGTGCAGGAATTATCGAAGAAGGGCGGGTATCGGATCGTTACGTCGGATATGATGCCGCTGCCTGAGTCGATCAAGGGACTTGCGGCGGAGCATGTGCAGGGGGATCTTGTTTATAAAGTAAAGACCTTTTATGATTACGATTTTGATATTATCTTCCACCTTGCGGCTTCGCTTTCTTCGAAGGCCGAGATTGCCACGGAAGAAGCGCATCGCATTAATGTGGAGGGGACGATGCAACTGCTGATGCTGGCGGCGTATCGTTCGGAGAAGTATGGGAAGGCTGTAAAGTTTTTGTTCCCGAGTTCGATTGCGGCGTATGGAATGCCGACGCTTGAAGCGAAGAATGGCGCGGGCGCAGTGAAGGAAGAGGATTGGGATAATCCGCACACGATGTATGGATGCAATAAATTGTATTGTGAAAAATTGGGGATCTATTACAGCAAATTCTACGGTCAAAAACATTTGGATGAGAAACCTCCGGTCATGCTGGACTTTCGCGCGATCCGCTTCCCAGGCCTGGTCTCCGCCTTCACATTGCCCAGCGGCGGCACCAGCGACTATGGCCCCGAGATGCTTCATGCGGCGGCGCAGGGAAAAGCATATCCCTGCTTCGTGCGCGCGGATACGAAGATCTCGTTCATGGCGATGCCCGATGCGATCAAGTCCCTTTTGATGATGATGGATGCGCCGCGCGAAAAGTTGACCAGCAATGTGTACAACGTGGCGGCCTTCGCCATCACAGCAGAGGAATTCCGTCAGCGTGCGGTGAAAGCCTTTGCGGATGCGAAGATCACCTTTGAGCCAAATCCACGCCGTCAGGGTATTGTGGATTCGTGGCCCGAAGATGTGGACGACTCCCGCGCCCGCGCCGATTGGAACTGGAAACCCGATTACGATGTGGATCGCTTCTTTGATGATTATTTCCTGCCTGAGATCAGGAAGAGGTATGGGAAGTAGGAGAGAGGAGAATTATTATGGATCAAACCACAGGAAAAGGCGCCTGGCCGAAAGGCATCAGCGCCATCACGTTGTTCGTTGAAGATCTGGATGCCGCGAAACAGTTTTACCTAAAGGTTTTCGGCCTGCCGCTGTTCTACGAAGACCCGAACTCGGCTGTCTTCAAGTTTGGGGATACCCTCATTAACTTGCTGAAGATTACAGAAGCCGGGGAACTCGTTAATCCTGCAAAAGTGGCAAGCCGCGAGGATGGCTCCCGTTTTGTATTTACCATCACCGTGGATGATGTGGATGCAATGTGCGCGGAACTGACGTTACGCGGAGTGACTCTGCTGAACGGTCCGATGGATCGGCCTTGGGGAATCCGAACTGCCAGTTTCATGGATCCCGGCGGTCACATCTGGGAGATCGCGAAGTAGCGGTATTGCATCGAACACATCAATATGTAGGAGAAAAAGATATATATGAAGCAAGGAGAGAAATGGAGCAGCGCCTTCCCGCGTTTGCGTGAGGCGCTGATATTTGGAAGCACCTATTTTTTTATTGCTTTGATCAATTTGCGGCTGAAAATCCAGTTGACCCCACGCTGGTTCAATGGCAGGCTGGCGGCCAATCACGAAGAACTGCTGGCGTTTCAGTATGCGAATAATGAACAGTCAAGGATATTACAGTTCTATATCCCCGAGGCGCTAAAAAACCTTTTGGATATCTCCATTGAGAATGCATATCTCATTCAAAGAGGGGTATTCATTTTTCTGGTTTTGCTTTGCTTTCATTTCTACCTGCGGAAATGGTTCGACTCCGGCCTTGGCATTTGGGGGTGTCATGTTCTTCATTGCAGTCATGCCGCTATCGTATATGAATGACCTGCAGGAGAGCACACCGCTGCTGCTGCTGACTTTCCTTTTGGCCTTGTGGGCGATCCGTGAGCAGAACATGGCGGGATATGCGCTCGCCATGGCGGTTGGCGCTCTTAACAATGAAACCATGCTTATTCTGCCGATGGTCTTTGTTTTATACAACTTCAAAGACTTCAAATTCAATACCCTCCTTCCTCTGGCGTGGACCACTCTCTGGACAAGCCTGCCAGCCTACACCATCATTGCCATCATTCGCTACATCACAAGAGATAATCCCCGTCTGGCGATTTGGTGGCAATTCCCTGAGAACATCAGTTTGATGAAAGCCGATCTGCTGTCCTCTCCGCTGGGATGGTGGGATGCCCGCTTTTTGTTCGTCTTCTTTATTTTTGGAACCATCTGGTTGTTTGCCTTTCTCAAATATTCCAGACTGCCGTTGTTCCTGCAACGCGCTGGCTTTCTCATCCCTGTTTTTGTGATTGCCCATTTATTTGGCGGCGTGATCGGTGAAGTGCGTTTGATGCTGCCTCTCGGTTTTCTTGTCATCCCGATGAGCTTTTTCTATCTCTTTCCTGCAAATCAAAATCCATCGCAACATGTTCAGCATCAGTGATCGTGACCGCATCCGTGAGCGGGTGCTGCAAATGGCAGAGTCCGATGCGCGGGTGGTGGCCGGGGCGGTGGTTGGTTCGCTCGCGCTGAGTGACGGGGATCGTTGGTCTGACCTTGACCTGACCTTCGCGGTAGCGGACGATGCGTCAGTGGGGGATGTGCTGGAGGATTGGACGACCAGCCTCGCCGCGGAGTTTGAAGCGGCGCATCTTTTCGACCTGTTAGCTGGTCCGTCCATCTATCGAGTTTTTCTACTTCCGGGCTGTTTGCAGTTCGATCTCTCCTTCACACCTGCTTCCAAGTTTGGGGCAACGGGGCCAAAGTTTAAACTGCTCTTCGGGGATTCCATCGAAAGGCCTTTTCCAAAAACGCAATCAGCACATGAACTTTTTGGATACGCCGTCCACCACGCGTTGCGCGCGCGCTTTTGCATCGAGCGCGGACGGTACTGGCAGGCTGAGTATTGGATCAGCAGCGCACGGGAATATGCTCTCGCACTTGCCTGCAAACGCCTTGGCTTGCCTACATCCAATGGACGGGGTTTTGACGATCTTCCCGATGAAGTGAAGAAAATTTTCAGCAAGACACTCGTCACTGTCTTGGAGCGGGACGAATTGCTTCGCGCACTTGGCGCTGTCATTGAGGGGTTGTTGCGTGAGAGGGGTGAGGCCGAGGAGCTTGCTGCGAAAGTGGAGTCGCAGCTGCGTGATTTGACGGCTGATTGGAGCATGTAGCCAGCGGACAGTCGATTTTCGGGCTATATCATAAATTACTGGATGGTGCTAAGATAATATAAGAAGTAAACGTACGTGGAGATGATCAATGCCGGATATTCAGCAGGCAATAGACCTGATCAAACAAGGACGTAAAAGGGAGGCTCAATCGATTCTTGAAACGCACATTCGCGCGAACCCTCATGATATAAAATCCTGGTTTTGGTATGTGGAAACGCTTGATGCAATTGATAAGCGCATCCAGTTTTTGGAGGTTTGCCTGAAACAGAACCCGGGCAACCCGCAGGTGATTCAAGCGTTGGAAATGCTTAGGGACAAACAATCGCCGTTCGAATCAGCGCCCGTGTATTCATCAAAAGTTGAGCCATACACTTCACCAAATAGGAAGTTTGACCATAAGGAAGGATATGAAGCCTCCATATACGGGGATGAGTCTTCCACATCACAGTCGCTTTATGACAAGCACGGTTGGGAGGGGGCGGAACACAAACCGGAGATCAGCCTCCCAAATATCGACATTCCTGAAAATGAACAGGTGATTGAGTATCTGCGAGGCTTTAATCCTTTTTATGAAGCGATCACCCCGTATGCCTACGGCAATGTGAATAATGACCGCACCCATTCAGACTTTACCGATGCGGTGTTAGCCACCGCATCCGATTTGCCGGAGAACTGCAAATATGTTGTATATGGCTGTGCGGCGCTTGTGCATCCCGTCAGCGGGGTCATTTTTGCCTTCGCGTTCAGCATGGACACGCGTCATCGTATGCCCGCAAAAACAAAAGATGAAATTGACACGCACTTTGAAAGGGTTTTCCTGGGTGGACGAAAAAGAAAAAAGGTGGAGGCTCGCGATCAGGATGCCGCTAAAAATTCCCATCCTTTGGGTAGAAATTGGTCAACCTACGGTCTGCACTTTACCCCGAGCCTGATGCGCAAATGCTATGATTACTATGGCAAACAACAGGATGATAACGGTGTCATTCACCTGAACGTGGAGGAAGACCTCAAAAAGATAGAGCTTCCGACCTTTTTTGATAAATTGATCGATTGGGTTTCGACACTGTTATTTATTTTGGTATTTTCCGCGCTTGCGTTTTTTATTTTTTATGCTATTGATAAATTCAGGATCAGTGATGTCATTGATTTTTTTAGAAACTTAAGGTGAGTGCGAGTCTTGAATAAACCTGTATGGATCGTGAAATGAAAATGTTAATAAAAAAATAACTCATGCCGCATAAAAAAATTGTTATAATATTTTTATTCAAGAGCAACATAAACAACTTGTTTGTTAATCCAAAATGCTCTTCATACTAATCATCTCAAGGAGTTATATATCATGGGTTTCTTCTCAACAATTCTCGAAAAACTTGGTCTGAAAAAAGACAAAACAGAGGAAGCTGCCGCTCCCGCAGCTCCTGCTGCAGCGGCCCCCAAGGCTGAACCTGCCAAACCCTCCGTGGCCCCTGCCAAGCCTCTTGCTTCCGCAGCCGCCCGCCCAATGAAAGATGACAGGGATTTGGTGGAGAAGCCTGCCGCTCCCGTAGCCGTCTCCGAAGTGGACGTGGTTGCCAAGCTCGAAAAACTTGCCGCTGAAAATTCCGCCCAATTGAACTGGAAAGTCTCCATCGTTGACCTGCTCAAGCTGCTCGACATCGACAGCAGCGGTGCCGCCCGCAAGGAATTGGCCGAAGAACTCGGCTGCCCCGCCGACCAAATGAGCGACTCCGCTCGCATGAACGTGTGGCTGCACAAGGAAGTCTTGAAGAAGATCGCCGAAAACGGCGGCAACATCCCTGCCAACCTGCTCAACTAATCCAAGCAGGATAATAAAAACAGCGCGTGCCCAAAAAGCACGCGCTGTTTTTATTATCCACTGATTACTGGAAACTAACTACTATCCTTCTTTCCCTCGCGCCTTGCCCGCAGCCATCCGTTTAAACTATATTTCACCACGCGTTCTTCGCCTCTAAATAATTTTTCCAAATTGGGGCGCAATGCCCACATCAGCAAAAGCTCCGCGCCCACACCATACCAGACATACGTCCACGGCAGGGCTCCCTGTGAGGCAAGAATTGCGAAAACGATAATGGCGAACAACGCCACTGCCATCGTTGTAATGGAAGCAATGCCAATGGTGAAGAAGGTCAACATGCCGAGCGGCAGAATGATCAGGATCGAGCTGGGCAGGAGTCCCATCGCGCCGCCTACAGACGGCGCTCCGCCCGCACCGCCACGCAAACGGACTATCTTTCCGTTCTCATCTCGTTCGATCAAAAAGATCGAATGATTGTGTCCGAGGATCGCAGCCAGCGGGGTGACCACATGCACCCACTCGGCAGGGGTGATCCACTTTGCCACCAATACCGCGCCCGCGCCTTTCAAAATGTCCAACATGGCGGTGGCGAACCCCGCCCAAAAACCTGCGGCGCAACGACGAAACATAGTGATAAAAACACGGGACATCAAATAAGGTTGCTTGTTTAAGTGATCTGCAAGGTCACTTCGCGAAAACCGCCGTCTTCGATCCAAAAGCCGCGGGCGCGCCACTTGTCATCCGCGCGGGAGAGGATGATGTAGGTAACTGCATAGGCGGCTTCCGCTATGTCAGTTGGCGAAACAATTTCAGGTCCGGTTGGATGCGAATGGAATATCCCAAGCAGTTCCATTTCCTTTGAGTCGATCCACTCAAAAGCATTTAACTGCTCGATGGGATCCATCACGTATCGTACCGCGCTGTGTGCCTGATTCTGCACAAAGAAAATTTTCTCCACCTTTGCATCGCGTCCGGCCAACAGCCCGCATGATTCCAGCGGCGCATGTGAATCGACATAGGTGATCAAGACTTGTAATTGTTCATTTGAAAGTATGAGGGATTGCATTGCTATAAAAAGATCGCCGCAGCCCAGGCGAGAACGACAATGATGATAGGCCCGGTCATTGCGCGTCGCAGAGGAATATTCTCCGCGATGCTAACAGACAGCATCGTCAACGCGTACAGCGGGCCGGTGATGGCGAGACCGAATTGAATGGGATTGAGTGGCCAGTAATGCAAGCCCGCGCCGATCTGTGCGCAGATAATTCCAATGCCAATTGCCCACGGAAAATCCCAGCGGTCTGTGCCATCCAAATGAAGGATGCGCAGGCTGATCAACGCGGCAAAGATGAACAAGGCGGGAATTATCACAACCATGCGCGCGCCCGAAAAACGCAGCGAAGTGGCGAGGATCAGAAAGAGCGCATACGCCAGCGCTGTAAGCCCTGCGCGAGCCAGTGCGTAGGTTGTGGCAGAGGGGTCAATGGTGATGTATTCCGCCAGAAAAACGATGACTAGCAGAACCGCGCCAAAGGCAAACCCCGCCCACCAGGTCATGTCATTCGGCAGGAGGGAAAGCGGTGCGCCGATCACAAAGGTTGTAATGGTGGGCAGCATGAGATGTTCAATATTCGTTTTTGTACCGAGTGCAGGGTGAAAGCGGGTGAGCCAGTCCATGCCTGCGGCGGTCAACGCGGCGGCAAGCACGGTCATGAACGTGCCTAGGGTGAGGGGCAGGGCAAAATAGAAGCCGGGCAATTCCAGGGTGACCGTAAAGCTTGGCGATTGGATGAGCCTTGTCATTGCAAATGCCAGCAAAACGGATGCCACCAAAACGCCGATGCGGTCTGCGGAAGGCAGTGTGGAACGGTTCTCTTGCATACAAAGATTGTACCTGTGCGCGTGCGTGAACGCAAGCAGGGGTATGGTAGAATCAATCGGTTATGGAAGTTTCACGCATAGAAAATCTCCCGCCCCCGCCGGGCATCATCAATTCGATCAAGGCAGGCTTTGACACGATCGCTTCGCACATCACGGCGATCCTCCTGCCGCTTTTGCTGAACCTGTTTATGTGGCTTGGCCCGCGCCTGCAAATGACCACCCTGTTCGACTCGGTTAAAAATGAAGTGGTAGGCATCTGGCAAAGAGGCGGCGTTCCCGCTGCGGATATTCAACGGGTGCTGGATTTTTACGAGAGCACAATTCCCAACATCAACCTGTTCTGGATTTTACGCACGCTTCCGATCGGGATCTCGAGCCTGTTGCTGCCTCACAGTGCATCCGCCACGCCTTTGGGTGATCCTGCCATTATGCAGGTCAATGCGTTGAATTTCCCCGGCTGGTTATTCCTGCTGACTTTGGTCGGCTGGATCGGCGGCGGACTTTACTTCCGCAGTGTGGCTTGGGTCGCCGCACCCGCAGAAGAGCGCGCCGTCAATAGCCTTAACGCCGTTATGCAGACCATCCTTGTTTCCATATCCACCGGGATCATCCTGTTCGTTATTGCTATGCCGCTTTTGTTGCTCCTGTTCCTGGTTATTCAATTAAGCGCCGTTCTGGCGAATTTATTCGTGTTATTCGTCAGCCTGGGTTCCATGTGGGTGATCGTGCCGATCTTTTTCTGGCCGCATGGGATCTTTATAAAGAAACAAAACTTCATCACTTCCATTTTAAGCAGCATCCAATTGACCCGCTTTACGCTGCCCACAAGCAGTCTGTTCGTGTTGACCGTGTTCCTGCTCTCCTTCGGCCTGAACTTTTTGTGGAATATTCCCCCTGAAAATTCATGGATGACCCTGTTCGGGATATTTGGTCATTCGTTTGTGACCACCGGCCTTCTGGCAGGGAGTTTCATCTACTATCGTGATATGAGTATCTGGCTGCAAGCGGTCATCGAGAAATTGCGCCCGAATAGCATGATCAAACAGGCTTAACGTGAAAATATAGTAACGACTACGTCCGCTGGGGAGTCGTTCATCTGAAATGCGACTTTAGTCGCAACTACAAAAACGCTTGGATTCGATTGTTGGAGGTTGGTATGGCTGAAAAAGAAAATAAGATCAATTACGATGTAAGTTCCATTCAGGCTCTTGAAGGGATCGAGCACGTCCGTAAACGCCCCGGTATGTACGTGGGCGGCACGGATATTAAAGCTTTGCATCACCTTGTATATGAAGTGGTCGATAATGCCATCGATGAAGCGCTGGCTGGTTATTGCACCGCCATCAACATCACCATCCACGCGGATAGCAGCGTGAGCGTGGAGGATAATGGCCGCGGTATTCCAGTAGGCCCGCATCCTTCCAAAAAGGACGCGAACGGAAAGCCAATGGAAACCGTGGATGTGGTTATGACGGTCATCGGCGCAGGCGGTAAATTCGGCGGCGGCGGATACAAAGTCTCCGGCGGTTTGCATGGCGTGGGCATCAGTGCTGTGAACGCTCTCTCCGAGTGGACAACGACTGAGATCAAGCGTGACGGCAAACATTGGCGTCAGGAATATAAACGCGGTGTGCCTCAAGGTCCGATTAAGATGATCGGCAAGGTGAAGGATGAAACCGGCACCACGCAGACCTTTAAGTTCGACAAGCAGATCTTCACCGAAGATATTGATTTCCGTTTCGATACTCTCGTCCAGCGCTTCCGCGAAATGTCCTTTGTGACCCGTGGTGTGACCATCCGATTTGCGGATGAACGCGCCGACCGCGAGATGACCTTCTACTTTGAAGGCGGTATTACTTCATTTGTCCGCTATTTGAACCGCAACCGCCAGAATTTACATCCGGTTGTGCATGTTGAAAAAGAGGTCGAAAATATTGGCATTGAAGCCGCCATCCAGTACACGGATGCGTACACCGAGTCGGTGTATTCGTTTGCGAATACCATCAATACCATTGACGGTGGTACGCACCTCACTGGTTTGCGTTCTTCCTTAACTCGCGTCGTCAATGATTATGCCCGCAAGAACGGTCTGCTCAAGGATGCTGACCCGAACTTCTCCGGCGATGATACCCGCGAAGGTCTCACGGCCATCGTTTCGGTCAAACATCCCGATCCTCAATTTGAATCGCAAACCAAAGTTAAGTTGATGAATCCCGAAGTGCAGACCTACGTCACACAGGTTGTGGCAGAAGCCTTTGGCACTTTTCTTGAGGAGAATCCGCAAGCAGCGAAGGCAATTATTTCTAAATGCCTCACCTCTGCTCGGGCGAGAGATGCGGCGCGTAAGGCGCGTGATCTTGTCATCCGCAAGTCTGCGCTTGAGTCGTTGACTCTGCCCGGCAAATTGGCAGATTGCTCCGAGCGTGATTCAAACAAAACCGAACTCTACATCGTGGAAGGTGACTCGGCCGGTGGCTCTGCCAAGCAGGGACGTGACCGTCACTTCCAGGCCATCCTTCCGTTGCGCGGTAAGATCCTCAATACCGAACGCGCCCGCCTCGATAAGATCCTGGGGAACAATGAAGTCAAGTCGCTCATCTCTGCGCTTGGCACAGGTATCGGTGATAACTTTGATCTTGAAGGCCTGCGTTATGGACGCATCATCATCATGACCGATGCAGATGTGGACGGCAGTCATATCCGCACCTTGCTGCTGACCTTCTTCTTCCGTTATATGCCTTTGTTGGTGGAAGGCGGCCATCTCTATATTGCCCAGCCTCCTTTGTATCGTATTGCCTATAAGAATCAAGTCAGGTATGTGTATAGCGATAAGGAAAAAGATAAGGCCATCAAAGAGATCGGCGAGAAGGCTGGCTTGCAGCGTTATAAAGGTTTGGGTGAAATGAACCCCGAGCAGTTATGGGAGACGACCATGAACCCCACCAACCGCACCCTGCTTCAGGTCAATGTGGATGATGCTGCCGAAGCCGACCGCACTTTTGATATGCTGATGGGGGACGCCGTGGATCCGCGCAAGAAGTTCATCCAAACCCACGCCAAGAGCGTCCGGAATTTGGATATTTAGAAAAGTAGGATAGCAAGAGAGGCCGCGATAAGCGGCCTCTGCGATAAGCAGCCTCTTGGGGGGGGGGGGGAGCGTAAGGTGAGTTACTACCTTGCTTCTTTGTCATGAAAGTACCATACACTGATGATGGGGTTGTAGTGTAAAATCTTGTCATGGTAGCACAAAGCACGCAACGAAATGAGCCGCTCGGTTTTCAGCGCTATGGCGTTTTGATAAACCAGATTTTGCTGTGGGCCGTTTTTGTATATCAAGCCGCAGCCGTTGTCATTTTTTTGATCGGATTATTTCTGGCAAACCGCTGGTTCCAACAGCCTTTCCTTGGTGCGTTTTACGAACATACGCTTGTTTTTAATGGCACTGGCTCTGATTCTTCCGACCCCGCCTGGGTGTTGTACGGGAACGTTGAAGTGGGCGACCAGTTGCTTTCCATCAACGGGACTCCCGTCCGCAGTGCATCAGAGATCAGTGATATTTTGGGCAGGCGCGTCCCCGGCGAGAATGTTACAGCCACTGTCCTAAAAACGGACGGAAATGAACTTGCCTTCGACATCACTTTATATTCCTTCCCTGAAGCCAGCCGTACGGTTTATTTTATTGTTCCATCGATCTTGAGCGCAGTTTTTCTGGCGGTCAGTTTGTGGATCTTTGGCTTTCGCCGCAATGAAGCGGCCGGGCGCGCTTTTTCCCTTTTCACATCCTCCCTTGCCATCGTCACTGGCGCTTACTTTAATCTAATCACCACCCATGAGTTCACCATTGCGTGGACATTCGCTGTTGCTGTTGCAGGCGGCGCCCTGATCAACCTTGCCCTTGTGTTTCCGGTTGAGCCGCGCCCAGTCATCAATCGCCCATACCTGCGCTGGCTCGGAGTGGCGTTGGGGTTGATCCTTGCGGTCAACGCCCTGCCGAACCTGTTCAATTTTGAACAGCCCACAACCTATATCCGCAGCTGGCAGTATCTGTATGGGTTTATTGCGTTAAGCGTGATCCTGTATCTTTTCATGAATCTGTATCATGCATTTTATGCTCAATCGCCGGTGGTGAAGACCCAGTCCCGGACCATTTTGATCGGCACGCTGTTCGCTTTTGTTCCATTAAGCATCTGGCTGGGAATCGGTTTCATCCGTCCGACCAATTTTTCACCGTATCTTTTCCTGCCACTGGCCTTGTTCCCGCTGGTCATTGGCTACACCATTTTGCGTTTCCGTTTTCTGCGCACTGATGACATTGTCCGCCGTGGTTTCATGTACGCTTTGCTGACCGTGATGGTGGTGCTCGGATATGCCTTGATCGTTACATCTGCCGGGTTGATCTTCAACACATCCCTGCCTGCCAATAACGCCTATCTGGTGGGTGGCTATATGTTCCTGATCGCCATTATTCTGGAGCCTCTTCGCTCCCGATTGCAAACCGCAGTGGACACTCTTTTCTTCCGCGGGGAACGTGCCTTTGTAGAGCAATTGGAGGATTTTTCGCACACGCTCACTACAGCATTGGATCTCAACATGATCGGCCAGATCCTAAGCGAACAGATCGCCTCCACCTTAAACTCGAGCAGGGTCCACGTCTATACATATGATTCTCTCAATGACTTTTTCTTCGCCCTGCCCGGCGCGGACAAACGGCCCACGAGCGACATCCGTTTTACCTCCGCAAGCCCGTTGGCGCGCTACTTTGAAAAAGAACACCTGCCCCTGTATCTGGATAATGCCTCGTCTTTGCCCCCATCCCTGCAATCGGAACAATCCCGTTTGGCACTGCTTGGGGTGCGTCTCTTCATCGTATTGCCCGGCAAGGAAAGATCGAACGGCTGGCTTGCGTTGGGCGCTCGCCTAAATGGACAACCATACACGCCGCGAGATTTGCGATTCCTTGAAAGTATCTGTGATCAGGCATCCATTGCCATTGAACGTGTGCAAACCGTTGCTCATCTTGAGCGCCGGATTTTGGAAATGAACGCACTGACCCGCGTTTCGCAAGGTGTAAACGTCACTTTGACTTTTGACGACGTGCTCGAATTGATCTATGCCCAAACTGCGCAGATCATCCCTACTTCACATTTTCATATCACCTTGTACAACAAGGACAGCGATTACTTTTATTACGGCTTTTGTTTGGAAAATAACGAGAGAATTCAAGAGCGTGAGAATCTTCCATTTTCGAAGAGCTCAGGTCTGGGCCCGGAAGTGATCCGCAAGAGTCGCCCCGTCATCACGCAGGATTATCTTCGTGAGTGTCAGGCACGCGGCCATACTCCCATCCTCGAAAATGTCTTTGCCTGGATGGGCGTGCCGTTGAACGCAGGAGCCGTATCTATTGGCGCATTGAGCGTGGCAAGCCGTGATGGCGCCATCGTGTATACACGCGGACAGCTTGAACTTTTACAGGCTATTGCAGACCAAACCGCAGGCGCCATTGTCAAGGCGCGCCTGCTCGAAGAAACCCAACAGCGCGCGCATCAACTTTCCACACTGAATGAGATCACACGCCAGCTAACCTCGACGCTTGACCTTGACCTGCTGCTGCAAAATATTCTTGAGAATGCGGTCGGCATTTTGAACTGCGAAGCGGGCAGCCTGTTTTTGGTGGATGAACAAACCGGCGAACTGGTTTTTCGTGTGACAGTTGGCCCCGTGGCCACGAATCTGGTAGGGAAGCGTTTGCCCCCAGGGACCGGAATCGTTGGACGCGCTGTGCAAACCCGCGGCCCTATCATCGAAAATGAAGACCAGCTTTCAAATTCCCGCTTCAAAGGCGTGGATCAGCAGACCGGCTTCGTAAGCCGATCACTGATGGCTGTACCGTTGCAGGTGAAAGACCGCGTCACCGGCGTGGTGGAAGTCATCAACCGACGCGATGGTTTACCCTTTGTGCAGGATGACCAAACCCTGCTCACTGCTTTTGCCGGACAGGCTGCGGTAGGCATCGAAAATGCACGCCTCTTTACTTTGACAGATCAGGAACTCGCCGCTCGCGTGGAAGAACTCTCCGTCATGCAGAGGATCGACCGTGAGTTGAACGCCAGCCTTGAAATGGACCGCGCCATGCGCATCACATTGGATTGGGCGTTAAGGCAATCCGGCGCGGAGGCGGGGTTGATCGGCATGGTGGAGGGAGAGAGTCTGCGCGTTATGTCTGATGTGGGCTTCGATGAGTTCATTGCTGGTCTGACGGACCGTTCGATGAGAGCCGAATTACCTGCCATGGCCCGGGCATTGGAAACAGGGTTGCCGCAACAATCTTCAGTAGCCGCTTCAAAAGATAAGTTACTCGCTGCTTCTCACACCCAAATGGTTATCCCCATTCGACGTGAAACAGCGGTCATCGGTTTGTTGTTTTTGGAAAGTACGAATGATTCGCAAGTGGATATCGACTTCCTTACCCGCTTGACCGACCATGCCGCCATCGCCATTTCCAATGCGCAGTTGTATGGCGAAGTGCAGCGTGCCAACCTTGCAAAAAGTGACTTTGTTTCCTTTGTGGCGCACGAACTAAAGAACCCGATGACCTCCATCAAAGGGTATACCGAATTGCTGGCTGGCGGGGCGGTGGGGCAGATCAATGAAATGCAGACGAACTTCCTGCATACCATCAAGTCGAATGTGGAGCGCATGTCTACGCTGGTTTCGGACTTGAACGATAATGCCAAGATCGAGGCGGGCCGCTTGCGTTTTGAATATAAAGCCACGAGCGCTGCCGACCTTGTGGACGAAGTCGTCCGCACCATGAGGCGCCAGATCGACGAGAAAAAACAAACGCTGGATATTGTCATTCCTGCGAACCTGCCGCCCATGTGGTCGGACCGCATTCGTGTGGGGCAGGTGCTTACCAATTTGCTCAGCAATGCCTATAAATACACACCCGAAAGTGGAGTGCTCCAGGTTGGCGTGGAGGAATCTGAAAACCATTGGGACGCCGACGGCGCGCCGCGCGTGATCCACTTGTGGGTGAAGGATGACGGTATCGGTATGACGGTGGAAGACCAGCAAAAGATGTTCCAGAAGTTCTTCCGCTCGGATGACCCGAAAGCTCGTGAAGCGCCCGGGACGGGTCTTGGCTTGAATATCACAAAGAGTCTAGTGGAGATGCAGGGCGGACGCATCTGGTTTGAAAGCGAATATCGAAAAGGCACAACATTCCATTTTACGGTTCCAGTTGCCGAAGGGTAATGAGATAAGATGACAATGAATGCATCCGTGGGAACTGCACAGGCGCTTGACGGCCGTGAGGCTGGGTTGAAAGCAGCTCATAAGGCATTGAACCGTTTGGGCGCTAACACGCCGGGGCTTGCCCTGGTGATCGCATCGCATCAATATCAGCCGCGTGAAGTGTTGAATGGAGTCACCAGTTTGTTGGGGGATACACCGATGATCGGTTTCAGTTCGCCCGCCGGTCTTACAGGTGAGGGATACCATCCGCATGCGGTGACTGTGGCCTTGTTGAGTGGTGACTTTGAAGCGGATACGCTCTGGCTTCCGGGCTATGCCCAGTCTGGGCGTGAGACAGCCTCAAAGATCGAGCAGCATGTATCGGCGCGGGTTGAGCGTCAGTCCCTGTTATTTTTTGCAGATGGTTTCAATGGAGATGCCGAGCAGTTTTGTGCCGGTATCACATCCGAATTAAATGTCACAGGTGCGCTCTCCAGCGGAGATCTGCATACCGGCAATACCTATCAAATGACGGGTAGCCAATCCGGCATTGGCGGGCTTGTGGCCGCTTTGATGCGCGGCAATTTGAAAATGGGCGTGGGCTTCGACCACGGCTGGGACCCGGTGGGCAGCCAGTTTCGAGTGACTCGTTCCCGCGGTTTCTGGCTGCGGACATTGGACGGACGCCCCGCTTCTGAAACATACTCCAGCCTGTTCGGTTATCCCGCACGTGACTGGGCCTTCCCTCCTTTAAGTCATCTTGCGCGTTTGTACCCGCTTGGTGTGGAGCAGGGCGATAGCTTGGTGGTACGCGCGCCGATCCGTGTGGAAGCGGATGGCAGTTTTCGTATGAATGCGACCATCCGTGATGGGATCGATGCCTTTTTGTTGGTGGGCAGCCGTGCAGCTTGTGAGCGTGCTGCCAGAGATGCGACCCAGCAAGCTTTGTTGCAGCTTGGAACCGCCAAACCCGCACTGGCTCTCGTGCTTGTGGATGTGGCTTGGCAGATGCTGCTCAAAGCCCAACCCGGCGCGGAGATTACCGCGGTACAGGAGATATTGGGGACGAACGTCCCCATTGCTGGCGGATATACGCTGGGGCAAGTCACTTCGCCGGATGGCGTACTACCCAAATTTCTGAACCAGCACATTGTAGTGATCGTCTTCGGCGAAAACGAGCAGAGTTAGAAAAACTGAGAAAACCGGCAAGAGACTCAGCCTGAAAGGATGGGTCTCTTTTTTTGTGCAGGGATTTTCTGGAAAAGGACGGATTTTTCTGCTTTTTCCCATAAAACCCATGGTTTCCGGGTACGAACGAAATTCACCTTTCAATTCGGTAAATACCGACAGACTCGAATTATTGTATACTGCCTTTATGTAACGTGAAGGGTATACAACGAGGCTGGACATGACCGAAAAAAAGACACCCCCAAAAAAGTCCACAAAACAAACCAAATCTGAGACCGAAATTCAGGCAGGCGACCAGAGCATTGCCGTCAACGGCGCTGTGACGGATAGCGCCATCATCCATGGACAGACCATTGTGCTGGCAGATCGCTTCTGGCGGGACCTTCAGCCTGCCATGCCCGCCGAAAAGATTCGCGAATCTACTGCGGCATATCTCAACTACCTGACAGACCGCCATTATTACCTCAGCCTAAAAGGGATGGGCGTTTCTGACCGCGTTCCGTTGAAATTAAAACTGCTTGACCTGTATGTGCCGCTCAAGGCGCGCATGGAACTTCCCGAAGGGGATACCTGGAAGCGTGACCTGAGCCTGGCTGGCCGCGAGATCACCGATCATGAGCAGGAGCTTCTTCACTTTGGCGAGCCTGTTCCGCTGTTGGATGTGCTGCAAAAACATTCCGGCATGATCGTGCTCGGTGACCCAGGTGCGGGAAAAACCACATTTGTAAAATATCTCGCGCTGCGCCTCGCACGCGGCGAAGGCCAAAAGGTGGGGTTGGATGATTTTTTGCCCATCCTGTTGCCGCTGGCTGCGTTTGCCAATGCGCTTCAATCCAATGACATTCGCCTTGATGATTTCATCGCCGAATATTTTGACGGCATCGGCGCGGACTTGCCTGTTGGCCCCATGCTGCATGAAGCCCTCATGGCGGGCCGTGCATTGATCCTGCTGGACGGGCTTGATGAAGTCCGCGATTTGAACATGCGCAACACTGTCGTTGAGCGCGTAGTGGACTTCTTTGCCTTCCATCGCCATGCGGGGAATAAATTTGTGCTCACCAGCCGCGTGGTTGGCTATCGCGCGGTTCGGCCATCCGCCGAAGACCTGGCAGAATGTACCATCGTCGATTTTGAAGAAGATGAGATCGAGGAATTCGTCGGGCAGTGGACGACTGCACTCGAAAAACAGGCGCAGGGAAATACAGCCGTCGCCCGTGCAGATGCCGAAACCGACCGCCGCGAATTGCTGGATGCGATTTCACAGAATCCCGGTGTACGGCAACTGGCATCCACACCGCTGTTGTTGACCATTCTTGCTTTAATGAAGCGCCAGGGTGTGTCACTGCCGGAACGCCGTGTACAGCTTTATGACCAATATGTAAATACTCTGCTCTCCACCTGGAACCGTGCCCGCAGTATCAGCGGACGCGCGCCCGGGCGAGATATTGATGAGATCCAAACGATCCGCATCCTTGCGCCATTGGCCTTGTGGATGCATGAAGTCAGTCCCGGCGTTGGGTTGGTGGGACGTGAAGACCTGCGTCGCAAATTGGAAGAGCTCTTTCTCGAACGCGGCGACCCGTCTCCTCATCAGGCAGCGCGTCAATTCCTGACCGATGTGCATGACCATGCCGCCGTTCTGCTGGAACGCGGCCCGGGTGAGTACGGCTTCATCCATTTGACCTTTGAAGAATATCTTGCCGCCGTTGCCCTTGCGTTAAAAGGACAGGGTGATTCTGTCCCGATCCTTGAAGTCCTCTCCCGGCATGTGGGGGAGCAGGCGTGGCGTGAAGTGACTCTGCTCACCATTGGCTATCTTGGCATTCGCCAGCAATTGCCGAAAGTTTCCGGTGAAGTCGTGGAAGCGCTGGTGGATAAACAACCCGGCCCTCCTGGCGAAGCGGTTGTGCTGGCCGGTGATGCTGTTCTGGATACTTGGCCCGGCGGCGTTCCTCTGCAAAGCAAGGAACATGTAACACAGGCATTAATCGCCACTATGCAAGGCGGACACATCCGCCCGGAGATTCGCAGACATGCAGGCCTCCTGCTTGGGCGGCTTGGCTGGCGTCCCGGCGATCTGGATCGGTTTGTGGATGTGTCAGCTGGCGAGTATCAGGCCGGGGTTAAGAAAGAGGCGAGAGAAATCCCGTACATGTATTTCATCGCCAAGTATCCGGTTACCAACATTCAGTATGCGCGCTTCGTCAAAGAGGACGGATACCAGACCCACGAGTTTTGGAGTGACGAAGGCTGGGAATGGCGCACCGGAAAATATGATTCGCGTACCATGGAAGCCGTCTCGCGGGACTGGCTGGAACATCGTCAGCTTGCAAAACGAAACGTGCCTTATTACTGGCATAACATTGAATTGAGCAACCCTATCGTTCCAGTGGTGGGTGTGAGCTGGTATGAAGCGGAAGCCTACTGCAATTGGCTCGCGAAAAAGATCGTGGCTGTGCCCGAGGGATACACCATCCGTCTGCCACGTGACGATGAATGGGAACGCGCCGCAAGAGGCGAGTACGGCAGCGAATACCCCTGGGGCGAAGGCTTCGACAAAGCCGCAGCCAACACATGGGATAGCGACTCAACCGGCTCCGGCCTGGGCGGCACCACAGTCGTCTGCACCTTCCCGCAAGGCGCCAGCCCAACCGAGGCATGGGACATGAGCGGCAACACCTGGGAGTGGACAAGCTCCTGGTACGATGAAGATAAAAAATACCGCATCGTGCGCGGCGGCTCATGGATCGGTTATCAATGGTTCGCGCGTTCCTCGTTCTGCAACTGGTCCATCCCATTGATGTTCAACGACGATCTCAGTTTTCGTGTAGTCATTGCTCCAAAAGATGTCAGAAAAATAAGCACCTAATTTTTTTTGGAGGAAAACATGCCAGCTAAAAATAGGAAAGACGGCATAAGCGCCGGAAATAACAGCATTGTCATCAGTGGAAATATACAAGGCAGCAAGGTTGTTATGGAGAACCATACCACCACCCAATCGATCAACATTGCCCCGTTGTTCAAAGAGATATACAAACAGGTCGAGGCAAACCAGGAACTTTCCTCAGAAGGAAAACAGGATGTGAAGCAGGAGTTGGAGGAGATTCAAACCACTCTTGAACAGCCCAACCCCGATGAAACATTTCTCGCGCGCCGTTTCCGAAACCTCAAACGCATGGCTCCCGAGATCACGGAGATCGCCTTTGAAACCCTAAAGAGTCCGATGGGCGGCGTGGCGGAAGTCATCAAACGCATTGCAAAAAAAGCAACCGAAGAAGCAGGCGCAAAATAGTACAATCACTGGCGGATACTCCGCCAGTTTTTTTATCAAGGAATAAAAATGAGACACGTACTTTTATCGCTGTTGATGTTGACTCTCGTCGCCTGCACCATTCCCGTGGATGCACCTCCGCCTCCCACCGCCCTGTCAACTGCCTCTCCCCAATGGACACTACCCTCAGCCCCAACATTCCCAGCCACTCCCGCGCCTGAATCTCCAATCGTCCTCACACAAACCCCCTTCCCAACCCAGCCCCCCGATTTCTGCAGCGACATCCGCGGTACGGAATTGATCAACTCCCTCAGCAAAGCCATCGCCTCCAAAGACGGCGCATTGCTCGCCTCTCTTGTATCTCCATCCCGTGGCATGGATGTACAGCACTATCGTGATGGCAAGGTCATCAACTACGACGTGGAACATGCGCGGTTTATTTTTGAATCCACCTTTCAAGCTGACTGGGGAATATCCTTCGGCAGCGGCGAAAAGACAGTTGGCTCCTTTCAAGAGATCGTCCTGCCCGCATTGGAGCAGGTATTCACACCAAATTCATTGATCGTATGCGGCCAGATACAAACCGGCAGGAAGAGCTACTTTCTTGAATGGCCTTACCCAGCCATGAATCTTTATTCCGTCTACTTCCCGGGCACAGATGAGTTCGGCCTGCTGGATTGGCAAACCTGGGCCGTCGGCATGGAGATTGCTGAAGGAAAACCAACCCTCGCAGCTCTCGTTCATTACGTGTGGGAGCCATAATGTAGTAGACCGCAGACGGTGGACCGCTGACCATGGTCTGCCGTCCACCGTCCACGGTCTGTCGTCAGTCGTTCAAGTGGGGAAGCGCTAATACTCGATGTAAGAAAATCCATTCAGCACAGTTCTATACAATATACTATTGCAAAAAGTTGCAATAAGGAAGTTTATGTCCTGCGCAGAAGAATACACCCCTCAACTCCGTTCCCGTGGATATCGCATGACGCCGCAAAGGCTGGCGATTTTGCATGTGCTGCATCATTCCGGCAAGCACCTCACTCCTGCGCAGATCTATGAAAAAGCCTCCAGGGAATTGGAAGGCCTCACCGAA
The DNA here is from genome assembly GCA_016714565.1 of Candidatus Villigracilis propinquus. GTDB lineage: Bacteria > Chloroflexota > Anaerolineae > Anaerolineales > Villigracilaceae > Villigracilis > Villigracilis propinquus. The sequence continues at coordinate 109,370 of JADKDM010000007.1, forward strand.
CCCACGGTCTACCGCACCCTGGAGTTTCTCGCGGCGAATGGGCTGGCACGCCCCGCCCACATGGGCAATGGACATTTAGCCTACGAGATCGCGCGTCACGAGCATCATCATTTGAAATGCCGAACCTGTGGAAATGAGATGGAGGTGGAACACGCCGTACTTGAAAAACTATATCGTCAGCTTGAGTCCGCTACCGGTTATCTCTTAACAGATGGCCACATCACTTTTTTTGGTATTTGCCCCAATTGTCAAAAAGGAGAATAACATGCATTTTTCACCCACCCCTCTTCACATTCCCGATGGCTTTCTCAGTGTCGTCATCTCAATTCTCTGCTGGGTAATCACCATCGCCACTCTCAGCCTTGCCATTTCCAAAACAAATAAAGCGCTTGGCGAAAAGCAGGTTCCGCTCATGGGCGTGATGGCTGCTTTCATTTTCGCAGCACAAATGATCAACTTCCCTGTGGCGGGTGGTACCTCTGGCCACTTGCTGGGTGGCGCGCTGGCGGCCATTGTGCTTGGTCCTTGGGCGGCAATGCTAGTCATGACCGCCGTCGTGGCCGTGCAAGCCCTGCTCTTTCAGGATGGCGGCTTGCTCGTCATGGGTGCGAACATCCTTAATATGGGATTGGTCACCGCCGCAATCGGTTATGGACTGTATCGCGCAGTTGCGGGCCAATCCACGCCGGTCAAACTTGGTGTGGCGGGCGTCGCCGCGTGGCTGTCTGTGATGGCTGGCGCGTTGTTGACCTCGCTTCAATTATGGTTGAGTGGCACATCCCAGTTAGGAATCGTCATCCCTGCCATGCTCGGTGTTCACGCATTGATTGGACTGGGCGAAGCGCTCATCACAGTTGCCGCGCTTTCCTTTATCTTGCAAACCCGTCCCGACCTGCTTGGCGAAGGCTCTGAATCTGCCAAAGGCGGGCGTGGATGGGTGGCGGTGGGCGGCATTATCGCTCTCGCCGTTGTCCTGCTTTCCCCTCTCGCTTCCGGCGACCCGGACGGCCTGGAACGTGTTGCCATTGACTTTGGGTTTATTGATGTGGGTCAGTCTGCACCTTATTCCATCATTCCCGATTACACATTGCCTTTCCTTGGTGAAACCGCTGTTTCCACCATTATGGCTGGCGTGATTGGCGTCATTGTCGTTGGTGCAGTCATCGTATTGATCGGCCGCGGGATGAGGGCAAAGGCGTAAAACGGAATTCGTAATGCGGAATCCGTAACGCAAATTACGTTTACATATTACGGATTCCGCAAGGATCAATATGCATTTTGACGCGTTCGACCGCTATCACGAGAAAGAAAGTTTTCTTCACCATCTCGACCCGCGGGTGAAGGCGCTTGTCACGGTTATCTTTATCGTCTCCAATGCCCTGCTTCCTGATGGCGCATGGCTTGCCTTTGTTTTTAGCTGGATATTTTTGCTTGCTGCAAATTTGCTCTCGCAATTGGGAATCGGATACACCCTTAAGCGTTCGCTTGTGGCTTTGCCTTTTGCATTAATTGCTGTCACAGTTTTGTTTTCCATTCCCGGTAAACCATTTTTTACCTTTCAACTTTTCACTTCGCATCTTGTCATCACAGATGCGGGCTTTCTGCGCTTCGTGAGCATCCTCATCCGCTCCTGGCTTTCGGTGCAGATGGCGATCCTGCTCGTGGCAGTGACTCGTTTTCCCGATCTCATTCATGCGCTCGAACATTTGAAAGTCCCAGCCATTCTCACCACCATCATTGCCTTTCTCTATCGTTATCTCTTCGTACTGACGGATGAAGTCTTCCGTCTGATTCGGGCGAGGGAATCTCGCTCGGCGGCGTCTGCAGGTAACAGGGCGGGGGGAGGCGTTTTGTGGCGTGCCAAGGTGGCAGGCAATATGGCAGGTCAACTCTTTTTGCGAAGTTACGAGCGCAGTGACCGCATCTACAATGCGATGTTGTCGCGCGGGTATTCAGGTCATTTGTATACGTTGAATGCGCATGAGATGAAGCCGCGTGATTATTACGTCACTGCGTTTGCGCTCGTGGTTATTTTTGTCACTCAAGTTCTTGGAAGGTTTTAATGCCAGTCACTCATGTAAAAAATAGTTTTTCCCTGCCAGAGATTGGCGGCGATGTGTTGACCGTGAAAGACCTGCATTTTTCGTATCCTGATGGTCACTCTGCCTTGCATGGCGTTTCAATGAAATTGTCCGTTGGCGATAAGGTCGCGTTGGTTGGGCCGAACGGCGCGGGCAAATCCACATTGATGCTGCACCTGAATGGAATTTTAGGCGGGCATGGCGAAGTTGAAATTGCGGGGCAACGCCTCACGCGCGAAAATTTACCCGCCATCCGCGCAATGGTCGGGCTCGTCTTTCAGAATCCAGATGACCAGCTTTTTTCACCAACCGTGTTTGAGGATGTGGCCTTCGGTCCGCTTCACATGGGGCTGCCCGAAGCAGATGTCCGTGCACGCGTGGATGCCGCGCTCGAAGCTGTGCGAATGACAACCTATCGCGACCGCTTGTCGCATCACTTGAGCGTTGGCGAAAAGAAACGTATTGCAATCGCGACCGTGCTTTCCATGAATCCAAGTCTTTTGATTCTGGATGAACCCTCGGCTGGTCTTGACCCGCGCGCGAGAAGGACGCTCATCAATCTGCTGCGCGAATTACCCATCACCATGCTCGTCTCCACACATGATATGAAACTGGTGCAGGAATTATTCCCGCGCACCATCGTCATGGACGAAGGGCGGGTGGTTGCCGATGGTGGTTGATTTGGGCTTATTGCAGGCAATAAACTACCTACCCAAACGTCCAGTGCAAAGCAATCCCTTTCGGCGATACACTCCCGGCACACCGTCGCTATACTGGTGACAAGGAGATACACCATGAGCAAAAATATTTTTACCGAACTTTCCGATGCAATGGCATCCGCGGCTGAGCAGGCAGGCAACTCCACCGTGTTGGTGGATGCGCGCCGCCGTATCCCCGCCAGCGGCATTGCCTTCGCAAAAGATATGATCCTGACCGCCGACCATGTTGTGGAACGCGACGAGGATATTAAAGTGATTCTCAGCGATGGGACTGAACTAACAGCCCGCCTCGCCGGTCGGGACCCGGGAACTGATCTGGCCGTTTTGAAATTAGACTCCGCCTCAGCCACTCCCGCCGCCGTCGCGAAGACTCCCGCCCGCGTGGGACAATTTGTCCTCGCTATTGGGCGCCCTTCCAAACGCGGAATTGAATCCAGCTTTGGAACGGTCAACGCCATTGGCGGCCCCGTCCGCACCGGGCGCGGCGGCATGTTGGAAAGCTTCATCAAAACGGATGTGGTTTCCTACCCGGGCTTTTCAGGCGGCCCGCTTATTAATGGAGAAGGCCAGGTCTTTGGTGTCAACACCTCCGGCTTTGGCAGCGGCGGCGCGATCACCATCCCTGCCGATGCGGCCTGGAAAGTTGCAGAGACCCTCGCCAAGCATGGCAAGATCAAACGCGGCTACCTTGGCATTCGCAGCCAGACTGTTAATATTCCGGAAGATGGTCAAAGTCAATTGAATCGCAAACAGGAAACAGGTTTGCTGATCGTTGGCCTCGAAGCGGAAAGCCCGGCAGGCAACGGCGGATTAATGGTCGGTGATATTCTTGTGGGTGTTGCCGGTGAAGCCATCGAACATCACGATGAGTTGTTCACGCGCTTGAGCGGTGACGTGGTGGGCAAGTCCACTCCGCTGGATGTGCTGCGCGGCGGCAAGTTGGTGGTTGTGAATGTGGTGGTTGGAGAAAGATAATTGATCCGAGTTACGATCGTTTCACCGAACCATGCGCTGCGGGTTGGCCTGCGTGAAATGCTTGGCAGCCATGCAACTATCAAAGTGGTGGGTGAAGCCGTTAATCTTGAAAGTGTGAATGAAAATGAGACCGAGGTGGTTGTGCTTGCCTCGGTCTCTTCTGTTGCGCCGCAGCAGGGTAAAAAAGATTTCGCGATCCTGTATCTGACGGATGATGTTGATTCGGTTCGGTCCTTGTTGAATTCCAAAGTGCGGACGTGGGGAGTGCTTTCTGTCGAAGCCACGCAGGAAGAATTAGTGGCGGGAGTCCTTGCAGCGGGGGAGGGGCTTTGGGTTGGCGCACCAGGCCTGGTCGCAGAGTTGATGCGTCTGCCGAGGGGTGGGGAATCTTCGAGCGAAGATTCTCTGATCGAGCCGTTGACTGCGCGGGAGAAGGAAGTCCTTCAATTAATGGCGCAGGGGTTGGCGAATAAACAGATCGCGCTTTCGCTGAGCATCAGCGAGCACACGGTGAAATTTCATTTATCGTCTTTGTATGCGAAGTTGGGAATTTCGAGCCGTACCGAGGCGGTGCGGCGGGGGATCGAGCTTGGTTTGATATCGTTATAAAAAAGGACAGGCGAGCCTGTCCTTTTTTATAACGATTTTTTTCGAAAGAGGAGCGGCAATGTTACTATTAACACGATTACGATTCCCATCACAAGGATCCCATCCGTGGATCCGATGACGGATGTGCCGTCTGCTGCCTGTGGGGTGGCGGTGGTTTGCAACGAAACCGGGCCTTGCGCCAACACGCTTGGTTGATGGAAGGCCGGTAACGACAGCCCAAGAATGAGGAGCGCGAAAAATAAAACGCTGACAGTTACAGTAAGAGTTGATTTCATGGTCTTATAAATGTAATTGTATCATGGTCAAAAGTGTATAAGTTTGGTCTTGTATGTACTTTTTTACACTTTCATTGTATAATCCGCCGAGTTAATTCGCTGGCGGGGTTCAGCAATTACTACTTATGGAGAATGTGATGGAAGTTTCTATGAAAATCATAAGTTTCTTCCTCGTCCTGATGAACGTGATCGGGGCGTATTTTATGTATTATCGTGTTGCACTTGCTTCTCTATGCTTGTGTTCTGATCTCATTTTAAGTAAGTAATTCAGCCTTGCCGCCGTTTTTTAAACGGCGGTTTTGTGCTTAAGTCTATTTCAGGAGCATCCATGATCAAAAGAATATTTGACTGGCTGAAACAGCCTCTTGGTCTGATCGCAGTTGGGATCGCCGTGCTGGCGGTTTTCAGCCTTGCTGTGTATGGTCTTTATACGACCCAACAAGCGCCTGCGCAGCCCATTCAGTTTCCCCATCAAACGCATATTGCCTTTGGCATTCAATGCTTGTATTGCCATCCGGGCGCTGCGAAGGGGCCATCCGCTGGTATTCCCTCTGAAGCAAAGTGTTGGGGATGCCATAATCAGATCCAGAAGACTCTCGATAGCCAATTGCCTGACACCAAGGTTCCGCTTCTCAAGCCATTGGTGGCATCGGTGCAAAGCCAGACTCCGCTTCAATGGGTGCCGGTTGCCATCGTGCCGGACTTCGTTCAGTTCAACCATCGCGCACATGTTGCAGCTGGAAAGAATTGTGAAGACTGCCATGGTGATATGACCAGATTAACCATTGCTCAGAACCCGCAGGTGATGAACATGGGTTGGTGTTTGGATTGCCACGTTACGACTGCCGGTGAAGATCAGGTAAAACTGGTCAAACTCACCGACTGCGGTACTTGTCATTATTAACCGGGCGAAAGGAATCAATATGAGCGAACAATTTTCCCGGCGTGATTTTCTAAAACTGGCTGGTGTAGGCGCGGCAACCACTGCCATCCTTACCGGTTGCGGGCCTGCCTCGCGTTATGTTAAACGCGAGCCCTATTTGCAGATGCCCGAATACAACTATAACGGCCAGAGTACATATTACGCCACTACATGCCGCGAATGTGCGGCCGGCTGCGGGCTCGTAGTCCGCACCAGCCAGGGACGTGCGATCAAGACCGAAGGCAATGCGAACAATCCGCTGAACCTCGGCAAGACTTGCGCACGCGGACAGGCTACCTTGCAGGGTTTGTATAACCCAGATCGTGTCACTGACCCGGTCAAACGTGCATCACGCGGTTCCGCCTCCACAGAAGTTGTGGAATGGGACGCTGCCATTCAAGTAGTGGCCGATGCCCTCAAGAATAACAAACCCGAAGAGATCGCCTTCCTGATGGGAACGGCTCCCGATCATCTCTTTGACCTGGTTTCTGATCTTGCAAAAGCAACCGGCATTAACGCCCCGGTCCGCTTTGGCGCGTTGGGCATGTTCGACGCCCGCGCCACCTTGAGCAAGGCCGCCGAGAATCTTTTCGGTCAGGCCAGCCTGCCTTTCTTTGATGTAGGTGGGGCGCAGGTGGTCTTCTCCTTCGGCGCGAACTTCCTCGAAACCTGGCTTTCTCCGGTTTCATACACTCGTGGGTTTGCAGGACTGCGCGAAGCAAAGACCAAGCTGCGCGGCAAATTCGTGCAATTTGAATCGCGCATGTCCCAGACAGGCGCCAAGTCGGATGAATGGGTTCCGCTTCGCCCCGGGACCGAGGCACTGGTTGCGCTGGCAATCGGTAAACTCGCCTCTGAAATTCGCAACGTCTCTGCTCCTGCCTTCGAAGGTGTGGACCCGCTCGATGTTGCGTCAAAGTCCGGTATCAAACTCGAAACTCTTGAACACCTCGCTGAAATGTTCGCCGGCTCGAACGGCGCGCTTGCCATCCCTGGCGGCCCGGCCCTCGGGCAAAGTAATGGTCTCGCTGTTGCTGAAGCGGTGCTGGCCTTGAATGCCATTTCTGATAACTTTGGCAAGCCCGGCGGCGTGTATCTCTCTGCTCTTGCCCCGAACCAGTCTGAATATCAACGCCCTGCTTCCGCTCAGGAAATGCAGGAATTTATTCAGAAGATGGCCGATGGCAAGATCAAGGTTTTGTTCGTTCACGGAGTCAATCCGTTGTTTGAGCTTCCTGCTTCGCTTGGTTTTGGCGAAGCGAGTAAATCTGTCAGCCAGATCATTTCCTTCGCGACCTTCCCAGATGAAACAGCGCTGGAAGCGGATTATGTCTTCCCTGACCACCACGGACTTGAATCCTGGGGTTATCAGCGTGTAGCCACTGGCTCGGCTCAATCGGTTCTTTCCGGTTCCCAGCCTGTTGTTTCACCTTTCTATAATACCCGCGCAACCGCAGATGTGTTGATCGCTGCCGCTCAGCTGGCTGGCGATAAATTTGCCGCGGCGCTTTCCCTTTGCTGATGAAGTTGAATTCCTGCAAAGCAAAGTCGCTTCATTAATGAGCGAAGCGGGCGGCTCGGTTAGCGGGGCAGACTTGCCGACCTTTATGGCTTCTTTCCAACAGAACGGCGGTTTTTGGAAATTGTCTGATGCCCGCGGCGTTCCCAATGCCGGTGGTGTCCTTGGTAAGAGCATTGCCGCTGAAGAAGCTGTGTTTGCCGGCGAAGGCGAGTTCTTCTTTGTCCCATTCGTTTCGCCGACGATGGCCGAAGCTGGCGCGAACAAACCCTGGCTACAGGAATTAGCCGACCCCACAACCACAGTCATGTGGAACACATGGGTTGAGATGAACCCTGAAACCGCCCATGAACTGGGAATCGAAAATGATGATGTTGTAAAGATCGTGAGCGAAGCCGGAGAGTTGGAAGTGCCCGTTTATGTGTACCCAGCCATCCGCCCCGATACGATCGCGATGCCTTTTGGTCAGGGTCATACTGCGTATGGCCGATATGCCGAGAATCGCGGCGTCAATCCCGCTGATCTTCTTGGTCAACACTTTAATGAAGTTGGTGATCTTGCTTTTGCTGGTATGAAAGTCAAAGTTGAAAAGACCGGAACGAAGAAACCGCTGTCACGTCTTGAAAGTTTGTTGGGCGTGTATGGCATTGGTCTTGGTGAGGAGCATTAATTATGGCGACTTTAGCTGATCTGAAAATTTCCGAAGTTAAGATGAACACAGAAGAGACCGGCAAATGGGGCATGGTCATTGATCAGGATATTTGCACGGGCTGTCAGGCTTGTGTGGCTGCCTGCTCCATGGAAAACAATGTTGTGTTTGTGGGTGAAGAGGATTCTGGGTATGGGCGTTCCATGCATTGGATCCGCATTGAGCGCTTCTGGGAGGGTGAATATCCTGAAGTGAAGATGACGCCCAATCAACCAATGTTGTGCCAGCAATGCGGACATGCCACCTGCGAACCGGTTTGCCCTGCGTTTGCAACCGTCCATTCTCAGGCCGAGCAGTTGAATCTGCAAGTGTACAACCGCTGCGTGGGTACCCGTTATTGCGCGAACAACTGCCCGTACCAGGTTCGTTCCTTCAACTGGCGCGACTATCAACGCCCTGAGCCCCTGCCCAATCAATTGAACCCGGACGTGACCGTCCGTCGCATGGGCGTGATGGAAAAATGCACGTTCTGCATTCAGCGCATCCACAAGGCGCAGGATAAGGCGAAATCAGAAGGCCGCGAAGTGGCGGATGGTGAATTTACAACCGCTTGTGCGCAAGCCTGCCCTGCGAATGCGATCGTTTTTGGCCGTGTTGATGATCCTGAAAGCCTGGTTTCTCAGTTGAAGAAGCAAAGTCACGGCGTGAAACATCTTGAAGAACTTGGCACGTTACCCAACGTGACCTACTTCAAGGGAGGGTAATTATGGCAAACGAGAAAAAACAAACGGAACATGCCCACGCTGACCATCACGGTCACAGCGCAGAGCATTTCCGTGAAAAACACCTGATGCTTGATCCGCTTCCACGCGGGCAAATGAACGACATGGTGATGGAATCCATGCTCGAAAAACCCACCTGGAAATATTGGGTGGTTGTTGGCTTCCTGAGCTTTATTGTCGTGTATTTCCTGTTCTATAAATGGGGCGTTCTGATCGCAAAAGGTCAGGGTGAGGCCGGTGTGATGCGCCCGGATTATTGGGGTATCTTCCTGGTCAATACCGTGTTCTGGATCGGTATCAGCCATGCGGGTACGTTCATTTCCGCGATCTTGCGCGTGTTCCGTGCAGAATTCCGCCGTCCGTTCACCCGTGCTGCTGAGTTGATGACCACCTTTGGTCTGGTGCAGGCTGGTTTCAGTATTTTCATGCACATGGGCCGTGTCTGGATTTTTTACTGGCTCATGCCTTACCCGAACCAGCGCTTATTGTGGCCGAACCTGCATTCCCCGCTTACATGGGATTTGCTCGCCATCACTACATACCTGCTCTCTTCCACCATGTACCTTTTCCTGCCGCTCATTCCGGATGTCGCGATGGCGCGTGACCGCTCCACCGGCTGGCGCAAGAACTTCTACAAAATTCTTGCCCTCGGCTTCCGCGGTACAGAAGGGGAGTGGACCCACCTCCGCAACGCGATGAACATCTTCGCCTTCGCGATCATCCCAGTCATGTTCTCTGTACATACCATCGTGTCCTGGGACTTTGCCGCCGCTACCCGCCCCGGCTGGTCTTCGACCATTTTTGGCCCGTACTTCATCGTCGGCGCTTTGCATTCCGGTATGGGCGCTGCTGTGATTGTCATTGCAGTGATTCGCGCCACAATGAAACACATGAAATATTTCATCCGCGCCGAACATTTCGATGCCATTGGTAAACTCATGCTCATCATTTCGATGGCATGGGCATATTTCTTCTTCAATGACTATATGGTGCAATGGTATGGCGGCGATAAGTGGACGCAGCAACTGCTCCACTTCCACGAAGCTGGCCCCATGGGCTGGATGTGGTTTGGCATGCTCTTCTGTAACATTGTGGTTCCCTGGGCTATTCTATGGAATCCAAAATGGCGTTCCACTCCCTGGCTCGTTGGTACAGTCGGTATCTTTATCAACGTTGGCATGTGGTTTGAGCGTTACATCATTGTACCCATCTCTGTCACGATCAATCGTATGCCGTTCACCTGGCGTCTTTACAAGCCCGGCATCGAAGTCCCCATGGGCATCGGTACACTTGCCTTCTTCATTTTGCTTTATATGATCGCCTCAAAACTTATTCCTCTCATCCCCGTCTGGGAAGTGCAGGAAGGCCAGATGGCGCATGAACTGAAGAAATTTGGACGCGAGACCGTAGTATCGGTCAGCGAATTGGAATAGGAGGATTGAAATGACCGAATCTAAAGCTGTAGATTTGTTGGCGGTCTTTCCGGACCTCGAACCTGCCGCGAACGCCATTGAGCATCTTCGCTCGATCGGCATCCACGATGACTGCATGAATGTCATCTCCGGCATCCCAGTCACCGAAGCCATGCTAGGCCGTCCACATCAGTGGACGAATGTTCCACGTATTGCAATGGGTGGAGCCATCCTCGGGTTTGGCGCAGGATTTTTCCTTGCATACGTTACGCCATATCTCTACCCTTATCCAATTCAGGTAAGCACACAATCATTTATTCCCGGGCCTCCCACCGTGGTTGTCCTGTTTGAATTGACCATGCTTGGTATGCTCCTTTCCACCTTCCTTGGGGTGTTCCTTGATAGTTTCTTCCCGAATTACCGCCCGATGAAGTATGTTCCTGAAGTCAGCGACGGCAAGATCGCCATCCTCATTGAATGTACGAATGCTGACGAACAGAAAGTTACAGACGCTTTAAAGAAAATGGGCGCTGAATCGGTAAAACCGGCGGAGGCGCAACACCTATGAGACTCTTAAAACAACTCGTTATCGTATTTGCGGCTCTTGGCGTGCTGGTTGGCGCATTGATGGTATTTTCGTATGATGTGATTAAGATCGACTGGGTCGTCTTCATGGAGATCCAGCCGTCTTACGGCACACAGGATGTAGACATGAACACCGGTGCAGGCCCCCGGCCCGTACCCGCCCAATCCATTCCTGTCGAAGGCGCAGCCTATATTCCCGGCGAAGGCGCACCGGTCAACCCCGTGCCTGCTGATGGCGCTTCTATTGCACGCGGCGCTCAACTGTATTCCATTCATTGCCAAATGTGCCACGGCGTTGAAGGGCAGGGCAACGGAACGATTTCCGCCTTTCTGGTCAAGAAGAAACCCGCCAGCCTCACCAGTGAGCTCGTTCAGAGCAAGACCGATGGAAGCCTCTTCCTGACCATTACCAATGGTATCTTCAATCCAAACAACTCACTTTTCCCTGATGTTCAATTCTCCGGGCAAATGCCGCCGCTGAACGAAAACCTGACCGTGCGCGAGCGTTGGGATGTGGTCAATTTTATCCGCACGCTTAAACCGGCAGACGGGCAATAGGGAGGGAGCAACCAATGAAAGATGATGTAAGAAAATATATCTATGGAGCGGTGATCGTTTTTGTGGTCGGCGTTCTAATATGGGTTGGTTTCATTTACACCCAATGCCTGTGGTTTTACCCTGTCTTGTAATCGTGGTGCATTGGTCGCGGAACGCACGCCCATCCCGACCCTGCTTCCCGCAAACATGCCTGTCATCGAAGGCGGCGAACCTGCCGCTTCGAGCCAATGCCAGGTCGCTGCTGCCGATTTGATCGGTGCATGGGTCGAAGCTGGCTCACCTGAGACGGATCCATTCCAATTTGCCGATGCCAGTGGCCAGAACTGCGAATCTACTTTTGCAGAAGTACGCCCTCTCTTTATCGAAGCCAACCTTTGGTATTCCGGATCCATGTCCTGCGTTGCCTGTCACGGAGCAGATGTAGTTACCGCATCCGCTCAATTGGACCTGAGCAACTTTGCAGGGATCAATGCCGGTTCACGCCGCCCTGACGCAGAATCCAACGGAACAGACATTCTCGGCGCTGGCAAATGGAAATCGTCCCTGCTGTATGACTTTATCACCACCAGCAAAGCCGATGTCCCCGGTCATGGCAACATCTCATCCAGTCTTGTGGTCTCTTCTGGATTGCCACTTCCAGAAGCAACCCCAACCCCATAACCATAATTTTGTAATGATAAAAAGACCTGGTCAACCGATCAGGTCTTTTTTGTTCCATATTTCCAGAGCCAAATAAAGAAATATCCTATAAATGCTCCCGCCAAATTGGAAAGAATATCCATCCATGTATCCAATCCGCTGCTGTCAAATTCAAAACTTGCAATGTATTTGGACACGAATTCATATAACTCGGAAAACACGCTGAAAAAGGAAGAGAAGAAAAATATCAGGATCAAGTTTGCCAGAAAATAAGAGTATTTCCTGTTGACCAGGCGCTTTAGACTGAGAATGCCATTGCCTTCCCGAACATCGAAATTCAAAATGAAATATTCATAGATCAGCGCAATGGAAAGTCCACCGCCCATGAAATGCAATATCTTGTCATTGAATATCCAGTAGGGGATGAGTCTGAAGCCAAAGATCACCAACGCTGCGCCAACAAGATACGAATACGCGCTGCGGTGAAAGGTCCACGTTTGTGGCGGCTGTATCTCACGTAACGCCGCATATCTGTGGAAAACCCACAGCAAAAGCGGTGGCAGGGTTAATGCATAAATCATGAACAATACCCAGGAAATATTGTAAATTGGCGCATACCATGAAATATTCTCGATTAGATACTCAATAGGATTGAACATAAACGAAAGACTCCCAATAATAAAAAACATCCCTCTTCTGGTAAAGGGATGTTACTTGGCGGAGAGGGCGGGATTCGAACCCGCGAACCTTTGTGGGTTACACGCTTTCCAAGCGTGCGCGCTAAGCCAGACTACGCGACCTCTCCAATTTAAGACTGGCGAATTATACCACTTGTTATTTATATGGCAATATCACCCATCGCATCACGGACAAGACCACAGACAACTGACTAAATACATCCATTGTCTGTGGTCTGCCGTCCATTAACCTACGTACTCGCACCAGCTTTCATACTGTGGCAATTTGCCACGAATGGCGTCGTGATACACATTTTGGATCTGGCGCGTGGTGGGGCCGGTCTTGCCTTCACCGATCGTGCGGAAGTCAATTTCGCTCAGACCGATGCACTCGGCAGCCGTACCGCAGACGAATACTTCGTCCGCGATATAGAGCTGGTCGCGTGAAATTGGCTGCTCCAAAATGCGGTAGCCCATATCTTTTGCAATGGTGTGGATCGAGTGGCGGGTCACCCCTTCCAGCACGGGCGCAGTGGACGGGGTGATGATCTTGCCGTGGCGCACCATGAATAGGTTCTCGCCCGTACATTCGGCAACATACCCTTGCGGGTCAAGCATGATGGCTTCCTGGAAACCCAATCTCTCAGACTCGGTCTTGGCGAGGAAGCTGTTAGCGTAGTTCCCTGACACCTTTGCCTTGGTCATTAACACGTTCGGGTGATGACGCGTGAATGAAGAAATATTGGCGCGAATGCCCTTCGCCATCGCTTCTTCGCCAAGGTAGTTACCCCATTCCCAGGCCGAGATCGACAGCGACGGTTTGCCGTTGTCCACGTTCAGGTTCCAGCCGCCGCCATCCAAATACAACAATGGACGAATATAGCAATCCTTGAATCCATTGGCGCGTACAGTATCCTTGACCGCCTTCACCACATCTTCCGTTGTCCACGGCAAAGAGCGGAAGCCAAAGACACGAGCTGAATCCAGCAAACGCTCTGCGTGATCGGTCAGGCGAAAAACAGCGGGGCCTTTCGGCGTGTCATACGCGCGGATGCCTTCGAACACAGCCGCCCCGTAATGAATGGCGGGAGTCAACACGTGCATGGTGGCTTTTTCGAACGGCACAAGTTCGCCGTTCATCCAGATGAATTTCGATTCCATTCCCATAGCTCATTCTCCTTATAACTTTTTGATGATTTCATCCGCCATCTGGCGGGTCGTCAATTTGCCACCGATATCCGCAGTACGCGCACCTTCGGTGATGGTTTCATCCACAGCTTTTTCGATGGCCGCGGCTTCAGCTTCCAGCTTCAATGAATGACGCAGCAACATTGCCGTTGAAAGAATTGTTCCAGTCGGATTTGCGATTCCCTTGCCTGCGATATCTGGAGCAGACCCGTGGATCGGTTCATACAACCCGACAGTTGATTCTCCCAAACTGGCAGAGGGCAACATCCCCATCGATCCTGCCAAAACCGACGCCTCGTCCGTGAGAATATCGCCGAACATATTCTCAGTGACGATCACATCCATCCACGCGGGACCAGTGATCAGCTTCATTGAGGCGGTATCCACGAGCATGTGATCGAGTTCCACATCCTTATTATCCGCGCCAACTTTGGTTGCGATCTGACGCCACAACCGCGATGATTCCAGCACATTGGCTTTATCTACAGAAGTGACTTTTTTCTTGCGGCCTTTCGCCAGTTTGAAAGCCAGTTCCATCACACGGCGGACTTCGTAATCGTAATATTCAAGCGTATCCACAGCGCGCTCGCGGCCATCTTTGATGTCGCGTCCCTTTGGCCAACCGAAGTACAAGCCACCCGTGAGTTCGCGCACCACGAGAATATCCACGCCTTGCAATTTCTCAGGCTTGAGCGGAGACCACTCCATCAACGCAGGGTGGACTTTGACAGGGCGCAGATTTGCGAACACGCCGAGACCTTTGCGAAGCGCAAGCAGTCCACGCTCGGGACGGTCTTTGGCGGCGGGGTCATCCCACTTGGGGCCGCCCACCGCACCGAGCAAAACCGCATCCGCAGATTGGCAATCGGCGAGAGTCTCGTCCGTAAGCGATGAACCATATTTATCAATGGAACAGCCGCCCATTAAACGTTCTTTGTATTTGAATGTGTGTTTGTATTTGCTGGCAATCACATCCAGCACGCGCACGGCTTCACTGACCACTTCGGGTCCGATGCCGTCGCCAGGGAGGAGGGTAATCTTTGCTTGCATGAATAATTCCTTGTTTTGTGACCATAGATGATGGACAACGGACCACAAAAAATGGTCAATGGTCTATCGTCCGTTGTCAGAATTTAGTGAGCCACCATCAACCCATACTCAAAAGAGTCTGCGAGGGCGCGCCATGAGGCTTCAATGATGTTTGCGCTTGCACCGACGGTGCTCCAGCGGCTGGTAGTGTTGCGGGTATCGATCAATACGCGGGTAATGGCTTCGGTGCCGTGGTCTGAATCCAGAATGCGGACTTTGTAATCAGAAAGATGGAAATTCGCGATCTGCGGATAATAGCTGACCAGCGCTTTTCGCAAGGCATTGTCCATCGCGTTGACGGGGCCATTGCCTTCCGCAGCAGTGTGCAACAACTCGCCCTGCACGCGGACTTTCACCATCGCTTCGGCGAAGATGCCGCGTCCCTGACGATGCTCGACATTGACGAAAAAGTCCACGAGTTCGAAGGGCGCTTTGTAGCCATATTCCTGACGCTTCAACATCATGGTCACAGATGCCTCAGCCGCTTCAAAAGAGAAGCCGCGAGATTCAAGTTCCTTGATGTCATTAAGCACGCCAACGACTTCTTCACCTTCCACTTCCACGCCGTGTTCTTCGGCTTTGCTGAGCAGGTTTCCGCGACCAGAAAGGTCGGAGACGACCACGCGCATTTTGTTGCCGATCTTTTCTGGCTCCACATGCTGATAGGACTGCGCGCTGCGTCTCATGGCTGCAACGTGTACGCCGCCTTTGTGCGCAAAAGCAGATTTGCCTACGAAAGGCAAATGCTCATCAGGGGTGATATTTGCCACTTCCGCTACAAAATGAGAGAGATCATATAAGTGCTCAAGTTTTCCTGCGGGCAAGCATTGATAGCCCATCTTGAGTTCGAGGTCTGCCATGATGGAAATCAAATTGGCATTACCGCAACGCTCCCCTACTCCGTTGATCGTGCCCTGCACCTGAATTGCGCCTTCACGCACCGCCATCAACGAATTGATCACGGCACAGTCGCCATCGTTATGGGTGTGGATTCCAAACGAATGATTCAGCGCAGGCTTCAACTCGCGGACGATGCTCTCCACTTCCCACGGCAAGGTGCCGCCGTTGGTGTCACACAGGACAACTGTCTCTGCACCGCCACGGACTGCGGCTCGCAAAGTCTCAAGCGCGTAGGATGAATCCGCTTTGTAGCCGTCGAAGAAATGCTCGGCATCGTAGATGACGCGCTTGCCGTTAGCTTTGAGATAGGCGACCGATTGCTCGATGATACGCAGGTTATCATCATTTGTGGTAAGCAAAACTTCCTTGACGTGCAACGTCCACGTCTTGCCAAAAATGGTGCAGACGGGCGTTTTCGAATCAAGCAGGGCTTTGATGTTGGCATCGTCTTCGGGGCCGCCTTTGACGCGGCAGGTGGAACCGAATGCAGTAATAAGCGCATGTTTCCATTGCATATCACGGGCGCGTTCAAAGAACTCAACGTCTTTTGGATTCGAGCCCGGCCAGCCGCCTTCTATGAAGGCAACGCCAAGCTCATCCAGCTTTTGCGCAACACGGACTTTGTCATTCGCCGAAAGATTAAAGCCTTCGGATTGTGTCCCGTCGCGGAGGGTGGTGTCATACACTTGAATTTTATTCATGAATAGTCCAAACCAAATGATGAATGCAGAATGATGAATATTGAATTCCGCATTCATCATTCATCATTTTGCATTCTCGAATGCCGCGATGTCTTTTTCAAAACCCATGATGTAGCCGAGTTCATCCACACCGTTCAACAGACAAGTTTTATTGAACGAGTCGATCGGGAAGGTGACTGAACCTCCAGGGAAGGATAATGTCTGGGTGGCCAGATCAACTGTCAGTTCGGCACGAGGCGCTTCTTCCGCTAGATCAAAGAGCATCTTGTGAGTCGCGTCATCCACGATGATGGGGATCAATCCATTCTTCAAAGAATTGTTGCGGAAGATGTCTGCGAAGGATGTGCTGATGACGGCGCGGAAGCCGAAGGCAGTGAGCGCCCAGGGAGCGTGTTCGCGGCTCGAACCGCACCCGAAGTTGTCACCTGCCAATAGAATTTGGCAGCCAGCTGCTTCAGGTTTGTTGATGATGAAATCCTTGTTCGGAGATTTGTCATCGTTGTAGCGCCAGTTGAAGAAGAGCGCATCGGCGAGGCCGTTCTTGTCGGTGACTTTCAAAAACTGCGCGGGGATGATCTGATCCGTGTCAATGTCATTGACGGGAACAGGCATGACGCGGGAGGTAAGGGTTGTGAAATTTGCCATAGTTTTTCCAATTCTGTATTTATATTTATTAGTTTGGACGGCGTCCGCCGAAGACAGCGAGTTCGTACACGCGGAAGTAACAATCCACTTCCTCGTAGCCGATCTCACGCAGCCATTCGCATTGTATGCTGACAGACAAAAGAATATTTGAATCTTTATCAGGGCGGTTCATAAAAGTATCGGCCACTTCCTGTCGTGTTTTCGTGCCACCATTTTTCTTTTCCATGTCATACCAGGAATCAATGATGTGTTTATTGAACAGATCAATTGCAAGTTTCGATTCGGCGGCGATATGTTCAATATTGATAAACCATCCACCGGGTTCGAGAAGAGAAAATATCTCTTCATAGATAGGCCGTTTGCGCACATCGGGTTGATGATGAATGGAATACCCGGAAACAACGGCATCAAACAGGCCATGAGGCTTCATGCTGTTTATCCAATCGGTTTCGCCGTAATCAAGGTTTTTAAATACCAGTTGGCCTGCATAATCCTTCAATTGAAGGCGTGCCTGGTCTAACATGGGCTCGGAAAAATCTGCAAGTACGCCACGCGCGGATGGATAGGCTCCCAAAATAGCAGCGCCAAGGATGCCATCTCCACAGCCGAGATCGAGAAAGTTTTGAATGGGCGTTTCGCTTGATCCAAGAATCGAAATCATGATGCCGATCTGTTCCTGTGCCAACGGGATAGCGGCGCGTGAAGACAGGAAACGATTTACGATTGCAGGGAGTTTCCAAACTTCGTCAGTGGCCATGTTAGCTCAAGGCAGTTCGTGGGTCAGTGACAACACCGCTCAAGGCTGTGGCAGCAGCAGTGATGGGACTTGCAAGGAAAGTACGCCCACCTTTGCCCTGGCGACCTTCAAAGTTGCGATTGCTGGTGGAGACAGCGTATTGACCGGGTTGCAATTGATCGCCATTCATTGCGATACACATTGAACAACCTGCTTCGCGCCATTCTGCACCTGCTTCTTTGAATATCTTATCGAGGCCTTCCTGCTCGGCTTGCTTCTTTACATCTTGTGAACCAGGCACAACCATGACGCGGGTGCTTTCGGAAACTTTGCGTCCCTTGAGCATTGCGGCGGCGAGACGCAGATCGGAGATGCGCGAGTTGGTGCAGGAGCCGATGAAGACCACGTCCACTTTTTTGCCGAGGAGGGATTGACCCGGCTGCAAGCCCATGTAATTCAATGCTTTTTCAAACGCGGCTTTTTGGGAAGGTTCGGTGAATGATTCAGTCGTGGGGACGCGATCTGTGATCTTCATGCCCATACCGGGATTCGTTCCATAGGTGATCATCGGTTCGAGGTCAGCCGCATTGAGCGTGATGGACTTGTCGTAAACTGCGCCTTCGTCACTGGGCAATGTTTTCCAGTAGGCAACGGCCTTATCCCAATCCGCGCCTTGGGGGGCGAACTCGCG
The DNA here is from genome assembly GCA_016714565.1 of Candidatus Villigracilis propinquus. Taxonomy (GTDB): domain Bacteria; phylum Chloroflexota; class Anaerolineae; order Anaerolineales; family Villigracilaceae; genus Villigracilis; species Villigracilis propinquus. The sequence continues at coordinate 127,722 of JADKDM010000007.1, forward strand.
GCCTTTGAGATATTCAAAGGTGACTTCATCGGGGGCGATCATGCCTGCGCGTGCGCCGCCTTCAATGGACATATTGCAGATGGTCATGCGCTGTTCCATTGTCAGCCTACGGATGGCTTCGCCAGTGAACTCGAAGACATGTCCCGTTCCCCCACCGACACCGATGCGGGCGATGAGCGCGAGGATGATGTCTTTGGCGGAAACGCCTTCGGCAAGTTTGCCTTCCACGCGGACTTCGTACGTCTTGGGCTTCTTCTGCAAGAGACATTGCGAGGCGAGCACATGCTCCACTTCGGAGGTACCGATGCCGAAAGCCAGCGCGCCGAATGCACCATGCGTGGCAGTGTGACTGTCGCCGCAGACGATGGTCATGCCGGGCTGGGTGCGCCCGAGTTCGGGGCCAATCACGTGGACGATACCGCGGTGCGGGCTGGTCATGCCGTGCAAAGTAATTCCGAATTCAGCGGCGTTGGTTTCCATCTGCTTGATCTGCGCGGCGGCCATTGCATCTGCAATTGGAACCTCTATCGGCGTGGTGGGAATCGAGTGATCCATCGTAGCCAATGTTTTATCAGGGCGGCGGACTTTCAGCCCGCGCTGGCGCAGGCCCGTAAAGGCTTGCGGGGATGTGACTTCATGCACGAGGTGCAGGTCAATGTAGAGAATGGCGGGAGATTCAGGTTGTTCTGCAACAACGTGCGTTTCCCAAATTTTGTCAAAGAGAGTTTTTGGCATAGGTATCTTTTTTACGTTTTACGAATTAGCAGGATTCGCTTTCAGCTGAATCGGCTGCGTCAGGAACAGAATCAGTTTTCGGCGCGGAAAGAAACGCGCTCATGTCCCATCCAGAGGGGATGGTTTGCGGTTCAGGGAATGGATCTCTTTCTTCATATTGAGTAGTCATGGTTTTCTCCTTTGTATAAAACACTGGTGGTTGAGTAGGCGGTGCTTGTCCGCCGTATCGAAACCACCTTATTACCCAAGCATCACGCCGAAGTCATCTCTTGCTTTTCCAGTGCCTTCGGTTTGCGCGATGATGAGTTTGTTCATGGCATTGATATAGGCTTTGGCGCTCGCAACAATAATGTCTGAGTCTGCGCCGTGGCCGCCGTACACGCGGGAGTATTCCACTTCGCTTTGCGCATCCATTGTGAAGGAACCTTTCTCGCTTTGAATGCGGACGGTGACTTCACCCAATGCGTCGATACCTTCAGTGATAGCGTGAACGCTGAACTCAAGCAAGGTGATGGGAACGTTTACGATCTCATCAATGGCCTTGTAGGTTGCATCCACGGGGCCAGTGCCGATGGCAGCCTTCGTATGAATAATTCCATCAGGCCCGCGCAAGCGGACAGTTGCGGTGGGCATGCCCATCGTTCCGCAGGTCACCTGCATTCCGCTCAACAGGTAAACATCACGCGGCTTATAAAACTCGTCCGCGATCAGCGCTTCGAGATCAAGATCGGTGATGACCTTCTTGCGGTCGGCCAATTCTTTGAAACGGCCAAAAGCCTTATCGAGTTCCACATCATCAAGCGAGTGACCCATCTCAGCGAGGCGGCTGCGCAGCGCATGACGGCCGGAATGTTTGCCGAGCACGAGATTGGTCTGGCTCACGCCCACATCTTCGGGGCGCATGATCTCATAGGTGGTCTGGTGCTTCAACATTCCATCCTGATGAATGCCCGCTTCGTGCGCGAAGGCATTCGAGCCAACGATGGCCTTATTCGGCTGCACAACGATGCCCGTGTAATTGCTGACGAGTTTGCTGATGCGTGAAAGCTGCTGTGTTTCAATTCCCGTTTCCAAATTGAAAATTGGCTGGCGGGTTTTCAAGGTCATCACAACTTCTTCAAGCGAGGTATTTCCCGCGCGTTCACCAATGCCGTTGATGGTCACTTCAGCCTGACGCGCACCTGCGCGAATACCTGCCAGCGTATTGGCAGTTGCCATGCCAAGATCATCATGACAATGCACCGACACGGTAATGCCGTCGTGCATGCCGGGCGTATTCTTGATAATGCCGTCGATCAAGTTGTGAAATTCATCGGGCGTGGTGTAGCCCACGGTATCGGGGATGTTCAACGTAGTTGCGCCAGATTTGATCGCCTCGCCCAAAACCACATACAGAAATTCCGGTTCAGAACGGCCAGCATCTTCGGGACTGAATTCCACATCTGCACACAAGGTCCTTGCATACGCGACCATCTCCGAAACACGCTGGATCACATCTTCAGGATCCATCTTCAACTTATGCTTCATATGGATCGCAGACGTGGCGAGGAAGGTATGAATGCGCGGCTTCTTTGCGCCTTGAACGGCTTCCCATGCTTTATCAATGTCAGCCTTATTCGCACGCGCCAATCCTGCGATAATGGGGACTTTCGCTTCTGACTCCGCGTTGGCAGGGTTGCCCACTTCAAGAGCAATTCGTCTGACAGCTTCCAGATCATCCGGCGAAGCCGCAGGGAATCCAGCTTCAATAATGTCCACACCAAGGCGCGCGAGGTTGTGCGCCACTTCCAGCTTTTCAGCCGAAGTCATCGTCGCGCCCGGGGATTGTTCGCCGTCTCTTAATGTTGTATCAAAGATTTTGACGTAGTTGTTTGCCATGTAGCCTTCCTTTCAGTAAATAGTAATTGGTGCATGGTAATCACCAATTACTATTTACCAATTACCGAATTACTTCTTCCAATTCTCAGGGCGTAACGAACGGACAGCGGCACCAGCGCGCCACATTTCAGAGTCACGAATGGCAGCAAGTTCCACTTCAAGTTTTGCGCGGTAATCTGGCTGGCTGTTGGCTTCGAGAGTAATGCGGGCTTCGTTGCCGGTGACTACGCTTTCATACAAATCCTTGAAAACAGGGGCTGTCGCATCGCGGAATTTGTCCTTCCAATCCAACGCGCCGCGCTGGGCAGTGGTGGAGCAGTTCGCATACATCCAGTCCATGCCGTTCTTGCCGACAAGACGAATCAAAGATTGTGTAAGTTCTTCCACAGTTTCATTGAAGGCTTCAGATGGAGAATGTCCATTCTTGCGGAGTTCGTTGTACTGCGCTTCCATCACACCCGCGAGAGCGCCCATCAAAATACCGCGTTCACCTGTCAGGTCGGAATGGACTTCATTTTCAAAAGTGGTGGAGAATAAATATCCAGCGCCAATGGCGATACCCAACGCAATCGTGCGTTCCTTGGCGCGGCCTGTCGCATCCTGATGGACGGCGAAGCTAGCATTGATGCCCGAGCCTTCGAGGAAATTATCGCGAACGCTGCGGCCGGAACCCTTGGGCGCCACCAAAGCCACATCCACATGTGGAGGAGGAATGACACCAGTCTGATCTTTGAACGCAATTGAAAATCCGTGGGAGAAGTAGAGCATATCCCCTTCATTGAGATGTTCTACGATGCTCGGCCACTGGGAGCGCTGACCAGCGTCCGAAAGCAGGTATTGAACAACGGTACCGCGTTCGGTAGCTTCTTCCACATTGAAAAGAGTCTTGCCGGGAACCCAACCGTCAGCAATGGCCTTATCCCAATTGGATGTGCCTTCGCGCTGACCGACGATTACGTTAATGCCATTGTCGCGCATATTCATCGCCTGCGCTGGGCCTTGCACGCCGTAGCCGAGGACAGCCACAACTTCATTCTTCAAAACTTCACGAGCCTTATCGAGCGAAAACTCGTCGCGTGTTACCACTTCTTCTACTGTGCCGCCAAAATCGATCTTTGCCATGATTACTGTTCTCCTTAAGGTTTTTTGTGTCGGTGGTTGAGTAGCCCTGAGCGTTTGTTGCGAAGGGCGTATCGAAACCACCAGTGTTTACAATTTACTTTATGTTTGCCATGCATACGATGGTCTCGATACGCCCCGAAGAACACGGGGCTACTCGACCATCAGATTAATTTCCTTACGGCGCCATTTCCGCCATTTCAGAAACATCTTCATACCGATTGCCATTCACCCCGGGGACGCGGCGCACGCCGTCATTCACGCCGCGGGTCATTGCGACCTGTCCCGTGCGAACCATTTCCACGATCCCCAGCGGACGCAGGAGTTCGATCATGCCTTCGATCTTGTCCTCGGTGCCGGTAATCTCCACGATGACCGAATCAGCCGCCACGTCCACGATGTGAGCGCGGAAGATTTCCGCGAGGCCGTTTACTTCGGCGCGTTTCTCGGGGCCGACCTTTATTTTGATCAGAGCCAGATCACGGGTTACCGAAGGTTGATTCGTGACATCCTGCACGTCAATCACGTTGACCAGCTTGTACAGATTCGCTTCGATCTTGTGTGCATCCATATCGCCGTTGGGGCAATTCACGACCACGGTCATGCGCGAGACTTCAGGGTCTTCCGTCCGCCCCACCGCGAGGGATTCAATATTGAAATTACGGCGGCGAAACAGCGAAGCAACGCGGTTCAACACGCCAGGTTTATTTTCCACTAATGCAATGAAGGTGTAGTTCATTCGATTCTCCTTATGTCGTTGCGAGGAGGGTGTTCTTCCCGACGAAGCAACCTCTTGTTACGTGAAGATTGCTTCGGGCAAAGTTCAAGAGCGCCCTCGCAATGACATTATTTCTTCACCGGTCTCTGCAACATCTGATCCAACGCCGCGCCTGCGGGAACCATTGGATAAACTGCATCTTCCATTTCCACTTTGAACTCGATCACGGTCGGGCCTTTGATGCTGCGCGCCCATGCGATCGCTTCATCCACTTCCTCGCGCTTGGTCACACGACGAGCGGGGACTCCATGCGCTTCGGCAAGTTTGACAAAATCAGGCGAGAGCATGTTCACAGCAGAGTAACGCTTCTCAAAGAAGAACTCCTGCCACTGACGAACCATGCCAAGGAAGCTGTTGTTCATGATCGCGACTTTCACGTTCGCGCCTTCCTGAACGGCAGTGGTCAGTTCGGCAGCAGTCATCTGGAAACCACCGTCACCTGCTACAGCCCAAACTTCCTGATCTTTGTTCGCAAACCATGCGCCAATTGCAGAGGGCAGACCAAAGCCCATTGTGCCCGCGCCGCCCGAAGTGAGCCAGCGATTCGGCTTATCCAACGCATAATATTGCGCCGTCCACATTTGGTGTTGACCTACATCCGTGGCAATGATCGCGCCGCCGCCTGTGGCCTTCCAAATATCCTCGATCAAATGCGGCACATACAACTTGCCGTCATCGGGCCAGTTCATAATGCTACGTGTGTCGGCTTCTGACTTCCAGCCGTTGATCTGCTTCTTCCATTCTTCGTGATCGTACTCATCCACCATCGGCACGAGATCGGTCAAAACGGTTTTCAGATTACCCACGAGCGGGACGTCCACCGTTACATTCTTGTGGATTTCCGAAGGATCAATTTCAACGTGAATTTTCTTCGCGTGCGGCGCGTAGGTTTTCAAGGTGCCCGTCACACGGTCATCGAAGCGCATACCGAAAGCAAGGATCAGATCAGAATTCTGGATCGCCAGATTGGTATGGACTTCGCCGTGCATACCCATCATGCCAAGGCTCAGTTCATGGGAAGCTGGGAACGCGCCCAAGCCAAGCAATGTGCTGGCAACAGGCGTTTGCGTCTTGACCGCGAAGTTCATCAACACTTCTTCGGCTTCCGAAACCAACACGCCATGTCCACACAAAATGATCGGACGCTGCGCCTTCTCGATCAGCTTGACCGCACGCTCCAAAGATTCTTTTGGCGCATGTTCAACAGGTTGATAACCGGGGAGTTTCACATTCTCAGGATATTCAAACTCACAAGACTCAACCTGCGCGTTCTTACAGATGTCGATCAACACCGGGCCGGGGCGTCCACTGCGTGCAATGTAAAACGCCTCGCGTACAACTTCTGCAATTTCATCGGCACGCGTCACAAGATAATTATGTTTGGTGATCGGCAAGGTAATGCCGGTCATGTCCACTTCCTGAAACGCATCCCCGCCGATCAGGTGCGCGGCAACCTGTCCCGTAACGAATACCACAGGGACAGAATCCATCATCGCCGTGGCAATGCCCGTCACAAGGTTCGTCGCGCCGGGGCCGGATGTCCCCATCGCCATCCCCACCTTGCCCGAAGCACGCGCATACCCATCCGCCATGTGCGCCCCACCCTGCTCATGACGTACCAACACATGATGGATCGGATAACTCAACATCGCATCATAGATCGGCATATTCGCCCCGCCTGGATACCCAAAGACCACTTCCACGCCTTCACGCACCACGCATTCCCATAAAATTTCTGCACCTGTCTTTTTCATAGCTCGATTCCTTTTTTCATCATTCATCATTCAGAATTTAGCACTGCGCCCGTATCCGCGCTCGTCACAAAATGCGAATATCGCTTCAACCACTTGGATGTGACCGTGGATTTGAACGGAGGCAGCGCCGCCAGCCGACTCTTGATCTCCGCCTCGCTCAACTTAACGTTTAGGCTGCGTGCCACCAAATCAATTTGGATTACATCCCCAGCCTTGAGCGCCCCAATCGGGCCACCCGCAGCTGCTTCCGGCGAAACATGACCAATGCACGCGCCGCGAGTCCCGCCGCTGAAACGGCCATCGGTGATCAGCGCAACCTTGTCGCCAAGTCCCTGCCCCATAATGGCGGATGTGGGTGAAAGCATTTCCTGCATCCCCGGCCCACCCTTCGGGCCTTCATAACGGACGACAACACAATCCCCTGCTTTGACCTGTCCCGCCAAAATTCCAGCCATCGCATCATCCTGTGATTCAAAGATGACCGCGGGACCTTCAAACTGCATCATCGCCGCGCTCACGCCGCCCACTTTGACCACCGCCCCATTCGGAGCCAGATTGCCAAACAAAATGGACAAGCCGCCACGCTTGGAATGAGCATTTTCATATTTACGAATTACTTCTTCGTCTTTGATCTCACAACCTTTGATCGATTCCCCCAACGTCTTGCCTGTGACCGTCATGCGGTCTAAATGCAGCATCCCCGTCCCCCGCTGGACTTCGTTCAAAATGGCAGGGATTCCGCCAGCGCGATGAACATCTTCCATGTGCCATTTGCCAGCAGGACTCACTTTGCAGATGTGCGGCACTTTGTCTGCCACGGAATTGATGCGCTCCAACGGATACGGCACGCCTGCTTCATTCGCCAATGCCAACGTATGCAGCACCGTATTCGATGAACCGCCCATCGCCATGTCCAATGCGAAGGCATCATCAATCGCATCGGCAGTGACAATGTCTCGCGGCTTGATGTCCCGTTCGATCAAAGTCATGATCTGCGCCGCAGCCTGCTTTGCCAATGACTCGCGTTCAGGAGTCTTCGCCAGAGCAGAGCCGTTATACGGCAACGCCAGACCGAGTACTTCCATCAAACAGTTCATCGAGTTGGCAGTGAACATGCCAGAGCAAGAACCACAGGATGGACAGGCAAATTTTTCCAAAATGGATAATCGCTTCTCGTCAATTTTCCCCGCTGAAAATGCGCCCACGCCTTCAAAGACAGAGATCAAGTCCAATGTTTCGCCATCGGGTGTCATGCCTGCTTTCATCGCACCGCCAGAGACAAAGATGGTCGGCACGTTCACGCGCATGGCCGCCAGCAACATGCCAGGCACGATCTTGTCGCAGTTCGGGATACAGACCATGGCGTCGAATCTATGAGCTTCGACCATGGTCTCGACGCAGTCAGCAATTAGTTCACGGGAAGGAAGCGAGTACTTCATCCCCATGTGACCCATTGCAATGCCATCATCCACGCCGATGGTATTGAACTCGAACGGCACACCACCCGCCGCGCGAACAGCATCCTTGATCAGCTTGCCGAATTCCTGCAAATGCACATGCCCGGGCACAACATCCACATACGAATTGACGATCGCTACAAAGGGCTTGTTGAAATCCTCATCCTGCAAACCTGTGGCGCGCAGTAATGCGCGATGCGGCGCTTTTTCGTACCCTTTTTTGACTGTATCTGAACGCATAATGCTCCTTTAGTTTCAGACCATGGACGATGCTTGATGGTCTGTGGTCTATTGTCTGTGGTCAGTTCTTATATTGATATAAAAAGAGCCGCCCGTGGTTAGGGCGGCTCTCGTTCTCACTTAGTGATTTATTTTACTCTCACCGTAGCCATCCTAACCAAAAATTGATCCTTAATAATAAGGACCGCAAGGACTACTACAATAATTGAGAGGCTGAACAAAGATGTATTCATTGGCTTGTGACTTCGCACGATTATAGGCGGAAACGGAAATCCGTCAAGGGTAGTATTTTCCGATTCGGACATAAAGAACGATTACATTTCGTCCTTCGGGAACATGGATCATCCAACCAATTTTTCCAGCGCCGCACTTAATACATTTACTGCTTTTTGATAATCTTCCAAATTGATGTGTTCATTCGGCGTGTGATCCAATGCTGAATCCCCGGGACCATACACCACAGCGGGACATTTCCACACAGGGGCGACAATGTTCAAGTCAGCAGTTCCCGTTTTGTAGACGAAACGCGGCTCCCCGCCCTGTGACCTGATTCCGCTTAAGAAGCTTCGTACCAGCTGTGTGTTTTTCTCACACCCCCACGCAGGGATGGCGAAGCCGACAGGTTCAACCTCGAAGTGACAGTCACCTTGAAGGTGACTGTCACTTATTATTTAGTTTTGCATACCAATCTTCCGGCGAAACTTCCACAGGCAAGCGGACACCAACTTTCAACCGTGCCCATTGTTCAAAATCATTCGAGTCCGAATCCATGCCGCGCAAGGTGAGCAACAATTTATCAAACACTTTTGGCTTATCGGCATTGAACGAATCAACATACGCTTTGATCTTCAACCAAACTTCCACAGCTGCTTCCGCCGCTGTCTCTTCGCCGCTCGCCGTGTGCGCCTGCCCGCGTTTGACGGTCACATTCGCCCACGCGCTGCCTTTGTAACCAAGTGCCATTCTGTCCCACTGATTGGGCTCACCGATGATCGCAAAATCTGGCTTGTATTTCGTTGCGACAAATCTTGCGCCTTCTGAATTACGCTCTTCTTCCACCGCACCAATCACAACAAACTGCCAGCCATGCTTCGCGCCAATCTTTGCCACCGCATCCACAAAACTCGCCAACGGCCCTTTCGCATCCACCGAGCCGCGCCCGTACAGCAAGTTTCCAACTTGCTCAACCTTGATCTCTCCTGGCACCGTATCAATGTGACCGAGCAACACAACCTGCCTCGTCCCCTTCCCCATCACACCGACAGCATTGCCAGCCTCATCAATGAAAGCATCGTCATAGCCCAGTGACTTCATCCGCGTCACAAGCCACTCCACCGCGCCGCGTTCCTGCCCTGACGGGCTATATTGAGAAACAAGTCCGATTAGGGTTTCAAATTCATCATTCATTATTCAGCATTCTGCATTTCACTGGTCAACACTTCCGTCAACACATCCACCAAATGATCGATCTGCTCATAGGTAATCACCAGCGGCGGCAACAAACGGATCACCGTCAAACCTGCATTCAAGGCAATGATCTTTTTCTCCTGCAAGATCTTAATATACGGCGTGACCTTCTGCTTCATCTCAATGCCGACCATCAAACCAATTCCACGCACCTCACGGATATTGGGCGATTCGATCTTCTTCAACTTCTCCATCAAATACGCGCCCTTCGCCGCCGCCTGACCGGGCAGGTCTTCGCCGAGGATGACATCCAGCGCTGCATTCGCCGCCGCGCACGAAAGCGGATTTCCGCCAAAGGTCGAGCCATGCACACCGGGCACAAGGTTCTTGATGTTCGCACCGATCAACACCGCACCCATCGGCACGCCGCCCGCCAGTGACTTTGCACAAGTCAACAGATCAGGCGTCACACCGTAATGTTGAACCGCAAACATCTTGCCAGTGCGTCCAAATCCCGTTTGGATTTCATCCACGATCAACAACGCGCCGCGCTCATCACAGATCCGCCGCGCAGCTTGGATGTATTCCAAACTTGCCGGGTACACACCGCCTTCGCCCTGCACCACTTCCAGAATCACGGCGGCAGTCTCTTCGTTTACAGCTTTATCCAATGCTTCGATATTGTTGTACGAAACATGCGAAACGCCGGGCAGAAGCGGCTCGAATCCTTCACGATATTTTTTATTGAACGTCGCCGAAAGCGAACCATACGTCCGTCCATGAAACGCGCGCATCGCTGCAATGAAATTCTTGCGCCCCGTGGAAATACGCGCAAACTTGAACGCCGCCTCCACAGCCTCTGTCCCTGAATTGCAGAAAAAGACTCTGTCCAAGCCAGGAACCAACGCCGTGATCTTTTCCATCAACTGCGCGCGCTGGTCATTGGGAAATGACTCAAACAAAGTGATCAGCGTATTCGCCTGCTTATAGAGCGCCTCCGCAATTTTCGGGTGAGCATGACCGAGGTTCGCAACGCCATGTCCCGACGAGCAATCCAAATATTCCACGCCGTTCACATCAAACAACGATGCGCCCTGTCCGCGCACGATGGTCAATGTCTGCTTGGCGTACACGCCCGAGGTATGTTTATTTTCAGTATCTATAATTTGCTGTGCGTTCATTCGATCACCGTTCCATTTCCTGCCAAAGCATTTGAGATTGGATTTTGAATTCTTCCGTCCGCGATGATGACACGACTCACGCCGCCCTTTAACGCTTCCTCCGCGCCGAGGACTTTCTTCTTCATGCGACCCTGCGCCGCCTCACTCGCCGCCGCCAATTGACTCTGCGGCAGCTGCCGAATGAGCGTAGACTCGTCTGGGAATTTTCTCATCAGTCCCGGCACCGCTGTGAGCAACAAAAGATTCTCCGCCTTCAACGCGGACGCAACCATCGCCGCCGCGCGGTCTGCATCCACATTCAACGCCTCCCCTTTTTCGCTGACAGCCACAGGCGCGATCACGGGCATGTACCCAGCATTGAGCAGCATCAAAAGCAATTCGCTATTGACCGTATCGATCTTCCCCGTGTAATCGTCGCGGATAATCTTTCGCTTGCCGTTCTCAATGCTCTGCACAGACTCTTTGCGCGTGGCTTGCAACAACTTTCCATCGAGTCCACACAACCCAAACGCATTGACTCCCATCATCTGCAACTGCTCGGTCAACAACGAATTGACCTTGCCATTCACCGCCATCAAAAAGATTTCAAGAGTCTTTCTGTCAGTGTAGCGAGACGTGTATCCCGAAGGCGATGTGATCATCTTCGGCGGAGTCCCCAACCCTTCGCCCAATGCGTTCGCTTCCGCAGAACCACCATGCACAAAGACCAGTTTCTTGCCTTGCTTCAATAATTCCACAGCGTCTGCACAGATCGCAGAAAAATCCACGCCTTCCGTGCCGCCGAGTTTGACTACAGTAATTGATTCAGCCATAAGTTCTCCATGTTGAAGAAAGACGAAAGAGGAAAGAAACCCTTCCAACTATTCTTTCTTCTTTCCTCTTTCTTAGATCGGATGTAAACCCATAAATTCAAGACCGAGAGTTTCATCCCATCCCATCATCAAATTCATACATTGCACCGCCGTACCAGACGCACCCTTCATCAAGTTGTCAATGGCGCACATCGCCACAATGTGACCGTTGCTCTCGTCCAGTTCAAAGCCAAGGTCGGCATAATTCGAGCCAGCTAAAATTTTTGGTTCAGGCACGCGGTAGATTCCGCGCTGTTCATGCACCACCCGCACGAACGGATTTTCGTTCGCAACCGCTCGATAGGCTTTCCACAGATCTTTTGTCGCCACACCAGGCTTGACCTTGGCATGAGCCGTCGCCAACACACCGCGAACAATATCTACAGCGGTCATGGTCAGCGAAACATCCTTGACTCCCATTTCCTGAATCACTTCCGCCGTGTGACGATGCCCAAACGCAGAGAACGTCCGAATTACATTTGCACGTTCCGCATGAAGCGAACCAGAATTTCCTTCCGCGCCGCCTTCCGATGAACCAACTTTAATTTCAATAATTACTGGGGAAGATAAATCAATCAAATCCGCTTTGACCAACGGCAGCAGCGCAAGGTTGCTCGCCGTGGCATTGCATCCTACGCCGCTGATATAACTCGCCTTGGAAATTTCGTCACGATGCAGTTCAGGCAAACCATACACAAACTTACTCAACCACTCCGGCGCGGCGTGTTTTTCGCCATACCATTTCTCGTAAAAAGCCACATCCCGCAAACGGAAATCCGCCGCGAGGTCGATAATTTTTGTTCCGAGTTTGGCATACTCTTCGATGTTCTTCTGAGCCTGTCCATGCGGCTGGGCAAGGAAAAGGATATCCACCGACTCCAACTGAGAAGGGTCGCTGAATTTCAACTGTGTCTGTTTTCTCAAATTGGGATGCGTCTGATACACATACTCCCCCACACGCGAACGGGAGGTGACTTGCTTAATGTCTACATTCGGGTGTCCCAGTAGCAAACGGAGTAGTTCCCCCCCGCCATACCCTGAACCGCCAACAATCGAAACTGTGGTTTTCAATTCATCATTCATCCTTCATCCTTCATCTTTGCAATTCTCACCACATAATCCACGATCTCACCGGCGATATCAATACCGCTCACAGGCTGCATGGTATGGAACTCCATGGTGTGATTGATCTCATTCACCACCAACCCCTTTTGCGGATGCTCCACCAAGTCCACGCCAAGCAAGCCGCCGCCCACCGCCTTTGAAGCACGCAGACAAATATCTTCGATCTCCGGTGTGATCGGACACAACTCACCGCTGCCGCCGCGCGCCGTATTCGTGATCCAATGCTCCGAGGTGCGATACATCGCCGTCAATACACGGTCACCGATCATGATGACGCGGATATCACGCCCGGGCTTTTCAATAAATTCCTGAATATAAAAAACCGAATGCTGTACCGAACCCAGTGTGGACTTATGCTCCAGCACCGCCTCCGCTGCATCGCGGTCATTGACCTTCGCCAGCAACCGTCCCCACGAACCAACAACCGGCTTCAACACCACCGGGTAGCCAAACGCTTCAATCGCTTCAAGCGCCGCTTCAGGGGTGAAGGCAGTCACATTATGCGGCTGCGGCACACCATCACGAGCCAGCACGGCGCTGGTCATCAACTTATCGCCGCATACTTCCGCCACTGCCGCCGTGTTCACCGTCGGCACGCCGAACGAGTTTAGCAATCGCAGTGCATACAGCCCGCTGTTATAACTGATACTGCGCTCCAGCACCGCATCATATTGCTTCCACGGCTCAGGCTTCTCCAAGTCAAAACTAATCGCGCGGTCGTCGAGACGGTCATAGTCAATGCCGCGTTTTTCCATCGCACCAAAGATCCATTTCTCTTCAACGCGGACTCGTGAATAAAGGACACCAACCTTCAATCTCTTTTGCATAAGAATCATCCAAGAGAAAGCGGAAGGCAGAAGGCAGCCTATTCATCATTCTGCCTTCCGCTTTCTGCATTCCGCTTTATTCTCCCCAATCTTCCTGTTCCATCGGCGCGAGCTGCACTGCGGCAGGGTCAATCGAGGTCACTTCCAGATCCACGCCGCAATCCGAGCAGACGATGATCTCACCGGCTTCGGTTCCAGCCGCCAACTCAACCTGGGCTTCACATTCGGGGCATACAACTGTAGACATGATTTATTCTCCTTTGATTTTCTTGATTTGATTTTTAACTGATTGGAGACTCGTGCCGCCAACCGTATTTCTTTTATTGATCGATTCCAGCGGATCGAAGACTTGATAAACATCCGCCTCAAAAACTGGACTGATTGCCTGATACGCTTCGAGGGACAGTTTCTCCATCCGCACATTCCTCTCCCCCGCCGCACGGACAACTTTCCCCGCCAGCGAGTGCGCTTCTCTGAACGGCACACCTTTCTCCACCAGATAATCTGCCAAGTCCGTCGCCATCATCGTCGAGTCGATTGCGCTTCGCATTCGTTCCGGCTTGACTGTGATCGTCCGCAATGCCTCCGCCATGACTGGCAATATCGAAAGCAAGGTGTCAGTCGCTTGGAAGACGGGTGCTTTGTCTTCCTGCAAATCTTTATCATAAGTAGACGGCAATCCTTTGAGAGTCGCCATTAACCCCGTCAGCAGACCGATCATCGTCCCTGCTTTGCCGCGGGTCAATTCAAAGACATCGGGATTCTTCTTCTGCGGCATCAGGCTAGACCCCGTTGAAAAGGCATCTGAGAGTTCAAAGAAACCGAATTCAGCTGTGGTGTACAAAACCACCTGCTCCGCCAACTTGCTCAAGTGGATAGCCGCCATCGAACAGACGAACAAATACTCTGCAGCGAAATCTCTGTCGGACACAGCATCGAGGCTGTTCTGCGAAACTTCTGCGAAACCAAGTGACTTCGCCAACACATCACGGTCAAGCGCAAAGGGAGCGCCCGCCAAAGCGCCAGAGCCAAGCGGCAAGACTGAAACGCGCTTGGTCAAGTCACTCAAGCGTTCTACATCGCGCTTCAACGCCCAGTAGTGACTCAACCACCAATGTCCCAACAGAATCGGCTGTGCTCTCTGCAAGTGAGTGTAGCCCGGCATGATGGTCTCGCCTGCAAGTTCAGCCTGCTCGACAAGAGCAGTTTGCAGAAGGCGGAAAGCAGAGAGCAGATCGGGAATCGCGTTCAGCATCCACAAACGAAAATCGGTAGCCACCTGGTCATTGCGGCTTCGTCCCGTATGGAGCTTACCTGCCGCAGCGCCGATGATTTCGCTGAGTCGTCGCTCCACCGCAGTGTGGATATCTTCATCGGATGGGACGAAAATAAACTCACCCGAAGCGAATTCTTTTCGGACGGTATCCAGCCCGAGCGCGATTGAGGCGTGTTCTTCATCCGTAAGAATTCCAGCCTTGTGAATCGCATCCGCCCAAGCGATACTTCCATCCACATCCTGAATCGCCATGCGCTGATCAACAGGCAGGGACGAATTAAGCGCCCATGCGAGGTCATCTAGTTTTTGTGAAAAGCGTCCGCCCCAGAGGGTCATAAAATCTCCTTCCCGTCATTGCGAGGGCGTTCTTGTTTTTTGCCCGAAGCAATCTCCAATCCAATCATGAGATTGCTTCGTCGGGAAGAACACCCTCCTCGCAATGACGTTAGTCACGTTTGAACTTCGAATAGTCCGGCTTCGGCATATCGAGACCTGAAACAGGCAGACCGTTCATCGCGCGGACTTTCATGCTGAGACCATACAAGCGAATGAAACCTTCGGCATGACTCTGGTCGTAGACATCTTCCTGACCAAAGGTGGCGAAATCTTCGCGATACAAACTGAACGGAGATTTCTTCCCGGCAGTGATGATGTTGCCCTTGTAAAGTTTGAGACGTACGGTGCCGGTGACGGGTCCTTGTGTGGAGTTGACGAAAGCATCAAGCGCTTCGCGCAGCGGCGTGAACCATAAACCGTTGTACGTGATCTCGGCATATTTGACGGCGACGACTTGCTTGTAGTGCAAAGTTTCGCGGTCAAGGATGAGTGACTCGAGTTCGCGATGAGCATAAAGAAGAATTGCGCCGCCGGGGGTTTCGTACACACCATGAGACTTCATACCGACGAGGCGATTCTCAACAAGGTCAACGCGACCGATGCCGTGATTACCGCCAATGGCATTCAGCGTGGAAATGATCTTCGCGGGCGAAAGTTTTTCGCCATTCACAGAAACCGGATTGCCGCTCTCAAATTCGATCTCGACATACTCAGCTTCATCGGGTGCATTCTCCGGCGAGGTGGACATCTGGAACATGATCTCTTCGGGTTCGTTCCACGGGTCTTCGAGCAGACCGCCTTCGTGAGAAAGATGCCAGAGATTTGAGTCGCGGCTGTAAATGGATTTGATGGTTGCGGTCACAGGGACGTTGTGCTTCGCCGCATAGTTAAGCGCATCTTCACGGGAGCGAATATCCCACTCGCGCCACGGAGCGATGATCTTAAGACGTGGGTCAAGCGCCATGACGGTTAACTCAAACCGAACTTGATCGTTTCCCTTGCCTGTCGCACCATGCGCGATCGCATCCGCGCCGGTTTCGTGCGCCACTTCCACAAGATGTTTTGCAATTAAAGGACGGGCAACCGAAGTACCCAATAAATACTTGTGTTCATACACCGCCCCCGCTTTCAGCATCGGGAAAAGATATTCACTAACAAATTCCTCCCGCATATCATGAATGATAAATTCGCTCGCACCGCTCTTGATGGCTTTATCTTCCAACTTGGCGAGGTCTTCATCGCCCTGCCCCACATCTGCACAGAAGCAAACTACTTCACAGCCGTAGTTCTCTTTCAACCACGGCACGATCACAGACGTATCCAATCCGCCTGAATAGGCGAGGACAACTTTCTTCACTTGCGGTTTCGGTTTCGGACTCATTTGTTTCTCCTATGTAGTAGTAACGACTTTAGTCGATACTATGAATAAAATAAAACAACCCTCCGAGAAGGAGGGCTGTTTTGGATTGACTTGTGCGTGTCTTTCTCAGCGCATGTTTGCTTTCGCTATTTCATCATCCAAACAAAAAATCCCGGCCTTCTCGATGAGAAGCTGGCTTCGGACGACGTGTACGAGGAAAAACAAACGCTATAAACATATTGGCCGCAATTCTACTTGAAATGTGAAATGAGTCAATGGTTTTGAAAAATTTATCTGCAAAGAGCACCCATTTGGGTAATCTTTATAAATTCATCCCTTGACGCAATTTCATCACTGGCATAGAATACCGCCCATCATGAATTCGTCCTACTTCCACATGACCATGACCACTACTACCTCCGGTACCCACCGCGAGGCGTTAGTGCTTGGGAAGAAGTAACCGAACGAAGGTTATCTCAAAACACACAACGCCTCGCGGAAACCGCGGGGCGTTTTTGTTATCAAAATTCCTTCTCTTTCAGAGAAGCGCAAAGGAGAACACTATGTCGAAAACACTGGTCATGAAATTTGGAGGAACCTCCGTCGGGTCTGTGGATGCGTTGAAAAGCGCCATTCAGATCATTCGCGATGCAAAAAAGGATTGGGATCGAGTCGTTGTCGTGACATCTGCCATGTCTGGCGTGACGAACCTGCTATTGGACTCCGCCGCCTCCGCTTCGCACGGGAAAGTTGATTCACTTCCAGCAGCAGAGTCCACGCTGAGAGAAAAACACTTCGCTGCCGCAGACGCACTCATCAAGGATGAAAAACTTCGTGAGCAGACGAAAGCCGAGATTAACACGCTGATCCTCTCGCTTGTGGATCTGTGCAAAGCGATTGCCGTGCTCGGCGAAGCCAGTCCGCGGGCAATAGATGCAGTCGCATCACTCGGAGAACGAATGAGTGTCTGTTTGTTGGGGGCTGTCGTGAATGCAGCAGGCATAAAAGCCAATGCCATTGTATCCACCGAGTTCGTAGTCACCAATGCGCATTATCAGAACGCGCATCCCGATTTCAAAGCAACAACTGAAAAGACACGGGGGCTATTGAATCCATTGATGGATGAAGGAATTATCCCAATTACAACTGGTTTTATCGGCGCAACCCCCGAAGGCGCAATTACAACTCTCGGCCGTGGTGGCAGCGATTACTCCGCCGCAATCATCGGCGCAGTACTCCCTGCCAATGATGTCTGGATCTGGACGGACGTAGACGGAGTAATGACCACCGATCCGCGCATTGTGCCAGAAGCGGTGACACTGCCTGAGATCAATTACAGCGAAATCGCAGAACTCGCTTATTATGGCGCGAAGGTTCTGCATCCCAAAACAATCCGCCCAGTGTTGGATGCAGGCATTGGCTTGCGCATTTGCAATACGTTCAATCCAAGTCACCCTGGCACTCGGTTGATTGCCAGCGTCAAAAGCAACGGCAAAGTGGATGGAAAAGTCATCAAAGCCGTAACCGCCATCCGCAAACAACGGTTGATCACGATTGAAGGGCGCGGTATGCTGGGCGTCCCTGGCGTGGCGGCGCGCGCGTTTGGCGCAGTGGCATCCACGGGCACAAGCGTTCCGCTCATCACACAGGCATCTTCGGAACAGTCTATTTGTTTTGCGGTGCCATCGGAACTCGCCCACATCGTGTTATCTTCTCTTGAAAAAGCATTCGCCGCCGAGATCGCGGACGATGACATTGACCGCGTTTGGGCAACGGAAGATGTCTCCATTATCACCGTCGTCGGCGCAGGGATGCGTCACACGCCTGGAGTATCGGGTCGCGTTTTTAGCAAGCTTGGCAATGACGGCGTGAATGTCCTCGCCATCGCGCAGGGTTCATCGGAAGTATCCATCTCCCTCGTTGTGGATGCGGCAGATACGGAGAATGCAGTGAAGACGCTGCATAAGTTGATCGTTCAATAAAATCTGTCGAAGGTCAAAAGTCTCGCGACCTTTGACCTTCGACTTTTGACAAAAACAACACATCATCATTAGGAGTTAAACATGTCTCAAATCCCCGTAGCAATTCTCGGCGCGACAGGTTCTGTCGGCCAGCGATTTATTTCTTTGCTCGATAATCATCCGTGGTTCAAGGTGGTGGCTCTCGCCGCATCGGACCGTTCGGTTGGGCAGCCGTATTCCAAAGCCGCGCGCTGGGTGTTGGATGACCCGATGCCCGCCTATGCTCGCGATATGATCGTCGTGCCAGCATCCACGGATGCGGTGCAGGCAAAGATCGTTTTTTCAGCATTGCACACAGAAATTGCCAATGAACTCGAACCCGCTTTCGCCAAAGCAGGCGCGGCAGTGTGCTCGAATGCTTCATCGTATCGCCGTGGCGAGGATGTGCCATTGCTGCTGCCTGAGATCAACGCGGAGCATATTCAACTGGTGAAACAGCAACGCAAGAATAATGGCTGGAGCGGATGCATTGTCACAAATCCCAACTGCACAAGCACAGGACTGACGATTGCGCTCAAAGCATTGGACGAGTCCTTTGGCGTGAAGAAAGTGTTCATGGTTTCGTTGCAAGCGCTTTCGGGCGCGGGCTACCCTGGCGTTCCTTCGCTCGACATCATGGACAATGTCATCCCCAATGTAGGCAATGGCGGCGAAGAAGAAAAAGTGGAATGGGAACCGCGCAAGATGCTGGGCAAATTCAACGAGAACAAAATTGATATGGCTGATATTCAATTCAGCGCGCATACAAATCGCGTGGCTGTGATCGATGGTCACACCGTCTGTGCGAGCGTGGCATTGGACAAACCTGTTGAGCCAGAAGTTGCAATCCAGGCATTACGCGACTACACGGCAAAACCGTCAGCGAGGAATCTGCCTTCGACACCCAAACCAGTTATCGAGGTTAAGGATGAAGCGGACAGGCCCCAGCCAAGACTCGACCGATTAACAGGTAAAGGCATGACGACAGTAGTAGGCCGCGTGAGGCGTGATCCAATCCTTGATCTTAAATTTGTTGTGCTTTCACATAATACGATTCGCGGCGCGGCGGGCGCATCCATTTACAATGCCGAACTGCTTGTGAATGAAGATCTTTTATAAAGAGTACCCAAACGGGTAACACAATAATCCGTTCAATCACTTGACACATTCACAAACGCTGTGATATAAACGGCGAAATTAAATATTCGCTCTTATCCAGAGAAGCTGAGGGACCGACCCTTTGAAGCTTCGGCAACCAAACAATAGTTATGGTGCCAAATTCGGCAAATAGGAATGGCGTTAGTCATTCATATCTGGAAGATGAGAGGACGGTATAGACGTATACCTCTTCTTGTACTTTCAGAAGAGGTTATTTTTTTAAGTGTTTACGTAAGCACAAAAAATATCTCTTCTGAAGGGCGGGTAAACATTATTCAAGAGGAGAAAACTTAATATGTCCACAATCAAAGATCGCAAGTTAGGTTTCGCAACCCGCCAGCTTCATGCAGGCTATTCCCCCGATGCCACCACGGGGAGCCGCGCCGTGCCGTTGTATCAAACAACGAGCTATCAGTTCAAGAACACTGAACACGCCGCGAATTTGTTCGCGCTCAAAGAGCTGGGAAATATCTACACCCGCTTGATGAACCCGACCACAGATGTGCTTGAACAGCGCATTGCAGCACTCGAAGGCGGCGTTGCCGCTCTGGCCGCAAGCTCTGGACATGCGGCGCAGGCACAGGCAATTTTTACTTTGTGCAGCGCTGGCGACCATATCGTTTCGTCATCGCGTTTGTATGGCGGCACGTACAATCAGTTCGCCTACACCCTGCCCAAGCTGGGAATCAATGTCACTTTTGTTGACCCAAGCGACCCGAAGAAT
The DNA here is from genome assembly GCA_016714565.1 of Candidatus Villigracilis propinquus. Lineage (GTDB taxonomy): Bacteria > Chloroflexota > Anaerolineae > Anaerolineales > Villigracilaceae > Villigracilis > Villigracilis propinquus. The sequence goes on from JADKDM010000007.1 coordinate 147,928, forward strand.
TTTGAAGCGGCCATTCAGCCGAACACGAAAATCATTTACGGTGAGACTCTCGGCAATCCCGATATTTCCGTCTTCCCGTTTGAAGAAGTATCCGAGATCGCGAACAAGCACAAACTGATCTTGTTCATCGACAACACTTTTGCCACACCGTATCTCTTCCGCCCGTTTGAATGGGGTGCGCACGTGATCACCCACTCGACCACCAAGTTCATCACAGGCAACGGCACATCCATCGGCGGCATCATCGTGGACGGCGGCAATTACGATTGGAGCAACGGCAAGTTCGAGAATTTCAACACGCCCGATCCTTCGTATCACGGACTGGTGTATTCCTCCATCGCTGCCGCTGGACTTCCTCCGTTTGCGATCAAAGCTCGTGTGCAAGTATTGCGTGACATCGGCGCCTGCCAATCTCCGTTCAACTCATGGCAAACCTTGCTTGGACTCGAAACTCTTAATCTGCGCATTGACCGTCACGTGCAGAATACGCAAGCCGTTGCCGAATATCTTGAAGCTCACCCCAAAGTTAGCTGGGTCAAGTACCCTGGTCTCAAGAGTCACCCCGATTACGCTCGCGCGAAAAAATATTTACCCAAAGGCGCAGGTGCGATCCTTGGATTTGGCATCAAAGGCGGTGCGGAAGCTGGCAAGAAATTCATCGAAAGCCTGCAGCTGTTCAGCCACCTTGCCAATGTTGGTGATGCGCGCAGTCTCGCCATTCACCCCGCCACCACCACCCACAGCCAGCTCAGTGATGAGCAACAGATCACCGCTGGCGTCAGCCCCGATTTCATCCGCTTGAGCATTGGTCTCGAAGACTTCGAAGACATCAAGTGGGATCTGGAGCAGGCGCTCTCGTAATGATGAATGCAGATTGATGAATGATGAATTAGCAGGAGATTGTCATGCCACAAAACCCGACCGATCTCAAGAATCGCACGAAAGCTTTTGCTTTACGAATTATCAGGCTGTATCAAGCCTTACCCAAAAGCGGCGAAGCACAGGTGATCGGAAAACAAATTTTGCGCAGTGGAACTTCCGTAGGTGCGCATTATCGGGAAGCGTGTCGTGCCAAGTCTCCTGCTGATTTCATCAGCAAAATAGAAGGCGGCTTGCAAGAATTGGATGAAACTGGATATTGGCTCGAACTTCTTGCAGAGAGTAGTATCATGACAGCAGAAAAACTTACCGACCTGCAAAAAGAAACCAATGAACTAACAGCCATCTTCGTGGCATCTGCCAAGACAACCAAAAAGAATCGTTCTGCCTAATATTCATCATTCCGCATTCAACATTCATCATTTGAAAAACCCATGCCCGTAAAAATTCCTTCCACCCTTCCCGCTCGAAGCACTCTTGAAAAAGAAAACATCTTCATCATGGATGAAGATCGTGCCGCGCATCAGGACATCCGCGCCCTGCGCGTGGCGATCCTGAATCTCATGCCCACCAAGATCGCAACCGAAACACAAATTTTGCGATTGCTTTCCAACTCTGCGCTGCAAGTGGAGATCACGCTTCTGCATACCGCCACGCACGAATCCAAAAATACGGATGCAGATCATTTGCTGGAACATTACGTCACATTCGATGAAGTCAAAAATGAAAAGTATGACGGCCTCATCATCACAGGCGCGCCTGTAGAGCAACTGCCCTTCGAGGAAGTGGATTACTGGAATGAACTCACCCAAATACTAGATTGGGCAGAGACGAATGTCGAATCCAATTTTTATATTTGCTGGGGAGCGCAAGCCGCGCTCTTTCATAAATATGGCATCCCCAAATATGACCTGCCCCACAAGATGTTCGGCGTCTATGAGCATCGCATCCTTTCTTCGACCGAGAACCTGCTGCGCGGATTCGATGACATTTTCCTCGCCCCGCATTCCCGCCACACCGAGATCCGCCGCGAAGATGTAGAGAAGGTGGACGAGTTACAACTGCTCGCAGAATCAGACGAAGCTGGCGTGTATATTGTCGGCTCCAAAGATGGACGCCATCTCTTCATCACAGGTCATTCGGAATATGATCCCCTCACCCTCAAAGGTGAATATGACCGCGACATCAACAAGGGACTTCCCATTCACGTCCCGCAAAATTATTATCCAAAGAATGACCCCACCCAGCCGCCCAACGTCCGCTGGCGTGGACATGCCAATCTGTTATATTCAAACTGGTTGAACTATTACGTCTACCAGGCCACAGCGTTCGACCCGAACGACATTCCGCAAAAAATAACAAAGACAAATTCATAGGGAAAGCATCACAGGAGTCATTGAATAGAAAGCATGACTCCTGTTTTATTAGAAGGACTTTATCCATGAGCATACCCCGCAAATATGGTTTCAACACCCGTCAACTGCACGAAGGCTACACTCCCGACCCAACTACGGGAAGCCGCGCTGTCCCCATTTATCAAACCACCGCGTACGACCTGCAAAGTACAGACAGAGCTGCAAGACTCTTCGCTCTTCAAGAAAGCGGCAACATTTATACGCGCATCTCGAACCCGACGAGCAACGTCTTTGAGAAAAGAGTCGCCAGCCTCGAGGGCGGAGTCGGAGCGTTGGAAGTCGGCTCGGGTCACGCCGCGCAGGCCACAGCCATCCTCACCATTTGCCAAGCGGGCGACCACATCGTTTCTACATCCACACTTTATGGCGGGACGGTCACGCAATTCAAATACACGTTTCCAAAACTCGGCATCACCGTCACTCTCGTTGACCCCAGCGACCCAGAAAACTTCCGCCGCGCTATTCAGCCCAACACAAAAATTATTTACGGCGAAACCATTAGCAACCCGCTTGGCAATATCTTCCCCTTCGACGAAGTCGCAAAGATCGCGCACGAACATGGCATCCCGCTGATGATCGACAACACCTTTGCCACACCATACCTCTGTCGGCCCTTCGAATGGGGCGCAGATATTGTCACCCACTCCACAACCAAATTCATCGGGGGACATGGAACCACCTTAGGCGGGATTATCGTAGACAGCGGCAAATTCAACTGGACGAAAAGCGGACGCTTCAAAAACTTCACCGAGCCTGATCCTGCTTACCATCAAGTTGTCTACTCTGACGATTTCGGGCCGCTCGCATTTATTTCCAAGGCGCGTGCAGGAATCCTGCGCGACCTCGGCACCACCCAGCAACCTATCGCCTCCTGGTTCCTCATTCAGGGGCTCGAAACTTTATCCCTGCGCATGGAACGTCATGTGCAAAACGCACAGCGTGCCGCAGAGTTTTTGGAAAATCATTCAAACGTCAAATGGGTTTCGTATGCAGGTCTCCCCAGTCACCCCGACCATGAACACGCGAAAAAATATTTACCGAAAGGCACAGGTGCGGTCTTGGGATTCGGCGTCCAAGGCGGTAGAGAAGCGGGTGCGAAATTCATCGACAACCTGCAACTCTTCAGCCACGTCGCCAACATCGGCGATACGCGCTCACTGGCAATTCACCCCGCCAGCACCACACACAGCCAGCTTTCCGATGAAGAGCAAACCGCCGCAGGCGTCAGCCCCGACTTCATTCGCCTTTCGATTGGTTTGGAAGATATCGAAGATATCCTCTGGGACTTGGATCAAGCGCTTTCGTAATTGCAGAAGTTAGAATGATGAATGCAGAATAAAGATCATCACTCCTTTATTAAAAATGCCCAACATTGTCCTCCGCCCAGTAACAGAATCAGATCTGCCTATCCTGTTCCAGCAGCAGCTTGACCTCGAAGCCGTTGTACTATCTGCCTACCCGTCAAAAGACCGCGGCGAGTTCATGCGGCACTGGGAAGGCATAATGAAAAATAAAAATGTGACCGCGCGAACCATCGTCTATAAAGAGAAGGTCGCGGGTCACATTTTGTGCTGGAAAGAGGGAAAGTTCGAGCAGCGAGTCGGCTATTGGATCAGCAACCAGCTATGGGGTAGAGGGATCGCTACATCTGCATTGCAGGAATTCCTGATTGAAGTAAAAGTCCGCCCGCTGTTTGCAGAAGTGGCAAATCATAATCTTGCATCAAAGCGTGTACTTGAAAAAAATGGATTTGCGCTTCACGATGAAGGCGGGAAAATCTCAATGTTCAAGCTGGATAAATGAAGCTGCCGTTCGGCGCAAGAGCGGTTGTTGGATCGCTTTCACATTCATCGTCTCAGCACCGAGGAAATTGACAAAGCGGGCAAATCCACGCGCGAGGGCTTCGGCAAATGCTTCATTCTTGCCGAGCGCTTTATCCTCCAGCCAAAAGCCAAGGATGATAAATGTGTTGGTGGTTCGATCCAATTTGCTGTCGAAACGAGCGACAAGACGATCTCCCCACAAGACCGGTAAAACATAATAGCCAAACTTGCGTTGATGTTGCGGCTTATACACTTCCCACACATAATCAAACCTAAACAACTCTTTGGCACGCCCGCGCGCACTCACATGATCCAAAGGAGCAAGAAAAACGGCTTCTTCAGTCGTGGTCGTATCCAAAACTTTCCATGCCTTGGGAGTTCGCCCAGCACTCAAATCGGATAAGATCTTTGCATCTTCTGCCAACGCATATTGAATCGCCTTCCAGCCATCTACTTTAACTTCGATGATTTCACCATCTGCCAACATGGTTTCAAGAAGTTTCTTTGCCGCCCGGTCTGGCTCGCCACGTCCATACGAATCGCCTGTGCGTTGAATACGTGTGATGCCGCCAAAGCTGATTTCTTTCTTTACGAGAAAACGGTCTGTTTCCTCCTGCGTCTTTTCGTGAATCAATGCTTCAGGCGCAACATTCTCCGTCAGAGCATATACCCGCTCAAAGCGTTCACGGTGATGCGTCATCACTTCGCCGATACGCCACAAATAATATAAGGCCAGAGCACTGTCTTTTCGTCCGCGGTAACTTTGTATCTGTTTGCGATCTGCTTTTTCAAAATCACGATTGCTGATAGTGCCTCGTTCCTTCAAAATAGCACGTACTTCAACAATAGCTTTTGCGTGTTCTTCCGCAATTTGGCGGATGCGAGAGTCGCCATACCCGCCATCTCGTTCGCGGTGCATGACCACACGCCAGTACGGCAATTCATCCATGGGACGTGCCGCCAGCCAGCCGCCCCAATCGAAAAACTTGCGTTGTTTGTACGCCGCATTTTGCCACAACTCCGGCTTATACCCTGCCACACGGCTATACAAGGAAATATCCTGGCTGCGTGCAATGATCTGCAAAGGATCAAGCTGCAGATATTCCATGGTGCGCATGGCTTGCTCGGTGCCTTTCAGTCCGCGCCAGCGCCGCCCGGGCCACAGACCTTGTTTGCCGAGAATAAAACGACGTGATATTTCGATGTCTATAGTCAGCATAGATTTCTTATTTTATTGGTTTTCCACACCTGCCAACCATGCGCGTATATCCGACTCATGGTCATCATGAAAATGGTCAAAAATTTCGCCAACAGGGTAGCGTTGATCGCCCAGCCACACAAGGTAAAACACGCGTTCCCCGTGCTGCAGTTCCTCGATACGGACATCCTCAGGCAGTTCTTCGATGACGGCGAAAAACTGCTGAAATACTCGACGGGAGTCATTCAGAACTTCGCTCACCGAACGATCATGATTGGATTCATATATCCACGCATTGATCTCATCATCGGTTTTTAACTGCGCGGGCCAGGGCGGGAGCGGTTCCGGAGCGCCATGAGCCGCAGCCTGTATGCGGGCGGTAACCCAAGGCTGATAGCAGGTCAGGTGAGCGACCATATCTTTCATCGACCAATCTCCATTCACGCCAGGTAACTCCATGCGCCCAGTGCTGATATGGTCGAGAAATTCTTCCCAGTGCTGATGTTCTTCCCTCAACCAGCTCAAGAGTTCAGTTTTTTTCATGGTTATCTCCTTTAACAGCTAAAATGTTCAGCGCCACATCGTCACCCTATCTACAACACTTTCACTCCGCAATTCCTTGCAAACCTTCCTCAAGCGCGGATACGCTCCCTGCCACTTCAAGTCCGTGAGGTTTTCCTTGAGCGGAACATCTGTCCGCAGGGTGGATAACTCTCTGAACAATAAAGCATCTTTATAATTCGTTTTTAGATTTTCAAGAAGCGTCGCAGCACGACCCAGACCCAAACCAAGTTTGTTCGGGTCATCGGGAATCGCCTCGATATGCCTATACTTCGCCAGCACCGTCGAAGTGGACTTCTCACCCCAGCCCTGAATGCCGGGGTAGCCATCGGCGGAGTCGCCGACCAATGCAAGAAAATCGGGGATAGACTCTGGCCCCACGCCAAATTTCTCAGTCACACCCTTTTCGTTTAGGGTGATTTCGCGGCGCCTGTCCCAACAGATAATGCGGTCGCCATCCACCATTTGAGTCAAATCTTTATCAACGGAACAAATCACGATCTGCTCCACCGACTTGACCTTCTTGAACTTCTCCACTGCTGAGGCGATGGCATCATCCGCTTCAAACTTGACCATGGGCCAGGTCACCAATCCCAAGGCTTTGATCGCCGCCTCAGCCACTGGGAATTGATTCAAAATAACCGGATCTACACCTTCACTCGATTTATAGCCGCTGTACATCTTATTGCGGAATGACTCGATCACATGGTCGAACGCAACTGCAACATGCGTCACTTCGGGATCGTTTAACAACAGCATCATGCTTCGCAAAAGTCCAAGCGTTGCGCCAACTTCCTGTCCGCTAAGAGATTTCTTCGGCGGCGCGCCGAAGTGGGCGCGGAAAAGTTCATATGTCCCGTCAACAAGGTGTATTTTCATTTTTTCCACACTCCCGCATATTTCTTCTTATATTTCTCATCGTCTTCCAACTCGATCAATTCCAGCGCCTTTTCCTTGATCGCCTCATCCCTGCTGACATGATACAGGTTTTGCAAATCCACAATGATGTCATAGCGAATCAGGGTGCAGTTCTTTTCGGTTGCGCATTCTTCAAACCGTTTTCCCAATCCATCTACCACCATCTGCTGTTGCTTCTTCCCGGCCAGCCCCACCTTCCAAATGGACTGGAGGCAGTGCCGGGCGGTGACGAATCGTTCATCCATCGTAACCGCCAGCAATCTGTCGAAATCCTTGAACATCCTTCCGTCGGAGTCGCTCTTTGCAAGATTCGCCAGCAGTTGCGAGGCAATGGCGCGGACATGATTGTCCTTGTGCTTCAGCCCGCCAAGCAGTTTGTCCCACACCTCATATGCCCAATCCACTGGCTTTTCGGTCTCCTCCATCAAAAAGGAATATGCCTTGTTTTGCAATTCGCGGTCTTCAGAAAACAAGGAATCCAAATTCGTTTGTGTAATTTTATCCATGAGCCTCTCCAAAATTTACAGAACCGCCTAGCCGCCAGCCATGGCTCCCACAATCCGAAAAGACTCAACGCCTGAGACAACTTCGTGTGGAAGCGGAGTGTTTGGCGGCTCAAGAGACAAATCCAGCCCGCAGGCAAAGAATCGGATGAAGGGACGCCGCTCCAATGTTCCGTAGTCGCGGATCGTTCCACGCAGTACTGGGTATTGCGCCTCAAGCGCTCCCAGCAGCGAGGCTAGCGTTGCAGCCCCTTCCACCTGAACTTCAATCTCCTTGCCAACCTGGGCTAATGTCCGCAAGTGATGCGGGAGCACAACACGGATCATGGCAGGGTCTGGACTTCAACCGACAGGACGGCTGGGAGATTGCTGGCAATCGGCGTCCAACTATCGCCTGAATCGGCCGACGCATATACCTGCCCGCCCGTCGTGCCAAAGTACACGCCGCACGAATCAAGCGTGTCCACGGCCATCGCGCTGCGTAAAATGTTGACATAGCAATCGCTTTGCGGAAGTCCTTTCGTCAGCGCCTCCCACTCGTTTCCACCGGTACGACTGCGATATACGCGCAGTTTGCCATCGGGCGGAAAATGCTCGGAGTCACTCTTGATCGGGACAACGTAAATGGTTTCCGGCTCGTGCGCATGTACTGCGATAGGAAATCCAAAATCGCTCGGCAGGTTGCCGCTCACCTCGTTCCATGAGGCGCCCGCGTTATCACTGCGCATCACATCCCAATGTTTTTGCATGAACAAAACATCCGGACGCGAAGGATGCATTGCAATGTTGTGAACGCAGTGTCCAACTTCCGCTGTTGCATCAGGAAGCTCTGCCCCAGAGTTGAGTCCCTGGTTGATCGGTCTCCAGGACTGACCGCCATCATCGGTGCGGAATGCACCCGCAGCTGAGATGGCAATGAAGATTCGCCGGGAATCCGCCGGGTCCAAAAGGATTGTGTGCAGGCACATCCCACCTGCACCGGGCTGCCAGAGATTTCCTTTTACCTCGCGGAGTCCGGCAAGCTCCTGCCACGTCTGCCCGCCATCCGTCGAGCGGAACAGGGCGGCATCTTCCACGCCCGCGTAGACCGTGTCCGGATCTGTAAGGGATGGCTCGAGACGCCATACGCGCTTGAACTCCCAGGGATGCTGCGTGCCGTCGTACCAAAGATGTGTGCCAGGAATTCCTTCGTAGGCAAAATTATTGCCAACAGGTTCCCATGTTTTGCCGCCGTCGTTGGATCGCTGAATCAATTGCCCAAACCAGCCGGTGGACTGTGACGCATACAGCCGGTTGGGATCGGCGGGCGACCCGTTCATGTGGTAAATCTCCCAGCCTGCAAAATATGGGCCGTTGACATTCCAGCGCTTGCGCTTTGAATCCGATTCCAAAATAAATGCGCCCTTGTGGGTGCCGACCAACACTCGTACTCCGCTCATTGTCTACTCCTTTTAGTCTAAAGTCCAATCTTGTGTTTCTTTTATGCGGCATCATACGCCTGCTTCAACCATGCAAGCAGTTCTTTATCTATTTGCTTTGGATCCGTGATACGCACGCGATGCGTAACCATGTTGTGCCATGTTCCAGAAGCTTCGAGCCTCGCTGTTGGCGCAACGCCTTTGAATTTTATGCCAACGTCCAACCGCTCGGCGGAAGATGGCATGACAATGCCAAATTTTTTACCGTTGCGCAGCAAGCTGATGTAGGTGCTGGTAGTCCCCACAGAAACATCCGACCCGAACTTGGTAATTTTCGCAGCAAGAACATCATAAACGCCGCGCCAATTTTCTTTTTTGCCTGCGAATAATTTGGCAATCGCTTCATCCTTCGAAACCTTGGGGGCATCCGCATTCACAATCTCATGTGCAATCACATTGGCGTGACCGTGTCCCAATTCGAACTCCGATTTGAGCCAGATCATGAGCTCAGGATATTTGGTCAGCCCTTTTTTTTCGGCTAGTTTACGAAAGTCGTCGGGAGTCTTCCCTGTTTTGGCTTTAATGGTATCGAGATAAGCTTGATAGGTCATGAGGTTCTCCTGTTTATTTTTTCTTACTACCAGCCGTATTGAAATCCACGGCAGCGCGTATCAATTCTTTCAAAGCCTTTTCATCAACCTTATCGTTCTCTCCAATATCAATCGCGCGTGTTGCCTTGGCTTCAAGGCCCGCATTAAAAAGACTTTTCGGGTCGGGCAAAGAAGCACCTTTGAAAAAGTTTAACTTTATATGATCTTTGAAAACCCCACTGGCAACCACATTGCCTTTATACGCCCAAACGGGAACGCCCCATTTCCATTCTTCAGTGACTTCGGGCGCGATTTTCAAAATCAGTTCGCGAAATTTTGCGATCCACTTTCCACGCCAGTCTGTGAGTTCCTTGATAAATTTGTCGATCTCTTGCGAGGGAGTCAATGCCATTTTATACATTCTCCTATTTTTGCAACTTGATCAAATCTTTCAAGGCTTTTTCGAGCAAAGGTTGTTTCGCCTTAATATCTTTCATGTCAGCAAAATAAGCCATGCGCCTGTTCTCGTAATTACCTTCCAGCAATTTACTCTTGACCTTGGCGATGTGTGGATTATGAAACACCAAATGGATTCGTTCCGTCTCCCACAAGTTAAAGGTCACTAGATACTCACCTTTATAATTGAAGGATGGTGCTTTCCATTTAATTTCTTCTGCGATGTCTTTATTCACACCCTTGATGATGGACCGCACCGCCTCCACCTCCGCCTTGAGCGGGTGACTGAGATTCTCGATGAATTCATCCACCTTATCCGTGCGGCTGACGGGTGAGCCTTTCTTCTTCAGCTTCTCCCCTGCCTGCCCATGTTTGAAAGACAAACCATCCGCCTTCAACGTCTCGCGCAGAATGGTGAGGGCTTTGGGTCCCATTCCATGCAGTTGAGCAAGTTCCGCTTCCGTGACCTTGGTCAACTGCTTAAGATTTGTATAACCCGCCGCTTCCAAAGCACGTGTAGCGGGTGAACCGATCTTGGGAAAATTAGAATTTGCCATCCATACTCCTTATGCCAACTCGCCTTCAGGCAAGGTCTCAGGTACATCGTTCATATATCTATCGGAAAGCAATTTGTAATATTTTGTGTTCATCGCGATGACGGTCAGGATCAGCCCAATAATACCCGTAACGGTGAACACCAGAGCAATACCTCTAGCGGGTCCGGTGCCGAACCAACTGCCAATGAGACCAACGCCTGCGCCGGTCGTCATAAACGGGATGAAAAAGGTCTCAGCAATGGGACCAATCAAAAACGTCGTCAGAGGCGAGGCGGATTGTTCCACGCTGTGAGCAAATCCGAAGACCCGTCCCTGTCTTTCCTGTGGGACAACTTTTTGGAGGATCGTCTGCTCGGCTGCCTCGATGAACGGCACAACGCTGATATAAATGAACATACCCACCGAAAGCAAAATGATGGACGGTTGAATGGTAAAGACAGCCGAGATGATCCAAATCACGATATTGGCGGCGAACATGGCCACCAGCGGATTTTTACCCAAGCCATATTTTGAAATGAACAAGCCACCCACAATAAATCCGCAACTGATCACGGCAAAGAGCAAGCCCCATGTTTCAACCGAAACGAGGGATAACCCATAGGCATCCATGAGACCCATGAAAGAGCCGCCCAAAAAGTTGTTGATGGTGGCGAAAAGGATCAATGCCATCAAGCCGGGAATCGCCGCGACCACGGCAAATGTACCGCGCAGATCTACTTTGGGTTGATGTTCAAGATGCACGATTTCTTTTTCTGGGATCTCTACAAACCATATATGAAGAATCGAAAGCATCATCATCGTGATTCCAAGGATCAAAACATAATACATGCCGCCCGCTCCAACTAACAAACCACTGATTGCGGAGCAGATCAAGAAAGCGATGCCAAAGGCAGTGCCAGTGAGACCGTTGGCTTTGGCACGCTCCTCTTCAGGAATCAAAATCGTCACCAAAGTTGGCACGGCGATCGAACGGATGTTACCTGCAATGACACCAACCAAAAGAAGTACGTTAAGAATCCACAACGTAACACTGGTTGGGTCTTTCCATGTTTCGGCAGGCGTGCTTATATAAAGTACAAAACCAATTATATAAATGATTAAAGAAATCACGCCTGAAAGGATCATGACATTCTTTTTCTTGTTATGGTCAACCAAGCTGCCAAACCAAATGCCTAAGCTAGCCGTCATGACAAGATAAATCCCTGAAACGATCGAAGTGGCAGTGACGGATTTGGTTTCAAGGTAAATAAAAAATATCATCGCAAACCAAACCGTCATATTCGTGACGTTGGCTAAAACCGTATTCGCTAATATTTGATAAAAGGTTTTCATGTGGGTTCCTATTAAGTGTACTCGGTGGTTGAGTAGTGGCGTCGTTTGTTGACGCCACGTATCGAAACCACCAATAACCAGTAAAGTTTTTATACCAAGAGTATTTTTATATCGTGTTGGTCTCGATACGTCCCGCAAAGAGCATGCAGGGCTACTCGACCAACGGAGTGCTTTTGAACACACTCACTCTTTCGGCGGAATATTCTGATTCAAATGGAACAGATTCGTCGGGTCGTATTTCTTCTTGATCTCGCCGAGTCTTTTCCACGTATCGCCAGGGTATGCCGCGCGGACTTGTTTTTTATCCACCTCACCAAGGAAGTTGACGTATGCGCCTTTGTCGCTTTGACGTAAGTTCTTTTCGTATTTGGAAATCCAGGCTTCGTGATGGTCTTTCTCTTCAGGGTTGGTGTATAACGCTGCAAGGTTTACCATGATCTTGGATTCACGATGGGCAAACGCAGTCGCATCTGCAGGGACACGCGCCATCGCGCCGCCGAGCACACGCAGTTGAGTCACCGCCATCATAGCCGTGGACTTGGCTAAGGTATCAAGGATGAACTGAGCTACAGAACTATCCACATGATCGAGGAACATGGTGCGCCCCGCTGCCATGGGATGATAGCCGCCTTCTTCGGGTGGGAACAGTTCTGAGTAATCCATCGGGTGCAACATGTCTGCATGAGGTGTGGCAATGGCACGGAACTTGGAGATGACCTGTTCCCCTGCTTCTGCGTCACCGGCGTAGAACATCATCACAAACAAGATCAATTTGCCATGTATATCTTCTGAAAGGAAAGGCATGGGGGGGGCGGGCATCACGGTCAAGATGGTGGAAAGTTCATCGGGAGCAGAATCAGCTTCGGCTAAGAAAGAGGCGATGGCGTCCGCTGTGGCAGGCAGGACTAACATCCCGCCGTAGCCTTTATCCAGTTTGTGAAGTTTAAATTTAAAACGAGTTGCCACGCCAAAATTGCCGCCTCCGCCGCGGATCGCCCAGAAGAGATCGGCGTGAGAATTTTCATCCACGTGAAGTAATTGCCCATCGGCTGTGACCACTTCTGCGGCGAGCAGGTTATCAATGGTCAGCCCATATTTGCGGACGAGATAACCAACGCCGCCGCCAAGCGTGATGCCGCCCAAACCGACCGAGCCGGTATCACCAAAGCCGGTGACAAATCCATGCGCGCCGACTTCGGCTGTATATTCGCCTGCGGTCATTCCCGATTCAACCCAGGCGGTTTGATTCTCGTGATCGATCTCCAATTTTTTCATTGTGGAGAGGTCGAGCACAATGCCGCCATCGCTGGTGCAGTGACCCGCATTGCTGTGACCGCCGCTGCGAACGGCGAGTTCAAAGCCATGTTCGCGTGCCAATGAAACCAGACGCGATACATCGCCCGCATCTGCCGCGCGGACAATGGCTGCGGGATGTTTATCCATGCCGCCATAAAAGGGTGTGCGCGCTTCTTCATAACGCGGGTCATCGGGTGCGATGACCTTGCCGTTGAATAGTGCTCTCAATTCTGAAACAGAGGGGGGGAGTATTTTTTGTGCCGTCATATTATTAAAGTCTCCAAATTCTCTACAGGTCGAACGGTTATTCATACCGTCCCGAAGGTTTGAGGGTAAAACAAAATTGATTCACGAATCCTTCGGGACGTTTTACACAGGAAGTTAATTTTTCAAATATGCACTGGTAAGCGATTGCTTCGCTTTCAACAACTCTTTGGGCGTGCCTTCGAACATGACCTGCCCGCCTTTGCTGCCGCCTTCGGGTCCCATGTCGATGATCCAATCGGCGTTCTTGATGACGTGCAAATTGTGCTCAATGACCACAACGGTATTGCCAGTATCCACGAGACGATTGATGACTTGCATGAGATGACCGATATCAGACATGTGCAAGCCTGTGGTCGGTTCGTCCATGATGTAAATGCTTCCTTTTTTGTGCAGTTCGCTGGCAAGTTTGATGCGCTGACATTCACCACCCGAAAGCGTGCTCAATGGCTGACCGAGTCCGAGATAATCCAAGCCCACATCGCTCATGGCTTGTAATTTTTTCTTCACTTCTGGAAGCTCAAAATACTCCAGCGCTTGTTCAACATTCATGGACAAGACTTCTGAAATATTTTTTCCGTTCAGTTTATATTCCAACACTTCGTCTTTGAAGCGCCTGCCTTCGCACACTTCGCAGGGCGATTTCACACTATCGAAAAATGACAACTCGGTATAGATCACGCCCAGTCCCTGACAGTTTTCGCACGCGCCCTTCGAGTTGAAACTGAACAACGAAGCCTGCACCTTGTTCGCCGATGCAAACGCCTTGCGGACATCATCCAGAATGCCCGTGTATGTGGCAGGATTGGAGCGACTATTGACTCCTACCGCCGATTGGTCGATCACGATCGCATCGGGATGCTGGTGCTGGAAGACCTCGTTGATAAGCGAACTTTTCCCGGAACCTGCCACGCCTGTGATCACAGTTAACACGCCAGTGGGAATGTCCACGCTGACATTTTGCAAATTGTTGACCTTCGCATTCTTGATCGGCAGTTTGCCTGTCGGCGTGCGGAACGAATCTTTGATCGGCACGGATTGCTGCATGTGTTTGCCCGTGAGCGTGTTCGCCTTGAGCAGGTTTGCATAACTGCCTTCGTAGACGATCTCGCCTCCATGCGGACCCGCAAGCGGACCCACATCCACGACATGGTCTGCCACTTTGATCACATCCGGGTCATGCTCCACCACGATGACGGTGTTGCCCTTGTCACGTAGTTTCTGCAACAACTCATTCATGCGATGCACGTCACGTGGATGCAACCCCACGCTCGGCTCATCGAAAATATAGATCACATCGCTCAGACTGCTGCCGAGGTGTTTGACGACTTTTACGCGTTGAGATTCTCCGCCTGATAACGTATCTGTCTCACGGCTGAGACTGAGGTATTCCAAACCAATATCCACGAGGTTCTGCAAACGCTCCACAAGCGCTTTGACGATCGGCTCGGCGGCGGGCACTTTGATCTTTTTCACGGCTTCGATCAATTCAGGGATTTCCATGCTCGTCAGGTCGGCGATGTTGTACCCATTGATCTTGCATTTCAGAATGGTCTTGCTCAACCGCGCGCCATTGCATTCGGAACAGGGTCCCATCGTCATGAAAGGCTCGATCGATTTTTGAGTCCGCTCGGACTTGGTTTTTAGATCCTGCTTGATGTACTTGTTGGTAAAACGGTTGATAATGCCTTCATAGGTCAGGTTGAAATCTTTTGCCCCCATCTTGGTCTTGACCTTGATGGGTTCGCTATATAAAAGGTCGTTCAGTTCCTTCTGGGTGTATTTGGATATTTTCTTATCCGGGTCGAATAAACCCGTATTGATTACATTACTCCAGCCCCAACTATCCACATTGTATTCTGGAAACAAAATAGCGCCCTCGTTCAGCGATTTGGATTTGTCCAGGAACTTGTCCATGTCCACATCCAGCTTGCGACCGAGTCCGTTGCAGTTCGGGCACATCCCTTGCGGGTCGTTAAAGCCGAATACGTTGGTGGGTCCCACGTGGGGTTGTCCGATGCGCGAAAACATCATGCGTAGGATCGTGTTGATGTCGGTGATCGTGCCCACGGTCGAGTGGGAGCCGCCGCCCATCCGCTTCTGATCCACCACAATGGACATGCTCAAGTTCTCGATGGAGTCCGCTTCGGGTTGGGAATACTTCGGCAGGAAATTCCGCACGAACATGCTGAAGTTTTCGTTGAGCAGGCGTTGTGATTCGGTCGCGATCGTATCGAACACGATGGACGATTTCCCCGAGCCTGATACGCCAGTAAAGATGGTTATTTTTCGTTTGGGGATGCGTAACGAGACATTCTTTAAATTATTCTCTCGTGCTCCGCGAATCTCAATATATTCCTGGGGCATGGTCTCTCCTCTGAAATCTCTGCCGAATGGTTAACGCATTGGGTGGGCAAAAGCCAAGCTTTCACCCACCCAGGATAAAGGTGACAATATTTTAGAACATTTATTCTAGCGAGTCAAGGCTCTTAACTCACCGATTTTTTAACGAGCGCAATGATCTTTGCCTCTTCGGAGGCTGTCAACTTGATCAACGCGAAAGCGGCTGCCCACATATTGCCTTCGTCCAGTTTCGCATCGGGTTGAAAGCCGAAGGTTGCGTAGCGCACACCAAACTTGCTCGCCGCCTGAAAGAAACAGATGACCTTGCCTTCCTCATTGGCATAGGCAGGCATGCCATACCAAGTCTTCGGCATCAGGCTCGGCGCAGCGACGGTGACGATCTCATGGATCCGCTTCCCCATCGAGCGATCGGTTGGGTCTTTCATTCCGGCAATCGCAGCAAGAATGGCTTTTTCACCTTCTGCCCTGTCCTTGCCTGCACGTGCTTCTGCCTTCAACTCTTGGGCGCGAGCCTTCATCGCGGCTTTTTCGTCGGCTGTAAATCCTGCATCAGTTGTCTTGGCGGACTTTTTCGTATCGGTTTTGGGGCTCATAAAAATCTCCTTATCTGAATTTGGTTGTTTTGACACCTTGCATAGAAACCAATTTATCTTTATAATAAAGATACTTCAAAATAAAGACAGTGTCAAGGGTATATTTCTATGATGAAACCAACAAAGACAGATTTGAAAAAACGAGCCCTCATGGCAGTCAGGGATTATGGCGTTAATTTGACGCTGTTCCGCAACGCCATGAGCGAATGGGCAGGACTCAACGTAACCGACATGGAATGTCTCAGGCTTCTATTTCAAAAAGGCATTGCCACGCCGTCTGAACTTTCCAGATTTACAGGTCTCACTTCGGGTGCAACAACCGCCATGCTCGACCGGCTCGAAAAGGCTGGTTTAATTGAACGCCGACCCAATCCCAATGACCGCCGCGGGACTTTGATCGCTCCTGCACAATCAAGTGCCGAAAAAGCTGCATCATGGTTCACGTCAGCGCGAACGGCACAAGACGAATTGATCTCAAGTTATTCTGAAAGCGAATTGGAAATCATTGCTGATGCTTTTGAACGATTTGCCAAGCTATGGGATGATGAGCGTAAAAAAGTTCAAAAACATCCATAGTTTTGCCCATCAGCTTCCAGTTTTGATTGCGCCTGCATGCTCGTAATTCACAACAATGACCCCACTCGGGGTAACTATGCTTTCCGTCACCTTGAATGCCGCAGGAATCGTGCCATCAGCAAATAGCCGTTTGCCACTGCCCAACGTTAGCGGATATATCATCAGCCAGAACACATCGACCAGGTCATGCTTGATAAGCGTCTGAATGAGATTGCCGCTTCCCCACACATGCAAATCTGGACCTTCCTGCTGCTTGATTTTGGCGACTTTTTCTGCAATATCCCCATTCAAAAACACAGATGGCTGCCATTGGCTGGATGTTCTGGTGTTTGAAGCAACGTATTTGGTCGCCGTGTTGACGCCCGGCCATATGTCCGCATGTTGCGGCCAGTACGGCTCCCAAATTTCAAATGTTTTACGCCCAACCAACAGGTCGAACGGTGAGTTCATTTGCTTTCTCAAGGCAGTTCCAAGAGTCGCATCGGAATATGGCGCTATCCACCCGCCATACGCGAAGCTGTCGCTGGTATCTTCCTCCGGACCGCCCGGGGCTTGTATGACACCATCCATGGAAATATGTTCAAGCACAATAATTTTTCTCATGATTAGACTCCATCATAGGCATTCTTCAAATCTGCAACAATAATCTTCTTCATCTTGAGCATCGCCTGCATCACACGCTGCGACTTCTCCGGGTCTGGGTCACCCATCAACTCGCCCAACTGCTTCGGCACGATCTGCCACCACAACCCATACTTATCCTTGCACCAACTACACATCGACTCTTCTCCCCCATTCGCAGTCAGCGCGTTCCAAAAATAATCCACTTCGGTCTGGTCTTCACAATTGACTGACATCGAAACCGCCTCATTGAATTTGAACTGCGGTCCCGCATTCATGCCCATGAACTCCTGTCCATCCAACACAAACGACACAGTGAAGGCTTTACCATCCGGTCCACGTGAGACGCTGTTCACCTTTGAATTTTTGAAGAGCGAGACATAAAAATTCATCGCCTCTTCTGCCTGCGTATCGAACCATAAAAACGGGGTGATCTTTTTCATTTTGATTCTCCTTTTGCTTGCTTCTTGTTTACCGCAAGATGTAATTTGACAACTCTTTCTATTAACTTAAGCGGAAGCGGCTCATCAAGCGGAAATTTAACCGTACCTTTGCCGCCCGCATATTTTGCGATCTGACGCTCAAACGCCTCACTCCCCGCCGGAACCGGGTACAGCGACACATGCTTTTTCCATCCCGCAAAATGGATCAAGTTCTTGCCGTTCCGTTCAAATGCCGCTATCTGATAACTGATCTTCTCTTTCGCATCCGGTACAAGCGTACGAATCAATTTACGGATCTGTTTTAGATACGCCTGCGACTCGGGCGGGCAAGCTGCAATATATTCGTCAATCGATTGAAAATTTGTCTTAGCCATGTTGTCCTTCCATCAATGCCAAAAGTTTCGTGGTCGTGTTCCAATTACGGATGGTCATATTCTGATAGACCGGCGCCCAATTATTTTAGTGAGGTGACTTTGCGCAGCCCGGCTGATGAGACGTGAAAAATAAAGCGCCTGTTTGCCCGCATGAGCCGTATCCACGCCTTCTCGGACACTCACGCTTTTCATCGCTTCCTTCGGCGTAAGCGGCTCCTTCAAAAAGATGACGTCATATCTAAACTTCTTGTCATCCTTCCCAAACCCATCCGGCGCAGCGTGGACAATGGCAGCAAGTTCCTTTGTGCGAAACAACCACAACCCGCGCCAGGAAATCAAAGCGCTTGGAAAGTCCCTTTTCGATTTTGGTCGTCAAAATTGCTTTGTCTTTTTCATCAGACTCGAACAAGACATTGCCACTTTGAATATACGTAAGGACATTTGAAAAGCCCATTCCCTCAAAACTGGACTTCAAGTCCAACATTTTGACGATGTTCTTTCCACCAACATTGATTCCACGCAGCAAGACAAGGTACTGAATATTCTTCATGCAGCTATTCCTGATCTTTTAATTTCATATAATGCTCACGTTGTTTTTTATCGAATTTTTCAATCGCATACCGCAACGTGACGCGCGGCATATCGGCGGCATGTTTATCTAAAAATTTCAACAACTTTTTTCGGTCTTTGTCACCTGCGAAACGCAGCGCCCAGCCATTGGCTTTGTGGATCAGATCCTCTTTGTCGTGGAGCATGATCTCAGCCAATTTGAAGGCATCCTCCACATCGCCTTTGCCAATGAAATACAGGGTGCTGACGATGGCGGTGCGGCGCTCAGGCATCTTCTTGGACTTCGCCAGTTTGTACAAAACCTTGCGCGGTTTCTCGAACAAGTAACTACCAACCACATGGATCGCACTGCGGTCAACCAAGTCCCAGGTGTTGATGCGGTCATGCCGCCTGAGGTAAAGGTTGAAGAGTTCTTTTCGGCGGGTCTCAGTCGTCTTTTTGCTGCGCGCCTGAAAGTCCATGATGCTGACCGCGCCAACCCGCATTTCATGGAATGGACTTTCGAGCATCACCTCGACTTCGTCCAACTCCATGTTCATGAATTCTTTGGCGAGCGCAAAGACCTGTCCCATGCGGACGCCGAGAATGGCATCGTCCTCATTCGATGCAAGATGGCTGTGAGATTTCGCCACCGCAGGCGAACGCAGCGCCTTTAATCGTTTGAGGAATACGTCTGCATTCATGGCTGGTCAACCGTCAGCTAACGAACAGGCTCGTAGCGCTGATACAGCACACCCGTAGGAAGAGGCGCGGATTCGATCAACTTCAGCTTGACGTACTTGCCATCCGGAAATAATTTCTTGCCGTTGCCCAATATCAATGGATAGACATGCAGGACGAATTCATCCACCAGATCATTTTCGATGAGGGTATGCATCAACACACTGCTGCCATCCGAAAGAATGTTTTTGCCGGGTTGGTTCTTGAGTTTGCGAACTTCTTCGACGACATTGCTGCTGATGATGGTGGAGTTGCTCCAAGCCGCCGAAGATTTCAGCGTGGTGGAGACGACATATTTTTTGACATCGCCAAAGGGATTTTCTGCGGGCGGCAAGGGCTCAAAGGCATCGCCGTGGGTCTTCCAGGTTTTGCGCCCGAGCAAAAGGGTATCGGCGGTTTCCATGGCTTGCGAGAAGCGCATGCCGATGTCGTCGTGCCAAAAGGGAATGGTCCAGCCGCCGTGGGTGAAGCCGCCATCGGTATCTTCATCCACGCCGCCGGGGGCTTGGATGACACCATCTAAAGAAATGAATTGATGCACGATCAGTTTTCGCATGAGAACTCCTTGTACTTATAAACGAACACAGATTATTTAAATTGAATTGTAGCCCAAATTTTTATGGGTTCAACTTGATCGCCAGCCAGGCAACTGTCATTACCCAGGAGCAATATACAACGATCAAGAAACGATTTGCCCAGCCCACCAATGCAATGACACCTTTTGGTAAAGTCGTCACAACTTCAGCATTCGCAGACACGTCACCGCCAGCCTGAGCATACGTCGCCATCATGACTGCAAAAGCAATTCCCATAAGAAGGATGCTCAC
Organism: Candidatus Villigracilis propinquus; assembly: GCA_016714565.1. Taxonomy (GTDB): domain Bacteria; phylum Chloroflexota; class Anaerolineae; order Anaerolineales; family Villigracilaceae; genus Villigracilis; species Villigracilis propinquus. The sequence goes on from JADKDM010000007.1 coordinate 168,226, forward strand.
CCACGTCAGATTCGCCGTCCATAATAGTGAGGTCCTTGCCATGGACCACGGTTCAGTACGAACAAGAGTTATGCTGATCAACATGGCAGCAATCGCCAGGCTTGGGATCCCGATCATCGCCGACAAACTGTGCAGCTTATGATTTATGTCAAATACGGCTGCCATGGCTTCGCCAATTCCCGCTGCAATGAGAAAAAATAAGCCGATTTTTCCAACGGTTGTTTGCAGGTGCGGCCAAAGTATATATGCCAAAGCCCATGAAGCTGCGCCCCATAAAAAGAACATCACTGACAATATCACTGGATATTTCCCATTTGCATATTCACTCACCATGCGCCAGGCAGGGTTAAATTCCGGGCTGAGGATGTGCAAAATAGCAAGCAACACAAGAACCGCAACAGATGTTCCAATCGTTACACGCGCGATTACCAGTGAGGTTGTGTTCGCTGATGTGATCGTTATACTTTCAGACATTATTTTTTTCCTTATGAATCTCTAAAGGGTATTTGGCTGTTTGAACATATCATTACTTTACAATGCGAAAGCCAAGGTGTGTCACGCCAGGAGCCTCAACAGCGCGGATGCGTTCTAATCCAATCGGATCGAAATCGAGATGGTCAAATAACCGCTCCATATCCGTTACTTCTACTCACGGATGCGATCGTAAAGCAGGCACAACGCACCGCTTTCTGTGGCATTGCTTTGGCGCAACATCCAGGATGAAGCAGGCAATCCATCCTCGAAAAGGCGGGCACCGCCACCAGCTACCTCAGGGCAAAAAGTGATACTCAGGCAATCCAAAGCATCCGCCTCAAGCAATCGCTTGATAATGCTGCCGCTGGCAAGCACAATGATGTTGCCACCTGTCTGCTTCTGCAAGTCTCTAACGACTGCTGCCGGATCTGCGTTCACAATGCGGGAGTTTTCCCAAGGTGCATCCTTTAGCGTGGATGAGAACACTACCTTTTCGACAGAATTTAGCCACGAGGAGAATGCGCGATCACGCGGGTCAGCAGACTCATTGTCAGCAACCGAGGGCCAGTAGCTTCCGAAACCTTGATAATTCTTTCTGCCCAAGAGCACGGTCGTGGCTAGGCTTGTAACAGCAATCATATTATTTCGTGTGCCGTCAGTGACGGCATGTGGGACGATCCAGCTCATATCGTAATCGCCGCCTGGACCTGTAGTACGTCCATCCAGGGATAATGAAATATTTGCAACAACCGTACGAGTATTCGTAGTTTTGTTTGTCATGGCACTTTACTCCTCACATCGCTTCCAAAATATCATCGAGACGTTCATAGCCTTCCGTAACGCCCTTTTCCATTCCATTTTGGATCATGCCATCTCGGTCAGAGACAGATTGAAACACGGAGTGAATCGTTGCCTTTGTCCGGTTGCCGGGCAATTCTTCGAGAGTCATACAATCCAAAGAAACGTGTCCGGGATAGCCTTCAAACTCAAAAGTTTGGATCATGTTGTCGATGGACATCTCATGGAATGTGCCGTGAAAACCATATTCATTTCCATCTTTATCCTTGTGAATGTAACGATACTTGCCACCATTGACCGGTTCAAACTCTTCAAGAATCATTTCATATCCATGCGGACCGAGCCATTGCACATACAACTTCGGGTCGATGTGCGCCTGATAAACCAATTCGCGCGGGGCATCGAACTCGCGGGTGATGTACACCTCCTGCTTGCCGGGTTCTGCGGTGACGGTCACTTTATTTTTTGAGGGCATCTTTTTTCTCCTGTTTCATTTTTTCTAAAAGGTCATCCAATCGACCGAACCGCGCTTCCCATAATTGACGGTACTGTTCGATCCAATCGGCGACTTCACCCAACTTATCAAAACGCGCTTCGACGTATCGCTCGCGTCCTTGTGGGATGACAACCACCAGTCCGCACTCTTTCAATATCCTGATGTGTTTCGAAACGGCAGGACGACTGATACGAAAATTGTCGGCAACACCGTTCAATGTCATCCGTTGCCTTGCCAGCAAAGAGAGGATCGCTCTACGGTTAGGGTCTGCAATAGCTTGAAATACGTCTCGTCTCATGGTCTCCTTTATGTAACCAAACGGTTACTTATTGCGAAATTATTTTAGAACATAGTTTCTATTTTGTCAAGGTTTAGATCGGTATGTTACACTTTTGCTATATTGCCATTTGAGTATGTTTATACTTATATAGAAGGGCTTAGAATAATTTTGGAATGCCAATCCAAATCTTTAGCTGTATAATTTGCCAATAAGGGACTATGAAAGCTGCATAAACTCTAATTTTGTACCTGTAAGCTAAGCTTAGCCGAGTGGAACATTGATGAATTTCTCGCAGGAGGCAATTCGATGGGACAGGAACATATCTTTATCTCGCACTCTTCAAAAAACGACGATGTCGTCAAACGATTGCGCGAAATTCTTGAACTCGAAGGATTTCTTCTTTGGGTTGATTCGCGTGAATTCACAGGCGGGGATATTCTCGAAGATACCCTGCAAGAGAAGATAAAAACCGCCAAATCTTTCATTATCCTTTTGAGTATTGAAGCGCTTAGTTCGGAGTGGGTGCAAAAAGAGTTGAAGTTAGCCCACAAGGTTGCCAAAGAACGCAAAGATGAAGGTTATAAAGTCATTTCTATAATTATGCCTGGCGTGCCCGCTGGTTTGTTGAAACCATTTTTCCCGAAAGAACCGATCCATATTTTTTTGGAAAAAGGCGCGACGGGTCCTGACCTGGATTCCAAGATGCCCCATATCCTTGCAGCATTGGGGAAAGAATTGCCAAATGACTGGGAACCCCCTACACCTATTAAAGCCGCACCCGTTGAAGAACTGATCCTCGAATTGACCGACCCGATCATCGAAGAGAAGGACGGCATCCGCCGCGCAACCGCCACTGCCGTATTGACCTACAACCCTGCTGATAACAGTCGAGCCATCGAAAGCAAACGCTATCATTTCACCGCGCCATTGGGAGCCGTGGAGTTGGGCGAGATCCGCTGGTATATCGAGAAGTATTATCAGTGGCCCACAGGCGTGTTCAAAACGCGCGCCGAGAAAACCGAAAAGGCGCTGCCAGAATGGGGTAATGCACTCTACAAGGCTGCCTTGGGCGGGGAATCTGCCCGTGAGCCTTTTGAGGCTTGGAAACGCACCAGTGGCAGCCGTCGTTTTTCAGTGCAGGTGGATGGGGAACCGCTCGAAGGCACGGACGATGCCCAAGCTGCGCTGATCCGTGAAGCCGCCAGTGACCTGCTTTCGCTGCCGTGGGAGATCATGCACGATGGAGTCGGCTATCTCTCGCAGGGGGCGAATGGCGTGCGGGTGCGGCGCAGACTGCCCAACCGAAAAGAGACGATCACAGCGCAAGCCGAACTCCCGATTCGGGTGTTGTTGCTCAGCCCGCGTCCCGAAGTGGATGAGGCGGGGCATCCCGTTGGATATCTCGACCATCGCAGCAGCGCGCTTCCGCTCATTCAGGCGGTTGAAAATCTGGGCGAACTCGTCCAGGTGGACTTCCTGCATCCGCCCACGTTTCCAGCCTTGAAAGATGCGCTCAAGAAGGCGAAGGAGGCGAAAAATCCCTACGATATCGTTCATTTTGACGGGCATGGAGTTTACGACCGCCGCGTGGGGCTGGGCGCGTTGTGCTTTGAAGCGCCGCAGGATGGCGAAAAACTGGGGCAACGCCTGATGGCGCTCGTCCATGCCAGTGAATTAGCCGCCGAGCTGCGGCAGTATGGTGTCCCTCTCATTTATCTGGATGCCTGCCAAACGGCGCAGTCGGTGACTGACCCGAAAGCTTCCGTCGCTGCCAAATTGCTGGAGGAGGGCGTCGGCTCGGTGGTGGCGATGAGTCACAGCGTGTTGGTCGAGACCGCCCGCCGTTTTGTCGAGCCGTTTTACAAAAGCCTGGCGCAGGGACAGCGGGTGGGCGATGCGATGCTGGCGGGGCAGATCGCCCTGTATGATGACCCCTACCGTTTCAAGATCATGGGCGCGGGCAAACTGGATCTGCGGGACTGGTTCGTGCCCGTGCTGTATCAGGATGAAGCCGACCCGCAGTTGTTTACCGTCAAAGCGGGCGAAACAGCCGCCCGTCTGGCAGCGAAGCGGAACGAACTCAAATTGGGTCTGCTCCCCGAAGCCCCTGAGCATTCCTTCGTCGGACGCAGTCGGATGCTCCTGCACTTGGAGCGTCTGCTGGAACTGACGAATTACGCCGTGATCCGCGGCAGTGGTGGGATGGGAAAAACGGCTCTTGCCGCCGAGTTGACGCGTTGGCTGGTGCGCTCGAACCGTTTCGAGCGGGCGGCGTTTGTGAGCGTGGAACCCCAAAACGTGCAGGATGTGCGCGGCGTGCTGGATGTGATCGGCAGGCAGTTGACGCCCAAATATACCGTCGCCCAATACAAGACTCTCGACGAAGCCCTCCAGCCCGTGGAACGCGCCCTGCGCGACCACCCCACGCTGATCCTGCTCGACAATCTCGAAAGCGTCCTGCCCGATAGCGCGGGCGTGAACCCCGCGGGCGCCGCGGACGTGACCGAACTGCTCGACCTTTGCACAAAACTGCTGAAAGCCTCCGCGCATACGCGCCTGCTCTTCACCAGCCGCGAAGTTTTGCCAAAACCTTTTGATACAAACACGGTGGAACTGGGACGCCTGCACAAAGACGAAGCCATCCAACTGGTCGAGAAGGTCATGGCGCGGCAGGGCTGGCAGCCGCCCGAAAGCGACGACGCCCGCACGCCCGAAGAGATCGAAGCTCTGGTGAACGCGGTGGACTGCCACCCGCGCGCCCTGGTCTTATTAGCCCGTGAAGTGAAGGAAGGCGTGGGGTACACCACCCAGCATATCGCCGCCTTGATGGGGAAACTCGAAGCCGAGAACAAGGGCGACCGCGAAAACTCGCTCTACGCCAGCGTGGAACTCTCCCTGCGCCGCCTGCCTGAGGAAGTGCGCCAGCGCGTGAACCGATTGGCGGTTTTTCACGGCGGCGGGCATTTGTGCATTTGGCTGATGTGATGGGCATTGACAACGAAAGTATCTGTGCCATTGCCCAAATGCTGATTGGCACAGGCATGGCAGAAATTCAGGACTACAACTACCTGCGCCTCGACCCCGCCCTGCCCGCTTACTTAAGATTGGGCATGGCACAGGAAGAATTCGCCCAACTCGAAAATGCTTGGGCTGAAGCCATGATTCAATTGGTCAATTTTCTTTACCAGCAAATGTTCAAAGACAGCAAAATGGCATTCAACCTGACCCTGCTCGAACTGCCGAACCTGCTGGCGCTGCTCGATTGGCTGGCGGATTTGCTCGAGCAAGATGATTCAAGCGCCGAAATGGTCAGCGATATTGCGGGTTCCATCGAGCAGCTTCTGGCAAACCTGAACCGTCCCAGCGCGCTGGCAAAAGCCGTGGGACTGCGCGAAGAATCGGCTGGTCGCATCCCTGAATGGGGAGTACCCGCTTTGAAAATGAACGCCTGCTGATCGAACGCCTGCTCGCGGCGGGGCAGCTCCAGCCCGCCTACGAAAAAGCGGGGGCGCTGCTGGAGAAGGCAAAGACGGCTGATTATCAAGGCGCGGATTATGATTTGGCAATGGCTCATATTTTGCTGGGGCAGGTTTTGAAGATGCTGGGCAAGCTGCCCCTGCTCTTGATTTATTTATTGAAGCCCAGCGGCTTTTTGAAGCGATTTGGGGAGCAAGGTGAACGCATGGCTGCAATTGCCTTAACCGAACAAGCCGACTGCCTGACAGCCTTGGGACGACTGGATGAAGCGGCTGAAAAATATGAAGAAGCAATCAAACGAGCTGAAAAACTAAAAGATTTCCGTCCAGTGGCAGTGGGAAAGGGGCAACTGGCAACGGTGCGCATGTTGCAGAAAAAATATGCCGAAGCGCTGGCTGAATATCAAGAAGCCCTTGCCATCTTCGAAAAGCAGGATGAACCCAAAATGGTCGCCACCGCCTGGCACCAGATCGGGATGGTGCATCAGGAGGCGGGCGATTACGAAAGCGCCGAAGCCGCCTACCGCCGCTCGCTGGAGATCAAGTCCCAGAATAATGATCGGGCTGGGCAGGCGAGTAGTTTGATCAATTAGGAAATCTTTATAAGGATAACTTGAATCGATTGGAAGAAGCGGTCACTTTTTACCGACAGGCGGCAGATATTTATGTTCTAACAGGTGATTTGCATCTGAAGGGGATCGCGCGTAACAATATCGCCGACACCCTGCGCAAACTCAAACGCTACGACGAAGCCCGCGCCGAGATCATGCGGGCGATTGAGTGTAAAAGCCAGGTTGGGCTTGCGTCTGAGCCGTGGAAATCCTTCAATATTTTGCGCCAGATCGAAGAAGCAACAGGCAATCCCGCCGCCGCCCGTGCCGCCTGGGTGCAGGCGCGCGATGCGTATTTGGCGTATCGTCGGCAGGGTGGGTATGCGTCAGCAGGTGGTAATGCTAGTTTAGTTGAGCATGTTGTAGGGCTGATTGCTCAAAAGAAGGTTGATGAAATTGAGCCGCTTTTCAACCAGCTTATGAATGATCCGAGTTCATCTGATTCTCGCAAAGCCATTATTCAGGCGATGATTAAAATTCTCAACGGCTCTCGTGATAAGGCGTTGGGGGATGATCCTGCGCTCTATTATGCCGATGCGGCGGAGGTGTTGTTTTTGATCGAGCGGTTGGGAGGGTAAGCCCATGACGACTACATCAAGTCGTTCCATCCGTATCTCGTGGAAGTTTTCTCACCCACCTGTCAAAGTCTGGCAGGCATGGACCGATTCATCCATCGTGAAGTTATGGTTTGGTTCTGACCCAAATGGCAAAGTGCTGGATGCGAAACTTGATGTGCAAGTCAATGGATCGTTTTCGGTGACCTTTGCCAATTCCGATGGCACAGAATTTACAGCGCAGGGAATTTACAAAGAGGTCAATGAACCGAAACGTCTCGTTTTCACGTGGGGCTGGGCAAACCAACCTGAAGTAAATGAATTGATTTCATTGGAATTTTCTCCAGACGGCGATGGAACTCTCATGACCTTTGAGCAATCGAACATTGACCCTTCAACGTCAATGCATAATTATGAAGAGGGTTGGCGTAGTACATTTCAAAAACTGGAAAGAGCGTTGGAAACGATCAACCCTTAAATCTTGGGTATGAACCCAGCACCCGCAACATCACCGCATACTCGCCCAAGTGATCGAGCGCACGCTGCACAGTCTCATCATGCACAGAGCCGATGAAATCAATATAAAAAAGATATTCCCACGGACTCCCCTGCAAGGGACGCGATTCGATCTTCGTCAAGTCCAGATCGCGCAAAGCAAAAACTGACATGGCTTTGAACAACGAACCGGGGACATTTTTGAGCGTGAACACGATGGAAGTCTTCGCCTCTCTCTCAGGGACAATTGATTCTCGTCTGACAGCGAGAAAACGCGTATAGTTTTCCGGGTTGTCCTCAATGCCTTCCTGCAGAATTTGCATTCCGTACAACTCAGCCGCCCGCTTCGACGCAATCGCCGCCACATCCCGCGCACCGGATTCTTTGAGCATCTTCACACTGCCCGCCGTGTCGTAGACCTGCTCCGCTTTGATGCCGTGACCGCGCAAATACGCCGCGCATTGACCCAACGCCTGCGGATGGCTGATGGCTTTCTTGATATCTTCCATCTTCACGCCCGGATTAGCGATCAAACAATGCTGCACACGCAGGAAGTACTCCCCCACAATATGCAGGTCATGCCGCAAAAGCAGATCATAATTTTGATGAATACTGCCCGCCAGAGAATTTTCAATGGGAGCCAGCGCCGCGTCACTTTTGCCTGACACAACCGCATCGAACATCACATCAAAAGATTCACACGGGACGGTTTCAACTTTTCCAAAATAATTGAAGACCGCCTGCTCAGAATACGCGCCGGGTTCGCCCTGGAATGATACTTTCATGATTACTCCTCAAAGTCTTGTCGAAGGTCAAAAGTCGAAAGTCGTTCCACCTTTGACCTTCGACTTTTGACTATTGTCGTTCCGCCCACTCCACGATCTTCCGAAACCCCGCTTCCACATCTTCATCGGAAGCGGCAATCGTCATGCGGATGAAGCCTTCGCCTTCTTCACCGAAAGCCGAGCCGGGCACAAGACCCACACCAACTTCATCTAAAATCTTTTCGCACATTTCGACCGAAGACATTTTCAAGGCACGCAGGTCAAGGAAGAAATAGAAAGCGCCTTGCGGGGGAACTACTTTTACTTTTTCACATTCCAATTCATGCGAGAGGCGAATCACCAATTCACGGCGGCGGGCATAGCCGGCACGCATTTCCTCGGTGAATTCCTGCATGGCGGGGTCGGTCAATGCAAAGGCGGCGGCTTTTTGAATGAAGGGAGCCACACAGGTGATGGAGTTCTGCCCTGCCTTGAGAGCATTTTCAATAATGTGTGCAGGTGCAGCAAGGAAAGCCAACCCGCCAGCCCGTCATCGCATAGGATTTGGACAGGCTGTTCACGATGAGCGTGCGTTCCTTCGCGCCGTCAATCGCCGCAGCAGATGTGGGACGTTCTTCATAGAATAAACTTCCGTACACTTCATCGCTGACGATCCACAGATTATGTTCTTTCGCAAAGTCTTGCAGCTTTTGCAGATATTCACGGGTGGGATATGCGCCCGTTGGATTGGATGGATAGTTCAGCACGATGACCCGGGTTTTGGGAGTCAAAGCTTTCAGCCATGAGTCGAAGAAGGGGATGAATCCATTTTCGGCGGGGGCAGGGACGCGGATCACATTTCCACGCAGCATGATGGCCATGTTGGAATGAGTCGCCCATGAAGGGTCGGGAATCAACACATCATCGCCCGGGTTGAGAATGGATTGCATGGCGAGATAATAGGCATGGATGCCGCCGTGGGTGATGAGAATTTCGGAGGCGGGGTCGTAGGTGATGCCTTCGTCGCGGATCAGTTTATTTGCAACAGCAATTCTCAGGTCGGGGTAGCCGCGCGAGGGGCCGTAATGAGTCAGCCCGCTTTGAATGGCTTTCATAGCGGCATCGGCAATCGCGGGGTGTGTCCCGAAATCAGGGTCGCCGACTTGCAGACCAACGATATTTTTTCCACTGGCTTTAAGCGTAAGGATACGGTCTGCCATGGCGACGGTGGCGGACTGGCGGATGAGGTCGAATTGTGTGTTGATGTTTAACATGGGCGCGAGTGTATCAAAGAAATAAAAATCCCGTCAATCAGTTGACGGGATGAAAATTTTACACAGGGGAAGCCGCGGGAGGTTCATCGCCAATTTTGTTGGCGGGCAAAAGGAATGTAAAGGTGCTGCCTTCGCCTTCCTTGCTTTCAGCCCAAATGCGCCCGCCGTGCATTTCGATCATCACCTTGGCAACAGAAAGGCCCAGCCCCATGCCGCCATGCCGACGGGTGAGATGAGACTCGACTTGATAAAAACGGTCGAAGATGTGCGGCAGGTCTTTGGCAGGAATACCCAGCCCGGTATCTTGAACAGTCACGGTGACGTATTCAGGCTTGTGTTCGCCGCGAATGATGACCTGGCCGCCTTCATTAGTGAAGGTAAGCGCATTCTTCAAAAGATTGCTCAACACAATGGAGACCTTGCCTCCGTCAATATCCACCCATAGTTCATGGTTTTCTGGAATTTCGGTTTTGAGGGTGATTCCCTTGTTCATTGCCATTTCATGAAATGAAGAGGACGCATCTTCAATGATGCGCGCAACGGACACTCTGCGCGAACGGACACGTGAACCGCCTGTTTCGTAACTATCCACACTCGTAGTGCTTTCGATAATTTCCTTTAATCGGGTCGCGTTGCGGATGATGGCATCCACCTGTTCCTGAAAATCATTGCCGACCAGTTCGCGCAAAAATGTGGCATGCCCAAGGATCAACCCCAGCGGCGTTCGCAATTCATGGGAAGTGATGGCGATGAACTCATTTTTCAGCCTGTCCAGGTCACGGGCTTCCTCTTGCGAAGACAGGATGCTATTTTCCAGCAGGTCATTTTGCAGGGCGGTGGAAGCGAGTGAGGCCAGAGTTTCCACAATCAGGATATCTTCATCGGTATAATTTTCGTTCTTGTTGAAAACTTCAAACACCCCAACGGGACGTCCATGTAAAATAAGCGGCACCCCCAAAAGGGATCTGGTCTGAAATTCGGCCAGTTCATCTATTTTGCCGTAGTGGCGGCTGTCATTCGCCACATCATCGATCGCCAGCGGTTTAATATTGAGGAACACCCAGCCCGCGATGCTGCCGCTCAAAGGAACCCTGGCAGAACTGACCGCATCGCGGTGGAACCACGGCACGGATTTAAATATAAACTCCTTCGAAATCTCGTCATATTCCAGCAGCGAGGCGCTCTCGCTCTCGGTCAATTCAGTGGCGGCGGAAAGAATGGATTGAAGATAAGTCTCCACATCCACCGAAGCGCTGAGGCTGCGCGTGATGTCAAAAAGGCGTTCAAGAAGTTTCACTCGATCAATGGCCATGTTTACCTATAGTAAGATTATACTTCAGGGGTGTATCTGATACAAAAGCTGTTAAGAAGGTACAAGGAAATTGCATTCCAAATTCAAGGAGAAAAATTTATGGCAAGTAAAAAAGTACGTGTCGCCATCATAGGCGTGGGGAATTGTGCTTCGTCCCTCGTGCAGGGCGTCCAATTTTACAAAAACGCAAAAAAGGACGAAGCCATCCCTGGCATTATGCATACCCAACTGGGCGATTATCATGTGCGCGATATCGAGTTCACCCTCGCCATTGACGTGAACGCCACCAAAGTCGGCAAGGATCTTTCCGAAGCCATTTTTGCCGAACCCAACAACACCTACAAATTTGCAGATGTCCCCCACCTTGGCGTTCCCGTTGTCCGCGGCATGACCCATGACGGACTCGGCAAATACCTGAGCGAGATCATTCAAAAGGCACCCGGTTCCACCGCCGACATCGCCGCACTTCTCAAGGAAACCAAGACCGATGTGGTCATCAATTTCCTGCCGGTCGGTTCCGAAATGGCAACCAAATGGTATGTGGAACAGATCCTCGAAGCAGGCTGCGCCTTCGTCAACGGCATTCCCGTTTTCATCGCCTCCTCCGAATATTGGGGCAAACGCTTTGCGGATGCGGGTCTGCCCATCCTCGGCGACGATATCAAGAGTCAGGTCGGGGCAACAATTGTTCATCGCGTGCTGACCAGCTTATTCGTAGACAGAGGCGTGAAGATCGACCGTACCTATCAACTCAACTTCGGTGGCAATACCGACTTCCTCAACATGCTCGAACGCGAACGCCTTGAAAGCAAGAAAATATCCAAGACCAACGCTGTTACCAGCATGGTTCCCTACGACATCGGCAAGGACAACGTCCACGTTGGCCCAAGCGACCACGTCCCCTGGCTGACCGACCGCAAGTGGTGCTACATCCGCATGGAAGGCACCACCTTCGGCAATGTGCCGCTCAACCTCGAACTCAAACTCGAAGTGTGGGACAGCCCCAACTCCGCCGGTGTGATGATCGACGCCGTGCGCTGCGCCAAGATCGCGCTCGACCGTGAACTGGCCGGCCCCATCGTCGGCCCATCCTCCTATTTCTTCAAGACCCCGCCCAAGCAATTCAAGGATGAGGTTGCACACCAGAAAGTGGAAGACTTCATCTCAGGCAAAAGTGATGAGTAATCAGTAAATAGTGGACAGTAATCAGTGGGATGTTTGCACGAGCAGACATCCCATTTTTTTCGAGTAGAATTTGACGCATGAAAAATAATCACCAATCGCCAATTACCAAGTACCGGATAACCCGCCTCTTTCTTAACTTCGGCCTGCTTGCCCTGCTATTGGCAGCCTGCCAACCCGCCACACCCACCGCTGACCTGAACGCCATCCAGACCGCCGCGTTCCAAACCGCCTATGCACAGATCGGCATCCCCACGGATACCCCTGTTCCCACTGAAACTTTGATCCCAACGTCCACAGCCATACGCACGCCGCCAGCTTTACCCGGCACATATCAATCATCCATCCTGCTTCCAACCGATATTCCGCGCACCTATGTAGCGGATTCCTGCCAGTATTTGCAAAACAAGTGGAACTCGAATAACGCCGCCCCGGGGACGGTGGCGATGGTGGTCATGTTCCACGGCATTAATAAAGGCGAAGCCTCTGGAAATGATATTACAGTTACTCAGCACGAAAAACTCATGAATGATCTGTATGACATGGGCTTTCAAGCCATCACCATGCAGCAGATGGCAGACTTCATGTACAACAACGCGAAGATCCCCGAACGCTCCGTGCTGTTGATCGTGGATGACCGCCACTTTGCTGAATATTTCAATGACCACTTCCGCCCCTATTATGAACTATGGGGCTGGCCTGTCATCAACGCTTACATTGGTGTGGATGAGCGTGTTGATCTGTGGGCCGAAAACGCTGCCCTCTCCGCCGAAGGTTTGGTGGACTATCAATCCCACGGATACCTGCACAACACCCCCATCAGCGAAGGCGCATCGGACGAATTCATCACCAGTGAAATGGGCGGGGCGATCTCATCCATCCAGAAATACATGAACAAGACCCCCATCGCATACATCTGGCCGGGCGGCGGTTTCTCTGTTCGCGCCGTTCAAATGGGCCCGCAGTTGGGCTACAAACTCGGCTTCACCGTCAACCCGCGCGGACCCGTGATGTATAACTGGGTTCCACAAGCGGACACAGTCAACGATTCAAATCCGTACGCCATTCCTGAAACCCCGGCTGGAAACCCGCTGATGACCCTGCCCCGTTATTGGAGCCCGGATGCAGGCGAGAACATTGACTCAGTCCGCGTCATTGGCGAGGAAGCTAAAATATACGCTGAGCAGAACAAAGCGGTTGAGCTCGAATATTACGACATCGTCTGTGCGCCCACGTACGGACCGATCCCTTAGAATCTCCCCTCCAAACACGAAAATGCACGATGGCAATCGTATTGTTATCGTGCATTTTCGTTGAATGAAATTCGTTTACAATGTAACATCTATGAACAAGCAGACAGACATCATAAAGCAGATCCTCTATCGATTCACCCCCATCCTTTTAATACTATTCACCCTCATCTCCTGTGAACCTTTCAGATCGAACACCTCCCCGCAAACGGAAGCAGCCGTCGCCGGAGTTTCCGAACCTGCGCCCACCCTGCCCCAACTCCCCCCCACATTTCAGACCGCGCTCGTCAATCCGCTGGATACTCCGCACTCCTATGTGGATGACACCTGCCGATATTTAAAGAACAAATGGAATCCAGAGAGTGCCGCGCCCGGTACGATCGTCATGGTCATCAGGGTCGGGAACATCGAAACCAGCACAGCAACGGAACCGGACGACATCACACAAGTGAACCTGATCCGTACCATGCAGGAACTCAAATTCCAGGGATTTGAAGCCATCAAGATGAAGGAGTTCCTCGCCTTCATCGAAAGAAATGTCAAAATTCCGCCGCGTTCTGTTCTAGTCATTCAGGATGGTAATTACAGCGCGGAACACTACGACAGATACTACCGTGATTACTGGAACAACTGGGGCTGGGCCGTCGTGAACGGCTGGCAGAGTGACTCTGAACTGCCGGAAGCCCTCTTGCGTGAGAATATTGAAATGGAATATGAAGGCATGGTGGATCATCAGGCGCAGGGCGTCACGCCGGGGACCACGCTTTCCGATGAATCCGCGAAGACAGTCATCGCCCGTGAACTGCAAGGAGCAATGGATGCCTTTGGGTATAACTACGGGAAAACTCCCTTCGCTTTCATTTGGCCCAACGGAGGCTTCGGCCAGCGTCCCGTGGAAGCTGCGCGCCTGCTCAAATATCAACTGGGGTTCACGGCCAATCAGCGTGGCCCCGTCATGTATAACTGGATTCCGCTCGCAGATGAAGCCGACCCCGAACGCCCGGGTTATATACCAGAAGGTTTAATTAACGATCCCTTGATGACCCTGCCTCGTTATCAAGCAAACGAAGCCTTCGATGCCATAGACCAGGTACGTGCCATTGGCAAGGAAGCAGCCGCATACGCGGAAGCCAACAAGGATGTCGAACTTAATTACTACGATGTCGTATGCAGTGAAACTTACGGCCCCATACCAACCCCATAATCTTTCAGGAGACTCCCAATGACAGATTGTATCTTTTGCAAAATCATCGCAGGCGAAATCCCCGCAACCATCGTATATCGCGACGAACAGGCCACCGCCTTTCGTGACATCAATCCCGCCGCGCCGATCCATATTTTGATCATCCCCAACAAGCACATTGACTCGGTCAACATGATGACCGTGGACGATGAGCCTTTGATCGGTCATCTCTTCACCACTGCAAAAGCCCTCGCCGCGCAGGAGGGCATCGCCAATGGCGGCTTCCGTCTCATTATGAATACAAATGCCGACGCCGGTCAGACGGTATTTCACATCCACCTGCATCTTTTAGGCGGGTCGCGCATGAAGAACCCGATGGGATAAAATCCTGATTAGGATAAAATGTCAGCGATCAGCGTACAGCAGGCTGGTCGCTTTTTTATAGAACCACGTCCTTCGACTTCGCCGCAACGATTGCGGCTCCACTCAGGACGAAACAACAACTGGAGACCCAATGCCTGAACGAGAAATTTACCTTTTATCGCCCCGCGCCCTCAGCCCCGAAACCATTGCCGTGGCTTTTGCCAAAACATCGCGCGCACCAGAATCCTTCCGCGAGATCGCCTCGGAATTAAGCGACGAAAAGTCCGCGCAATTTCACGAGAAGTGGGTCGTTGGGTACGGGCACGCCTCCGTGGCGGAACATGCGGTGCTGCACCTTGCCTTTGAAAACGTCTCACGCATTGCCATCGAAACCATCGAGAGCAGCCGCCTTGCCTCCTACACGGAGAAATCCACCCGCTACCAAAAATGGGGATCAGATGACTTCACGATTCCTCCAGAACTGGATGGACATCCACTGCGCGACGAATTCATCCAAACCGTTCGCCTCCTTTTCTCAACTTATGCTGAATCGCTCGACCCTGTAAAGAATCTAATCCTCAGCAAATCCCCGCGTCGCGAAAATGAATCAGACGAAGCTTACGATCGCCGCATCCGCTCCCAATACGTGGACAGATGCCGATTCATCCTGCCCGCCGCCGCGAATGCCAACGTAGGTATGACAGCCAACGCCCGCGTCATCGAAATGATCATCCGCAAAATGCTCTCCCACCCGCTTGCCGAAGTCCGCCAGATCGGCGAAAAGGTGAAGGAAGTATCCAAGGCTGAAACGCCAACCCTCGTCAAATATGCTGACGCGGCTGAATATATTATGGAAACGACGAAGGATTTAGCAGATCGAAAGTCAAATGTCGAAAGTCGAGCGTCAAAGTGGTGCAATTTGATCGATCATGATCTCGAAGGTGAAAATAAAATCCTTGCAGCCGCGATCTATCGTTTTGATGAAATTGCATACGCCGATGCACTCGCACATGTGAAGACATTGAACCAAATCGAACGGGAAAATCTGGCTGAGTCTCTGCTTGGCAAACTTGGTAAATACGATGTCCCTCTGCGCGAATTGGAATATTGCAATTACACCTTCGACCTTGTCATGGATCAGGGTGCTTATGCCGAGTTCAAACGTCACCGCATGATGACGCAGACTCCGCAGCGGCTGACGACCCGGCTCGGGTATTCGATTCCGCTGCTCGTAACAGAAGCAGGCTTCGGGTCGAAGTATGAAGCGGCGATGGAAGCCGCGATCCAAATGTATGAGAAGTTACACGCCTTCAATCCAGATGTCGCGCAGTACATTGTCCCCAATGGATTCAACCGCCGCGTGCTGGCTCAATTCAATTTGCGTGAGGCGTTCGCGTTCTGTCAATTGCGAACCGCAGCAAATGCCCATTTCTCGATCCGCAGGGTGGCACAAAAGATGTACGAGGAAATGTCGCGTGTGCATCCGTTATTGACGAAGTACATGAAATTGAGGGATGAGTCCTGGCAGCAAGTGGAAGAAAATTATTTTACAAAGGTGTAATAAAAAAGGCCTCCGAGTTTCTGCAGAAACTCGGAGGCCTTTTTGTTTAATCGTCGTCTTCGTTCTTCTTTACTCCAAAGATCACATCGATCCGATCCATGATCTCCGGCGTGATCTTATCGACCACTTCAGCAGCTTTCATGTTTTCGTGAACCTGCTCCACACGGCTTGCGCCCGTGATGACCGTGCTCACAAAGGGATTCTTCAAACACCAGGCTAACGCGAGCTGCGAAAGTTTGCAGCCCAATTCTTTTGCAATGGGCTCCAATGCGGCAACTTTGGCAAGACTCGTTTCATTTGTCAGGCGGTCCTTCAACCAGTCATAGCCCTTGAGTGCGCCGCGGCTATCTTTGGGAATGCCATTTTGATATTTACCCGAAAGCAAGCCGGAAGCCAAAGGACTCCAAATGGTAGAGCCGTAGTTATGTTCCTTGTAAAAGCGGACATAATCCCCTTCCATGCGTTTGCGTTCGAACATGTTGTACTGCGGCTGTTCGACCACAGGCTTGTGCAGGTGATGGCGTTCCGCAATTTCAATGGCTTGTGTGATCTCCGCAGCAGACCATTCGGAGGTACCCCAGTACAAGGCTTTGCCCCATTCAACAATGTTATGCATGGCCCACACGGTCTCTTCAATGGGGGTCGTCGGGTCGGGGCGGTGACAATAAACAAGGTCCACGTAATCGAGCTGCAAACGTTCAAGCGAGCCGTTGATGCCTTCGATGAGGCGTTTGCGGTTGAGCGTGTTCTTCTCATTGATGCCGTCATGCAGGCCCCAATAGAATTTTGTGGAAACCAGGTAACTTCCGCGGCGCCACTTTAATTTCTTGAACGCATCGCCCATTACCTCTTCCGATTTGCCGCTCGCGTAAACTTCGGCATTATCGAAAAAGTTCACGCCCGCCTCATAGGCGGCGGCCATCATGTTCAAGGCCAGTTTTACATCGGCCTGCGTATGAAAGGTAACCCACGAGCCAAAAGATAACTCGCTTACTCGAATACCGGTTTTTCCAAGATGACGATACTTCATTGTGCCTCCAGTTTTATTAAGTGACAGCCACCTTTGCCAGATGACTGTCACTTTGCTCCTCTATTATAATCATCGAATGCGTAATTCATTACTTCTTTGCGTTTTGCTGCTAACCGCTTGCGCCTCCGAAACCAAACAACCCCTTGACGTTTCACTTCAGCCCTACCTTACCAGCACGCCCGCAACCACCTCCACGCCGAATGTGCTGGTGGTTGTGGAAACTCCCCTGCCAAGCGCAACACCTTTTGTTTATATCGTTGAAGCAGGAGATACGCTCGGCCAGATCGCCGAGAAATTCAAAATTTCGCAAGATGCTCTCATGGCGGCGAATCCGGACGTCAGCCCGAACAGCATGTCCATCGGACTGACTCTCATCATCCCGGACCCTTCCGCCGCTTTGGCAGGCGCTTCGACGCCTACGCCCGTGCCTGCTCCCGTTACTCAAACAGGGTGCCACCCAACAGCAGACGGCGGCTTGTGGTGTTTCGCGTTGATCCAAAACGATTCACCTGAGCCGCTGGAAAATGTCTCTGCGCAAATTACATTGCTGGATGAAAATAATAATGCGGCAGCGAGTCAAACCGCATTCACGCCCTTGGACATTGTCCCACCGAATTCAGCATTGCCTGTGTATGTGTTCTTTGCGGATGTCCCGTCCAATTTGAATGTGCAGGTTCAATTGCTAAGCGCAGTACAAGGCAGCAACGTTCGTTATCTTCCCGTCACATTGAATAACACGGTTACACAAATTGATTGGGACGGGAGTTCTGCCCAGCTCAGTGGGCAGATTCATTTGCCTACTGAATCACAAGCCGCAACCACAGTATGGGTCGCGGCAGTGGCGTATGATAGAGATGGTCAGGTGGTTGGAGTGCGGCGCTGGGAGGGCGGAGCGATCCAGCCGGGGGGGAGTATCTCTTTCAGTTTTTTAGTGGCAAGCGTCGGCGGGGATATTGAGGCGGTGGATTTTGTCGCGCAGGCCAATCCATGAATGGATCAAAGTCCATGTTCTTCTTTGATCTTTTCAATATCCTTATCTTTGCGCCCCGGCATACGGACAAAAACGCCCAAAACAAAAACGCCGATAAGCAGGGAAAATGCAAGGCAAAAGCATAGCAGAGAAAGGGTCAGGCTGAGCGGAGGGCCGCTTGGGGCGGTTTCTTCCACAGAGGGCGCGGGGGTTGTCTGTGGGACTGCGTTTGAATCAGGGACATCCGCAAAAGCAACGGCGGGTTGGGCAAATGTAAGGGTGGATAATATGGAGATCAACAGCAAAGTAAGAGGGATTATTTTTTTATATATCAGCATTTGGAAGCCTCATTCGCTGGCAACTATATCATCAAACAACTCCTTGTTTCCAGGGGCTCGACAACCATGTCTCGACAGGCTCGACAACCATCACGGATAAATAGGATAAAGTCAGGAAGTTTTTGTGACATCCATCCACCCTGAAAACTAAGGGGGAATTAATGTCCACATGTAAAATGGATATTGTTTGTAATATTTCGCACTTTGTACCCCATAGTACTGTTGACACCTATTTTTGGAGGAAGCATGAAGATCAATAAATTCTTTCTTGGTGGAGCTTTCATTTTGGCCGCAGTGGTCTATTTGATCGCCTCATCAACACAAGCCAGCGCCGAATATTTTATGACCGTTGATGAACTTAAAGCAGATGGCTCTGCGGCGATCGGCAAAAGCCTGCGCCTTTCCGGGGCAGTGATGGGCGATACGATCCAATATGATGCGGAAACGTTGACCCTTACTTTTGAAGTGGCGCATGTCTCCGGCGATAATGCGGAGATCGAATCTCAGGGCGGTTTAGCTGAGGTGCTTTATCAGGCTGTGAATGACCCCACCCGTCAAAAGGTGTCTGTTGTGTATGTTGGCCCCAAGCCGGATCTGCTGCGCGGTGAGGCCCAAGCCATTATGACCGGCAAACTCGGCGAGGATGGTGTGTTCTATGCCGATGAACTTTTGCTCAAGTGTCCTACCCGCTACGAAGAAGCGGTTCCGGAACAGGCCGCAACGAATTAATAAAACAACCTGATAGGGTAACGCCTGTCAGGTTTTATTTCCAACCCAAAGATCCTAAAGGTTTTCGCAAAACTGATATGTCATTTGTGTAGATGAAAAACCTTTAGGGTCTACTTAACGAGGAAATCCCTATGCTTGCTGAATTTGGATTTGGCGTTTTATTGGTAAGTTTAATCGTCGCAATTTATAGTGGTATTGCGGCAGTCAACGGCGCATTGAATAAATCCGCCTCTCTGGTGGAAAGTGCGCGGCGCGCCATGCTGCTCACCTTTCCACTGATCTCGATCGCCGCCGGCACTTTGATCTATCTGCTGGTGAACGATCATTATGAAGTGGCTTTTGTGTACGAAGTGACCAGCCGCAGTATGCCCACCTACCTGAAGGTCACGGCCTGGTGGGGTGGACAAGCTGGTTCCCTCGTTTTCTGGTCGTGGCTGCTGGCGGTGTTCACCTCTGCTGTCACCCTGCGCAAATGGGATCGTGACATTGAGTTCCTGCCTTGGGTGATCGTGATCTCATCCATCACGTTAACCTTTTTCCTCGGCATGACGGCCATCTTTGAAAATCCATTCACCCGTTTCTGGCTTGTTAATGGAAACGTGGAGCCAAGCATGTTCGGCACCGCCACTGCGACAGTGTTCACACCGCAGGATGGGCAGGGATTGAATCCGCTTCTGCGCCACCCGGGCATGGTCATTCATCCGCCCATGCTTTATCTTGGCTTTGTCTCCTACGTGATCCCGTACGCTTTCGCTATGGCCGCACTTATCACAGGCCGCACCGATGACCGCTGGATCCGCATCACCCGCCGCTGGTCTTTGTGGGCGTGGTTGTTCCTTTCCTTTGGACTCGTACTCGGCGGACGCTGGGCCTATGATGTGCTTGGTTGGGGCGGCTACTGGGGCTGGGATCCCGTGGAAATTGCGGCCTTCATGCCGTGGTTGACAGGTACCGCATTTTTACATTCTGTCATGATCCAGGAGAAGCGCGGTCTGCTCAAGCATTGGAACATGATCCTTGTTATTCTCACATATTCTCTCGTTATCTTCGGAACCTTCCTGACGCGCTCCGGCGTGCTCTCCTCTGTCCATGCGTTTGCGAACAGCCCAATCGGACCATTCTTCATGGGATTTGTTTCACTCATGTTGGTTTCCTCTGTGGGGCTGGTGATCTGGCGCTGGCCTGAATTACGCAGTGAAACGGAAATGAAGTCCATGCTTTCACGCGAGGCACTTTTCCTGCTCAACAACCTGCTTTTCATGAGCATTCTGGTGATTTGTTTCTGGGGCGTGATCTTCCCGCTCATCTCTGAATTGTTTACAGGCCAAAAAGTGACCGTAGGTCCGCCCTTCTATGAGCGTGCTACTGCCCCGCTTTTCTCGTCTCTGCTCTTCCTGATGGCTGTTGCCCCGCTCTCTGCATGGGGACATTCCACCTTACAGACCCTCGGACGCGCGATCTGGAAATCAGCAGTGGCTGCTGTGGTTTTAACTATTGTCCTCTTCTTCACCTACACACAAAAACCCGGCGCTTTAATGGGCTTCTTCCTCGTCGCGCTGGCTATTTTCGCCACTTCGCATGAATTCTGGCGTGGCGCGCGTGCGCGCCAGAAGACGCAAGGTGAGAATATCTTTACCGCCCTCTCCCGTTTGATGGGACGCAATCGCCGCCGCTACGGTGGATACATCATCCACATCAGCATGGCGTTGATGGCGATCGGCATCATCGGCATCGAGATCTTCCAAAAAGAGACGCAAGGCACACTGGCGGCAGGTGAGCAGCTGGAAATTGCCGGTTACACCGTTGAATACCGCGAACTCGCTTCATGGGACAATGCCGGTGAAGGCGTGAATTACACCCGCGCCGTTGTGGATGTGTACGAGAACGGCATCTATCTCGGAGAACTCAACCCGCGCATTGACTATTATTTCGACTCCCAGCAAAACATGACCATCCCCGGCAATCGCTCCACGATCAGGGATGATCTCTACATTCTGCTCGTGGACTGGCAGCCGGTATCCTCCATTGGCGCGACCTTCAAGATCTACGTCAACCCGCTGGTAAACTGGCTATGGCTCGGAAGTCTGCTCTTCCTGGTGGGTATCATCTTTGCCGCCTGGCCTGATAATGACCCCAATGAAGAAACCGCCCGTCGAAGCGTGACACACAGCAACCGTCAGCCCAGCGCAGCAGACTAGAAAAGTCAAAAGTCGAAGGTTGAAAGTCAAGCCTTTGGCTTCTGGAGAGAAGAAATGAAAAAGACCTTACAAATACTCGCACTTGCACTTTTGCTTGCGGGCTTGTTAACCAGTGTTGCTTTCGCACAGGACGATACTCCCACAGATGATGATGTGAATGCGGTTGCCAAACAGTTGTACTGCCCGGTCTGTGAAAATACTCCGCTGGATGTATGTCCCACGGAAGCCTGCCGTCAGTGGCGCGAATTGATCCGCACCCAGCTTGGGGAAGGCATGACGGAGCAGCAGATCAAGGATTATTTCGTTGCCAATTACGGCGCACGCGTTCTTTCAGAACCGCCGCGCACGGGATTGAACTGGCTCGTGTACATCCTGCCGCCTGTCATCATCCTGTTGGGAGCCTTCTTCCTCTTCCGCTCTTTCAGGGAGTGGACAAAGGCTTCAGCAACAGCAGCCACTATCAGCGCGGAAAGAAGCGAAGCATCATCCCCTGCAAAAGATGATTACGTTGCCCGTCTCGAAGAAGAATTGAAGAAAAGAAAATAAATCTCCTCACTCTAGCCCTCTCCCTTTTTGGGGAGAGGGCTAGAGTGAGGGACATTGGAGAATGTCATGACTGAAAACATCCCACAAAAACGCGGCGTGCCGCTTTGGGCGCAAGTTTCCATCTGGGTATTTCTTGTTGCTTTGCTCGTATTGGTTGGAGTGATCCTCGGTAAACGCCAGCAGGGCACGGTGCAACCCGGCGATGAGATCCCCGATTTTACGCTGCCGCTATTCAGCGAGTATGAATACGCGGGCAAGAGTGAAGTAAAGCTTTCCGATTTTCAAGGCAAGATTGTGGTGCTCAATTTCTGGGCATCCTGGTGCAAGCCGTGCGAGCAGGAAGCCGCCGAACTCGAAGAGGCGTGGAAGTTTTACGAAGCAGATGGCGAAGTTGTTTTCCTCGGTGCCGATTATGTAGACACCGAACCCGAGGCCCGCGCCTACCTGAAAAAATTTGGCATCACGTTTTCCAACGGCCCAGACATGGGCACGAAGATCTCGCAAATGTTCCGCATTCGCGGTGTACCTGAAACATATTTCATCGACCAGAACGGCGTCCTTTATTTTGTAAAGGTCGGGCCTTTCGTATCAGTGGATGAGATCAAATCCATCGTTGCACAAAAACTACCTTAAGGCGGAAACATGGAATTAGGCTCGCTCTTTCTAGTACTCGCAGTCATTGTGGTGGTCGGCATTTATTTGTACGCGCCCTTCACATCTCGCGCGCGTCGCACGCGCACCAGCGAAACACATGAAGTCTCCTCGTTGAAAGCGGAGCGCGACCGTGTGATCAACTCTCTGCAGGAACTTGATTTCGATTTCAAACTCGGCAAGATTCCCGAAGAGGATTATCCAGAACAACGCGCTACGCTCCTGCAAAAAGGCTCGGACATTCTTCGCAAGCTCGATGAACTTGCGCCTGTCTCAACTTCTGCAAACAACGTGGAAGCACGCATCGAAAAAGCTGCTGCCGCTAAACGCGCGGATTCTTCCGAAGCCGAATCGCAAGTCAGCGACGACGATCTCGAATCGATGATTTCGGCACGCCGCAAGCAGCAAAAAAGCAAATCCGCTGGTTTCTGCCCGAAATGTGGCAAGCCCGTCTTGGTTACCGATAAATTCTGCCCATCCTGCGGGAAGGCAGTGAAGTAAATTAGCTTTCAGCGATTAGCAATCAGCTTTCAGCAGGTAGCTGAGTGCTGAAAGCTATCCTTTGAGGAACTCCATGAAACTACGTTATCCCATTATTTTAGCAATAGTCGTCACCCTCCTTACCGCCTGCAACTTCACCCTCGCGGCAGATGTCACGCCCCCGCCCGGCTATGTGGCGCCCACCCCGGCCCCTACGCTTGGACCGCTCTACCCCGCCAGCGCACCCGATCTTGAAAGCGGTGCCGCAATCTATGTGGAAAAATGCGCGCCTTGCCACGGTCACACCGGCCTCGGCGATGGCCCCGATGGAAAACAACTCCCCGTTACCGTAGCTGCCTTCGCCCTGCCTGAAACCGCGCGCAAGGCATCTCCAGCGGCCTGGTACACAATGGTCACACAAGGCAACCTTGACCGCTTCATGCCTCCATTCCTCAGCTTAAGCGATCAGCAGCGTTGGGATGTTGTATCCTACGCTCTGACCCTGCACACCACAGACCAGCAAGTTGAAACGGGCAAATCCCTCTTTGAAGAAAACTGCGCCGACTGTGCCAAAGCGTTCAGCAATCAGGAAATGATGTCTGCGCTCACCGAAGATCAAATTGTAAAGATGATCAAGGAAGGCGCCGGCGATGTCCCCGCTTTTGGAAGCAGCTTTAGCGATGAAGAAGCCTACGCCGTCGCGGCATACATCCGCACATTGACGTTTGCGCTTCCCCCCGCGCCGGTAGTGGCTGCTGCTACTGAAACACCAGTTGCCGCTGCAACAGATTCCGGAACCCCGTCAGCCGAAGCAACGCCTCTCGATGGCACAGCCCAGGCCCAAGTCACGCCTGAAGCGACCGTGGAACCTGTCGCCGTCACTGGCGGAAGCATCAGCGGTCTGGTCAATAATCTTACCGGCAAAGATCTGTTGTCTGATCAAGCGATCACCTTGCGTGTCTTTGAACATGGCAATGCTGACCCAGCCGCCGGGCCGCAGGAAATCCTAGCTCTTGAGGGAACTGTCAATGAAGATGGAACCTACTCCTTTGACGGTGTTGAAATTCTTGAGAACCAAATCTTTCTGGCCGAGCTTGAAGTGGAAGGCTTAAGCTACCAATCCGAGTTTGCCGTGGCTCCCGCTGGCGCCACCGAACTCACTCTGACGGATATTGTCATTTACTCCACAACAGACGATTTCAGTTCCTTGAGGATTGATGAGACACAAATCTTCTTCGATTTCGCAACAGAAGGCGTTGTGCAGATATTTTCAGTTTACAACATCACCAATGCGAGCGATAAGACCATTGTGATAAGCATGGGCACCGAACAAAAAGTACCTTTCATAGCCTTCCCCGAAGGCTCCGAAGGTCTCGGCTATGAAGCCGGACAGGATAGTGCAGCCTTCGTGCCAACTGCGGATGGTTTCGCCATGCCGCCCAGTAATACCCCCTACAGCCTGATCGCCTTCGCATCTGTTCCAAAGGCCAAAGAGATCAGCATCTCCCAGCCTGCTTTGTTGCCCATCGGCGAAGTGGCCTTGTTCCTGCCTGAAGGCGTGGAAGCAGAAGGCGACACACTCACCGATGAAGGTATTCAAAACCTGCAAGGTACCAACTTCCATGTTTACTCCGCGAGCGCGATCAGTGAAGGCAAAAACCTGGACCTTGTTCTAACCGGGGAACCGAAAGATTCCACAGCCGTCGCCCCCGATGTGACACAGAACAAGAACCTGTTGATCGGCATTGGCGCACTCGGCCTTGTGCTCATTCTCGCTGGCGTATGGATGTACATGCGCGACAGCAAAAAAGAGGAAGAAATTGAAGAGGAAGAGGATGAGTTTGACGACAGCGAATCCATCATGGATGCCATCATCGCCATCGACGAACTGCACCGTGCCGGTAAACTCTCAGATCAGGCGTACAAAGAACGGCGCGAAGAATTAAAGAACGCGTTGAAGAGAAAGTCTTAATTACCTAATCTCGTCATTGCGAGGAGGGTGCTTCGTCGGGCTAAAGCCCTTCTCGCAATGACGAAATGGAATCCAAATGATCGAAACCAAAAAACTCGTCAAACGCTTTGGACTAAAAACCATCCTGCGCGGAGTGGATTTTTCCGTGGAGCCCGGTGAATTCGTGGCATTGCTTGGGCCGAACGGCGCAGGCAAAACTACCTTCCTGCGTATTCTCGCCACCCTCTCGCGCCCATCACTGGGAAGTGTAAAAGTGGCAGGTCATTCGCTGCCAAACGAATCTGCCCAGGTCCGTGCAAAGCTGGGAGTGGTCTCGCATATGCCCCTGCTCTACCCCGACCTAACTGCCGAAGAAAATTTAGAGTTCTACGCCCGTATGTACGGCATCATTGATTTTGGTCCGCGCATCACGGAAGTTCTCCAAATGGTCGGACTCGAACACCGCCGCAAAGACCTCGTCCGCACCTTTTCACGCGGAATGCAGCAGCGCCTCGCCATCGGCAGAGCCGTCATCCACGACCCCGAAGTGATGCTCTTCGACGAGCCTTATACCGGTCTCGACCAGGACGCCTCCGAAATGCTGGATGAAGTGCTTAAGTCCGTCGCCGCCAAAGGCCGCACCGTGGTGATGACCTCCCACGATCTCGCCCGCGCGGAAGACCTCGCCACCCGTTTCGACATCCTCTCGCGCGGCGTCATTACCGCCTCTGCCAAACGGACAGATTTCATAAACACCAACCTTTTGGATTTTTACAAGAAATCACTGGAGTCGTAATTACGAATTACGTAAAGCGAAAACAACCATGAAACAAACTGCTCCCTCCTTCTTCAAAGCCACCATGGCCATCGTCCAAAAGGACCTCTCGGCAGAATTCCGCTCGCGTGAATTACTCTCCGCCATGCTGGTCTTTTCCATGCTGGTCATCCTCATCTTCAACTTCGCCCTGGAACTGGATATCAAAGTCCGCCAATCTGTCACTGCGGGCGTCCTGTGGACCACCTTCGCCTTCGCAGGCACCCTCGGCCTCAACCGCTCGATGGCCGTGGAAAAAGACCGCGGCTGCATGGACGGTCTCCTGCTCGCCCCCGTGGATCGTTCCGCCATCTTCTTTGGCAAAGCCATCAGCAATCTTGCCTTCATGCTCATCGTCGAAGCCATTGTCCTCCCTCTGTACGCCCTGCTTTATAACGAAGTCCGCATCTTTCAACTAAGTTTCCTCGGCGTGATCCTGCTCGGCTCCGTTGGATACATCGCCGTCGGCACATTGCTCTCCGCCATGTCCGTGCAAACCCGCACGCGAGATGTGCTGCTCCCGATCCTGCTCTTTCCCGTGGCAGTTCCCGTTTTGCTCGCATCTGTCAAAGCAAGTGGAGGGTTATTAGTTGGTGCAGACTTTGCCGAAATTCTCGCCCCGCTTAACCTTCTCATCGTCTACGACGTGATCTTCATCGCCGTCGCATTCATGGTTTTTGATTTTGTTGTGGAAGAATAAAAATCTTCAAAATCTATATATCACAAAAGAACATTCTCAGCAGTTTTTATGACTAGTACGATCTAATCGAAGTAAATCTTCAATCAGATATCGTAAATTTTAAAAAGGAGTTCGTTCAATGCAATCCAAACCAATCGCACTCACTATTCTGGATATTGTTTCGATCATCGTCCTCGGCATTGCCACCTACCTCGCCGTCGTCTTTGCCCCCACCGAAGCCGTCATGGGAGATGTCCAACGCGTCTTCTACTTCCATATCGGCACCGCATGGGTCGGTCTGGTCGGCTTTGTCCTTTCCGCAGCAGCAGGCATCGCCTACCTCGTCACCAAAGACATGAAATGGGATCGCTTCGAAGTCGCGGCCGTTGAAGTTAGCACCATGTTCTTCTTTATCACCATCGTCCTCGGCTCCATTTGGGCCCGCCCCGCCTGGAACACCTGGTGGACATGGGACCCCCGCCTCACCACCGCCGCCGTCACCGAGCTGATCTACATCGCCTACTTCATGCTCCGCCAGGGCATCGAAGACCCCGACAAGCGCGCCCGCTTCGGCGCAGTCTACGCTCTGCTTGGCGGCCTCAGCGCCCCCATCACCTTCATGGTCATTCGCCTCTTCCGCACCATTCACCCTGTCGTCATCGGCAATGCAAGCGCCGAAGCCCAGGGCGGCTTTGATATGACCGCCGACATGCGCACCGCCTTTTTCTTCGCCCTCTTCGCCTTCACTGTCATCTTCATCGACATGATGTGGCACCGCATGCGCCTCGGTGGCTTGCAGGAAAAGGTCGAACAACTCAAACTCAACGTCTCAATGTAATTGGAGTAAAAATGGAAACCATCCCCGATACCTCAGGCTACATGATCGCAGGCCATGTCATCGCCCTCATCACTATGGGCCTCTACGTCCTCAGCGTATACCTTCGAAATAAAAACCTCAATCAGGATCTGGAAACCCTCAAATCCCTTGAGGCTGAACAAACAAAAAAGAAATGAAATTTACAAAAGAGTCCGCTTATAATTCAGGCGGACTCTTTTGATTCAGATGCAGATACTCCGCTGGAAGATTGGACTTATCTCGATCCTGATCGCCATCTCGAACATGGCGCTCGCTCCTAACCTCGCGCCTGATCCTGACCCCAATCCACCACCCGGCCCGGACCGCTTCACTATCATCGCCGTGGACTACACCGCCTACGAATGGAATCTGCTCACCTGGAAGAAAAAAGAACTGGCCTGCACCGTCATTGTAGATCACGAAGGCATGCCCCTCCCCGAAGAAGTATTCAGCGACTGCGGTCAAGCCATCTACAAAACATGGATCACCCAGCCTCCCTGCCCCATCCGCGAATATAAAACCTGTGTGGGATACTACGCCGTGCAGGTCGGCAGCGAACAAAAAGAAAAGGAAATATCCATGCAGCTTGCCTCCGCCAGTGCGTGGATTTCTCTCGAAGATTGCGAACCCGTCCTCAGCACCTCCACCAATATCTGCGAAACCAAACCCACTCTTGTCATCACAGGGCAGGAACCCCTCCCCAACGAAACCATCACCCGCATCGAAGGCACCTACGACGGCCAGTCATTTTTCTGCGAAGAGACCGACGTATGCAAATTCCGCACCCCTGAAACGGATGAAGATGGCGTCACCGTGGAGTTCTGGTCCTATTCAAGTTATGGGGATAGCAGCCCCGTATTCAAGGCTCAAATTCGCGTGCAAGTGGTAGACGAAGGCGACCCCGATCAACTCTACTGGTACGTGGATGTGCTCTCCCCACAATGGCAGGGAAACCCCGTAGCTACCTGCTCCGACACATGGGATGTTTTCCCACCCGTAGGCGGCGCACCGGAATGGCTGTCCACACCTACTCAAAGCGAAGAACTCACCAGCGACATCCCCTATACCTACCTTGCCGCAAACCTCATCCTGCAAGGCGTCGTGGATGCAAGCACCTGTCCCGATGGCGGCCTCACTCCGGGGAATGTTGTCAATCAATGTGGTCTGGAGAAATCACGTGACGCCGTCAACGAATGGCAAAATCAATTCGACGAGCTAATCCTCACCACCGCCAAAGAAACCGGCGTACCCGCCCGTTTGATCAAAAATCTCTTCGCGCGCGAGAGTCAATTTTGGCCGGGCATCTTTCAGGAAGTCGGGGATACGGGTCTTGGTCAATTGACGGAGAATGGTGCAGATACCACCCTCTTCTGGAATCGCTCCTTCTACAATCAATTCTGTCCGCTAGTGATGGATGCCGATGTTTGCAGTGTGGGATATATGAATTTGGAGCCTGACGAACAGGCCATCCTGCGCGGCGCATTGGTGAGCAGTGTGGATGCCACATGCGAGGAATGTCCGCTTGGGCTTGATCTCACACAGGCAGATTTCTCTGTCGGTGTTTTTGCCCACACCATGATCGCCAACTGCGAACAGGCGGGGCAGGTCGTGTACAACTACACAGGCAAGTCCCCCGGAGATGCCGCAACTTACGAAGACCTGTGGAAGTTCACACTGGTCAACTACAACGCGGGCGGCGGCTGTCTCGCAGAGGCCATCACCAACACTGAAGCCCGAGGACTGGCATTAACGTGGGAAAATATTTCGCCCTATCTCACCGGCGCATGTTCCGGCGCAGTGGATTACGTGAACGATATAAGCAAGTAACTTTCAAATGTTCTTCAAAAGCCATCGAAAAAAATCGGTGGCTTTTTTGTTGTTCCAAAAAGGGATGTTCGCAAAATCATACATAAGTACTAAAGGTACTAATATGTCATATACCAAATAACAATATCTGGCTAACATGAATGTATAACATCTTTTATTAAGGAGTAATTATGAACAACAAAAATTTCAGAACTGCCAGCATCATGTTAGGTGCAATGATCATCATCCTTGCATGCAGTCTTCCCGGCGCTTCAGACGCAACCGAAGTCCCTGCCACCGCCATAGCCACTGATTTGGCTACTGAAGCAGCTACCGAAGCAGCCACCGAAGTAAGCGCTCCGCCCACAGAAATCTCTGCACCCTCAATCCAGCACCAAACTATTCCTGTTGGTCTGCCGGAAAAACGCAGCGGACAAGCAGGAGATTTCGACTCCTCTACTATTCTCGAAAACAAGACCACCATTGGCGGGGATCGGTTCACCTTTGGACGCTTTGAACGCCCCTTCAACGCGAACACCATGGACGTGTATTTCTCCCAGCTAGATATCGTGGACACCTTCGTTTCTGAGGATGACATTTGGATCTTCGGCACGATCAAAATTCAAGCACCCGACGCCAGCAATGTTCTCTCGGGAAAATATGCACTCGAACTTGATACCACTCTTGACGGTAAAGGTGACTGGCTGGTTATCGTCTCCAACCCCGCTTCCACAGATTGGGGAGTGGTAGGCGTGCAAATTTTTGAGGACGCAAATCAAGATGTTGGCGGTGAGATGCCCACCCTTACAGACGAACATCCCGTGCAAGGAGACGGTTTTGAAACCCTTGTATTTGACCAGGGTCAGGGTGATGATACCGATGCTGCATGGGTTCGCATCTCTCCAAGTGACGCCAATTCTGTGGAAATCGCCGTGAAAAAGTCCGTGTTGGGTGATTCAAAAAAGTATCTCATCAATATGTGGGCTGGCACCTCGCTGCTTGACCCAACCTTATTCGACCTCAATGATCAATTCTCTCATGAACAGGCTGGCGCTGCAGACAGAGGCCTTGAGTACTTTTACCCAATCAAGGAAGTGTACGCGATCGATAGTTCCTGCCGTATGGCAGTCGG
This sequence comes from Candidatus Villigracilis propinquus, assembly GCA_016714565.1. Taxonomy (GTDB): domain Bacteria; phylum Chloroflexota; class Anaerolineae; order Anaerolineales; family Villigracilaceae; genus Villigracilis; species Villigracilis propinquus. The sequence continues at coordinate 198,479 of JADKDM010000007.1, forward strand.
ATATCAACCCACCGGTAATGAACCCGGGTTATGTGAAGTTCTAATACCCGATGGGGATGGCGGATATGTAGAACCGTCCACTGGTGGCGGATGCGCACTCACGGCTAATTCCTGTCGATATGGTTTTGATCCGGTCAACTGTTGCTGCAGAGCAGTTACCTATGTCGGTTGTCTGCCATAATTACACATACTAACCCACCTTATGTGCCCGATTGTGAGTGGATTCCCTGAGCGATAGCGACACTTGCGCCGTGCGCCAGTGCGGTGAAGGTCTCTGGATTAATCGTTGAGGTTCTTCGCTTCGCCCAAGTGTGCCTGCTGCACGGTGTAGGCAGAACGACACTGCGCAAGGTGGCATACTAATATAATCACGCTTATAAAAAGACCTTCAGTCTAGTCTACAATTTCTGGAGGTCTTTTTATCATCTGGCGCTCAAATTAATCGAAGTAAACCTTCAAGGCGGCACTTGTATGTTATTTCCGATAAAGTCTATTTATATTACATGATGATACAATTCGGTCGTAGGGAGTGGGGGAATCCTGTGATATAATCTCGCCGCCTTCAATCCTTCGACATATTCAGGATGAGGCACACATTCTGCCCGGGACGGGCAATAAGCGTCCCTGAGCGGGTCTTTATCCCCGCTAAACTCATTCCGTTCCGCGCCAGTCAATGAACTGCGTGTTGGAGAACGGCACAAGTTAAGGAGTACTACATGGCTGTCATTTCTATGAAGGCCCTGCTTGAGAGCGGCGTCCACTTCGGACATCGCACCAACAAGTGGGATCCCCGCATGAAACCGTACATCTTCACAGAACGTAACGGTATTCATATTATCGATCTTCAGCAGACCGTCAAGTTGCTGAACCAGGGCTACAACACCGTCCGTGACGTGGCTGCGAACGGCGGAACCGTTCTGTTCGTTGGTACTAAACGCCAGGCGCAGGAGACCGTTGCTGAAGAAGCTGGCCGCTGCGGTATGCCTCACGTCACCGAGCGTTGGATGGGCGGTATGCTAACCAACTGGACCACAATGTCCAAGCGTATTCAGGAACTTGAGCGCCTCGAAAAGCTGCGCGACACTGGCGAGATCAACCGCCTTACCAAGAAGGAAGGTTTGTTGATCGAGCGTGATATCCTGCGCTTGAGCACTCGTCTTTCCGGCGCACGCATCATGAAGCGCCGCCCTGACCTGCTCTTCATTGTGGATGTTGGCCGCGAAGAAGCCGCCGTCCGCGAAGCGAACCTGCTCAAGATCCCGATCGTTGCGTTGGTTGATACCAATTGCAATCCCCAAAATGTTGATTATGTTATCCCTTCCAACGATGACGCCATCCGCGCCATCAAGTTGCTGGTCGCCAAGATGGCGGATGCCGTCCTCGAAGGTAAGGCCATGCGCAAGGAAGAGGAGCCCGAACAGCCTGGCGAAGTGAAGACCGAAGGCAAGCCTAAGTCCCGCCCGTCCCGCAAACCTGTTGTTGAAACAGAGCAGGATGAAATGGGTGATGATGTGCTGCTTGGCGAATCCACACTGGCCAAGATGAATGTTGGTGTCAAGGCGGAAGAAGTAAAGCCCGAAGCCAAAGATGACACCGCTGAAACTGCGGCATAATAATAAACTTCAACTGTAAAGTTGTACCAAGGATTGTGAAATGGAAATTACCACTGAAATGATCAAACAGCTGAGGGCTGCCACCAGCGCTCCTATGCTGGACTGCCGTAAGGCACTGCAAGAAGCAAATGGAGATTACAACAAGGCCGTAGACTGGCTGCGCGAGAAGGGCATGGCAACTGCTGCTAAGCGCGCAGATCGTGATGCGTCCAACGGCGTTGTGGAAATGTATTCCCACGGCGGCGGACGTGTGGGTGTGATGGTTGAGATCAACTGCGAGACCGACTTTGTCGCCCGCGCTGAACAATTCCGCGCTCTTGCGCACGAGATCGCTCTGCAGATCGCAGCGAGCGCGCCGAAGTACATTACGGCTGAGGAGATCCCTGCTGCCGAGCTCGAGCACGAAGCAGATATTGCCCGCGCCCGCGCCAAGGAAGAAGGCAAGCCCGATAATATTCTTCCGAAGATCGTGGAAGGCCGTGTTGATAAATATAAGGATGAAGTCTGCCTTATGCGCCAGACCTATATCCGCGACGAGTCCCTTACCATTGAAAAGCTGATCCTTCAGAACGTGGCTGCCATTGGTGAAAATGTCATCGTTCGCCGCTTCCAGCGTTGGGAACTGGGCGAAAGCACAAGTCAGAATTAAGTTTGAAAAGCCAGCCTTCGGGTTGGCTTTTTTTCTATATGGCATGAATTTTCAGGTAATAAAAAAACTATTTGGAGGCATAAATGGCTGAATTGAAATATAAACGGATCCTTCTCAAGCTAAGCGGCGAATCGCTTGGCGGCAAATCCGGCTTTGGTATTGATGTCGATGAAGCTGAATCGGTAGCCAGCCGCATCAAAGAAGTCCGCGAGATGGGCGTGGATGTGGCCGTGGTCATCGGCGCAGGCAACTTATGGCGCGGCAAGCAGGGACTCGAGCGCGGTATGGATCGCTCCACTGCGGACTACATGGGCATGCTCGCAACTGTGATGAATGCCACTGCCTTGATGGACGCCCTTGAACGGCAGGGCGTATACACCCGCGTCATGTCCGCTATTGAGATGCGTGCCATTGCCGAGCCGTACATCCGTCGACGAGCGGTGCGTCATCTTGAAAAGGGGCGTGTGGTCATTTTTGGCGCAGGGACGGGCAACCCGTTCTTTTCTACCGATACTGCCGCCGCATTGCGCGCCACGGAAATAGATGCCCAGGTTGTCATCAAAGCCACCAAGGTGGATGGCGTTTACGACTCAGACCCCAAGAAAAACCCGAACGCCAAAAAGTTCGATACCTTGAGCTACATTGAAGTTCTTAACCGCCGATTGGAAGTGATGGATAGCACTGCCATCACGCTTTGCATGGAAAATAATATGCCCATTCTTGTACTCAACCTTTGGGATTCAAAGGCGCTGCTTGGTGCACTGCGCGGCGAAGCCGTGGGCACACTGGTCACCGCTTAATTCATTCCGTAGTTCGTGATCGATCTTTCCTTCCCTGTTTTCAAAAGACAGGGAAGTTTTTTTTGATAGCCTCTCATTTTTTTGCATATCCTCTCGCTTTTCTGACAATCCCATAGCCTAAATTCTCGTTTTAAGGTATCCTTGCAATGTAATCATATTCAGGAGGAAGATAGTGAGTACCGACGAAGTAAAAGACCTGTTGAAAGATGCTGAAACCCGCATGAGCGGCGCGATCCAATCCCTTTCCGATGATCTCGCCGGTATCCGCACAGGAAGGGCCAACCCTGCGTTGGTTGAAAGACTCCCTGTGGAATATTACGGCTCTCCAACCCCTCTCATGCAGCTTGCGAGCATCAGCGTTCCTGAGCCGCGTTCCATCATGATCAAACCATTTGATGCAGGTTCCATTAAGGATATTGAAAAAGCGATTCGCACCTCAGACTTGGGCCTGAATCCCAGTTCTGACGGAAAGGTCATTCACCTGAACCTGCCTCCGCTTAATGAAGAACGCCGCCGCGAGTTGGTGAAGCATATGCACCACCGCCTCGAAGAAGCTCGTGTTGCTGTCCGCAATATCCGCAGGGATTTGCACAACGACATCCGCGATTATGAGAAGGAAAAACTGATCACAGAAGATGATCTTAAACGCGGCGAAGAAGACCTGCAAAAACTGACCGATAAATTTGTGGAAGATATCGCCAAACACGGTGCGCACAAAGAAAAAGAGATCATGGAAGTATAGATTTTTCTGATGTCACTTTCATGACATCAGAAAGAGCGTCAAAAAAATATGGCTGAACCCACATCCAATACTCCTCTCGAAAAAGTCCCTCAACACGTTGCCATGATCATGGACGGCAACGGACGTTGGGCCATTCAGCGCGGCCTGCCGCGCCTGGCAGGCCACAAGGCAGGGACGGAAAACCTGCGCCGCGTTATCCGCTCCACGGTTGAATTTGGCGTTAAGTATCTGACGATCTATGCCTTTTCCACCGAAAACTGGGGACGCCCTGCCGAGGAAGTGAACGGGCTAATGCTCATCCTTCAAAATGTGATCGATCGTGAACTAAATGAACTTCACAAGGAAGGTGTGCAGTTGCGTCATATCGGGCGGTTGGAAAGACTTGACCCGGCCATCCAGAAAAAAGTATTGAGCGCTATTGAACTGACCAAGAATAATGACCGTCTCATTCTCAATGTCGCTTTCAACTACGGTGGACGGGATGAGATCGTTTGCGCCATCCAAAAGATCATCAACGATGGCATTCCAGCCGAAGATGTGAACGATGAATTGGTGAACAAGTATTTATTCACCGCAGGTGTGCCCGACCCCGACCTTATTATCCGTACTTCGGGCGAATTGCGGGTAAGCAATTTCCTGATCTGGCAGGCAGCGTATTCTGAATGGTACATCACGCCCACTTTCTGGCCTGATTTTGACAAGGAAGAATATCGCCGCGCGCTGGAAACTTTTGCCAACCGCGACAGGCGTTTTGGAAAGGTAGCTTCGGGGGAACTTCAGGAATCCAATGCGTAAAAGATTGATCACAGCTCTTGCACTTGCCTTCATCGGATTGCCCGCCATAGTATTTGGCGGCATCTTTTATTATTTGCTGATGGGTACGTTTCTCATCGGTGCGGCGTGGGAATATGTGCAGTTATTCCGTGCGGTGAAGTTCGAACCGCACATGCAGATCACGCTAGGCGGCGTGGTGCTTGTGACCACAACGCGCATGTTCTTCCCTGCTTTCGCACAACCTGCTCTTGCTGCAAGTGTGCTTCTGGCAATGGCCTATCATTTGTACGCTTATGAGCGCGGACGTGATCAGTCCGCGCTCGATTTTGCCATCACAATAGGCGGCATTGTGTACATTGGCTGGATCGGTTCGTATCTTTTTGAGTTACGGAATCTTCCAGAAGGCGGCTGGTGGTTCATGCTGGTGATGTTCTGCGTCTGGTCGGGAGATTCAGGCGCATACTCCATTGGCAGGGCATATGGCAAACATAAAATGGCGCCGCGTCTCAGCCCCAAGAAAAGCTGGGAAGGCTATGCTGCCAGTGTCTTCACAGGCACGGTCACAGGCGCGTTTTATGTGTACGTGTTTACCACCTTCGGAAACCTGACCAGTGACATCACCCTGTGGCAGGGCGCGATCTTGGGCTTTTTGCTCGGAACTCTGCCGCCGTTGGGCGACCTCGGTGAGAGCATGATCAAGCGCCAATCTGGCATCAAGGATTCAAGCGATATCATCCCCGGGCATGGCGGATTTTTTGACCGCATCGATTCCTGGTTGTGGGGTGCGGTGATCGGTTATTATTTCCTTGTTTGGTTCATCATATAAAACCTGGAGGCAGAATGGAAGTGCTTGGCGCAACACCTACTCGAAATCTCGCGTTGGAACTTGCCCGCGTCACTGAAGCAGCTGCAATGTTGGCGGGTCGCTATATGGGACGAGGCGATAAAGAAGCGGCCGACCAAGCCGCAGTTAATGCGATGCGTCTTGTCCTCAGCACAGTGGATATGAACGGAGTCATCGTCATCGGAGAAGGGGAGAAGGATAAGGCTCCGATGTTGTTCAATGGCGAGAAGGTGGGAAACGGCTCTTCCCCCGATGTGGATGTGGCCGTTGATCCGATAGATGGGACTCGCCCCCTGGCATTTGGCCGCTCAAACTCGCTTGCGATGGTGGCTCTTGCCCCGCGCGGGACGATGTTTGACCCGGGTCCGTTTTTATATATGAACAAAATGGCAGTTGGCCCTGAAGCAAAGGGTGTGATCGATATTGAAAAACCCATTACTGAGAATCTCAAGGCGATTGCGAAAGCCAAGGGAAAGCATATCGAAGACCTGACCACGATTATCCTTGACCGTCCGCGGCATGATGACATGGTGGCCGAGATTCGTAAATGCGGTGCGCGCATCCGCCAGATCCCTGATGGTGACGTGGCCGCCGCGTTGATGACCTCCTGGCCCGATGCAGGTGTGGATGTACTGCTTGGCATTGGCGGCACCCCCGAAGGGGTTTTGACCGCCTGTGCTCTGCGTGCCATGGGCGGCGAAATTCAAGGCAAGCTCTTTGCGCGTGATGAAGATGAACTGCGCCGCGGACGCGAAGCGGGCTACGACTTCGATAAAGTATTGACCATGAACGATCTGGTTTCCTCGGAGGATGTGTTCTTTGCCACGACAGGCATTACCGACGGCGAGTTGCTGAAAGGCGTACGCTATTATGGTAATCACATCACCACGGAAAGCCTTGTAGTGCGCGGCCTGACGGGAACCATCCGCCGTATCAATGCCACGCACAGCACCGATAAGCTGGATAATTTAAGCTCGATCCATTATTAGCGCTGCCGTTTTGAAACCTGAAACGATAAACAGACAACCCTGCGTAACAGGGTTGTCTGTTTACTGAGAACTTTCGGAAGAAGGATACTATTTATTTTCCATGATCCCCGGACTTGATGGATTACGTGCGATCGCTTTTCTAATGATATTTGGATTTCACACTGACTATCTCCCGTTCGGATGGATGGGGGTTCAAATGTTCTTTGTGATTTCGGGGTATTTGATCACTGGAATTTTGCTGCGAATGAAGACGAATCTACCGGCGGGGGAGTACTTCCTAAAATTTTATGGCAGGCGCTTTTTTAGGATCTTTCCCCTTTATTACTTTTACCTCCTGCTGATCTTCGCGGTGGCAACCTGGTTCATTTCCATTTCATATAAGCAAAATATGATGCAGGCGGTTATAGACCAGCTGGGGTATGCGGTTTTGTACGTGTACAATTTTTACTCTGCTTATCAGGGATTTAATTCCTCTCCCTTTCTTGACCATCTGTGGTCGCTTTCCGTGGAGGAGCAGTTCTATATTTTCTGGCCTCTGCTGATCTTCTTTGTGAACGAAAAGCATCTGAAAAAATTATTTCTGGCAGGGATCATTGCAGGGTCCCATCCTGCGCCTTGCCATATTTTTGGTTTATCAAACGGGTTATATCGAATCGTTCCGTGATCCTGTATTTCTTCCCATTTACACCCTTCCGTTCAGTTACATCGATGCGTTCGCGCTGGGCGCATATATCACCCGTTTTTCGGTCCCAAACGCGCGGAAGCAATTGACGTATCTGAGTCTGGTCATTCCTTTGCTTGGTTTCGCAACTCAGTTCGCCGCCAACGGTAACTTTGAACCTTTCCTTACGTTGGGATATCAGGATTCGTTGCCTGATGCCTACCAATTCCTATGGGCGTATACGTTGTTAAATTACTGGTTTGCGGTTCTTATCTATTGTGTGGTTCACGAGAAGTTGTTTGTCCGATTCCTGGATTGGGTTCCCCTGCAATATCTCGGAAAGATATCCTATGGGCTGTATATTTACCATTTCCCCATAGTCTATTTTTTTCCGGTGAATTGGTTTGTGGATCAAATTCAGCAGACAGGTATTTCGGAGGATTTTGTTCCGTTGCTTATCCTGATCTCTTATTTTGTTTGCACGGTGACGATTGCATCTTTGAGTTATTATGTTTTGGAAAAACCGTTTCTGAGGATGAAGGAGCGTTTTGTCTCCTATTCAATTTGAGTCTCTGTAGCAAGCAAGTTGTGAGATATGATTTTTTTGAAAATTTGTAAATAAGGACATCCATTATTTCCCATGATTCCCGGCCTCGATGGATTACGCGCGATCGCTTTTCTAATGATATTTGGTTTTCATACGGGTGTTCTCCCATTTGGGTGGATGGGGGTGCAGATGTTCTTTGTGTTTTCTGGATATTTGATCACCGGCATCCTGCTGCGAATGAAGGCAAATCTTCCGGCAGGGGAGTACTTCCTGAAATTTTATATCAGGCGCATTTTTAGGATCTTTCCCCTGTATTATTTTTACCTGCTGTTGATCTTCACTGCGTCAACTTTGTTGATTTCCATTCAATACAAACCGAAGCTCCTCGGCGCAGTGGTGGACCAGATAGGATATGCCGTTCTATATGTTTATAATTTTTATTCCGCGCATCAGGGATTTAATTCCTCCCGCCTTCTTGACCATCTGTGGTCGCTTTCCGTGGAGGAGCAGTTCTATATTTTCTGGCCTCTGCTGATCTTCTTTGTAAACGAAAAGCATCTGAAAAAATTATTTCTGGCAGGGATTATTGCCGGGCCTCTCTTCCGCCTTGCCATCTTGTTGATCTATCAATCAGGCTATGCGGAGGCGTTTCGTGACCCCGTCTCAATGCCCGTTTACACCCTTCCATTTGGTCATGTGGATGCGTTCGCGCTGGGCGCATATATCACCCGTTTTTCGATCCCGAATGCGCGGAAGCAATTGGTATATCTGAGTCTGGCTGTTCCTCTGCTCGGATTCGCAACGCAGTTCGCCGTGAACGGCGGGTTCGGTCCGTTTCTGGCGTTGGGGTATGAAGTTACACTGCCGGATGCCTATCAATATCTTTGGGCCTATACGCTGTTGAATTACTGGTTTGTGGTTCTTATCTACTGCGTGGTGCATGAGAAATTGTTTGTGCGATTTCTTGAATGGGCTCCCCTGCGGTATCTCGGAAAGATATCCTATGGGCTGTACATTTATCATTTTCCTTTGATTTGGATTGTAGGGTTGATCCGTGAATATGGAGTGTCTGAAGAATCCGCCCGACCCATCATCGTGTCGGGATCTTTTGTTGCGACGATTATTGTTGCATCATTAAGCTACTATATTTTGGAAAAGCCGTTTTTGAAATTGAAGGACAAGTACGCCCCCTATTTGGATTAACTGTTGAAGTGGTCACTTGTTTCTGGTTAAACATGACAGGCATGCCGATTTACGGCATGCCTGTCATGTTTAATGTTCTCTGCTTCCCATCCGCGATTCGGATCGCTTCTGCCAATTCGGCGGGATCTTTCCTGAGCGCCAGTTCTGTTCTGTAAGCATGGAAGGACATAAAAAAATAACCTGGTATGGATGGATGTATAATCGAGGAACATTCACATGCGCATGTGAATGTTTTTTTTATCTATGTTTACCTTGTTTTGATAAAACCTAAACAGAAACCTTACTGGAAAATTCAAAATGGAAACGGTATGAACAAAACGAATAAAGGCAATCCAGACTTAACGGTTACGCCATTGCTTTTGACCATTATTTTTATAACGGGAATTCACTGGCTCATTCTGGTGTTAAGAATCCCTGTTTTGGATGCATTGCCATATTGGAAATATATGTTGCATGTCACGCCAATTATCCCATGGTGGGTAGTATTGGCATTCGCCGCATTAGGTCTGGCGGGAATCCTGTCCTTCAGCAAGATTAATAACGGAATAAAACTTGTTGCGTTAATACTGTTGGGTACCGTACTCCAATTGAGCTTCGCGTATTCCAAAGGGCAGGGCGTGGATGGAATCCGAAACAGGATTGTTGAATTGGGCCATGCGGAATTTGCAAATGTAGCCGCAAAACAACCTGACATTTTGCAGGCTCTGCAAGACTATGAAACCCTGGCAAAAAAGAAACGCTATGGCTACATTCCCAGCAAACCGCCGGGTACATTGCTTTTCTATATGCTCACAGACAGGGTCTCTAATTTTTTCTCTCCCGCAGTGATAGGCTCGCCAGAAAGGTTGGAGAACCTTCGCACGTTCGCAAGTTTTTCATGGCCTGTAATTTCATACGCTGTAGTCATCCCACTTTTTTTTCTGGCTCGGGAGCTTTTCAAAAATTCTCAAACGGCAATCACGGCCAGCCTGCTGTATATCACCATCCCGTCTGTCAACCTGATTACGTTACATACAGATCAAGTCATTTATCCTTTCCTGGCTGTAATTTCTGTGTGGACGGCGGTTGTTGCGTTTCGAAAGGGAAGTGTCTGGTTCGCTGCATTAAGCGGGCTGTGCTTCTACGTTGCTGTTTATTTTTCCTTTGGACTGGCCATGATAGGTTTTCTGCTGCCTGTTCCCGCTTTTTTTGCACTCCCCGATAATTCGTTCAGGCCTTATGTATATTCATTGAAATACGGGGGAACGATTTTGATAGCAGTCCTTCTTTCCAACGTTCTGGCCTACAGCTTATTAAATTATGATATTGTCAATCGCTATACACTGGCAATTAGCCACCACCTGCGCTGGAAGGGGTGGGAAAATAATGTAGGGACATACCTACGAGCGGGTATTACTGATGTGGTAGAGTTTTCTGTATGGATCGGCCTGCCTTTAACCATTCTTTTTTTTATGTGTATTTGTGTTTCGATCCACCAATTATTTGTCATTCGCAGCCCGAATGTAGCATCTTTTTACAACGCGGCGCTTGTTGGAATTTTCATTTTTCTTTTGGCGTTTGGAAAGACTAAGGCCGAAACTGCGCGTTTATGGCTGTTCCTCGTTCCATTCATTTGTATCAGCGTGGCAAATTTCATCAACCGGCAAAGCTGGACAAGTCGCAGCAAGACCGTATGTACGATCATGATCCTCCTGCTTGAATTTGGCACAACGTACTTCACCCTTCA
>JADKDM010000008.1 GCA_016714565.1 Candidatus Villigracilis propinquus
CTCGTCACAGCCGCACGCTTTTGCCCAGCGGATGGCTTCCCACTGCAAGAGATAGGTTGGCATGCGGTTGCGTTCCTGATCGTTCGACGCGCCGTAGACATACCACGCACGTTTGCCATTTGCGAAGACCATCAGCGAAGCAAGAGGTTTGCCTTCAAATTCAGCAACGAGTAATTCGCAAGTTCCTTTTGGATGAAAAAGTTCATAAGCGCGTTGATAATATTCTTGCGAATGTACACCAAACTTATCACGCCCGCCTGTGACGGTCATCATCTCGTGGAAGGCAGGGATATCGTCCCATGCGCGGGTGGTGATTCCCTTTTTCTCAGCGAGGCGAATGTTGTAGCGGCATTTCGGTTTCATGCGAGCAAGGATTTGCTCATCATCTTCTTTGATGGAAATGGTGATAGTGCGTGGGGGTTGAATGTTGTGAGGAGAAATGCGGAAGGCAGAAGGCGGAAGGCGGAAAGAGTCATCCCACGAGTCGGGTTCGACTTTTAGGAAAACAGCCTTATTCTTTTTGCAAACCGAATCCACTTCGCGCCAAAAACTGATCACTGCCTTCTGCCCACTGCTTACTGCCTACTGGTTTTGGCATGTAGCCGAGAGTCAAACCCAAAGGTAGGCGGCGGAAAAGGATCTGCGCACCAACTTCGTTGTTAAGGACGAGGCGCACGGGTTTCCATCCAAAATTATTTTTTAATTCACCCCATTCGCCCATCTGCAAGAGATGCGCGTTTGAATGATCCGATATAAATTGATTCCAATCAGTGAGGGAAACTTCAGGCATGGTGATTTCGATACGCTCCGCTACTCAATCACCTAGACCACAGACGTCATGTCAGGCGGCGGGGTGGTGCGGATGGAGCCTGAGGGGAGAAAATCATTGAGCTGGCGAATCAGGCTGTCGGTCTCGGAGTGAAGCGCGGATTGAGCAAGGCCTTCGATGGCACGCGCAAGCGCATCGCCATCCACTTTCTCTTCTTCAACGGCGCGGAAAATTTCGGAGTGCTGCGTTGGCCCAACCTGCATGCCCTCCTCCCAAAGATCCTCGCGCAATTTTTCGCCGGGGCGAATGCCCGTGAACGTGATCTCAATATCGCGATGCGGCTCCAAACCAGAAAGCTTGATGAGGTCTTCGGCAAGATCAAGGATGCGAACCTGCTGGCCCATGTTGAGCATGAAAACCTCGCCGCCCTGCCCCATTGACGCGGCTTGCAAAACGAGATGCACGGCTTCGGGGATGGTCATGAAATAACGATACATTTCAGGATGCGTGATGGTCACAGGCCCGCCACGCGCAATTTGATTTTTGAATTTCGGAACCACGCTGCCGCGGCTGCCAAGCACATTTCCAAAGCGGACCACTGAATAAGCGCGTTTGGTTCGTTGTGCAGTATCGAGGACGATCATCTCTGCGAGACGTTTGGTTGCGCCCATGATGCTGACAGGGCGAACGGCTTTATCTGTGGAAATGAGAACGAGTCTTTCCACCCCGTACCTGTTCGCTGTTCCAACAACATTTCTCGTGCCGAGGACATTGTTCGTGATCGCCTCTTCGACATTCGCTTCCATCAATGGGACATGCTTGTGCGCCGCCGCATGAAAGACCACCTGCGGCTGATGCAGTTTGAACATCTCTTCGATGCGGCCCACATCGCGCACATCGGCAATGACGGGGTGAATGGAAAGGGATGGAAAATCTTCGTTGAGTTCGAGCAGCGATTCAAAGATGCTATTCTCACCGTGACCCAGCAAAACCAATTCAGCAGGAGACCAACGCGCCACCTGACGGCAGATCTCGCGTCCGATGGAACCGCCCGCGCCCGTGACCATGATGCGTTTGCCGCTGAGGATGGAACCGACCAAATGATCGTCAATGGTGACGGGTTCGCGGCGCAACAAGTCGGTGATGTCCACTTCGCGCAGACGATTGACGCTGACCTTGCCGCCGATGAGTTCATACATCCCAGGCATGGTGCGGGACGAAATCCCTTTTTGGCGGCAGGCGTCATTGACGAGGCGAATGATGCTGCCAGGTGCGGATGGAATGGCGATGATGACTTCGTCCACGCGGTGGCTGTCGAGAACATCTGCAATTTTGTTTACCCTGCCAATGACAGAGACGCCATAAATTTGATGCTTCTGTTTGGCGGGGTCATCATCGAGAAAGCCAACGGGAACAAGATTCAATTGGGATGATTTCTGCAATTCACGCACAACGAGCGCACCCGCGTCCCCTGCGCCAATGATGAGGATGCGTTTGGTCTTTCCATCGCGTGCTGAGGTATTCTGTTCCGCGAGAATACGCAGGGCAAAACGCGAACCGCCGATGAGGACGAGCGAGAGCAGCCAGTCAATGCCAAGCGCGGAGCGGGGCATGCCAGGTTGAAGCAGCTTGAAGTTGATAAGCAGGAGCATGACGCCAGAAGTCAGCACGGTTGCAGTAGTCACTGCCACTGTGATAAGACGAAGTTCACTTGTGCTGGCATACACCCACAAGCGGCGATACAAGCCAAAGGAATAATAAATGGGGATCTTTACGAGCAATGCCACCGCGCACATCATCAACGCGGCGGGGAAATAGAAGGGCAATTCGCTCACATCCAACCGCAAGGCGAAACTGCCCAGCACCGAAACGATGATGAGGGCAATATCGCCAATTAAGACGAAGCGGTTACGGACGTGAGGACGGGAGGACATACGGAAATGATGAATTTAGGAAGGATGAAGGATGAAAAAGGTCGAAGGTCAAAAGTTACAGGTCGTGTTTACCTGTTTACTTGTGTACCTGCCTACTTTTTCACACCCCACGCATTTCTTCCACGGCTTCCTTCAACCCTTCCGCCAATGTGACGTTAGGTTTGAAGCCGAGGGTTTCCACGATCTTCTTGGGTGTTCCGATAGAGCGGTAAATGTCGCCTGCGCGCGATTCGGCGTGGACATGTTTGGGAGCGTTCGGGAAAATTTCGTAGAGAATATCGAGCAGGTCGAGCAGACGAGTCTCAACACCTGTGCAGACGTTGAAAATTTTGCCAGGCGCGGCGGGGTGTTCGGATGCGAGCAGGTTCGCCTGCACCACGTCACGGACGTTGACGAGGTCGCGGGTTTGGCCGCCATCGCCATAAATGGTGATCGGTTTGTTGTCCAACATACGGCGGATGAAGATCGGCACGGCGGCGGCGTACATGGAGTCAGGTCGCTGGCGCGGGCCGTAGACATTGAAGTAACGCAAAGCGGCAACTTCCAAACCGAATTGGTTGGTGAATAATTCAGCATACTTTTCGTCAATGCGCTTGGATGTGGCGTAAGGCGACAACTGGCGAAGGGGAGTCTCTTCTGAAAGTGGATAGGCTTCCGAGTCGCCATAGACTGCCGCGCTAGACGCGATGACCACTCGTTTGACGCCTGCCTTGCGAGCGGCCTCAAACACAATGGATGTGCCTGTCACATTCACATCGAGACATTCAAGTGGCTTTTCCATTGATTCAGGAACTGAGACAAAAGCAGCCTCATGAAAAACAATGTCCATGCCTTTGACGGCTTCCACAACTTTGGATGCGTCGCGCAGATCGCCTTCAATTAATTCAACATCCAAGCCTTTCAGGTTTTCGCGCTTGCCTGAAGAAAAATTATCCAGAATGCGAACCTGATTGCCACGCTCCAAAAGAGTGCGTGTGATATGAGAACCGATGAAGCCTGCGCCGCCCGTCACTAAATATTTCATTATCTACCTGTCCTTCTTAAAACTGTTCCAATGGTTCTTAAAACGATATTTATATCCATGCTCATTGTGCGATGTTCAATATAATACAGATCGTACTCAAGTTTGATTATCGTCTGAGTGACCGTGGATACATAGCCATAATTGATCTGCGCCCAACCCGTCAGGCCAGGTTTGACAAGCAACCTTGCGCGATAGAAGGGAATTTTCTTCTGATATGCTGCCACCAATTCGGGGCGTTCGGCACGCGGACCGACCAAACTCATTTCACCCTGCAAAACGCTCAAGAACTGAGGCATTTCGTCCAGGCGGGTACGACGCAGGAAATTTCCAACCCTCGTCACCCGCGGATCATTTTCTACGGCAGCTTTGGCTTCGCCATCTGCTTCAGCGTCCTGCTTCATGGTGCGGAATTTATAAATGCGGAAAACGCTGCCACCCTGGCCAAGCCTGGTCTGGGAATAAAAGATCGGGAAACCCGTTTCCACAAGGATCGCGAATGCAATAAATGGAAAAGTTATGAGAAATATCAAAAAACCAACGAACCCGCCCAAAATATCCATCAGGCGTTTGCCAAGCTCATACGTGCCGCTGACCCGCACCTGATCTACAAACGAACGAATGACCCAGTCCGATTCAAGGTGCTCGATGGGCACACGCTGGGTCAATTCCTCGTACATGATCGGCATACGGGAAATTTCCACGCCGCGTTCCTGCGTATCCAAAATGGTCTGGAAGGTTTCACCTTTGATCTCGCCGTTGATCGCAACCACGATATCTGAAACGCGATACTCTTCCACGATCTGCAGGAGATGCTCACTCGTCCCAAGGACGGCAAAACCAAAATAGGCTTTATTCTTTTTCCTTAGATCATCGTCAATAAAACCAAGCAGGATGAATGGCGGAGGGTTGAGCTTGCGGTAAATATCCGCAAGGGAATGGCCAGCCTTGCCCGCTCCCACGATCAGCACACGACGCATTAACCCTGATGAGGTGTAGAGTCTGATGTAGACGGCGCGCCAAGCCAACGTTAAGAAAGAGGCGATGACAAGGAACGCACCCACTGCAATACGCGGAAGAGAGTTCGGGTCAAGATTAATGGTAAAGAGCAGGGAATATGCCAACAGTCCAACGATTGGCGCAACTGCGATCCCCCGCAGGGTTTTGCGCCAGTTGCCGGCAGAATGGGGGTCGTACGATTCAACCATCAAAAGCAGCCAGACAAGGGGAAGAATGTAAAACCACAATGGAACTTCCACTGTGACAAGGCGCTCTGCCCTGGCTTGCGACAAGCCGCTATCGATCAATTTATACAGGGAATATTGATACCAAAAATAGATCGCGCCGCCCATGGCGCTGACGGATGCGATTAAGTCTCCCACTATTAATATGGAACGTTGTTCGCTGGGTCTTAAGCGTAGTGAAGGTCGGTAAATATCAGCCATTTTTTTTAAACAGACTTAAAATGCCGCTCCACAAAAAACCCGTGCCCCACGAAAAATGCATGGTGGATATCGCGAACGGCAACCCCCAAAGTAAAAACCCTTTCCTTTTGTTGATCGCCAGTTTCAAACCAGCCAAGCCCAGGATCGCAAAATAAACAATCACTTGTGCTGCAAACATATAACGGACAAATACAATCCATAAGGATAACACAATCAAGCTAAAGAAGATTAAAACAAACACAGGGGGCAGCGCCTGCCGCCAGCGCAGTGTGTGTGGATAGCGCCTAAGCATTTGCAGCTTCCAATAGCCGTAACGCCAATACTGGCTGGCAAGTTTTCCGAGCGTGCTTCTTGAAAAATAAACCGAGCGAATGGATGGATCCAGCCAGACCACGCCGCCCGATTCACGCACTCGCGTATTGAATTCGTAATCCTCATTGGAAAGCAGGGTTTCGTCGAACGCACCGATTCTTTCGATCAGCGTGCGGCGGAAGGAGCCGAACGGCACGGTATCCACAGCGCCCGCTTTAGCATTGAGCCGGTACATCGCATCCCCCACCCCCAGCGGATGCGCCGCCGCAAATGAAATCGATTCTGCGATCCACGTGTCTGCGCCCGGGCGGATCTCCCACACGCCGCCCACGTTCTCTCCCTTTCCTTCTTGATGCGCCGCCACACAGCGCTCCACATATTCAGGGATCGGCATCGAATGCGCATCCAAGCGGACGATGATCTCGCCTCTGGACTCACGAATGGCCTGATTCAGTCCCGAGGGAATTGTCCTCGCTTCGTTACTGACCACACGCACCGACAGGTCTGCATGCTCCTTTTGGAAAGCAATGATCACGTCCAGCGTGCGGTCTGTGGATAAGCCGTCCGAGATGACCAGCTCCAATTGCTCACGCGGATACGTCTGCGCGAGAACAGCATCCAGCAAATGGCGGATGGTGGCTTCTTCGTTATAACAGGGGACAATAATTGAGACAGAAGGCGGCATGGTGTCGGGATAATCTTTGTGGCTTTTCAACAAATTACGTAATACGCGGTACGTATTACGTAATTTTACTTCGGCATTTTTGTTTTCAACAGCGGCAGGAAAATATCGAAGGACGAACCCTCTCCCAGCCTGCTGCGGACGCTAATTCTACCACCATGAGCCTGCACAATTTCATGCGCGATCGCCAGCCCCAGCCCGGCGCCATGCTGCTCGCCGCCCCTGCGGGCAGGGTCTGCCTGATAGAACCGCCCGAAGATATGCGCTTGTGCCTCCTCAGGAATTCCCGACCCTGTATCCGTCACCGAGATGAGCATCTCAGTATTTTGAACCGAAGCTCGCAGGGAGATCATCCCGCCGCGCGGAGTGAACTTGAGTGCGTTATCCACCAGATTAGTGAAGACCTGCGCCATACGGTCGCCGTCTGCAAGCACGGTCGGCAGGCTCGGTAAAATATCCACTTCAATAGTCACACCTGCCCGTTGCAGCTGCGGCGAGAATTTTTCCGCGACCGCATTCAACAGCGCGGACATGTTCACGGGACTCATCGTGATATCCGCCGTGCCTGAGTCCAGCCGCGCCAGATCGAGCAGATCCAGTACCAAGCGGTGCATGCGTCCCGACTCAGCGTATATGATCTTCGCCGCCTGCTCGCGTGATTCATCCGTGTTCGCCGTGCCATCCAGCATCGCCTGCGCAAATCCCTGAATGGATGTGAGCGGCGTTTTCAATTCATGTGAGACGTTCGCCACGAACTCGCGCTGTGACCTTTGACTCGCCTGCATCCGCGCGATCATGGCATTGAATGCCCGCGTCAATTCCTGGACCTCGTGCGGGCCGCTGGTTTCTACAGCCTTTATCTCCGCTGACGGGGCAGAGCGCGCAGCAACCACCACCTTCTGCAACGGGTCGGCGATCCACCTTGAGAAGAAGAAAGCAACGACAAGCGAAAGAAGCAATGCAACAACTCCAACCTGAAAAAAGAGCGGCAGGAAGTCATCATTAAATACGTTCAAGAATGAGATGCGCGGACGCGGTGATGCCACCAGCAGATAGGTTCCGTCTGGAAGGTTTTCAAGGGAATACAACCAGACAGCCCCTTTTTTATCGCGCACGATCGGCTGTGCATTCCGTCTAAGTTTTTTCTGCTCAGGGAACGAGATGCTGTCCTTCTGTTTCTCATCCGTATCCAAAAGGACTTGCTTGTCCTCTGAAAACAAAATTACCCGCACACTGAATGTTTGCGCCGCCTTCTGAGCCGAAGCGAAAATGGACTGGGATTGCGGCACGTTCGCACGCTCAGCCACAATGGTCTGCACTGCCTGCAATCTCTCCAGTGTCTGACGATACGAAATGGGGTTACGCAACAGGTACGCAAGCAGGGCCACTGCCACAAGGCCTAGTGCCGTGATGATAATGAACGCGTAACTTAACCAGAGGCGGGAACGGAGGGATGAGAACATGGGCGGGAGTGTATGTCATTGCGAGGCGCTCTTTGCCCGAAGCAATCCCTGATATTGTTGGAGATGGCTTCGTCTCAAAGAGCAAGAGCGCTCCTCGCAATGACGTTAGGTTACCAACTTATACCCCACGCCAGTGACGGTTTCAATCTTCACCGAGCCACCCTCCAGCTTTTTGCGGAGGTGGGCAATGTGAACATCCACGGTGCGGGTCTGGCCGTAGAAATCAAATCCCCAGGCGAGCTGGAGTAATTGTTCACGGGTGAACACGCGGCCGGGCTGCTCTGCCAGAGTGAGTAAAAGATCAAATTCCTGGGTACGCAGGTCAAGGGTCCGCGAAGCGAGGCGGGCTTCACGTGTAACGGGGTCAATGTTCAAGTCACCGCGGTGGACGGATTTTCCATCCACTAGCTTTTTGGAATCTCCCCGGCGCAAAATGGCTTTGACTCGCGCAACCAATTCACGAGGGTTGAACGGCTTTGTGAGGTAATCATCCGCGCCGAGTTCGAGGCCGAGGATTTTGTCGATATCCTCGTCCCGCGCGGTGAGCATGATGATCGGGGTCTGGTCGCCGCCCGCGCGCAATGTACGGCAGACTTCAAAACCGTCCAACTTGGGGAGCATCACATCCAGCACAACGAGCACGGGACGTTGTTTCGCCACCGCCTCCAGTGCGGCTTCACCGTCTGAAATTTCCTGCACACGAAATCCATCACGCTCAAAGTACATGCGTGCAAGCTGAACAATGGAAGGTTCGTCGTCCACGAGCAGGATGAGTTCAGATGCCATGAGCTATGCAATTAATGCAACAACTTCGATCTCAACTATTCCGCCTTTGGGTAACCCCGCGACGGCAATCGTGCTACGCGCGGGCGGGGTATCGCCAAAGTATTCAGCGTAGACAGCGTTCATTTTCGAAAAGTCATTCATATCCTTCAAAAAGACGGTTGTCTTCACCACATGCTCAAAGCTGGATCCCGCTGCTTCCAGAACATTGCGAAGGTTATTAAGGACCTGGCGGGTTTGCTCTTCAATACCGCCTGCGACCAATTCCATTGTAGCGGGGTCAAGGGCGGTCTGGCCTGCGGTATAGATCATTGTGTCAGTACGGATGGCTTGTGAGTACGGGCCAATGGCCTTTGGAGCTTTATCGGTGTGGATTACTTGCTTTGGCATGGTTACCTCGTTTTGAAATGATGAAGTATTGCGCATCAATTACAAACTTGATGAACGGTATTTATTTTACCGCTTGTTGAATAAATGAGGCGCTTGCAAAAGCCCTGTTGATACAGAAAATATCCTGACCATGCTCCGCCATGGGCTGAAGCCCACTGCTATGTTTACAAAGCCGCCTGAAGGCGACTTATAGGTAGCAGACAGGCGCAATTTTATTGCGCCTGTCGTTTATAAATGAATTACGAATCCCGTTCTGTTTTTGGTTCGGTGGGTTTGTTCGCTTCACGGAAGGCTTTCAATGCTTCACGCAATGCCTTGAACGTGCCACCCATCGTGGACTTCAACTCCTGCATACTGGTGCGCATCTGCTGCACCGTGGACTTGGCCTGTTCGGCATCGGTCACTTTGCCGTCCGCGTCAAAACCTGCGTGGGTGTTGACAATGCCTGCCATACTCGTGTACTTTGGCTGGGCAGCCTTCAAAGCAACGGAGTATGCGTCCAACGCGGCTTGCAGATCAGTCACATCCTTGCCGTTTTCCGCAGCCTTGTCAATACGCTGCTGGAATTTGGCGATGTGAGCATCTGTATCTTCAAACGTTTTGCCAATTTTTTCATAAGCCTGCAATTGACGCGCCCACATTTTTTCCAGCTTCTCGTTGGACACTTCACCTGTGGCAGGTGGAGTATCGTCCGCGGCATAGGCGCTGGTCACGGGAAATGCCGCAAAGACGAGGGCGGCGGCGGAAACCGCCAAAATTATTTTCTTGAACACGTTTTTCATTGGAAACCTCCTTCAGGTTATGATGCAATTCTAGAAGAAGGGGGTTAAGCGCATGTGGCAGAGATGTAAAAAGGTTGTAAATTATTTGGTTACGGACGACAGACGACTGACCACGGTCTACAGTCTGTTGTCCATCGTCTGTGGTCCAAATCCTACGGCAACACAATCGGCGTAAGTGTTACTGTGGGCAGCGGAACGGGTGTTGGCAGCAGAGGCACCCATCCACTATACGCGAAATACTCTGAAAGGAATTGGGTGCGTTCACGCTCGTTCATCGGGCGCGGACGGGAGAAATCTTCCAGCATCGCCGTCAACAATTCCATGCCGAGATATTTGCCATCATAAAAAACATGGCGGTCTATAAATTCGCGGCGGGTCCCATCGATCACATTGCCATCGGGGAGTTCATAGGTCATCTGGTCGAAGAAGAGATTGCCCAGACCAAAGTGAATAAATGAATCACCACGAAACTCCATCAAGTGCGGGAAATGCGCCTGACTGCCGCTTACCACGGTAGCGCCTGCATCCGCAACAGCATGAAAACCCGTTTCATGCTGATAGCACGGGCCAAAGTGATAGCACTCTTCATGTTGAAAAGTGAAGATGACCATGTACCCCTGCGCCTTCACATCCTCAACTTGTTTGGTGAAAAATTCGTAATCGCCGCAGTCTGCAGCGCCGGGGGAATAATCGGTTGCCTTCACGAAAACATACGACACCTTGCCATTACAGCCCATGAACGCGATCTTATTTCCATTCACTTCCATCAAGACCGGCAGGCGCGCTTCCGTCGTATTCGCGCCGCCGCCATAATATGGAATATTATTTTGCTTGTACATTTCCAGCGTACCCACCAGAACCTGCGCCCCGCGATCCATAAAGTGGTCGCCGGTCAATTCAACAATATCGGTGCCAACATACTTGAGCAATTCAATATACTTCGGGTCGCTGCACAAAATAAAATTTTTATATCCCGGCGTTGGGAACGGGCAGCTCGGGTCGAATGCCACTTCATTGCTGATGTGCGTCACGTCTGCGTTATACAGCCAGTCGTAGATCAACTCGCCCGGGCGGGTCACGCCTTTTGTTTCCATCGTGAATGCCGTTGCGCGCACCAGTGCGGTCACACCTGTCAAAACAACCGTCGTCAATTTTGATGGATCACGGTTCGACTCCGGCAGTGTGATCGAATCAGGATTCGACAAACCAAAATTTATTTTGAGCGGATACGCATCCGCCGCAAAATCCTTGTGAATGGGAGATTGACCATCCACGCTCAACACTTTCCATTTGGATTGAATTTCCTCGAACGGGATGATCGCCCAGCTGGACATATCCCCCCACGCGATATCCAGCATTTGGTCTGACGGAACGCTTCGCACCGCGCCTTGAGCTGGTTCACCCCAAAGGGCAGTGAACGCCCTCAGAGTGGATTCTGCCATTAGTAAACCGTGCCCAGCCAACAGCGGAGAAGGATCGCCTTTCCAGGCGGAGGATAGATCTGCGTAGGTCACATCATCTGTGACGGTGGGAAAAGGCGCAACGAGGGCGTAAATCCAAAGAGAACCTGAATCAGCTATATCCAATTTTTGTGTGGCAAGCGCGGCATCTTCAACGAGGGGAATGTCCAGCGTTTGCGCGGCGGCACGAAGATCATCCGGCACGGCGGGGCTCACCCACAACGCAGGTGCTGCTGGAATTGTTGTCGAGGTTGAAATTGGCAATGGTGTTGCAGATGGAACAACTGTCACTTCTGCGGCGGGGGCGCAGGCTGCAAGGATGAAAACACAGATCAACAAGCTACTTATTTTTTTCATGCAAATCTCGATATTGTTTCAAAATAAAAGCACGAAGCAAGGTACAACGCCTCGTGCTTGCAATTACAAATGGCTTCACAAATGCTCTTGCGGGGGCTAAGCCCCCGCAAGAGCGGGAGAGCTTAGTACTCGAAAGAGCGGAAAATTAATTACAAAGTTACTTTGGCAAGTGTAAACGAATTCAACGCTTCTTGATTCACGGTCACGCCCAAGCCCACGCCGCTCGGCACATTGATGGTGGAATCAGAGTTCAGGACAAAGCGCTCGTTGGTGACGTCTTGAGCATAATAACGATCTGAGGCGGAAACATCGCCGGGAAGGATGAAGTTAGGCAATGAGGCAAGCGCAAGGTTGGATGCGCGGCCAATGCCGGTTTCCAACATGCCGCCGCACCAAACGGGCATATTGATTTTCTGGCACATATCATGCACCATGATGCCCTGACTCAAGCCGCCCAACCTGCCCGCTTTGATGTTGATGATCTTGCAGGCTTTCATTTCAATGGCGTAGCGGGCATGGCGCGGAGTGATGATACTTTCATCCAAACAGACGGGAGTTTCAAACATTGCCTGGAATTTGTGATGATCCCAAATATCATCTTCAAACAAGGGTTGTTCGATGAGAAGTAGATTCAGCTTATCCAACGGTTTGAGGCTGGGAGCATCATCCATTGAGAAGGCAGAGTTCGCGTCCACTTGCAGGCGCAGGTTGGGAAATTCCTTGCGGACTGCAGCAGCAACTTCCACATCTTTACCCGGCTTGATCTTGAGCTTCGCACGCGAATAGCCCTGCTTGACGAAGTCTGTTACGGTCTCGACCATCTTCGTAGGAGATGATTGAATGCCAATCGAAACGCCGACTTCAACCTTATCCCGCACGCCGCCGAATAACTCGCGCAATGATTTTCCAGCGCGTTTGCCGAGCAGATCCCAAATTGCCATTTCAACACCGGCCTTGGCGAGGTGATGTCCGCGAATGTGCAATATCTTTTCCTGATAATCGTCGGCATCTTTCACATCCTTGCCAAGAATGGACGGCGCAATAAAATCCTTGAGGATATGCATGGATGTGCCGGTGGTCTCGTAGTTGTAGCCGGGGTCGTATGTGGCGACGCACTCTCCGTACCCGACCAATCCTTCGGAGTGAATCTCAATGATGACGCACTGACGATTCGTCTCACGACCAAAGGAGGTCTCGAAAGGCGCGATCAACGGCATGGATACATGGTAGAGGGTGATCGATTCTATTTTCATGAAATTCCTATTTGAATGATGTCTTGGGCTTTTCGGGGGCTCAGCCCCGAAAGAGCAGGCAAGCTATAAAATATCCGCAAGTAGAACTTGCGGATTCCATCTCTATTCGACCTTTACGTCGCCGTGGTCTTCGTTCATTTTCATGCCGCGCAAGGCGTCGTCCATGCTGGTGGATTCCAACCTCATGCCCGGCGCGGGCGTTCCGCAATACGGGCAAAGGTTCCACGAGAGTTCCATGAACTTTGAACAGTTGTGGCAGGTTTTCTTTAATTTGGTGTGACAGTTGGGGCAGATCTGCCAATCTTCCTTTACGCGGCGTTCACAGCCCGGGCAAAGCGGAAGGTCTTCCAATGCTTGCAGCAGGGCTTCTTCTTCAAGCGTGCGTTGATATTCCTCTTCCAATGTACGCGGCGGGCGTAGGATGAGGTACACCAACACGCCGGGCAGATTCAAGACTGCTACGAGCAAGGCTGCCAACGTCTGCACCAATGGATCACGGGCACGGGCGCGGATGTCACGATACGTCCACACTACAAGGCTGATCCACAAGGCGGCGAGAAAGGCCCCGCCGAATGCGGTGAGTACAAGGGTTAGGCTGCTGAGAAAAACAGGGTCAAAGGTCATATAAACTCCGGGCCAACCGGGATGCAAGCATTTTAATCCATTAATGGAGATAGTGCGCCGCGCAGACGAAACGTGTCACTTATTTTCGCTCCGTCGGGGGCTAAGCCCCCGACGGAGCTCGTCTAGGGGGTTTGGAAATTGAAGTGCCAGTCTGAGCCATCCTGGGTGTATGTGGATGTAGTGCCGATCACTTCATAAAAGGTACGTCCCGGGTGCATGTAGATCGGGCTGCCGTCTAAATTGGTGAGCAGGATGGGCTGATCCATTTCGGTGCGGTTCCAGTATGCGGGGATGGCAACGCCGTCGCGGTAGACGATCGCTTTTCCATAGTCGATCAGGTCAATGTTGTAGACTTCATCGTGGGCATTGTATGAATTCGTAAAAATATACGGAGCGAAGAGCACAACCACATTGGCGGCAGTAACAGGAAGGTTGGTCTGTGCGTCGGTGAGGGGTGCGTATGCTTCCCCTTTCCCGTTTACCATATCCTGCGATTCCTGATAGCGGAAATAATTTTGGGTGGCGGGGTCGTATTCCCAATAGTTGTAACTGTATACAGAATAAAAGGTGTAGATCTTCGTTGCTAAAGACTGGCTGGCTGGCACATCCGTTGAGAAAAATCCACCGCTAATGGTTTGGGGGGTATCATCCAAACCTTTTTTCAAAACGCAGGCGGCCCATTTGTCCATGTTGAAAAATACATTGTTGTAGGAGTCGCGTTTATAGTGACCGATGAAATAGGGCGGACAGTTACTGATACCAACAATGATGAGGAATTGGCTGATGTCTGTCCCTTTCAGGTAATTCAGTTCGCGCGGGTCGGCGCCTTTGAACATGAGGAAGGAATGATACATGCGCGCCACATGTTCATCCATGTACCTGCCCGAGCGGACAGGCCCCACCTGGGGCGAGTTATTGCCATAGAATACGGCAATAAAGCGGGTATCCCCCCACTCGATGTAATACTCGTAGACAACGTCCGCGAGAGTAAGGCTGGATTGCGGGCGGACGTAATCAGGCGAGTTGCCGATCTTGATGGCGAGTGGACGGCGCATCAAAAGGGATGGGTCGGCGACGGGCAGACCGGTCAACGGGTTGTTGACGATGGAGACAGCCGAATCTGTGGGAGGGACGGCGGGAGCCGGGGTGGGCAGGCCGTCTCCGGAGACATATTTTGTTGGGTAGGGTGTATAGGTGGGAAGAGGTTGCGGAGTGTTGAGGGAAGAATTGAGGTCAGAGGAACCCGCAGAGGGCGGGTTGAAAAGGCGTCAGTGTGGGAAAAATATCGGAGGAAACAAAAGCAGGTTCGAGCGGGGAAAGAGGCGCAGCATCCTCTTGGGGAAGACTGGCAGGAGAGGCGCAGGATGCGATCAGAGTAATTGTAAAGATCAGGAGCAGGGTTTTTTGTCCGACTGGTCTTTGGTTGCGATGGATCATGGTTGGGATTGTACCAAAAGGAAACGGGGAAAGTATGCCAGCAATAAAACTGATACAATTGTATACTCCCATGTTAATTTTGATCACCTGCCTTTTACTATTTGTCACAGCGCTGACATTGATCGTTTTGCGTGTGTTTCTGCCTGCCGCCCGTTATGCGTGGCTGGTGGCTGCGGGTGGCGGTATTCTGGCGTTGCTAAGTGTGTTTCTTTGGCTGTCGCAAATGCCGTTTGAACTTGTTCTGCCCGCGT
The DNA here is from genome assembly GCA_016714565.1 of Candidatus Villigracilis propinquus. GTDB lineage: Bacteria > Chloroflexota > Anaerolineae > Anaerolineales > Villigracilaceae > Villigracilis > Villigracilis propinquus. Next base: position 14,964 of record JADKDM010000008.1, read on the forward strand.
GGCAGCCGAGTTCGTTATTTTCAACCCCGATCCTTTTTCGTGCGGATGAAATTTCATGGCCTTTTGCGGTCAGCATTGCGGCATTGACCCTGGCCACTTTGTTGACGGCTGTAACCCAGCCTGTTTTTGTTAACTCATTTGCATGGGTGGGCGTGCTTGCATTGGGCGGCGTTGGAATTTTGGCGGTCACGGCAGATAACCCGCTCACGTTGTTATTAGTGTGGGCATTTTTGGATATGACGGAACTGCTGACCCAATTGCGTTCGGTGGAAGGAAAAGCCAACAATGAAAAGGTGGTCATTTCATTTTCCACCCGCGCCTTTGGTCTGGCGCTGTTGTTGTGGGCAAATATTGTGAGCGTTAGTGAGGGCAGTGCGCTGACGTTTCAATCCATTTCGGTCAGTTCAGGTTTGTATCTGGTTGCGGCAGCGGGGCTGCGGCTAGGCGTGTTCCCTCTTCATTTGCCGTATTCATCCGAGTCCACACTTCGGCGCGGACTTGGCACTTCGCTGCGGTTGATTTCCGCGGCTTCAAGCATGGTGGTTTTGGCGCACACACCTGCCGAGAGTTTGAATTCAGTTGTCACTCCGTTTTTGATCGCCTTCGCATTGGGTGCAGCGCTATACGGCGGCTGGATGTGGCTGCGCGCTCCCGATGAATTGAATGGCCGCCCGTATTGGATCATCAGCCTTGTCTCACTTTCTGTGATCGCGGCGTTAAGCGGCAACCCAACCGGCGCCATTGCATGGGGCTGCGCGTTGATCCTTGTTGGCGGCACACTCTTCCTTACATCTGTTCAAATTAACTGGCTCAACCGCGCGATGCTGGTCGGCATGTGGAGTCTTTCCACCTTGCCGTTTTCACTGACTGCCAGCGCATGGGTGGGCAGGCTGGGATTCTTCCTGCCTTTCGTGATCATCGCGCAAGCCCTGATGACGGCAGGCTTTATCCGCCACGCGCTACGCCCCGCTGAACGTGACACGCTGGAGTCACAGCCAGGCTGGACGCGTGCTGTTTATCCTGCTGGCATTATCCTTTTGATCATTGTTCAGATAGCGCTTGGATTTATCGGCTGGAAGGGAGCGCTCCAGATCGGCGCATGGCTGCAAGCCCTCATCGCTTCAGCCCTGACCTTTGGGCTGGTCTGGGCAACGCCGCGTTTTCGCATCCTCAACCCGATCCGCGCCCACTGGGTCACATCCACGGTGTCACGCTTGAATGTGGCATATCAGGGACTGTGGGGTCTTTACCGTTTTCTGGCAAGGATCAGTCAATCCATCATCACAACGCTGGAAGGCGAAGGCGGCGTTATGTGGACATTGTTGTTCCTCGCCCTCTTTATTTCATTATTATCCCAAGGTTCCCGATAACATGCTGGCAGACCTTATCTCCTGGGTTTCGGTTGTTTTGATCCTTGTCACATCTACAACCATTCTTGTAAATCGCGATTGGCGTGTCAACCTCGGCGCGCTGGCAATGCAGTACATTTCCGTTTTCTGGCTCGTATCACGCCATTTGCCTTTCGTGATGGGCTCTGTCAAATTGATCGCAGGCTGGATGGTGGTAGCTGCCCTCGGCATGACCCGCCTTGGATTGACCAACCTTGAGAATAACGATGGGGAAGATTCGTTCCTGCCGCGCGGACAGTGGTTCCATGTAATCCTGATGCTGATCGTTACACTGGTAACAGCCGGAGCAACCCCACGGATCGAAGCAGCCATTCCCGGGTTGGGTTTTCCAGTGATCGCAGGCAGCCTATTGTTGATCGGCGCGGGCGTGGTTCATCTCGGTGTGACCTCCGACATCCTGCGCGTCACGCTCGGCCTGCTGACTATGCTGGCCGGCTTCGAGATCATTTACGCCGCAGTCGAAAGTTCCATCCTTGTGACGGGTTTTTTGGCGGTCACCAATTTAGGTCTGGGCATTGTCGGTTCATACCTGCTTGTGGCTGGTTCCACTCCACTGGAAAGTGAGGAGGAACTATGAGCGCCCCCATCCTGTGGATCGGCGTCCCTTTCATCGCGGGCGCGTTGATCCTTTTTCTCCTGCGCGAAAAATATTCCGCCTGGGCGGGTGGGACGTTATCCGCCATCCTCGCATTGATCGCTTTGATCTTCCCGATCGACACCGCCCTGCTGATTGGTTCGATCTCGTTGAAGATATCCCCTGCCATTCAATTCTTCGGGCGCAGCTTTGAATTCGGCATCGCAGATGGGCCTTTGCTCGCCATCATCTACGGGGTGGCGGCATTGTGGTTCTTCGGCACGGAAGCCTCCGGCACGGCGAACCGTTTCGTTTCGCTCGGCTTGATGATCATCTCCCTGCTGACAGCGTCCATCGCGGTGGAGCCGTTCCTATTTGCCGCACTGCTGCTTGAAATTGCTGCGATGCTCGTCGTCCCATTGCTTGTGCCGATGTATCAAAAGCCCGGGCGAGGCGTGGTGCGCTTCCTCATTTATCAAACGCTTGCCATGCCCTTCATCCTCTTTTCAGGGTGGATGCTGGCCGGTGTGGAAGCCAGCCCCGGCGACCTGGGCACCACCACACAGGCAGGCACCATGCTTGGGCTTGGCTTTGCCTTCCTGCTGGCGGTCTTCCCGCTCTACAACTGGATTCCGATGTTGATGGAAGAATCCTCGCCATACGCAACGGGATTCCTGCTTTGGGCATTGCCCACGTTTACGGTTATTTTCGCGCTCGGCTTTTTAGACCGGTACGCCTGGCTGCGGACAACCCCACAGCTAGCCAGCGCCATCCAATTTGCGGGGGTCTTCATGGTGGCAAGCGGCGGGATATTTGCGTCCCTGCAGCGTCACATTGGACGGATGCTGGGCTACGCCACCATTGCCGAAACAGGCTTGTTGATCCTCGTCATGGGGCTGCGTTCCTCGGAGATCGTCAATCTCACCTTCCTCATTCTCATCCCGCGCGGACTGGCTCTGGCTGTCTGGGCGCTGGCTTTATCCATCATCAAGCGGAAAGCCTATACTCTGCGTTTCAGCGAAGTGCAGGGACTAGCCCGCAGCTATCCGATCACCGTTGCCGCGCTTATCTTGGCCCACTTATCCATGACGGGGTTTCCGCTGCTGGCTGGCTTCCCTGCCCGTCTGGCGATCTGGCAGGAATTGGCGGGACAGTCTCTCAGCACAACCGTGTGGGTATTCATTGGAATGTTGGGGTTGCTGGTGGCGGCCACCCGCACGCTGGCGGTTTTTGTAATGGAAGAGGAAGAAAAAAAATGGGCGGTGAACGAGTCCTGGGTGCAAATGGCCATGCTTGGGCTGGGAGTGATCGGGCTCTTCATCCTGGGAATGTTCCCGCAGATCTTGCAGATATTTCTTGCAGACCTGCCCGCGCTCTTTAATCGCATTGGGCAATAAAACGGCGTGCTATAATTTTAAGCGGGATAAGTCTTCCTGGAAAAATTTTAGTTAGTGGGGGGGGGGCCTCCGGCCGGGGGGGGGGCCCCCCCCCCGTTTTACAGACCAATCCAATCTGAGATTGCTTTGCCGCAACATACGCGGCTCGCAATGACGATATTAATACAAACAGCGGAGTACACATGGATTTTGAACAACTCGTCAAGCGGCTCGACTTTTTGGAAAAACAACAACGCGATACCAAGGAAACTCTTGGTTCGTTAAGCGGACAAATAGCCTCCTTTGAAACCACGGTCAACGCTGTATCCAAACAGATCAAGGTCATCGGCAAACAGGTGGCAGATATCACCCCTGCGACCAAACGCGTGGAGCAGTTCGAGTCCATGCTGACCAAGCAGCGCAGTGACCTCCTCAAGATCATCGAGGAGAACGAAAAAGTACACTCAAAAGCGGAAAAGGAAATAGAAAAGCGGACGCAGGTCGAGTTTACCGAGATCGAAAAAGCCATTAATACGCTGAAGACAGCCACAAATTTAACGGACATCAAAAAGCAGCTCAAGGAACGAGCGGATGAGATCCAGCGCGTGCTGAACAACGTCACTGATCTTAAGCTGCGCATTGACGAAGCCAAACGCTCCAATGAAGATGTACAGCACGCCTTGAAGGCATCGGAGGAAACCCGCAAAAATGACCTGAAACGGGTTGCCGATGTTCAGGGTGAGATCACTTCCCTGCGCAAACGCATTGATGAGAACCGCGAAAAGTCAACCATCACCGCCGACAGTGTGCGCAACGTGGAGACACGTTTCACTGAATTGATCGCATCCGAACTGGAGCGCAAGCAGACACAGACCGCCTTCATCGAACAGCAAGCCATCGCACAAATTGACCGCGACCGCGCCTGGAAGGAATGGAAAGAAAAATACGAAGCCTTCCTGAAAGAATCGGACGGTCTTGATGTTCACATCCAAAAATTGGATGAGGCACTGCGCGGCGCAAAGAAAGCGCAGGATACCTATCTCGAACTCAACACCAAACTTGAACGCCGCATCAACGAAGTGACCGAAATGCAGCGCCTCGCCGAAGACCGTCTGCGGCAGGAATGGATCAGCTTCAAAGCCGACGACCAAAAACGCTGGACAGGCTACAGCCTCTCCTCCGAAGAATCCTTCCGCGACATTCGCAAGGAAGTTCAAAAATATGATGCGCGCATCACTCCGCTCAACGACATCACCCAGGTTTTGCAGGACCAACTGCACCAGACCACCAACGCAACCGAAGTGCAATTACAGGAAATGATGAACGTGGTGCATGAGTGGATGACATCCTATCAACGCATTATGGGGCATGGGAAAAAGATAACCAAAAAGTGATCTGTGAACAGCAATCAGCGAACAGTGGAGATCGGGCAGATTTCCACTGTTTTATTTTCAAAATGTGGTTAAATTAAAACATGAGAGTTATTGGAACAGCAGGACACGTGGATCACGGAAAATCCACATTGATCGAAGCGCTCACCGGCTCACACCCCGACCGCCTCAAAGAAGAACAAGCCCGCGAGATGACCATCGAACTCGGCTTCGGCTGGCTCACACTCCCCAACAGCGAGGAAGTCGGCATCGTGGATGTGCCCGGCCACCGCGACTTCATCGAGAACATGCTTTCCGGCATCAGCGGTATCGACGCAGCCCTGCTCGTCATCGCCGCCGACGAAGGCGTGATGCCGCAAACAAAGGAACATCTTGCGATCTTGGATGTTTTGCAAATTCCCGCTGGATTAATAGTGATGACAAAAACAGACCTCGCCTCAGACTCAGGGTGGCTTGATCTGTTGGAAGCAGACATTCGCTCCGCTGTGAGCAAGACCGTCCTCAAAGATGCGCCCATTATCCGAGTCTCTGCCAAAACCAAAACGGGACTCAACGAATTAATTTCCCATCTCCAGACCCTGCTTGAAAACAAACCCGCACGGCTCGACCTCAACCGCCCACGCCTGCCCATTGACCGGGTCTTCAGCATGAGCGGATTCGGCACCGTGGTCACCGGCACTCTCAGCGACGGACATCTGTCCATTGGTGATGAAGTGGAAATTTTGCCCTCCGGCCAAACAGGGCGTGTGCGCGGTTTGCAAACGCACAAGAAAAAAGAAGAGACGGCCATCCCCGGCTCGCGCACAGCGGTCAACATCTCCGGTGTGGATACAGAATTGATCCGGCGCGGCGAAGTAGTTGTGCATCCAAATCAATATCAAGCCACGCGCAGAATTGACGCCCGTTTTCGGCTGCTCAACGATATTGAGTTATCCATCAAACATGGCGACGAAGTGAAATTCTTTGTCGGCGCAAGCGAGACAATGGCGACCCTGCGTCTGCTTGGAATGGAAGAACTCAAGGCTGGCGAAGAAGGCTGGATACAGCTTGAATTGCGTGACCCGCTCGTCACCGTGCGCGGCGACCGCTATATTCTGCGCCGCCCCTCACCCAGTGAAACTATTGGCGGAGGCGTGGTGATCGACCACCAACCCAAAGGCAGGCACAAACGATTTGATGAAGGCGTGCTGAAATCATTGGAATCCCTTGCACAAGGTTCTCCATCCGACGTGTTGCTGGAAGCGTCACTGGCATTGAACGCAGCACCGCTGAAGGAGATCGTCGCCAAATCACGGCTGGATGCATCCACTGCAGTAGCCGCGCTCAAGGAATTGACCGAATCCGGCCAGCTTGTTCTTTTGGATGAAAGCAAACCAGACATAAAAAGTGACGCGCTCGCGATCGCACTCCCCCACTGGAATGACCTGCGCGGGCGAGCTGAAACCATCCTCAATACCTTTCACAAGCAATATCCATTACGGCGCGGCATTCCACGCGAAGAATTAAAGAGCAGACTCAAAGTGACTCCGCGCATTTTCAACGCGCTCGTCAATAAGCTAATTGCAGATCACTCGGTCGTGGATCACTCTCTGCGGGTGGCGAATGCCGGGCATGAGATTCTCTTCAATGCGGCCGACCAAGCCAAAGTCCAGGAATTGATGCGTAAGTTTACAAAGAGTCCATATGCCACGCCCAGCGTCAAGGAATGCCAGACGGAAGTCGGCGAGGAAATTGTCAACGCTTTAATTGAAATGGGGAAACTGGTAGCCGTCTCGCAGGAGGTCATCTTCCGCAAAGAGGATTATGACACGATGGTGGAAAAGATAAAAACCGCCATTGAGCAAAAAGGACAAATTACACTTGGCGAAGTGCGCGATATGCTGGATACGACCCGTAAATATATTCAGGCTCTGCTTGAGCATTTGGATTCGATCGGTGTGACCATGCGCGCCGGGGATGCAAGAAAGTTGAGGCCATAACAAATGATTCCAGATATTCTACAAAAACTTTTGACCCCTCCGCAGTTCGAAAACGAAGAAGAGACTCACCAGGCGTATCTGTTGTACATGATCCTGTGGGGGCTGATCCTTGTGCCGATTCCGTATGTGCTATATTTTGTTCTCTTTGCGCCGGAACAATCCACGCGGGCAGTGGCGCAAGGCGGTATTGGCGAATTTATAAATGTCCTGTTATTGATCCTTTTAAAGCGGGGATATGTCCGTTTTGCTTCCATAGCCCAGGTGGTTGCATTCTGGTTTTTCTTTACGGTATCTGCCTTCACAGATTATGGCGTGCAAGGTGAAGCTTATCTTTTGGGATACCCGCTTGTGATCGTGATCGCCGGGGTCTTGCTTGGCGGCAGGGCCACCCTGATCGTAACAAGCCTTTCCCTGTTTTCAGGGCTGGCTATGTTATACGCTGAAAGTCAGGGAATGTTCATTTCCGCTGGTGCGCGTCCTTCCATGATTTCGTGGGTTCTCAGTTTTGCCATCTTTCCAATGAGCGCGACCTTGCAGTATCTCTCCTCCCGCACAGTCAGGAAGGCTCTGCAACGGGCACATCTTAGCGAAGAGAAGTATCGATTAATTTCCAGGGTAATTTCCGACTACACATTTGAAAGCGTTATGGATGAAAAAGGGGACGCAAACCTGGTTTGGGTGGCGGGCGCTTTTGAAAAGATGACCGGATACACCTTCGATGAATATGTCCTTAAAGGTGGCTGGCTTGCACATGTCCACCCGGATGATGTTGAGAAAGACACACGGGACATGGAAAAATTATTGAAGAACGAGGATGTGATCAACTCCGAAATCCGAACATTCGCAAAAAATGGCGAGATCCGTTGGGAACGCATTTTTGCCCACCCAGTTTGGCATAGCACTGAAAATCGTCTTAAGGGAATCATAGGCGCCGTGCAGGATGTGACCATTCAAAAGAAAGCCGAAAACCTGTTAAAGGAAACCCTCCTGCAGCAAAATGCCATTCTGGATAACATCCCGGATATGGCATGGCTGAAGGATATTGACAGCCGCTACATTGCTGTGAACGAGCAATTCTCAAAGGCGTGCGGACAAAAAATAGAAAATATCATTGGCAAAACAGATCACGAAGTCTGGGAAAAAAGCTTTGCCGATAAATACCGCACGGATGACCTGGAGGTAATACACAGCGGCCAGCGCAGGCAGGTAGAGGAAATTCAATCGGACCATGAAGGCAGGGAATATTGGGTTGAAACCATAAAGACACCCATCCGCAACTCGCAGGGAGAGATCATTGGCACTACCGGAATTGCCCGTGAGATCACCGAAAGAAAAAAAGCCGAGATCGAGCGTGAAAAACTGATCGCAGAGTTGGAAACGAAAAACACCGAGCTGGAAAGATTTACATACACAGTCTCACATGATCTGAAATCCCCCCTGGTCACCATCACCGGATTTCTCAGCTACCTTGAAAAAGACGCCCGCAGCGGAAATTTTGAAAGCTTCAACAAAGATGTTGACCGCATAAAACATGCAGTGCAAAAAATGCAGGAACTTTTGAAAGACCTGTTGGAACTCTCACGCATCGGCAGACTCATGAATGACCCGGTTGAAATAAGTTTTGGCGAGATCGTAAAAGAAGCGCTGGCTGTCGTGGAGGGGCAGATCACATCCAAACACATAAGCGTCGGATTCGTAGACAGCGGTCAAAAAGTCCACGGAGACCACATCCGACTGATCGAAGCCATGCAAAACCTGATAGACAACGGCGTCAAGTTCATGGGCTCCCAACCCAACCCGCGCATTAACATCGGCACGGTCATGGATGCGCAGAACAAGCCGATCTTCTTCGTGCAGGATAACGGTGTTGGCATAGAATCCCAGTACCGCGAACGTATCTTTGGCTTGTTCAACAAACTGGATGCAAACTCACAAGGCTCAGGCGTCGGTTTGACCATTGTAAAGCGCATTATCGAAGTGCATGGGGGAAAAATCTGGGTCGAATCAATGCCGGGCAAAGGCTCTACGTTTTATTTCACTCTATCCAAATAAGCGTTAATTTATCAATACCCAAACAAAGGAGAAACCATGTGCGGACGTTTTACACTCACAGTTGACCCCTCGCAATTGCAGGAAGCATTCGGCGATTTCACCTTCCCATCCGAATTCGCGCCTCGTTTCAATATTGCACCATCCCAGCCTGTGCTCGCCATTCCAAATGACGCGAAGAACACAGCCGATTTCTTTTCATGGGGATTGATCCCCTCCTGGTCAAAAGACCCAACCATCGCCACCCGCCTCATCAATGCGCGTGGTGAAACCATTGCTGAAAAACCATCCTTTCGCGGCAGCTTCAAATACAAACGCTGCCTCATCCCCGTTGATGGGTTCTACGAATGGAAGGCACAGGGCGGCGAGAAAACAAAAGTCCCATATTTCATTCACATGAAAGACCGCGCCCCCTTCGCCTTTGCCGGCCTGTGGGACGAATGGCACTCGCCCGACGGCGGCACACTGCGCACCTGCACCATCATCACCACCGAACCCAACGAATTGATGGCGACTCTGCACAACCGTATGCCCGTGATCTTGAATCAAAAGGATTATGCTCAATGGCTGGACGCCGCGCCTCACGCGCAGCGTCCCGAACACCTGCTCCCGCTCATCAAGCCTTTCCCCGCTGACAAAATGTCCGCCTACGCCGTCTCAACATTGGTCAACAAACCGGGCAACGACCGCCCCGAATGCGTTGTGCCCTTACAGTAGTAACGACTAAGCCCTGTGGGCAGTCGTTATAAAGCGACTCCAATGAAACATCAAAAATGCGCCTACTCAAAAATTGGTTAATCAGTCACTTCCCCGCCCTCGAATCTCGTGATTATGTCCTATTCCTGATCGGTCAATTCATCTCCGTCATTGGCACATGGATGCAAGCCACCGCGCTGCCCTATCTTGCCTACCGCATCTCAGGCCGCCCATTGGATTTGGGTCTGATCGGCTTCTCAAACACATTACCCACTTTGTTATTTGCACTTCCCGCAGGTGTGTTTGTCGAACGCTGGGACAAACGAAAGACTGTCATTCTGTTTCAAGCCATCATGTCCATTCAGGCGTTTGGGCTGGCATATCTCGCATACACAAAACAGATCCAGATCTGGCATATTGTTACACTGGCATTTTTCTACGGCTCTGCTGTTGCCGTGGAAGTAACCGCACGCCAAGCCATGCTCATCGAACTAGCGGGTCGCGAAGCATTGCCAAGCGCCATTGCCCTGCAGACCACGGCATTCAACCTTGGGCGGGTACTTGGTCCGTTGAGCGCGGCGTGGTTGATCTCAGCCACAGGCAGCGAGGGCAGTGTCTTTTTGGCGAATGGGATCAGCTTTATATTCGTGATCATCGGCCTGCTCATTGCGCGAACCAGTTTCAAGGCGGAGGGGAAAGCGCCTGTGTCTCAAGGCATGGGAAGCGAATTCAAACAAGGTCTTATCTACATCAGGCAAAATGCGGTGGTGCTTTCCGCCATCTTAATGTCTGCGCTGCTGGGATTCTTTGGCATCCCCCTGCTGCAACAGATCCCTGCACTGGCACGTGATGTGCTAAAAACGATAGCAGATACAGAACCCATCATCGCCGCGCGCACCAGCAGCCTGTACACCGCTCAGGGAGTGGGAGCCGTGGTGGCGGCTTTTCTTGTGGCATATCTCAGTTCGGCAAATAAAAACAAATTGCTATTATGGGGACAGGTCGCTTTTATTTTTCCAGTCATTGTGTTGGGGGTCATTACCAACATGAATCTTTCTCTTGTGCTGCTGGCTTTCATCGGCTGGGGGACGGTCACCCAATTGGTAATGATGAATACGATGATCCAGATGGAAGTGCCCAACGACCTGCGCGGACGGGTGTTCAGCATCTACTTTTGGGCCTTGCAGGGTGTAGCACCTTTTGGAAGCATTCTGGTGGGCTGGCTCGCGCAAACCTGGAATGTACAAACTGCCATCGTGATAGGCGGCGTCGCTTGTTTGATCGGCGTGATGTTTGTTCGGCTTTTTTTCCTACGAAAAGGCCAAATTATGGATTAAGGCAGGATGAGTATTTTCTTCCCAGCTTGACTTCGATTTTTTACCCATGTTATGATGACGGATATGCAAAACAATTTTAAGGAAGATGCTCCAAACTCTGATGGGAGAAAGGGACAGCAGGACACAAACACAGATTCCCCTTTCAGACAACGCAGCTTCCTCACTCGTTGGATAAACCGTCTCGTTGAAATGGGGCTGGGGGAACCGCTTTTACGAATTGGCACAAACCTGTTTTCGATCATCGCCATTGGGATCGTCATCGCACTCGTGCAGGGGTTTTTCCGTCAGATCAATTCCCCGCTTTCAGGAAACAGCGACCAGGCCACAGGTCAGGTGGGAAGCGAGAGTGTGGATCCGATCTCCGCACCCGCGTTGGACATCCCCATTATTGATGGCATCTCCCGCTCTGCACAAATCCACACGAACATCCCAAACCGCCCGCGCAACGAGATCACCACTTACACCGTACAGGATGGCGATACGGTTTTTGGCATCGCCGAAAAATTTGGATTGGAACCGCAAACGGTTTTATGGGGGAACTATGAAATCCTCCTTGACGATCCGCACTCGTTGAAGCCCGGTCAGGAGCTGAACATTCTTCCAGTGAACGGGGTTTACTGGCAATGGCTTGGCGGACTTAGCTTTGGATCGTGGGCTGAATTCTATGGTGTGACCGCGGCAGATATTATTGAATATCCGGGCAACAATATTGATCCCAAATCGGTTGGCGATTATGAAAATGCGAACATTCCGGTTGAAACGTGGTTGATCATCCCAAATGGGGAAAGGGATTTTGTCAGTTGGAGCGCGCCGCTCGGCGTGACCCGCGAAAACCCCGCATCAGCCCGTGTGCTTGGCGCAGGCGCATGTGACCCTGTCAGCGGCGGCGCGGTTGGGTATGGATATTACGTGTACCCCACCAACAAACATTATTTGTCTGGCTTTGATTATTCAACAAAAACAAATCATCTCGGCATTGACCTTGCAGGCAATGAAGGCGAAGGCGTGTACGCAGCGGATGCAGGTGTGATCGTGTATGCTGGCTGGAACGATTACGGCTACGGCAACATGATCATGGTAGACCATGGCAATGGCTTTCAATCACTGTATGCCCACTTGAGCGCGTTCAATGTTGGCTGCGGTCAAAGTGTTGGGCAGGGAGAGGGCATCGGCGCAGTCGGCTCCACCGGCCGATCCTCGGGGCCGCACTTGCACTTTGAATTGATGGCAGGCATGAAGGTCAACCCGTGGGATTATTTGCCGCCGCCCTAATACTTGCCAAAGGCGAGAGGCTATACTATAATCTCGGTCGCTTTCCTGGTCGCATAGTTCAGCTGGTTAGAACATTCGGTTCACATCCGAAAGGTCACAGGTTCGAGTCCTGTTGCGACCACAGAAAAACTGCCAAAAAGCAGTTTTTTTTATTCCCAATTTTCCAAAACCAACCTATCAAAAAGTCTCATACTTTCATAAGAATTCGGTTTTCGACCCAAATCTCTCTTATAATCAGCCCATCATGACAACACGTACCAACGAAGTTTGGCTGGCAGATCTGCGCGGCACAGGCGAAATACACAGCGACGCACTAAACGACCTGCGCGAGGTCATCCAAAAGGGCCTGCCCTATGCGCTGTCCCGCTGGCTTTCTTCTGACGACCCTCTCTTTCAACCCCTCGTGGAAGAAGTGACGCAGGAGACGCTTCTGCGCGTGCTGGACCAGCTCGGTACCTTTGAAGGCCGCAGCCTCTTCACCACCTGGGTTCACAAGATCGCTATTCGGATCGCCCTGACCGAACTGCGCCGCAAACGCTGGCGCGATGCCTCCCTCGACGAGCTAACCGAGAACGAAGACGCTCCCCCTCCCCCGGGCCTGCTCGCTGACCCCCATGCATCTCCTGAAACCTCCGCAGAGCGCTCGGACATGCTCGTGCGCGTCCGCCGCATTCTGGAAGAGGAACTCACTCCAAAACAGCGTGAAGCGCTCGTTTTACTGGGCTTGCAGGATATGCCAATGGAGGAAGCCGCCAAGCGCATGAAAACCAACCGCAATGCTCTATACAAGCTGCTCCACGATGCCCGCTTGAGGCTAAAACGACGCCTCGCCCTCGAAGAACTGACCCCGCAGGACTTGCTGACTGCGTTCGAACAAAAGTAAGATTAATTAAATATTAATCGTCATTATTTTAGTATGAACCTAAAAAAATTTATTCAACGCATTCAAAATACGATCAATCCTCAACGGGATATGCTTGAACTCAAAGATGAGGTTGTTCTGAAGTTCCTGAGGGTGCTGGAAAACGCCCGCGAGGAGGAACTCTCTTGCATCGAAATGTACGCCCGCCTCGATGAATTCGTGGAAGCACGAAGTTCAGGGCGAGGATGCGGACAAGATCACCCCGCTTGTCCACGAGCATTTGGACATGTGCCCCGAGTGCTGCGAAGAATACGAAGCACTCCTGACGGTGCTCGAACATACAAAAGAAGAACAATAAAAAAAAATGACGGGCGTTGCCCGTCATTTTTTTTATTTACTCACCTTACGCAATTTGAGTGTTTCAGGGGTATGTCGCCCTGAGCGCCAGCGAAGGATCTCTACGATTATCTCAGAGGCCCTTCGCTCCGCTCAGGGAATCATGGACAGTGCGTAAGGCGAGTTATTTAATCGTGAAATAACTTCTCCCCCGCACGGATCTCCACCTTCAAACGATTCTCCGCAGGCGTGATCGGGCAGGACCACATCTCATTGTAGGCGCAGTACGGGTTATAGGCGATATTGAAATCCACAATAAAAAAACCGCCCGGCAAAGGTGCAGGTTCAAGATACCGGCCGGCAGGGTAGGTCTCTTTTCCAGCCAGCGTATCCACAAAAGGCAGAAAGAACCCATGCTGGTTTTGATAGATCGTCAGCTCCACTTCTTCGCCATCCACCTCAAAATGAAATTTCCCAAACTTCTCATAGATCTGTACATCCCCAGTGGAAGTCTGCATTTCGAACTTCTGTTTGGTCTCGAACTCCTCTACCTTCACTTCCAAACGCAGGGCATCATTTTCAGGAAAATAATTCAAACCATGAAAATCCTTCCGCTGTTCGCGGGTCAACGGGCTTTGCGGGTGGTTGCCAAAAAATTCATCCTTCTCCGCGCGAAATGCATCCAACTCAGACATTCTGCCTCCATAAAAGTTTATGCCCAATAGACTGTAACAGTGCTTGAATTCTTACGAAAGCATAACCAAATCCACAGCCCCTTGCCAATTCAACAGCTTTATGCTATTTTTAGTAGAGAGGACAAGTTAAATGGCTTCCACACAAAAAACGGTAATGATCATCGAAGATGAACCCGATGCAGCGGAATTATTCGCAGAAATGATGCGCGTCAACGGCTACCGCGTCATCAAAATGTTCTCCAGCGCCCCCGCCATCCCAATGATCTCACAGGAAAAGCCAGACCTGATTCTCCTCGACATTATGATGCCCGATATCTCCGGCCTGGAAGTCCTACGCTACATGCGCCGCGAACCAGAATTAGCCGCCATCCCCGTCATCGTCGTCTCCGCCAAAAGCATGCCCGGCGATATCAAAATCGGCCTCGAAGCTGGTGCCTCCATGTACCTCACCAAACCCGTTGGCTTTCTCGATCTCAAAGAAGCCGCAGAAAAAGTTTTAGCCAACCACAAAAAATGAATTTACTGCGCGCCTTTATTGCCATCGAACTTCCACAACAACTTCAAGACACGCTCGAAAAACAAACCACCCGCTTGCGCCATTCACTGGGGGACGATCTCGTCCGTTGGATTCCCACCCAAAACATGCATTTGACCCTAAAATTTCTTGGGAATATTGCCGCTTCGCATGTGGAATTTCTCAAGCAGCTCATCGCCCAAACAGCGGATTCCCACTCAGCGTTTGACCTGCAAATCAGCGGCATCGGCTCTTTCCCAAACTCGAAGAGGGCACGTATACTATGGGCAGGAATCCACGCCCCGGTAGAGCTGGCCTCCCTGCAAAAAAGTCTGGAAGCAGGTACAACCCGCCTTGGCTACGAAAAAGAAGAGCGTCCATTTTCCCCGCACCTCACATTGGGGCGCGTCCGCCAGACCATAGACCCAGCCGGCCTGCAAAAAATCCGCACAATATTGGATACAATTCAACTTGGCAATATTGGCTCTGCCAGAGTAGACTCCATCCACCTGTACAGAAGTGAGTCGCAAACCAGCGGCTCGGTATACACAAAACTATTTTCCGCACCATTGAAAAAACACAACTGAGGTGAAATCTGAACGCACTTGAACTTGCTCGTGAAATCGTAAACGCCCTTGAAGACAAAAAGGGTGAAGACATTGTCCTTATCGACTTGAAAGATATCGTATCATTTACCGATTATTTCATCATTTGCACCGGCACAAGCGACCGCATGATCGATGCCCTCGCAAAATCCACCATTGAAGATATCCGCACCAAGCATACGAAAAAAGGCAAACAGCAGGGCTTCGCCCGCGACGGCTGGGTCATCGTGGACTTTGGCGATGTCATCCTCCACCTCTTCTCGCCAGACCAGCGTGACTTCTATTTACTCGAAGAACTCTGGGAAGATGGAAAAGTACTGCTGAGAGTACAGTAAAAAAACTTTCATAAAAACAAAAAGCCTCCCGCGCATATGTGCGGGAGGCTTTTTGTTTTGACTTGTTTACTTGTTTAGTGGATTACTTCTCAAACACCCACGCATCCACAGCGCGTTTCCAATCCACGAGTTCTTCAGTCTTGAACCAGAGCGCGACTTCGCGTTCACCGGTTTCGGGTTTGTCCGAAGCATGGATGAGGTTGCGACCCACTTCAAGGGCGTAGTCGTGGCGGATGGTGCCGGGGGCGGCTTCAACGGGTTTGGTGGAGCCCACCGTCTGGCGCACGGCAGCCACGGCGTTGGGACCCTCCCAGACCATTGCCATTACAGGCGCAGATGTGATGTATGAGATCAAGCCATTATAAAAGGGCTTGCCTTTGTGTTCGGCATAATGCGTCTCAGCCAAATTCTGGCTGACCTGAATAAATTTCGCGCCAACAAGGCGAAGTCCGCGGCGTTCAAAGCGGGCGATCACTTCACCGATCAAGCCGCGCTGCACACCATCGGGTTTTACAAGTACGAGAGTTCTTTCCACAGAAATTTCCTCCGAAATAATTTTTTTCGTCATTGCGAAAGCATCCTTCAAAGCAACCTCATTGCAATGACGAGTAGTACGTTAACGAATTAGCTCTTCCGCCTTATTGTAGGCTTCGAGCGCTTCCTTCAAACGGTTAGCGCGCATATAAGCATCACCCAGCGTTTGCCAAATACTGACTTCCACAGGATAGCGGTAGATCGATTCGGTCAAATCGCGGATGGCCTCTTCAAGGTGTTTGCCCTTTTTAATGAGCTTGCTGTAATGGTCCAAAGCCGTGGGGATGTCGCCGCGATCCAACTCACCTTTGGCCTGCACTAGCACGTTGACATTGGTGGGGCCTTCCGTCTTAGGTGAACGCGCCATCCGGGCGGATTTCTTTTTCTCAACGCGGGGCTGCCCGCCAGGTTCCGGTGCAGGTGGATTCTTCATGATCGGTTGCGCCTTGGTTTGGGATGAAGGCGTTGTGGAAACAGGCTGCTTCGGTTGAACGGAAGATGCCTGTATCTTTTGTTGCGGCATTGCTGCTGCCTCGGGCTTGGGTTCCAAGGGATGCCAGTCTGAAGGCGAAGTGGGTTTAGGTTGTTGCGGTACTTCTGATTCGTATTGCTCGCGGTGCAACCAAGGTGGGGCATCTTCATCGGCTTTTTCCGCGCTGCCTGCTTCATCGTCCACGCCTTGCAGCCAGTCAGGCAGGTCAGCCGTCAGAGAAACAGGAGCAGGCTCCCGCTCCCCGGTCGGGGTTGAGGCGGAAGCAGCCGGTTCTACGGATTCTTTCCAGGAGTCATCCTGTGATTGAGAGTCCGAATCCACGCCGCTTAACCAATCGGGCAGGTCAGATTTTACAGGTTCAAATTCAACCGGCGCGGCAACAGGCTGGCGCGGGAAGGGCGGCCTTGCAGAAGCACGGATAAGCTCGGGGTCAATATCGAGGCCGGGTTCGCTATCGAGGCCGCTCAACCAATCGGAGAGGTCCTGATTCGAAAGATTCTGGCTGACATAGTCGCCGCTTTCGGTAGGAGCGTCTTCGTCAATTCCGTTCAACCAGTTTGGCAGGTCGGAGTTCGAAGCGGCTTCCTGCTGTTCGGGAATTTCAAATTTATTGCCCGCATCCGTCGGACGCTGGACATCGCTTAACCATTCGGGGATGTGGTGCCGCGTTCAAGAGGCTGCTCATCCTGTTTTTCCTTGCCATCCAAATCGCGAAGCCACATGCCGGTTTCATCGGTTGCGGGGGCCGCGCCGGAAGCATTTTCAAATTCAGCAAAAAACTGTTCGCCAATGTTCTGGGCGCCTTCGCTCCATTCCGGTTTTTCGGCGGATTGCGCCTCGCCAATGGATTGAGCTTGTTGCACCCAATCTGGCGGGGTTTCGCTGCGCTTGTTCGGGTCGGTGACGAGTTCTTCGGGCTTGGCACCATGCTTGGCCGCAAGAGACTCGAGCCATGCCACAGCATCATCCTGCTCCTGCGCAGATGCGCCAAGGTCTTGAACATTCGACTGTTGCGCGGCAGGTTGTTGATTGATAGTCTGCGCTTGAGATACCCACTCGGGTGGGGTCTCGCTGCGCTTGTTGGGGTCGGTGACGAGTTCTTCAGGCTTGGCACCATGCTTGGCCGCAAGAGACTCGAGCCATGCCACAGCATCATCCTGTTCTTGCGAAGACGCGCCAAGGCTTTCCACATTCGGCTGCTGTGCTGCGGGTTGCTGATTAATGGTTTGCGCTTGAGATACCCAATCTGGCGGGGTTTCGCTGCGCTTGTTCGGGTCGGTGACGAGTTCTTCGGGCTTGGCACCATGCTTGGCCGCAAGAGACTCGAGCCATGCCACAGCATCATCCTGTTCTTGTGCAGATGCGCCAAGGCTTTCCACAGAAGGAGCGGGTTCGCTTTTCGGTTCGGCAGCTTGCAGCCAATCGGGAAGATCGGCAGGCTGGGCGGCAGGTTCTTCCGCTGCGCCTGAAAGCCAATCCGATGCGCTGACAGGGTCTGCCGGTTTTTCTGCGCTGTCAAGTCCACTGAGCCAATCAGGCACATCGTTTGAAGGAGTGGAGTGTGCCTGCGAGGCAGCCGCGGCGGAAGCAGCTGCGGCTGTGGTTGCGGCGCCCAGCCCACTTAACCAATCGGGCGTATCGCCTGAGGGCTCGGCATCCGCTTGCGGAGTTTCAAAAGAGGAGGAAGAGGATTGGGCGTTATCCAATCCGCTGAGCCAGTCAGGGGTATCTGTGGCTTGCATCATTGCATTATCAGGCTGGGGAGGCGGATTGTTGGCAGCGGGAGCCTGGCCTTTGAGCCAATCTGGCAGTTCTGCTGGGACCAGCGCGTCACCACCGCCTGCGGGTTCATCATCAAAAAAGGATATGGGTTGCTCGGGGCTGTTTGATTCTCCCCAGCCAGCGGCACGCAGAAAGTCCGGGATTTGGCCATCTGGTTCGGAAACAGAATCAGTTTGCGGCGGAGTCTGAAGCGTTCCCGCAGCATCTGTTAATCCGCCGGACTTTAACCAGTCAGGTTGTGCATCAAAAGAGGATGCGCCAAGAGCAGGCATGGCAGAAGATCCAAGCCCGAGAGAGGAAGTCCACTCCTGGCCTGCTGGAACATCTTCGCCGGAATATTCAAGTCTTTCCAAATTGACGGAGGCATCGGGGACGTCACCGGCTTGGAAGACGGAGCCTTTTACAAAATTGGCGTACGGGTCCAGTTCACCAACATGCATGCGATAGATCTGGGTGCTTTCGGTGGCTCCCGCGGTGGCGGGCAGCAATTCCACCATGATGCGATTCGCATCAAAGCAATATGGATAGCGTTTTAGGAGTTGATTGCAAATATCAGAGGCGTCGGATTTTTGTCCGCCTTTGAAATAGGAATAAGCGAGCAGTATTTGCATATCGGCACGCTGAGAATCCTGCGCAAGAACAGCGCGGATCTCGGCGATGGCCTGCGGGTACAACTCGCCCTGCACGTACATGTGAGCAAGCGCGCCGCGCGTCATGCGGATCTTGGGAGGTTCCATGCCATCGCGTCTGCCGTACAGTCTTTGCAGTTCGCCTTGAATGGCGGCATTGGAAGGCTGCGCTTCAAAAGCGCGCTCCATATGCCAGATGGCATCATCCATTTTGTTTTGTTCATCGTTGATGATGCTCAAACCGACATGGGATACAAAATCGCCCGGTGTGGCCATGAGCACACGTCCAAAAACATCCACAGCTTCCCCGTATCGCTTGCTCTCAAGAAAGGCCTTGCCCAACATGCGATAGGTTTCAAGGTGCTTTGGGAACGTTTTTAGGATGTGACGACAATGAGCAATAGCCTCATCGATGTGTCCCTGTTCGACGAGGCGTTCAATTTCACGATTGTAAATTCTCAAAGAGACTTTTGCCATTACCGTATCCTATGGTTATAAGGTGCCGCTTAAGGGACAAGTATGCCTGATTCTTAAATAATTCGCAAGACTATACGCTATTTTACTCGTAAAACAGCGGTAATGGCGGCACAAATTCATCACTGAACTGATGCGCGGAGAGTACAGCCTTGCGTGCCTCATCCAATTTAGCCTTGTCGTTCGCATGAATCTCGAACAATGGCTCGCCTTCCTGCACCTGATCCCCCACTTTTTTGTGGATGATGAATCCAACAGCGTGGTCGATGGAATCAGATTTCTTTGCCCTGCCAGCCCCTAGCGCGACGGAGGCTTCGCCTACGATTCTTGCATGGACCTGTGAGATGAATCCGTTTCGAGGAGCATTCACCACTTCCACATATTTTGCGCGCTCGAATTTGGAGACGTCATCCACGTAGGAGACATCGCCGCCTTGAGCCTGCACCAGCACGCGCAGGGCTTCCAGCGCGCTGCCATCCGTGATGGATCTCTCGGCCATGGCACGGCCATCTTCAAGGGTTTTCGCGCGCTGCCCCGCCACGAGGACATGCGCCGCGAGATGATAGCAATGCTCACGATAATCCGCAGGACTTCCACCGCGCAACATGTCTATGGCTTCAATCATTTCGAGGGCATTGCCCACTGCCCCACCGAGGGGTTGATTCATATCCGAAAGCAGGGCAACCGTCTTGCGCCCCGCAAGACGGCCAATGTCCACCATTAATTCGGCGAGCTCGCGGGCTTCTTCCAATGTTTGCATGAAAGCGCCGAGACCGGTTTTGACATCCAACACAATGGCATTTGCGCCGCCTGCGATCTTCTTGCACATGATGGATGAAGCGATCAGCGGCATGGAAGGAACTGTGCCGGTGACATCACGCAGGGCGTACATTTTTCCATCTGCGGGCGCGAGGTCCATGGACTGGCCTGTGAGCACAATACCTTTTTCTTTTAATTGCCTTTTGAATTCATCGGTGGTCAGGTCCACGCGATAGCCTGGGATGGATTCCAATTTATCGAGGGTGCCGCCGCTGAAGCCGAGTCCGCGGCCAGACATTTTGCCAACAGGCAACCCGCAAGCTGCAACCATCGGCATGACGGAGATGCTGGTCTTATCCCCTACGCCGCCGGAGGAATGTTTGTCCACGACAATGTCAACCACTTTGGAGAGATCCAGTACCTGTCCCGAACGAGCCATGGCAAGGGTAAGGTCGGCTGTTTCAAATGGAGTCATGCCATTCAAAAGAACAGCCATGGCAAAGGCCGAGGCTTGATAATCTGGAATATCCCCGTTTGTAAAGCCCTCGATAAAGAAATCGATTTCCTGCGAGGTTAATTTCTGTTTGTCGCGTTTTTTAATGATGATATCTACCGCGCGCATGTTTTCTCCTTGTGAAATCTTGCGCGGGTATTTTAACGCATTTTGTAAGGGCTTTTGAATTGGAGTCCAGAAGTTCTACTTCTGGACCATAAGAGAACACTTCTTAAGTCTAAATTTAAACAAGATAAAAAGCATTAACCACGGAGAACACAGAGTCCACAGAGCTTTTTAGGGGTTTCAGTGCTCTTCGTGGTCTCCGTGGTAAAAAGCTTTTAAGAAACAATCACTAACAAGAGATAAAACTAGTGAATATATAGAAAAAGCCCGCAAGTAGAACTTGCGGACTCCATATCAATTATTATGGTTTCGCCAATTGCTGGCCTTCTTTTGTATCCTTCACCGTCCAACCAAGTGCAGTGATCTCATCCCGCAGACGGTCTGACTCGGCGAAGTTCTTATCTGCGCGGACTTGTTTGCGCTGTTCGAGCAGGGACAATACTTCTTCGGGCGGCGCTTCGTCCTTGGATTTGGCTGCATTGACCACCATTTGCCATACTTCGGAGCGGATCCCTTCTTCGATGGGTTCAGGCGCAACACAAGAACCAAGTTCACTCAATGAGAAGCTTGCTCCAGAAGCATACATCTCTGCACTGTCACTTTTCAGCACCGAGACTGAACTAACACCATGCACCTCGCAAATACCTTTCTCGCAATCCATGATGATGCCGGAATGTTCATCCAGCCCGACGATGATATTTTCGGTGGGGGTCATTCTGCGCCATTGCTCGAAGCGCTCCATGCCCATGAAACAGCGGCTGGTATCCAAGTCCACGCCGCCTTCGGCATTGTTCCAGTGCGGGATAAAGGAGAGGTGCATACCAAAATCGCCGAAGAGATTGAGGCCATCTTTCACGTGGACATCTTCGCCCACTTTATAGATCTCGTAAACGGGCAGAACCCATTTCCCCACAGAGATGGTCGCCGCGGACGCGAAGACCAACGTTGCGCCGAGTCTGTGCCGCGCACGGATAATGTCCCATGCGAGCGTGCCTTGCAATTGACGCACCACATAGCTCGGGCTGCCGGGTCCCATAAAGATGAGATTGGCTTGCAGCAAGGGCCTTAGAATTTCAAGATTATCGGGGCTGAATTCCGTGCCTTGTTTACGGGCAGGGACAAGGTCAATGGTGGGTTTGTAATTCTGCAAACGGGTCTTGAGAAACTCAGCTACACGGCCTGCAACGAGAGAGGCATTTAACTCAAAGCCAGCTGGCGTTTCCAGTATGGCGACCCGCAACGGGTCAGGGATGAGGCGGGCAAGGGACTCGAAAATACGTCCACCCGCAAGGGAAGTCTCTCCAGAGCCAAGAAACGCAATTCGTCCAAGTGTCATGTTTGTTTGGATGATGCGTTGAGTTCATCTATTACGCTAAGGAAGGTTTCGTTATCGGGAAGATCAGAACGTGATACGCTGTAATGAATGTAGCGAATATAGCCGTTCACATCCAAGATGCAATTCATGGGCATGCGGCCCAGCTTGAAAAGATTGATTTCCTGCTTGTACATCCGTGCAACGGAATGTTCAGAATCGGGCAGGCCGATGAATGGAATCTTTTCCCTGGCCCAATACTTCTTAAACGACTCCAACCCATCGGGGCCGACTGCCACGATCTCGGCGCCGCGCACCGTGAACTCGGCGTAATGATCACGCATGCGCGCCAACTGCGCGCGGCAATGCGGTCACAGAAAGCCGCGCAGAAAAGCAAGCAGAAGGGGTTTGCTTCCGCGAAAGCTGGAAAGACGGACGGGGGTTCCTTTTATATCGTTGAGTTCAAAATCAGGGGCAAGTTCACCGGGGGCGATCAAGAATGGTTTCATCGGTTTTTCAAATAATTTGTTACGGCTTCCATGAATTGAGTCGGACATTCCTCTTGCGGAACGTGTCCGCATTGCGGGATCAACATGAGCTGCGCGTTCGGGATTTCGGTGGAAATGGCTTCAAAATAAAAAGCGCGGATCAAACGGTCTTCCTGCCCGGCGATAATAAAAACCGGCACGGTCAATTGGGGCAGTACTGGGCGAAGTTCAGGGTATGCAGGCGCGAATGTCAATTCGTAAAATGCCCGGTCCCATTTTTCGATCTTCAATAATTTTAGGTATTCCTGCCTTATCACATCAGTTAATTTAGTTTTATCATACCACTCACGTTCGATCGTATTGGGCAAAGTCTCTTGATAATCGCGCATCATCAAAGGACCGAGATGCCGCATTTGCGGAGTCCACATCAGCGGCAATGCCCAGGCTGGGAATTGCGGGCCTCGTCCCCCGCCGACGCCGGGGTCCACCAAAATGAGCGTTTCCACTCTCTCGGGATATTCCAAGGCAAACGCAACAGACACACCACCGCCCGCCGAGTTGCCGACCAACACCGCTTTCTCAATTCCGAACTCATCCAACAAGCCGCGCAGAAGCTCAACATTGGCCTTCATGCCGTATGGATTTTCAACCCAATCTTCAGGCATGGGGCGTCCCGTCAAACCGAAGGCGGGACGGTCATACGCGATGACATGGCCGAGCTGCGCGAAATCAGCCATCACCTCGCGCCATGAATAGGTACTGCCGCCGAAGCCGTGCAGGAGAATAAAAGTCTTCTCTCCGGCACCGGCTTCCTTGTAATGAACATTCACGCCGTCCACTTCAACGAATTGACTGTCCGCTTCAATGAATTGCTCGGCTGGAACCAACCCGTCCAATTCAGGGACGGGAACCAAAAATGGGCCAACGGTAACTGCCACACAACCGAATATGAGGAAAGCAAGAACAAACTTTTTCCAATGTCGTATCATGCGAACAAATTATTGGGAGATCGTCTTCAGAAATTCCACAGTGGCGGTTGAAATCTGCGCCCATTGATCTTCGGGAGAAATGGTCGCTGTATTATCGCCAGCCTGAAAGCCGTAGGAACCGAACTGTGCGTGATTGCCGCCGTCCATGACAACATATTCCGTTTGAGAAGGAAGCAGGGCTTTGGTCTCATCGAACTTTCCCATACCCGCCATGTCCAATGTGCCATAGATCGAAAGTATTTTTATATCTGAATTCTTAAGCGACTCATCTGCCGGGTAGGAGGCAAAGAACACGACGCCGTCCAATTCCTGTAAATGATCTTTTGCATACACAGAAGCCGCCACGCCGCCGAGGGAATGTCCGCCTACCACCCAATGCTTGATCTCAGGATGATCCGCCTGCACAGGCGCGGCAGCGTTCACATCAAAAAAAGCCAGGTTCAAAGGCGCAGGCACCAGCGCAACAAAATATCCCTGCTCCGCGATCATGCGCAGCACAGGCGCGTACGCGCGATAGTCCACGCGGCCGCCGGGGTAAAAGATAAAGCCGGTCGTGGCGGTGACATCCGCGGGGTTAAATGTGTAATAGCCCGAATCAAGGCTCACATTCACAGCCGAATCTGAATTCAAGGCCTGCATTGCAATGTCACTTGCCGGGTAAGCATCATTTGCCCAAACGACGAATGCGGTTGCAATAACAAGCAATACCACCAATAAAACGGCAGCGATCCATCTAAAATTTATTTTTTTCAACTTCATTTATCCTTGTTCAATAATTTTTTTGGCTTTGTCCCAGACCTCATCGAACATCTTCACAGTCAACTTGCCGGTGGATGTATTCTGCTGGCTGGGGTGATAGGAGCATAATACCCAGGCTCCATTTGCCAGTTGATATGACGCGCCGTGACCGAATTTATATACCGAACTTTTGACAGAATTTATCTTGAGGATCCGTTCAAATGCGATGCGCCCCAAACAAACGATCACTTTGGGTTTGAGTATCTCCAGTTCCCTTTCGAGATATGGCTGACAATTATTTAATTCTTCTAGACTGGGCTTATTATCCGGTGGAGCGCAACGGCCTGACGCAGTAATATACATATCTTTGAGGATGAGCCCATCGCCTCGTGACTCCGCCGATGCCTGATTCGCGAACCCGGCCCGATACAACGCTGGATACAAAAACCCGCCCGAAGCATCGCCAGTGAATTGACGTCCCGTACGGTTCGAGCCATGTGCCCCAGGAGCCAGCCCCACTACCAGCACACGCGCCTTCGGGTCACCAAACCCAGGGACGGGTTTCCCCCAATATTCGGCATCCTTGTATGCCCTGCGTTTGACCCGCGCCACTTCCTCGCGCCATTCCACAAGGCGCGGACATTTGCGGCATTGAATGATCTGTTGGTTTAATTTTTCAAGTGTCATGTTAAGTTGAAAGAAGAAAGATGAAAGAAATATATATCATTCGATGAACATGGCGTCGCCAAAAGAATAGAAGCGATAGCCTTCTTTGATGGCTAGGTTATAGGCTTCGAGGATTTTCTCACGCCCCGCAAAAGCACTGACCAAC
This sequence comes from Candidatus Villigracilis propinquus, assembly GCA_016714565.1. Lineage (GTDB taxonomy): Bacteria > Chloroflexota > Anaerolineae > Anaerolineales > Villigracilaceae > Villigracilis > Villigracilis propinquus. The sequence goes on from JADKDM010000008.1 coordinate 40,043, forward strand.
ATAATCAGCGTGGACTTGGGCAAATGGAAATTCGTCACTATTGCGTCCACTACTTTGAATTGATAGCCAGGGAGGATGAAGATGGAAGTGGGGCCGAGAAATGCGGATATTGGGGAATTGGGATTCGGGAGTTGGGAGTTGGGTTCGATTCCCGATTCCCGATTCCCGATTCCCGCTGATTCCAACGTCCTCACCGAAGTCGTCCCTACTGCAACCACCCGTCCACCGGCCTGCTTCGCCGCGTTAATGGCATCCGCAGTTTCCTGTGGGAGTTCGCACCACTCGGTATGGATCTTATGTTCTTCGGGGTGATCTTCGGTGACGGGGGCAAATGTGTCCAAGCCAACATGCAAGGTGACGTAGGCGATCTTTACGCCTTTTGCTTTTAATTCATCCAGCAGTTGGGGAGTGAAATGAAGTCCCGCAGTGGGTGCGGCAGCGGAACCCAGTTCCTTTGAGAAGACGGTTTGATAGCGTTCGGGGTCATTCAATTTTTCGTGGATGTATGGCGGCAGAGGAATGTTCCCAACTTTGGGAAAATAAGGCTCGATAGGTTCGGAGAATTTGATGAGGCGTTCAGAGCCTTCGAGAATTTCCATTATCTCGGCTTGCGGACCATTCTCCACAAACACCTTCTTGCCTACGCGCAAACCCTTACCGCCCACGAGGGCTTCCCATGTCAATTCATCACGGCGGCGGAGAAGGAGAAGCTCCACTTTGCCGCCTGTTTCTTTTTTGGCGAAGATTCTGGCAGGGATGACCCGAGTCCTGTTGAGGATAAGCAAATCGTTCGGTTGCAGAATCAGGCTGAGGTCACGAAAGATGCGGTGCTCCTCATTCGAAGAATCACGATGCAAAACTAAAAGTCTGGATGAGTCACGCGGTTCGGCAGGAGTCTGCGCAATGGAGGTTTCAGGGAGATGATAGTCGAAGTCGGATGTTCTCATTTTGTATGACACATGATAATGGATTAGAATCAAAAGTGGAAGTCATATAAATCTTATGGAGATTGCTCACCGCACTGGCGTACGGCGCAAGTGTCGCAAAAAAAGCTCGCAATAACATTGTCAACATCACGGAGGCCAAAATGAAACTCAGTTTTCACGGGGCGGCACAAACAGTAACTGGCTCGATGCATTTGGTAGAGATCAACGGCTCGCGGTTGCTGCTGGACTGCGGCATGTATCAGGGGCGGCGAAAAGAATCGTATGAAAAAAATCATAATTTTCCATTTGACGTGAGCACTATCGATGCCGTGGTTCTCTCTCACGCGCACATAGACCATTCTGGAAATTTGCCCAATTTGGTGAAGCAGGGATTTAACGGCCCAATCTATGCTACGCGTGCAACTGCACACCTGACCGATCTTATGCTGCGCGACTCGGGGCACATTCAGGAAAAACAGGCAGCGAGTATTAATTTCCATAATGCAAAACGCGGTGGGCCGATTGTGGAACCTCTCTACACGGAGGAAGATGCGAAACAAGTCAAAGCGCTGCTAAGGGAAATTAATTACGAAGAACCATTTGAACCTGCGTCAGGTGCGCTTGCAACATTTCACGATGCAGGGCATATTCTTGGCTCGGCATCCATTGCGTTGGAACTCGAAGAAAAAAAGCGCAAAACCAAATTATGGTTTTCAGGGGATATTGGTCGCAGGGACTTACCGATCATCCGCGACCCTGTTCTACCCAAAGAGACCGATATCCTACTGATGGAGTCGACCTATGGTGATAAACCGCACCGTTCCCCGGAAGAAGCCTTCACCGAAATGCGCGACGTTATCTTGCGGACGCTTGATCGAAAAGGCAAGGTGATTATCCCATCTTTTGCGGTGGGTCGAACGCAGGAGATCGTCTACAACCTAAGCCGCATGTACGATGCAGGAGAGCTGCCCGCTGTTCCCGTCTATGTGGATAGTCCATTGGCTGTGAATGCTTCCAATATCTTCCGCAACCATCCTGAATGCTATGACGGGGAGATGAATCATTTGCTAAAAACTGGGCATCCCGCGCTGGATTTCAAATTGTTGACTTATATTTCCAATGTGGAAGAATCCAAGGAATTGAACCAGCGTAAAGACCCGATGATCATCATCTCAGCAGCAGGCATGGCAGAGACGGGGCGCGTGGTGTATCACATCCGCTGGGCGATAGAGAATAAGCGCAACACGATCATGATCGTCTCCTGGCAGGCGCCAGAAACGTTGGGCCGCCGTCTTGCCGATCGTGAGAAGATCGTAAAGATATTCGGCGAGTCTTATTCTTGCAAGGCAGAGATCGCCACCATAAACGGACTCTCTTCTCATGCGGGGCAGGATTTGCTGGTGGAGTATGCAACAGGAGTCAGGCAAAGCGCAAAATCGGTATTTTTAGTTCACGGAGAGGAACGAGGCGCGCTGCCGCTGATGGAGAAATTGAAAGAAAACGGTATGAAGCACGTATCCTACCCCGCCATGCAAACGAGTGTAGAGTTGTAGGGAAATAGGTTGGAAGGTTGCAGGCTGAAAGCGTTATACCAAAGACCCCCAAGTTCTTGAAAAACTTGAGGGTCTGCGTTTATGCGTCGGGCGTCTGCGCGATGGAGACTTCAGGGAGATGGTAGTCGAAATCGGAAGTTTTCATGCGGCGTCCATTGTTTTGGGGGCAATGAAACGCCAAATAAAGGGCATTCTATTTATCCAGATCTATGATGGCCCACATATTGCCATGTGAACTCTTATGATTTGCTAAGAAAGACAAACTATCTAGAACACGAAGAAAATCGTGCGGTTGCGATACGTCCTGAAATTCTAAAGCGATCGATGTTTGTAATAATAGGATTTTATGCCAAGCGTAATAATCCTCACAGGAACAGGGCTACTGATCCCCATGACACCTATCAATTTTCCTTCTTTTGTCACTCCCAAGAATTTAATTTTAGTTGTTCTCTGACTATCCAAATCAAATTCAATAGCACCATCTAAACTTTCAGAGTCGTACGGAACCAAAACATGTGTGGATGTAATAAATGCTGTCATCTCATCTATCGTACCCACCTGACCATTATGAGTACGTGTATAGAGATCTATAGAGGATCGTGTAGCAAGATCATGATCCAATCCATCTTCATCAGTTTTGGAAACATGAGTAAAATGTGGGACAATTTGACATATATCAGCATCGGTTGCGCACAAGAGTTTAATAAATCCAACATCCTTACTGTTTAAATCTTCATAAGCAAAGTCTATAAGTGGAATTCCTTTCCCTGGCGTTTTATCAACAGTCCATCCAGACCAAAGGACTTTTCCGTCTATATTTTTAAATTCAGTGTATATCTCAACAATAGTTTTTCCAGACACAGGATCAACGACGTCTTTATAATATGTTGCACCATCGGCACTCACACGCGTAGCCCCGTCAGGAGCGTTTGCAAGTGGATTCCCTGTGGCAGTTGCTGACGGAGTCTTTATTTTTCAGGAGTTGGGGTTTTTACTGCGTTTGATTCAGCACTCATTGCATTTGTCGGCGGAGTCACTCCTGTATTTTGCCCAGAGACGCAGGCCGTCAGGATTAGTATTAAGGGGATAAGAATTAGGCGCTTCATAGCAATCCTCACTAAAGTACGTGCCTTTCAAGTTATTTTTTCAGAAATCGTGAAATCAAATTCAAAACAATCGTCAAAATCACCGACACTAGAATCGAACTTGTAAGTGGGAAATAAAAGCTGCCATTCTCCCCTTCAATGCGGATATCCCCTGGCAATCTTCCGAGTGGGATGCCAAATTTCGCGGTGAGATATATTCCACCTCCGATGAGGAAGATGATTATTCCGCCGAGCATGAGGTAACGAGAGATGGTTTCCATAGTTAAGAGTCAAAAGTCGAAAGTCAAAGGTCAAAAACTTTCGGCTTTTGACCTTTGACTAAATTTCTACAAAAGTCTCTGCTGCCCTTCCCCCGTGTACGTGTACCCCAAGTGCTCATACGCGGATTTGGTGGCAACACGCCCCTGTGAGGTGCGGTCTAGAAAGCCAAGCTGCAAAAGATACGGCTCGACCACATCCATGATCGTATCCTGCTCTTCGCTGATGGATGCGGCGATGGTATTCAATCCAACGGGGCCGCCATTATATTTTTCGATGATGGTCTTGAGGACGCGGCGGTCGACATCGTCCAAACCGAGGGGATCGACCTGCAACAAGTCCAACGCTTCTTTCGCAACCTTTTGGTTGATCACTCCATCCGCACGGACTTGGGCATAGTCCCGAACACGGCGCAGAAGACGCAGCGCAATACGCGGAGTCCCACGCGCACGGCGAGCCATTTCATCAATGCCCGATTCGTCGGCAGGCACTTTCAACATTCCAGCCGCACGGCTGACGATCTTCCGCATGGCGGCGATGTCGTAATAATCCAAACGATATACCGCGCCAAAGCGCGCGCGAAGCGGAGCGGTGACCAGCGCCAGCCGTGTGGTCGCGCCAACGACTGTGAACTTCGGCAGTTTCAAACGGATGGAACGCGCCGAGGGACCTTTGCCGATGACAATGTCCAATGAAAAATCTTCCATGGCTGGGTAGAGCACTTCCTCCACTGCCCTGCCGAGGCGATGAATTTCATCAATGAAGATCACGTCCCCTGCGCGGAGATTGGTGAGGATGGCGGCGAGATCGCCTGCGCGTTCAATGGCGGGACCTGCCGTCACTTTGACGTTAACTCCCATCTCATTGCCGAGCACATGCGCGAGAGTGGTCTTGCCCAAGCCCGGAGGGCCATAAAAGAGAACATGATCCAACGCTTCACCACGTCCTCGGGCGGCATCAATGAGGATGGATAAATTCTCTTTTACCTGATCCTGTCCGATGAGATCATCCAACTTTTGCGGACGGAGTGCATTGTCCACGCGATCATCGGGTTTGGATTCTGGGTCAAGGGGGCGGGGGGATTTTGTCATAAGGGCGATTATACCCTGCAGGCAAATATAAAAATAAACCGCCTCCCAGCTTTCAGTTAAGCAGGAGGCGGTTTTATATCAAAATGATCAACAAGCTATGGTAAAGGCGCGATGGCTGTAGATTGAAAACGTATCTGTCCCATTTGCAGTGTAGCGGCGCTATTCACTTGGACCGTAAACTCATGACCAATTAATGCATCTGCAACGATCAGGCTTTGCTCACCAGAAGGAACGCCGCTTATTTCAAACACCCCATTTTCATCTGTCTTTGTAGAAAGGTTCGTGCCTAGAATAAAAATTTCACCCTGGAAGGGTTGTCCATTTTCATCAACCACAGATCCTGTAATTGCTCCAGTGCCTTTGATCATATCAAGGGTATTGGTATTCCTCAGCAGAGTTGTAACTGCGATCACACCAACAATGAGAGTCAAAACAGCGAGGATAATACGAAATTTACGCTGCCGCCCAGGATCAGCCTGTTTTTTTGTTTTTTCACCCAGAAATTCCTCAAATGAGGTTGATTCATCTATTTGCATGGCAACTCCTATTTTGGCAACTCAAACATGGAAAAGTCTCCCATACAGCCGGATGTGCTATCCCAAGATCGGATACCTGTGCCTCCACTGTCATACGTAGAATCTTTGGCAGTGAGGACTGTCTTCCCATCCATGGAAACTGTAAGCACATCGCCATTGGCTGAAATTTCAAAATCATGGGGAGCATTGTAGACATCGGAACTCATCGGAGCAACCGCAATGGGCTCCCAGACCTCACGGCCATTCACCCATTTTCGGATAATAAGAGCACCGTTTGGGTATTTGCCAGATCGCAAGCCTGGGTCATATTGAAATGCGTATCCATTAAGCCCTTTTCCATTGTCACTTGCACGAAAGAAAACTCCGTAGCCGTCTCCCTTATATAAATTCACATCATCCAACTTCACGGCATAATCGCTTTGACCTGTTTTCATGGAGCATTGATTTAGGCTTAACGCGGCGCTTGAAAAACATAATTGACCGTCTTTTATAGCTGGCTTTCCATATGAAGGCTTCCAACTATTCAGATCACCATCAAAGGTATCTTCACAATACGCTTTTTCAACTGTACAGGTATGCCCCGCATCAATTGACTTCGCAACGCCACAATACACGTCAGACAATGACACACCATACAGGTTCAGCACAAGCACAAGGCCGATCACAAGCAGGCTGATAAGTAAAGCATACTCAACCAAACCCTGCGCGTGAAGATTGAATTTTTTTTGGAAGTTTTTTTTCATACACATCTCCTACTACAGGAAAATACCCTCCCCCGAAGAAAAACCTTGCTGGCATCACTGCCATATAAAATCAGTATAGCATGGCGGCTTTCAAAAATACTTGCATTTTCTTATCATTCTTTTCCAGTTTTCAAATTTGAAAAAATAAATAAACAGGGATGACCCAGCGTTCGGTCATCCCTGTAAAAGATTTGCTCTTCGGCAGTCTGGCAGTCATGATCACGAACAATAAAGTGTGATTGTAGACCCATGACTTTGCGTCACCAGGTTTCCCTGATTTTGCGTTTCGGCAGTCGGTCGGCCTTGACCAGAAACTTTTACTGGTTTTAGACACTCTGACTTTGCGCAGCCGTCTTTTGGCGGCTTTGCTTTTCTCGGCAACCCTGGCAACCATGGCTCAGTTCAACTTTAGGTTCAGGGCTTTGCGCCACCGGGGTTTCCCCGGTTTTGCTCTTTATCGGAGCACTATCATTATTGCACTTTTTATGCCCGAATTCAATCACTCACCTGTTCTAAAAATGGCTTCCACGGTCATGCCCCAGCGCAGGCGTGGGTCTGTCTGATTGACACGAACGGTGACGGTATAAATAATATCACCGCCCTGTTGAATGTATGAGTTGCTGATCTCAGTGATCTCACCGATGAGTTCAAGGTCGGGAAGGGCATCGGGGATCATGGTAACCTTTTGACCGACACTTAACTTCACAACTTCCAATTCGGTGATATCAGTGGTTTCAACCGTCCATGTTGTGAAATCCGCAATGCTGACGGCCCGGGTTTCGGTGCCGACCTGCTCACCAACATTCACGTTCACATCCGCAACCACGCCGCCGAACGGAGCGGTGATGACGTAATTCGCGAGCGTATCTTTCGCGGCGTCCAACTGGGCTTTTGCGAGAGTCAGCTGATCAGCATTGGGGCCATCGAGGCTGATCTCATATTGATACTTCGCCTCGGCTTCCACAGCCTGTGCAGCTTCATAGGCGGCGAGCACTTCATCACGCGTGCGGGTTTCTTCTTCCAACTTGCGGACCGCTTCGTTAAAATCCTCCTGCGCCTTTTCAAGATCATCTTCAGCTGTTTTGCGTTTGGTGTTATCCGTGCTGAGATCCTTATATTTATCAAACTCATCCTGCGCATCGGTAAGGTCAGTCTTGCGGTCTTCGATATCGGCTTCGAGGTCTTCGATGCGGTTATCGATGTCATCCACATTCACGCCTTCCCATTCCTTCTGGGCTTCCGCGCGGACGATCTGGGCATTCATGTAGGCCTGCCAAAGTTTGGCACGGTCGCCGCTTTCATTGCGCAGGAGAGTGTCATAGGTGTTCTGTGCGATGACGACCTGCGCCTCCGCCCCACCCGCATTTGCGAGGCGGACTAGTACATCTCCCTCGCTGACGGTATCCCCCGCCTTCACCAAAACCTGCTCCACAACGCCGCGCGCCTGAAAGGTCAGGTTCGTCGCATGGATGGGTTCAAGACGTCCCTCAGCAACCACTTCATTGGACGTGACGACTTCAGCAACTATTGGCGTAGCTTCTGCGGCATTTCCACACGCTGCCAAAAACAACGCAAGGACTGCAAACAATGTTACGAACTTCAAAATATTTTTTTTCATGAAAACCTTCTTAATTTTTTGATTTACAATTTACGATTTTTATTCGTACGCCAGCACTTCTCGAATGGTCAAGCGCGCTGCATTGCGTGCAGGCACGATGGACGCGATCACGGAAAGCACCAGCACCAACCCAAACCAAATGGCGTATCCCAAATATGTAAAAACCACTTGAATGGGTGTTTCAAATACCGCCAAACTGACAATGTAAGAAAGCCCGTACGTGAAGGGGATGGAAACCGCAATTGCCAGAATAAACGAGAGCGTGCCGATCACAAACCCTTCCGCGATGATCGTCCGCATGACGGCACGGTCATCTGCGCCAATGGCGCGCATGATCCCGATCTCACGCGTACGCTCAAGGACATTCATGCCCATCGTACCAGTCAGTCCCATCGCACCGACAACAGCAGTCAACACTGCCATGATGAGCAGGAATGTAACAAGAATATCCAAACTTTCGAGCGCACTATCCAATGACGCAAGACCTGATTCTGCCTTGCGGACTTTAAACCCAGCATCACGGAAGAAACGATCCATTTCTTCGGCCATCAGATCCTGGGATACACGATCATGCCGAGCTGTCACCACGCGGAAGGAATAGGATCGATTTGGCAGGTTGGTGATCTGTGCGGCGTATTCAAGCGGAATGTATCCAAACACGCCCTCCTGCCCGACGAATTTGAACAGCCCGATCACTTCCCATGATTCTTCGCGTCCGTTAACTTTTAGTGAAAGGAAGTCGCCGGGCTTGAGATCTGGATAGGTATCAAGAACTTTTTCACTCAAGAGGATCTTGCGCACATCCGTTGGCTCCATCCATCTTCCAGCAACCAAAATCGGCTCAATCAATGTACTGTTTGCGGGCGGCGCAAAAACATTTATATTTTCCGCCACGGTGCCATTCGGGTAGAGGAGTTCAATAGAAAGGAACTGCCAGCCTTCCACAGACAGCACTTCCGGATTCTGCAAAGCGAATTGCTCCACTTCACGGATGCGGTATGGTTCATCGAAATCCAGCGTGATGTCGGCACGGAAATATTTGCCGATGTCGTTCATATAATCGTGCAGGGTGACGCGCACGTTGAACACAGCGATAAAGATCGCGCCGCCCATTGTCAATGTAAAGAGCGTCAGAATCAGGCGTCCGCGGCGACGGAATGTATTTCGGATGGAGATAATAAATGGGCGAGGGAAATGAATACCCCGCCTGGCTAAAATATTCGTCACACGCACCAGCATCCAATCGAACCAATTTACGCGATTCTCCTGCTTTTGTGGTTTGTTCTCATCGCCCGCCACATCTCCGCTCAGGGCACGTAAAACGGTAATACGCGAACCATTAACCACCGGCGTAATTCCCGCGATCAACGGGACAAGCACTCCGATCGCCACTTGAATGAATAAAGCCATTGGCACAATGCGATAGCCGAGCAGATTAAATCTCAGCTTATCCGCCATGAACTCGGCAAGCCGATATGCTCCCCATCCGCCCGAAGGTACTGCGATCAACAGCGCCAGGGCGCTGAATGCCATAATAAGCGTAAGGTACATGGCAAAAACTTGATTACGGCTGCCGCCGACTAGTTTGATCACGCCGATGTGGCGTAAATGTTGACTGAGCAGCGCATCCAGCGTATTGGCGATCAGTGAACTGGAAAGGAAAACGATCAATATCCCAAGCGCCATCAAAATACCGAGAACAGCGTTGATAATATCTGCAAGAGGATATTTATTCTTTTCGGAGAAACGCGTGCGAATGACATCCGTGCCGTTTCTTTCCAGCTTGTCTTTGATGTCTGCACCCACCTCGTGGATGTAATCGAGATCATCCACGCCCTCAGACAGGGTCACGTATGCCCGATTAAATAATGCATCAGACTGACCCAGCGTTGGCATGGTTTTCATCGAAATAAAGCCGAGGGAGGGGGCTAGAAAATCTCCCGCACTTGAACTGGAATCCTGCACGATACCGACAATCAGTAATTGCTTCGTGGTGCCATCCGGCAGCTCCAGCACAATATAGTCGCCAATATTAATGTCAATTTTTTCGAGAGTCCGCTTATCGAGCAGTATTTCATTCTTATTGGCTTCGGAGGCTCCTGAAATGGGCCTCAATAAATTAACTTTATTTTCTTTAAAGCTTTTGAAAGCGATCACATCCAGCGAGATCCAAGTATCACTATCAGTAGTGCGCGCACGGAAATTGATCACGCGACGCGCTTCTGCATTCTCAACTCCGCGCATATTGCGGATGGTATCGAGTACATCTTGATCAAAATTTGCAGTTCGCAGTTCTATGTTTGACGGATTGTTCGCTGCGTACGAAACGCCCATGTCATTGCCGATGATCTGGTAGGCGCCGGAGATCACGCCAATGGAGAACACACCCACCGCAATAGAAAATACCACCAACAGGGTGCGGCCCTTGTTATCCCATAAATCGTGTAAAACTTTACGCCATCGAGGTCTCATAATCACCTTTCGTCATTGCGAGGAGCTGTTTTTGGCGACGAAGCAATCTCTCTTCAAGCACGGGAGATTGCTTCGGGCACAGAACGCCCTCGCAATGACGATAAACTACTTCAACAATTCACTTACTTCACTTGAGGAATACGGCTTTACAGTAACATCCTTCACGCCATCACGCAGGAATTGAGTGACACGTTCGGGGTTGATCGCAGAAGTGAGGATCACTGTCTTAGCGGAGAGTCCTGCTTTTGAAAGGGCAGACAGGACATCGGTCAGCGAAGCAGAGGCGATGTTCTCATCCACAAGAATTAGATCAGCGGCGGGGATCTTTTTCAAATCCACAGACTGGGTCAATTTGATCTTTGAATCCTTGAGCAGTTCCGCAAAGAGATTGGACCAATCATCATTGTCGTCGATGAGGAGGATGTTCTTCACGCTTCCTGCCTGGACCTGTTCATTGGTCACCCGTCCCTGAGGCATGAACATGGCCACGGTAGTTCCCTTGCCCTGCTCACTGACGAGGGCGATGTGTCCTTGTGATTGGGAGACGACGTGCATGGCTGCTGGCAGCCCAAGGCCGTGATGGGATACGCCATGCGTGGTAAAGAACGGTGACCAGGCTTTTTGCATGGTGAACTCATCCATACCCGCGCCATCGTCTTCGATCTCGATCTCAAGGATGCCGCGCTCCTCTGTGGGGCGGACATTTACCTTCACAGACTTCGCTCCCGCCTCTGATGCGTTTTGCAAAATGTTGCCAAGCGCACGGGTGAGCTGTGTGCTGTCTGCTATGACGTACGCTGCGGCGGGGTCGATTTTGACCTTGAGCGCATCTTCAGAAACATTGCGTTGATATGCGGCGGTACGCAGCACATCCGCAATGAGGACAGGACGCGGCTTCATTTCACGCACCGCGCCAATGAGTTGTTCCTTCACTTGAATGATCTGTGCCGCGCTTTCTGAGATCATATCGAGGTCTTCGCTGAGGGAGGACATGTCCACATCACCAGAGGCGATCTCTTCGCGCAGGCGGGCGACGGTGAGCGAGATGGGCAGGGTCTTGTTGCCGATCCAATGGATGGCTTCGGTAGATGCGGAGGTGAGCGCTTCAAAGACTTTGTTGCGCAAGATTTCGTTATGCGCTTCCTTAAGCTCGTCGATCAGACGTGCGTTGTTGATCGCAACCGCGAGATGTTCGGCCATGGTCAACAAGGTGGTGATGTCATCTTCGCTGAAGGCGCGTTCCTCAGAGCTTTGAATGGTGACAGCACCGAGTGCCTTACCGCCGTATACAAGCGGTAACGCCATTTCAGAACGGGTATGCGGCAAATGCGGATTCTTGAAATGGACACGCTCTTCGCCGACATCGAGAGCGATACGCGCCTCCCCCATCGCAATGCATGCGCCGATCATGGAGTCTGTGCCAATTTTAAGTTTGTGACCATCTGCCACCATGGCTTTGCCAGCCTTGCCATACCCGGAGCGAAGGACAGCGTATTGGCCAGCCTCATCCAAAAGGAAGACGCCCGCATAATACAAGCCATAAGATTCGCAGATGATGTTCACAGTCTGTGGGAGGAGTTTTTCAAGGTCAAGAATGGAGGTGACTTCCTTACCCACGCGGTTCGCAGCTTTAAGCAGACGGGAGCGGCGCTCGGCCTGACGATGCAAATTGGAATTTTGAATGGCGATCGCAAGCTGGTCGGCCATGGTCTGCAGGGCGGCGATGTCTTCATCGTGGAAGGCGGCTTCTTCGGTGGATTGAACCGTCAACGCGCCGATGACATCTTCGCCAGCGATCAAGGGGAGCGCCATTTCGGAGCGGGTCTTGGGGAGGTGGGGATTCTCAAAGAAAACCGCCTCATGCCCAACGTCTAGAGCGATGCGTCCCTGACGATTGGCAATGGATGCGCCGATCATCGAGTTACCGCCAATGGCGAGTTTATGTCCCTCTTTAATCATCGCCTTGCCTGCCTCACCACGGCCTGCGCGCAGCACGGCATATTGATTTTTATCATCGATCAAAAATACGCCTGCGTAATAAAAGCCGAACTCATCGCAGATGATGTCCACGGTGCGTTGGAATAATTCATATGGGTCGAGAATAGTGGTGATGTTCTTGGCAGCGCGCGCCGCGGCTTTTAATAAGGTAGCGTGTCGTTGAATATCGTTTGTCATAAGTTCCTCTTTTATATTTTTCAAAAACCCTAAAGGTTTTCTTATCCCAATATCTTCTGGATCAATTCCACCAGGCCCTGCTCACGCCCTTTGACGAAGAACGCGCTCGCGCCGTGGGAGACGGCGTCCTTTGCACGGCTGACTTCATCGTACGCGGTCAGGATCACTACAGGCAGGTCTGCCTTTTTCTTTTTCAGGTCATCAAGCAAGTCAAACCCCGCGCCTGTCTTGGGCATGCCGTCAAAACTGGGCATATTCAGATCCAGCACGGCAATGTTGATCTCTCCTGCATTCTGCGAAAAGACTTCGCTCCCGCTTTTGCAATCGGATGCAGTCAATACATCGAAGCCTGCCCGTAACAGGGTCTTCTCCAAACTGCGCTGGATCAACTTTTCATCATCCACTAAAAGTACGGTTGTCATGAAACCTCCAAAAAAAAATAGTATTACAAAAAGCTTTCAGCGGTCGGCTATCCGCTTACTTTTCCACAGGCAAACGCACGAAAAATGTTGCACCTTTGCCAACTTCACTTTCCAAATTAATCCTTCCACCGTGCTGGTTCACGATCTGCATCACGGAAGAAAGCCCAAGCCCGGTCCCGCCGCTGCCGCCTTTGGTCGTAAAAAATGAAACCCATATCTTTTCCTGTATCTCTTTCGAGATGCCAGGACCGTTATCTTTTACAGTCACCAAAACAAAGTTCGGGTTATCGTCGCGGCGGCCATGCACAAAAATTTTCGGCGCGGAAGTCGCCCCCATCGCTTCCCACGCATTCTTGATCAAATTATTAAAGACCTGTTCCACCTGTCTTGCGTCCACATGCGCGGCGGGCATATCTTCCGCCCAATTCAACTCCACCACGCCGTCAGGAAGACCCATCTCCTGCACCGTGGTCGTGATCATCTCGCTCAACGACACCGCCGCATCGTTACGTTGACGCGCCGGCCCGATCAGTCCTTCCTTGATGTTGAGAATTGTTACCGCACTATTCTCGGCAATGTCCAGATCTTCCATCAAGGATTCGACGCTGACCAACGCCTGTAATCGATTCGGCTTCATGGCAGACATCTCAGCAAGGACTTTATTCAGGTCAATGCCCAGCGCGTCCGCCTCTTCCTTGACCGTTTGAACTGCCGCTCGCAAAGATTCATTTTCCAACGCTGATTCATTGATCTGCCCCACCAATGCCAGCAGGTATCCCAAATCCTCGCGCACACGTTTGACACTGCCAGGAATCGGCGCAGCCTTGTTCCCCACCCAATGGATGGCTTCGCCCGTAGCCGTAGCGATCGCTTCAAATGTCTTCGTGCGTAACAGCTCTGCGTTGGCATCCTCCAGCTTATACATAAGCTGCGCGTTGTTGATCGCAATCGCAACCTGTTCGGCCATCGCCAGCAGAGACGTAATGTCATCTTCAGAAAACGCATTCAACTGGTCGCTTTGTACCGTCAATGCGCCGAGAGCCACCGAGTTCACCACCAGAGGCAAAGCCATCTCGGAGCGGGTATTCGGCAAAAATGGATTCTTAAAGCGCGATTCCTCGCCCACCGCATCCAATGCGATCTTGGCTTCCTGGCTGAGAATGGATGAGCCGATCATGGATTTATCGTCCACGGGCAGGCGATAGTTCTGCTCCATCATCTTTCGCCCCGCGGCGGCGAAGCCTGCCCGCAAAACCGCCCACTGACGATCTTCTGAAACAAGAAAAATACCCGAATAATAAAAGTGGTACTCGCTGCAAATAATGTTGACCGTGTGTTTCAACAGCACATCCATATCCAAAATGGAAGTAACCATTTGCCCGACACGTGCCGCCGTTTCCAGCAGCCTGTGTCTGCGGTCAAGCATGGCGAACATGCTCTCGTTCTGCTGGAGCAAATGCTTGTTCTTCTCCAGCGCACTGCTCAACTGTCGGATATTGCCTTCGAGACGTTCCACCAATTCCTGTTGATATGCCTGCAAATGAATTTCGGCATGTTCGAGTTTTTCCACTCTTCCATGCAAGTACGCATCCACCAGTGATTCAAAATCATCATCAATGGGCTTCGAGATAAAACCAACCGCCCCAGCCGCAAGCGCGCGTTCCCGCGCTCCAGGTGATGTATCCGCTGAAACAATCACAATGGGCGTATTCGGCAGCATTTTCCGTAAACGGGTGGCCGCCTCACTGCCCGACATGTGCGGCAGGTTATGGTCAAGAAGGATCAGGCTTGGGTTCGTTTCCTCTGCCAACTGCAGCCCATCCAACGGATCGGCGGCTTCAAGCACCACATATTTATTCGAAAGCAAGCGCCGCACTAACGCGCGAGATTCATCGCTGTCTTCAATATAAAGTATTTGCGGGAACTTGCGTGGGTTCGGTGTGTTCATCACTTTTACGCAATACGCAATTTATCGGTCTGCCGCTCGATAGTCAGGGATGCGATGCGCTTCGAGCCGCTTCTGAACGATCTTCGCCACCGCCTCGGCAGTGATCGGGGATTCATTCATCACACGCACAAAGTCCGCGCGCGGCAGGGCCAGCACTTCCACGGGCTTGCTGCCCGCGCGCACATTGGCAATGGACTTTCCGTTGCGCAGCAATTCCATCTCGCCGAAGAATTCGCCGTCGCTCAAGCGCGAAACAACGCTTTCATTTTTTTTCTTGTCCTGTAAAACAACTTCCACTTCACCCTGACGGATCATGAAGAAATACTCCACATGTTCATCGCGGGAGATGATGGTCTCATGCGGTTGGTAGGTGCGTTCTTCAACCAGCTTTGTGAATTCCAGCATGTGACGGTGTCTCAACTGCGGCAGGGACTTGGCGAGCGTCTCATTGATCAATTCGCCATCGGAGAGGATGATATTGCGATCTGTGCGCGAAGTGAGAGACGGATCATGTGTGACCATAACAATGGTCTTGCCCTGTTCAACAAAATGCTGGAACAACCCAATGATCGTATCGGAAGATTTTGTATCGAGGTTTCCAGTTGGTTCATCGGCAACGAGTAAGGGAGGGTCACAGGCCATGGCACGCGCAATGGCAGCTAGTTGTTGTTGGCCCGTGGAAACAAGCACGGGTAATTTGTTTGCAAATTTATCCAAACCCACCAGTGTCAATAATTCCATCGCGCGTTTGGGACGTTCATCGAAGTCGTACATGTCCACGTAATCCATCGGGAGCATCACGTTTTCGAGAAGGGTAAGCATGGGCAGCAATTGGAAGAACTGAAAGACGATGCCAAGATTTTTCCCGCGCCATTTGGAACGCTGGCTTTCAGTGACGCCTGTGTAAATATCCGTGCCATTGACGACCACCAACCCATCGCTGGGATGGTCGATACCTGTGACCATGTTCAACAAGGTGGATTTACCACTGCCGGATTTTCCAACGATGGAAACGAACTCGCCGCGCTTGATGGTCAAGTCTACACCTTTGAGGACGGTGAACTCACCCGCCGCATTGGAGAAACTTTTGACGACGCCGTGTAGTTGGATCATGGCGTCAGGTGAGGTTGATGCATTTCGGACGGGGTCAACCGTCCGCGGGGAACGAGGCGATGCGCTCATTTTCTGCGCCTCCGCAGGGTCTTGTCCACTGCTGGTTCGGCAAGGTCAACATCCTTTACCAATTCTCCATCTGCAATTTTTAGGTTGCGAGAGAAGCGGCTTGTCAGCCCGGAATCATGCGTGACCATGACGATGGTCTTGCCCTGATCGGTGATGAGATGTTCGAAGACATCAAAAATGTGGTCGGCGGTGATCGAGTCCAAACTGCCGGTGGGTTCATCCGCAACCAGAATGGACGGGTCGTTGGCAAGCGCGCGCGCAATGGCAACGCGCTGCTGCTGTCCACCGGAGATGAAGGCGGGCAGTTTGTTGGCGTGCTCCTCCAACTCAACGAGTTGCAGGAGCTGCATGGCACGCTCTTTCGACTCGCGCGGCCTGAAATTATCCGCAAGGTCCATGGGCAGTGTGATGTTTTCGATGAGCGTGAGCATGGGCAAAAGCTGGAAGGATTGATAAACCACGCCCATGTTCTGGCCGCGCCAGCGCGCGCGCTGGTCTTCGCTCATGGCATGGACTGAAATAGAGTTGCCGCCGTCGGTAACGATGACTTCGCCGCTGGAGAGATCATCCACGCCATTGATCATGTTCAAGAGGGTGGATTTTCCCGCGCCGGATTTTCCAACAATACCAACGAACTCGCCTGAATTGATCCTGAGGTCAACATTCCTTAACGCGATGAAATCCCCCGCCGCCGTGGAATAGGTCTTTGAGACATTTTTTAATTCGATGAGTGGTGTTTCCATAAGTATTCAACTTGATTTTACCGCCATTGTGCAATTCGTAGCAAAAGGCGGGCTTGCAAACGGTTTTCAGTCGTTCTGCAGACAGGAAATCAGGCTCACTACCCCCGCCATTGGCTCCTGCTTTGTAAGCGCAAGCACCGGCGCAGTCCCAGCCGAATACACCTCGCGTATATTTCCCGTTTTCCAGTGTTTTGGCAGGATTCCGACTGAATTGGATTCGGAGTTCAGCACGTCAGACATTTCCTGCGGATCAGCAGCCATCCGCGCAAAGGAAGTAACGCTTCTTCCTTTCATCACAAGCTGGTCAAACAAAATTTGCATGTCCGCCTCTGACGCATATCCCCACACCTGTACGGCGGCATCTCCCTGCCCTGCAAACAAAGCCTGCGCTTCTTCAAAAGACAAGTTCTGCACTAGGCTTTGGCGATTGGTAACAATGAGAATTTCCTCTTCGTCAATTTGATAGGCAGGGGAAAGCAAAGTCTCTGGCTCGCCGAGGCGCAGCGAAATTTCAGGCGATTCCGCGCTGACGACCAAAGTAACTGATTGTTCGTCCGCACAGGCAAAGAGGTCGCTCATCCACGGCTGGGCGGCAGGAGTAGTGTAGACGGAGATGGTTTCAGTTTGGGAAGGAGGTTCTGTGGCGGGAGTGCAGGAGAAAAGGAGGAAAGAGAAAAGAAGAAAGAGGAACACATCATTGCGAGGAGCGATCTTGTCTTTAGCGACGACACTTGCGCCGCACGCCAGTGCAGGTGTGACGCAGTTTATTTTCATCATTACCAATTCTTAAGCAATGCCGCAAGGAGATTCTTTTTCTGTTCGAGGCTGTCCGCAAAGATGAATTCGCGGTCGGAGTGATAGCCTTCGCCGATGGCGCCCATTCCATCCAGCAAAGGGATGTGGAACGGGGCAACGAAGTTTCCATCCGATGCGCCGCCCGTGCCGCCCGCTTTTAATTCCATGCCGATGCCCGCCGCAATGGATTTGGCTTTTTCGAAGGTCGCGCTCATCATGTCGTCAAATGGCATGGGCGGACGATTAAAGTGTCCCGAAATGTGAAGCGAGGTTCCATCCAGAACAGGCTTGAGCTTATTCATCTCCGCTTCGATTCGCTCCCATTCACCGGGCTGCATGACACGCACATCTACTTCAATAAAAGATTCTTCAGGCACAACGTTTGATACCGTACCGCCAGTGATCACGCCTACATTGAGAGTGGTCTGCCGTGAGTAATCGGTGAGCTTTTGAATGGCGAGAATTTGGTGTGCCATTTCTTCGATGGCATTGCGTCCCTTTTCATGGTCGCCGCCGGCATGGGCAGCGCGTCCCTTCGCAGTGATGCGATATCCACCGCCGCCTTTGCGCCATGTCTTCAGGGAACCATCCACGAGCGCAGGCTCGAACACAAACACCGCCGCAGATTCTTGCGCCAGCTTCTCGATCAATGCGCGGGAGGTATGGCTGCCGATCTCTTCATCGGATGTGCAGAGCAATGTGACAGGCTGTTTCAAGCCGCCAGCATTTTGCAATTCTTCGATCGCGGCAAGGCAGATGACAATGCCAGCTTTCATATCCAATGCTCCAGGGCCGAAGATCTTGCCATCCGCTTCGCGGAAAGGCATCTTTGCCAGTGTTCCGAGCGGAAAGACCGTGTCCATGTGGCAGAGGAGGAGGATATTTCCCTTGTCCTGCGCTTCGACTACGTTCGCTTTGCTCTCTCCGCTCAGCGCGAAACGCGCGATAACATGATCACCCGTTTCTTGATTGGGGATGATCTCCACTTGTGCGCCAAGCCTACGGGCCTCTTCGGCCACCAAAACGCCCATACGGCTGACCGCTTCCTGGTCATGCGAGGGGGATTCGGTTTCAACAAATTTTTTCAAAAGAGATTTCATGTCCATATTTTTATCCGATCCATTGAAGAATTAAGAGCAACGCCCCGACAACAGCACAATAGACAGCAAACACGATCGTGGAATGTTTACTCAGGTACGATATCAACCACTTTACCGCAATCCACCCAACCACTGCCGAAGTGACAAACCCAACGATCAGGATCGGCAAAAATTCAGTCGTCCGGGGCATGAGAACGACTGAAACAGATTCATACAACCCCGCCGCCAGCAAAATGGGAGCGGACATCAGAAAAGCAAAGCGCGCCGCAGAGGGACGATCAAAACCGCGAACCATGCCGCCCGCAATGGTGGATCCAGATCGCGATGCGCCCGGGAAAATAGCCAGTATTTGAAAAAGGCCCACAGTCAACGCATCCTGCCAGGTTGCAGATTCGAGGGTGCGAGTGCGTTTATCGATATATTCCACGGCCGTCAACAAGACCGCTGTCACCAGCAGACGAATGCCTGCCTGCAAAAATGGCTGCTCGAAATTGGATTGGATCAAATTTTTCAATAAAAGACCCACAATCCCAGCCGGGAGGGTGGCAACGATCACAAGCCAACCCAGACGGGCCTGTAAATTCTCAAAGGGTTTTTTATGTTTGATACCAAGAAAAAATGCCACTGTGATCTGCCAGATATCTTTCCCGAGGAAGGCAAGCATGGCAACCACAGTTCCTAGTTGAATAATGACATTAAATGAAAACATCCTGTCATTAGCAGGAAGTCCGAGCAGATTACTGGCAACGAGCAAATGCGCTGTGGATGAAACAGGAATGAATTCGGTCAATCCCTGCACGATACCAAGAAGAAAAGCTTGAAATAGACTCATAGCACCAAATATACTTTCATAGGTTGATCCTTGCCTTTTACCGTCACCTGTCTTTGTTCGCCCGCAATCTTATTGGACAGGTTCAAACGTGTATCCTCAGAGATCCAAATCTCCCCTGCTCCTGCAAATTTCTCAATTCGCTCCGCAGTATTGACCGTATCCCCGATAACATCATAAAAACGGACATTCTGACCGCCGAGCAGCCCTTCCACCAGCAAACCCGTGTGAACTCCAATGCCAACTCCGAGTTCCTTTTTGAACAATACCCGACCCAGAGTCTCCTGCAATTCACGGGCGGCACGAACGGCTTCATCTGCTTCGATGAAAACCACCATCACTTCGTCCGCAGTGAACTTGTATTTAATAATTTGATAGTTATCCAGCAGTCCTTCAACGGTAAGGTAATACCTATTAAGCAAAGAAGCCACTTCTTCAGGAGTACGGCGCTCGCTCCAGCTGGTGAAGCCGCGAATATCGACGAACATCATCGTGCGCTTCTGGCGCGAGAGGCGCATGGAATTCGGGTCATTGATGGCACGCCCGAGCAGATTCCGCCCAAGCAGCCATTCGGAGTAGACTTTTAACTGTCCAGCTGTTTGTTTTAAAAGCTGGGAATAATGCTGAGTGGAAACATTAGCCAGAGCCGCCGAAATGCCAAGCAATAGAACCGCCAATGCAAGGAACTGGTGAGCGCCATCCGCAAAGAATTCGGTCAAAGAGACGGTCTGCAAAGGATTGGCGTACACCTCAAAGGCGATATACAAAGCAAATAAGATTTCAGCGCGAACCAGGTTTTCA
This sequence comes from Candidatus Villigracilis propinquus, assembly GCA_016714565.1. GTDB lineage: Bacteria > Chloroflexota > Anaerolineae > Anaerolineales > Villigracilaceae > Villigracilis > Villigracilis propinquus. The sequence continues at coordinate 60,341 of JADKDM010000008.1, forward strand.
AGCAACAACAAAATATCGGATAGCAAGTCTTTTGGGCGTAATTGACCTGCCTGCAATAGCCCAATGACGAAGGCAAACACCAAATACATGACATGGTAGGGAGATTGAAAGAATTTCCACCCCTCGAAGGCCATCTCACCAATGGTGTATAACGCAGGTGCCACCAGACTGCCTAATAAATGTCCCAAGGCAAACTTGGAAGGCCGGCGCGCAAGGACGTATGTTTGCACAAGTGTGGCGGGGATCAACAAATAAAGATCGGGTTTTAGAAAAAAATCCATGCCCTCAATTAAGAATTCTAAAATGATCAGAGCAATCGGGAAATACCCCGTATTCCGGAAAAGCTCCTGTAAAAAGCGACTCAGAAAAGACCCTGAGATGCGTTGTTCAATTGTATATTCAGGCAATGCAGTTTTCATAATCAACTTTCAAGAACGGCGGCGCGGGATGCGTTATTTCTCCATTGCAACAGGAGAGATGGTACCCGCTCTTCAAACGAACCCTCTGCAATATAGCCGCGGATGGACTCCATCAACCGGATCAATGCCCGCAAATTATGAATTGAAATCAACGTGCCTGCCAGCAATTCTTTTGCCACAATGAGGTGACGGATGTACGCGCGCGTGAACGTCTTACAGGTGTAACAATCGCAGGTCTCATCAAGGGGACGCTCATCTCTGGCAAAGGTTGCGTTCATCATGTTCAGGCGGCCTTCGGGAGCGAAGGCAGAGTGATGACGCGCCAAACGGGTTGGCAGAACGCAATCAAAAATATCCACGCCGCGCAAAACGCCGTTGATCAAATCTTCGGGAGTGCCAACTCCCATAAGATAGCGGGGCTTGTTTTCAGGCAGCAGAGGTGTAACCACATCCAGTGTGTCGTGCATCTCCTGCTTGGTCTCCCCCACCGAGAGACCGCCGATGGCAATGCCGGGCGTATCAAGAGACGCAATAAATTTAGCAGACTCTGCCCGCAATTCCGGATTGACACCGCCCTGCACGATGCCGAACAAAGCCTGGTCAGCGCGGGTCTTCGCGGCCACAGAACGTTCCGCCCAACGATGCGTGCGATCCATGGCAATTTTGGAATATGCGAGATCATTCGGGTCGGAGCATTCATCAAATGCCATGATAATGTCGGCGCCGAGATTCTCCTGAATGGCAATCGAACTCTCAGGTGTGAAGCGGTGCGTGGAACCGTCAATGTGACTTTTGAAGGTCACGCCGTCGTTATCAATTTTGCGGGTCTTTGCCAGCGAGAAAACTTGAAAACCGCCCGAGTCCGTAAGCATAGGATTGGGCCACTGCATGAATTTATGCAAGCCGCCCATATCCCGCACAAGCTCATCGCCGGGGCGCAGATATAAATGATAGGTGTTACTCAACACAAGGGAAGCGTTGATATCTTTGAGATGCTCAGGCGTCAATGTCTTGACGGTGGCTTGCGTGCCCACCGGTGCAAAGACAGGTGTGATGAGGTCGCCGTGTGGTGTGGAAAAAATCCCCGTGCGGGCGCGGTTGTTTTTGGATGTGATCTGAAATGAGAACATAGCGTGATTATACGATATTCGGTATGTCACCCTGAGCGAAAGCGACACTTGCGCCACGCGCCGGTGCAGTGAGGGTGACTATCTCCGAAGTACGAGACTCTTCGGTCACTACGAACGCTCCCTCAGAGTGACACAATTACGTAACTGTTGCAAACAGGCACTTGAGATAAGCGCCCTCTTCAAAGTTGATTGGATGATCGAGGGCGTGACCTGTTCGTTCGATTTCTGTCAGCCTGCGGCCCGCTTCTCTCGCGGACTGGTGAATTGAGTCGAAAAACGAATCAGCATCTACGCGGCTGGAGCAGGAGGCTTGTACAAGTGTGCCGCCTTTTCGTAATACGCCCAGGCCCAAGCGGGTCAATTTGCGATACGCTGCCAGCGCGGAAGCGATCTGCTTTTCGTTTTGAGCAAACATGGGCGGGTCGATGATGACCATGTCAAATTGGCGTTTTTGCGTTTCCATGCGGGTGAGGACATCGAAGGCGTCTTCAGCTATTGTCTCGTGAGAGATTGTGGCAACCGTAGGAAAATGCTGGTTGTGTCCCATGTTGCGGACGGCGGCCTCCATGGCGTGCGAACTGATGTCCACACTGACGACTTCTTTTGCACCGCCGCGTGCCGCATAGACGGAGAATCCGCCAGTGTAGGCGAATACATTTAGCACAGATTTATCTTTGGATAATTCTTCCACTTTTGCGCGGTTGTCACGCTGGTCGAGGAAGAAACCGGTCTTTTGTCCGAGAATGGGATCAGACTCAAAGGTGAGTCCATTTTCTTTAAACAGGATCAGGCTCGGGGGAGTCTGAAGCGAGAGCGTCATCCCATCACTGAGACCGTGCAGAAAATCCGTCTGCTTTTGAAGGATGCGGTTGAGTCGCAAAATCAAATGCTCGGCAGGGCTGACCTGTGCGAGCGCGTCGCAAAATTCTTTGAGGTGGGGAATCCATGCAGGGGTGTACAGTTTGAGGACGAGGGTCTCATCGTAACGGTCGATGACGAGGCCGGGAAAGCCGTCGTTCTCACCGTGGACGAGACGATAGCCTGTGGTGTCTGTCGATTCCAACGATTCACGAATTTGCGAGGCGACAGTAAGTTTGTTTTGAAACCACTCGGCGTTGATGGTGGCGGGCTGTCGGCTTTGCAGAACACGCACCCGAATCGTGGAGGTTGGGTCGTACAAACCGATGGCGAGAAAGCGGCGTTTGTTGTCGAAGATAACGGCAAGGTCGCCGGGGGCGCCTTCGTGGCTTTGCTCGGTGATGGATTGATCGAAGACCCAGGGATGTCCCTGACGCAAGGCGCGTTCTGCGGGAGCAGTGACATGCAGCGCAATTCGTTTTGCGGATGGGCCGGGAAGTTGAGCGAGCGAGTTGTTGAAGTTCATTATGAAAGGATTATACAGTAGGGAGGGGAAGAAAAGCATTAACTACGGAGTCGCAGAGACACGGAGGAATTTATAATCTGCGCCACTATTTTTATCAGCATTCAATCGGTAATATAATGACGAAAACTATTTAGGAGTATGCGCCATGAAAAAAATTTTGTTGATTGTTTTGTGTGTAAGTATCTTTGGGCTTTTTGCCTGCATGGCAGATGCAAATACCGAAGCCCCGCCCCTCCCCACAACACCAACATCAATGAGTTTAACCAAACCTCCCACCAAAGACCCGAATTATTTTCTAACCGCAACCCTTGTCCCATTTTATACACAAGTTCCTTCGCCAACGGTTGTGGGCGCTCCCGCCATCGTCAATGTAGCATTGAACATGGGCAGCGGCGGCGCGGGGTTCTCTGCGAATCTTTATGCTCAGGAAGTTTACACAGGCAAGACCTTCACACTTTTCATGTCAGCAGGGATGCACACCGCTCCGCTCCTGCCTACCTCTCCCCCGTTGGACATTGCCATTCAAGCGCCCGGCACTTATGTTTTTTATGCCCGCCTGAGTAATGCGCCAACCGAATATCATTACGGCTATACCGAATGCCAAATTCCCACAGACTGTGTGGGAAGTCCGCTCATTGCATTGGATGTGCTGCCCGGTGAACGCTACACCGTTTACATCGCAGATCGAAAGGCGCTGTTACCTGATAACGACAAACGCGGGCTGCCGGTGACTGTCCCGTGGGTGAAGTTGAATCCATAAGAAGATAAGACCTCGGAGGTTTTCGCGAAGCGTACCTCCGAGGTCTTTATTTAACGGATAGCTGATTCTGTTTCGAAAGGCATTGTCCTCACCTATTGCCCCGCCCGACGATGAACCGTCGGGCTATTTTTACAAAGCCCGTTGAAACGGACTATAAATCCATTTCATTCCAAGACTTCTCAGACTGCTACCAATTCCGTCGTCGTATCTCGTGACTTCTTCCTGGACATATCTTTCACATACTGAATATCCCCCGGCTTGTTGTATTTCTCTTTATACGCCGCACTGACCAAGTCCTTCAGCCGCTCGCTGCGTGTTTGTATTGCTCGAACGGGAATTTCCTTCTCTCCCACAAAGATACTGCCATACGGGTCTTCGAGAAACGTCCGCCACCAACTGCGCTGCTTCATGCTATACGACCTCACGAAGAGCCGCTTTTCCACAACCACAACCCATATTCCAATGATGCGATGAGTCGCGTCTGTACCTGCGCGAATGCCAAGAATCTTTTCCTTTTGAAGGGCAGCAAGAACATCATCATCAAAACGGTTTGGCGATTTCATGATTACACCTCTAAAGTCTTCAACCTGTTCACTACCTAACACTCACCCCTTCTTCTCCTCATCCTCCAACTCCACAAGCAGCAAATCCAATGCCCCCACCGAGATTTGAAGCTCACGTAACGAAATCAACATAGAAACGATCATCAATATCAAAGCAATACCAAAAGCCCACTGTCCACCCGGCACCCAGCCTGCAAAGAGGGCAAACATACTGATCACACAAAACAGCAGACTCAACACGCCGAATATCTGCATGTTTCGAATGAGATACACGCGGTAACGCAAATTCGCGATCTGACCGAGCAAATTATCATTCTGATCATTCTTATATCGGTCATGCAGCCCGCGGATAATGGTCGCAAGCGTCAAAAAACGATTGGTATATGCCAGCATCAACAAGGATACGGTCGGGAATAATAGTGCAGGGGTCGAAAGTGTAAAATCCATTTTATTAGCTTTCTTCTTTCCACCACGGAGTTTTTCTCAAGCTCTTCTCAGCGTTCTCTGTGGCGAAATATCGTACTTAAATTATTACGCCATCCCAAAACTGACATGGTTCGGATTGACCAGCATCATCGGTACATGCACATTGAACTGCGGCAAATATGGGTTGGAAATATCCGCCTCATACACCGAAGTCCACGAAGAGCGCGATACATCCAGAAAGGTCGCCAGTTCCGTCTGCGTTGAAATTCGCAATTGGGCTTTGAGCATAAAAGACCCCACCAGAAGATCCACGGGCTGCATTCGGCGATTCACCTCACCGGCATCGTAATCCAATGGATCCTGCGCAGGCGGCGCAAGATGAAACCCGATCACATCCGCTGTTGGAACAAATATCTCGGAATACGCCAGCGATTTGGGCGGCGTACCTCCGAACAGGATCACATTCGGGCTATGCAAATGAATATAATTCGGAACCCCTTGCGTCCGCAGCCAGATGCTCACACGCAAACTTTCCTTGATCACGATCTCCCCGCGCACAAGCATATTATTCGTATACAACATCACCAGAGCAGTTTTTTCATCAGGGGCAAGCGGCTTCATTGATACTCCTTCTATATTAAATCGATTATACAACACCCATCCATGCGATTGGCGGTATACTCCGAGCCATTAATCATGACATCAAACGAACCCAACTCCAAACGCTGGATCATTCCGCCTCTTATCACGCCCGAAGCTGATTCTGAACTATCAAAATTTCCTCCCGTTTTGCGGCAGATCCTTTTCAATCGCGGCTACGCCACAGATGCCGAAGCGCGCGCCTACCTCAACGCAAAACCAAACATCGTCTACGATCCCTTCCAAATGACCGGTATGCGCGCCGCCGCGGACCGTATCCAATTCGCCATTGCAAATCACGAACCCATCGCCATCTATGGCGATTACGATGTGGACGGAGTTACCGCCACAGCCCTGCTCGTGGAAACTTTGAAATATCTAAATGCAGATGTGCGCGGCTACATCCCCAACCGCTTTGAAGAAGGCTATGGATTAAATAACAACGCTCTGGATGAATTGCAAGCAGACGGAGTCAAGCTCGTCATCACCGTAGACTGCGGCATCCGCTCGCCAGGTGAAGCGCTTCACGCCCAGACCATTGGGCTGGATCTCATTATCAGCGACCACCACCACCCTGACGGTGAAAACCTGCCCCCCGCCCTCGCCGTCATCAACCCCAAACAACATGGGGATGTGTATCCTGATAAAGATCTGGCTGGCGTGGGAATTGCGTACAAAATTGCGGAAGCACTGCTGGACAATGGACAACAGACCGCGGACAATGGTCAATCGTCTGTCGTCAATGGTCAATTCCTCAATACCCTACTTGATTTAGTTGCCCTCGGCACCGTGGCAGACCTTGCTCCACTCGTTGGAGAAAATCGTGTGCTCGTGCGCAGAGGACTTAGGCAAATGCGTGAGACCAAACGCCAGGGATTATTCTCTCTCGCGGCGGTTTCCGAACTTGCGCTGGCCAAAGTCAACGCAGGACATATCGGCTTCATGCTTGGCCCACGCCTAAATGCGGCAGGCCGGTTAAAAGAAGCGCTCGCAGCTTTTGAATTGCTAACCACCAAAGATATTTTCAAAGCTGGCGAACTGGCTCAACAACTGGATATGCAAAACCGCGAACGCCAGCGCATCACCCGCGATATGCAGAAAAAAGCCGAAGAGATCGCCATGAGCGATGACCCTGAAGCCTATCTGCTTTTCGCCGCAGATGAAGATTTCAACTCAGGTGTGGTTGGCCTTGCCGCCTCCCGCCTGACAGACTCCTACTATCGCCCTTCCATCGTCGCTGCCAAAGGTGAAGAAGAGACTCGCGGCTCCTGCCGCTCCATTCCCGAATTCCACATCACCGATGCGCTCGATAAATGTGCAGATCTACTCGTCCGTCACGGGGGACATGCCGCAGCGGCGGGATTCACCGTCAGGAATGAAAATCTTCCAGCGTTGGTGGAGCGGTTAAAAGCCATAGCGAAGGATGAACTATCTCACGAAGATCTCAGGCCCACAGTTACGGCAGATGCGGAAGTTTCTCTCGTCGATGTCCGCCCTGACTTGTATGAAAAATGTCTGCGCTTTCTTGAACCAACTGGTTATGGAAATCGCGAAGCGTCGTTTGTGGCGCGTGGGATCAAAGTCAAAAGTTCGCGCACCGTTGGTGCAGATGCCAAGCATTTGAAGTTATCGCTCGAAGATGAAAATAAATTTTCACATGATGCCATCGGATTCAAACTTGGTCACTGGCACAATAACCTGCCACCGCGTGTGGATATTTTATTTACCTACGAAACGAACGAATACAACGGGCGCGTGAGTTATCAGTTGAATTTGAAAGATATACGAGCAGCAACAATAGGATAAAAAAGAGTGTCACTGAAAAAGTGACACTCTTTTTTATCCTATCCTTTTTGTACTGGCAGTTTTGCCATCCGCCATGCGGTCATGCCGCCTTTTACATTGAAGACCGTAAAGCCTTCCTTCGCCAAAATCTTCGAAGCAGAACTGCTGCGGCTGCCACTGGCGCAAATGCAAATGATCTCGCGGCCTTTGGGAAGGTCTCCCATGCGGCGATATAGCTCGTTCAGTGGAATCAACTTTGCGCCGCTGATATGCGCCAGACGGAATTCATCCGGCTGGCGCACATCCACGATCATCGGATGCTTTCCAAATTTCAACTTTTCGCTCAACTCGGTTACAGTGAGACTCGGCACTGACGGCCCAAACAACTTTTCAAGAAAACCCATATCGGTCTGCCTTCCAAAAAAATATTATTTCGGGAGTGCAAAAGTTCTACTTTTGCATTTCAAAAGCAGGGCTTCCGAACTCCAGAAAACACTTACTTTATATTCAATTCATCTTCACGCTCCGGGATGGTGAAACGATTGATGGTCGTGTAATCCACAAAGCCGGGGATGAATTTATTCATGAACACAGTCACACTCCACAGCCACGGGATGATCAACATGCGGTGCGGGCGACGCACCAGTTTTACCACAGCTTCGGCAACTTGTTCAGCCGTGAGCAGCATAAACTTGGGCGTGGAGGCTTTCGTCTTGCGGTTGATGCCCGCGTGCTGATTGAATTCAGTAACCACACCGCCCGGATAAACCAGTGAGACATCAATACCCCACGGTTTTACTTCACGGCGCAAGGCTTCAGAAAAGCCATGCACGGCATGTTTGGATGCAGCGTAGATCGAATAGGTAGGCGTGGCAACCAGCCCTGCCATCGAACACATGTTAATGATACTTCCGCTGCGCTGCTTCATCATCACTGGCAAAACCTGCCGCGTGGTTTGGATGACGCCCATCACGTTCACATCAATTTGCGCTTGAATGTCTTTGACGGGGTCGAGCTTTTCCAGCCAGTCCAAACGTCCAAAACCTGCGTTGTTGACGAGAATATCAATGCGTCCGAATTTTTCAATGGTCTGAGAAACCAAAGACAGAATATCCTCCAGCTTGGAAAGATCGGCTTGCACCACCAAAGTCTCTGCGCCCATTGCATTGATCTCTTGCGCGAGGGTCTGCAACTTATCCACGCGGCGGGCGGCGAGAATCACTTTTGCACCTTCGCGCCCAAACTGACGTGCAACCGCTTCTCCAATTCCAGACGATGCGCCAGTAACGATGGCTACTTTGTTTTTAATTTCCATTGATTCTCCTTTCTTCCGTCATTGCGGGAGCCGGCGGTCTTGCTTTTGGGCGGTGAGCAATCTCCTTTGTCTTGGAGATTGCTTCGGGCAAGAACAAGAACGCCCTCGCAATGACGCAAACTACTGACCCCAACGGGGTTGATAATCACAATAATCGTTATTCGTTAGTCGGCGAACGTCGCTGCCATCCACACGCATGATGTAAATTTCACAGCCGTGGTCATCGCCATATTTATCGAAATAGGAAGTGAAAGCCACCCACTGTCCATCAGGTGAGATGGATGGGCCTTGCGAGTTGCCACCTGTTGGCGAAAGCATATGAGCATTCGAGCCATCTGCGTTCATGATGTAGACATCGCGATTCCACGCTTCGCCTGAATACGTGACGATGAACTGTCCATCGGGCGACCAGTCGCTTCTTCCCCGTATTGAGGCCAGGTTGCTGACCTTTTGCAGTTCGCTGCCATCCAAACGGATTCTGAATAACTGCACGCCGCCTTCCATATCCGAAGCGAACAAGATCATGCTTCCATCAGGCGACCAGGTTGGGTCCCAACCTGTGGCGTTTTGGATTTTGCGCGGGTTACTTCCATCACGGTTCATCAACCACAATTCATTTGCATTTGCTGTGGAAAGTTTGAAAGCGATGGTAGAGCCATCGGGAGAAATTTCAGGCCCGTTCAAGTTACCGATTCGATCGGTCAGTTGCGTGATAACTCCCGAAGCAATATCCACTTCGTAAATTTCGTAAAAGCCGGGCTCACGAAACGCAGCATACACCACACTCTTTCCATCAGGTGCAACCGATGGATAGTAATGCTGCTTTGTATCGTCAATTGTCAGTCGGCGAAAACCTGTCCCGTCTGCATTGATGATGCAGATCTGATTACTGGCCTGGACTTTGAATATCTGACAGGTGAATGCGATCTGACCGAACGGCTCTCCCCCAGGGACAACTGGTACAACGGCCTGAGCAGTAGAATCCGCTGACAGCGGGGTGGAGGCCGATAGTGTGGCAAACAGGTCCGGGGTCGGAGAAGATGCGGCAGAAGGCGCGTTGCAGGCGAGTATGAATATTAATCCCACGATCAAAGTTGATACGTTCCTCTTATTCATCCTGCTCCTCACCAATAAACATCACTCAAGCCCGCCATTGCAAGCGCGCCTGCACTATTTTCACAAAATTATATCAGGGCATTCCCAGAACAAAAATTTACCCCTGAGCGGGTTATCCACTCAGGGGGCGTTATGGTTACCAGGCGTATGCTTCGGGCGCTTCCCCGCCCGGGCCGGGCCAGATGGCGTCGATCTCCTTCATTGCGTCCTTATTGAGTTTGATCTTGAAGGCGCGAAGGGAACCTTTCAGCTGCTCCATGGTGCGCGGACCGATGATGGGAGCTGTGACAATTGGATTCGCAAGCAGCCAGGCAAGCGCCACATCTGCGGGCTGTTCGCCCATGTCTTTGCAGAATTTTTCCCATGCCTTGAGGCTGGCATGTTTCTTTTCAATTTTCTTCTTCATGTCGTCAGAAGCGCGGCGGCCTGCTTTGATCTTTTGCAACACACCGCCAAGCAGCCCGCCGGAAAGCGGGCTCCACGGGATGAGCCCCAGCCCGTACTCTTTGCACGCGGGAATGACTTCCATTTCGATCATGCGGTCATTCAAGCTGTAGAGACTCTGTTCACTGGTCAGGCCCATGAAGTGACGCGCCTTTGCGGTTTCCTGCGCTTTGGCAATGTGCCAACCCGCAAAATTGGATGAGCCAACATACAATACTTTGCCCTGCTGCACGAGCACATCCATTGCCTGCCAGATCTCCTCCCATGGTGTGTTGCGATCCACGTGATGCATTTGATACAAGTCAATGTGATCGGTCTGCATTCGCTTGAGGGAAGCCTCGCACGCCTCGCGGATGTGCAGCGCGGACAATCTCGATTGATTTGGCCATTCGCCCATGCGTCCGAAAACTTTGGTGGCGATGACCGTCTTCTCACGCCGTCCACCGCCCTGAGCGAACCAGCGCCCCACGATGTTTTCGGTAATGCCTTCGCCGAGCTTCCAGCCATAGACATTGGCGGTATCGAAGAAGTTAATGCCAAGCTCCAGGGCCTTATCCATAATAGCAAATGAATCTTCCTCGCTGGTCTGCGGGCCAAAGTTCATTGTCCCCAGGCAGAAACGTGATACCTTGAGACCTGTTCTTCCAAGCTGTGCAAATTCCATGTTGTTCTCCTTTTACATTGTTCTACTTTGTTGTCATTGCCGATAATGATTGTACTGGTGTTGATATTGCCGTTCAATATGGATATCTGACTTTCAAAATTTATCTTACGAATTCTCTACTACCGTAGAGACCAGATTCTGAGATTGCTCACCGCACTGGCGTACGGCGCAAGTGTCGCCGCCCAAAAGCAAGAACGGCAGCTCGCATGACGGATGTACGGTAGAGAACAAACCCTAAAAAGCTACAAAATAGAATAAATGACACATGTGACCCATATCAGTGAATGCTGCAGTGCCTGCCGTCGAATCCCACCTGATATGCTCGCGGTGTAGATGCCAGACCATACCTTGGGTCAAGAACCTTTAATCGGCCGCAAGTTCCTGCCCGAGAGTGTCATCGTTGGATGATTTGAACATCTTTAGTGCAATGATAATAGCGCTGGTGGTAACTTGAAAGAATGCAGAGGCGATGATCGAAAAATCCTGTTTGAGGATCGCGTAAAACCCCCAAACCAATCCGCCGGATAAAGATAACAACCAGGTCTCCAACGATAAGGCGGATAGATTCTTTTCGTTGTACGCAACCCGTATTTGAGGAATATTCGATGCCAGCACGCTTATAGAAAGCACTGCGCCGAGTCCGTTCTTCCCGAACGACAGACCAGATACAAGCAGGACGATAAACCAAAGCGGGGTAATTCTAAACTCGCGCACGCTTCGTCCAAGCCGCAGAGCGACCAATGTAATGAGAAAGAAAAAGCTTGCAATCACTCCCGAAGCAAGCGCGACATACGGCTGATTCGTGATGATCCCGTACGTTGTCCAGCCCAGGCTGACCACACAGCTTGTGCCGGAAGTATCTACAGATACGCCAAATGATTCTCGCGCACGGATCAAGCGTCCCAGTTGGGGAGCAGCGCGAATGAGGTCGATCAAGGTACCTATCAATCCAAGTATAGAAGGGGCATCCATTTTTTTGTCCTGTTATAAGAATTTAGCATTGGATAATAAAAATTCTCCGTTGAATGGCGGAAACGGAGAATTTTTTATTAGTTGTGCCTGTATCACAGGCGGGCTTTACACAGCTACATGGACAGCAAACTCCTCGTTTGTGTCCTTCAAATTGACAACAGCATCTTGTACCGCCTCGATCACCAGGAAGTTTGAATCCTGCACAACGTAACTTTCACCGGCCGCCAATGTGTGATCGTTGATATCTCCGGCACTGGTGATCCACACGATGCCTTGCTCGCATTCAATTTCCACACCAGAGTGCGGGTGAGGGAGGTTTAGTACCTCGTGCTGGTGCAGATTCAGGTCTATTTGCTTGCAATGTTCGATTGCGATCATATAAGCTCCTTCACTATATTTACTCATTTTACGGATTTCCACAGAGGGAGTACAGATGCAAATTCGTGGAATTGTAACCGGTACAGTGGGTGCTATAATCAATTGTACTGGTTGTTTTTTACAAAAACTGTTCCCTTTATGAAAACTGACATCAAATCTCCCATGTTGTACCGTTCACTGGCTGAAAACCTGATCGCATTGATCGAGAAGGGAACGTACCGTGTTGGAGAGCGCATCCCCTCTGTGCGGCAGATGAGTAAGCAACAGAGTGTCAGTATCAGCACGGTACTGCAAGCATATTTGCTGCTTGAAAATCAGGGCTGGGTCGAAGCACATCCACAGTCTGGATATTATGTACGGGCAAAACTGAGTGAACAAGCGCCGGAGCCTGAGATTTCTTCGCCTGCCAAAGATCCAAGCCAGGTTAGCCTGCACGAACTGGCAATGATGTTGATGCGCGACTCAACCAACCCCGGGCTGGTTCAACTCGGCGCGGCATTACCCAACCCCAATTATTTGCCTATTGAAAAGATCAATCAAGCGCTTGCCAAGGCAGCACGGCGGCATGCAGTGGATGGTCATAAGTACATCATTCCACCCGGGCTGGAAGAACTTCGTATCCAGATCGCAAAGCGCGCCGCGCTATCGGGCTGCCAGTTTTCTCCCAACGATGTGATGATCACTTCGGGTGGCCTGGAAGCAATTGACCTGTGCCTGCACGCGGTTTGTCGTCCGGGGGATATCGTTGCCATCGAATCACCAATGTACTTTGGCACCCTGCAAACATTGGAAGTGCATGGTCTGCGTGTTCTGGAAATTCCCACTCATCCAAGAGATGGAATTAATTTGGAAGCATTGTCTTTTGCAATTCAGCATAATCCTGTACGTGCGGTAATTGTGATTTCAAATTTCAACAATCCGCTCGGTAGTCAAATGCCGGATGATAAGAAAAAGGAACTGGTGGAACTGCTGGCACGGCATGAAATTCCCTTAATAGAGAATGACGTTTGCGGAGAATTGTATTTTGGTGAAAAACGCCCGCTTGTTTGTAAGTCGTTCGATAAAAAGGGATTGGTGATGCTCGTCTCGGCATTTTCAAAGGATATCAGTCCCGGCCTGCGCATCGGCTGGGTCGCGCCAGGACGCTTCAAGACAGAATTGGAATGGTTGAAGTTCACGATCAGCGCATCTCCGCCGACCCTGCCACAATATGCCATTGCAGACTTCATCGAAAGCAGCGGGTATGATCATCATCTGCGGCGCATTCGGCGTGAATATGCCCGCAATGTTGAATTGATGTCGAGCGCAGTCATTCGCTATTTTCCATCTGGTGTTCGCCTGACGCGCCCCTCTGGCGGGTTTGTTCTTTGGGTGCAATTGCCGGAGGGCGTGGATTCGCTGGAGCTTTACAAAAAGGCGCTTGAAGAAAAGATCACACTTGCCCCGGGGCATGTCTTTTCGGCAACAAATCAATACGCAAACTTCATTAGGCTGAACGCGGCGGAGTTCAATTATGTCATTGAACGCTCTTTGGAGAAATTGGGAAATATTATTGTAAGAGGGAATCAGTCATAGACGTATATGTGAATTGCGAGACACCGTAGCAGGAAACAGTTGCCGCCTACTTTCTTTGAGTCACTCTCCTTTGCCTGCGAAACCCGAAAACACTGTAAAATAGAACAAATGTACATCCACCTCACAGCACACTCTGCATTTTCCCTGCAGGAAGGGCTGCTCTCCCCCGCCGACCTGGTGCAAGCCGCCAAGGCTCACCACATGCCCGCCATCGGACTCACCGACCATTACCTGCTGACAGGCGTGATCGAGTTCGTCACCTCATGCAAAGAGGCTGGCATTCAACCCATCCTTGGGTTGGAGATCAATCTCGAACGCGGCCCGCTCCATGTGCTGGTAATGAACCTGGAAGGCTGGTCCAATCTTTGTCGATTAAGCAGCACGCTCTCTTTACAGGATGAAACGATTTGTTCGCTTGAAATATTGACCTTGTATTCGCAAGGCCTGCTCGCCCTCTGCAATCACTCACTCGAAGAACTAAAACCCATCTTTCAAGATCGTTTGTACGTTTCTTTGCAAAACCAAGCCAGCGCGCTTGAGCTTTCAAAACTCGCTCGCAGTTTATCTCTCCCTACCGTTGCTACCCATCCCATTTACTATCTATCTCCCGAACAAGCCGGGTTGCAGCATACGTTGACAGCAATTCGCTTGAACCAATCTGTTCAGCAACTGCCATTGACCGCGGCAGCACCCGCAGGGTCATATTTCACCAGCCCACAAGAAATGGTATCCCGCTTTCAGGATTTTCCTGAAGCCTTGGCAGCCACTGTTGAAATTGCAGAACGCTGCCGCTTCGACCTGCCGATCGGCCAACCCAACATGCCCACTGTTCCCCTGCCTGAGGGCATTTCCGTTTCACAACACCTACAGCAAAAAGCATACGCAGGCGCACAGGTTTTATATGGCGAGATCACCCCTGAAATCCGAACCCGTCTCGACCATGAATTGAGCGTCATCGCCCGCATGGGATTTGAGCCGATCTTTCTGATCGTTGAGGAAGTATTGGACTATGCCCGCAAGACGGGTGTTCCATTTTCTTCAAGAGGGTCAGCGGCTTCATCTCTTGTGGCGCATTGTCTGGGAATCACCAGCCCCGACCCGCTGCGGCTCAATCTATATTTTGAACGATTCCTGAATCCCGCACGCCTTACTCCGCCTGACATTGATACGGACCTATGCTCGCGCAGGCGTGACGCAGTCATTCAACATGTCTTCGATACGTACGGCGAAGACCGTGTGGCAATGGTCGGGACGATCAACCGCTTTCGTCCACGTTCGGCGCTGGGCGATGTGGCCAAGGCGCATGGACTTGAAGCCTCCAAAGTGCGTGAGATGGTCAATCAATTGCCCTATGCTTTCTGGGCCAAGTTTGAAGATGGAGAAGACCCCGAATCCCCTTTTGCAGACTTAAGCGTCACCTATCCACAATACCAGCGGGTCTTCGATGAAGCGGAAGCCATTCTCAAACTTCCACGTCATCTGTCTGTGCATGCTGGCGGATTGATCGTTGCACCGTCTGCACTCACGGACCTTGTCCCCGTGATGCGCTCGGGCAGCAAAGGAATCATCATCACACAGTTTGATCTGGATTCGGTGGAAGCATTGGGATTGGTGAAGATCGACCTGCTTGGCATTCGCGGACTGACCGTCCTCGGTGATGTAGCAGAATTCATCACGAAAAATGAATCCGGGAAATATATCAATCTGGTTTCAGCGTTGGAAGATATTCCGGCAGAGGATGACCGAACGGCGCAGCGAGTGGAAACGGGACAGACCATCGGCTGTTTCAACATTGAAAGCCCGGGCATGCGCTCCACCCTTCGAGAGATCCACGCCCGCAGTGAAGATGACATCATGGCGGCGCTGGCGCTGTATCGTCCGGGTCCGCTCAGCGGCGGATTGAAAGATGCGTTCGTGCGCCGATTCAAAGGCGAAGAAAAAGTCAATCACCTGCATTCATCGCTGGCTCCGCTTTTAGATGAAACCTTTGGTGTGATCTTATATCAGGAGCAGGTCTTGCGGATCGCGCATGAACTGGCTGGCTTTAGTCTCGCTGAAGCCGATCTGCTGCGCAGAGCAATGAGTCACTTTGACCCCGGCAAGCGCATGCAGGAACTGCAAAAAAAATTCGTCGGTGAAGCCGAGAGAAAAAGCGGCGTGCCTTCAGCCATTGGCGAACGAGTTTGGGAAATGATGGCGGCTTTTGCTGGCTATGGTTTTCCAAAAGCACATGCTGCTTCGTATGCAAAAATAGCGTGGCGTTCGGCATGGTGCAAAACGTATTTTCCCGCGCAGTTCATGGCGGGCGTGCTTGCCAATTGGGGCGGCTATTACAGCCAGCGCGTGTATCTCAGCGAAGCGCGGCGCATGGGACTCTCCGTCAGACCGCCGCATGTCAATTGGGCAGGTACCAACTTTCAGGTTAAGAATGAAGCGCTTTATATGGGGCTCGACCAAGTCAAAGATTTAACACGTCGCACCATCGAACGCATCATCCAGCTTGCTCCCTTCCATTCACTGGATGAATTTCTATCGCGTGTTGATCCGCGCATGCAGGAGGCCATTAGTCTCGCGCGCGTAGGCAGCCTCGAAGGCTTTGGTACCATCCCGTCCATTTTGCGAAGATTGGAAAACGGCTGGCAGGCAGGGCAGATGAATTTATTTGGTTGGGATGAAAATGGCGAAGATTGGACTCTGGCACAAAAAATGGATGCGCAAATGGAATTGCTCGGCGTGAGTTTGGAAGCGCATCCTCTCGAACTGGCAGCGGATCGGGTTTCAAAAAGCAGTTCCATCCCGATAGCGGATGCCGCCGGCAAGCTCGGCCAGCGCGTGACCATTGCGGGCATACGGCAAACATCACACCGCAGCCGCACCGCCAAAGGTGATTCGATGTTGTTCCTCACTGTCGAAGACCTAACCGGCACATTGGATGTGATCGCATTTCCTGATGTGTATCGTATTGCGAAAGATATCTTGAGTTCCAATTCGCCCATGTTCCTGACGGGCATGATGGAGATGGATACCTCCCGTGGTGAACCTTATTTGCGAGCCGAGAAGGTAATACAGATCAAGTGAACTGATCTATTTTTTACCCGTCACGATTCGGATCCATTCGCTGTCAGGAGCGTACGAAGCCCAGCAGAGAAAGCCGTAAGACGGCTGCCTTTATTATCGCCCTTTGAACAAGGTCATGATCAATCTGGAAGTTTTGTATTTATGGGGTGGACTCAGAGTCTCAAACAGCGGGGAGTTCCACCCGCAATGCAGACCGCGGACGACAGACCGTAGACCGTGGCTTTTCCGTCGTCCATCGTCTACCGTCCATATCATCCCCTTTGGGGACCGTCAAATGATTGCGCCAGCAGACTCTCAAACAGCCCCTCCACCCCCCGCGTGGACTCGCGAAGCTCAAACGCCGAGATCCGCCCCGCACGAAGTCCCCGAGCCGCTCTGCGGCGAGCGGGAGTGACTCGACACTTCGACAGGCTCAGTGACCGCCTGCGCCACCACGCCCACAAACTCTGTCACTAGATATTCCATAATACGAGCGTTGACACAAAAAAGTATAGTAATAAAACAAAGTTGTCATAGGAATCACGGACAAGTTCATGAACTCTGCCGCGCAAGGTTTTCAGTATGATAGGACGAAGCAGATAGGGAACGATTGGCAGGAAGATGAACATCCAAATTGGGTAGGCGGAACGCCCTGAGATGACGCCATACATCGTGGGCAAACTAAAAACAGCAACGGGAACATACGTTATCAAAACAATTTTCGAGAATAGCGCCTCTCCAGATTTCCCTACGGAGGTTACATCCAGTTGATTGTCGTGCGCAATTTTTGCAGCAACCCCAATGGCAAAGTAGGAGGCATGACCCACACCATAGGCAATAGCAACCAGCGCAAACGATAGAGCCATTGCCAGCGCAAAAAGTTTTCCAACGGACAGGAAGGCATAATACACGTGGAATACACTAAAGAAATACAGCCAACTGCCGATCAGTCCTAATATTCCAGCTGTGACCAGTCGCTTCTGCGGAAACGCGGACATTTTTTCGTAGAGCGTCTGCTTCGAACCTGGGATATGGTTGTACAGCAAGTCGCCTAATCCCATTGTAAGCGCGCCAAATATTCCAGCCACGCCGCACAGCCTGATGATGGTTATGGTTTCAAATGGCATATTAACCTCCAAAACTCTCACTCAAAAGTGACTCAAACAACCCTTCCACCTGCCGCGCGGACTCGAGCCTAAACGGCGAGTATCCCCCGCAGCGACTCGCCCATCCCAGACCTGACAGGTTTCACCGTGACGCGACTCAATCGCAACCCATGCGCGGACATGAGACTCTGACCGCAAGACTTTCGTGGAAACCTGTCAGGTCTTTTACTCCTCATCATAAATATCATCCAAAGGTTGAACTTCCTGATGAATTCTGACAAAGTCTTCACGACTGCCAAACAGTTGCAAGACCTTATCTCTTTGCAATCTGGTCGGAATATTCCCTGTCAACTCGTGATAGGACGAATAATTCCAATCACGAAAATCATTCTCGAATTTATGTTTCTGTGGATTCTGATGAATGTAGATAATCAAACGCATGAGATAAGCTTCACTATCCACAGGAATTCTCTTGAAGGGACGTTCAAACAAGGCACCTGTTCTCTGTGTGGCAATATTCAATCCCCGTGAATAAGCATTGAAGAAGTTTGAAAAATATTGACTGGGTTCTTTTATCTTGAGACCTTCTAAATCCTCCTTGTTTTTGAAGAATCCAGCAACATGAAAATGATTTCTGAGCAGGCAAAACGCCCAAGTTTCAAAGACTTGGTATGTGTGCTTCCACCACAATTCCATAAAATAGGCGTAGTTTCGTTCTTGAATGAAGATGTTCTCGCCGTTATTTCCTCGATTGTAGATGTGAAAGAAAGTTCCAAAAGTAATGGGCGGTATATCGCTTGGCATACTATCACTCCATAGACCTGACAGGTTTCACCGTGACGCGAATCAATCGCAACCCACGCGCGGACATGAGACTCTGATCGCAAGACTCCGTGGAAACCTGTCAGGTCTTTTCACGAAAACTCTCCGCCAGCAGACTCTCAAACAGCCCATCCACCTGCCGCGTGGACTCGCGAGGCTCAAACGCCGAGATCCGCCCACGCAGCGACTCGATGTCTCGACTGGGCTCGACAACCACCCGCGCCACCACGCCAAAATAACTATCGCGCGCGGACAAATTTTACCCACTTTGCGTTGACATCCAAACCTTCAATCTTCCAACCAGCATTTGACCATGCGCGTTTATTGATATGGTTGCCTTCCGTCTCGTGCTCCCACCATCTTTGGTCTTCGTACGCGGAGGAGGGCAGTTTATTATTCAAAATTCCTTCGATTTGTTCAAAGCCAAGCGTAACTTCTCTTAGACTGGCAGAAAGATCACGCAAGTAATTTTCAAGCGGTGTATATTTTCCAGCCATCAAGCACCTTTTTCAAAACTCTCCGCCAGCAGACTCTCAAACAGCCCCCCCCGCGCGCCACCCCCCCCCCCCCCCACCTCCCCACACCAAACACCCCTCCCCACGCAGCGACTCGACCACTCCAGACCTGACAGGTTTCACCGTGACGCGAGTCCATCGCAACCCATGCGCGGACATGAGACTCCGAGCGCAAGACTTTCGCGGAAACCTGTCAGGTCTTTTCACGAAAACGCCTCCGCCAGCAGACTCTCAAACAGCCCCTCCACCTGCCGCGTGGACTCGCCCATCCGCCCACGCAGCGACTCGACCCGCGCCACCACGCTCGAACTAGAGTTTGAGCTGCCATTTAGAATTGCGCCATTGTGGGTCACTGAAATATGCCTCATTGTTCCATCCATAACATTCGTTATCAGCATCAAATCTAGCAGCAATATCTAATCTTTCCAAATTGCCAGGGAAAATGTCACGCTTCAACGATGACGCCGCTGACAAATCAAAAGAAATTGTGACATTCTTGATAGTTATGTTGTCTCCAGAAATTGCGATGGGAGCAACTGGCTCTGGTGAGCCGTTCCAACGTCCAGCCATGAACAAAAACCTTTTGAACCCTTGTGGTTGCGGTCGACCAACTCACCAAAGTAACTCAAACACCCTCACGACCACGACACCTTTCTTGGCTTCCACCACCGCCAACACTTCCCCATTTTCGCGATACAAACAATAATCACTAACCCCATTCCACGGTTCGGCATCGTACCCATCCACGGGAATTTCGATCTTCACCTTGGAATGGTCGCGCAAATACCAACCCGCGTGTTCCAACTGCGGATCGATCATTTCCTTGCGAGTTTGAGCTTCATTTACCCTGCGCAATTACCACCTCTAAGCGAGCAGTCATTGATGCTTTGTTTGAGATTTAGCGGTTTTTACCCCGCTTTCGTCTGATTATACGACATCATTTTCCACTTTTAAAGACACAGCTTCACTTATTGTAGAGTTCGCTAAATTTTCAAATATAGTCACGCAAGAAGGGTCTATGTGCCACAACAAATATGCAGGGTTTATCTTTTACCAGCAATGATCCCGATCCATTCGCTATTAGGAGAATATTGATTTCCTGTCAGATCGCTCCACAAACTTTCGACAGAAAATCCACCCTGCGCCAATTCCTCAGTGATCGTTTCAGGGGTGTAGTCTTGAAACCAATTTCGGTAGACGGAGACTTTCTCATTTCCCTCAATGACTGTGTATTGATCCAGCCAAATAGATCGTTCCGGATAATCGAAACCTTCTTCCAATACAAGGTGTGGACCCGGTTTCCAGAATCCATTTTCTGCCGCGTACCAGCGGTTTTTATTTCCATGTTTTCTACGATGTTCACGGGTGGTCACATCCAGAACAAACCTGCCTCCTGGCTTAAGCGCACGGCGGACACTCTTCAAGAGCATTGAGCGCTGCTGCGGGTTAAGCGGACAGAAGTCGCCAAAGATCAAAAAAACTGCATCGTATAGATTCTCGTCATCCAATTCAAGATAGTTTTGATAGCGGTAATTGATCCGCAGGTTATTTTCACTTGCATATCGTCTGGCGTACTCAATGGAGTTGCGTGAATAATCCACACCTGTCACTTGCAAGGCGGCGCGCGCAAAACGGGAGGCATACAAACCAGGTCCACAGCCCAGATCCAAAACTGCATCATTCGTTTTCAATGCAAGCGTCTCCATGATCCACCGTACGGAACGGTCTATCGTTTCAGAAGTACGGCTGGCAGCATCAGTATTTGGGTCAAGATGCACCGTCAACATTTGAGTTGATATGTGCGGATCGTTCCAAAACAATGGCTCACCCGGCGTAAAAGGCAGAGGCTTTTGTTGAAATTCAATTAGTTTTGAAAGAATATTGTCCATGCCCACATTTTACTCCCCAATTTAATCCCAAAAATAAGAACGCCTCAGGCTGGTCTATAAGCCGCATTCTGTCCAGCGGACGCCCTTTCGGGCAGCCGCCTGTGCAGTCATCTCTCTGGGCGACGTGTCACCACATCGCTCGGTGCAGCCTACCCGGGACTGGCCTTTCCCACAAGAGGGAAAGGCACATGCGAAGACGAGCCGTCTCCCATCGTCCACAGACGATTTCGTCCCTGCTTGGCCTTGCTCCCGGCGGGGGTTACCTGGCCACACGCATTACTGCGCGCGCCGGTGGTCTCTTACACCACCTTTTCACCATCACCCTCATCCCAAAGGGTGGAGGGCTGTTTGTTTCTGTGGCCCTTATCCGGCAGGTTACGCCTTTCAGCGTGTTCCCATCCACAAGGGATGAGATTTCCCCGCCCCGGGTGCTATCCGACGCCGTGCTCTATGGAGTGCGGACTTTCCTCGATCCCGACAACGCAGGACCGCGACTGCCCGACCAACCTGAGGAAATGTATGATACACGCAAGGTAGAAGGCGGTCAACATCCCAAAGGTGGACATTTCGGGAAAAGACATTAAAATAGAGAGGCGTTTATCAATCAAGCTTTAAAGAGGAATTATCTTGAGCAACCTGCCCGGCAAGTTTGTGATCGGTCTAACTGGAAACATCGCCACTGGAAAAAGCGTGGTGCGCCGCATGCTGGAACATTTGGGCGCCTACACCATTGACGCAGATGCTCTTTCGCATCGCACGTATGCTAAAGGCGCGCCGGGGTATCAGCAGGTGATCGATAAATTTGGCAGGTGGCTGGTCAATAAGGATGGCGAGATCGACCGCAAGAAGCTGGGCAATCTCGTCTTCTCAGATGCCGAAGCAATGAAACAGCTTGAGGCCATTGTCCACCCACTCGTGCGTCAGGCAACGGAAATCCTCACAAAACGCGCATCCCAGCCGGTGATCGTCATTGAAGCGATCAAACTACTGGAAGGCGAATTGCGAATGGTTTGTAATTCCATCTGGGTGACGAACGCGCCGGAAGAGGTTCAGGTAGAACGGTTAATCCGCAAGCGCGGCATGAATCGAGAACAGGCGCTGGAGCGCATCCACATGCAGTCGGCGCAAAGCGCAAAAGTTGCGGTTGCGAACATCGTCATTACGAACACCGGCTCCTACGATGACTTATGGAAACAGGTCAGCGAGGCGTGGAAGGAAATTGTCCCCGGCGCGAGTGAGGCGGCTACCGAAACTGCCGTTATCAAAAAACCTGCAATTCCCACCGGTGAATTTACCGTCAAGCGCGGAAAGCCAAAACACTCCTCGTCTATAGCAGAGTTGATCACACGTCTGAGCAAAGGCCAGCGCAAGATGACCGTCAGCGATGTGATGGAAAGTTTTGGTGACAAAGCCTATATGGTTCTCGAACAGGATGGTCAGCTCGTGGGGTTGGCAGGCTGGCAGGTGGAAAATCTCGTGTCACGCACCAGCGACATTTTCCTCGAAGAACATGTGGATGTAAACAAAGCGCTTGAAACTCTGATAAAAGAAGTGGAAAGCGCCTCTGGTGAACTACAAAGTGAAGCGTCGCTTGTTTTCACAATGAGCGGACTTTCAGCACAGGAAGAAATCTGGAAACAACTCGGCTACGAACGCCGCACGCCGGAAACCCTCGGCGTGCAAGCCTGGCAGGATGCCGCAACCGAATCCATTCAAATAGGAAGCAGCGCACTCTTCTTTAAACAATTGCGCCAGGACCGTGTCCTGCGCCCCATTTAGGAATTAGAAAATAGGTAATTAGGAATTGGGATTGCCTGTGCCCCTATTTCCTACTTCACTTATTCCCTAATTACCAATCGTGACTGAATTTCTCAACAACCTCTTTTTTATTTTTCAACGAATCAGCTGGCTGAGCGTCTTCGACATCATGCTCGTCACGCTGATTTTCTTTGGCTTGCTATATTCCCTGCGCGATACACAGGCCATGGCCTTGCTGCGCGGGATGATCCTGCTGGTCGTGGCGCTCATCCTGCTCACCAGCCTTGTGGACCTGCCCGCATTTTCCTGGTTTGCACAGAATTCCCTGCCTGCTTTGTTGCTTTCGCTGCCAGTGATCTTCGCCCCTGAGATTCGGCGGACTCTGGAGCGCCTCGGTCGGGCCGGGACCGTTTGGCCTGTTACCGTTAAATCAACAGACGTGGCGCTGGAGCAGACCATCCACGCGGTGGCGATGGCCACGGCGAGGTTATCCGCCCGCCAGCATGGAGCGTTGATCATCCTGCAAAGACTGGATAATCTCGACGAGCTGGCTCAAACCGGCGTGCAATTGAATGCCCGCTTAACACCTGAGTTATTGTTGCAGATCTTTTATCCGAACACCCCCCTGCATGACGGCGGCGTCATCGTTGTCAATTCGCAGATCGTGGCGGCGGCTTGTGTGCTGCCGCTTTCTGCCAGTGGAATTTTGAACCGCACCCCAGAACGGCAAATGGGCTTGCGTCACCGTGCTGCATTAGGCACCTCAGAGACCAGTGACGCCATCGCGGTGGTCGTCTCAGAGGAGACTGGCGCAATATCCATTGCGCATGCAGGTAGAATGTTGCGCCGCCTCGATGCGGAAAGGCTGGAAAATATTTTGATCGCTTTCTTCCGCCCGAACGGCAGAGAATACAAGCCGAACTTTTTCGAAAAACTCCTACCCGGTTTGTTTCGCAGGAAAGAAGACAAATAATGCTGCGCTGGATCTCTCAAAACTATCGCACCTTTCTCTGGGCGTTTGCGCTGGCAATGGCGGTCTGGATCTCCGCAGTCACTTCCGCAGACCCCGATGAAACCCGCGCGCTTTCCTCTTCCGTGCCATTGCAGATCATTGGGCAATCTCCAAACCTTGTTTTGAGCAATGACATTCCCAAGGAAGTGGAAGTGATGCTGCGCGCGCCGCGTTCTGTGTGGAACTTGATCGAAGCAGACCCGCAGATCGTGCGTGCAATTTTGGATCTTTCGGGTTTAAGTTCAGGCGAGCATGAAGCTGAGCTGCAGATCCAGGTCAACGCGCGGCCGGTGCAGATCGTTTCCGTTGCGCCGAGTCTGGTCAAGTTCACTTTGGAACCGCTCGTCTCTCAAACTCTGGATGTGGACTTAAGCCTGACGGGGGAAGCTGCCATCGGGTACCAGATCGGAGAATCAAGCATGGAGCCGGTACAAGTTGTCGTGTCTGGCGCCCAGTCCCAGGTCCAGCAGGTGAAGCGCGCGCGGGTTTCCGTCAACCTGAGCGGCATCCGCGAGAATTTTGATCAAGCGCTGACCGTTGATGTTTTGGATGATAAAGGCCAAAAAGTGAATGGGGTTTCGATCTCCCCTGAATCGGTTCATGTGACATTACCAGTCAGCCAGCAGGGCGGGTATCGCGATGTGGCAGTAAAGGTTGCGATCATTGGGCGTGTTGCCAGCGGATACCGCCTCACCGATCTTTCGGTCTACCCTCCTGTCGTCACCATTTTTTCGGCAGATCCGCAGCTCGTGAATGCCCTGCCCGGCGTGGTGGAAACTGCCCCCCTCGATCTGCAAAACGCGCAGGATGACATCAACACCCGCCTTTCCATTAATCTACCCGAAGGCGTTTCCATCATCGGCGAACAGACGGTTTTGATACAGGCCGGGGTATCCCCCATTGAAAGTAGTGTTACACTGGCTGGAGAAAAGATCGAGATCGTGAGCCTGGAGAACGGGTTGACCGCAGAGGTATCCCCCACTACAGTTGATGTTATCATCTCTGGCCCGCTGTCTCTACTGGATTCACTCACCCGCCAGGGTGTGCGCGCCACCGTGGATCTAACAGGGCTGCCCGCTGGCACATACCAGATCACTCCAAGTGTGGAGATTTTGATCGCGGACGTCATTGTTGAGTCGATCCTGCCGAATACGGTGGAAGTGATCATCACTCCCATTCGGTCCACTTCAATGACGCCATCACCGGTGCCCACACCATAATCAAGAAATTGGAAGTATAGAAATCATGAAACCTGTTGTAGCTTTAGTAGGCAGACCCAACGTCGGCAAATCAACTTTATTCAATCGTCTTGCTGGCGAACGCCTTGCCATTGTGGATGATACCCCCGGCACTACGCGTGACCGTTTATTTGGCGAATCGGAATGGAACGGACGCGCGTTCAGCATTGTGGATACCGGCGGCATTGACCCGACCCACGGCGGGAAGACTCCGCTCTCCACTGGTTCAGTGGATTTCATTGATGATATCCGCAGGCAGGCGCAAGTTGCCATTCAGGAAGCGGATGCGGTGCTCTTCGTCAATGACGGTGAAACTGGCGTGACCGAGCCCGACCGCGAAGTGGCAACGATCCTGCGCCGCTCGCAGAAGAAACTGCCCGATGGAACTTTTTGGCCGCCGATCTTTTTGGTAGTCAACAAATGCGAATCAAGAGAGAGGCGCGAACAATCTTCCGAGTTTTACGAACTCGGGCTGGGCGAACCGTTCGCAATCTCTGCCATTCACGGCACCAGCACAGGTGATCTGCTCGATGCGCTCGTCGCGTCCTTCCCCGAACAAAAAGAGGATGAGATCGATGACAGCATCAAGATCGCTTTGGTCGGCAAGCCCAACGCGGGAAAATCCAGCTTATTGAACAAACTGGTCGGCGTGGAACGTGTGATCGTCAGCCCGATCGCAGGGACTACCCGCGACTCGATAGACACGAAAATTGATTTTGATGGGGTTGAGGTCACACTCATCGACACAGCTGGCATCCGTCGGCGCGGAAAGATCGAGCATGGCGTGGAGCAATACAGCGTGCTGCGTTCCTTCAAATCCATCGAGCGCGCAGACGTCGCCCTGTTAATGATCGATGCGACCACAGGCATCACATCACAAGACGCTCACATTGCAGGCTTCATCCTTGATGAGTGGAAATCCTGCGTGGTGTTAGTGAACAAATGGGATGCCATCGAAAAAGACGGCGAAACCATGGATGCCTTCACGGCAAAGATCCGTCAGGACTTGAATTTCATGGATTATGTACCGATCCTGTACATCTCAGCAAAGACTGGCCAGCGCGTGGACCAGGTGATGCCGATGGCATTGCAGGTGCAGGAGGAACGCCTCGCGCGTCTGACGACTTCCACCATCAACGAGATCATTCACAAGGCGCAGGATGCTCATCCGCATCCATCCCACGCGGGACGTGCGCTCAAGATGTTCTACGGCACGCAAGTCCGCAGCGACCCGCCGACGTTTATGATCTACGTCAACGAGCCGAGCCTTATGCACTTCTCTTACATTCGGTATCTTGAAAATCAGATCCGCATGGAATACAGTTTCCTCGGCACGCCCATCCGCATCATTACCAAGGGCCGTAGGGAATAAAATCAGCAGACCCTAAAGGTTTTAAAAACCTTTAGGGTCTTTTTCAATAGGTGAATATTAAATGAAAAAGAAAATCATCCTCATCATCGGCGATATCATCTTCCTGGCCATTCTCACTATCATCGGCTTTGCCACGCATGGTGAAACTGGCTTTTCCTTTCTTCCGCGCATGGGAGTCATTTGGCTTCCCATGCTCTTCGGCTGGTTCGTACTCTCTCCCTGGATCGGGTTATCTGACGAACAAGTTATCGCAAATCCAAAAAATCTCTGGCGCATCATTCTTGTGATGCTCTTCGTTGCTCCGCTGGCAGCCACTGTACGAGCGGCATTCCTGGGCGCTGCGATGCTTCCACTTTTCCCGCTCATCCTCGGCGGGAGCAATGCCATCGGCATGATGGTCTGGAGATGGATCTATATTTTGATCGCAAGGCGAGTCACAAAATAACGGTCGGCCATCTCCATCTTTTGCACCTGTCAATTATTCAACAAAAGCCTTTGCCGCGAGAATTTGGGCAAAGGCTTTTATTTTAGGATTTTGAGCAGTCAGTTACTTTTGGGGCATCGCCAAAAAATAATCTTCCAACAGTTAGCGGGTAAAATATCACTATGGACGAAACCTCGCTCATCCAATCCGCACAAAACGGCGACCTTGATTCGTTTAATACTTTGATCCTACATTTTCAGGACACTGTATTCAACACCGCCCTCCGCATCCTCGGAGATGAAGACCTCGCACAGGACGCTGCGCAGGAAGCATTCATCTCCGCCTTCCGCAGCATATCCACGTTTCGCGGCGGCTCCTTCAAGGCGTGGCTCATGCGCACCGTCACCAATGCCTGCTACGACGAACTGCGCCGCCAAAAGCGCCGCCCCACCACCCCGCTCGAACCTGAAACCAGCGATGGCGAGGAAATGGATTCACCCAAGTGGCTGGCCGACCCGAACATGACTCCCGCCGAACAATCTGAAGCCGATGAACTCGAACATGCCATTCAGCATTGTCTGAATGCCCTGCCCACCGATTTCCGCACCGTAGTTGTGCTCGCCGATATTCAAGGCATGGACTACAGCGAAGTCGCCACCGCATCCAAAGTCCCGCTTGGCACCATCAAGAGCCGTCTTGCGCGCGCGCGTTTGCGTTTGCGTGAGTGTCTGCGCGGCTTTGAGGAACTTTTGCCCGCTTCATTCCGTCTTGAAGGGGAAAGTATCCAATGAAAAATTTTAACGAGATCGAACTCCTCTCGTCCTATCTGGATGGACAGCTCAACGAATCGGAATCAAAGCGATTGGAAACCCGCCTCGCTGCCGACCCTGAGCTTGTTTCAGTTTTAAATGACATTCGCTCCGCCCGCGGCATTCTCCGCAAACTGCCATCCCGCAAAGCGCCGCGCAACTTCACCCTCACCCGCAAGATGGTGGGGCTCAAACCGCCACTGCCGCGTTCATACCCCATCTTCCGCTTTTCAACTGCCTTTGCAACTATTCTTCTCATGCTGACGTTCGCGGCTAATTCAATTATCCCGCTCGTTGGCTTTGGCGGCGCTGCAGCACCTGCGGCAGCCTATGGAATTGGCGGCGGACCCGGCTCCGGCGGCGGTTGCGACACTTGCACAGAAGAACCTCTCCCTGATTCAGCAGCCGCACCCGAATCAATGGCGTTTGCCACTGAAGCACCAGCAGCTACCGAGGCACCTGCGGTTGCGGCGGCAGAGGCGCTCACCACGGCAACTCCAGACCTGCAAATGCAGGTTGCCCCCACAGCAGACGGAACTCTCCGCGAAACCGAACCGGCCGCAGATACATTGCAAGCACCCAAAGAACCGGAAGCTGAATCAGCATTACAGGATCAGGCTCCCGTTAAGAGTGAAGCGGTGATCCCGATCCTATGGCAGATCGTCTTGCTGGCTGTCATCCTGTTGAGCGGGCTGACAATGTGGTTGATCCAAATATCCGCATCACGGAAATGGCAATAGCCTTCACATGGCTCAACATAACGAGATAAATTTCTGTCCACGCTGCGGCTCTCAGGTAGAGCCTAAAGAAAAATTCGGCATGGTGCGGCCTGTCTGTCCGCAATGCCGTTACATTCATTTTCATGATCCCAAAGTTGCTGCGGCGGTTCTCGTGGAAGATGGTTCCCGCGTGCTGCTGGTACGACGTGCCAATGAACCGTTCCGCGGATTGTGGACTTTGCCTGCGGGATTCGTCAACGGTGGCGAGGACCCTGCCGAGGCGGCGGCCCGTGAATGTTTGGAAGAGACAGGCCTCAGCGTGCGAGTGAAGCGGGTGGTGGATGTCATCTCGGGACGCGAGCACGAGCGCGGCGCAGACTTCATCATCATCTATCTTGCGGAAGTTGTCAGCGGCGAATTGGTCCCTGCCGATGACGCGGACGCGGTGGAATGGTTCGAGCGCACAGCCCTTCCCCCGCTGGCATTCGATGCAACCCAAAAAGTTTTGGCAAAATAAAAGAGACTTCGGAGAAAACTCCGAAGTCTCTTTTATTTAATGTGCCTTATGCTATTCGGCGAGCTTCACCGAATTTGAGATTGCTTCGTCGGACAGTACAAATGCCCTCCTCGCAATGACGGCAGCTATCGCGTGTATGTGAAGTTTGAGTAGCTTTCCTGAATGTTGTTGTCAAAGTCCACGGCATAGAAACCGATGGAGTATTCGCCGTCCACAGGATAACGGGCTTCGAACCAGAAGCCTTGTTCGCCATAGGTGAATATGTCGCCACTCAGGGAATAGTCGAAATAGGATTCGTTGTTTTCGTTGAAGTAATAGGATTGAACATAATCCTGGAAGGTGTCGCCAATTTGCGGAGTGACGGCAACCGCTGTTGCAATTCCATCGCCATCGGGGTCGGGCAAGGCGTAGACGTGCAGCAAATTTCCATCGGGGTCGAAGACCAGTTTTGCATCCACGGGATTGGTGCTGTTCAAGGGAGTATATTGGCCATAGAGCGAATAGGTGGTGATGCCATCTGAGTTGTAATATTCATCAGGCTCGAACAAAGCAAAGGCTTCCTTTTCGCCGTCCATCAACACGAAGAGACTCGGGTCCCATTCGTAGGTTACGCTGATGGGGCTGGGGCCGTAATCCGGCGCACTGACACCGCCAACGGTCGTCATCTCGTCGGAAATGACGAAAGATTGGTCACCAACCCAATAGGCGCTCGCATCCGGGTTGTAAAAATACAGGATGAAGTAAATATATGAAACATTGCCGGTCACGGTCGTGGTTAACGTCAGTTTTTCATCTCCAGTGAGCTGGGTACTTGAAAGCTGAACCGGTGCAAGGCTTAATTCCGATGCGCCCGGCGCTACAATGGGGCTGGCGCGATCAGGCTCAAAGGCCTGTCCCTGCTGGGGCACAAATGCCTGTCCCGTGTAGTGGTAGGCGAGGAACTCGTCCCAGGAGGATTGCTCGAGGAATTTGGCCGCATCAAGACCATATCGGATCGGGGCGTCGCTGTTGAACTCTGTAAATTGATAAATATCTGAAATGGGGAAATGGATCGAAATACCGTAGGAACCGGCCATGCCAGAACCATGTTTTTCAGCCACAATCGCATTCCCGGCAGCGATACGCAGTTGTTCGTTTGCCTGCATAATGGCGGGGTCGTTGGTGGTCGCCATGATCTCCGCAAAGTTGATCAGGTCGATAAAGGGAGAAGGCAGACTCTCGTCAAATATAGTGTAATAACTACGTGTGTACTCGCGCCCCTGCGCCACCCATTCCTGATTCACATTTGCAAGAGTGGCAACAAACTGGTTGAAGGCGCTTATCAGTTCGGGCACGCGCGCGCTGTCAATGGCGCTCAAGGTGGTATCGGATTCAATTTGAGAGATCTCATCCGCAGACCTTGTCATCGTCAACGCGGTATCTTCAATGATGTAAGATGAAACAATGTATTGCGCAGCCTCACGCCCGGACACCGCAGGGTTTTGAGCAAGCCGCTGTAACCAGGCTGTGTAAGACCAGCCTGTGGCGGGGATCACTTCTTCCGAGGCGATCATATAATTTGAGTACGGGTACAGCGAACCGTATACTTCCATCATGCCCATTAAACAGGCATCAAACCCGAGGACTTCAAATTTTTGTCCACCCATGGCCTGTTGGATCTGGGCAATAGAGTTGGTGATCTCAGGCAGGGAGAGTGTACTTCCAGAGCTAAGATCGGAGAATCCATTCGCCCAACCAGCGCCGTGGTCAGACATGATCAACATATATTTTTTTGCAGGATACTTTTGAATGGACCAGGTCACAAAGTCTACGAGGGTTTGCGGGTTGCCCATATCCGCTTCGCCTATGTTTTCAACCACTGGCGATGTGATGACATTCACATCATTGTCTTGAGTGACCAGATATCGGCGCGTATCTGTCCAATTGCTGTCGCCGTCGAATGCTCCCTCAGCGCGATCCAACTGCACAACGATGTTCATCTGCGCATTGGAACCAACCAGCTCCATCTCGTTGACGTCAAACCACACATCGCCTTCGAGTATCTCATCATCCGCATCGGCGTAGACGATGATCGTCCACTCCGGCAAATTGGATGTATCGGGCGGGACAATAACTCCCGTTGGGCCGTTTACATCTGTCGTGGGCGAAAGACCGAATAAGGTATCGCCATAAAAATAAAGGCCGGCAGCGGCGCAGCAAATACAGGCAATACAAATGACAACGGCAGCAATTATTACAGGAATTCCAATCTTCGTATTCTTCATCTTTACCTCCAAATAAAATCGTGACCTACCGTGTTAACAAGAAATGTATCTCCCTCAAATTCGCAGTTTTTTGATAATAGCATGATTGAACCTGCAAGTGCAAGAGAAATACATATTAATTCGATGATACATCGCATTCTATTAAATGCAATCACCCATTTGCGGGAGGAGATAAATTTTCATTTATGTTTTTGGGGTTAATTCAATATCAATTCGACGGGGCAGTGATCTGAACCCATCACATTCTCGTGGATGATGACATCCTTCACCCGCGGCACAAGCGCTTCCGAAACCAGAAAATAATCCAAACGCCAGCCGATGCCGCGTTCGCGCGCATTCAGGCGGTACGTCCACCAGGTATATTGGATTTTATCTGGATACAAATGACGGAAAACATCCACGAAGCTGTTGTCAAGAAATTTCTGCACCCATTCGCGCTCCTCGGGTAAAAACCCCGAAGTCTTTTCATTCGCCTTCGCATTTTTCAGGTCAATGGGCATGTGGCAGGTGTTGAAGTCACCCGTAATGATGATGTTCTCCCCTTTTTTATGAAGCGAGTGGCACAATTCAAGCAGATGGGCGTAGAACTCAAGTTTGAAATTCACACGTTCCTGTCCGCGCTGGCCGTTCGGGAAGTAAATGTTGAAGAGCCGCAGACCAGCCCACAGCGTTTGAATGACGCGTCCTTCCGAGTCGAATATCGGCCCATCCATGCCCTTCACGATCTCATCAGGTTCATCCTTATAAAAAGTCGTCACACCGCTGTATCCGGGGCGCTGCGCAGCATTCCACACAAAAGGAAGCTTCAAAGCGGCACGCTGTTCTTCACTTAATTGTTCTTCTCGCGCCTTTACTTCCTGCAGACACAAGGCATCAGGGTTCTGGTCGAACGCCCAATCCAATGCGTGCTTGCCGAGTGCGGCACGAATTCCATTAACGTTCCATGTGATGATTTTCATCTACAAATTCCATTTTTGTTTTATGGTAAACTTCATTCAAAGACCGGAGAATGTATGAATAATACTGTCAAGAAGATACTTTGTATCGAAGACGAACCTGAAATGATCGATCTGATCAGGCTAATTCTTGGCCGCCGTGGGTTTGATGTTCTCGGCGCGGCGGGCGGAGTAGAAGGGATTAAGATGGTTCGCGAAATACACCCGGACCTTGTTCTGCTCGATCTAATGATGCCCGACATGGATGGCTGGGAAGTATACCAACAAATGAAAGCCGACCCAGCCTCGCGCGACATCCCTGTCATTGTTGTCACCGCAAAAGCGCAGAACATCGATAAAGTTCTCGGCCTGCACATCGCCAAAGTGGACGATTACATCGCCAAACCATTCGGCCCGCAAGAGTTGATGGATAGTGTGGAAAAAGTACTCAGCCAAAAATCATCCTGATATCCTTTCTATTTTCAGCGGGCGGCGAATCAGCCGCCCGATTTTATGATACCCATGCCCCAGATCATCACAATAAATAACCTAACCAAAACGATTGAAAAACCCGCGCAAGTGGGATACGGCGACTCATTCCTCGCCAAATTACGCGGACTCATGTTCCGTAAACGCCTCGACCTTAACGAAGGCCTGCTCCTGGTCGAAAAGCGGAATTCACGCCTCGACACGTCCATCCACATGTTCTTCGTGCCCTTCGACCTGGCAGTCTTTTGGATCAACTCCGAAATGACCGTGGTGGATAAGGTCATCGCGAAATCATGGCATCCCGCCTACTTCCCCAAAGCTGATGCACAATACACGCTGGAGATCCACCCTGACCGTTTTGGGGATTACGAGATCGGCGACAAGGTCGAATTCAAGAATGTATAAACGCGCAATTCTGATCTTTTTTTTGCTGACAAGTTTTATCGTCTCGCCTCAACCCGTCCATGCTCAGGATGCCAGCGGGCCTATTTATGTAGTTCAGCCTGGGGATAGCCTCACCTCGATCGCAGCGCGTTTCAGCGTGGATCTGAACGAGCTTATGGCAGCAAACGGCATCGCAGACGCAAACCAATTAACCGCCGGGCAGCAACTCGTCATACCGGGTCTTGAAGGCATTACAGGGGTGCTCAATACTGAAGTCATTAATTTCGGTGATTCGTATCGCAGCCTGATGCGCCGCACCCAGGTACCGGACAGTTTATTTAGAAAACTTAATCATGTTGTCAGCCCGAGTGAATTTTATGTAGGCGTGAGCATGATCACCCCGGAATTAAGCGAAAGCAGGAACAAAAAGCGCACTTCGCCAAGTGTGGGCGAATCCTTGTTTGAAGTTGCCATTAAAAACAACACGGATGTCTGGTCGCTTGCGAATATCAACAAGCTGGACGGCTCGTGGGATGGATTGCCGGGTGATACGCTCTTCGCTCCCGGGGAAAGCACCAACACATCTACAACCGGTCTGCCTTCGGCATTTATCAGCGCTGAAATTCGGGACCTGCCCATCAAACAAGGCGGGACGGGTGTTATTAAAGTTCAGACACTTCCCGGCGTAGCATTGGGCGGACTTCTGGTTGACCATCCCTTGTACTTCTTTCCAGATGAAAGCGGCGGACAGGTGGCACTTCAGGGTGTCCATGCCCTGCTGGAGCCGGGGGTATATCCCTTGCGGTTGGATGCAACCCTCCCAGATGGGAGCAAACAATCGTACGAACAATATATTTTGATAACCACAGGAAATTACCTGACCGGCGAAAGCCTGCCCGTAGACCCATCGTTGATCGACCCGGCGATTACCGACCCTGAACAAAAGTTACTGGAAGATATCACTGTTGTGCCAGCCCCGAGCCCGACAAAACTATGGAACGGGATGTTCATTTCCCCTGCCATTGCGTATGCTGATTCAACCTACTTCACATCCCGCTACGGAACCCGCCGTGTGTATGTAGGGCTGGGAACCGATCTGACGGTCAACTGGTGGCATACAGGTCTGGATTTCGGCGGCGGAGATGGTCTGGCGCTCACCGCTCCTGCTGCGGGGCGGGTAGTGTTTGCCGGTCCGTGGACGGTCCGTGGGAATGCCACTGTTATCGATCACGGCTGGGGAGTGTATAGCGGTTTCTGGCACCAGTCCGCGATTCAGGTGCAGGTGGGCGATTTGGTGGAGCAAAATCAGGTCATTGGGCTGGTGGGTGGAACCGGGCGTGTGACCGGCGCGCACTTGCATTGGGAGTTGTGGGTAAATGGCATACAGGTGGATCCGCTCGATTGGCTGATTCAGGCCTACCCGTAGAATGAAGCGTTGCACTCCATCCATGAATATGCTACACTCTTGCGGAGGATCGTTCCAACATGAATAACATGATCAACTTTCTGAAACAAAGCGATATTTTTTATCAGTTCACGCCGACCCAATTGGAGTTGGTTGGAAATTTGTGTCAGGAGGTTGCTTACAATTCTGGTGAAATTATTTTTCAGGAAAATAGTAGCAGCAAGGAACTGTATGTGATCGTTCTGGGTGAAGTGGATATTTTGATTAACCGCAGTACGACCGGGGATCTTGAAAAAAAAGAAACTGTGGTTGCGCGACTTCGTAGGGGACAATCTTTTGGCGAGGTAGCGCTAGTGGATGAAGGGCTGCGTTCAGCCTCCGCACGGTCGGCTCAAAAGGATACGCGTCTGCTTGTTATTCAGCGGGATAAATTGATCATGCTGTGCGAGACGTACCCGCAACTTGGCTACCGCCTCATGCATAATCTGGCAGCTGACCTGGCAATGAAAATCCGCAACATTACCAGCAATTTACGAGTCTCCGATAAAGACAGTGCTGTATAGGCGGCAACAGCAGCCTACCCAGGCTAATTGGACTTTAGAAAGACTAGTCACAAACTCTTGACCTATTCCACAAACCCCCTTATTATTACGGCTTAATAAAAAAAGTAAAGGCTTTTTATTAGTGGCGAAAGTTTAAGCCTGAAAAAAATCCCCAATCAGGGTTTTTGAGGGCTTTCTTTGTATATAAGTATTTCACAAAAGGAGGTGAGGCCGACAAGCGCAAGTATTGTCAACTGCACGTAGTCACCCGCATCTGCGGGAAATTGAATTCACCTAACATAATTTTGGAGGAGTACAGAAATGAATAAGCGTTTGCTCGCTTTACTATCCGTGTTGGTTCTTGCCAGCATGGTGCTCGCCGCCTGTGGCGCCCCTGCCACTGAGGCCCCTGCCGCCGCTACCGAGGCCCCCGCCGCCGCCACTGAAGCCCCCGCCGCAACCGAAGCTCCCGCTGCTACAGCCATGGGAACAATCAAGATCGCAACTCAGAGCCCCCTCTCTGGTGGACAGTCCTTGCTCGGTGTTGCCATCAAGCAGGGTGCTGAATTGGCCCTCGAACAATTGAGCGGCGATTTGACCGCCATGGGCTATGATGTCCAGCTCGCCCCGTACGATGATCAGGCCACCCCTGATGTCGGCGTTGCGAATGCCAAGAACATTGTTGCCGATTCCGAGATCCTCTGCGGTGTTGGTCACTTGAACTCCGGCGTTATGATCCCCTCTTCCGAGGAATATCACACCGCTGGTTTGGCCTTCATCTCCCCCGCCAACACCAACCCCGTTGTGACCACCCGTGGTTACCTCGAAGTCAACCGTGTTGTGGGTCGTGACGATGTCCAGGCTCCTGCTGCTGAAGAATATGCTTTCTCAACCCTCGGCGCCAAGTCCGTCTTCATCATCCATGACAAGACTGCTTATGGCCAGGGCGTAGCTGAATTCTTCCGCGCTGCCGCTGAAGAAGATGGCATCACAGTCGTTGACTTTGTTGGCACCGAAGAAACCGCCAACTTTGACGCGATCATTGCCCCGCTCGTTGCTTCTACTCCTGACGTAGTGTTCTTCGCCGGTATCTACAACCAGGCTGGCGTGTTCTTCAAGCAGGCTCGCGAAGCCGGTTTCGAAGGCACCTTCCTCGGCACCGACGGTATGGACTCCAGCGATCTCGCTGACCTCGCTGGCGATGCTCTCACCACTGGTGGCGGTATGGCTTACACCACCGTTGCCGGCCCCGCTTCTGCTTACCCGAAAGCTGCCAAGTTCGTTGAAGATTACACCGCCAAGTTCGGCGCCGCTCCTGAAGCTTACGCCACACAGGCTTATGACTCCATGGGTGTCTGCTTGACCGCGATCAAGGCCGCTGCTGAAGCTGCTGGTGGCATGCCCACCCGCACCCAGGTTGCCGAAGCCATTCGCGCAGTATCCTACGAAGGCCTCACCAGCACCATCGCCTTCGACGAAATCGGTGATCTTCCCCTCGCCAAGTACTTCATCATCAAGGTTAACGCTTCCACCAAAGATGCATGGGGCACCAACGAAATCATCGACTCCTTCGACCTGCCCTCCCCCGGCAAATAAGTTTTAGATTTGGCACGAAAACCTCTCTCCCGGTTACCGGGAGAGAGGTTCATTAATATAAAAGGACAGGTATTGAAGAAATGAAACAATTCACATCAAACCCCTTTTACAAGTTCATCCTCTTTCCCATCGGGCAAATCCTTGTGTTTGCATTGGGAGCAAGTCTGGTCCTGTCTCTTTTTACAGTCCTACTCGCGTATATTTTTCGCAGCGCTATGACGGAATTTGACCTTGTGGAGCGGGTCTTGTTGATCCTTCCGCAGGTTGTTATTAACGGGCTGACAATTGGTTTTGTCTATTCCACTATTGCCCTGGGTTACACCATGGTATATGGTGTTTTGGAATTCATCAATTTTTCGCACAGTGAGATTTTCATGGTCGGGGGTATTGTCGGCGTTGAATTAATGGCTTATTTTGATCATACCGGCGCATTGCAAACAATGAACCAATATGTGGTCATTGCGCTCGCGATCATACTTGGAATGGTCATCTCTGGTTCGCTGGCAGTTACAGTTGAACGTATTGCCTACAAGCCTCTACGAGGTGCCCCACGCCTGGTACCGTTAATTTCAGCCATCGGTATGTCCTTCTTTTTGCAGGATGCAGTTCGCCTTATTCTCAGCCTTACAACCGGCGAGTTCAATGTAATTCTGCCGCAATTCGGTACATTTGATGAGTTTCTGGTTGTGGCTGTACCCGGTATTGTGACTCCCCTTCGTTTCCAAATTAAATCCATCCTGCTTGTCGGTGTTACCGTGGTCATGCTGGTCGGATTGAATTATCTGGTTAACGGCACAAAAGTTGGCAAGGCCATTCGCGCAGTTGCTCAAGATCGCCCATCCGCAAGCCTGATGGGTATCAACGTCAACATGATCATCTCGGTTACGTTCCTTATCGGCGGTGCGTTGGGCGGTGCGGCTGGCGTGCTTTTTGCCTTGAAGGCTACCAAACTGGATCCATTTGTAGGTTTCTTCCCCGGCTTGAAAGCATTCACAGCTGCCGTGCTTGGCGGTATTGGCAATCTAACTGGCGCATTGCTTGGCGGGTTGATCCTTGGTCTGCTGGAATCCTTCAGCGCTTCTTATCTTTCCACATTTACGAATGGCGCCTTTGGGGCAGAATATAAGGATATTTTCGCTTTTGCCATTTTGATCCTCGTGCTAATTTTCCGTCCTTCAGGTTTGCTTGGTCAAACCGTCGGGCAGAAAGCATAATCCGTTTTCAGGAAAAGGCAAACCCCATGAAAACATTTTTCAGCGATTTATTCAAGAAAGCCAACACCGGAATTTGGCCCATCGTCATTTCCGTCAGTCTTTTGGTAGTTGGAAGCATAAGCGTATATCAAAGCCCAAGGTCGTTAATGGCATTCCTGACCTTGATGCTCTGCCCCGTGATGCTCTACTTCCTGAAGATCAATATGAAGGTGAAGATCTTCATCGGGCTTCTTCTCATCATCGTCATCCTGCCGGTGCTTGGAATTCGAAATATTTTTTACCTTGAGGTCATCTTTCAGATGGCCGTGTTTTCCGCACTTGCACTTGGCTTGAACATCGTGATCGGTATGGCGGGTCTGCTTGACCTTGGCTATGTTGCCTTCTACGCGGTTGGCGCATACGCCTGGGCGATCTTTGGCTCCAAGCAGCTCTCACTATTAGACTCAATTCCAGGCGCCGCACCAGCTGGCGCAGAATTCACGCTCGCTCCTTCCTACTTTTGGTTGTTCCTCTTCCTTGGAGTTGGTCTGGCTGCGCTGACGGGTATTATGCTCGGCTTGCCTGTGCTTCGCCTGCGCGGTGACTATCTCGCCATCGTAACCCTCGGGTTCGGTGAAGTGATCCGCGTGCTGGCGCTCAATCTGGATAAACCCATCAACCTAACCAATGGACCTCAGGGTATCACTCCAATTCAGCGTCCGCCTCTCCCGCCGGAGTTTATCCTAAGCCCAATACGGAATCTGCTCACCCCCATCGTTGGACACGTCCCGACAGAAGGCGAATTCTATAACGTCTTCTTCTACTTCCTCGCGCTGATCATCATCCTGATCGCTATCACCGTGGCGACCCGTCTGGAAGACTCCCGCATCGGCCGTGCATGGACAGCCATCCGCGAAGATGAAATAGCTGCCATCGCCATGGGCATTCCGCTGGTAAAGATGAAGCTCGCTGCTTTCGCCGCCGGAGCATCCTTCGCTGGCGCCATGGGTGCCTTATACGCAGCCAACCGTACCTTCGTCAGCCCGGAGACATTCTCCTTCCTGCAATCCATCGGCGTGTTGACCATGGTCATCCTCGGCGGTTTGGGAAGCATCCCCGGCGTGATCTTCGGCGCATCAGCCGTCGTCATCCTCAACATTCAGGTTCTGCAAAACTTCTCCCTGTACTTGAGTGAACTCCGCCAGAGTGATGCTGTAATCCCGATCATCAACTTTGCATGGAAAGATCTCTCCAACCAGTTGGACCCGGCCAAATATCAAAAACTTGTCTTCGGTATCATTCTGGTCGTGATGATGATCTTCCGTCCATCCGGGCTCATCCCTGCCGAGCGCCGTAAACGCGAACTCGTAGAAGATAAAGAATAGGCGGATGTGACATGGCTCTCTTACAAACAACCAATGTTGTAAAACGCTTTGGCGGTCTTACCGCCGTCAACAAGATTTCCTTTTCCGTGGACGAGGGACGCATCGTCAGCATCATCGGCCCGAACGGCGCGGGAAAGACCACCTTCTTCAACAGCCTCACCGGCATTTACAAACCTGAAGAAGGCGAGATCCTCTTCAAGGGACAGTCGCTGATCGGATTAAGGCCAGATCAGGTCTCGGCACGCGGCATGTCCCGAACCTTCCAAAATATCCGCTTATTTGGAAGCATGTCCGTTATTGAGAATATCCTCGTAGGGATGCACAACCAGCTTCACCAGAACGCTTTCGACACCCTGTTTCGCTCGAAGAAATTCCACGAAGAGGAAAGGGAAGCTGAGGCAAAAGCCAGCGAATTGATGGAATATGTTGGTTTGAAGAATGTCGGGAATGAACTGGCGAAGAACCTCCCCTACGGTGGACAGCGCCGCATTGAGATCGCCCGCGCCCTCGCCGCCAACCCAACCTTGTTGCTGCTCGATGAACCCACAGCAGGTATGAACCCGAATGAAACAGCGGATGCCATTAAACTGTTCCGCCGCGTTCGCGATGAAAAGGGAATCACCATTCTGCTGATCGAACATGATATGCGTGTGATCATGGGTATCTCGGAACATATCAGCGTCATGGATTACGGCGAAAAGATCGCCGAAGGCTCACCTGCGGAAATCCGCAAGAACCAGCGCGTGATCGAAGCCTACCTCGGCCGCGAAGCCGCATCTGCGAAGGACTAGGAGATTCCGCATGGGAAAATTACTTGAACTCAACAACGTCCACTCCTATTACGGACACATCCACGCCCTGAAAGGCATCTCCCTGTACGTCAATGAAGGTGAGATCGTATCCCTGATCGGGTCCAACGGCGCGGGCAAAAGCTCCACGCTTCGCACCATCTCCGGTATCATCCACGCCCGTGAGGGACAAGTTCTGTTGGATGGTAAAAATATTACCCACATTGAGCCTCACATTGTAGTAGGCATGGGTGTTGGGCACGTTCCCGAAGGACGCGGTATCTTCCCCAAATTGACCGTGCAGGAAAATTTGGAGATGGGAGCCTTCACAATTAACGATCAGAAACTCATCAAAGAGCGCCTCGACCTGACCTTTGAATTGTTCCCGCGTTTGAAGGAACGTATCACCCAATTCGGTGGAACACTCTCCGGCGGCGAACAGCAAATGCTCGCCATCGGACGGGGCCTCATGCTCAATCCGCGCATCCTCATGCTCGATGAACCCTCCATGGGACTTGCGCCTGTGCTCGTGGATGTGATCTTCGACACCATCAAACGATTGAATGAGCAGGGAACCACCATCCTGCTCGTCGAGCAGAACGCGCTCATGGCACTTTCCATCGCACACCGCGGATACGTGCTCCAGACAGGCAGCATCGTCCTCACCGATGACGCGGCCAAGCTCAAGAAGAACGAGATGGTTCAAAAAACATATCTCGGTATCGATTAGAACCTTTTCAAATAACAGGACAACTGAGACCCGTTTTCCGCCTGAGGCTGAAAGCGGGTCTCTTTGCAAAAGAGACATGAACATACCAAATACAGCAGATATTGTCATTATCGGGGGCGGCGTGATGGGGGCCAGCGCGGCATATCACCTTGCACAACGCGGCTTGAAGAACATCGTCCTGCTTGAAAAAGAAAATTTCTTCGGCACAGGCGCAACAGGCAGATGCGCAGGCGGAGTGCGTTATCAATTCTCCACAGAGATCAACGTCAAATTGTCGATTGAAAGCCTGCCGATGATCGAACGCTTCAAGGAGGAGATCGGGCAGGATGTCAGCTACAGGCAATGCGGGTATTTGCTCGTTGCATCCAATGAAAAAGAAGTTGCGATGTTCAAACATAATGTGGAGATGCAAAACAAGCTCGGTGTGAAAACACAACTTCTGAGCGGAGATGAAGTCCGCGCACGCTTGCCGTTGATGAAATTCGATGATGCACTCGCAGGCACGTTTAACCAAAAGGACGGCACGGTTGACCCGAACAGCGTGGTGATGGGATACATTACTGCGGCGCAGAAGATGGGAGTGCAAGCCATCAGCGGCGCAGAGGTGACGGGGATCACCGTCAGCGGGGGGAATGTGGAAGAAGTGCAAACAAGCCTCGGCGGAATCAAGACGCGGATGATATTGAACGCGGCGGGGCCGTGGTCGGGTCAGATCAGCAACATGGCGGGAATCCAGATCCCAGTCATCCCCCTCCGCAGGCAGATGTTCACGACAAATCCGTTGAAGGAAGTGCCCGAGGATTTTCCGTTCGTGATCGATTTTGCGAAGTCGTTATATTTTCATCGCGAAGGCGAAGGCTTGTTGATCGGCATGAGCAATCAGGCGGAGAAACCTGGCTTTGACCAAAACGTGGATGAAGATTTTGAGCTGGTGAATTTGGAAGCCGCCATCGAAAGAATGCCGCTGGTGGAGAAAGCCAGCCGCG
The DNA here is from genome assembly GCA_016714565.1 of Candidatus Villigracilis propinquus. Lineage (GTDB taxonomy): Bacteria > Chloroflexota > Anaerolineae > Anaerolineales > Villigracilaceae > Villigracilis > Villigracilis propinquus. The sequence continues at coordinate 101,846 of JADKDM010000008.1, forward strand.
CATCACACTGGGCGGGGCTTTATGAAGTGACGCCCGACGCGCACCCGATCTACGGCGGCACGGATGTAAACGGCTTCACTCTTTGCACGGGATTTTCAGGACACGGTTTCATGCACGGCCCGATCTCTGGAAAACTGATGAGCGAATTTATTTTGGATGGAAAGTTCTCCAGCGTGGATGTTTCGATGCTGGACTTGAAACGCTTTGAAGAAGGACGATTAATTCAAGAGTACAATGTAGTTTAATATTTTGATCAAGTTGCCGCCTAAAGCTATATAAATCGAGACAATATGACATCAGCAGAGATAATCACAATTGGAACGGAAATTTTACTCGGTGAAATTGTAGACACCAACACACGCTACATTGCGCGCACTTTGCGCAGCATGGGTGTGGATCTATACCGCACCATCACCATCGGTGATAACGTGGAGCGCATCGCAGATGCAATTCGCGATTCAATGGAGCAGGCCGATATCGTCATCACTACCGGCGGGCTTGGCCCCACCATTGACGACCCCACACGCGAAGCGGTTGCAAAAGCCATTGGCGTGGAAACAGAATTTCGCGAAGACCTTTGGGCACAGGTTGTTGAAACCATCGCTCGGTACGGGCGCACACCTTCCGAGAATCAAAAACGGCAGGCGTATGTTCCCAAGGGCGCGCTCGGGTTGAAAAACCCAGTTGGCACCGCGCCGTGTTTTATTGTTGAAACGCCGCGCAACGCGGTCATCTCTTTGCCCGGCGTTCCTCAGGAAATGGAACACGTGTTGCACGAGTCGGTCATCCCGTATTTGCAAAACAGATTCAGCCTTAACGAAATCATCAAAGTCCGCATTCTGCATTGCGCTGGCCTCGGCGAAGGCATGATCGATGAAAAGATCGCAGACCTTGAAACACTTCGCAATCCAACCGTCGGCCTCGCCGCGCACACAGGCATCGTGGATATTCGCATTGCCGCAAAAGCAAAGAGCGAATCTGAAGCCAACGAAATGATCGCAGAAGTTGAAACTGATGTGCGCGAACGGCTCGGCAGCATCGTCTTCGGTGCAGATGAAGATACACTTGAAGGAGTTGTGCTGGATATGGTCGCCGCCCGCGGCATGACCCTGACCGCCATAGAAAGCGGACTCAATGGGCAGTTGACCCGCAAAGTGCCGCACACCGCCTCTCTTCCCAATCTGACAGCTGACACACTCATGCAGGCATTGCGCTCCGCCCGAGCCGATTCAAAAGCAGACATTGCGCTCGGCGTGACCATCTTCACTGAAGAACGCGCCGCAGAGATGGCGATGATCACACCCAACGGTGAAAAGACTCACCGCATCACCTACGGCGGCCCGCCGCGCAGCCTGCCGCACTGGAGCATGAACCTGGCATTGAACTGGCTCCGCACCACGCTGGAGGAGATGGAATAATGCCCGGGCCAAAACGACGCAAAGAATCACCCTGGGTCACTCTTGCATGGACATTGAACATCGTCGGTCTGGGTGCAATTGCACTGGTGCTGGTTGCTTATCTGGCATTACAACCCGTTTTCGCTGCACCGCAGGCACAAGGACCAATTTATACAGCCACGCTTCCCGCCACCTATACACCGAATCCTCTTTCGTTATATCTACCCACCGTCACCCCTAATCCGCGCTCTACCATGATCGTGGTCAGTACACTAACGCCCTTTGTTCTGGATATTTCCTCTCTGTACGGAAATGCCCGTGTCACCGCCATTGGATATTCCGTCTCAGGCCGCCCGATCGAAGTCTACACGTTTGGGCAGGGTGAAAAGGAAAAGATGATCGTGGCCGGCATCCACGGCGGCTATGAATGGAACACGATTGCGTTAGCCGATGAATTGATAAAATACATCTATGAAAATCCCGATGTAGTTCCCAAGGATGTGACGTTGTACATCCTGCGTAACCTGAACCCCGATGGCGATGCCCGCGACCACGGCATTGACGGACGGGTCAACGACCACGGCGTGGACTTGAACCGCAACTTTCCCACCAATTGGGCCGCAGACTGGGATCGTACCGGCTGTTGGGCTTACGGCCCCACAACCGGCGGCACAGGCCCAGGTTCTGAACCAGAAACTCGCGCAGTGATGTACTTCCTGCAATCCCACAATGTGGAAACACTTATTAGCTATCACAGCGCCGCATTGGGTGTTTTCCCCGGCGGCGAACCGTGGGAGAAAAACTCGATAGAATTTGCAAAAGCCCTAGGCAAAGCCACGGGCTACCCCTTCCCCCCCATTGACACGGGATGCGTCTTCACCGGCACGCTGGCAGATTACGCCGTTGAAGTCGGCGCTGTTTCGGTGGACATGGAATTATCATCACATTCAAAAACGGACTTTACGCAAAATGTTAAAGCGCTGAAAGTTTTACTGAATTGGGAAAAATAACATACATATCATCTCGTCATTGCGAGGGCGCTCTTAGCCAAGCCCTGAACGGGAGATTGCTGGGGCAATACACAAGGAGACTGAATGACACAAAAAGCAGACACATTATTCACCAACGCCATTGTCCTCACCATGGATGGCAAATTAAACCAATATGACCCCGGCGCGGTTGTCGTCAAAGGGGATTCGATCATTGCTGTTGGACCTGAAGCAGAGATCACAAAAGAATATACAGCGGATGAAGTTATTGATTGCGGCGGCAAGGTACTCATGCCCGGTCTGGTCAACGCGCACACACATGTGCCAATGACCCTTCTGCGCGGACTCGCCGATGACTTGAGACTCGATGTCTGGCTGATGGGCTACATGCTGCCCGTCGAACGGGAATTCGTTTCGCCTGAATTTGTTCGGCTTGGCACCTCCCTCGCCTGCGCGGAACAGATCCGCAGCGGTGTGACCACTTTCAACGACATGTACTTCTTTGAAGATGACATCGCCCAGGCCACCGCAGATGCAGGGATGCGCGCGGTCTGCGGCCAATCCATCATGAAATATCCCGCACCTGATGCGGCAGCTTTTGAAGACTCACTTGCCTACGCCCGCGAATTCATCAAGAAGTGGAAGGGGCATCCGCTCATTGTCCCTGCTATTGCGCCGCACGCGCCGTATTCCACCACGCCTGAAATTCTGCGCACCTGCGCTGACATGGCAAAGGAATTCGATGTGCCGCTACACATCCACATCTCCGAGACGGTGTTTGAAGTGGAAACCATGCGCAACGAACAGGGTATGCCCGTTGTGCCGTACATCAAAAAGCAGGGCGTGCTCGAAGCAAAAGTCATTGCCGCGCATTGCGTTCACATTGACATCGGTGAAATGAAAACCTTGCAGCATGTGAATGCGGGCATCTCGCACAACCCGTCATCCAATCTCAAGCTCGCTTCGGGATTTGCCCCCGTGCAAAAAATGCTTGAGAACGGACTCAACGTGGGCATCGGCACGGACGGCCCCGCCTCGAACAATGACCTCGACATGTTCGAGGAAGTTCGCCTCGCCTCTTTCGTCGCGAAGGCATCCTCAAACGACCCAACAGTTGTCCCCGCTGCAACAGCCCTCCTAATGGCTACCCGCATGGGCGCGCAAGCGCTTCACATCGGAGATTTGACTGGGTCGCTCGAACCAGGCAAACGTGCAGACTTGATCCTTGTGGATACCTCCCCTGTTCATAACTCGCCCCGCTTCCGCCGTGACCCGCAGAATGCGTATGCTCAACTGGTGTTCGCTTCCAAATCCACGGATGTGACGGATGTGATGGTCAACGGAAAGTGGCTGATGCGCGCGCACGAATTGCTGACCTTGAACGAGAAAGACTTGCTGGAACAGGCGCGCGTCCTTGCTCAAAAGATCGATGCATTCCTGATCGAGCGTGAACAGTCGATCCTTTCGAAATTGATCGCGCTCGGCGGCTCGATGGAACAGGAGTCGTTCGAGGTGCAGGTAAAGGTCAAGGTAACGGAACCAGCTTTATTAGTCCAGAAAATGAAGCGACCTGAGATCGAGATCACCGCGTCCAAGCAGTATCACCAATACGATGATTATTTCCTCTTCGAAGATCCATCCCAGGGACGCTTGCGCTTCCGCGAAGATAATCTCATCAATGCCAAAGGCGACGTGGAAAACGTGCGCTCGCGTCTGACGTTGCTTGGACAAAAACGAGAAGGTGAAATCGGGCATGATGTGCTGCTCTCCCGCAGCCGCTTCCTTGCACCTGCCGTGCATACCTCGCGCTTCTATCGTGAATACTTCAAGCCGAAGCAGGAAATTTCAGTGGAAAAGAATCGCTTGCGCTGGCACATCCGTTATAAGAAAACGGAATTCTTTATCAATCTTGATGAGGTGAAGGAGCCGCAAATGGGAACGTACCTTGAGATCAAGAGCCGCACCTGGAGCCGCAAGGATGCAGACAACAAGGCTGCATTGGCTAGCGAGCTGTTGAACCTGCTCGGCGTTGGGGATGCCGAAGTAGTGACCAAGGATCTGATCGAAATATTAACCACCAACTAGGAAATCTATTTGCTCATTCGGGGACATCACCCCCGAATGAGCATTTATCAATATGGATACTTTAAAGAAAACACTCGCCGTATTTTGTGCAGGCTTCTTTGTGATCACAGCCGTGGCTGCGCTCTTCTTTTTTAACTTTGACCGCAGAGCATTCACAACAGAAACCTACCAAAAAGCATTTGCCCGCGAAGATTTTTATAACAAGCTGCCCGGGATCATGGCAGATGTGATGATGTCTTCAACGACCGACCAGAGTCAGTTTCCTGTTGTCATGCGCGGCATGAGCCGTGAGGCGTGGGAGGCATTCTTCCGCACTCTGCTCCCGCCTGAGGCATTGAAGACAATGGGAGATGACGCATTGAATTCAACGTTCGCATACATCAGCATGCAAACGGATACAGCGCAGATCAATCTGGCTCCGTTGAAGGCAAGCATGGTCGGCGAGACGAGCGTGCAGGCGGTCCTTTCACTTTTGGGTACGCAGCCTCAATGTACCTTCGAGCAGATCGCACAAATGACACTTGGTTTATTCTCAGGCGGCCAGATCGAATTTTGCAACCCGCCTGCCGAGCTATACCCCGCACTGACTCCGATCATTCAAAGTCAAATGCAATTTACCGCGGCGGCGATCCCGGACCAGATAACCATCATCACCGCGCCGCTGGAAAATGACCCGCGTCCAAGATTGAAAACTGTGAGGTTCTTCATGCGACTCAGTCCACTCTTGCCGCTCGCTTTCCTGCTGGGAGTAACGCTCTTTGCCGTCAGGTCGATCAAGAGCTGGCTGATGTGGTGGGGAATTCCGTTTTTTATCACAGGCTTGCTTGCGTTCGTGATGAGCCTGATTGGAGCGCCCGTATTTGGCGCAGTCTTCCAACGCATGCTTGTCAATCGCATGTCCACCTACCTCCCCACTATTCTGCTGGAGTACGGCAACGACCTTGCCGCTGCTATGGTGAAAGCATTGCTCAACCCCATCCTCTGGCAGGGATTATTACTTGCTTTCCTTGGGTTGGGAATGGCAGCGGCAGGATATTTTATAAAAGAGCGAACGATCTCATAAATTAACCTCTTGACAAATAGACGTTTATCTATATAATATCAAATAGAAAGTCATCAATATGAAATTCAACCCTGTCCTCTTTGCCAAAGCCATCTCTGACGAAACCCGCCAGAAGATCATGAACATCTGTTGCTGCGAGTCTCTTTCTGTGAATGAGATCGTAGAAAAATTGGATGTCTCTCAGCCCACCGTTTCGCACCACCTCGCCATCCTGCGCGAGGCTGATCTTGTTTCGATCCGCGAAGAAGGCAAGCAGACTTTCTACACCCTCAACCAGGAACGCGTTGCATATTGCTGCGGCCAGCTTATGGTCAAATTTGCGCCTGAGTCTGTTGCAACTGAAAACCTGTTGAAAACCATCAAGGCCTGATCGGGATGCGTCTTCAGCTGGGATGCATCCCGTTTTTTTGGCAAGTATCATAGACAAACTTCTATATGAAAGGAGTAACCTCATGAACGAATTACCTGTCGTCACCAATAATGACGAATGCTGTGAAGGCGAATGCTGCGGCGGCAACTGCGGCCCTGGTTGTTGCTAAGTTAGTACGATCTCTGTTCATCGTAAGATGGGCAGAGCGAATTCATCGGAAAATTTTTTACTCAAATTCATAGATAAGCATCTATATAATAAAGGAGACTCAAATGACCCAATCCCCCACCCCCATCCATGAGACTGTTCGCGAGCATTATGCCGAGCGGATCAAGAGCAGCGCCTCTTGCTGCGGATCTGACAACTGCTGCAGTCCCGAAAGCAATCTCTACCCTGCTGATCTACTTACCACCGTCCCGTCTGACGTATCCAGCACCAGCTACGGCTGCGGTGACCCGATTACTCTCGCCTCACTAAAACCTGGGCAAACAGTACTTGACCTCGGCTCAGGCGCAGGACTCGATTGCTTATTGGCTGCCCAGAAAGTCGGTCCCGAAGGACGCGTGATCGGCGTGGACATGACTCCCGAAATGATCGAGCGTGCGCAAGCTAATGCGAAGCGAGTCAACGCAACGAATGTCGAATTCCGTCAGGGCTATCTCGAAGACCTCCCTGTTGACAGCAGCACTGTGGACGTTATCATTTCCAACTGCGTCATCAACCTCTCGCCTGACAAGGAAAAAGTGTTCAACGAAGCCTTCCGCGTGCTTGCCCCTGGCGGCAAACTCGCCGTATCAGACATTGTCACAGATGGTGAACTCCCTGAAGTTGTTAGGAACAGTCTGAGCGCGTGGGCTGGCTGCGTGGCTGGCGCTGTGGAAGCGAAGGATTACATCGGCATGATGGAGTCCGTTGGCTTCACCGATATTTCCATCAAGCCTGTTTTCTTCGACAAGGAAACCGTGGACAGCGCGCTGGATGAAATGAAACTGGATGTGACGGAATATCCGCGGGATGCAGTTTATAAAGCAGTGTACAGCGCGAAGATCACGGCGTACAAACCTGCATAAGTAAAACAGGTAACAGTCACTTTCGCGAAAGTGACTGTTACCTGTCACGGAGCAAAAATGATGAGTGCCAACGAGTCAGAGTTCCAGAAAATCTACGATGCCTTTCAGCCAAAAATCCTTCGTTACCTGACACATCTGGCTAGCGAGTCTGAAGCCGAAGACCTGACACAGGAAACCTTCGTAAAAATTCATCAGAGACTGGAAAACTTTAGGGGTGAGTCGCAACTATCCACGTGGATCTATCGAATCGCAACAAATACCGCGTTGGACAGATTGAGGAGTCCATCCTTCCAGCGTGCTGCTCAAATATCATTATCGGAAAATTTGGATGAAACCGAACTTGCTGATAAGGTTATCTGTCCCGAAGATAAAAAACCTTTGATAGAGAAACAGCTCATTCGAGAGGAAATGAACGAATGCATCCGAGGGTATATTGAAAAACTCCCAGAGAACTATAGAACTGTTCTCGTGTTAAGTGAGTGGGTGGGATTGAAAAACAACGAGATTGCCGAAATCCTGGGGGTTACGCTGGATGCTGTGAAAATCAGATTGCATCGCGCCAAAACAAAATTGAAAGAAGAACTCGAAACTCATTGTGAATTTTATTGGGTCGAGGAAATGCCGTGCAGTGTGAAGTAACTACATTCTGATGCAGGGGTGTATCCTTTTTTGATAAGCTCCGTCTACAAGGGTGGAAAGGAGACAATATTCCATGAAACTTGATGATCGTATAAAAGCATTGATCGCAGTGGGCGCTTCCATCACTGCGAACTGCCAGCCGTGTCTGCAATCCACCACGAAAATGGCGTTGGAAAGCGGAGCCGACGAGCAGGAAATCGCAGAAGCAATCGAGGTCGGGAAAAGAGTCCGAGCAGGAGCAGCCTCCAAAATGGACAAGTTTATCCTTGACCTGAATTACGCAATCCCCGCTTCCGAAAGCTCAAGCAATGGGGGCTGTGGATGTGACTCATCTGTAAAAATAGCAATGGAAGGTAAAAATGGATAAGGCACAAGTCTTGAATCGCAAATATGAAACAGTAGCTTGGGGGTTGCTGGCCATTCTCTGGGGCATAACCATCTTGTTCGACTTCATCCCCTTTGGAGTTGGCATTTTGGGGACTGGCCTGATCGTACTCGGAATCAATGTAATTCGATCCATCAACAATCTTCCCACAAAGGATGATAACAATGGATTCGGAATCCTTATGCTCGCATGGGGTGGACTCGAACTCTTGCGTCCGATCCTGCGCATCCTCTTCGAGTCTGCTGATTTGGACTGGGTGATCTTCGCGATCCTGTTAATCGGGTTGGGCTTGATTCTGTCCCTGCGCGGGTTTCTACGCCCATTGTCAACACACGAAAGAAGCAACAACCATGGATCTTGAAAATGGTAGAAACTTATTCCGAGGGATTTTGATCCTGATTGCCGCGGCAATTGCTTATTGGGTCAACCTAACCGTTGGGCTTGCACTTGCAGTGTTCGTTGGAGTGATGACTCTGCAAAGTGTATTTACAGGTTGGTGCCCTGCAGATTTTATTCTGCGGCCAATAAGATTGAAAAAGGAAATGGAGAGTAAAGAATAGCGCAAGTTCTTTCTTCATATCAAAATAGAACAGTCTTGGTTTGGTCGAGGATGGCAATGCCATCCTCGACTCATTTAATGGATTGTTATGTTCTTCATCTTGACAGTACAATCTTTAGGGGGTAAAAACAAACCGACCAGTCGGTTTTTATTTTCAAGAGGCACATTGCAACAGCGAAGCGAAGAAACAAGATCAAAGATCATTGAAGCGGCCGTCAAATTATTTTCCACACGCGGGTTCAATACCGCGAGCGTGGATGATATTTGCAAGGAAGCAGGCATCAGCAAGGGTGCGTTCTATCATCACTTTGAAAGCAAGCAGGCGCTCTTCCTTGCCTTGTTAGATGGATGGCTGGAAACCATTGATGCAGCCATCGAAGCATCGAAAGATAAAACGGTCCCTGAAACTTTCATACAAATCACCGAAGCCTTTCCATATATTTTTGCAACGGCGGGTGAAGGTCTGCCGATGTTCCTTGAATTCTGGCTACAAGCCAGCCGCGACGAAAAGATCTGGCAAGCCAGCATCATCCCCTACCGCCGCTATCACAAGCACTTCACATCTCTCATCAAAAAAGGCGTGGATGAAGGTTCCTTCGTTCCAGTGGATCCTGAATTAACCGCACGCATGATCGTCTCGATGGGAATGGGGTTACTGTTGCAAAGTCTGCTTGACCCGAAAGGCGCGAAATGGGAAAAGACCGCTCGCGAAATTACGAACATGATGATGGATACACTCCTTCTCAAAAGTGAGGCTCAATAAATGTGGCTTGTAACGGGTGCAACAGGGCATATTGGAAATGTCCTTGTGCGAAAACTTTTGGAGCGCGGTGAAAAAGTTCGGGCGTTGATTCTGCCTGGCGAAAGCCGCGAATCAATTTCGGGATTAAAGGTTGAAGCGTTCGAGGGCGACATCCTCAACATGGATTCGGTATTCGAGTCCATGCAAGGCATTAAAGGCATCTTCCATCTGGCTGGTGTTATCTCGATCATGCCCGGGCCGAATCCGTTTGTGAGAAAAGTGAATGTGGAAGGCACAAAAAATATTCTGCGCGCCGCTGCTGAAAAAAGGATCAAGTTGATCTACACATCGTCCATTCATGCAATTCAACGCGTGGAAAAGGGTGTGATCGATGAGAGCGTGCCGTACGACATGAACAACCCCTACGGCGCGTATGATCGCTCGAAGGCGGAGGCGACGCTGGAAGTATTGAACGCGGCTCGTTCCGGGCTGGAAGCTGTTGTGGCCTGCCCCACCGGCGTGATCGGCCCGTATGATTTTCGCGGATCGATGATGGGTGCGGTCATCCACGATGCGGCAGTTGCGAAACCGACATTGTATGTGGATGGCGCATATGATTTCGTGGATGTGCGCGATGTAGCAGACGGGCTGATCGCTGCCGCAGAAAATGGCAAGCGCGGTGAGAGTTATATATTGTCGGGGCAGAAAATTACAGTGCGCTATTTGCTTGAGACCGTACGTGAAATTACAGGGAAGCATTTCTTTCAGATGAAGATCCCATTTGACCTTGCAAAGTTCGCGGCGATATTCACGCCCATGTATTATCGCTTCGCAAATGAGACGCCGCGTTTTACGCCGTATTCATTGGAGGTGCTGCAAAGTAATTCAAACATCAGCCATGCAAAAGCGACGCGTGAATTGGGTTACAAACCGCGCCCGATATTCGACAGCATTCGGGATGCGGTGAAATGGTTTTTGGAAAGCAGAAAGTAGTAACGGCTTCAGCCGTTAAAAAAATCGGGCGACTAAAGTCGCCACTACATTAAGGAGATAAACATGAAAATAGTTACAGACAGCGCAGCGGATATGTCCAATGAAGAAATGGAACAATTGGGCGTGGTACAAGCCCCGTTATTCATCCAATTCCCTGAAGGCGAGATAAGCGCTGCTGATATTTCAGCAGATGATTTCTACAATCGCCTTGAGGCCATGCGGCCCGCCATCCCCACCACAGCGCAGCCATCCAGCGGTATCTTCGCGGAGTTGTATCGCAAACTGGCCGCAACTGAAAAGAATATTTTTTCAGTGCATATTTCATCTGGGCTAAGCGGCACGATCAATTCAGCGCGTGATGGCGGAGAGCAAGTGAAGGGCGAGGCAAACGTCAGTCATTGGGATACGCTCACCCTTTCAGGCGGGGAGCGTTTTCAGGTAATGGCAGCAGCACTTGCAAGCAAAGCAGGCTGGGCCATGGATGCAATTCAGGAACGCTTGAAGAAGATCCGCGAGAATACGGAAGTGATCTACACCCTGGACACGTTGGAATATCTCGCACGCGGCGGGCGCATTGGACGGGTAAAGGCTCTCGCTGGCGCATTGCTCAACCTCAAGCCCGTCATCCGCGTGGACACGGACGGCAAGTACAGCACAGTGGGCAATGGGCGCACATTGACCAAGTCCATTGGGATGATCTCGGATGGAATGCGTGAAAAGTATGGCAACACTCCTGTGTGGGTCACAGTGTTGCATGGCCGTTTTGCTGAAAAAGCAGACCAACTCGCGGCTGAGTTCAAGGAAAAATTAAATGTCGCCAAGCTGGAAGTAGTGCGCATCTCCCCTGTTTTGGGCGTACACACGGGACCAGGTATTGTCGGTGCTGGAATTGTGCCAATGGAGTTGATGAGTGATCTGGTGAAGTAAGTGAGTAACAAGTAATAAGTGAGAAGTAAAAGGACTTGCTGATCGCAAGTCCTTTTTACTTTGTGTTATGTGATGGTGAATCTTCTCGCCTTCTCAATTCGTTCACCCAATGGCGGATGGGAATAGAACATGAAGACGACCCATTTTTCAGGGTCGATCTCACCGAGGTTTTGATTCGCGAGTCTCGTAAAGGCGGAGGCAAAGGCTTCGTTCTTACCTGTGGACTGCAATGCATAGTCGTCAGCCATATTTTCACGCCAGCGGGAGATGGCGTTATCGAGGGGTGAAGTCAGCAAGCCATACGCGCCAAGGATCAGGCCAAGCGCGGGAAAAGCTGCGGGGTCACTGACACTGGCAAAGCCAAAATAATTCACTGCCCAATTCATTCCAAGAGAGGCGAGATAAAAGCCGATGGTTGTTGAGAGTGTCCCAAATGCAATGAATAACGGAATATCGCGGTGGACTTGGTGTCCCAACTCATGAGCAAGGACGGTCTCAATTTCATCTGTTGAAAATTCGTTGATGAGCGTATCGCCCAGGATAATGCGGCGCGTGTTGCCGATGCCTGTCAACGCGGCATTAGCAGATTTGGTACGCTTGGACATGTCAAATTTGAAGACGCCGCGCACTTTGGTGTTGGCCCGTTCGGCAAGTTTCATTAAGCGGTCAGCAAGTTCCTGGTGTTCATCGCCGAGCGGAACGTATTTGTTGAATAAAGGCATGATAAGGATCGGCGCGAGATTGGAAATCAAAACGCTAAAGATCAACATGCCGCCTGCCACCCACAACCACCACAGGCTGCCCGTGGCTCTCAAGGCAAGATAAAACAGTTCGAGCAGGATCAGGCCGAGGGGAGCGCCGATCGCGAGTCCCTTGAGCTGGTCAATGATCCAGTCTTTGAGAGTCTGGTTGGACTGGTCAAAGCGATGCGGGAGGATAAATCCGCTGTAATAACTGAGCGGGAAATTTAGAACGGAAGCAATGCCGCCAAAAACAGCAATATACAGAGCGACGAGCAGCCATTCATTTGTGGTGATAGTCGTCAACCATTCGCGGACTGAAATGCTCCAGCCGAAGAAAAGCCATGCGAGAACATACAGCGCGCTGAAGAGATTATCCACCAGCCAAAGACGGCGGCGGATGCGGGCATATTCTTTTGCAAGTTTTTGTTTTTCGGGGTCTAGTGAAGTTTCCATAAAAAAGATTATAGCATGTAGAATATAGGCATGAAACTAAAACTGCGTTCCTATGAATCAGAAGAGGATTACTGGCGCATTCGCCAATTCCTGCGTGATGTTTTCGTTCTCAATAATCGCCGCGAGTTAAGCTGGCAGGCATATCGTTGGGATTATTGGCGCTGGCACGGGATCGAAAACATCGGACAGGGTCCGCTTGATAAAACCGTGTTCATTTGGGAAACATCGGATGGACGAATGGCAGCCGTGTTACACCCAGAGAATACAGGCGTGGCTTTCTCTCAAATTCATCCCGATTTTCTTACGAGCGAGCTTGAAGAGGAAATGCTCATCCTTGCAGAAGAACGTCTTGCAAAGCCACAGGCAAATGGGAAGCGAAAACTTTGGGTGGTCGCTCACGATGCGAATCAGATTCGTCAGGGGCTGTTGAAACAGCGCGGATTTGAATTGCAGGAATCCACAAGCAATCATCATTCACGGCTGGTCAGTGATGCAATTCCAGATGCAAAAATCGGGGATGAATATACGATCCGTTCACTCGGCGATATTGATGAACATCCTGCGCGCAGTTGGGTCTCCTGGAAGGCATTCCATCCCGATGAGCCTGATGAAAAATACGAGGGCTGGACATGGTATCAAAACGTTCAACGCTGTCCGCTGTATCGGCGCGATCTGGATATTGTCGCCGCATTGCCAAATGGAGAGATTGCCGCCTTCACCACAATTTGGTTTGACGATGTGACTCGCACGGCGTCCTTCGAGCCAGTGGGAGTTCATCCCGATCATCAACGTAAGGGGCTGGGACGCGCGGTCATGTATGAAGGCTTGCATCGTCTTAAGAAACTTGGCGCAACGCTGGCAATGGTGGGCTCTGAGGAACCAAGAACCCTTCAGTTCTATTCCAGCATTGGATTTTCCACGGTTGAATTTTCACGTGAATGGAAAAAAGAGTTTTAGAAGTGTAAAATGAATAACAACTCAAATTCAAAAAAACAGCCCACAGGAATGACAGGCTTCACCATCGTCTGGGCGGGACAGTTGATCTCTGTCCTGGCTTCCAGCATGACTCAATTTGCACTGACCATTTGGGCGTATCAGGAAACGGGCAGCGCGACATCGCTTGGCATCATCAGCACGGCATTTGTCGTGCCATTCCTATTACTTTCGCCGGTTGCGGGCGTGATGGTAGATCGGCACAATCGCAAACTGATGATGATGGTCAGCGACCTGACAGCCGTTCTTGCCACCGCCGGTATTCTTGTTTTACACGCCACAGGAAATTTGCAAATATGGCATTTGTACATCGCGGCAGTTGTCAACGGATTGGGCAACACCTTTCAATGGCCTGCATATTCCGCGGCGATCAGCACAATGGTTCCCAAGGAAAATTACAGCCGCGCCAACGGGATGATGTCGCTGGTGGAAAGTGGACCCGCCGTTCTCGCCCCGCTGTTGGCTGGAATCCTGCTCCCGATCATTACCTTAACTGGTATTCTCATTACAGACGTGGTCACATTCTTCCTCGCCATCTTTGCGCTGACTCTGGTTCACATCCCACAACCTGAAAAGACGGTCGAGGGCCAGGCCGAAAGCGGCGGCATTCTCAAGGAAGCAATGTATGGTTTCAAATACATCTTCGCCCGCCGCGGACTATTCGGCCTGCTTATTTTTTTCGTTATCCTGAATTTCATCATTGGTTTATCCAGCTCATTGTTTTCCCCATTCATTCTCGAACGCACGAATCAAGACAGCGCCATCCTTGGCATCGTCACATCCGCAAATGCAATTGGCGCAGTCGTTGGCGGGCTGCTGATCAGTCTTTGGGGCGGATTCAAGAAACGCACGAACAGCATCTTCATCGGCGAAGCATTGACTGGCTTGTTCCTGCTGCTCATTTTTGGACTGGGTCGAAGTTTGCCGATCTGGATCATCGCCACCTTCATCGGCGGTATCTTCCCCATTTTCACGAATGGCGCAAGTCAGGCAATTTGGCAGGCGAAGGTCGCACCCGATGTGCAAGGCCGTGTCTTTTCTGCACGGCGTATGATCGCATGGTCTGTTGGGCCGATCACACCCATCCTCGCTGGCCTGCTCGCGGACTACGTCACCGAGCCAGCCATGCAGACGAACACCTGGCTGGCAAACGCCTTCGGCTGGATGGTTGGGAACACGCCTGGTTCGGGCATGGCCCTGCAATTTGTTTTGACGGGCATCGCTTATATGGCCGTAGCAGTTTTCACTTATCTTTTTGTACATCATGTCCGCAACCTTGAAGCGGAACTACCCGATCACGATCAAATGCAGAAACTGGAGACATAACAATGACAGCATTACACCCCGACTCTTACGAACTTGTCCGCCCGATTTTACTTGGCATGGATTTCCATCTCATAGGACGCTCGATCCTCACCCAACAAACACCCGCGCAAATTTTTGTGGACAATATGGAACATCCCAAAACCTTGTTCGCACAGGCAGGCCACCGATATATTCTGGCTGGCGATCCTGAAATAGACAGCTTCAACCTTGGGATTCGAAAACTATTTGCGAATGTCATTTTTCCGCGGGCACTCGCTGAAGGACAGGAAGGTTTTGCAATTTATTACGATTCGGCAGCATGGGAGGAAAAGATGCAGGCTATTCTCATGGATAAAGAGATAATCCACGCTGACCGCGAATATTACGCCTGCAAGACCTTGAAATATAAGTGGCAGGATTTTATGCCTGCAGGCTTCCAACTTCAAATGGTGGATGCGGATCTGCTGGCGAACACGGACCTGAAACATCTCGACACACTCAAAGAGGAGATGACCTCCGAGCGCCCCAGTGTGGAAGATTTTCTCGCCAAGAGTTTCGGCGTATGCATAATCCACGAAAACGAAATTGCGGGCTGGTGCCTTTCCGAATACAACGCGGACAGGCGCTGCGAGATCGGCATTGAAACCATCAGCGAATTCCGCCAGCGTGGAATTGCCACGGCGCTCACGCTCGCTTTCCTCGAACACGCCTTTTCACACGGCATCAGTGAAGTTGGCTGGCACTGCTTCAAAAGAAACGAATCGTCGGCAAAGACGGCTCGCAAAGCAGGCTTCGACAAAGTCTGTGATTACAAGTCCTATATTTGCCTGCTGAAACCGTAATTCGTTTTTCCAGTTGTATAAATCATGGATAAAGAGGAGGCTGTCACAAAAAACGTGACAGCCTCCTCGCTTCATTCTCAACCGATGCCTGATTCTACTTAAGAAGCATTTGCCTGCTCTGACGCCAATTGCGCAATGACCTGCTCCGACAGCATCACCTGACCATAGGATTTCAAGGCCGCCAAAAACGCTTTGTGGACATGCTCCGCAGGAATGACCGTCTCTCCGTATTTCAAATCACGTGTGGTGCAGGCATCTTCCGCGACCCAGACTTGGAATCCAAAATCAGCAGCGGCGCGGGCGGTGGCGTCCACGCACATGTGGGTCATCATACCCGAGATGACCACTCGTTCAATTCCCCATTCCTTCAACATTTCAAGCAAATTTGTCTCACGGAAGGAGTTGGGGTAATGCTTGTACACGATAGGCTCGCCTTCAAAATGCGCGGTCACGTCGTGAATATCTGAACCAGTTGTCCCTTTTACGAAAAATGGTGCGTCAGGTTTCAGTGCAATGTGCTGAATGTGGACGTGATGTCCGCCATGTTCGCGGAAGCATTGCAGAAGCATGTACGCCTTCTTGCCAGCTTCGAACGGGTTGACCAGTTCCATTTTGCCGCCGGGGAAATAATCCTTTTGAATATCGATTACCAGTAATGCTGTTTTCATAGTGTCTCCTTGATGAGGGTACGTCGCACCAGACGGGTAGGATTTTTCTACTTAATTAGAAAAATCCTACCCGATTTGATTCGTCGTATTAAGTAAGGTGCGACGCACTACCGACCTTCAACAACTCTTCTGTCTGTCGTTTCAAGTGTAGCTTATCCGTCACAGTGGATGCTTTCTGAAAATCGGCTGTCGCTTTTTCGGATTCATTGATCGCCAAATAAGATTTACCGCGTCCCAGATATAAACGTGCTTCACGCGGATCGATGTCAATTGCGCGGGTGTAAAAGCCGATAGCTAGGTCATGCTCATTGTTCATGCGGCAGGCATCCGCGCGGCCATGAAGCGCAAGCGCATCCCGTGGATTCTTTGCAAGGACGCGGGAATAAAAATCCTCGGCCCAATCCAGATTGCCCTCATAGAGCATGAGGTTAATATCCGCCATGACGAGCGTATCTTCCGGCGAAAGCTGCACAGCCAGATTCTGATCCTTGTGTGCGGATTCCAAATCACCCAGCCTGAAATGTGCCAGCGAGCGGACAAGATAAAAAAGCGGCATGCGCCCCTGAAAAGAAACGGCTTTGTTCAATTCATCGAGCGCGGGCTGGAATTCCTTGCGGTCCAGCATGATCGAAGCGCGGTCAAAATATGGAACCGCCCAATGCGGATTGATACTTTGCACACGGGCGAACACCTCCAACGCGGCATCATAATTCTTTTCCAGCGCATACACCTCGCCGCGCAATTCCAGGGCAAAGGCGTGATTTGGTTCAATTTTCAAAACGCGTTCAATATCGGCGAGGGCGCGCTCGCTTTGAGTCATCAACAAATAACAACTTGCGCGGGCAAGGTAATTATTAATAAGACGGGCGGGTTCGCTTTCGATCTCACGTGTGAAATATTGGGCGGCACGTTCATAATCGCCCAGCAGATAATAATATCCCGCGCGTTTGAAAAGGTAATTGACACCGAGGTTGATCTTGCGAAGCAGATTGCGGTTCAACGAGCTGACTGCAAATGCAATGAGGACGCAAAAGCCAAGCAGAATGTAATCACGGGTAGCGAACCCAAAGATGATCAAAACGATCAAAAACGGGACGCTGATAACAAGCGTGATCCAATCTGCATTGGATTTTCCAAAAAGCATTTCCATCAAAGCGTGCAGGATATTGCCGCCATCCAACGGATAGACGGGCAGCAGGTTGAAGACGATCAGGATGATGTTCAAAAAGGCAAGTGAGAAAAACAAATTGACAAACGTCTGCACCCAAAGAAAGAGTTCAACATGATTGGAGTAAGGCAGAAAAATAATATACAACAGAATGTATGCGGCAACGCAGAGAAAAGCCAGAAGCATGTTCACCAGCGGCCCCGCCGCGGCGATGAAGAGATTGTGAAGCGGCTTTTCAGGCTTGTAGGCAAGGTTGGTCAACCCGCCCAGAATCCAGACGAAGACACTCTTCACTTCCACACCTACAAGCTGTGCGGCAAAGGTATGACCGAGTTCATGCAGAAAAATAAAAAGCAGCAGACCGCCCACCCACAATAAAGCTTCCATCGTGCTGCGAACATCCACCGGTTTGAAGAGATAATATGCGATCGGAACGCTGAATAGCATGGAAAAATGAAAGCGAATATCAACGCCCCGCAAACGTCCCAGCGACCATGACCAGCCTAAAATTTTCAGCATTTAGTTATTACTTGCGTCCAAAATCCGCGGGATTCTCACCCCATAGATCGGTATCCCATTTGATGAGTTTATCTTCGGGCAATTCGTTCTCTGCCAGCCAATTCTCAGCGCTATGGATGATGGCAAACAAAACGGCGTTCTTCGGCGTATGTTTGAGCTTTGTCTTGCACACGCCAGTATTCACCCACAAGATGGCATTTTCTGAATCAGAATAAATGGGGAGATGCACGTTGTGCTTGGCCTGCCACGTGAGCGCATGAACAACTGCCAGAAACTCACCGACATTATTCGTCCCATCGGCATACGGACCAGCATGAAATATTTCCTCACCGGTTGCGGTATTCACGCCACGATATTCCAATTTGCCAGGCGCGCCGCTGCAGGCTGCATCCACACATATGGATGGAAGAAGGGGTTGAATACTCGCTGTTTTCCATTTCCCGCTTGTGGCGGGTTTTCCTTTGTAATCATCATAGTTTGCAAGGTAGGCTGCTTCCGCCTCGATCTCATTTTCAAAAGCCTTGTATTGCGCGCCAACAAAACCTTTCACCTGTTTCTCACACTCCGCCCAGGTCGTGAAAATGCCAGTCTTGCGTCCCTTCCAAACCACGTAATATTTCTGCTTTGCCATGTGCCAATTTTACATCAATTCATATCACTGCCATCTTATCGGTTTAGCAAAGCACAATAATTTTTGTCTTGACAAAACAACTTACTCACTGACATTACGCACCTTCATACCCTAGCTTGGATTTTCCGCAAAACTGCGTAACATCAGTTACTCATATAAAATACGCCAGCTCATAAGCTGGCGTACATCCACACTTCAGGATTGAATTTACACTTTACTTCTCCTCTTCCCAACCCTGTTCTTCCACTGACATAAATATATCCGTCGCAGAGATCAGACCGATCAGCGCGCCGCTTTCATCCGCAATGGGCAGGTGATGGATCTTCCTTTTCTGCATCACCTGTGAGCACTCCATCAACGTCCATTCAGCCCGGCCGGTAATGATAGGCCCAGACATGATCTCGCGGACGGTGGTCTCAGCGGGGTTACGTCCTTCGGCAACAATTTTGTCACGCACATCGGTGGTGGTGACGATGCCATAAATTGGATTCTTCTCGCTGATATCCACAACCACGCTGTGAATATTACGGCGGCGCATCAGGGTCATGGCATAAGAGACACTCGAGTCCGGGTCAACAACGACCACGGGGCTAGACATCCAATCACGAACTAGGTGTGGCATGGGATTCTCCTTTTTTTATTCGCAGGGATGCATCCCCGCATTTTATTTCGCCAATAATTCTACAACACGCACTACAAATGCAATTAAGGAATAAGTGGGGACCAGGTCAACCCACCATCCGTTGTTTTATACAACGTGCGCTGATTGGCGGGGCTGGTGGTAATGACCCAGCCAACGGTTGTATTTACGAAACT
This sequence comes from Candidatus Villigracilis propinquus, assembly GCA_016714565.1. Classification (GTDB taxonomy): domain Bacteria; phylum Chloroflexota; class Anaerolineae; order Anaerolineales; family Villigracilaceae; genus Villigracilis; species Villigracilis propinquus. The sequence goes on from JADKDM010000008.1 coordinate 121,203, forward strand.
CATATCTGTAAGCGATTCACCGAACGCGATGTTCGGGTCGATAACTTCAAACGTAGCCGCCGCATCGTTCGTAACGTGGAATTGGTTGCCATAATAAAAGATCATTTCCTTCTCTGACGGGATCTCCAGCATACCCGAATTCGGAAGCACCGCGGTGGCAGGGTCCCATGTTTGGCCGCCGTCTTTCGTTGTAAAGATGATCGTTTCCAAACTGGTGGATGTTAATCGGATAACCAGAACCCCCACTGTCGGCGAAAGGAACTTCACCTGTTCTATCGTCAACTCGCTGGATTGAGCCTTGGCGGGCAGCATCATCGTAACCTGTGACCAGGTCTTGCCACCGTTATCGGTGCGGAATAAATAGGTGGAACCCGAGGAATAGATCACGCCGCCAATCCAGGCTGTGGTCATATCCAATGGAACCATCATCACCTTGATGCCGCCGAGCGGAAGAGTATCGCCCGCGCCCTCCAGGCTTGGATCATTGGTATAGGTTCGAGTCCAGGTCACGCCGCCGTCCGAAGTTTGAAAAACAGCAATGGCCATGGAGCCTGCGCCAACACCGAGATCAGCCATCATCCAGCCGTTATTCACGTCCATGAATTCCAGATCACCAGCGCTGAATGGGGTCTGGAATGACTCCCATGTGAGGCCGCCATCCAACGTACGATACAGGGTGCCGCCATTGGGATAATTATTAGGGTCCACGATCTGCACCCACGCATGGGACGCATCGAGAAAATCTGTGATGACCGAATAACCTACATCGGTCAATCCGGGCGGGGTGACGTTGTACCATGTCACGCCGCCGTCATTGGTGCTAACAACCTCCGTCTCTGTGATGCCCCAGCCGTATGATTCATCCATCATTTCGATAAAGATGATGGATGGAGCATCAATCAGCGGAGCTTCTGCAACTGCGGGCAGCGGGGTTTTCAGCGGGGCAGCCGCCGATTGAACAGCAACTTCAGCAGTATTCGTTCCTTCCGTAACAGCGGCTTCCGTTGCGGCTGGCTCCAATGTATTTTGTGGTTGCACGCTTTGGGTCGCAGGCGCAGCGCAGGCGGTCAGTAAAAACAGCATCAAGCCCGCGCTGATCAGCTTTGGAGCAGAAAAGGGTATTTTTATTTTCATTTATTCTCCTAAAATAGCGAAACGTACAACATCAGATTCCCAGACGCTGGAGTTTAGACCAGACTCTCGATAATAGTCGCTTCGCCCTGACCAACGCCTACGCAGAGAGTCGCTACACCGTATTTGACATTATGCCGATTCTTCATTTCATGCACCAACGTTGTGGCAAGCCGCGCACCCGAACAGCCGAGAGGATGCCCGATGGCAATGGCACCGCCATTAACGTTGACGATCTCAGGGTCGAGCTCGAGGTCTTCCATCACCGCAAGAGATTGGACGGCGAAGGCTTCATTGATTTCAACAAGGCCGATATCTTTTGTTTTCAAGCCTGCTCGTTCCAGCGCTTTCCTTGTTGCCGGGATGGGACCATATCCCATCACACGCGGGGGCACGCCAGCCGAAGCAGCGGTGACGATACGTGCAAGCGGCGTGAGGTTCAATGATTTGGCCCTCTCTTCACTCATGATCAAGAGCGCAGATGCCCCATCATTTAATCCAGATGCGTTTCCAGCGGTAACTGTTCCGCCTTCCTTCTTGAAGGCGGGTTTGAGTTTGGCGAGGCTTTCCATGGTCGTGTCACGGCGCGGGCGTTCGTCCGTATCTACGAGTTTTGGGTCGCCCTTTTTCTGGGGAATGGAAACAGGAATGATCTCCTGCTTGAAGCGGCCAGAGTCAATCGCTGTAACCGCGCGTTGATGTGAGCGGACGGAAAATTCGTCCTGCATTTCACGGGTGATATGCGGACGTTCCGCGGCGATATTTTCGGCGGTCTCGCCCATTGAGTCTGTGCCGTACAATTCCTTCATTTTGGGATTTGGATACCGCCAGCCGAGCGCTGTGTCATACGCAGTTAAGTTGCCGAATGAAAAACCCGCCTCCGCCTTAGGGAGTGAGTAGGGTGCCCTGCTCATGGATTCGACTCCGCCTGCAATGTAGATGTCCCCTTCACCTGCTTTGATGGCGCGTGCCGCCATGTTGATGGCATTCAGCCCGGAGGCGCAGAGTCGATTCACGGTGACGCCCCCAACCTGTATCGGCAGACCAGCTAACAGCGCGGCCATGCGCGCTACGTCACGATTATCTTCGCCCGCTTGATTCGCACATCCCAAAAAGACTTCTTCAATGAGTGATGCGTCAAATGGATTACGTTCGAGAATTGCTCTAATAACATGTGCCGCCATATCATCGGGACGGACGGAAGAAAGGATACCTCCCAGCGCTCCGATCGGCGTGCGGACGGCGTCCACGATAACGGCATGTACAACCTTTGACATTTCAACCTCTGGCTATTGCAAAACAAAAAATTGATCGTACAAAGACTCGCGCAGGTACACGATGCCAAAATCATCCTGATAAAGCAAAGTGTAGCCTACTACGTTGTCATTGAGTACATCGTTATAGAATTGAACGGTCAGCACAAAATCAGGGTCGGGTGCGGTTTCGGCCTGACCGGGCTGGGTGTAATCATATAAATGCTGTTTATTCAGAATGAGCAGGTCGGGGTTATCCTTGAGCGCAATATCATAATTGGACACACCCCATTTGAAATGGTCATCGTAGCCTGACAAGTTGGGAACATACATCATTACATCACGGAAGATGACCAGTTGACGATCCAGAACGATCTTCGATAGATAATCCTGTTCGATCTTTTCGTAGAATTGTACGCTTGGGCTGGTCTCTTCGCGATGGAGGTTTTCGGTATAAAGAGAGATATCCCGCCCAAGGCTGAAATAGACTTGCGAACCAACAATGGCCGCCCCCGCAAGTGTGAACAGCAAACGTAATCCATTTTTCCTGATGTAATCTCCCACTGGGTTGGTAAACCGCTCGGGAGCAAAGAAAGTGAAATAAGCGGGCAGCGCTGAAAAGACGGGAAGCAAAATAGGCAGAGGAAAATGCTTGGAACGAATCACCAAAGCAAAAGCGATATACGCCATGAAGGGAAACGACCATAACATGATCAGTTGATTGAGAAGGCGCTTCTCTCCCTTGAATGCGGCAATGATCACAGCAACTATGGAAAGCAAAACAAAGGCAAGGACTCCATACCATTTCTTTATGACCTGAAGCCAGAGCAAGGGACTGTTCAAATAAGCGACGATAAAGCCGCTATCCATGGCATTGTGAAGATCGGTTTGGGTCTTCCAGGCAAACTTCCTTTCTGATGCCCAGAAGAGGAAGGGATTTGTCAATACAAAGGTGGTGACCATGATGCCAACAAAAAAGGCCGCCACGGTCACAGCCTTGCGCGCGTCAATCCGTCCCTGACGCCAGCCGAGGAAAATGTAATAGGGAATTGCAAGAAAGAAAAACAAACCGATCAGCTTGGTGGCAACCGCCAGCCCGCAAAACAGCGCGGCCAAATAGAAATTCTTCCCAAATTGCAGGTCATCTTTATCGAGAAAGAAGAACGTGAGAACTATGAATAAAAATACGAGACTGTCTGGATGGATCCACATGTTATTGAAGACCACTGCGGGCACAGAGAGCAGAAACAAAAACAGAAGCGCAGACTTAAGGTATGACTTGAATCTGGTCTGCAAATAGACGAGGATAAGCACCGCAAAGATCATTGGCAGTGTGCTTACAAATTGCCGCAACAATAACATGTTGAGCGAAACGTTCTCCAGCCCGACCATCAGTTTGACAGGCAGCAGCACCAGAGCGGAATACCCATAATATGGGAAACCGAAGTAATAATGTTGATAGGCAAAAATTTTATACAGGGTTTGGGGAATGGTATTTCGAACCTCAAGACGGCGAACCACATGTGGATACTGAGCGGGCTCATCCTGCTCGAAGATAAAGGTCATATTAAAATCACGCGCGCCGGTGGAATTCGGTTGCCAGAACAAAATGAAATATCCCACGCCTATTAAAAGTAAAAGCAGGAAAACCGATGTACTCTTTTTCATCAAACGAAAAACTCCTTTATTATCATTTGCAAGTTATGTTTGATTCTACCATCTATAAGCGCTCAAAATAACGACCGACGGAGTAGGCCGCATGGCTTTTCAAAGTCTAATTTATATCGCTCGGGGGGGGGAGCGCTCACCGTCGTAGAGCCCTTCATCCGAAAGGCAATGGGACGATGTAGCGGGCAGTGCCAGGGAGGTGTCACTTTGCTCAAGGAACATGATGCGTTTTGTCAAGCGACTTTGAGAAAGCCCGCAGTATTGAATAATACTTATCCGATTTGTCAGATTTAGATTTTATATTGAAAAACAAAAATAAGAACCCTATAATGAATAAAAAAAGGAGTCGCCATGTCGAATAAAAACTGGCAAATTTGGATACTACTCGCATTGGTCATCGTGTTGTGCGGGACATTTATATGGGTCACTGCAGCGGGCATAAAAAGATCGCTTCCAGGTGAATTGCCTGTTCAAGGGGTATGGCAAACATCCTGGGAATCTATTTTCATCAGCATCACAGTAATATTCTTTGCGATCTTCATGTCTCTATTTCCATTTTCAATGGTCTTTTCCCTATATACCGGGCAGCACAGGGAACGCCTTAAGGGAGATGTGTGGGCTTCCTTACAAAGGATGAACGCCAGAAAGTTACTGCTGGAATCTGTCAAGTTTGAGCAGCTTACCGAAAAAGATAAGAAAGATGAAAAAACCGGCGCAATGGTGGACGAAGAACGAATGGCAAATAGTTTCGCGCAGCGCTTTGACGATTACTACGGACCCTTAACTTTTACGCTCCCCATATTATGTTTTTCGGTCATCAGTTTTATAGGCTGGATGATCGTATTATTTCCAAACTCGATCACTGGCGGAGAACCTGTCATTATCAACGGTCTGAAATATTACGGATTTTCCGCCATGATACAGGGCGGCCTGACAGCCTACATTAAGAATATGGCTCAGGCAGGTTCCCTGTTTTCATTTTCTTTTTTGGGCGCATATTTCTGGTCCGTTCAAGGGTTAATTCGGCGTTACCTTTATTCCGACCTCAAGCCAAGATATTTCATGTACGCAACCACCCGCATCTTGAGCAGTTGGATGGTGGCGCTTGTCCTGACGGTATCCATGCCCTCGGAATGGGCGGGGCAGAATCAGGCCTGGTTCACCCCCACGTTGGGTTTCTTTATCGGAATATTCACAATGAGAATTGTTCAGGCATTGTGGAAATTACTGATCATGAACATCAAGAGTTTCTTTATTAAAAGCGACGAGTTTGGCAAGGAAATCAAATTGACAGATATTCCCGGCATCAATATTTTTCACGCCGACCGACTCGCAGAAGAAAACATTGAAAACGTGGATGATCTGACAGATGCAGATCTAATGGATCTGCTCACCCACCTTCGCTACCCAGCCAACACCATCATTGACTGGGTGGACAAGGGGCTTCTTGTCCGCTATGTACAATCTCCATCCTTGTATAAGGCGCTCGGAGAATACGGAATTCAATCCGCCTCTGACCTCGCTGATATTTGGCACAACACCTCAAACAAAACCTACCTGACAAATGCAGAGTTACAAGCGGCCTTTCCGAAGGATAAAAATAAAATCAAAGGCATTATCTCGTCACTGCACAGGTCGTCAAATTTTGAACATATATACTCCTATTGGGAAAAAACACCCAATGACGAACGGAGACTCAAAGCCAAAACCACATAATCATCATTCGCCAAATAGATGATGTTCAGCGCCTCCTGATATGATGCTTGGCACTACTCGCTTCCTTCCGAAAACGACATAATGAGGAAGGCAAAGGAATTTGCCTAATTTTGTCTAACTTCTCGAATAAAGAAAAACAGGAGAATGAATGGCAGCAAAAGGTTGGATCGAAGTAAGCGATACCTACTGTAAAGGATGTGAGCTGTGTATCAGCGCATGTCCGCAGGAAGTAATAGAACTAAATATGTCACACCTCACCCCCAAGGGATACCACCCCGCGCACACGTTCAAGGACGGCTGCACGGGGTGTGCTATTTGTGCTGTAGTCTGTCCCGATGCAGCGATCACGGTCTATCGTGAAGTGACAAAGGTTGCCGTACCCGTCACGGCGTAAAGACAAAAGAAGAAAGAAACAATTCTGTTCTTTCCTCTTTCTTCTTTCCTGTATTACAGCGTAATACAAATGGAGAAAAATTAGAATGCCAAAAGAGTTATGGAAAGGGAACGAAGCCATTGCTGAATCTGCGGTTCGCGCAGGGCTTGAAGCATATTTCGGCTACCCAATCACCCCGCAGACAGAAGTGCTTGAATATCTTTCGCGCCGTATGCCCGAACTCGGGCGTGCCTTTGTGCAAGCTGAATCTGAACTCGGCGCGATCAACATGGTGTACGGCGCAGCCTGCACAGGCGTGCGTGTGATGTCATCCTCTTCATCACCGGGCGTGAGTTTGATGATGGAAGGCTTGTCCTACATTGCTGGCACGGAAATCCCCGCTGTTTTAGTGAACGTGATGCGCGGCGGCCCCGGCCTCGGCAACATTGCCCCTGCTCAAAGTGATTACAACCAGGCCGTGCGCGGCGGCGGACATGGGGATTATCCACGCATCGTGCTGGCGCCTGCTTCGGTGCAGGAAGCAATTGACCTCACCGCACTTTCGTTCGACCTCGCTGAAAAATATCGCATGGTCACCATGCTGATTCTGGATGGCTCCACAGGCCAGATGATGGAACCTGCGGAAATGCCTGCCATGCAGGAGATCCACCGCAAGGATTTTGAATGGGCCACCAACGGCGCAATGAACCGCGAACGTCGGCTGCTTTCCTCCATTTACCTGAATCCTCTCGACGAAGAGAAAACCAATTTGCGTCTGCTCACCCGTTGGAAGGAAGTACAAAACAACGAAGTACGTTACAAGGAATATTTCCTTGAGGATGCTGAGATCGTGGTCGTCGGCTTTGGCACGGCTGGGCGCGTTGCGCTTTCGGCTGTCCGCGAGGCACGCGCGCAGGGTATCAAGGTCGGGCTTTTAAGGCCGATCACTGTCAGCCCGTTCCCTGTTGAAGTGCTGAATCAGCTCACAGGTCAGGCACGAGCGATTTTAGTCACAGAGATGAACATGGGCCAAATGTTGGACGATGTCCAAATGGTGGTGCGTGGACGAGTTCCAGTTGATTTTTATGGCAGGCCCGGTGGAGTAGTCCCCTTCCCGGATGAGATCCTGAGCGAGATCCAGCGCATCAACACCGCGCCGGTAGCTGAGTACTCCGACCCGAGAGATGCCTGGCTGACACGTATGAACGCGCGAGCATAGAGGTAATGATGACAACAGTATCGACAAATAATCTTGTGTATGAAAGACCACATGCCTTCACCGAATCGCCTACGCATTATTGCCCGGGGTGTACGCATGGCGTGGCGCATCGCCTGATCGCAGAAGTTTTGCAGGAAATGAATATTGTAGATAAGACTATCGGCGTTGCGCCTGTGGGATGCGCTGTGTTCGTTTATAACTATTTCAATATCGATTTTGTAGAAGCTCCGCACGGACGCGCCCCCGCAATGGCAACGGGCGTGAAGCGTGCGCTGCCAGACCGAGTAGTGTTCACCTATCAAGGCGATGGTGATCTGGCCTCGATCGGCATGGGTGAAATTGTCCATGCTGCTGCACGCGGTGAAAACCTGACGGTCATCTTCATCAATAATGCCAACTTCGGTATGACAGGTGGACAGATGGCTCCAACCACTTTGCCCGGCATGAAGACATCCTCTTCGGTGAATGGGCGCGATGTGGAAACACAAGGCTACCCGATCAAAATTTCTGAAATGCTTTCCACGTTGGACGGCGTTGGTTATTGTGTGCGCCGCTCATTGCATGACCCCAAAAATATTCGCCTCGCGAAGAAAGCCATCCGCACCGCGTTTGAGACTCAAGTGCGCGGGCTCGGCTTCTCGGTCGTTGAATTGCTCTCCACCTGCCCCACCAACTGGGGTATGACTCCTGTGAATGCGTTGAAGTTCGTGGAAGAGCACATGATCCCGGCCTACCCGCTGGGTGATTACAAAGTCAGTGACGCGATCAAGCAGATAAAAATTTAGATGTCATTGCGAGGGCGAGCCTCAAACGGCGAAGCCCGAAGCAATCCCCTACAAGGAGATTGCTTCGTCGGGAAGTTCACCCTCCTCGCAATGACGTGGAGATAACTATGCAAAAAGAAATTATCATCGCAGGTTTTGGCGGACAGGGCGTTTTGTTTGGTGGACAGGTGCTGGCATATGCAGCAATGGACTCTGGCAAAGACGTAACCTGGATCCCATCGTACGGGCCTGAAATGCGCGGCGGTACGGCCAACTGCACCGTGGTCATCGCAGACCATGAAATTGGTTCCCCGCTGGTAAAAAATCCCCCGTTGGCAATTGCCCTCAACCTGCCTTCCTTCGATAAATATGAACCCATGCTGGCAAGCGGCGGGACGTTGATCGTGAACCAATCAATGGTCGATCACTCTGCACGGCGCAGCGATATCCACACCATTTTTGTGCCATGCAACGAGATCGCCGAAGAGATCGGTGACAAGAAATTGATGAACATGGTTGCCATCGGCGCATTGCTCAGCGCGCTGCCCGAAGTCAAAGTACAGGATGTGGAAAAAGCGTTGGAAGGTCACCTGCCTGCGCGGCACAAACACTTGCTGCCAAAGAATTACGAAGCCCTAAAACGCGGTTTCGAACATGCGCAAAAAGAGTGGGATAAAGTTCCTGCATAGCAAGCTTTACAAGTTCACATTTTGTCGAAACCAGCTTTAGACGGGCTGGTTTCTTTTTTAATAGTTTTCTTTAATTTACTCCAGCGATCCCGATCGTATTCAATGCGGCCATTATTCATTGCTCTCTGCCACAAATTGTAATTAGCACGCTGGTCAACGTAAGCTTGTTCGAGTTTTTCGTTGATGGTGTTTTTATCATAATCACACAATTCGATATCGTAATCGCGCAATGCAATGGCTTCATCGCGTTCCACCAGGAATTTCCTGCCTTCAAACTCTTCGATAAAGGCAGTGTTCTTTTCCTGCCATTTTTCCTTTTGCTCAGGATTTTGATTTAACCATTCCTGATATGAATACGGATGATCGATCAACCACTCCGTAATATCAATTAGATCCTGCTTTCCAGATTGCCATTGCGCAACACACCATTCTTCATAACGGTCATTAACTTCAGCATCAAACTTCGACCGTAAATACTTTTCCAGGTTTTCCTGAAGCCAGGTCTCGGGGTCTGGATAATTACCATAATTTTTCAGTATCCACGGGCGATATGCCGGGTCATGCCTTGCGCGTTCCAAAACACTTTCATGGATAACCGGCGGGCCAAAGGTTTCGACCGCCTTTTCATCCCATACTTTATCTCTTAACCCCATTTTATAAACTTTACCTACTCCTTCTCGTGGTGGATGCAGCTTATCAGTTGCATCTGGAGCGATGCAAAAGTTCCAATATTTTCTGGAGCCGAGATATAACTTCAGCCCATGCGCTAAGGCTTTTTCAACCATCCATATCAGCGTGATATCGGAAAGCCCTGCCTCGGCAAAACCGCCGCCTACATCCGTATGCGAACCGCTAAACCATACCTGTGTGATCTTCTGCTTGCTTTCATCGCCATATCGATTCCAAATTGTCGGCCAAAACCATTCGCGGTCATCGTCGATCGACAAAGCCTGATAGGCATTTTTTACACTGCGGTGCAGTGCGAAATCATGGAAGCTAAATCTCCACCAGGGGAGACGGTCCACTGCTAAACTTAATCCTGCCAGCGGCACAACCCCCAAAGCGGGGACTGTATCCCAAACGCCGAGAAATTCGACTTCAACCCACATCGTGGGATGCGCGGTGGTGAATTGATTTGATTTGTCCGTTAGATCCTTACGCAAGGCTTTGTAGATTTGATACGACGTATCATTGATGATCTGGTTTCCACGATCAGTTAATTTCTCTATAAATTTACGCGTATCTTCTTCAAGGAATGTTTCTTTATCCTGAGTAATGGGCTGAAATCCATTCTCGTATAATTCAAAGGCATCTCTTATCAACGTGGAGCGTGATTTTGGAAGTACACCAAAATAATGAATAAAACTGGAAAGGCTTCTGACAGTTGCAGCCCCACGGCTGAATCCAAGTAAAAATATTTTGTCCCCGGCATTGTAATTTTCAAAGATAAAACGATAACACTGAATAATATTCTCAGTAAACCCCACTCCAAAAGCATTCCCACTGACTTTTCTTTGATCGGTCCCCACCCCTTGTTCATAATAAACGATCTGATCCTCCGTACGGTCTACTAGCATTCGATAAAGCTTATAGACATTACTATCATGACCTTTTCCACCATCCTGACCAGTTCCATCAGCAAGAATAACAATGTTCTTTGACATGACAACCTCCTACTTTTAATAAAATTAGGGTCAGTATATTAAATCCACAAGCACCACTTACTGTATGATAATAATATGATTTTACATCAAATGATATATCGAAATAGTGGGTAGATCGTTGGGAATTACAATCTCGTCTACACCAGCAATATTCTGTATGCACAAATATCAAATATTAGAAAAAACCCATATCGAGCGGATATGGGTTTTTTCTTGTGTAAAATGAAGCATGGAAGATATCTCCCTTATTTTCATCGAACTCGGCGCAGCCATAATTGGACTTGCACTGCTTACACGCCTTGCCAGCCGTTTGGGATTTTCTGCCATTCCACTGTATCTACTGGCAGGACTCGCATTCGGCAACGGCGGCATCCTCCCCCTTGAATTCAGCGAAGACTTCGTTCACATCGGTGCGGAGATCGGCGTCATCCTTTTGCTTTTTATGTTGGGCCTGGAATATTCAGGTGAAGAGCTGGGCGCAAATCTGCGCTCAGGATTCCCCGCTGGCATTGTGGATTTTCTACTGAACTTTCCGCCCGGCCTGATACTCGGCTTCCTGCTCGGATGGAATCCACTTGCCGCGGTGTTGCTCGGCGGCGTCACCTACATCTCATCCTCTGGCGTTATCGCAAAAGTATTATCTGAACTCGGGCGCATGAACAACCGCGAAACGCCCACCATCATTTCCATCCTCGTGCTCGAAGACCTCATCATGGCGGTCTATTTGCCCATCGTCGCCGTGCTGCTCATTGGGCAGGAAATCTCACAAGCCACCCTTTCCGTTTCCATCGCCCTCGCAACCGTCAGCACAGTTTTATTCGTCGCTGTCAAATACGGGAAAAAGTTCAGCAAGCTCATCGCGCATCAATCCGACGAAGTCATCCTGCTCACCACTTTTGGCCTCATGCTTTTCGTTGCAGGCGTAGCGCAGCGTCTGCAAGTCTCTGCGGCCATCGGCGCATTTCTGATGGGCATCGCCATCTCCGATTCCATCGCCGAGCGGACTCACAAACTGCTTGGCCCTTCACGCGATTTATTTGCCGCCATCTTTTTCCTCTTCTTTGGACTTCAGATCGACCCCGCCTCTTTGCCTCCCGTTTTGCTGCTTGCTGTTTCTCTGGGCATTTTCACCACGCTGACAAAGATCCTGACGGGCTGGTGGGCTGCCCGCCGCGCCAAAACAAATCCACTTGAAGCTTTTCGTGCAGGTGCAGCTTTGGTGGCACGCGGAGAATTTTCAATCGTCATTGCAGGGCTGGGAGTCAGCGCAGGCTTGGAGCCGCAACTGGGCGCACTATCCGCTGCCTATGTTCTATTCCTTGCCATCCTCGGCCCGATCCTTGCACGCTTTATCGAACCGATCTATCTGGCATTCCACAAAGAGCAGACTACTTCTTCCTGAACTCTACTACAACTTGCAAACCGCCTTGCGGCAAATTTCGCGCTTCGATCGTCCCACCCTGTGCTTCGACAAGCTGTTTTGCAATGGCAAGGCCCAATCCCGTGCCGCCTGATGAGCGCGTGCGGGATTTGTCTTTGCGCCAGAAGCGGTCGAAGAGATATCGCAATTCATCATCTGCAACACCGGGGCCATTGTCATTGACGAAGAGTTTTACTTCGTTAGAAGTCTCTTCGAGCGTGAGCCATATTTTGCTGCCATCGGGGATATAACGCAGCGAGTTACCGACCAAATTCCCAACCACCTGTTCCATGCGCTGCGGGTCAAGTTCGGCAGTATAAGTGCTACTCCCCTTTTCGAGTGCGAGTGAGATATTTTTTTCCTGTGCTTCGGCAGAGAACATATCAATCGTATGCTGGGACAGTTGAGCAAGGTCAACAGATTTTTTCTCAAAATGCAATTGACGGGTTTCAGCAAGGGTTAGCAATCGCAAATCATCCACAAGGCGTTCAAGCAGATAAGTTTGTTCGAGGGCAAGCGAAACCACCTGCCCATCATCCGCTTTGTAAATTCCGTCCACGATTCCTTCGAGGCGGCCTCGGATCACAGAGAGCGGAGTCCGCAGTTCGTGGGCAATATCAGCGAGCAGGTCGCGGCGTTCGCGGTCATTGCGTTCGAGGGATGCCGCCATCTCATTGAAACTCTCGGAGAGGCTGCGCATGTCCTGTGGGCCTTCGCTTGAAATGCGGGTGCTGAGTTTGCCATTGGTCACTTCACGCGCGGCATAGATCACATCTGCCAGCGGATTGACGAAGCGGCGCACCAGCAATGCGGCAACGATCACAAGGAAGATCGTTAACAAAAGGGAAATGAGCCCCACAGGAAAAATAACGGCACGCGCAATTCCCAACCTGCTCCACGGAGAAAGTGAAGTTATGACGAGCAGGCCAACCTCTTGCCCATCTACTTCAATGCTCAATGCAAAATCGTTGGGTTTTAGCTCATAGCTTGAACCTATTTTCGAAGCAGAATCAGAATCACGGTCAAGAACGATGCGGTGATCTTCATCCAGCAGAAGGGTATCGAGAGAACTCAATTCATCTATCGTATCGAAGACGGCGTTTACTCCATCCCAATTTCCATGACCGACATAATATCCTTTGATGGCGCCTGTGAAAGGGATAGGGATCGGCGAGGTTTGCGAGGTTAGAAAATAACCGACAACGGAAAGAAAGAAAAACAAAGATAAAAACAAAACGAATACAAATGCCCTGACCAACAGGGATAACAAACGGATGCGGATTTCGCGGACAGATGAATGCATGTTAGCTCTCAATGCTTCGACTTGGCTCGGCGTAAAACTTATATCCAACACCATGCACGGTGATGATCAACTCGGCTGGTTCGAGTTTGCGGCGAAGATTGCGGACATGTGAATCAATGGCTCGTTCAAGGCTTTCAAATGTGACGCCATGAGTGGCTGTGAGCAATTGCGCGCGTGAAAAAATACGGCCAGGCTGACTCATCAGCGTGGCAAGAATTTCAAATTCAGTGGAAGTGAGTGGGACGGTTTTATCGGACAAATGGACTTCATAATGTGCGCGGTCAAGCTCCACATTGCCCGCACGAATGGTGTCACTGTCGGGTGAATTTACGACACGCCGTAATACCACACGGATGCGCGCCACCAATTCACGCGGACTGAACGGCTTGGTGATGTAATCATCTGCGCCGAGTTCAAGGCCAATAAGTTTATCGGTCTCTTCAACACGGGCAGTGAGCATGATAATGGGAACATCGCTCTCGCGGCGAATCTCGCGGGTGACATCAAGGCCGTCCATCTCGGGCATCATCAGGTCAAGCACGATCAAGTCTGGCTTTTCACGACGCGCGAGGGAAAGTCCCTGTGCGCCATTACTGGCTGTGACAGTTTCGTAACCTGCCGCCTTGAGATAGTCTCGGCAGATTTCCACGATCTGGGGTTCATCATCAACGATGAGGATTTTCTTGGGCATAAGTGAATTATATCTTCTTGACAATGGACGGCAGACGATCGACCACAAACCGTCGTCCACCGTCCACGGTCAATCGTCTATTCATACCTCAACGCCACCATCGGGTGCAAATTCGCGGCGCGATAGGCGGGATATAAGCCGAAGAACACGCCAATTGCGAGGGCAAACGTGAACGCCAGCAAAATCGAATCATAGGTAATGACGGCGGTGAGCGCGCCGCTCAATGTAACAAGGGCAGCCATGCCAATGCCAAATACAATTCCAATAATGCCGCCCAACAGACTCAGCGTCACAGTCTCGATCAGGAATTGAGTGAGGATCTGATTCTTGGTTGCGCCAACCGCTTTTCGCAGACCGATCTCCTTGGTACGCTCCGTCACAGAGACGAGCATGATGTTCATAATGCCGATACCGCCCACGAGAAGGGAAATCCCTGCAATTGCGCCGAGGAAGACGGTTAGTGTTTGAGTGACCGTGGTCAACGTGCTTAACAAGTCAGATTGACTCAAGACATTGAAATCCAATTCATCGGAAGATGTCAATTTATGTGCGCGGCGAATCAAAAATTCGATCTGCGCCGAGACGGTGTCCATGGCTTCGGTGGTTGTGACAGAGACCGAAATGCTGTTCACGATCCGCTTGTCGTTGTACATGGCGGTTGACCCGAACAATTTGTTGTAGCCTGCATCCAGCGGAATGAACACGGCATCATCCGAAGAACCAAACCCCGATGAGCCTTTGGATTCAAGCACGCCCACCACTTCAAACTTGACGCCTTTAACTGAGATGGTTTTTCCAACAGGGTTCAATCCTCCAAATAGGTCTTCTGCGGTCTGTGAACCGAGCACAGCCACCAAAGACTCGGATTTATTATCGCCATCTGAAATAAAGCGGCCATTCGCAACTTCGTATGAATTGGTCTCTTGATAATCCTTCGTGACGCCAGTGACATTTACGTTAAAGCTTTCATCACCGTATTTGACCAGATAGGAAGATTGATAACTTGGAACAATAGCGGCGATATTGTCTTCAAGGGAACGCTGTAACAATTGGTAATCTGAATAATACAAATAGCTCGCTTGCTGCGAACCTCCGCCCGCCGCTGCAGCGCCAGATTGTTGTTTCCCTGGCGAAACGGTCAACAGATTGGAACCATTGCTCTGAATGGAACTGGTAATACTGGCTGTTGCCCCCTTGCCAATGGAAAGCAAAGCCACGACCGTCGCCACGCCGATCACGATTCCCAGCATGGTGAGAAGCGACCGCATTTTATTGGCACGCAATGCGCGAATTGCGATCTTGAAATTTTCTGAAAATAACATAGTTAACCTTCTTTTTATAAATTCCGTTGGTTTCGATACGCCCTGTGAAGAACACGCAGGGCTACTCAACCATCAATAATCACAATTATTCCTCCACGCGCGGAGCGCCTGCTTTGATCGGGTTGTGATTCACTTCATCTGAAATGATCTGTCCGTCGGAAAGTTTGATAATTCGATCTGTATGGCGTGCCACATGAGCATCATGAGTCACCAGGATCACGGTCTGACCATTTTCCTTGTGCAGGCTTTGGAACAATTCCATGATCTCCACGCTCGTTTTGCTGTCCAATGCGCCTGTCGGCTCATCAGCAAGCAGGATGGCTGGCTCATTGACCAGCGCACGCGCGATTGCCACACGCTGCTGCTGTCCGCCGGAAAGTTCGCTGGGAGCGTGATGAGTCCGCTGTGACAGTCCCACGCGATCCAATGCTTTCATGGCGCGGTCATGTCGTTCCTTGCCAGATACGCCCGCATAGGTCAGCGGCAGCATCACATTTTCCAATGCGCTGGTGCGTGCCAGCAAATTGAACTGCTGGAACACAAAGCCGATCTTCTTCCCGCGAGTCTCTGCGAGTTTCGCTTCATCCATATTTTCAACAGACAAGCCATCCAAAATATATTTTCCGCTGGTCGGCGCATCAAGGCAGCCGATGATCGACATCAACGTACTCTTGCCCGAGCCCGACGGCCCCATGATCGCGACCATCTCGCCTTTGTCGATGGTGAAGCTCGCGCCGTTCAACGCGCGCACTTCGGTATCGCCCATTTGATACACCTTCATCAGGTCTTCCGTCTGGATCATTCTAGTTCCCTCCGCCAAATGGATTGGGCGCTTCAAAACCGCTGGCTTGCACCAACTGAAT
Source organism: Candidatus Villigracilis propinquus (assembly GCA_016714565.1). Lineage (GTDB taxonomy): Bacteria > Chloroflexota > Anaerolineae > Anaerolineales > Villigracilaceae > Villigracilis > Villigracilis propinquus. The sequence goes on from JADKDM010000008.1 coordinate 137,279, forward strand.
TCGATCTCCATCCTGCAAGTCACCCGTCACAACCACCTGATCGCCCACGATCGACCCGCTGACCACGTCAACACGTTTCTTTGAACCGTCACTTTGGATCATCCAAACGAATTCGCCCTGTGCGTCATTTTGAATAGCCGTGATCGGGACGGTCAATGTGGCGGCCGCTTCCTTCACGGTGATAGTCACATTGGCAGTCGTTCCCAAAGGCAGAAAGATTTCGCCGTCCACTTTATCCAACTCCACGCGGACTTTATATTTCACCAAACCAGAGTCAACTTCACCGACTGGATTGATCGCTGTTACCTCGCCGGTAAGCGTGACGTCGGGCACCGCGTCCAACGTAACTTCGGCCTGATTGCCCAATTTGACATTGGCAACATCTGATTCATCCACCTGCGTTTCCACATAGAGATGATCCATATCCGCGAGATTGACGGAGAGTTCGCCCGTATCCACCGAGTCGCCCACGCGGTTATCCACCGACAACACTTCACCGGCAAACGGAGCAATGATGCTCAACGAATTGACAGTTGCCTGCGCGGCATCCACTTCGGCCTGCGCAGCGATCACATCCGACGAAGTATCACCAGATAGAAGACGGTCATATTCACGCTGGGCATCTTCCAGTTTGGCCTTTTTCAGAGCAAGGTCATTCTCCGCTTCAACGATCCAGTCTTCGGGCGCTGGGCCTTTGAAATTTTCAGCCGTATATTCATATTTCCATCCATTGTTCGATTGGACAAGTTTCGCACCGTAACGTGTTTGGGGAACCTTGGTATCGGTCTGTAAATAACGCAGGTAATTTTCCGCATCGCTGAAATCCTCCTCTGCATTCTTCAGGTCAATGGCCGCTTGCGCGAGGTCTGTGCCTGAGGTGAGAATATCTTCCAGATTTTTTTGAGCAGTTACCAGATCCGCTTGAGCCGAGACAATGCTGGCAGAAGTGCTGGCAGGTTCGAGAGTCAATAAAATCGCGTCCGCTTTCACAAAATCCCCCGGCTTTACATTCACAGCTTCCACCACGCCGCTCGTCTTCCATGTGAGGCTGGCAAAGGGCTGGGCTTCGAGAGAGCCGGAAGCCTCAATGGTCTCGGCCACATCCAGCGAAGCGACGGTTGCTTCGGTTGCGGCGGTTGTGTCATTTGCTTTGGCGGGAGAAAATCCCCACGCCATTAAAAGGGCGGCAATCGCCACAATTCCGACAATGATCCAATTTCGGATCTTTTTGTTATTCCATAAATTCAACATTTCGTAGCTCCTTTTTTATTGTTCTTGCTCAAAGATACTTTCCAAATGTGCAGAATTTGTGCAGAGCAAAAGGATGATTATGGAGGTTTACAGGGTTAAAATAGGATGATGAAATACGAAACCCTCCCTACTTTGACTCTCCCCAAGATCGGCTTCGGCACGTGGAGGATCGGCGGCGAAACAACCCCCTAACCCATCCGCTGATTCTGCTTCATTAACTGCCCTCCACTCTGCGTTGGAAGTTGGCTATACACATTTCGACACTGCAGAATATTACGCCGCAGGCCATTCGGAAGAATTAGTGGGGCGCGCTGTGCGCGAAACAAAAACAAAACGCGAGGATGTCTTCATCACAACCAAAGTCTCGCCCGAGCACCTCAACTACAACGATGTGCTCAATTCCTGCGAGAACAGCCTGCGCCGCCTAAAGATGGATTACATTGATCTATATCTCATCCATTGGCCGAGCATCGGTATGAAACTTGAAGATGCGTTCCGCGGGTTGAATAAACTTGTGCGTGACGGGAAGGTAAAACATCTCGGCGTGAGTAACTTCAAGCTCAAACTGGTCAAGCAATCGCAGGAACTCTCTGAAACCCCCATCATCACCAACCAAATCCCATACAGCCTGCCAAACCGCACCTATGTAGAAAATGGCGTCCTTGAATATTGCCAGCAAAACGACATCCTCATCACCGCTTATACACCTGTGAAATTCCGAAGCGTGCGTGTCAACAAAACGCTGGGTGAAATCGCAAAGGCGCACGCTGCCACCCCATTTCAGATCGCACTGGCATGGCTGGTTATGCAGCCGCGCGTCATCACCATTCCCATGTCGTTCAACCCGCAGCACATTAAGGAAAATTTCGACGCCGCCGAAATTCAACTGAGCGCAAAAGAAATGACTCAGTTGAACAATGCGTGGGATAAGAACGACGATTAAATGAACATGCAAATCCTCCCCGAGATCGAGATCATCGAAAATATCGAAACCGACCTTGAGCCGCTCTACCGCGTCACCATCCACAATGACGATGTCACACCGATGGATTTTGTAGTGGAAGTGCTCAAGCAGATCTTCTTCCTCTCCAACGACCGCGCCGCCGAGATCATGCTCGTCGCGCACATCAAAGGCTCTGCCTACGTCCAATCCCTGCCGCGCATGGAAGCGGAGAAGCGGATTCAGAAAGCGCATCACGCCGCAGGGATGGAAGGTTATCCCCTGCATTTTTCATCGGAACCCGAATGACCTCAAACCTTGAAACTCTCACACAGATCAATCTCGATGACCTCGTCTCGTCATTCGGTTGGCAAAATAATCCGCTGCTTGCGCGTTTGCTGCGAATCCTTTTCCTGAAACCTGCGCAGACCTTTGCGCGTCACATGGTGGAATATGATGAAGTTGCCGGTTCGCATGGCATCGTAGATGGTGGATGGAATCTCGTCCGCCGCTATGTGAAAGACCTGCGCATCATCAATGCGGACCGGATACCTGATTCAGCGTTTCTGGCATTGTCCAATCACCCGGGCATGGCTGATACGGTGGCGCTCTTTGCAGCCTTGAACCGCAAAGACCTGCACATCATCGCGCTGGATCGTCCCTTTTTGAATGCGTTACCCGAAACCACCAAACAGCTTTTCTACGTGTATGATGACCCCGCAAAACGGATGGCGCTGGTTCGTCAGGTCAGCGCGCATTTGAAGAACGGCGGCGCAACGCTGACCTTTCCCGCCGGTCACATTGAACCTGACCCAGACGTGTACCCCGGAGCCGTTGAATCGCTGCAAGATTGGACGGATAGTGTGGGAGTGTTTGTGCGCATGGCGCCGAATGCCGCGATCCTGCCAGTGTTGGTGCGGAATGTGGTGGCAGTGAAATATGCGAAGCATTGGTTATTGAAAATAAAAAAGACGAAAGAAGAAAAAGAAAAGCTGGCTACCGCCCTGCAATTGCTCGGCATGATCCTCTTTGATGAAAAACCCGTCACAGTGACTGTGCAGATCGGCAATCCGATCTATGTCAAAGAGCTGGGAACGAATGACACAAATGTGATTCATCAGGCCGTATTGGCCGAGATGAAATGCCTGATCGAAAACCCGCCAGTCGCATCGTAGTACCGACTTCAGTCGGTGCCGGGCTTGCTGAATAAAATTATAGGGGCGGGGTAACTCCGCCCCTACGGATAGATCAATCCGCTGTAGCGCCTGCGAGCGTGGGTTCATCGCCGTTGTATTTCATGAGGTGGGGCCATTTCCAAATAATGAAGAGCGTGCCGATAATACAGCCAATCCCCCCGCTGATGACGGCAAAGGGTGCGCCGAAGAATTGCGCGACGGAGCCTGCTTCAATTTCACCAAGCTGCGGCCCGCCCTGAAAGAATATCTGGTTGATGCTGGTCATACGTCCGCGGATGTGATCGGGGGTTTGCAATTGCCGAATGGTGTTGCGGATAATGGTGCTGACTCCGTCCGCTGCGCCTGTGGTGGCAATCGCCAGCCAAGCGATGATAAATATTTTTGTTGCGCCAAACACCACTGTCGCAATGCCAAAGACAATGACCGCGCCTAAAAATAATGGCCCCTGCTTACGAAGTTCTTTGATCTGCGAAATGACCAACGCTGCCAGCACAGCTCCCACAGCGGGTGCGGCGGAGAGGTAGCCATATTCCACGACGCCTACTTTCAAGACGGTGGTTGCGACGATCGGCATAAGTGTGCTTGCAGAGGCAAAGAAGGTTGCGACAAAATCGAGCATCATGGTCGAGAAGATGATCGGCTTATCGAGAATAAATCTGACTCCCTCGCGCACAGCCTCCAGGCTCACGCCCGCGGCCTTCTCCGCAAAGGATTGCGGGACGTTCCCGATCATGAACAGAGCGAACAACACCGCGATAAACGAAATCCCATTGAAGTAGTAAACTGCTGCCTGTCCTGCAATCGCGATAACAACTCCGCTCAACGCTGGGCCGAGCACGGAGCCAATTTGAAACGAAGTGAAGGTCATGCTGAAAGCGTTGGGCAGATCTTTTTTCGGAAGCAGGTTGGGAACCAATGCCTGTCGTGAGGGGCCGTCAAATGCGACGGCGGTAGCTTGCAGGGCGGTGATGAAGTAAATGTGCCAGATAGTAACCTGCCCAAATTGGGTGAGCAGGCCCAGGGTTATGGCAAGAAGCGCGGCAAAGGATTGAGTCACGAACAGGACTTTGCGTCTGTCTATCGAGTCAGCCAGCGCACCACCGATCAAAGAGAAGATGATGACGGGCAAAATACGCGCAACGCCGATTCCGCCCAACGCAATGGGGTTCGGGTTCAGTTGGTTGATGTGCCAAAATAAAGCCCAGATCTGCATCTGGGTTCCTGTGATCGAAATGAGTTGTCCGAGCCAGAGATAGAAGAATTTTTTATGCTTGAGCGAAGGTGGAATATGCAAACCCATTTACGTGCCCCAATCTCGAAGATATAGAAAGTCATAGCCAACCGTGCGATTGCTGACTTTTGCAATGGGTGGCTGCATGCGTTTGAATTGATTGCGTCGAATGCGAGCGGTGACAGTTTTTACGAAGGCTTCAGCGAAACCCGCTTCCACCGCTTCCTGCGGACTGTAACGCTGGTCAACCAGAAGATAAAGAAGCTTATCCACATCTTCGTACGTGAAGCCGAGTTCCTTTTCATCTGTTTGGTCTTCCCACAGATCGGCGGAAGGGGGCTTGTCAATGATCGGCGCGGGAATGTTCATGGCGCGGGAAAGCTGGCGCACCTGAGTTTTATAAAGATCGCCAATCGGATTCATCGCGCTGGCTGAGTCGCCATAGATGGTGCTGTAGCCAAGCAAAATTTCCGTTTTGTTGCTGGTGCCAATGACCAGTCCTTTGAACACTTCGCTTTGATCGAAGAGTACGATCATGCGCTCACGAGCCATAACATTGCCTTTGCGCATATTGGAGATTTCGGGATCAAGGTTGAAGAGTGGCTCGACCATATCCGTGATCTCGATGGTCTTGTTTGGGATTCCAAGTTGATCGATCAACACTTTGGCATGGTCAAGCGAGTCCTTGCTGGATGCCTTATAAGGCATTCGCACAGCAAGGACATTTTCCGCGCCTAATGCGTCAACCGCCAACGCGCAGGAAAGCGCAGAGTCAAGACCACCGGATAAACCAACGACAGCGCGGTTCATTCCGATACGGGTAACTTCAGACTTAATAAAGCCCGTCAAAATATCGCGGGCAAGATCGGTATTAATAGTGAGGTTTAGATCAACCACGGGAAAGGATCCTGTTCAATTCATTCTGCACAAGGTTTGTGCGTTCATCGCGCAATAGCGGCAGACGTGAACGCGTACGGCGCAGTTGATTCATATCCAGTTCAGTATAGGTAATTGCTTCTTCATTGTATGGCCCATGAGCAAGTTCTTCGCCGTTGGGGTCAAAGGCGGTGGCGCCGCCCCAAAAATGAAGCCCATCCTCGTAGCCAACGCGATTGGCATGAACCACAAAAGATGTGAACATACTGGCATAAGCTTTGGTGACTCGCTCCACCCAACGCGCGGATTCGAGTTTTTCTTTGTCATTAAGTCCACGGCCTGGGGATGCAGAGGAGAAGAGCATAATATCCGCGCCATCGAGCCAGAGCAGATACGGCGGAGAGGCGTGCCAGAAATCTTCGCAAATCAACATGCCCATGCGCCCGAAGCGTGTATCAAATGCGCGGACTGAGTCACCCCATGCAAAGAAGCGGCCTTCGTCGAAGAGTCCATAGGTTGGGAGATATACTTTGTGATGAACATGCACAAGTTTCCCGCCTGAAAGATATGCAGAAGCAATGTAAAAACGGTGGCGGGAATCCTCGTCCACGAAACCAACGACAAGATCCAGATCGTGAGACGCTTTGAGCAAATGCTTGAAGATGGGGTCATCCTCTGTCGGCTTGTGCGCAGCGGAGGCGACCAGATCCTGCAAGACATATCCAGTTAATGAGAGCTCGGGGAATACCAATAAATCTGTTTTTTCAGACTTGGCCTGTTTGATGTAATCCAGATGTTTTGCGAGGTTCGCTTCCACATCACCAAGTTTTGTGTTGATCTGCGCGAGGGCGAGGTTAATTTTCATTGAAAGAATCTTACCATTAAAAATTAGACCCTAAAGGTTTTAAAAACCTTTAGGGTCTTCTGCGGGGAGGGGGGGATTCGAACCCCCGGTGGACCGGAGCCCACAATAGTTTTCGAGACTATCCCATTCAACCACTCTGGCACCTCCCCAAATTTGAAGCGGGCGAAATTATAACCGAAAAAGTTTCCTACAAATCCACACTCTCATGCAAGTCAGGGTAATGCACCTGGCTCAGATTTCGTTCATGCAGCAAGCCTTTCAAGGTCATCGCCTGCTTTTCTTCGCCGTGGACAAGGAAGATCTGCTTCACAGAATCTTTGACGCCCATCGCGTATTTCACCAGCAAGTCCTGCCCTGCATGACCTGAGAGTCCGCCGATAGTAGCCACGTCACATTTGCGCGTGTACACTTCGCCAAAGATATTTACCTGCGGCTCGCGGTCTGCCAACCTGCGCCCCATCGTGTTGGGAGCCTGCCACGAGACGATGCAAATCGTATTTTTGGGATTCTCAATATTATTGCGGATGTGATGGACGATGCGTCCCGTTTCCGCCATTCCCGAAGCGGAGATGATAACCATCGGATCTTTGCGTTCGTTCAACGCCTTGGATTCATCCACAGAGCGCACATAGGACAGCATTTTGAAATCCAACGCCGGGTGTTTTGATTCAGCCACGAACTTGCGCGTCTCTTCATCAAAACATTCAAGATGCCGCTTGAAAACATCCGTAGCATTCACCGCCAGCGGGCTATCCACATAGACAGGCACTTTCGGCACATCGCCATCTTCCATCATTTGATTTAAGTTGTAAACCAATTCCTGCGTGCGCCCCACTGCAAAGGCTGGGACGATCACCTTGCCGCCGCGATCCACGGTCAGTTTCACGACATTACGAAATTCGTTGTAGGCAATCTCCGGGTCGCTATGCGATTTATCGCCATAGGTCGATTCCATGATCATGTAATCAGCAACTTCAGGCAAGATCGGGTCACGCAGCAAAGGCAGTTTGTATCTACCAATATCGCCAGAAAACCACAGGCGGATCTTTTTGCCCTTCTCTTCAATTTCAAGCGACACACCCGCCGAACCAAGGATATGCCCCGCTTCATAAAAACGCGCGATCACACCGGGGATGGGCTCGAACGCTTCCGCATAATCCACACCCTTGAACATGCCCGCTACTTCTTCGGCATCCTGCTCGGTATACAGCGGCTCGATCGGTTCTTCGCCGCGCCGCGCACGTTTCTTGTTCACGAATTCCGCATCCGATTCTTGAATGCGCCCTGAGTCACGTATCATTAAGCTGGCAAGGTCGGCAGTCGCCTTCGTAGCATAGATCGGCCCTTCATAACCCTGCTTGGTCAGGTTTGGCAAATTACCTGCATGGTCAATATGCGCGTGCGAAAGGATCACCGCGTTCACGGTTGACGGGTCATACCGAAAATTCAAATTACGTTCATAGGTGTCTGCCCGCCTGCCCTGATACAAACCGCAATCGAGCAACAACTTTGAACCATTGACTTCGATCAAATGCTGGCTGCCTGTCACCGTATGCGCCGCGCCATGAAAATTAATTCGCATATTTCACTCCAAGCACTTTTAAGATCTGAATACCAAACTTATCCACGCGCGTGGGGGTTTCCTTCATCATATTCTGCAATTCCTCCAACGTCTTGGGCGGATTTTCAGATAAGGGACCCAAATATGGTTTGGGCAAAATAATATCGGACTCGACCTTCATCTCCAGACCGACACTTTTTCTCCACGCTTTTAATTTTTCAAGGCGACGAAGAACCGCATCATCCTTGCGTTCGGCCTGTTTCCGTTCAACGAGCGGAGCCTGCGCCCCATGCCGGATCGCACTTAAAACCTGATCACCCCAAAGTTTTATCTGTTTTTCGCTCAAGCCAGCCCCAGACAAGTCCACCTTCTGCTCTGGGGGATTCTTGGCCAATGCCACAAAGACATCATCCATCACCACCTTATACGGCGGACGGTTCAGCTTCTCAGCTTCTCGATCGCGCCATTTGCACAGATAAGAGACGATGGTCAACTCACGCAAAGACAAGTCCTTCCGCCCAGCGAACCGCTCCCATGATGCGCCGCCATTACTGCGTTTCTGTTCATCGGGGAAACATGCGCGATAAAAATCCTCCAACGCAAAAGCCAATCTTTCCCTTTCACGCAGTTCCTGCTCCAAAACGTCCCGCAAATTAAAGAGATAATGTGTATCCAGCCGCGCGTAGTGAATCTGGTCTTGGGTTAATGGGCGTGCCGCCCAATTCGCTTTCTGGTGGCGTTTATCCGTCTTGATATTGAATTTATCGCCCAGCAATCTGTCCAACCCCACAGCGGGATATCCCAAAATGCGGGCAGCCTGCATCGTATCGAACAGGTTGGCAAAGGTAAAACTAAAATCACGGCGCAAACAGATCAGATCATATTCAGCGGCGTGGAATACTTTTTCTATATTTGGGTTTGCAAAAATGGGAGCCAGCAAACTCAAGTCTTTTAAAGCGAGCGGATCCACCAAGTAATCCGCTTTGGGGGTTGAGAATTGCAACAGGCAAACCTGCTCGCGAAACGCATGCAGGCTGTTGGATTCGGTGTCCACCGCCACGCGGGGCTGCGCGGCAAGGTCTTCCACCATTTGCTTCAAAGATTGTAATGTGTTTACCCAAATGGGCGGCGGCAAAGTTTCAGACATATTGGCTGATTATAAACCCGATAAAGTGGAATACCCCCGTCTCCTACTATCCTTTCACGCGTAGTATGGCAAGCAGGCGGTCATAACCAACCTGCAGGAAATATCCCAGGATCAAAGCGGCAATAGCGCCCGGGATGAGATTGAAAAACACCTTATTGATTCCCGATTCCAACCCAAGCATGGTGTCAAGTACATGCCAGAGTGGACGATGATATAGATACGTGAAAAAGGAGGCAGTGGAAAGAAAAGCCCAGATCTTCCAACTCCCTGCTCGTGTCCGAAAGATGGACAGCAGCAGCAGCACCCAGCCAAGGATAAACAAGTCCACGGTAAGGATGAAGAACAGGTTGGGCACATCCAAACCGGAAGATGCCACCACCCAGATCAGGATCAGCACAACCAGAGCAATGACCGTCTTGTATAAAAAATTCATATTCAGCAGGATACTTCTTTCCTTCTCGAACCGGAAGAAATACACTCCTGCCAGAAAAACAAAGTAGTATTGAAAAAAGCGCGGCTCGAATAAACCGGTCAACCCGTTTGCGATGTATGCCGCTGCGAAAAGAATAGCAGACCAGGCCAGCAACCCGAGGTTCGATTTAACCCGAAACAACAGAACACCAAAAATAACGTAATACCCCACCAGCACACTGATGTACCACAAGGTAAGGATGCGTTTGATGAAAACCGGCGACAACAGCCATTGCAGATTAAAGGTATACATCAGCGCGTCAAAACGTTTGAGAGAGAAACCAAGCACGAACACAAACAATGCCAGCGCAAGCCAGTACGGCGGAAGGATACGAATGAATTTAGACCAGAAGAAGGAAAATGTACTTGTCCCCGGCTTCTGACGGGAATACTCAGCAAAGAATCCCGCCAAAAAGAAGAACGAACCAAGTAAAAGAGATGCAACCACCTGCGCCAGCGGGTCTACGGGAAAACCGAACACGCCTGCGTCAAACACTTCACTGTGCAGCGCCAGCAGCAACAGGATGGACAGTCCGCGCAGGGCTTCAAATTCCTGCAGCTTCTGTTTTTTCTCTGTCATAGTTCCTTCTCCATCAACAAAGCATCCTCCCCATCGTTGTAATATGCCTTCCAAAGATCAAGAGACTTGTACCCGTCCTTCTCGTACATGGAAATCGCACCGTGATTTGAAGGGCGCACGGTCAACCGGGAACGGGGGACGCCGAGTTTACTTTCGCAGGCATGTAGCAAGGCGCGCCCGATGCCGCGTCGCTGGTAGCGGGAATCAACTGCAATGGTGGCAACCCAGCCCCACCCCTCGCTCGGACGCGGGTCTCCTGCAACGAAGCCCACCATTTGCCCATCCTCCACAGCTTTGATTCGGATCACATCGGGGAAGGTCAACACAGCAATTAGATCGAACAAGGGCCAGGCATCCTTCGCAAAACTTTCAACTTCCAGCTTGCGAAGAGCGGTCAGGTCAAGAATGGATGCTTTGACAATTTCCATAAAAAATAAGGCCTCCCATTTGGGAGACCTTATTGTATTACAAATTGTTGTTACTTCTTGCTCTCTTTGCCGAGGAAGTTATCCAGCATGCTGGTGAATTCCATCGGGAAGATGAACTTGGTGGAGGGGCTTGTGCCAATGGACTTGAGCGTTTCGAAATACTGCAAGGTCATCGTCTTCTGGTCCACGCTCTTGGCAGCGTTGAAAATGGCCTCCAGGGCAACGGCGAAACCTTCTGCGCGCAACGCCTGTGCTGTTTTATCACCTTCCGCGCGCAGGATGTTGGACTCGCGCTCGCCTTGAGCGGAAAGGATCGCGGCCTGCTTGGTACCTTCTGCGCGGTTGATGGCGGCTTGCTGGTCACCCATGGATTCGGTGACGAGGGCGCGGCGGATACGCTCGGCAGACATCTGGCGGTTCATCGCGTCCTGCACTTCGCGCGGAGGAATGATCTCGCGGATTTCCACGTTGGTTACTTTCACACCCCAGCGCTCGGTCACTTCATCAAGACGGGTGCGGAGCATGTTGTTGATGTGCTCGCGTTCTGAAAGGACATCATCCAGCGGGATACCGCCGATCACGGCGCGCAGAGTGGTTGCCGCAATACCAGCCGCTGCGGATTCGAAGTTACCCACCTGCAAAACAGACTGGGCAGGATCCAGGATCTTGTAATACCAAAGGAAATCGATCGAGATCGGCGCGTTGTCCTTGGTAATGGAGGTTTGGTGAGGTACTTCGCGTACTTGCTCGCGCAAATCCACTTTTACAGGACGGTCCACGCCAGGGATGAGGAATACAAGGCCCGGCCCCTTGGGTTTATCCAACACACGTCCGAGACGAAAGACGACAAGGCGTTGATACTCAGGCACAACCCGGATCATATTAAATACCGCAATGACCGCAACAAGAACCAGTGCACCTACCAGACAAAATAATGTTGAACCAACTACACCATTCATATTCTCTCCTTTTTTTATATTCTTAGATCTCTTGCATTAAGTGATCTCACCCATAAACAGGGAGAGCACTGACTTTATAAGAGGTCTATTTATGAATTAGGACTATCCACTTTTTCAACAACCAATACAAACCCCTCACGATTCACAACACGAACCTGGCTGCCCTCAGGAATTCTCACCTGGCTTCTGGCAGACCACATTTCACCAGCCACATATACACTCCCATCATCCCCAATTTCGGATTTTGCCTCTCCGGTCCTTCCGACCAGAGCCCCCAAATCATGCGTGGGACGATGCGCTATCGCCTCAATGGATTTACGAAGCATAAACCATAACGAAACCGCCACCAGCGAAGAAGAGATGATAGCGAACACCGGGTTTACCGAGATAAAGCTATCACCATTTGCAAAAAGGAAAACGGAGCCAACCACAAGCAAAAGAATGGATCCCCCCAAATACAGCCAGCTTTTCGGGTTTCGAACCGCCAGCACAAAAGGCACTATGCTCAAGAGTAGAACGATCAGCGCCCACCAGTGAATGGACAGGTTATACGCCGCGTATCCCGCCAGTACAAAACAGAAGACCGCGCCAATCTCCGCCACCCCCGTGCCCGGTATGGCGAGGGCAAGGAATGAAAGAAAAATACCTGCTAGTAATATCAAGTACGCAACGTTTGGGTCAAGCAAAAAATCCATTTTTTCCTCTATTTGATTATACAACAAGAACTTACCGTTTAATTGGATATACGCGCCTTGTCGAGGAAAGTTCCTCATGGTTTCCGTGAGGCTGGTTGTATAATAATCGGGCTAAATTAAACACGAGGAGCTACCGTGAAATTTCAAAAAATCTGTGTTATTGGCCTTGGCTACATTGGCCTGCCTACTGCATCCACCTTCGCCAGGCATGGGGTCAGCGTTTTGGGTGTGGATATTAACCCACACATCATTGAAACCCTGAACAAAGGCGAAATTCACATCCACGAACCCGGCCTGCGGGACGCGGTTACCAACGCCATCGCGTCCGGCAATTTTAGAGCCGCTACCCAGCCCGAAGAAGCGGATGCATTCATCATCGCCGTGCCAACCCCGTTTCAGGAAAACAAATTTGGCGAACACAACGGCGTCACCTACAAACTGGCGGATATGCGCGCCGTGATCTCGGCTGCAGAGTCCATCCTGCCGCTTTTGAAGAAGGGAAACCTGGTCGTCCTCGAATCGACATCCCCCCCGCGCACCACTGCGGACTTGATCACCCCCATCCTCGCTCGTTCCGGACTGGTAGCTGGGCGCGACTTCCATTTGGCATATTCTCCCGAACGGGTTTTGCCCGGGCAGATCCTGCAGGAACTGATCGAAAATGCGCGCGTGATTGGCGGTGTCACCCCCGCATCCGCTGAAGCGGGCAAAGACCTGTACTCCATTTTCGTCAAAGGACAGATCATCCAAACCGACGCGACCACCGCAGAAATGGTCAAACTGATGGAGAACACCTACCGCGATGTGAACATTGCCATTGCCAACGAATTCTCCCGCCTCGCAGACAAATTCGGCGTGGACGTGTGGGAAGCCATCTCCATTGCCAACCTGCACCCGCGTGTGAAGATCCTCAACCCCGGCCCAGGTGTCGGCGGGCATTGCATCAGCGTGGACCCGTGGTTCTTTGTGGAAGCTGCGCCTGAACTCACTCCCCTCATTTATCATGCGCGCCAGGTCAATGACTCCCAGCCTCACTTTGTTGTGGAGACGGTCAAACGCGCACTCGGCTCACTTAGTGGAAAGAAAATCGCCGCCCTCGGGCTCGCCTACAAGCCGGACGTGGACGACCTGCGCGAAAGCCCCGCCAATGAGACAGTACACCTTCTTCAAGAACAAGGCGCACAGGTACTGGCATGGGAACCTTTCAAGCCGGATGCACAGTTGCCGGGAATCAACATGGCCGACTCTCTCGAATCAGCCCTGAAGGACGCAGATGCAATTGTGCTATTGGTAAAACACACCGAGTTTACAAAATTCGTCCCCGCAGATATCGCAAAAATAACCAAGGCCCGCATTCTGGTCGATACCGTCAGCGGCTGGGATTCAGAGCAATGGCAAAAAGCAGGCTTCACCCTGCTTCGTCTGGGAGTTGGGAAATAGCCCTACTTCTTCGCGGTTTCCTGACAAGTCTGCGAGCCGCCAGCCACAGCCTGCAAAACACAGGAAAATTTGGCGTCGCAGGCAGTCAGGGCAAAGCTGAGCAAGAAACACAGTAAAAGAATTTTCTTTATGGTTCGTTTCATATGTACCGCCTTTTGTTCATTCGATATATCCATCATATCCGAAATCGAATGAAATAAATTTACATTTTTGTTTGCGAGAAAATCTTGAAAATCCTTTCCGTCTTTGGCACACGCCCTGAAGCTGTAAAAATGGCTCCCATTGTCCGCATGTTGGCGCAAACTGCGGGCGTGGAATCGCGCGTCTGCGTGACGGCACAACACCGTCAGATGCTCGACCAGGTCTTGAATCTGTTTGAGATCAAACCTAACTATGACCTGAACCTGATGCGTGATAATCAATCCCTCGCACTGTTGAGCGCCGCGATCTTCACCCACCTCGACCCCGTCCTTGCAGATTTCAAACCCGATTGGGTACTAGCACAGGGAGATACCACTACCGTTGCCATCACCTCCCTGCTGACCTATTTCAACCGCACCCGGTTCGGGCATGTGGAAGCCGGCTTGCGCACCCGCGATAAATGGCAGCCTTTCCCTGAGGAGATCAACCGCCGCGTGGCAGGTGTCACCGCAGACCTGCATTTCGCGCCAACAGAATGGTCAAAACAAAACCTTCTTCGCGAAGGGATCGATGAGAGCATCATCAAAGTGACGGGAAACACCGTCATTGACGCTTTGCAATTCGTCAGCAAACAGCCGGAGCCGCAGGAAATCAGCCAGCTGGTCACTGCGAAGCTGAAAAACAGAAAACTCATCCTCGTCACCGCCCACCGCCGTGAGAATTTCGGCAAGCCCATGGAAAATATTTGCCGCGCGCTGATCGAACTGGCAGGCCGCGGAGATGTGGAGATCGTCTACCCCGTCCACTTGAACCCGAACGTGCAGGAGCCTGTCAACCGGCTGCTCAAAGGCGTGGAGCATATCAATCTGCTCCCGCCGTTGGATTACCTGCCGCTTGTCCATTTAATGAAGCATGCCACACTCATCCTCACTGATTCGGGCGGAATTCAAGAGGAAGCGCCTGCCTTTGGCATCCCAACCCTTGTTTTGCGGGATGTGACGGAACGGCCCGAGGGAGTAATAGCAGGGACGGTTAAACTGACAGGAACAGAAACCAGCCAAATTGTTAAAGAAGCGAAGCGGCTTTTGGATGACGAGTCCGCCTACGCAGAAATGGCAAGGGCGGGCAACCCATACGGGGATGGTCATGCCACGGAAAAAATCATCCAGGCTTTACTCTTATAGACAATTCAGTGTTTCCCCCCATTGCGCCGGGGACTTAATAATGCTATCAATAAAGTGGGATCCAACTTTTGGCAGATAGCTGTTTGTAATGTCTTGAAAAAAATTTCTGAGTATAATGAAACGGGTGACTTATGCTACGCCAAACTTTTTCTTTCATTTTTGCGATTTGCCTGCTCAGCGCAAGTTGGGGATCTGCAAACGCGCAAGCTCAGGGAACATTCAAATACTTTAGTGAAACCGGGCATAATGTTAAAGGGGATTTCTTCAAACACTACAACAGCAACCCGAACGCTATTTTCCTTTATGGCTATCCCATCACCGAGGAATTCATCAGCAAGGATGGAAAAACCGTCCAGTATTTTCAGCGCGCCCGCTTTGAACTCCGCAGTGATATGCCTGAAGGACAGCGCGTACAACTGACCGCGCTTGGACAGCTCACTTTTGCCTCCACCGGCCCGTTAAGCGTAAACAATACATTTGCCTGCCGCTTGTACGCAGAGACAGGCTTCTCCGTCTGCTTTGCATTCCTGGAATTTTTGGACCAGTACGGCGGTGTGGCACAGTTCGGCTACCCGATCTCTAATTTCGAGTATCACGAAAACAAGATCGTCCAGTACTTTCAAAAAGCGCGGCTTGAATGGCAGCCCTGGAAGAACGAAGGCCAGCGGGTCGTCGTCTCAGACCTTGGGCGCATTTACTTCGACAAACTGGGCGAAGACCCCGGCCTGCTTGCCTCGGTAAAACCCATCGACAACTCGCTTCAGGTCACCACTAGTTTACAGGTGCGGGCGTTTGCCTGGAAGGCAGTTACCCTCGCCTCCGACACACAATTGATCTTCGTGATCGTACAGGATCAAAACCTACAGCCCATTGCAAATTCCAACTGTGCCGCCGTTGTCCACTGGCCGGATGGACGCAGCGAAACTACAAGCATCGCCACAAACACCAATGGCGTGGGTATCATCTCGCTCTCCTTCGTCAACCAGCCATACGGCAGCCTCATCTATACGGATGTGGCCTGCACATCCAACGGGTTGAGCGCAACCACAACGACATCCTTCCGAATCTGGTACTAAAATCAAACTCCCGCAGCTGCGGGAGTTTTTTTATAGCAATTCTTTCCAGTCAAACACGGGGCCGTCTTTACAAGCCATCTTCCATTGATGATGAACGACCACAGCGCAGACGCCGCATTCGGCGAGCGCCCCGCACGGCATCTGTGTGCGGATTAAGACCTGCGCTTCGCACCGCGCCCTTGCCTGATTGCCCTCCCCCATCATTTCCCTTAGCTGATTCAGATTCTCACGTGCAGCGTCGATTGCGGCGAAATCTGCCCAGTGCAAAATTTCCGGCATGGCTTGCAACGGCTGCACTTCAACGACTTCAGGCAGATCTCTTGCAAGCGAATCGGAAAGCAGGACAACTTCTGCGCCTTGTTTAAGTGCGAGGGGAATTAATCCCTGCAGGCGGGCGGGAGAATCGTCAAAGGCGAGCAGGGCTATTTTGCGGGCAGCTGTTGGGATGGTAAATCCGTGCCCGAGCGGGCCGCGCAAGTTGAGGGATGCGCCGGGAGTCCACGAATTTGGAATGGGTGCGGCAGCTACAAATCCATTCGGGGAGGAGGTGCTGAAGAAAACCGAATCAGCTACCGGCGAGTCTGAGGCGGGTGCGTGGGCGAGGAGGTACTGTCCAGGAGCGGGGATCAATTCGGGCGGGCATTCGATGCGGGCGGAGCCATCCAAAAAAATTTCCTTGAGTATGCCTTTGTCAAGTTTCATTGGAGAAATATTAACATGCTTCGGAGGGCAAAGCAAGCGCGATATAATTATTGAAACTATGTTTCGGAGGAAACCATGAATATTTCGGTTTTACTACAAGGACTTGCGTCCTTTGCATGGATCGCGTTCTTTGGTGTGTTGGTGCTGATCTTTGTGCGCACCAGCCGTAATCAGGCGGCGAAGGGGTTGACCTCGGTGGTGATCATTTTACTTGTTGCTGCCGTGCTTCTCACCTCGGTTGGCGCGGGGCTGGTCTTCCTGCAAGCCAATGAGTATGGTGTGGTGATCTCGGCCTTCCAGCCAAACGGCTACCGCACTCAGGCGTTGGGACCGGGCTTGCATTGGATCATTCCATTCGTTGAAAGCGTGCAAAAATATTCTGTAGCGCGGCAAACGTACACGATGTCTTCGGCGAGCACGGAAGGCTCAGTACAAGGTGATGACTCGATTCAAGCGCGTACAAAAGACGGACAGCAGGTTTTCATTGATGCTTCGGTCATTTATGCGGCTGATCCCACCCAGTTGATTCAACTCCACATCAATTGGCAGAACCGTTATGAGGAAAACGTGGTGCGGCCTGTGGCGCGCGCGGCCATCCGCAATGCGGTTTCGCAATTTGGCGTGGAAGAATTAGTGAGCACGAAACGCGGTGAGTTGGAACAAGCTATTCGTACCGAGATCGAAACGAAGTTGAAAGCCAATAACATCATCATGTCCGACTTTCTGATGCGCAACATCCGCTTTAGCGATGAATACGCGGCGGCTGTGGAACAAAAGCAGGTTGCTGAACAGCAGGCGCAACAGGCGAAGTTCGTTGTGGAATCAAAGAAGCAGGAAGCCGAGCAGGCTCGCCAGATCGCACAAGGTGCAGCGGATGCGGCGGTGATCGCGTCACAAGGCGCGGCGGAAGCGCGTTTGATCGAGGCGAATGCGGAGGCAGAGGCCAACCGCTTGATCGCGCAATCCATCACGCCACAGTTGGTGCAGTATCAATATGTGTTGAAACTTTCCCCGGGCGTGACGACCATCTTTGTCCCAAGCGGTAATCAGTTCATTTTGCCGCTGCCGGATAC
This sequence comes from Candidatus Villigracilis propinquus, assembly GCA_016714565.1. Classification (GTDB taxonomy): domain Bacteria; phylum Chloroflexota; class Anaerolineae; order Anaerolineales; family Villigracilaceae; genus Villigracilis; species Villigracilis propinquus. The sequence continues at coordinate 155,095 of JADKDM010000008.1, forward strand.
CACGTCAATACCTCAATAAGTTTAGAATAAGTGACAGTCACCTTTTAGGTGACTGTCACTTGGATTATATAAAATGCCCATTCCACAAACTGGACGCGAAATCCGCCTGACGACTCTTTCGGCTTGCGCGGGCTGAGCGTCCAAACTAAGCGCGGATGCGCTGACGCAGGTTCTGCGTCCAATAAAAGATATCTTCGACCCCGCCTCGTACCCGGACCTGATCATTGGTCTTGACTCTCCGGATGACGCGGCCGTTTGGCGTTTAAGTGAAGACAAAGCCATTGTGGTGACGACGGATTTCTTTACCCCAGTTGTGGATACGGCCTATGAATACGGCTCAATCGCGGCGGCGAACAGTCTTTCGGATGTGTATGCAATGGGTGGACAGCCCTTCCTTGCGCTGAATATCGCGGCTTTGCCCGATAACCTGCCAGTGGAAATATCCAGCGAGATATTGCGCGGCGGTGCGGAGAAGGCTCGTGAGGCGGGCGTAGTGATCGCGGGCGGGCATACGGTCAAAGACAAGGAACCGAAATACGGTCTGGTGGCCATTGGGTTTGTGGATCCGCGTAAGGTCATCAGCAAAAGCGGACTAAAGGTTGGCGATGTATTAGTGCTGACCAAGCCGCTCGGCGGCGGCGTGACCACGACTGCCTTGAAACAGGAAAAAGCAGAGGCGGTGCATGTTACCGAGGCAATTGAGTGGATGTCCCGTTTGAATAAGACGGCCAGTCAATTGGCTGTTGAATTCGGCGTGCGCGGCGGGACGGATATTACCGGGTTTGGTTTGCTCGGTCACGGTTTGGAAATGGCGCAAGCCTCCAGTGTGTGCCTGCATATTGAATATTCGAAGCTCCCCTTCTTGAGCGGCGCACGCGGATACGCTGAAAAGGGAATTTTCCCTGGCGGCGCATTTGACAATAAGTTGCACTTTGAAAAGTGGGTAAGATTCTACGAAGAAATAGATGAGCCTGCTCAAATGTTGATGTTCGATCCACAGACCAGCGGCGGTTTATTATTCGGTGTGGCGCGCGAAAAACTGGATGAGTTCGAGAAGCGGGCGCAGGAAATGAATCAGCGGGTGTGGGTGATCGGGGACGTTAGAGCAGGCAGCGGCGCGGAGATCGAGGCGTAGTGTTCCGCATCAGCTCTTTGGAACTGGCTCTCACTTGCGGGCTGATCGTTCTGGTATTTTTTGTCCCTGTTCTTATCTCAAGATGGTATGCACAGATCAATAAACGATTGAATCGCATCGAAAAGAAGATCGATAAACAGAAGGAATAACTATGTGGGAAACCCTTTCCCTTTCGTGGCAGGCAGCACTTGAGATGGCTTGGGAGGCATACTGTGCAGGGACGGTGCCAATTGGCGCGGTAGTGGCGGATGCCAAAGGGAATATCGTTTCGCGAGGACGAAACCGCATTATGGAAAAGAATGCGCCCAAGGGTCAGGTGTGCAATAATGGGCTGGCTCATGCGGAAATCAATGCCTTGCTCTCTTTGGAATTAAGCTACGAGGAAAGCAGGAATTCCGCGCTGTACACAACGATGGAGCCATGTCCGCTGTGTATGGGGGCGTTGTATATGTCTGATGTGAAGACGGTACATTTTGCGGCACGCGACCCGTGGGCGGGAAGCACCAATCTTTTGGGAACAACGCCCTATCTCAGCCGCAAACCTTTCAAAGTTTTTGAGCCGCAAAATATAGTGTTGGAGAACTGCTTGACTGCGCTGCACACTGAGTTTGAGCTGTTCAACCGTGGTGAGGAATTCTTGTCCTATAATTTTTTCGTTGTATTTCGGGCTGCCCTGCCGGATGGAGTTGAAAAAGGGATTGTTCTCCATCGTTCCGGTGAACTTCGCAAAAAGCAAAAAGAAGGATTGCCTGCCAGTCAGGCCTTTAATTGGCTCGCCAATCAGGTACAATAAGGGCGGAAAACCTTTCTTAACAAACATCATGCCTGAAATCCCCATAGAATCTGATCTTAGCTGTCCCCTCGATCTGCCCCCTACTTATTTGTTCGTCCAAATAGACGAGGCAATATCCTGCCGCAAATTCATTTTCGCGGCTTAATGGTTTTAATCGCACACAGAGACAACTTTGCAAGTAAAAGGAAAACATGAGTATTGGTAATGAGCTATTAATGATTTTTATTCTGATCCTGGTGAACGCTGTTCTCGCCATGTCAGAAGCCGCGCTGGTCGCTTCACGCAAGGCGCGCCTGCAACAACAGGCAGGCGAGGGCAATAAATCATCGGCATTGGCCATCAAGTTAATCGAAGACCCGAATATTTTTCTTTCCACCATCCAGATCGGGATCACCTTGATCGGGGTACTGGCAGGCGCGGTTGGCGGTGCAACGATTGCAGAATCACTGGCGGTCGTCCTGCATACTATTCCCTATATCAGCGAGTACAGCACATCCATTGCTTTGGGCATTGTGGTATTGTCCATCACGATCCTGACCATTTGGCTGGGTGAACTGGTTCCAAAAAGACTTGGTTTAAACAGCCCGGAGAAAATTGCACAAGTGGTGGCCGGCCCAATGCTTTTTCTTTCGGTGGTCTTTTCTCCCTTCATAAAACTTATGAGCGGGGCAACGAATTTCGTCCTGCGCCTCATGGGCGTCAATCCATCAACAGACCCCCCCATTACGGAAGAAGAACTGCAGGTTTTGATAAACCAGGGTACCCAGGCGGGTGTATTCGAAGAATCCGAACAGGATATGGTAGAGGGAGTATTCAGCCTGGGCGACCAGCGTGTGTATTCATTAATGACACCACGCACTGAAATTGTATGGTTGGATATTGACGACACGCTCGAAGAGATTCGCGAGAAAATAGCCGATTGCCCATACTCTCGTTTTCCTGTGCGTCAGGATACACTTGAGGCAATCGTTGGAATCGTAAAATCACGCGATCTGCTGGTGGCCAGTTTATTCGGCAATGAGATCAAACTCAAAGAATTTGTCAAACCGGCTTTTTACATCCCAGAAACCATGTTCGCCTCACGCGCGTTGGAGATCTTGAAAGAGAAAAATACCGAATTATTGTTGGTCGTTGACGAATTTGGCGGCGTGCAGGGATTATTGACCATTAACGATATTCTGGAAGAGATCGTCGGTGAAATGGAAGGCGCGGAACCACAAGCCACGCAAAGACAGGATGGTTCCTGGCTTTTGGACGGCATGTTGGAAATAGACGAGTTCAAGGAAATCTTCAACCTGCACATTCTTCCTCACGAAGATGAATATGAGACTCTAAGCGGATTTGTAATGACATCCCTTGGGCGTGTGCCGCAAGCCGCCGATAATTTTGAATGGAACAACTTCCGCTTTGAAGTGATGGATATGGATGGCCGCCGCGTGGATAAAGTTCTCGTCACCACCCTGCCGAAGCCTCCAATAGCGCAAGCATAAAAAGGGAAAACCAAATGACAGCATACGTGATCGTGGATATCGAAGTGACTGACCCAGAAGGCTACAAGGAATATGCCAAAATGGCGCCAGAAGCCGTGAAGTTGTATGGCGGCAAATACATTGCCCGCGGCGGACAAAACGAAACTCTCGAAGGAGACTGGCAGGCGAAGCGCCTGGTCATTCTTGAATTCCCTTCCGTGGAGCAGGCAAAAAGCTGGTTGAATTCTCCCGAGTACGCGCCTGCCCGCAAACTACGGCATCAATACGCCCGCTCGAACATGATCGTCGTCGAAGGCTTGTAAAAGCCCCTAATTGTTCAATGGTATAATCCTCGCCCGTATGACTCAAGAACCCATTTCCAGTAACAAAACGAAGGTCTGCCCCACCTGTGGGACGCGTCTGAGCGAAAATGCAGCGCGCTGTCTCGTTTGTGGGACGGAATTCAATGCACAGCCGGCACCGAAAGCCGTTAAGAAGGCTGAAAAATCGGTACAGGCCAGCCGTATGCCGGAGATCCACCTGAGCCTCCCCGCAGCGCTGGGCGTTCTGGCAACTGTCATCATCGTTGCCGCTGCCATCACATTCTTTGCAGTGCCAAGAGGCGCTAGTACGCTTTCCGCTGACATCACAGGCACTCCAACTGAAACCCCAACAGCAACCATCCCGCCAACGAACACCCTGCCCGCCACAGACGTTCCCACCGCCACACTTCAACCGCCTTTCGATTACACGGTAGCCGTGGGCGATAACTCCTGTTCCCAGATCGCTTTCAACTTTGGCATTTCTGTCCAAAGCATCATCATTGCCAACAACCTGCCTTCCACCTGTCCGATTAGCGTGGGTCAGGCGCTAAAAATTCCGTACCCAACACCCACCATTCCGCCGCCGGCAACGAACACCCCGCTGGCCGTGGATGCAACCAGAATAGCCTGTGAAACCGTCCCGATCACTGTGCAGGAGAACGACACTCTCTCCAGCATTGCGCTGAACTACGCCGTGCCGATGGACGCGATCAAACAATTCAACGGGCTGACCACAGACAACGTATTTCTTGGACAGGCACTCAGCATTCCGCTGTGTATGCGAGCCGCCACACCCGGGCCAACCCCCACTGCGACGCTTCCGCCTCCCTACCCCGCCCCGAACCTGCTTCTGCCTGCGGACGGAGCTGCCTTCACCCTGGCAAATGACGTAGTCACCCTGCAATGGGCATCCGTTGGTGTACTGCGTGATGGCGAGGCTTATCAGATCACTGTGGAAGATGTCACCTCCAGCCAGACACGCCGCCTTACCGATTACGTGACCGACACAAAATACATCGTGCCAACCTCCTTCCGCCCGAAGGACAATGTGGCGCACGTTTTACGCTGGTGGACAACTCCCGTCCGTCAGGCCGGTGTGGATGATCAGGGTCAGCCGATCTGGGTAGCCTCGGGCGCAATCAGCGATAAACGAGTCTTTACCTGGGTGGGTGTGGCAGTTCAAGGTACACCCAATCCGTAAAATTAAACATCTGTCATAGCGAGAAAGCTACTAAACAAACTTCCTGTCAAAAAAAATTGGCAGGAAGTTTTCATTTACAGATTGAGTTGTACACCGTCCCGAAGGATTAAATAGTAATTTACGGAATCTGTATCGGCACACTGCCCGCATTATCCCATGCGAAGGCGGCCTCCTCAATCGTCCCAAAACGGACGGCGGGGTTTTGTCTCACTTTTTCAACGAATACCAGCAATTCATCCAGCCCATCTTCAGAATTCACGATCTGCAATGTCTCGGGTTCCACCATGATCGTAAAACTCATCACGGGCACATCCGAATATTCGTGGCCTGCAATTTGAAGCAACAGGTTTTCCACCGTAGCCAGTTGATGATCTGTGTTCCCCACGCGGATCAAGGCTCCATCGGGGTTGTGCGTTGTATATTCAGCCGAACTCGTTGGACGGTACAAAGAGATCGAAGTGTCGTCACAGCCCGGGCGATGCCCCACGCAATAGACGCCGCCCCACACCACTTGCGGAGCCCAGGTATAGCCTTGATAGGTCAGCGGCTGAAACAGGCCATCGAATTCGTCGATCATCATTCCACTGACAACGCTCGTTGGCTTAACCCCATATTGACTCAACAAATACGCGGCCCTGGCGCGGTCTTCCGCTTTATGCGCGTGGACATCCCACTGCACGCCCATCGCGCTCGCGCGTTGGATGATCTCTGCGGCGCGCGTGCCATTCTCCAGCCAGCCGACATCCGCGCCAATGGACCAGCGCATCCCTGCGCTTGTGGTCGCTTCAAGAAAGGTGAGGAAGGCATCCACATCACGCGGCCACGAATCCGATTTGGTTTCAATGTGCATGGTGGCGGAAATATACAGCAGGGTGTAGGTTGGAATGGGGCCAAACTCCGGCGTGGCGGAATCCACATCCAGCGGAGCGGATGTGACAGGAACAGAATCAGGTGCGGGCGCGGTTGGAGGCGCGGGGTTAAAACTACAAGCGAAGGTCACAGCCAAACTGCAGAAAAATGTCAAAGCGTGTTTCATATCCCGATTCTCCATTTGTAAAAATACATGTTTGTAAGATACCCATCCGTTACACTGTCATATATCCGATTATACACACCGGTTTTATGAAGGTATTATCCGCGTGTAAAATCCTTATAAATTTAATTCGGAGAAAAATTCATGCTCAAAAAAATATTGAAAGTCCTCGCTGTTCTGCTCATCCTTTCCGGCATTATTTGGATCTTGCAGGGCGTTAACGTTTTGCCCGGCAGTTTTATGACCGGTGACCCGCAATGGGCGATCAATGGGGCGATCAATGCGCTGATCGGCGCAGCGCTGTTCTGGTTCGCCAACCGAAAATAATAATGGATGATGTTTTTTATATTGGCGACCGGGTGCAAATTTTTCTTGACGCGAAATTTGGCGAAAAGGAAGGCTGGTATGAAGGGACGATCATTCGGATCGATCCTTATTCGGAGCACCGCAGTTTTTATTGGGTGGAGTTAAGTGCCAAAGCCAGGTTGATTTTGGGAATGCAGCAGATCTCTGTATTTAATGTGAAGAACATCAAAAAACTTTAGTGGAGCCGAAATGAAATATCTTTTATACATTTTCTATCTCGAAAGCGCCATTTCCGTATTGAGCGCATTTCAAGCGCTCTTTATGCCCGCAGCCTTCCTTGGGCAATTCACAACTGACCCTGCTCCCGTACTTGCCATAGAAATGACGCGCTGGTATGGTGTGGTGCTTTTTGTGCTTGTTTATCTTTTGCTGAAAGGCTTGCAGATGCGCGGCCCCGCGCTCAAACTTGCCCTGCAAGCCATGCTCATTGGCGACGCACTACAGATCGGCGCGACCTTTATAACAGCTAAAGCTTTGGGGGGATGGTCATTCACATTGTTCATGTCAGTTGGGCTTTCAGCCATTTATTTAATTCTGCGCGCAGTCTGTTTATGGAAACCCGTGGAGACAAGGGTCGAACGATAATGAGTCTATCCCTCCACCACTTGACGCAATTCCCCGCTTCCCCTGCGACAGCCGCTCAGGACTCGCCGGAAGCTGATTCTGTTTTCCCGACCATTCTCGCCCTGCATGGACGCGGCAGCAACGAAAGCGACCTGCTTGGCCTTGCGGATTATCTGCCAAAGAATTTTCTATGGATCAGCCCGCGCGGCACGTTTACGCTTGGCCCCGATTCGTATGAATGGTTTCAGATCACACAGGTTGGCAAGCCAGACCCAACGCGGTTGGCGAACGCGCTCAATACACTGGACAAGTTCATTGACGAGATCATTGCAAATTATCCCGTTGATAAAAATAAACTATACCTGCTAGGGTTCAGTCAGGGGAGCATTGTCTCGATGTCTTATGCGCTCATCAAGCCGCAGCGTGTGGCGGGCGTGATCGCGCAATCGGGATATATTCCGCACGAATCGGGGCTGCAAATTGACGATGCAGGCGTGAAAGGCAAGCCCTTCCTCGTCACTCATGGAATCCAGGACCCCATGCTGCCCGTGGACTGGGCGCGCCGCAGCCGCGATACCCTGCAAAAACTGGGAACCGATCTCGAATATCACGAGTTCAACATGGGGCATAACGTGACGGCAGAGTCGCTTGCGGTGATCAACACCTGGCTTGAAAAAAAGGCTTCAAAATCTCGCGAAGTGGTTGGTTGAGATCCTGGCTATATTTCTATTGGGCTGCCCACAGACGGAGGAAATGTTATTTGTCACACTTTTGTCACCTAATATTCATATTTTTGTAGGTTTAATCGCATATAGGGCTATAATAAAATCAGTCTTGGGAGAATAAATCTGCAAACGTGAAAGCTTGGTTGAAATAGCTGGCTTATGCATTCAAACCCTAAAAAAGGCACACCTACATCAGGCAAGTTGGAATACCCAACGAAAGATATGGATTTAATAGAACAAATCGGGGGAATGCAGCATCTGCTGGACAGTTACTCGGGCAGTATGTTCTCAGTAGACCGAAATTATCGTTATACAGCTTTTAATAGCAGGCACAAAGAAAGAATGCTGGCAGCCTACAGCGCTGCTATTGAAACAGGCCATACCCTGTTGGAATATATATCTGTTCAAAAAGACCGTGAAACTGTCAAACAAAATATGGATCGGGCGCTGGCCGGTGAACATTTTACAGAATCAGCGTATTCGATTGAGGAATCGGGGGAAAAAGCTTATTTTGATATTAAACATACCCCCATTAAAGATGAAAACGGCGTTGTTACGGGGGTGAGTATTTTTTCAGAAAATGTTACCGCGCTTCAGAAAAACAAAAATGTGCGTAAAGAAACCGAAGAGATTTACAGCAATCTTTTCATGGAGATAAGTTCGATCATCCTCGTCATTGACGTGGAGACCAAAGCGATCTTGAATGCAAATCAGGCCGCCTGCGCCTTCTATGGGTACACCCATTCCGAGTTGACCGCGCTTAAGATTTCAGACCTGGCTGTTCTATCCCCGGAAGATCTCAACAGCCGTGTCCAGAAAGTCGCGAGCGGTGAGGCAACGCATTTGCAGCATGCCCACCGCCTGGCGAACGGCGAGATTCGTGATGTGGATATCTACACTGGAGTGACAACGGTTAATGGCAGGCCGGTCATTGTATCCATTGTCCATGATATCAGCACGCGCAAGGCAGCCGAAGATGCGCTTCGGGCGAGCGAAGAACATTATCACTCTGTTTTCGCATCCATGTCAGAAGGCCTCGTAATACACGATTCAAGCGGAGCGATCATCTCCTGCAATGCCAGCGCTGAAGCGGTTCTTGGATTAACCGCTGATCAAATCTATGGCAAGACCCCGCTTGATCCAAATTGGCGAGCCATCCATGAAGACGGCTCGCCTTTCCCGGGAGAAACGCATCCTGCATCGATCACTTTACAGACAGGGAACCCCTGTAGAAACGTGATTATGGGAGTCCATCTTCCGGATGGATCCCTGCACTGGATTTTGATCAACTCCCAACCTGTTTTTCTGGAAAACAGCACCCGCCCAGGCACGGTCATTGCGACCTTTATGGACATCACCGAGCGCAAAATAGCCGAGGAAAAGCTGGATGCAAACGAGGAACTCCTCTCCAAGGCCTTTGAAAACAGTCAGGATGCAATCGTAATTACAACGCCGGATGGCACTATTTTTGCGGCAAATCCGGCTGCATGCCGCATGTCTGGAATGACCGAAGAGGAAATGATCCTTGCCGGGCAGAATAATTTTTTTGACACCAATGATCCGGCATTAGGAATTATATTGGAAGAATTCAATCGTACCGGAAAATTCTTTGGTGTGCTTACCTTCATTCGCAAAGATGGCAGTACATTTCCAGGTGAAATTTCCTCCATACGTTACAAAGACAGGGATGGAAACGTTCTGACAAGCTCCATTATCCGCGACATTTCAGAGCGCGTGCTGGTAGAGAGGGAAAAGGAGGAAGCCGAACTTCGCTACCACGCCCTCTTTGAACAATCACACGATGCCATTTTCATCCTGGATTTTAATGGCGCCCACTTAGCAGCAAACCAGCGCGCCGCCGATATGATGGGATATTCCTTGGAAGAAATGCGCGGGCTTTCGGTAAATGAAACTTCTGCTGAAATAAACAAAAGCAGACAGACCATCCAAAAACTATTGAGAGGCGAACATATCCCGCTTTACGAGCGCCTTTTCAAAAAAAAGGATGGGACCATCTTCTCTGTCGAGATCAATGTTGAGCTGGTGCGCGACTCGCATGGCAAGCCCCTTCATATTCAAAGCGTCGTCCGCGATATTACCGAACGGAAAGAAGCGGAGAGAAAACTAGTCGAAAGTGAAGAGAAATATCGCAGCTTTGTTGAAAATAGTTTTGACGGCATCACATTTATCAATGAACACGGCAATGTAACAGAGTGGAATCGCGCTGCTGAGAGTTTGACCGGGTTAAAAAAGGAGGATGTGCTTGGAAGTCCCTATTGGGATGTCCAGCTGCAGTTGACACCACCTGAACTCCAAACACCCGAATATAAAGAGAGAATCAAGACACATATGCTTGCAATGATTCAGACTGGAGAATCCCCTCTTTTCAATTGCATCATAACTGCTGAATTCATAATGGCAGACGGAACAAGAAGGGTTGCCGAACAGATCAGCTTCCCGGTCAAAAAGAATAACGGATACGGCATCCGTTCCGTGGCCCGTGATATCACTGAACGCAAAACCGCCGAGGAAAAACTGCGAGACAGCGAAGAGCGCTTCCGTCTGCTGTTTGAACGCAGTCAGGCCGTGATGATGATCGTTGAACCTGCAACCGGAAAAATTCTGGACGCCAACCCCGCAGCCGAAAACTTTTACGGGTACTCCATGGAAGGATTACGCGGCATGGCCATCGACCAGATCAACACCCTGCCCCCGGAAACCATTGCCGCTGAACGCCAGCTTGCCATGGATGAAAAGCGGAATTTCTTCGTTTTTCCGCACCGCCTGAAAAGTGGAGAGATGCGTACCGTGGAAGTACACTCCTCGCCCATTCAAATGAAAGGCAGGCCGGTACTCTTTTCCATCATTCACGATGTCACCAAAAAGAAACAGGCCGAAGAAAAATTGATCGAAAGCGAAGAGCGCTTCTCCACCGCCTTCCACTCCAGCCAGGAAGCCATCAGCATCGCCCGAATCTCGGACGATGTATATATCGATGTCAATGATGCGTTTTGCTCCGCCTTTGAATTAAGCCGCGGGCAGGTCATCGGGCGCACAAGCAAAGAACTTAACCTGTGGGAAGATGACACTACTGAAAGAGATGAACTAAACAAGATCATTCGCGAGAAAGGTCAGGTACCCAATTTTGAGAAAAAGTTCCATACCAAAACAGGGCGGGTTGGTTTCATGCAAGCCTCCATGGGTCGTACCACCATCGCAGGTGAGGAATGTGTATTGATCTTTGGGCGCGATGTCACCGCCCGCAAAAAAGCCGAAGCCGAATTGCGAGCCGCCCACGAAGAATTGGAAAATCGCGTGCGTGAACGCACCGCAGAGTTACAAACTGCCATTGCTTCACTCGAAATAGCAGCGCAGGTAAAAGATCAATTCCTAGCCATTATGGGACATGAATTGCGCACCCCGCTGAACATCATGCTCGGATCCGCACAGTTGCTTGAAGAAGAGGTGTATGGGCCGCTGAATGAAAAACAAGCCAAAGCCGTTACATCCATCGAAAACAGTGGAGAGAATTTAACAAAATTACTCAACAATATTCTCGATCTCTCAAAGCTGCAGAACGGAAATATTTCACTGACGATGACGCCCTGTTCCCTGCAAGATGTCTGCCGCTCCATTCTAAAAGTCACAGCCAGTTCCTGTGAAAAGAAGCAATTGCAGGTCGATCTTTCCATCACGCCAGAGAACATCATGATCCAGACAGATGAATTTCGCGTGCAACAGATCCTTCTTAATCTGTTTAGCAATGCCATTAAATTCACACCCGCCGGCGGAAAGATCGGAATTGATGTTTCAGGAGATCAGAAAAACAAATGCGTCAAGATCGTGGTTCGGGATACCGGCATCGGCATCAAACCGGAAGACCTGCCAAATCTCTTCCATCCGTTCACTCAACTGGATACCCGCCTCGCGCGCGATTATGAAGGCACAGGGCTCGGTCTGGCGTTATCAAAACAGCTCATCGAACTCTTTGGTGGAACCATTAGCGTGCAAAGCGTACTCGGTGAAGGCAGCAGTTTCACCGTCACTTTACCGTGGATCGAATAAGCCTTTGGCATCAAGTACAATCAGGATATGACCTCGACCCCCGTGACCTCCCTGCTCGAAAAAGCCCTCGCTTCACGCGCCCCGACAATTGATCCTAAAAACGAATCAGCCTTCCGCCTCTTCAACGGATTCAGCGAAGGCTGCCCCGATCTCATCATCGACATCTACGCAGCCACCGCCGTCATCTACAACTATGCAGACAATCCCGAAGACGGCGCAGCCCTCGTGCAGGAAGCACAGGAATTCTTAACCGCATCCCTGCCCTGGGTGCGCGCAGGAATCGTCAAAACACGGAACAGCTCAAATCAGGAAGAGAAGCGCGGAAAACTTTTATTCGGCACCGAATTGGACAGAAAAATAAAAGAGCACGGCGTCTGGTATTCCATCAACCTCACCTTAAATCGCGATGCAAGTCTCTACCTCGATACCCGCAACCTGCGCAAATGGCTCATTGAAAACATAAAAGGCAAATCCCTGTTGAATACGTTTGCCTACACAGGCAGTTTCGGCGTTGCCGCCCTCAAAGGCGGAGCCAGCCGCGTCGTACAAATTGACCTCGACCGAGACTTTCTCAACATCGCAAAGACATCCTACTCGCTCAACGGCTTCCCCATTCAAAAAGGGAATTTTATCTCAAGGGATTTCTTCGAGCAGGTCAGCAACCTAAAACGCAACAACACCTTCTTTGACTGTGTCATCATCGATCCCCCATTCTTTTCCACCACATCCAAAGGACGGGTCGATCAGGAAAAAGAAAGTGCGCGCCTCATTAATAAAGTCCGTCCGCTCATCAACGATGGCGGCTATCTCATCGCTATCAACAACGCGTTGTATGTGAGCGGAAATGAATACATGCAAACGCTTGAAGAGCTTTGCAAAGACGGCTACCTGAAGATCAGAGAGCTGATCTCCGTCCCCGAAGATTTCACAGGCTATAACCCCGTTGGCAGCCCCATCACCGACCCGAGCCCATTCAATCATTCCACCAAGATCGCAATATTGGATGTCAAACGCAAATAAACATGGCCGAGACGTATTACTGCCATCCCTGTAACCTCAGCATCACCCTGCCCGACGAGCTAGATAATGGTGTTCCAGCAGAAGCAGTACGGCTTTCCCGCATCAACAGAAATATAGACGCCATGTTCGTCCTGCGCATGACCTTTGGTGTCCGCTTGGATGATGCAAAATTCATTGCGAAGCACATCTCGAAGCCCAAATTCCGCTGTGCCAACTGTGGGAAAAACCTGCTCGAAGACGGCATCACCTACTGTCCGCATTGCAGCGGACTGAACTTCAACTGGTAATACCGTGAGATTTATCTGGCAGTGATAGTCCCTAAAACAAACTCACCCTGAAATTCAGGGTGAGTTTGTTTTTCTATCCAGACTTCTGTTTCAACGCCGCTTCCATGATCTGCTGAACCCGTGAAGCCATACTCGATGGGTCGGGATGTAATCCCTCCACCAGCAACGAGCTGTCGTAGATCTGCTCGATGATGATGTTCTGCAACTCCGAGCCAGCCTCTAAATTGAGCAAGTCTTTCAACATTGTGTGCGACGGATTCAATTCCAAGACCTTCTTTGGAATTTCATATTCCTTGCCCAGATATTTATACACACGCTGCAACTCAGGGTTGGCATTCGCATCTGCATCTGCCAAACGCGCCACAGACTGATACAAGCGCGTGCTGGCACGCACATCCGCCACGCGCTCACCCAGCACCTGCTTGAAATGCTCCACCAGTGAATTGAAATCTATGTCTGCGATCTTCTCTGCTTCGGGCTGGTCCTTCGGCTTCTGGGTCGTATCCACTTCAGCCTGCGCCACGTTCTTCAAGTCAAAATCTTTATACTTGTGCAAGCCCATCAGCATGAACGAATCCATCGGGTCAGTCAGCAGCAGCACTTCCGTCCCCAACGAGTGGAAGTAATCCAAATGCGGGCTGCGCAGCACAGACTTCGAGTCCTCGCCCACGATGTAATAAATTTCCTTCTGCCCCTCTTTCATGCGCGAAACATATTCTTCCAAAGAAGACCACGTTTCAGGATTCAAATTCGTCTTGAAGCGCAGCAGCGGATTGATCGTATCGGCATCCACGGGGTTGGAGGCTATTCCTTGTTTCAAGTACAAGCCGAACTCCTGCCAGAACGCCTGATATTTCTCGGCATTATTCTTCGCAAGGTTTTCCAACTCGCGCATGACCTGGTTTGTTAGAACCTTTTTCAGCTTGGGCATCAGTCCACTTGACTGAACAGTTTCACGGGAGACATTGAGCGGCAAGTCTTCCGAGTCCACTACGCCTTGCACAAAGCGCAAATATTCGGGCAGCAGATCCTTGTTATATTCGTCGATCAAAATATTGCGCGTGTACAACTTCAGGCCATCATCTTTTCGCAGCGAGAACACTCCGCGCTCCGCCTTGGAAGCAACATACAGCAGCGCATACAACTGCACGGGCGCATCGGTGGCCATGTGAATGTGCAGCAGCGGGTCTTCAAAATCCAGCGTGGTCTGGCGGTAAAACTCCGTGTACTGCTCCTCGGTCACTTCCTGCTTCGAGGTGCGCCACAAAGAGGTTTGCTTATTGACCGCCTCTTTTGCTTCGCCAATATAAATCGGGAAACCAATGTAATCCGAATGTTTGTGGATGATATTCTTAAGGCGATATTCCTCCGCGAATTCAGCGGCATCCTCTTTGAGCTTGATCTCGATCTTCGTTCCCCTCTCGCTCATATCTGTGTGCCCGATCTGATAGTTGTCCTCACCTGTGGCATACCACATCACCGCTTCGTCATCTTTCCTGAACGAACGCGAAGTGACCCTCACCCACTCTGCCACCATGAACACGGAATAAAATCCTACGCCAAACTGACCGATGACGCTGGTCAGGTCGGTGTTCTTATCCTTTGTCGCTTCAATAAATTTGCGCGCACCAGATTGGGCAATGGTTCCAAGGTTTTCGATGACCTCATCCTTGGTCATACCGATACCCGTATCCTGAATGGTGAGCATGCGCGAGTCTTTATCCAGGGTAATGTGGATCTTCAACTCGGCGTTCAAGTCAAGCACATCACGGTTGGTCACCGTCTCAAAGCGCAGGCGGTTGAGCGCATCCGACGCGTTGGAAAGCAACTCACGCAGAAAAACCTCCCGCTCTTTATACAGGGAGTGGATGAGAATATTAAGCAGCTGTTTGGTCTCTGCTTTGAATGAATATTGTTGTGTGTCTGTTGGCTCTGTCATGCTTGCCTCCTAAAATTAGGTGTTCTGATTTTTGAAAAATTTTAATTCGTAAGTATCAACTCTACGATAAGAGTTTTGTAAGAAAAATATCTGTAACCCTATGGCTTCTCAAAGAAAAAGGAAACCAGCCGGGGCGGTTTGTTCTCATCTAGTTCATGCCAGTATTCGTTCAGCTTGACCAATTTCAATCCGTTGGCGTCTGCCGCATTCGTGAACTCTGAAATGTGATGCACAAAGACATCCACCTCAATGATATTTTCCCCTCTTTCAAACCTGGCTTTTGTTCCGCCATATTGCTTGAAGGGATGCAGTTCATTGATGAAGAACCTGCCATTCGGCTGCAAAGTCCGTGCTGCTTCAGAGAAGATGTGGCTCAAGTCTTCGATATGTTCCAAGACAAGGTTACAGACGATGAGGTCATACGCATTCTCTTCACAAGGCCAACGCTTCGTCAGATCAGCCATCGAAAAGCGGACATGGTCCGCTTTTACCTTCTCTTTGGCTTTCCCGATCATTCCCTCTGAAAAATCCAGCGCATGAACACTCATCCCGACCTGGACAAGGAGTGTTGTGTTTTTACCTGTCCCACACCCAAGCTCAAGAATGGACTCAAAGTGCTGACCTATGAGAATATCATAGGTCACTTTTTGGTCAAGATCACGGGTCAGGTTTTCGTTCGAGTCATAGATATCCGCCCATTCGTTGTATGCGTTATGGATAGTCATAAGCCAAGTATACCCAGAGTAGCCACAAATTGCGCTTTTCCTTTCTGAAAAAGCGCAATTTGTGGCCCTAGGCATTATATGAAGTTGACAATAAAAAACTGGCGAATTTGAATATTCGCCCATACGCCATGCCCCATGATCCTACTATTGGCTTTCTCCTTCACAAGTCATAAATGTATCAGTCTCCGGGCCGCCGATACAGACATCACTTCCATCTCCGCCGATGAGTTGATCATCCCCGCCACCGCCGAGAATGCAATCGTCTCCACCGAGGCCGTCTATCGCATCCAACCCAGCGCTGCCGATGATGAGGTCATTGCCTGCGGAGCCGGTCAATGTCCCTGCGCCGGTGATAAGGTTCGTGAGAAACAAGCCTGCGCAAGCCGAAGGCTTGAGATCATTGATATCGACAGATGACACGGCAGCATCAAGCCGAGTGGTCGGAATGGTGTTGGTGGCGGCCACCGCTGTCACCGAGCTGAATAAGATGAGCGCAACCAGACCAACGGTTAGAAGTTGAAGCGGGTGGGATAATTTCATAATTTGATCTTTCTTAATACCACTGCATCCTCCGGCTCGGATATGGAAAATCCAATTTCACAAGTCTGGATGACATATTCAGTCATATCGTGGTTTACTGGCACATAGTCAGAAGTTCGATCTTCCACATGATTGGCCAGGTAATTTGATGCTTCACTTTGTATCCTTTGCCAAACAAGCTCAATTTCAGTTTCCAAAGAATTGTGTCGATCTGCCTGTGTTTCATGCTTGATACTGTCATGATTGGAAGCAGCAGTTTGCAGCGATTCATTCCGCGCTGGTTCCGGTTCTGTAAGTACAAAATCAACTTCATCACGGACAGATGTAATTTCGACTTCTTCACTAACCGGCGCGGTTTCAATTTCCCCTTTTTTGCCAATGCTGATCACATGACGGTATGTAATGTTGTTGGCTTGCACCAGATAATAGTGCAGGAAATTGCGGGACATGTGCAGGATCATGGTCCCGTGCCGTTCGGCAAGTTTGGCAAGATTATCGATTGTAGTCACGTCAACCGTTGATGTAGTGGGCGCAAGGTTTTGCTCATACACATCCACCAACATACCGCCATACTTTAATTGGATGAGAGCATCTGGGCTTTGCTGTGCTGTGCGATACAGATTTAATCCGATGGCAGATAACCCCATTAGGGAGAACCCAAACCCCAGCAATGCGAGCACTCGAATGCTAAGCACCGTAAAACTCATACCAAAAACCGTAAATGTATTTACTTGTAAATCAGCGCTGCCTGCTACCCCTTCTTTCAATGAATATAAAGAATCCACCTGCGGGTCATCACTGGCAAGGTAGAGATGCACTTTGTCAAATTTAAAGACAAGGCTGGGAACGAACGTATCCTTGATCGGGCTGCCTGCAATCAAGCCAGTCACAGCTACATCAGCAACAATTTCAAGAGTGTAGGTACTTGCGTGCAGGCCTGTTTCCTTCTCCACCATGGTTATCAGGGTCTCCACCTGACACAGATCAAGGGTAGCCATGCTGAAATAGGTCATACCACTGAAACCCGTTTGGGGATTCAATGGGATCGTACGCATCCAGCCGCTTTGGTCATCCGACACGCGCGCATATAACTGGTGGCTGCCTGCCGCTCCCTGCAATTGATCAGCCACCAAGTTGTAGGTAAACCCCAAATTGAGAAAACAAGTTAACTTGGGAAAGACCGGTTCGCCGGAACGGACCAGTTCTGTATCGTAAATTCCAGGTGTTCCAGTTGCTGAGTAGAAAAAACGACCTTCCTGTTGATATGGGATATTTGCTGAAGAAGTGGTGAGCGGACGAGTGAAGGAAAAAATCGATAACCCCAAAAATGCAAGGACAAGGAATGCGAACAAATATAATCCACCTTCCTTCATTCCTCCAAAATTTTTCGACGGCTTGTTTCCCGCTTTTCCATTTTTAGTCGGTTTAGTGACCATGCCAGACATCACAACACCTCCCAGTAAAGCGACCGCGAGCGCCATATTGATCGGCACACGCACCCACTCGACCACCTTGCCAAGTTTTGGGATATGCACCCATAACTTTCCAACAATCTCATCCTGCACAGGCTGGTATGAATCCAGCCATGAGTTATTATCGCCTTGTAAAATAAAATGGCCCAATTCAGTTCCAACAATGCGATGGAAAACATACCGGCCCATTTGCGCATTCTGATAAACAACCGCATCGCCCTCGCCGTAGCCTGATTCCTTCCGAACGAGCACGAGGTCCCCGAGATGAAAATGCGGCTCCATGCTGTTGCCGTCCACAATCACGTAGGTGGCCGAGCCGCCCAACTGAGTGGGACCAAGCGCCAGCCAGACCATCCCAAAAATAAATAAGGATAATATGGTGGTGAAGATCGAGGACTGGCGTCTGGTTGCTCGCATGACTTGGATTTTAAAGCTCAGGCCTGCCCACGGTTCATCCCATATACCTTCAGAAACGGGATACCATCCATGAGCAGGCCTGACTACTTTGATCGTGGATCAGGTTAGTTGCTGGCGGCAACCACACGTAACTGGTCAATGCTCGAAGCGGTCAGACCACTGGTGTCACAGGTCCAGACTGTGGTAACTCCGACCTGAGTGCAGGTATACCAGGTACCGGTAGTGGCAACAAGTTGGGCCTTGACTTTACCCGTGGCCGCGGCAGCGCCTAGGTCAAATGACACGCTATCAAGTGTGGTTGGGGTGGTTGCATTCAACGTGTAGACAACATCTGTCACTGTATAACCGCTGACTGTGCCTGTACCATCACCCGCCTTAGTATCTGGGACGGTGTTTGCAGCAGCAAAGGCATAAGTAGCGGCAGAGAGGATGACCACAACGATTACAACGAACAGAACTTTGAAATTGCGTAACATGGCTTTTCTCCTTTTTTGCAAATCCAGGTTCTGCCGGGTTTGCGCTAGTAAAACAAAATTTTCGAGGATTGATCAGCCATCCGGATAAAAAAAGCCTGACTTGTGATAAGCCAGGCCAAACATCACTAAAACAAATTGTGATCTTCGGCGGCCTGGCGGTCGTGGTCACTTTTCAGTGACGGTAGACCCATGGCTTTGCGTCGCCGGTTTTCACCGGGTTTGCCTTTATCGGATGTTTTTACTGAAATCACTATAGCACTATACAAGAAACAGAAGCCTTGCAGGATGATTACAACGGCTACCACGCTTGCATTTCAGCAAGGTGTTCTTTTAACCTTTCCACGTTAAACCAACTGGCTTTATATTTTCGTGAAATGATATTTGTCATCTTGAATCTACATCAGGAATACGTATAATTTTTCTGGCGGAAAACATTTCTAATTTAAATGAATCCATCAGGTTTCTTTTCCTAAAGGAGAATTCGTATGTCAAAGCTTGATACTATGGTTCAGGGTTTCCTCGCGCAGAAGAAGATCGCCGTGGTCGGTGTATCGGATAAGCGCGACACAGGTTGTAATTTGGGGTACAAAAAATTCAAGGAGAGCGGGTATCAGGTGTTCGCCGTCAACCCGCGGATTGATACGTTTGAAGGCGACAAATGCTACCCTGACTTAAAATCCATCCCTGAAAAAGTGGATGCAGTTTTCATCCTCGCCAGCCCGAAGGTAACTGACCTGATCGTCAGCCAGTGCGTGGACCTGGGAATCAAACACGTGTGGATGCATTGCATGATGGGCACAAAGCCCGGTCTGGCAAAAGGCATGACCAGCGTCTCCCCCTCCGCTGTGGATGTGTGCAAAGCGAATGGCATCGCAGTCATCCCCGGCTCATGCCCGAATCAATATCTCAATCCCGACGGTGGTCACAAATTCATGCGCGGCATGTGGAAGTTGTTTGGGTTTATGAGCGTGAATTAAGCGGCCCATCGTCAATGCGAGGAGCGCTCTTGCTCCCGGCCGCCGGGGGGGGGGGGCGCGCGGGGGGGGGCCGCCCCCCCCCACATCGTGAGCGAGATTGCTTCGGGCGAAAAATCATTGACCTCGCAATGACGAGGTTACGAATGCTCGCCCTTTATAAACCGTTCAAATCCCTGCTTCGTGAGTTGACTTAACTCCGCGAACAGGGATTTTTCGATCTTCTTGAAGTTGAAGCAGGATTTTCCCTGCATGTGCTTTTTGAGTTCGGGGGAAATTCCCTTGAGCAGGTCGGGGAACATATAAACAGGCATCAGATAAAAAGAGACATAATTCTTTTTGATCTGCACCGCGCCAAAGAATAATTCCTTTTTCCACTTCTCACTATACGGACCTTCAAGGGAATATCCCTCTGCTGTGTCAACTTTGACAGCCAGCTTTTTGGCATACGGCTTGAGGATGGATCTGAGGCTTTCAAAGACAACGGGAAATTCGGTTTGTGTGGGCATGGCAACTCCAACTATTTCTAATTTTTCGCCACAGAGACACAGAGAGCGCAGAGAAAATCCATAAAAAATATTTGTAAAACCTGTGATTTCCGTGGTAGATACTCTATGGTGATACAACAATTTTGATAAATATCAAATCACCAAAGAAATTCCCATTGGGGTCAACAGCCTGCCATGCTGATTCGTAGGAGCCTGACTCGGCAGGGGCGGTAAAGGTCATGCGCAGTGTGGCTTGCGTGCCCGCGCGGGCGGGGTAAAGGGACTGCTCCTGCACGGCGCCCATTGGGTCACCGCCGACCCACTTTACACGGTAGGTTAAGTCCCAGTTGCAGGTACCACTGTTTTGGACGAGCCATTGTTTATCAATGGATGCGCTGGGGAGGAAGGATGTGCCATCGTCCACGGTGATGTCATCGAGGAAAGAGAGATTGTCGGTACAGGGGCCGGATGTGGCGGTGACTGTGATCGTGGGGGTTGGGAAAGGCGTGAACAATGCCGGGATGGGCGTGGTGGTCGGTAAAGGCTGTGTGGGCGGAGCAGCTGTAGGCGGGCGGAATGGCGTGGGCGTGGATTGAGGCGCACACGCCCAAAGGGAGAAAATGCTTGTGAGCAGAATCAGGCAAAGGTTAAGAAAGAGGCGTTGCTTGGTCATAAGAAAAATGGACACGTTTCCGTGTCCATTCATTTTATTACACTTCTTCTTCAGCCGCCCCGGGAGCATCTTCCGCAAGGCTGCCGCCCATGTCGAGCGGGAGGGCAATTTCACCGGTCATCGATTTAGTACGGATGACGGCTTCGATCTCGCCCATCAGGTCGGGATTGGCGCGCAGGAAATCCTTGGCGTTCTCGCGTCCCTGACCGAGACGGATATCGCCATAGGAGAAGAACGCGCCGCGCTTCGTGACTACCTCGAACTTGGTTGCAAGGTCGAGGACATCACCAGCCTTTGAGATGCCTTCGTTGAACATGATGTCGAACTCAGCCACGCGGAACGGCGGGGCAACTTTGTTCTTGACGACTTTGACGCGGGTGCGGTTGCCGATGACTTCTTCACCGACTTTGATGGATTGAATGCGGCGGACATCGAGGCGAATGGAGGCGTAGAACTTGAGTGCCTGACCGCCCGTGGTGGTTTCAGGATTTCCGAACATGACGCCGATCTTCTGGCGGAGTTGGTTGGTGAAGATGACGGCGGTTTTGGTCTGGTTGATGGCGCCGGATAGTTTGCGGAGCGCCTGAGACATGAGACGGGCCTGCACACCCATGGTGGCATCGCCCATGTCGCCTTCGATTTCGGAGCGGGGTACGAGAGCAGCGACGGAATCGATGACGACAACATCCACCGCGCCGGAGCGAACGAGGGTTTCAACGATCTCGAGCGCCTGTTCACCGGTATCGGGCTGGGAGACGAGCAGGTTATCAATATCCACACCGACACGGGCGGCGTACACGGGGTCGAGAGCATGTTCCATATCAATAAAAGCCGCAGTGCCGCCAGCCTTTTGAGCTTCGGCAACGATGTGCTGGCAGAGGGTGGTTTTACCAGAGGACTCTGGCCCGTAAATTTCCATGATGCGTCCGCGCGGAACTCCGCCTACTCCGAGAGCAATATCGAGGGAGAGGGAACCGGTCGGGAAGACTTCGGTGACCATGGCTTGCGCCTTGCCAAGAGGCATGATGGAGCCTTCGCCAAAATTCTTGATAATATCGCCAACGGCTTTATCAAGCATGGCGCGCTTGGCAGAGTCCATATTGGAATTTGAGTTGTGAGATTCGGTGGGTTGTTCAGTTGAACGGGGTTTTCGGGCCATTGTTTATTTCTCCAGTACAGGTGTATAAGGTTGAAAAATGTATGTTGCGAGAGTATAGCACAGATGTTCAGTGCGTCAAGGGAAGAAGAAGGTGTCAGGTTCGAGGTGCCAGGTCTCAGGTTATGGGGGAGGCGTGGCGGTAATGGCAAAGGGTAAAAAGTCCAGCGTGGGAGCGGGGGGCCGCTCGGTGCTAAAACCGTTCTTTCCATCGAACTTAAAATACGAAACCTGCCCGGGGAAAATCTCCACCCAGGTTTGCCTGTCACGGTCTTCATCCGCATAGCGGAACGAAACTTTGTAAACACCAGCGGGCAAATCACCCAAAGCCAGATTCTCCTGATAATACGGGTCGGCATTGACCGCACCGCCTTTGCCGTAGGTGCGGGCTTCAAATAATTTATTCGTTGCTTCCGACCTCACATCCACTTTCAACTGTTGGATCAACTCACCCTTGTCGTTCATCACACGGCCAACCAACACACCCCAGCCTTGCGGAGGAGCAATCCACAGCTCGGGGTTGTAGGTATAAAAGAAAGAGTTGCCGGGAAAGCGCACTTCAAAGTGGACGTGCGGGCCTGTGGTAGCGCCCGTGGCTCCCACAAAACCGATCACCTCCCCCGTTTCCACATGCTGCCCCTTGATCACGTTCATCAAACTCATGTGGGCATACACCGTATAAAGCTGCTGGTCGTTATGTCCAAAGTCGTGGCGAATGGCAACAGCCAGCCCGTAGGGGTCATCTTGATTGCCGGGAGTTTCACTGAATAAGC
The DNA here is from genome assembly GCA_016714565.1 of Candidatus Villigracilis propinquus. Taxonomy (GTDB): domain Bacteria; phylum Chloroflexota; class Anaerolineae; order Anaerolineales; family Villigracilaceae; genus Villigracilis; species Villigracilis propinquus. The sequence goes on from JADKDM010000008.1 coordinate 177,709, forward strand.
CCCAACCCGTCCACACCACAGTGCCGGGACCCGCAGCCAGGATGGGCGTGCCTTCGGGAGTGGGAATATCCACGCCGGTGTGAACGATGTTGCGCCCGAAGAAAACACCGCCGTAGCGATAATCTGCGGAAGGCCAGTTCACCTGATCCGCGGCGATGGGGCGGGCAAAATAAAAATGGTCATAGGGAGACATGGCCCACGGAATTGGGTACAGGGGAGGACGCCACGCCGAAACAGGTTCCGCACCCGGGGTGGGAAGACTAAATTGAAACGGCACTGGCGATGGAGCAGTCTCCGCTTCAAACGTGACCTGCGGCTGGTCTGCCACGAGAGCAATTACCGGCGTTGGAGTGACTCCACCCACCTCAACATTCGAGCAGGCAGAGAGGATTAACAGTAAAACGGGGATGAGCGTTTTGTTGAGTTTCATTTTCTGATAAAAAGCCATATCACCCCTTCGGGGTTAGGAAAATACTTTCGCCACTTCTATAATCGTTTCACCCCTTCGGGGTTTTGGGAATTCTGCGTTGGATCCAGAATCATTTCACTTGTTTCGGCAGGCTCAACACATCGCCTTCGAGGTTGGATAAGTGTGTCGCACCAGATGGGTGGTAGTTTCCAATTAAGCAGGCAGAGTCCAATCAGGTGCGACGCATCCTCTTAATTTACGGAATAACCGTTGGAGGCGTAGGTGTAGCGGTTGGCGGCATCGGTGTCGATGTGACGGTAGGAGACAGGGACGGAGTGAGAGTCAGACGCGGGGTGCGGGTGGGACGCGGTGTGGGCGTGTTCGTGGCCGTGTTGGTTGGGGTGAGGGAGGGGGCCAGCACGCGGGTTGGGGTGATGAGCGCTTCGATGGGATAGAGTTCCTGCATGGCTTCATACCAGGTCATTCCACTGGTCATCGCAAATTCAGTGAAGCGGGCGCCATTATAAAAAGTGCGCCAATTTGGCAGTGCGGGAATTCGCTCCCAACCGTAGGAAGAGGCGAGAGAGGTTACATCCAGCCAGTAACCCGAGGGCACGGATGAATATTCGCCGCCCTGTTCGTAGGTGCGGGGGTCAAGTTCATAGCGGGCGCTCAAATTCCACGGCGCGTTGTGGATGGGTTCCCCCACGGAACCGTCCTGCACCCAACAGCGGATGTAGACGCGCCAGTAGGTTTGTGCGCCGATGTCCTCGCGCAGGGTGACCATCCAACCAGCATTGGCCATGAGGGAGTTGATGGCGAAGGCCCGGCCTGTGTAAAGCCAATCCTCTTCCATGCCGGGTTCAAGGCTGGTGGTGAGCGGGACGAAGGCATTTTCCAAACTGGCTAGTGCATCCCAACCAGCTTCCAGCGTGACGCGGTTACGCAAAGCGAGAAAGGACTCATCCACGAGATCGTGAAGCTGCGGGTAGGGAGCCTGCACATCTGCCACAGGGACGACGTACCAACGTTGACCGGGCACTTCAGCGCCAGGAGTCACGACGGGTGACCATAAAATGGGAGGCGCGTCATTAGCAGCCAGAGTGAAGGAATTTGGCAGGGGATTTGGAAGTTCGGTGAGGCCCCATGTCAATCCACGGACGCGGCCACTTAATGGAGAAGGCGCGAGCAGGAGTCTGCCTTGCAGATCGTAGGAAGTTATATAGTATTGATTGGGAGCAGCGGTGATGGCGATGACCCTTTGAGAGGTTTCATCCCATGCGCCGATGAGGCCGTCACCGATCCAGTAGGACGCGCGGTTGGGGTCATTGGCATCCCAAATATATAAGCCGCTGTAGCCGACTGTCTGCGAGGTGGAAGACCATAATAATTTCGAGCCGTCCTTGTTCCAGACGGGATAATTTTCGGAGGCGAAGGGGGTGTTGCTGAGGTTTTGATAGCGGTCATCGCCTGCGAGGTCGAGGCTGGCGAGCCAGACGTCACTGTCGCCGCCGCGGGTGGAGATGAAAGCGACATGCCTGCCATCCGGCGCCCAGACGGGGGAATGGTCGGATGCGGAGTTCTGTGTGAGGGGGATGATCTCCGCGGAGCGATCATTGACTGAGACGACGGAGACTTCCAAATTTTCGTTGAGATAGGTTTCGTAGACCAGCCATTCTCCATCGGGTGACCATGAGGGTGCTGAGTCGTATTCGGGTGAGTTAGTGACCTGGACTACATCACCTGTTTGCAGGTTCATGACGTAGAGGTCCCAGTAGCCGGTGCGGTCTGAGGAAAAGGCAAGCTGGGTACGGTCGGGGCTGAGGGCGGGGGCGATGTCGTTCGACTGACCAGTGGTGATGCGCGTGAGCGGGAGGCCTTGCGGCTGGATGACAAAAAGGTGAGCGTATCCGTTCTCTTCAATGGAGAGGTAGATGGTGCCGTCGTCTTCGCCGTTGAATTGAACATCCACGGGGGTGCTGGTGGATTCTATGGCAGCCGGTTCGGGAGAATTTTCGGAGATGAGGGGAAGAACATCTGTGGGTTGGGAGCAGCCGATAAGCAGGGAAACTGCCAGAGTTAAAACAGCTACTATTCTTGCTGGATGAGCAGAAAAATACAAGGGCATGGGGAATGTCAATTAAGCAGAATCAGCTGCGGGCGGAGTCTGAGGCGGCTCCATATCAAAAGAGAATTGAGGCGCTTCGGCGGAAGGTCCATCGGGATAATACAATCGCGCGTTGAGGGTGTAGGGATTCCTGAGTTCGCCGCGCAGGTGCATGGTGAATTCAAGTTTCCAGCTCATGGGTTCGACAATGTTGGTGGAGGCGACTTCATCCCCATCTGCGTTGTGGAGGGTGACTTCGATGTAGGGGCGTTTTTGAAAGGGTGTGACTTCGAGGTTGACGCGCAAACGGCGGCCATCGGGATATGGCTGTGCGGAGAGGGTGACAATCTTTGTTTCTTCTGGGACTGCGCGGGTTAGGTTGTCTTCGGGGAAGAAAAAGTCCATGCGTGGGATTATACCCACAAACGATTGGGCGGGTCTGTGCGGGAACGTGAGAGTAAGATTACAGTTTCATTAGGCAGGTTTATAATTATCGGCAGTCATAATTCACCTTGGAGATAACATTCATGCAAAATCATCCCGGCCCGGCAAAGTCAGTTATTCGCTCCATTGTTCCCCCCCTGCTCCTGAGTTCCGCCAGTTTTATCTTCTGCATGCACTGGTTTCTGTTGATGGCAGATTCGCTTGCCTCTGGCATTACTACGAACGTGATTCCCGCGCCTATTCTCTCATCCATCATCGCCTACTATACGGTGGTTTTTGGGTCAATGACCTGGATGATCAAGATCGTTATTTTGACCATGCTGCTGTCCATGACGCTGCAATTGACCATCAAGGAAATTTCAGGATACCTTCGTTACCTGATCTTTGTCACCAATGCGCCGCTCGTCTTCTATGGGGTTTTCTATATCATTCCGCTTGCGGATCGGTTTATTACGAACGCTGCCACACCGGAAATCCAATCGCAATTCGCGCGAACCATTCATGCCGCGCATATCGCATCTGCTTATGGCACTGCGTTCATGATCTTTCTGCAATTGATCATCATCATCCGCCTGCAAAGACAGGCAGCCGCAAAATAAGAGGTAAATTATGGCATCTCCAAAAACGATTGATGAATACATCTCCGCTTTTCCAAAAGATATTCAAGAAATTCTGGAAAAGATAAGAGCCACCATACGAAAAGCCGCGCCCAATGCGGAAGAGACGATCAACTACCAGATCCCCACTTTTACGTTCCATGGCAACCTGGTGCATTTTGCTGCCTTTAAAACTCATATTGGGTTCTACCCTACACCGACAGGAATCGAAAAATTCAAAAAGGAACTTTCCGTCTATGAGGGTGCAAAGGGTTCGGTTAAATTTCCGCTGGATCAACCAATTCCCTACAGTTTGGTTGGAAAGATTGTCACATTCAGGGTAAAGGAAAATCTGGAAAGAGCGGCCGCCAAAGGGAAAAAGAAAAAAGCGGGAGCAAGATCCGAACAGTGAGGCCAATATGAAATGGGAACTTATCCACAATACGATTGATAAAATCCTTGTCGTCAAAACGGAAGGCGTGCTTGATCTTCCCTCAGCGGACAGGATGAGAGCCGAAGGCTGGAAAGTTCTCAAGGAACATAAATATCTGCGCTGTCTTCTGGACCATAGCAAAGCCGATGGGATTTCACTCAGCACCCTTGAAATTTACGATCTACCCAAGAGGTACAAGGAATTGAATATTCCCTACAATTTTCGAATGGCCGTAGTGGTTCCCAATACAATGCAGGAAGACATGGCCTTCTTTGAAACCGTGTGCAGGAACAATGGGTATTCTGTATCCGTTTTTTTCGATCACGAATCCGCTTTGAGCTGGTTAAAAAGTTGAGAGGCGGCTCACGGTCACACAATGAACGGCGATCTCCCGCAAATAACCATTCATTTATCCAGGCTGGGAAAACCTGAAAGATCGTACACCGAGGGCTTGGTGGACGATGATGGAATTCGTCTGAAAACATTTTCCATTGTGCCTGAAGCCGTCAGTTTACGAATGTCTGAAAGATTTCAAGGGCAGGGGCGGATATCCCAACACCACAGAATTTACAGCGTTTGCAAATATCACTTTTATGGGGAATTCTTCAGCATCGTGGAATATCGGGATGAAACGAATAAGGTTCTTGGGTATTACTGTGATATCGTCACGCCTTTGCAAAGAAACGGCGGTGAATATTTACTTACTGACCTGATCCTCGACTTGTGGATCACTCCCGATCATCGCTATCTAGAGCTGGATCGTGATGAATTTACGAGCGCGATCGCCGAAGGGTTGATCTCGGCAGAACTCCAAACTCAAGCCAGCCGCACAATGGAAAGAATAAAAAGCGAGATCGCCAAAAGAATTTTCCCTGGCGGGTATTTGGGTAAAAACACTTGGGGGGGGGGGGGGGGGTTTTTTTCGGGGAGCGACATATTCGCGTTACGAGGAAACCACACAACATCAGTAAAATAATATTTCATCGCAGGGTCTCACACTGTCAGCGGGGACAGTTTTTTTGGAACGCAACCAACTCACGGCGGAGTGGGAAGCGTAGTCTCAAATTATCCAAGCGGGGGTATGATTGATTTTTCCATTTCCAGTTCACGTTGAAAGGTTCTTATGTCACGCAACCGAATTATTCTTGTCACTATTGGCATCATGCTCAGCCTGTTCCTTGCTTCGATGGAATCGACTGTTGTAGCAACCGCCATGCCGACCATTGTGGGGCAGCTCGGCGGGTTGGAACATTACTCGTGGGTCTTCTCCGCTTTTATGCTGGCTTCCACCACTACTGTCCCGTTATACGGAAAGCTCTCAGACCTGTATGGACGGCGCAATATCTACCTCGCTGCAATGACCTTGTTCCTGACCGGCTCCGTTCTATGCGGTCAGGCGCAAAGTATGCCGCAACTCATCTTTGCGCGCGCCTTGCAGGGCATCGGCGCAGGCGGCATTGCACCGCTTGCCTTCATCCTCATCGGTGAAATGTTCACACTTGAACAGCGTGCCAAAATGCAGGGATTCTTTTCGGGCGTGTGGGGCGTCTCATCCATTGCCGGGCCGCTATTGGGCGGCTTCATTGTTGACCAACTTTCGTGGCATTGGGTCTTCCTCGTAAACATCATCCCTGGCTTGCTCGCAGCAGGGTTGGTTGGGTTTGCGTGGGTGGACCATCCGCGAAGTCAGGTACGGCCTGCGGTGGATTATGCTGGAGCCGTCCTGCTTACATCCAGCATCGTGCTCCTTCTTCTTGGACTGATGGACTTGGGCACAGCCGCAAGCTGGTTATTGATCGGAATTGCAATTGCGCTTTTCGCGCTCCTCTTATGGGTGGAAAACCGCGCCGCTGACCCCATTCTGCCGATCCCCTTATTTCGGCATGACCGGTTGTTCGCTTCATCCATCGCGCATGGTGTTTTTTCGGGCTGGGCATTGTTCGGCACTGTCTCATTCATCCCGCTCTTTGTACAATCTGTAATTGGCACAAGCGCTACACAGGCAGGCCTCACCATCACTCCCCTCCTGCTGGGTTGGGTTGCTTCAAGCATCGTCGGCACACGGCTTTTGATCCGCACAGGATATTACAAACTGGCGATCACCGGCACATCCATCTTATTCGTTGGCGCAATTCTGCTTGCCACCGTGGGCGCAAACACAAGCCAGACCCTGCTAATGATCTATGTCACTTTGATGGGCATTGGCATGGGGCTTGCCATTCCCTCACTCCTGATTGCCGTACAAACCACGGTAGAGCGCCGCTATCTCGGCACTGCCACATCCACGATCCAATTCAGCCGCTCCATCGGCGGGACTCTCGGAGTCAGTGCGATGGGCGCCGCCCTGGCAACGCGCCTCGCCGCAAACTTAAGCGCCTCTGGTCTGGACCCTGAGCTGGTCGCCCGTTTACTCGATCCTTTACCCGGCGCTGAAGCAGTGATCGATTCCAGCCTGCGCTTCGCCATTGCGGATGCCATCAGCATCGTCTTTATCATCGCCCTGGTGGCCGCAGCGCTTGCTTTCATCACGGTCATTTTCTTCACCCCGCGCATCCAACTGGCAGAAAATTCTTCTCCCAAGCCCGAAGACACATCCACCCCCATGATCGCAGAGTAGCGATCCCTGCTCTTCTGTTAAGTCCTTGTAAGCTTGCAAGCCCTTCTACACCTGTCCGATTGGATTTACCTCGCTTTATACTTTGTCGAAAGTTATTCCCCTGTCCATAAAACCAATATACCAAAAAAAGCTGGACAAATATTTCGCCAAAGGAAAAGTAACATGAACTTGTGCAAAGTTGGTCTCCACAAATGGACATACACCCATGAAGGAAAAGTCCGCTCGTGCCTGAAATGTCGGAAGTATGAAGCAAAGGCCGCCAAAGGCAGGTGGGCCGAAAGCGTACCTGTCAAACGGACGGTGGACAAGACAAAATACTGCCAGTGTCCACGAGACTATACGATCTCCATCAGATCAAAAGTCTGTCAGCGCTGCGGACTGCCCCGTATGATGAGATGACCCTCAAAAATATTCTTCCCTTAGTCAATTTTTCCTAAAAATATTTTACAAATAAATAATCTGCTATATAATTGCCCGAATTAAAAACGGCGGAAAGAGAAATTCTTCCACTTCCCGTCGTTTTTTAATTAATCATATAAGCCAAAGGAAAATTGAAAATGACTCAAGAGGGCACAAAGCAGGAAGTTTCAAAAAAGTTTTATGAAGATAAAAAATGGAGATTTCTCTCCTACGCGATCTGGATCGGCCTCGTGCTATTCCTGATGGTGGTTACCGCGGCTGGTGGGGCGGGAAAACTATCAGCTATCACAGCACCAAAAATGCTGCAAAATCTTTTTCAATCGTGGCTGATCCTTGCCATTCTGATTCCGCCGATGATCATGGTCAGTACCACGGGTGGGCTTGATCTATCTGTAGGCGCAGTTGCCGGGCTTGTAGCTGTAACGTCCGCACTTGCCATGAGAGAAGGAGCAAGCGGTTGGGTTGCCATATTTATCGCTTTAAGAATATCTATTTTTGTAGGCATTGTGAACGGGGTGCTGATCGGGCTAACGAGGATCAACGGTTTTATTATTACTTTGGGCATGGCAACATTACTAAGGGGTGCTGCCCTACAACTATCTGAAGGCGGTCCAGCCACATTTGCTGGGAAAGATGCGTTATTCCCAGGTCTTTCCACTGTTATGGTTTTATTCTTATTCTTGCTGATCATTGTCGTAATTGTCCTTGCAGAGTTCACACCGCTCGGTCGCAAACGTTTTACAGATGTAAACAATGAGCCTTTAGTCTTGCACGCAATCCGCACTGCCATCCCATATTTGCTCTCCAGTGTAATGGCTGGCTTTGCCGGCCTTCTCTTGCTCGCCAGGCTGAGAACCGCCTCTGCAGGTACAGGTATTGGGTTGGAAACAGATGTCATGCTCTCCTTGTTCCTCGCTGGCATCCCTATGGGAGGCGGACTGTTCAACGTGGTCGGCGCATTGCTGGCCAGTCTGGTTGTTTCCCTGCACAAGATAGTCGCTGCCATTAACGGATCATCGGTTGGCATCATCCAAACCCAGCAGGGTTATGCTCTGCTGATCTTCGGTGCGTTAAGTCAGGCTTACTTTATTGCAGCCAACTGGTTCTATAAAAAGCGAACAGCTGGCAAATAAATAATTCTACGTCAAACCGATAACAGCCTTCGAATATTGAATTCGAAGGCTGTTTCATTTGAGTTTATACTTACGAAACAATGAGAATTGATGCGATCTTAATCCACGGAATGGGACGCACCCCGCTGGCCATGTCCATTTTGGCGGCACGGCTGCGGGCAGCGGATATTCATCCACACCTTTTTGGCTACTCGGTCACATTTGAACGCTGGGAAGATTGCATTGAAAGATACAGAAAATTCATCGAAAAGCGAACCGCGTCCAATGAATATATTATTGTCGGCCATTCGCTTGGGACAGTTCTCACCCGCGCCACATTACCAAGACTGACTCACAAACCAAAAGCCTGCTTCTTCCTCGCTCCCCCAACGCAGGTGACGAGTGCGGCAAAAAACTTTGCCCATCGTAAATTGATCAAACTTTTCATGAGCGAGATGGGAAAAGTCCTCACCGATGAGCAAAGGATGAAATCCCTGCCCGTGCCGAGCATACCCACCAAGATCTATTCAGGCATCGCCGGCCCATGCGGGCGCTACTCCCCTTTCGGTGAAGAACCCAACGACGGCCTACTAACCGTGAAAGAGACGCTCCTGCCAAACATCCCCGTGCAAACAGTCCCTTCGCTCCACACCTTCATCATGAACTCAAAACTCGTCACGCAAGATGTCATCAGAATCACAAAATCAAACTAATCCAAAAAACAAAAGGCCTCCGAGTTTCATAAAACTCGGAGGTCTTCTCATTTACTGATCACTGCCTACTGATCACTTTTTACTATCCCTATCCGTTCTTCTTCTGGAATTCCTTCATAAACCCAACCAAAGCCTGTGTGCCAGCCATATCCATCGCATTGTAAATCGAAGCGCGCATACCGCCAACGGAACGATGTCCCTTCAAGCCGATCAGGTTTTCCTTTTTGGCTTCCTTTGCAAAGGTCTCTTCGAGTTCTTCGCTTGGCAGGCGGAAAGGAACATTCATCAACGAGCGGGCATCGGGCTTCGCGTGTCCGCGATAGAAACCGCCGCTCTCGTCAATGGCGCTGTAAACCAAACCAGCCTTCACGCGATTGTTCTTTTCAACAGCCGCGAGACCGCCCTGCTTCTTCGCCCACTTGAAGACCAATCCCACCATATAAATGGCAAAGGATGGCGGAGTGTTGTGCAATGAACCGCTCTCAGCCAATGTTTTGTAATCCAACATCACAGGCAAATTCGCAGGCACGCGTTCGATCATGTCATCACGGATGATAACAACGGTCACGCCGGAGGGACCGGCATTCTTTTGTGCGCCAGCGTAAAGCATGGCATATTTTGAAACGTCAATGGGGCGGCTGATGAAATTAGATGAAGTATCGCATACAAGCGGAACACCATCGAGCGGTGTCGGCTCACTGAAAAATTCCACACCATGAATAGTCTCGTTAGATGTGAAGTGCAGGTATGCAGCTTTCGGATCAAGGTCAAGGCTGGCGGGAATGCAATTGAAACCGTCTGCTTCGGTGTTGGCGGCCGCGCGGGCCGTACCAAGCTTCTTGGATTCCTTGATCGCGGTCTTGCTCCATGAACCCGTCACAATATAATCAGCAGAGGCACCCGCAGGGCGCAGGTTCATCGGCAGCATCGCAAATTGCAGCGTGGCGCCACCTTGCAGGAACATCACTTTATAGTTCGCGGGAATGCCAAGCAACTCGCGCAAATCCGCTTCCGCAGTTTGGATGACAGCCTCAAACTCCTTCGAGCGGTGGCTGATCTCCATCACCGACATGCCCGTGCCTTTGAAATCCAGCAGTTCCGCCTGAGCTTCCTGCAAAACTTCCAAGGGCAATACACCGGGGCCGGGATTGAAATTATGGGCTCGTTTTAAATCAGACATGGATGTGCCTCCTGTTATGGAAAAAAATTTTCGGTTCATTCTGGACCGTTGAGTTGATTCTGTTTCGAAAGGCAATTGTTTCATCTGGGAGAATCAACGCATCCCTAGTGATCAATTTCACTTCATTATAACAAGTTGTCAGACAAATCTACAAGAACAAAAAGCACGATTCCAGACTGATTGTTGTCGTTGACAAAGGTTTTTTCCGTTGTTAGAATGAAAACCGTGTTGAAGTTGCCTTCCCAAACAGGAATTCAGCCGATTCGTCGGTTGGGTTCCTGTTATTAATTTCAAGCCTCATTAAGGAGAAATTCAATGAAAGTTCTAATTTGCGACAAGACCGAAAAAGAATATATCGAACAGATGCGCGCCGCGGGCCTCACCGTGGATGTACGCGATGACATCACCCCCGAAGAACTGATGACCGTCCTGCCCGCTTATGAAGGTATGGTCGTTCGTTCCCGCACCAAGGTGCGCCAGCCGCTTATTGATGTTTGTCCCAATCTCAAGGTCATATTAAGAGGCGGCGCTGGCCTCGATACCATTGACCATGAATACGCCAAGACCAAAGGCATTACGGTAATGAACACCCCGTTGGCAAATACTGCTTCAGTGGCAGAACTGGCAATCGGTTACATGCTCATGATGGCACGCTCCCTTTATCAAGCCACTGCTTCCATGAAGGCCGATAAATGGGACAAGAAAAGCTTCAACGGCGATGAGATCGGCGGAAAAACTCTCGGCCTGGTTGGCGTTGGCAACATCGGCAAGGAAGTTGCCAAGCGCGCTTCTGTGATGGGCATGACCGTCGTTGCGTATGATCCGTACGTGAAAGAGATCGCTGGCATCAAACTTGTCACACTGGATGAATTGCTTGCTCAGGCCGACTACATCAGCCTGCACCTGCCCAAGACAAAAGAATCAACAAACATGATCGGTGCGGAACAATTCGCAAAGATGAAGAACGGCGTCCGCATCGTCAACTGCGCTCGTGGCGGCATCGTCAACGAAGATGCTCTCTACGAAGCACTCACCAACGGCAAGGTCGCTGCTGCGGCGTTGGATGTCTTCAACGAAGAACCCCCCGTCGATTGGAAATTGCTCAAGTTGGATAACGTCATCGCCTCCCCACACATTGGAGCAGCCACCAAGGAAGCCCAGGGCCGCGTCGGCGCAGAAGTTGCCGAGAAGTTGATCGCGTTCGCAAAGAACGGAAAATAATTAAATATCACGTCATTGCGAGGAGCGTCCTTGTTCTTCGCGACGAAGCAATCTCGGATTAAGCCTGAGATTGCTCACCGCACTGGCGTACGGCGCAGTGTCGTCGGGCTAAAGTCCTCCTCGCAATGACGTAGTTGAGGTCACATGAAAATTATCAACGACATTGGCATTCAAATCCCGCAGGTGTATTTGCCCAAGGCAGGCGTGGACTTAAACAAATGGGCAGTCATCGCCTGTGACCAGTTCACCTCCGAGCCTGAGTATTGGCATGATGTGGAAAAGATCGTTGGCGATGCGCCATCCACTTTGAATTTGACTTTCCCCGAAGTGCATCTTGAAAAGCCCGGTGCAGATGAGCGCATTCAAAGCGTCCAACTGACTATGCGCAAATATATGGACGAAGGAATTCTCCAACCTCATGATGGGCTTGTCTACGTGGAACGCACTGTTTCAGGAAAGACCCGCAAAGGCATCGTCCTCTGCCTCGACCTCGAACGCTATGATTTCAACAAAGGCTCCTCCAGCCTCATCCGCGCTACCGAGGGAACCATCGTAGACCGCCTCCCTCCCCGCATCAAGATCCGTCAAGGCGCGGCGATGGAATTGCCGCACATCCTTGTGCTGATCGATGACCCGAACCGCACTGTCATTGAGCCATTGACCGCGGACAAAGCCAAACTCGAAAAACTTTATGATTTCGATCTCATGCTGGGCAGTGGTCATCTTGCTGGATACGCCGTTAACGAAGCTCATGAAAATCAGGTTGTCGAAGCCCTACGCGGACTCGCCAGCCCTGAGACTTTCGCGGCAAAATATGGCATCGGCGCTGACCAGCCTGTTCTGCTCTTTGCAATGGGCGACGGCAATCACTCCCTCGCAACTGCCAAAGCCATTTGGGAAAAGATGAAACCCGAAGTTGGCATGGATCACCCTTCACGCTATGCACTGGTTGAAATTGAAAATGTCCATGACGAGGGGTTGGAATTTGAACCGATCCACCGCGTGTTGTTTGGCTTGAAGAAAGATCTGTTTGCAGAGCTTGAAAAAGCGTTCGGCTCGAACTTCAGCTACACCCAACTTGGCAGCGGAACGGAAATGATGAGGCTTGTAGAAAACGTCAGTAACGGCAAACAGGCTATCGGTCTGGTTGGAGGCGGACGCTCCGCGCAATTTGGCATGATCGAGATCGCCAACCCCACATCCAATCTGGCAGTCGGCACCATCCAATCCTTCCTCGATGTTTTCCTGAAAGAAGGCGGCGCGGAGAAGATCGATTATGTGCATGGCGAAGATGTGGTGGAACGTCTTTCCTTGCAGCCTGGTAACGCCGGTTTTTATCTGGCCGGGATGCACAAGAACGAATTATTCAAGACGGTGATCCTCGATGGCGCTTTGCCGCGAAAAACTTTTTCGATGGGCGAGGCGCGCGAGAAACGCTTCTACATGGAAGCAAGAAAAATTTCGTAAACAAAAAACGCCCTTCGTGACGAAGGGCGTTTTTGATTCACTTGCGGTTACGGTTCCACGGGAACGGAAACGGGAGCATGAGCAAAAAGCCCAGTGCGATGACACCCTGCCCGATCAACACACCCGACGCCTGCCACGGCCCGAAGTACGGGACCGCAGGGAAGGATTGTGAACCCATGCCGAAAATATCCGCGAGGCCGGCAAAGACGGCGATGACGTAGCCTGTGCTGACCAGCCTTGAGCCAATGTCGGATGTGATCGTGCGCTCCATACCCCACCAGAGTGTGTGCAGGCCAACATATCCGCCGAGGCAAATGAGAGCAAGCCCGGCGAGAAAGACAGCGATTTGCACAAAGCCCACCACAGGGCTGCGATCCCATGCAAAAAGGTCTGGCTTGGCACCGACCACGAAAATGAACAAGCCAGCAAATGTAGTGATCGTGCTGACAAGTATACGGGGCGCAGATGCGTCTTCAATACGAGGTGAAGTTTTGACAGGGGTGGAAGCTGGAAGGGGTTTATCGCTCATGTTAGGGCAGGTCTCTTTTTAAGCGAGCAAGCCAGTTACCGCTGAGAATATTTTCAACATCAGTTTCAGAATAGCCGCGCGCTTTTAATAAGGATACCAGATTTTGAAGGTCGGCGACGGTGTCAATTTCGGGTGGGACAGATTGCACGCCAAAGCCGCCGTCAAAATCCGAGCCAATGCCTGCGTGGAGTGAGTCGCCTGCTAGCTGGCAGATATGGTCAATGTGATTGGCGACAATTTCCAATGGAACTTCGCTGCGTGGATTTTTGCCAGACACCCAGCCAACTTTGAGATAGGAGTTGAATGGAACCACACCCACCACCCCATCACGCTGGAGAACGCCTTCGATAATGCGATCGGGCAGATGCCGATTCGAATTAGAGTTGGGCATGAGTGCGGCGCAGTTGGCATGTGTTGCAACGATGGGGCCGCGGTATCTATCCAATGCTTCGATGGCGGCACGTTCGTCCATGTGACTGAGATCGAGGATGAAGTTGTAATCTGCCATGGCGGCCAGCAGTTCGCGCCCGTCATCCGTTAGCGGACCGGGTTCCTTCCAGCCGCCGCAGTAGCGCGTCCCCACCCAGGCGGGACCGATGAGGCGCACGCCCATGTCGTGCCATTCGTCCAGTTCTGAGGGATGACGAATACCTTCCGCGCCTTCCATGAGAACGACCATGCCGACGGGATGCCCCGTCTGTTCGGGAGTGGGAGATGCCCAGTGATTTAGAATCAAGTTGAGGTCGGAGGAAGAGGCGATGAGTCGAAATTTATCGGGAGAGGAATCGGTCATGCGGTGATAGGTCAACAACTGTTCACGATACAGTTTGTGAGCTTCATCAAAATTTTTGTAGACCTGCTTTTTATTTTCAGTTTTGCTAAAACGAATGGGGGCTGCAAAAAGTGTGGAAAAAATGACAGCCACCTGCCCGCGCTGATAATCGGCCCAGCCAAGCAGGGCATCTTCATTCTCTGCCACGGTTTGAGTACCGGCTTCGAGGCGGCGGGTTTCGGCAGCGGAGCGCGTGTAATCGCGCCCGTATTTCAACATGTTGTAGGCAATGTCTGCGTGAGCGTCAACAATTAATGGCATGGGTATTGAGCCTGTTGGAAAATGATTATCAAAAAAGCGCACCTTTCGGTGCGCTCTGTTTTATTCTTTTGTTTCTTCTTCGTCTTGCTCGTCACTGTCGCTGAGCCCCTGTGTGAGCATTTTGAAGTCTTTGTCGGCGAAGGCTGCCGAGTCCACCTTGCGAAGGCTCAGGCCGATGCGATGCTGATCCGAGTCGATGCGGATGACGCGCAGGGTCTTGACATCGCCCTCTTTGAGAACTTCCTTGGGATGTTCGACGCGGTTCTCGCTTAACTCGGAGATGTGGATGAGACCTTCGATATCACCTTCGAGACGGGCAAAGGCGCCGAACTTGGTCAGGCGGGTAATGACACCCTCCACAAGCTGGCCCACGCTGAACTTCTCAACGCGGCTCTTCCAGGGATCATCCTGCAAGGCGCGGATGGAGAGGCCAATACGTTTCTTGTCGCGGTCGATGTTGATGACCTTGACTTGAACTTCCTGACCGACTTCGAGAATTTCCTTGGGGTGTGTGAGATGGTCCCAGGAAAGTTCGGAGAGATGCACGAGGCCGTCCGCACCGTTGACGTTGACGAAAGCGCCAAAGTCAGCGAGGCTGGTAACCCGGCCAGTGTACGTCTTGCCGTCTTCGAGTTCGCCGATGACGCGGTCCTTCATGGAAGAGCGGGATTCGGTATTGGCGGCACGTTCTGAAAGAATGAGGCGGCGGCGTTCACGATCCACCTCGATGATCTTTACGGAAATGGCCTGTCCGACCATCTTTTGCCAGCGCTGCTCAGGTGTATCCCCAGTAGACTGTGTGCGGCGTGTGGCACTGATCTGGGAGGAGGGAACAAAACCGCGCAAGTTGCCAACTGCAACGATCAAACCACCTTTGTTGAAACCAATGATCTTTGTATCAATCACGGTCTCGTCGGTGATCATCTTCTCAACATTTTCCCAGGACATTTGTTCCTGGGCGCGTTTGAACGACAAAACCACATTGCCGTTCTGGTCCTCGGGATTAACAACGTACACATTAATCTCCTGACCCACCTTTAACTCAGCGCGTTCTTCTTCTGTAAGTTGTTCCAACTCACGGCCTGCAACAACGCCTTCGGATTTTGCACCGATGCTGATGAGAATCTGATTCGCGCCAATGCTCGCGATCATTCCCTTGCGTATTTCACCTGCCTGAGGCAGCTCAACACTCAAGGATTCTGACTCGAGCAGAGACTCCATGGTTTGATGATTATTAGGCTGTTCTCCTTGCGTACTTGCAGCCCCGTTCAGGGCTTCGTTTTGATCCATCACTCGTGACTCCGATTTACTGAAATGTAAACAGGATTATACAAGTGAATGGTGAAGTTGGCAACCCTGCCTTTCTCATTTTTTGATTTTAGATGAAACAAGCGTTATAATCACGCACTGGAGTAAATAAATGCCCGCCATCTTTCCCTTCACAGCCATAGTTGGACAAGAGCGCATGAAACGCGCTCTCATTTTGAATGCCGTTGATACCCGTATCGGCGGTGTATTGATCCGCGGTGAACGTGGTACCGCGAAATCCACTGCCGCACGTTCGCTGGCAGCTTTGTTGCCGCATGTCAAAGTGGTGCAGGATTGCCGCTTCGGATGCGACCCCGATAAACCAGCCACCTGGTGTACCGAATGCAAGGAACGCGCCTTATCGACCAAGACGCTTCCGATGGCAGAACGTACCACACCTTTCATCAACCTTCCCGTTTCCGCCACCGAAGACCGTGTGGTCGGAACATTGGATATTGAGAAAGCCATTCAAAAAGGCGAACGTCATTTTGAACCCGGCGTTCTCGCATCCGCAAATCGTGGATTGCTCTACATCGACGAAGTCAACTTGCTCGACGATCACGTGGTGGATATTCTGCTCGACTCAGCCGCCATGGGCGTGAACACGGTCGAACGCGAAGGCATTTCCTTCGCCCATCCCGCTCGCTTCATTCTTGTCGGGACGATGAATCCTGAAGAGGGAGATCTCCGCCCTCAATTGCTGGATCGCTTCGCCCTCTCGATGGACATTGTCGGCATCCGTGAAGCTCGCGAACGCGTCACCATCATGGAACGCAATATCTCCTACGAGAAAGACGCTGAAGCCTTCCGCAAACTTTGGCTTCCAAAAGAAGAAGAACTCTCCCAAAGAATCGCTCACGCCCGCGAACTCGTGGACCAGGTCACCTACTCCAGCCGTGACTTGCTCTCCATCGCCGCGTTGACCGCTTCACTCAATGTTGATGGTCATCGTGCTGACTTGGTAATCCTCAAAGCCGCACGCGCCGAAGCCGCCTTCGAAGGCCGCACCAAGATCAACGACCACGACATCGCCCTCGCTGCAGAGTTGGCTCTGCCGCACCGCATCAAACGCACACCTTTCCAGCAAGCCGAAATGACCACCGAACAGTTGCAGGAACGCATCGAGCAGCTGGCGGGTCAATCCCAGCCCAGTGAATCGGATGAAGAATCCGAAAGTCAGCAGGATGGCGAAGCACAGGAAAAAAAAACTTAAAGCTCGAGGATGAACAACAGGAAGGTCCCCAGCAGGGCAACCCTGAACCCATGCAGCAGCAGGAAGTCTTTGCGAGTTCCAATGCGAATTGGTGGGATGGCGGACAAAAAGTAAAAGCTGGTGAGACCTTCCAACCTCGTAAGTTAAATACCCCTCTCGATAAATTAACCAGAAAAAAGGCTGGCCGTCGTTCGCTCACCAAAACGGAGCGAAAGCATGGCCGCTATATTAAGGCGCGTCCCGCAGGCGATAATCTCACCGATATCGCCTTCGATGCCACCTTCCGCGCCGCTGCGCCTTTCCAAAAGCAGCGCGTGGAAGAACGCAAGAAGATGGCATTCTCCATCAAGAAAAGCGATCTGCAGCGCAAAGTCCGCGTGAAGCGTGTGGCAAACCTTGTGCTCTTCCTCGTAGACGCATCATGGTCGATGGCGGTTGCGGAGCGTATGAACGCCACCAAAGGCGCCATCCTCTCGCTGTTGACAGATGCCTATCAACGCCGTGACCGCGTGGGACTGATCGTCTTCCAGAAAGACCGCGCCACGCTGGTGCTCTCCCCCACCAACTCCGTTCAACTTGCTCAACGCGCATTGATGGATATTCCCGTCGGCGGAAAGACTCCGCTTTCAGCAGGCCTGTTCATGGCACATGATGTGTTGACTCACGAGAAGCACATCCACCCTGATGTGGAACCGCTTCTCATTGTGTTGACCGATGGCGCGGGAAATGTTTCTCTTGGAACACTTCCTCCGCAAGAAGAAGGCTTCAAATTTGCGGAAATGATCGCAAACGAAAAGACCCGCTCCGTGGTCATCAACATGGAGCACGCCGCCTTTGACCAGGGTCTCGCCCAGCAATTGGCGGACCACCTCGAAGCGCCGTGTTATTCGCTCAGCGAATTGAAGGCAGAAAGTTTATACAACACAGTTGTCGGTGAAATGGCAAAGCCTGCGAAGAAGTAAAAATAACAGAACTCCGAAATTTTGAAAATTTCGGAGTTCTGTTATAAACAAAACATTCATTATAAGATTTGAAGAAGACTTCTATTGGGAATTATTGCGTACACAACGAAAACCAAGGCTACTGCTTGTAATTGCAGGTACATACCAGTAACGAAATGAGGAACGGACACTTTCATCATTACTGCTCCATGAGCCACCCCGCAACACCCGAAATTTACCCGTATCAGGACCTACCGGGTTTGAGTAAGGCGAACTCTGATAGTATGCCTCATCATACCAATCATTTACCCACTCCCAAACATTACCTGCCATATCATATACACCATTAACACCCACATTAAAGGCAAGGGTTGTATCCTCAAGAATTGAATTGTAATTAAGCAAACCATCATTTGGCGCATCGTTTCCCCAGGGGTAAATAAGCGCATCTGTTCCACGCGCTGCTTTTTCCCACTGGGCTTCTGTAGGCAAATCTCCTTTTGCCCATACTTCGCAATATCGATTGGCTTTATCCCAACTCACATAAATGACCGGGTAATAATCAAAATCAGGATTCCCGTAATAATCAGGACGTGTACTTGAACTCATGGAGGAGGGTGGTTCACAAACGCCTGCCTCTACACATATTGCATATTGTTGATTTGTTATCTCTGTATGGCTAATCCAGAAGGCATCAAGATAAACTTTATGAACAGGGCTTTCATTCGACTCGCCGACGTTGCTCCCCATTATGAATTCACCCTCCGGTATATAGACAAGGGTTGTGCTATCCTCGCCAGTGGTAGTTACAAATTCCGTCACAGGAGAAGCAGATGACCTCGCAATTTGTGAAATAACAAAGCGCAAAAAAAAACCAACGCAATCGTTGGTTTTTTACTGCACTTGTCTTGGCAACCTTGGCTCAAGGCCTTCTCTCCCGTTTCCGCCAAAATTTCAGGCTCCTCGTTACGACCTCTCTGGCTTCTGTCCCGTTCGCCTTTCCTGCTTGCTTTAGTCCGTAATCGGCTTGCATCGCCACCTATTTCAACTAAGGTGTCTTTTTGTATATCAGGCAGGCTTATGCTTTCCGCTTGGGTGGAAACTTTTGCCGCGCCGATCTGCTCCGCGCGCAGGCGCAGGCTTTTTAATAAGCGGCGGTAGCCATCTTCTTCAAACAAGTGTAGTGATGGTGCTCTTCAGCCGCGCAGGACAGAAGATGCGTCCCCGGCATTTCGAGAGCCTTGTCAGCGCAAACTTGTCCTTGGACATATCCTCTGATCTGCGAAGGCAAGTGATGACATCGGAAGAAAGCAGAGCCCTGGGGAATTTCCCCTGCCAGTCTGCCAGGCAAGAGAATCCAACCACGGATCCATTTTAATTCTTTCAAGTAACGATACAGTTTGCGCACAGCGGCTCTCGTGCGGGTGGCAGAGAAAAACTTTGAGAGGGCGGGTAGGTGGCATGAGGGTGTGTGTCCCGATGTGTGAGATTATACTACTATGAATGAAGTGACAGTCACTTTTAGGTGACTGTCACTTGGTTATCTACGAATCAAACCCCAATCCCAGCGCATCCAAGGTCTTCAACCATAAATTTCTCTTCCCTGCATTTTGATCTGCTTGATCAAGCGACCATCTTGTGAAGTTGATGATCGGTGAGCGGAAAGGTTCGGGCGGGAATGGGAAGGGTTTATATTTCACCATTTGCAATTCGGTGCGTTCGGTCTTTTTGTTGTCGAGCAGGTCCAGCATCACTTGCGCGCCGAAGCGGGATGCGCCAACGCCGAGGCCTGTGTATCCCATTGCGTATGCAACTTTGCCGCCGCAGGCTTTGCCCCAAAACGCGGTGTAACGTGAGCTGGTGTCAATGACGCCGCCCCAGGCGTGGGTGAAGCGAAGCCCCGTCAGCTGGGGGAATGTTTGGAAGAAGTGTTCAGCCAAACGGGAGAAAGAGGCGGGATGATTCTCCAGATGCGGCGCAACTCCGTTATTGCGATAATAGATCGCGTCGTATCCACCCCAAAGAATCCGTCCATCTTCCGAAGTGCGGTAATAATGAAATTGATTGCCGTTGTCGCTCAGGCCTTCGCGTCCCTGCCAGCCAATCGACTCGCGCTGCGATCTTGAGAGCGGCTCGGTCATCAACACGTAATCGTACACGGGCACCATATATAACGACAGCCGTTTGAGCAAGGGAGGAAATGCATTGGTGGCAAGCGCAACTCGTTTGGATTCGACTTCGCCATATTGGGTTTTGATGAGAATGGACTCGCGCTTCTCTTCCAACGCCGATACCTGAGTATTCTCAAACAAGCGGACACCCAGCTGTAAACATGCCCTCCTCAGTCCCCACGCCAACCGCGCGGGGTTGACCATGGCAACGGATGGATCGATGATGCCTGCAAGATACGTGGGCGAATTAACACGCGCGCGCATTTGATCGGCATCCAAAAATTGAATGTTCTCCCCCACCGCCGCGGACTCATCCGCTTCTTCGCGCAGGTCGGCAATTTGATATTCTTCGGTGGCGACGTTGATCTCGCCCGAGCGCAGGAAATCGCAATCAATGTTGAATTGTTTTATTGTGGTTTCAATGCCGTCGAGATTTTTGTGCCCGAGTTCCACCAGTTTGGGCATTTCCTTTGGCCAGCGATTCATTCCATTTTGGAATCCGTGTGTCAACGAGGAGGCGACAAAGCCGCCGTTCCTTCCGCTGGCACCGATGGCGGTTTCCCCCGCTTCGAGTAAAACCACATCACGGTTGGGGTCGGCTTGCTTGGCTTGCAGCGCCGTCCACAGACCCGTGTAGCCCGCGCCCACAACGACGAGATCGGCTGTGATCTTTTCGGTGAGCGCGGAGGCAGGCTCAGGCTTGTTCGGGTCATCCAACCAGAACGGCGTGAGCTTCACATCCGCAAGAGACTTGAGGGTCTCGGCGCGCGGAGTGTTCGAGAATGACATGATGTCTCCAGGTTTCGCGGCCTGCCCGAATTCATCGGGCAGGTTCATAGATTTTGATTAGTGTACTAGGAAGCGGAAGGAAGCGTCAAGCGTGGAGAACGGATTGCTTTGCAAATCGAAAAAACGGATAAGGGGGACAGATCGCTTCGCCAAGCGGACAAACGGATGTTTACATGGATATCGAAAAAAGGTTGCGCAACTCTTTTGTAATTTCATCCACGGCGGTTTGGACGGATGGGCTGAGTTCGGCGCCGATCTCATTTTGCGCAGGTTGGATGCCGAGAACGCAGACTTCACAACCAATCTCTACGGTGAGGTAGTTCGCCAGCATGGAAAGCGGCAGGGAATGGGACGAAGCGCTCATGCCATCAATTGATTCAAGCGGAATCAATTGGATCGTGCCGGGCGGCTCGTCCATTTGAGCGGCGTCAATTAAGATGACAAGATCGGGATGAAAGGCTCTTAATTTGCCGGTGACATTTTCAGGCGCAGGGCCGCCTTCCACGATGAGCAGGTTTTCCGCGTGAGTTTGCTTGAGCAGCTTGCGGACAACCACCAGCCCGGCGGAGTCGTCTCCGCGTAGATCACTGCCAACTCCGACGAGGCAGGTGCGGGGTAGAACGAAGCGATCATCCTTTTGGCTGCGGAAGAGGTTCCGGGTGAGCGAGTTTATCCATAAGGTTGGCAACATCATCATCTTTTCCATAATAAGCGGTAAATTTTTCCTTGCTCAATGCAGCGAGTTCCCAATCATCGTTGGGCATGGTGATGCATTTGAATTTGCAGGATTGAATACATTGTCCGCAGTAGGCGCATTTATCAATGTTATAACGGGCGACGTAGCGTTTGGCGGCACGGTCGAGAATAACGATCTCAAGCGCATCTGCGGGGCAATCTTTGGCGCACAGATTGCAGCCGGTGCATTTGGCAGGGTCAAAGTGCAGACGCCCACGGAAACGCGGCGCGGTCTTTGGTTTTTCAAAGGGATATTTTTGCGTCACGGGCGGAGTAAAGAAAGATTTAACAATGTCCATGAACATGGAGCCGAGTCTCATGCCAGCCATCCTTTCAATAAAACGATCACTAAAATTTGCAGCAGAGCAAGCAACGCACCAAAACGCCACCACATGCCGACGGTCTGGTCGATGCGCAGGCGGGTGAGCATGGATTGAAGCATTGCCATGAAGAGCAAGATGATGAGGGTTTTGAGCAGGAAGATCAACGGGTTGCCGACGCCGCCCAAATAAAAAGCAGTGACGAGGCTGATGGCGACCACGAGTTCAACCGATTTGCCGATGTGAAAAAGAGCCAATCCGCGACCAGAATATTCAGTAAGTGCGCCAGCGACGATCTCTGTCTCTGCTTCGGGGGCATCAAAAGGAGGCAGTTCAAGTTTACCCATCAGGCCGATGAGGGCGATGACGAAACCGACGGGCTGCGCGAGGAACATCAAATGATTCCCTGCATAGGTGCTAATATCTCTAATATTCCACGTGCCGGCGGCCATGGCGGGGCCAAGAAGCGCAAGCAGGAAAGGCGCTTCATACGCAAAGAGTTGAGTCAGCGAACGCGTTGCACCGATGAGTGAGAAGCGGCTGGCGCCATTCCAACCTGCAAGGCCAGTACACATGGTGAGCAGTGAAAGCAGATAAAGCGCAACGATCAAATCACCTTGAAAAGAATACGTGGGCTTGAGACCCAGGATGGGAGTGTACAAGGCGGCGGTCAACGCACCTGACAAAGCCACGATGGGAAGGCCGTAGAAAAGCAGGTTGTTGACACCATGCGGCTTGATCTCTTCCTTTGAAAGCAATTTGATCGTGTCTGCCAACGGCTGAAACCAGCGCGGGCCAATGCGGTTTTGGAAACGGGCCACCAGTTTACGGTCGGCCCATTCGTACAACATGCCGCTCAGGATCAGGCTGATACCTGCGGGAAAGAACATGAGGGCAAAAAGGGAAGCAAGTACGTTCATTTCGTCTCCCGAATTTCTGCGTATTTTTTGATCCCATATTCGCGCATTTGCGACCAGCTGAGAGTCTGCGAGTCGTTCTTCCTGCGGACAGTGATCATACGGTCATTGCACGAGAAGCACGGGTCCATGCCTGCGATGAGCATGGGTACATCCGCAAGTTGATGGCCTACGGCTTTATTCAGAGCGGATGTCCAATTGCACAGACTGGGCGTGCGGATCTTGAGGCGGGTCGGGCTTTCGCCTCCCCCACTCTTGATGTAATAGAAGACTTCACCGCGCGGAGCTTCGACTCGGCTGATGGTTTCTCCCGCAGGAATCTTGCGCGGAAAGCGGACGGCAAGTTCGCCAGACGGCAGGTTATCCACAATGGTGCGGATGGCGAAGCATGTAACAAGAAGCTCCTTCATGCGAACTTCAAAGCGGGCTTCAAGGTCGCCATTTTCAGCAGTGATGAGGCTGATCGGGAAGCGTTGATATGCTCCGTAGGGCGCATCAATGCGGACATCGCGTTCCAGACCAGAGGCACGTGCTGTGGGGCCGAGTGCGCCGAAATGCTTCGCCTCGTCCAAAGACATTGTGCCGATGCCGCGTGTGCGCTGTAGGAAGGATGCATCCGTGGTGACTATATGAAGATAATAGCGGATGCGTTCTTCGAGGTAGTTCATCGCTGTATGTATTGCATGAGAATGTTCGGCCGTGAAATCGTATTTGACACCGCCCAAGACCGAGATCGAATAGTTGACACGGTTGCCCGTCAGCGTTTCAAGCAAGTCCATGACGGTTTCGCGGTCACGCCAGGAATACATGAAGAGCGTGTCAAAGCCTGCTTCGTGAGCGGCAACGCCGAGCCAAAGCAAATGACTGTGGATGCGTTCCAAACCCGCCACAATTTCACGGATGGCTTGCGCTCGCTGCGGGACTTCCACCTGCGCGAGTTTTTCAACACCCATGGCATAGGCGCTGGTGTGAGTGTGGGAACAAATTCCGCAGATGCGTTCAAGCAGATATAAATTCTGGATCCAGTTGCGTTGTTCGGTGGCTTTTTCAATCCCACGGTGGACGTAGCCCAGACGCATGCGTGCGCCTGTGATGATCTCACCATCCACGGCGAATTCGAAATGACCCGGTTCTTTTAGCGCGGGATGCTGCGGCCCGATCGGGACGGTGAATTTGTTGCCGACACGTCCCATCTCTGGGAGGGTTTCGCGAGGCGTGACAGGCGCGGCCTGTTCAATGGTGAAATCTTCTCTCAATGGGTAAACGCCATCAGGCCAATCATCAGGAAGGAAGAGGCGGGATGAATCAGGAGTTCCAACCACATGCACACCGAGCATTTCGCCGAGTTCGCGCTCGAAGAAAGACGCCACGGGAATTTGGTCACTGATGGATGGAATATCAGGTTGGTCTTCGCGCGGAAGATGAATCCGCAGGCTGGTGATGGCTGCGCCTTCGCAGAAATGGTAGATAAGCTCCAGCTTGTTCACTTCCTTGCCCAAGTCTGTGGGTGTGATAGCCGAGAGATACCCCAAGTCATTGCTCAGCATTGCAGATGTAGCAGCGGGTAAATCACTGGCTTCGATCTGCACATCGAGACGGTTCGTTTCGGGAGTCGTGTTGCCTTTGGAAAATGGCGCAAGGATTTCTCCCGCGCGTTGAAGGATAGTTTCAGTGGTCATGCAGTCTCCTGCGGAGCGAACGTGATTGGTTCAGGGCGGGTGCCGTTTTGTAAATGAGTTAGCAATTTGACGATGCCGTCGATGATCGCTTCGGGGCGCGGCGGACAGCCGGGGATGAAGGCATCCACGGGCAGCACTTCGTTGATGTGTCCGACGATGTTGTAACAACCTTGAAAGACTCCGCCTGAAATGCCGCAGGAGCCGACCGCCACAACAAACTTCGGTTCAGGCATCTGCTCGTAGGTGCGTAACAGGCGTTCGCGAGCCTGACGCGTCACTGGGCCCGTGCAGATCAACACATCCGCATGGCGTGGACTTCCGCGCAGCTTGATGCCAAATCGCTCAATGTCATAACGGGGAGTGAGCGTGGCGAGAATTTCAATGTCACAGCCGTTACACGAACCGCTGTTGAAATGGATCGCCCACGGCGAGTTGACACGCGCCCAGGTAGTGATCCTTCCCATTAATTGATTTACATAGTTCTGAGAAACATTCATAAAATACTCCAGCTAGCCAAGAATTAGCGCCAGCAATGCCAACATCAAACCGCCGATATACACAATGGTGACCGGTTCCAACCTGCTCGTGCCAAGCATCAGCACGCCGAGATGCAAAATTGCGAAGAACAATGCCACAACAAAAAATGGACGATAGCCAGGCGCAGCGGGTTCAAGGTCCGCTTTCTCACCGCTGGCATACCCATTTTCTTTGGATGCACTAGCCTTGCCGCGCACAGCAACTGATTTGCCAGCCAGATAAAGAATGCCAACCAGCACGGCATAAATGCCAAACGCGAAGGGTGGAGTCAAGATTAATTCAGCCATTTCATTTCTCTCTCTTCGGAGCGCAAAAGCTCTGCTTTTGCGTCGCGGAAGTAGAACCTCCGCACTCCGTGATTATTTACCAAAAATAAATAAGATCGCCTGCCCTGCGGGTTCAGTCAGCCAGCTCATCAGTGAAGGCCATAAACCGATGACCACGATGGACAGCGCAAGCACCGTCAATGGGATGTTCATCGCCAGCGGGATCGTTTCACCCTGCTGAACGACGTCACCCATTTTCTGGCGATACAGCATGTTGACGACTGGCGCGTAATACCCCAACGACAACACGCTGTTCAACGCCGCGAAGATCACCAGTCCCATCACCCAGCCGTTGCCGCTTTGAAAGCCAGCCACGAAGATCTGCCACTTGGACATAAATCCCGCCAACGGAGGCAAGCCGCCCAACGCCAGCAACGCAATGCTAAGCGCCAGCGCCGCCAGTGGATATTTGCGAGCCGCGCCTGCCAAATCTTCAATGACAAGCGAGCGATGACTTCCTTTTTGATACAACAATGCAAACATGAAAGCGCCGACCGTCAAAAAGGCCAGTCCCTTCATGATCATGTGATTGAAAATATGAAACGCCGCACCCTGCGCCCCCGCCAGTTGACCACTCGTCAAAGCAATACCAAGACCAAGCAGTATGTAGCCGATATGACTCAAACTGGAATATGCCAACATGCGTTTGAGCTGCACCTGCTTAAGAGCCATCAAATTACCAAAGAGCATGTTCACCGCGCCGAAACCAAGCAGAAGCGTGCCCCACGATACGGACAACATACCAAGCGTTGAAAGCGCGCGCAGCATGGCGATCAAACCCGCTTCAATGACTACGCCCGAAAGCATGGCGCTGATTCCGCTTGGCGCTTGTGAATGCGCATCGGGCAGCCAGGTGTGCAATGGAACAAGCGCCACTTTCACGCCGAAACCGATCACGAAGAATGCACCAGCCAAAGCGAGTCCGCTGTGTGTGGAGGTGTATGCGTTTGTTACCAATCGGATCTTATCCATGTCCAGCGTGCCTGTTGAACCGAGTACCAACGCAACACCCAACAACACGAACACCGACCCCACCGCGCTCTGCACCAGATATTTAATTCCCGCTTCCAATGAAGCAGATTGTTCGCGATAAAAAGCCACCAACAAATACGATGAAACCGCCATCGCTTCGAACCACATCCAGAAGTTGAAGAGGTCGTTCGCGCAGCCCAAGCCAATGATCAACCCGATCATCGCCAGCAGCATCGCGTAATATTTTTCTTCGCCAACTTCCCCCGCCATGTATGGGCCTGAAAATAAAACAACCACCGTTCCCAATCCCAACGTAACTGCGGCCAACAACAAACTCAATCCATCGGCTTGCAAACCGATCGATTCAAAATTGAAAGAGAGCTGTTCACCTTGTGCAGCGAACTGTCCCCAACTCATTGCGAATGGGATCCATGTCAACGCCAGTGCCAGCAGCGCCAATCCGCGCACCAGCCATGAACGACCATTCCCTTCCACTTTTCGCAAACCGAGCCGCCCCGCCAAATACACCAATGGCGAAGCGCCCAACGGCAGCGCGATCATCCACGGAAAAATTGTCAAATTCATGTTATGCGCTCCAAAGTAAAAAGACCAGCACAACCAGCAACGCGCCCAAAATTCCGACCACATTCCAATTCAACTTGCCCGTCTGCGTTTTCTGCAACACGGTTGCAAATTTAAATGTGATGGAAGTGATCTGGCGATTGAGCCAATCGAAGCCAAAGCTTTCGCGGCTGAGGATGTCGAACCGCGCTTCTTTCCCCGCTGCGGCCTGTTTCCTGACCATCCAAAAGATTCCCAACCCCAAGCAGACAACCGTCAATGCGATGTATGTGGCGGGTGCAGAGAAAATTTCTTCAACCAACTCAAGCGTGCTCAGTTCATGTATTGAATGGAAAGGCAGTGTTGCATGGAACAGTCCGCTGAAAGGGCCAGCCAATAACCAGGTGGTCAATGTCCCTACTGCAAGCAAACCAAGCGAAGTCTTCATGGCGGGGCCAGCATCATGCACATGCAAATGATTCGCGCGCTTCACCGAAGAAGACCAGCCATGTCATGCGCAAGGTGTAGAAAGCGGTCATACCTGCGCCGAGTAACATTCCGATGTACGCCCAGATCGGGCCATCCGCGAGACCGACTTCGAGAATTAATTCCTTGCTCCAAAAGCCGTTCAGAATGGGCAAACCTGCCAACGCCAACGCACCGAGGATAAAGACATTCCGCACGAAAGGCATTTGCTTGCCAAGCCCACCCATGCGGCGCATGTCACGAGTCCCTGCTGCGTGGATGACTGCACCCGCTGCGAGGAACAAAAGCGCCTTGAAAACTGCATGGCTCAGCAAATGGAATTGACTGGCGAAGAAACCACCCACACCAATGGCATAGACCATGTACCCAAGCTGACTAACCGTTGAATATGCCAGCGCACGCTTCAGGTCAGTGGCTGTGAGCGCCATGAAAGCTGTGATCAACGCAGAAACCAATCCAACGATTGTGACGGATAATGCCCAACCAGGAACCTGCACGAAGGCGGGATAAAAACGCGCCAACAGATACACGCCTGCATTCACCATCGTCGCGGCATGGATGAGAGCGCTGATCGGGGTCGGCGCTTCCATGGCATCAGGCAGCCAGGTGTGGAATGGGAACTGTGCCGATTTCGCAGCCGCCGCGATCAAAAAGCCGAAGGCAACAAAGGCTAATAAATTAGCAGGAATTGTCCCTGCATTTTCAAGCAAGGCAGAGACTTGATATGTTCCGAGCGAGGCATAGGTTATCAATGCCCCAGCCAACAGCCCCACCCCACCGACTTGGGTAATGATCAACGCTTTGATGCCGCCAGCCACTGCTTTCGGGTCATCGTTATAGAAGGAGATAAGGGCGTACGAGCAGAGCGCGGTGATCTCCCAGAAGAAGAACATGAAGAGCAAACTGCCGCTGAGGACGAGGCCCGCCATGGCGCCGATGAAGAGCAATACGAAGGTGTAATAGCGGCTTAACTGTGCTTCGCCCTTCATATAATCTACCGAGAAGACGACAGCCAGAGAACCGATCACACAGGCGATGGCGGTCAATGCGACGGCGAGTCCATCGGGGGTGAAGGTGAGGCTGCCGAAGAAGGCGCCCATCGGGATGTCCACTGCTGTTTCAGCGGAGGAGAAGAAGATCAAGGCTAGGGATGCGAATCCTGCTGCGATGGAAAAAGCAACTGCCAGCGTGTGTTGGAGGCGCGGATTTTCATCGCTGGTACGCCAAAGAATGAGCGCTCCCAGCCACGGGATGCCGATCACAAATCCTATTAATATCGCTGTCATCTCAACCTCGCAACGAAGAAATCTTGGAAAGGTCGAGCGTGCCAACGCGAATGCGGACTTGCACAGCGAGCGCAAGAGCCACGACGGCGACGATGGTATCGGCCACGATGACGGTTGCCGCAATGCTTTGACCAAGGCCAAGATTGCCAGAGTCTTTGCCAGCCAGCACCAGCGCGATCACAACCGCTTTGACCAACACTTGAAGAACAAGCACGATCTTGATCAGGTTGCGGGTGATGAGCAGCCCATAAAAACCGACAGCCAGCAGGAGGATGACTCCAATTAGAACGGCATTCAACGGGTCGAAGTTCATACGTGTGACTCCTTTTTCAATTCGGCAGCCACTGGAATGGATTCTTTCTGTATTTCAATTTTGTGTTCTTTTTCCGAAAGAAGGCCCAGCACCCCCAAGACGCCTGAGAAGATCAACGCCACCTGCACCCACACATCGAGGGCGCGGTGTTTCCAAAGTACTTCTGCAAGCATGACCTCAGGTGAGGTTGATGGTGATGTTATTAATGGGAAGGCCATCCATCCAACAAGAATGGTGATGGTTGCCACCAAAACAAATGCCAGCGGTTTTGGGATGATGGATGTTGGGTCGAGGTTATCCTCACCCACCACGCTCAACACATACACCAGCAACACAGTGACCAGACCCGCACCCACACTCAACTCGATCACGGCGACTTCCTGCGCTCCAAGCAAATACAATGTCACAGAAGCCAAAGCGCTCACACATGCCAGATAGAGTGTTGAAGGTAAGAGATGGTTCGAGATCATCGCACGATATGCACAAAATGCAGCCCCCAGACCAAGCAGCAAATAGTAAAGATATTCGATCATGTTTTCTACTCCAAGCCATATGAGTATAGGACTCTGCTCACATGATAGTATGTGAAATTTATCACAACTATTACCCGTAGTATATCCTATTTATTGGGCTTAAACGGATAATTTCAGTATGTATTATGAAGATGAACAGGATTGAAGGTTAATACAAAAAAGGACAGGCGGTTGCCTATCCTTTTTGAAAGAAATCAGAATTTTTTATAAAATAATTTTATGTCTTGATCTTCGGGCTCAGATATACCGTACCACTGCGTGCGCTGTAGCTCGCCCAGATAACTTTGTCCGCAAGTTTGTATTCTTCCAATAGGATGATGCGGCCATCCTCACCAGTTTGTTCAATATAACTGGTCTTATTGGCGGGCAGGCAGGTCACTTTTACCTGATCATCAGTGCCATTGCCAGTAAGGACATAATGTTCAAGGACTCGGCTTATTATCTTTTTATCTTCCATGGACATAATATGTTACTCCTTACCTGCAGCGGGTTCGGGCGTTAGTAAGCGGTGCAATTCGACTTCAGCTTGCGCCGGAGTAATGGATAATGCAAAGCCCCACTCCCCCAGCAGGGCATTCTTCACCTGTCGCAGGAGCATTTGATCGTTATCGTTGAGATTTTTTATCTTCTGGGATGCGGAAAGATCGCGAATGATCTTACAAAGCGATTCGGCGCGACCATCCTTTAGAAGATCCAACAAAAGTGTTCTGCGTTCCTGTCGATCTTCCGGCAATGGTTTGCCGGGTCCCGACAAAATACCGACTAGTTTCTTGAATTCAGACTGGGTCGTTGGAGGTCTGAGCCGGGTTTCCAACTTTCCGTCGGCCGGTACCCAAACCGTCATATCTTTTATCTGAACAGCATAATAGAGAATGTTCGAGCCAGATAGATCCCGCTCTTCCAACCGAACAACCTGACCAAATCCGTACGTCCAGTGCATGACTGGATCGCCTGCGTGGAAGCCCATGAGTAACCTCCTAAAACAACTATTGAAAAAAGAAAAACGCCAGCCTGACAAAAGGACTGGCATCTGGAACCCGTCGATCTTGGGGATATACCTTGAGTATATCATTGATTTGAAGTTATTCCCGTTATGAGGGAACATGGGGTAAAGAATAAACAGACGGCAGGCCGTGGTCGATGGTCTGCCGTCTGTCTACAATTTACTTCACGATCACCAAATCGCTGCCGCTTCTCCCGAAGACTTCGGGAGAGTACATCTCTTCAGCCTTCGCAGGCGGGACGATGAACGTACCGGGTGTGGTGGCGCGAGCCACGTAGGTATATTCATACACGCCTTCCCACAGCAGGGAAGTAAATGCCTCGGCGCGGTCATCACGCATGTTCTGATGTTCGTACCACGGCCCCCACCACCACCAGCCATAACGGTAGTCCGGGCTGGTCGGGTCTTGTGGAATGCTTTGTGAAACCGCCAGTTCCGGGTTGATGATCTCAAGACCGGCAGGTAACGGGTCAACGAGCGCCACGTGATAGCGGCGATTATCGGTTCCCATCGTAACCGTCACGCGGACACGCGCACCAGCTTTGATGTGCCAGACACCATCCTTATCTTGATACACATCTTCGGGATCATCAAGTCCTTCATATTCCCGTTGAATAACAAATCCCATATCCAGCGGATCGAGATCCAAATCGGTTGGAGCATATTGCAGCCCGAGCCGGTAATACAGCCTGCCTGTGCCCTCCTTGCTCAGAATCAAATCTTCGGTGCCGCCGCCTGCCGCAGTTTCGGAGAGTACATAATTCATCGGGATATTCGTCTCGTACATATCCGTTGTATATCCGCGGAATTCGTTGCCGCCAGCATAGGTATTGCCAAGCCAAATGCGCGCCACAAAATCCGGTGTCTGCGCTTCGTACATATTAAAGTAACGGTCAAGGGACAACAGGACAAACACGTTCTCCTGCGTATTGCCCCAACGTCCATTATTGCGTTCCGAAGCGGCCTGCAACCCATTCACAATTTTTGGGATCAAATCACTCTGCGGGTCATCTTCCATCAACGCATCCAAAAGGATGGCATCGGTGCGGCGGTCTGAGCTGAGCAGCAGATAGGTTTGCTCGGCATACGATGTCGTGAAGTTAGCCGCACCTGCCGTCTCAACCACACGGTTATTCACATACAGCCGAATGGCCGCCAACTGATTTTCATCATCCACAACATGCCACAGCCAACCCACAGCTTCCATCGAAAGATTTTCCAACCCGGCTTCATTGATAAGCTGCTGCGCTTTTTGCGCGTCACGCTCGCCCATCAGATCACGAACATAAAGCGCATACGCGCTGAGAGTCCAGCGGGTTCCCTCATCGTACCAGGCTGGATAATAAATCTCCACATCACGAAGATACGCGAGCGAAGATTCCATCATGCCGGCAGGGACATCGAAACCTTTTTGCTGGGCGATGTACAAAGCATGAGCCGCATGGATGGAATTGAATGGGACGGACTCGAATCCGCGCCGCCAATAGGGGAAGCCGCCATCATCGTTCTGCATCCCTTGCAGTCGCTCAATGTCCGCGCTGACAGTTGATTCCATTTCTGCGGCAGTGGGCAACCCGTCAGCTTCAAACGCCGTCAGCACATCACGCAGGGAGGCCACAGCCAGAATCCGCGAGGACAATTGTTCGGAGCTTTCATACGGATACGAGACAAGGTACAACACCGCATCTGTCAGCGACTGCAACGCCGTGGAGGATGTGCTGATCTCCAAACCGCCAAATTGCGGGAACACATCCGTCGGGTATTGAACCGGCTGGGCAATGGCGCCATCATCAATCACACCGTATGTTGCAAAGGCTTCACTCGTTGCAGGTGTGTAAACGGGTAACTCCACCACAGCGGCATCGGCATAATCTCCTGAAGTTGCCACGATCTGTATTTTGACATCACCCGCCATCACCGTGGATGCCGCAAAATGCACCTCCACCCTGTCATTGGCTGGGACAGTAACTCTCTGCCCCGCGTTATCGATCTCAAGGTTGGATGCGCGCGCAGCCACATTCACCGTCATCGGCAGGTCTGTCTGGTTTTGAATGATGACGGGCAGTTCAAATGTATCGCCAAAGTTAAGGAAGCGCGGCGCAGATGGACGCACCATCAACGGCAGCCGTGCCGTGAGATTGGATTCACCCGTGCCGAATTGCTTTCCGCTGTCATCCACTGCCACCACCATGATGCGGTAACGAGTCAGGTTATCAGGAAGCTGGATCAGCACACGCGCTTCGCCGTTGGAACCTGTCCGCACGGTGGGCGCAAAGATCGCCAACGGATTAAAGTTGGAGCGCACTGTAATAGCGGGAAGAACCTCATCCCCTCCGCCGCCCGTGTTCGGCAGCGCTGTCGTCGTTGGCATGGCTGCCATTGGAGCTTCCATTGCAGCAGGAGCTTCAGTTGCAGCGGCACCTCCCAAGCCAGAAAATGCGTCGCTCAATACGGTTACGCTTGACCTTGCTTGCTGGGCAAGAGCCTGCGGGTCGGCAAGGATGATCGAAGAACGTCCGTAAATACTTGTGATGTAGGAAGAGTGGCTGGCGTAGAAAACGGAGAGCGGATCTTGCAGTTGATAATTCGTCAGTGCAAGGATGGCTTCATCAACCGCCACCACAGCCAGTTCCGCGTCAGAGACGGGAACTCCATCCGCATCTTTCACTACAACGGTCAGTGATGTTTCACCACCGGGCTCCAAAGAACTCAAGTCAGGCGAAACATCCAACGACAAAGTTCTTTGCAAGGGCGGGATGCTGAGTTCCAATCCTCCACTTGCGAAGGCAGGACGTGCAGGTACATCGGCAAGGGGTTCGCCGTTGTCATCGGTGCGCGGAGAGGAACCAACCAAATCCACTTTGATGGTCAGGTTGGGAATGTATTCTTCTTTAATTGGAATGCTCAAAGTGGTGGAACCGTTTTCCACGGTGAAGCGCGTGGCGGAAATGATCCCGCCGCGGCTGACCGTCAGCAATCCTTCGGCGGGGCTGAACGGAGATTGAACCAAAATCCTGGCCGTGTCACCGGGTTGATAGGTTTCCTGATCTGGAATGAGCGTGACCTTTTCCTGTTCCACGTTACGGGCTGGGGGCATCTTGCCGCCGCTGACCCAGCGTGTGAAGCGGCTTTGATTGTTGCGTCCCAATTCATCCGTGACGATGGCAGTGATCTGATAGCTCCCGCCGAGGGAAGTTTCAAAGGAACAGGTATCAGGCTCGGGCGCGGAAAGAAGCGAGCAGGTCTGAGCGTCAACAATTTCCTCGACCCATGCCCCATCCTTAAATTTCCATTCCTGCCTGCCCGCGGTAATTTCCACGGGACGGTCTGCAACCGCGTTGCCATCGAGATCGGTGACGATGAAATCCACTTTGATGGGGTCGCCCTTCTCGACGAAATATCCATCGCTGCGCAAACCGATGTACACATCCGCAGGGTGGACGAGCAGAGTCGTGGCGCTGCTCCACGCCTGAAGGTTTACATCCATCACTGTGGATTGCGCGACGATGCTGTACGGCTGCGGGTCTTTGGATGCGTCACCCTTCGGTTTGAAATCGAGCGCCAAGTAATGTGTGCCAGCCGCATCGGTTTTGCCAGGGAAGGTTTGTCTCTCCGTATTGTCGGTATAGCCCTGATAGTTGTAATCATAGAAAGACCACCACGGCTGCCAATTGCCAAAAGTGAATTCATCCCAGTTGGGCGGGGAATAACTGCTGGGAGAAGCGCTCACATTCCAAGTCACATCCGCGTCCGGCAGACCGCCGCCCGCATAATATTTTGCATCCACGGCAAGGGAAGCATGGTCACCGGCAAAATACGGTCCGCTGGTTTCGTTGCGTGCGGTCACTTCAAATTCGGGTCGACGGAATTCCTGTATCTGGAAGTTGTGATAAAAGGATTGTCCGTTGCCAAGCCCACCGAGGTTTCCATTGGCCGTGAAATTGATCTGGGCATAGCCGAGGTTGGTTTCTTCTGGAACGGTAAAGACAAAGTCAAAGCCGCCAAGGGAGTTGACATTCACCTGTCCTTCGGTGAGGGTGTTGCCCTGCGGCTCGGTGATCTGATAACTGACCGAAGCGAGGTCGGCTCCCATCAACGCCACATCGCCGCCCTGTCCGTTGCCGAGACGCCTGATCCAGCCTTTGATGTGGACTTCCTCACCCGGGCGGTACATCTGGCGGTCATCAAAAACGTACCAGACGAGGGAATCCACGGGCGGGGCAGAATACCAGGTATCGTCGCCCCAATAGTAGTAATAGTTGGAGTGCGGAAGGATGGCCGAGTCATTTCCTTTTGTGGCGACGAGATAAGTTGCGCCATCGGGAATATCAAAGCGGACAGTTCCATCCTTCCCGCTGACAACCGCCTCGCCGCCCGTATCGGGCTGGATGCGCACACCGGCAAGCGGTTTGCCATCTTTGAGATCTGTCGTCCATGCCACAACTTCGCTGTGGTCATTGAAGGCGTCCAATCCAATTTGCGTGACCTGCACCCACGAGATGATGGTCTGCGACTCGCGCCGCCATTTTGCTTCGTCGCTTTCAAAGAGTCCAGCGGGCGGTTCCACGACAACGATGAAATGCCCAGACTCGCTTTTCATATATTTGCTCAGGTCAATATCCACCTGTGAAAGTGTGTCATCTGGAATATCCAGTGCAATCTCGCCGTCGGAGATCAACTTGCCCGGCATGGCGGGTGGTTGATCGGTCTGCCGCCACTCACGCAGGAATTGCCCGAATTGAGGCCAGTCTGCGGGAGTGACGGAATAGACTTTCAGATGTAGTTTGCTGTAATTGATGGCATAGACCGAGAAGGTCGGCTTGAGCGCATTCGGGTCAAGTGTGATGAAATGCTGGTCGGTATTCACCAGAAGCGGTTCGGCTTTATCCACTTTGAACTTCAAGGTTACATCGTCACCCAATTGCTGGCCGAACATATCCTGAATCTTTTCAGAGAGCGTGACGGTGTATGTGGTCTGTCCACTGGTCTCACCGCTGATCTCGATGGTTCCCCCGTACGCATTGATAATCATGCCCGGTATTTCAGGGTCAACACGCACGAAGTCTTCTTTGAACGCCTCAACATCCAATGGATTGTTGAAGGTGATATAAAAAGGACTGAGCGGCGGGCATTGATCTTCATACCATGAACAGCGATGTTCCGTCACTTTCAAAGGCGCGTAGGTTGAAAATGAAAAAGTCTGCTCGGCGGTTGTGGTGAGCGGCCCTTCGGCAGAAGGAGTCTGCGGGCCGACTGTCACTGTGATGTTCGTCTCAGCGGCAAAGGTTTTCGTAGCGCGGAAAGCAAGCCAGCGTCCTTCGAGCGTGCTCTCCACCAACCCGCTGACGTATTCATCTTTCTCAATTTCCGATTGGCTGGCTAAAACGACATCCACTTTTTGGTATCCCGCCTGCACTTTAATAGTTTTCAAAACTTCAGCAGGGTCAATGCGCTGATCGAATGCAATAAAAAAGATGGGTTCAAGCGGCGCTGATGAATTACTCGGGTAACTTGCCACGATGGTCGGCGGCGGCGTTTTGAGAGTCCATGTCACCGCTTCGGCGAGCACTTCCCCGTTGATAGACTTCGTCCCGGCAGGCACGGTGAGCGTAAACTCGGTGGCTTTGGGCAGGCGGTCGATCAGCGCCGAGTCATATTCAAAGGTGAGGGTCTTCGTGCCAAGCCAGCGCCATGTGCCCGGCATGGATGGTTCGATCTTGAGCGGCACATCCGCTTCGGCGAGATCGCCCAACGTGCCAAGCGGAACCATCGGCTGATTGAACGTCACGCTGATGAACGGCGCAATTGGGATTTCCCCTTCGGGGGAGAATCTCAACACCTTGAGCGGCCCCGCCTCATCCACGCCGATAACTGGTTCTGTTTCGAAAGGCGGGAACACCGCTTCGATCACATTGCCCGGGCGCGGAGGCGGCGGAGATTCAGGCGGCAGGTTGAATGACGTCTGTTGGGAAGGATCAAGCGGCAGGGCGGGAAGACGCGCAAGAAGTAGGGAAACCTCGTCAGGAGAAAGCGGTTCTCCGTTCGTGGCAGGCATCGAGTCCACGGTTTGCGGTTGATCCTGTCCCTCACTCAGCGAGATGCTGATACCGTATTGTTCCAATTGAGTTTCGGAGCCATCCGCCGGGGAATCCGTTCCGCTTGGTGTCGGCGTAGGCACACCAGCATCAGGGATGGTAGGTCGCTGCCCCCGTGAATAGATCAAGACCCCGCTTGCAAGCACCAGAATAAAAACCCCGATACCGACCAGGGTACGTTTGGTATTTCGGCTGTCAGTCATTGAAGAAATTCTCCTTCCAATATCTTGACGCTCTATATGAAAGAAAGTTCCTGAACAGGAAAATAGTACCATAGTGGAACGAGGCGTCATGAAAGATTTATGAAGCAGAATCAAAAACGGGTGTAGACTCACCGACAGCGAAAACAAATTTTCCTCGAAGCAAGATCCAATTCTCCGTGTGTGCGAAGCGAAGCATCCAGAAAGAAAAATCAAATGGCAGTCAAATCATCCAAGCCGAGATCGAAACCAAAAAAAGAAGAACCTGTCGAAGAACAGCCCGTCTGGACGTATCGCGGGTATCGACTCAAGACCAGTGAATTCGTCACGGCGATGGTGCATCTCTTCCGCGCGGAGATCCAGCGCGCGAATGTGTGGCGGCAAAGGCTGGATACAACAACGAACTGGGCGGTGGTTGCCACAGGCGCCACGCTTTCGATCGCGTTCAGCCAATCGAACGTTCATCACTCCGTTATCATGTTGAATACGCTGCTGGTGTTGTGGTTCCTGTTCATCGAAGCGCGCCGCTATCGTTATTATGAATTGTGGGCGTACCGCGTGCGCCTGATGGAAACGGATTTTTACGCGGCCATGCTTGTGCCGCCGTTTCATCCTTCGCCTGAATGGGCGGAGAATCTGGCAGAAAGTTTGTTGACGCCAAGTTTTCCCATTTCGGTATGGGAGGCGTTTGGCCGCCGTCTGCGCCGAAATTATTACTGGATATTTTTGATTCTCTTTGCTTCGTGGGTGGCGAAGATCTGGCTGTTCCCCGTGCCTCCCGCCAACATGCAGGAGTTCATTATCCGCTCTTCGGTTGGGCCGGTTTCAGGTCAGGTGATCATTGGGCTGGGGATTTTATTCCACACATTCCTGACAATTTTTGCAGTTGCCACGGTCACCATGACTCGCGCCACTGGCGAAGTATTGCCACGCTTTGGCGAACCAGCCCCTGTTGCGGGCAAACCAAAAGGATTGCGCGCCCTGCTTGCGCCGCGTCAACGCAGGCAGCAATTACTGGCGCTCATTATTACCGATAAGGCTGATACCGTTTCACGCCGCATTCTCAGCGACCTGAAACGCGGCGTGACCGCCATAGCAGGCAAGGGCATGTACACGGGCATGGATCGTTCGATCTTGATGTGCGCGCTCACGGTGACCGAGATCCACAATTTGAAATCTGCCGTGGCAAAGGAAGACCCGAAAGCCGTGGTGATTGTTTCTCCGGCGCAGGAAGTTTTTGGCGGAGGGTTCACCCCTTTGGAAGAGAATTAATCTTCTTTCACCCTGCCGTAATTTCCACTTGGAAGCGGAAGTATTCCAGCAAAGCCGCAGGGTTCATCCCGGGGTAAATGCTGTTGCAGGAGGAGACCATATACCCACCCGTGCCGCCCTGTTCAATACTTCGTTTCACATCGGCGCGGATCAGATCAAAGTCAGGCTCGAAGAAAAGATTGATATCCACATTGCCGATCAGGATCAATTTATCGCCGTATTGCTTTTTGACTTCATCGAGGTGATTGCCCGAGAGTGTTTCGAGTCCATGCACGCCAGCGAAACCTGCTTCCACAGCGAAGGGCAGCAGCTTATCCATCCTGCCGTCACTGTGCCAAATGACAGGCACGGATAATTCCCTTGCCACCCGTTGATGATACGGCAGCACCAACTCACGCCACATCTGCG
This sequence comes from Candidatus Villigracilis propinquus, assembly GCA_016714565.1. Taxonomy (GTDB): domain Bacteria; phylum Chloroflexota; class Anaerolineae; order Anaerolineales; family Villigracilaceae; genus Villigracilis; species Villigracilis propinquus. The sequence continues at coordinate 216,115 of JADKDM010000008.1, forward strand.
GCGAGATCATCGGCCCGCCGCGGTGGGCTGCATCATCGCCCATCACGATCAACTCCGCGCCGAGTTCCACCGCGAGTTTGTAAATTGCAATGCACCAATCGGTGCGCGCTTCCATCACGGCATGGACAAAGGACATATCCTTCTTGAACATGCGGAACATATTCTCCATGCCCATTGCCATGTAGGTTCCCATGAACGGGCCGATATGCGTGCCGAAGAAAAGGCAGAGGTCGGGAAAATTCGTCCGAATATCTGTCACCCGTTTCACGTCAAAGAAATGATCCGCGTAGCGTATTGGCGGCGTGTAGCGTTTCAAATCGTCTGCTGTTTCAACCGCACCGTAAAAATACATCCCCTTTTTCCATACACGCCCGAACTCATCCACGCCGTCTTTCCAGGCGTTGCTATCAGACGGAGTTTGATACGGCATGAGGATGCCATCCTGCCCCAGCTCGGCATAGGCGCGGTACGGGTCACTGACGCCAAGTTCGTCGAACATGCCATCGATCCACACTTCAAAGCGCGGCACGCGTTCTGGTGTTTTCCCTTGCAACACAGCATGGACTAATTCACGTGAGTTCATTATTCCTCTTTCGTCATTGCGAGCCGCCGAACGACAGCACTTTCAAGCCCGCCTCATAAAGCTGACCTGCGGCCTGCTCGGCCTCCATCGGCAATCTCTCTGCTGGCGGTGTGATATCGCCCGCATTCGCGAAGATGCCATCTACTCCAAGGCAGGTTTCATTCTCCGTCCACAGATTGGACGAGTCGCAGAAGAACGCCTCACGAATCCTCTAAGCGCCAACGCCGAACCGCGTTTGTAGGATGAGTTTTCATCGAATACCACGCCGAGCAATCCAATGCGGGCATGTTCTTATAGAAAAGAGGGAAAAGTATTCATGAAGGGAAATCTTACTGACAAAATGGCGCAAGTCAAGGCTCAATTATTTGTTGATTAAGCCATTTCGATTTTGGTAGCGGTCACTTCGAAGCGCGGTGGATGTTCAAGGGTCTTTTTCACCTTGCACAACTCCGCCGAGCGGACCAGCGCATCATAATATTGCGCAGGGAAAGTGGGCGGAACCTGGATCTCCAAGTCGATTTTTTCCATCATGCCATTGGCTGCTGCGTGGTTGCGTTGAACGATGCGGATGCCCTCGGTGGGCAGGTTGCGCTGTTTGCAAAATCCCAGAATGTAAATGCCAGCGCATGTTCCGATGGAGGCGAGGAAAACCTCGAAAGGCATCGGGGCCGAATCGGCTGAGGGCTGGTCTGTGGGGATGGTGTGATCGCGAAAATGCGCATCCACACGGGAACCGCCGGGGAAGTCGATGATCATTTCCATTTGTAATGCTCCTTGTAAGAAATTGTAATTTATTGTTTACATCTTTTTGATGCGGCAGGACAGAAAAAGTTGCAGGTTCCTCAAAACAAGATGTATACTTCTCCTGCAACTTTTTTTAATTGGATCGCATTTAATGAAGCCTTGATGTTGATCCGCAAACGGAAGCCGGAAGTTAATCTGGAAACTGTGGACGCGGAAGAAAATGCCGAAGATCTGCTGCCAACTCAATTCGCTGACTGGAGCGCTCTTCCTGAGGATGAACTGCTTTCAGGCGAAGGAAAAAAGAATCTTGATCAGGCAATCCAAACCTTGCCCGAATCCATGCGGATCGTTTTTTTGTTGCGCGATGTCGAAGGCCTGTCCATCAAGGAAACCGCCGACGCATTGAATTTGACCGAGACCAATGTGAAGACCCGTTTGTTGCGCGCGCGGATGTTTTTGCGTGAACAGCTATCGGCCTATTATGGAGAACGCGCCACGCGCGAGGAGTGATGAAGATGAACCTCCATGACCATACAAATTGCGAACAACTGTTGGGTTCGTTGTCCGAATACATCGACGGCGAGCTCACTCCCGAACTATGCGAGGAGATCGAAAAACACCTCTCCGGGTGCGACGATTGCCGTGTGGTGTTGAATACCACCAAGCGGACGATTGATCTCGTACATGCTCCCATCGAAAAGCCTGATCTTCCCGATGACGTGCGCGAACGCCTCTTCAAACGCCTCAATCTGGACGATTACCTGGATCAAAAATCCTGAGCATTCTCTCCCCTTTGCATGATTCAATAAAGCCTCCGCGAAAATCGCGGAGGCTTCTTGTTCGTCACACAATTACGGATTGGTCTGTTGGGTCTGCCAGCCGTTGCCGCCACCCATCATGCCGTGGCCATTTCCGTTCATCATACCTTGTCCGAAACCAGTTCCTGTTCCATTTTGCATGGGGCAGTTACCAGTTCCATAACCACCGCGTCCCATGCTATGTGAATTCATCCAATCAGCCTGCTCCTGGGTAATGACGCCATCTTTCACTGCGGCGCTGACCGCCTGCGCACGGATTTCGACCATCAACGCCGGGAAGTCCTCGGCCTTGACGCCGTCAGCAATTGCAATGTCGTACATTGTCTCACCAGCCGTAATGCGGGCGTTGACATCATCAACCTTTAAGCCCAACTTATCGGCAAGTGCTGTAACCATATACGTATGCAGATAGCCTCCGCCGTTTTGCATGGGACCATTGCCAGCATACGAAGCGGGACCCTGCGCGAACACAACACCGACACCAAGCACTACCAGTGCCGCTACAACCAAACCAACGATCAAAATTGTCTTTTTCATTTTTAATACTCCTTTAGAGTGAATGTTCAGGTTTTGCCTGACTTACACTCAAAGGTTACAACCGCAATGTAAAGGTACTGTAAAGGAAACTTCAAGATTATGGAAAGAAAAGCGGGTTCACGAACGGCGTCAAAACAGCCTCCGCGATGTTTGCGAAGGCTGTTTATCGGATTTCTTTACGAAGCGTTACCTTTTTTGATGGGGAGCTTGGCGCGCTGCCACATGAACATCCCACCTTGCATATTGAATGCGTTATAGCCTGCGTCGACGAGAAACTTTGTCGCAGATTGGCTGCGGCTGCCCGAGGCGCACACGCAGATGATCTCCCTGTCCTTCGGTAGTTCATTGACCCGTTTGTTGAGCTCACCGAGCGGAATGAGCTTCGAACCGGCAATGTGACCATCCGTGTATTCCTCGGGCTGGCGCACATCCACCACCAACGAGCGTTTGCCGTTCTTGAGCTTTTCGCTTAAATCCGCGGCGTTCACGGAAGGCAAGGGTGAACCAAATAGTGCTGATAGTAGATTCATGATTGTTTTCTCCGGAAAAAGATTTGCATTTCTTATTTGGATGCACAACGGAGAAAAAAGTTGCAGGGTTATTCATCGATCTTCATACTGAACGTGAAGGGCTGCCTTTTCCTTTGCCGGTCAACCCAATGCCGTTGCCGCCACTTGCATTGGTAAGAGTATATAGTATGTAATCATCGAAACAATGATCTTGAACCCCTTTCAACGCATGGAGATTTATGAACGCATTCATTGACCAGCCCAAAAGAATTTCACTCTTGCTCAGACTTGGTATTTGGGCCTCGGAAAAAATTACCGGAAAAACCATGCTCCCTGCACGAATCCTTGCATGGTACCCGAAAGCAGCAATTGGTTCGGGAATGCTTGAGTCGTTGGTGGCACATCAGGATGGATCGTTGGGTCAACGCATGTTGAAATTGGTACGGCTGGCGGCGTCATTCGCAGCCGCCTGTCCATTTTGTGTCGATATGAACTCACATGAATACGAAGCTGTCGGTATTTTGGATGTGGAGTTATTGGCCTTGCGGGGAATGATCGAACTGGAAGACGTGCCGACTTTTTCCGTGCGTGAAAAACTGGCAATCCAATATGCAAGATTGATTTCGCAGACTCCCCTCAAGTTTCATCCTGATTTCATTGAGAAGATCAAATCCCAATTTACAGAACGTGAGATGGTCATCCTTGCTTCCACAGCGGCGCAGGTCAATTATTGGGCGCGTCTTATCCAGGCCTTGGGCATTCCCCCTGCTGGATTTGGCGAAGAGTAATTGTATGAACGTTATGGCGAAGTTCTTTTGAAGAATCCGGTAACCGCTTTCCAAATGGGACATCGATCATAAATACCCATAAAGAAAATTACACTGCCGATGCCGCCTGCAATCCAATTGTGCGTGGAGATGGCGACCATGATGAATAAAGCGCCAGCTCCAAGCCGTAACATGCGGTCAAATTGTGTGAGGGAAGTTTGCATTTCCCTGCCTGTAGACAATGCCTCAAATACGGCGCGATAATTCGTTTCGTTCTGTGCGCCCGTAATTCTCCCAGCTTCTTTTCCGTTGCGCAGGCTAATAACCGTGGGGATTCCAAAAATGCGGAATTGTTCAAGGATTTCGCGCGAGTCGTCTGCATTGATTGGCAGGAATTCGACCTTGCCTGCATATTCCTTTGCCAGCTTTTCAAGGATGGGTTTTGTGACCATACACGGTCTGCACCATGGCGCCCAAAAATCAATGACGATAAGTTCGCTGGATGCGGATATTTTTTGTTGAAATTCAGATGTGTTCATAACTATAATAGGTAGAGCGGACGATTTCTCGTCCACTCTACCTATTGTTGACTATTTGTAGGTGCTGAATTTGAACGGGGCGTACAGCGGGCAGAAGGCGACCACTGCCGTGAGCAGGAATACTGCACCGAGGACAACAAGCACGATGCCGAGTGCTCCAGTGACAATTCCGCCAAAATATAAATAGGCGAACAGGGCGGCGACCACGACACGGACGATGCGATCAGTATTTGACATATTGCGTTTCATGAAAATCTCCTTTGATGGGTTGGATTGATACCCTCATTGTAGGAGATGTAGTCGTTTTTGTATGTGACAAAGTCACACAACGGAACGGGCCTCCAACCCTTCAAAATCCAATATTTCGATAGTGCCTCGTCCCGAGCGAATCAACCCTGCGCTGACAAAATCCTCAAGCAAACGGCTGATCACTTCACGCGAACTACCCAACTCTCCCGCAATTTGTTGATGGGTGATTCGCATCGGGTTTTGGACTTTGGCTTGTTTCAACAACCAGGAAGCGACTCTGACATCCATGCGCTGGAACGCCACCTCGTCAACGATTGCCATCATACTGGATAGACGCTGCGATAACAGATCAAAAACAAAATCACGCCATACATCATAATGGCGAACCCAGTTGCGAAATATCTCAGTGGGAATCATCACAGCCTCGGCATCCTGTTCCACGCTGGCGATGGCGGGAAAAGATTTATCGCTGAGAATAGCATTGGCGGTCAGGATGCAGCTTTCCCCCAGCCCGAAGCGATAGAGTGTGATTTCACGTCCCGTCTCGCTGACCTTGTACACGCGCACCACGCCCGAGAGCAGAAGTGCAATTGCATTCACACGATCCCCTTCGAGGAAGACGTCATGCCCTGCGGGAATATGTGCCAGGGACGTTGCCTGCTGAAATTCGCGGACCAGTTGTGAATCGGCGCCTACGAGAAACGGCAGAGCGCTGACGATTTTGACATATTGATTCGAATCAATCATTTTTTTAGTTTACTCGTGGTTTGCAATCATGACAAGCACCCGCAGCCAATCTGATGTTAGTTATGATAGGGATAGGTAATCTGCCGCGTTGGGATGATTGCAGTTGTTTTGTAAATGCCTTCATTTTCATCTGCATGGTTTTTCTATTTTATTTCTTATATATCTTCGCTAAAATCATCGTCGCCGAGAATTTCACTGGGGTCGAATAGCGGTTCGTTTGGATCATGCTTCTGTGGCGTGGAGGGATAACGAGAGATTGTGTGGAATTGTCATAGCTTGAGTTGTTTCAATTCATCTTGAAATGCGGGGAAGTTTGCGAAACGTTCGCGTATTTCTGCTATGAGTTTGTCCCATGATTGTATTTCGTTCAGCTGGCGATAGACATCGCGTATTTCACGCAGGCAAAGCGCGGCTTGCAAATAATTGCCTCAGTCATGGTAATTAATAAAGCGCTCTGCTTCTTTTGTAAACAGCCGAATGGATTCCTGGGATACTGTTTCTTTGCCGCTTGAGCCACTTCAATATGCTGGAAATGGTCTACCCAGCATTCTGGTAATTTTTCTAACGTTACAAGTGCGTTTTCCACTTCTTTTTCAAGGAGGTAAAGCCTGACAAGGAAATCAGAATCTTTTTGCCTTTAAATTCACGGATGATATGACTTTGTAAATTTTCACAGCCATTAAGTTGCATTGCCAGTTTACGAAGTTTTCATATTTATCTATGATGGGGTATTTCCAAAATAGTTTTTCTTCCAATTCCAAAGAACCCGCCAAATCTCCGCGTTCCTTGAGCCTGTTTGCAAGCCATACTACCAAGCGGTCATCTTTGATGATTTCCAGCCTTTCGGTCACAAGTTTTTCGGCGAGCACGGCTTGCCCATGAGTTATAAATATATCAAGTATCTTTTCGAAGCCCTTCATCCATTTTTGGATGGCAACGGCCGGGTGGGTCGCCTGCTTATGGCTTTGCTTTTTACTGAATGGAATATCCTGTCTCAGCCATTACTTAACCTGAGCGTTTACTTCGAACGTTATCGTCAGGATTACTATGGCAATCTTCTGGCTGTATCCCAACGCGGTGACTGGGAGGCTTGGCTACGCTTTTTCCTTTGTCTGCATGGTCTGGATGAACACAGCAAGCAGGCAGGCGGTTAATAAAAACAGCCTTCAAAGCAAATTGTCTTTGAAGGCTGTTTCATATTTTTATTGTCCCCGCACCTGTTCCAATTCTGGAAGCGATTGCAAATAAAGGAAGATGGCACGCAATTCATCATCGGTGAGGTTGTTGATTTCATCCAGCGGCATGATGTTCGAATTCAAGCTGTGCCCGCTGGGAGTAACTCCCGTGCGGAGGGTTTGAATGAATTGCTCCTCCGTCCATGAACCAAGTTCGCCGCCTGGGGTGAGGTTGGGGACGAGAATATCGAAAGTCGGGTCGGCGTACTTTCCGCCTGCTAGGTCGGGGTAGTGACAGCCGCGGCAATCGCTAATTGCGAGGCGATACTCACCGTATTCGAGGGTCACGCCAGGCTCGGGCGCGGCGACATTGTTTTCGTGAGCCACGTCTTCAACGGGCATATTGCCGAACAAACCCAGCGGAAAGACGATATAGCCCATCGGCTCGACCTGGAAGCCGTTTGTCACGCGATCCACAGGCGGGACAGTTTTCAGGTAGGCGATCACCGCGCCCAGATCTTCGTCGCTCATGCGCGCGAAAGCTGTCACGGAGGGCATGTAAATCGGTTTACCTTCGGGATCAACGCCATGTCGAACGGCGCGGACGTAATCCTCATCGGTAAATTCGCCGCCGATGCCGCCTTCGCCAGAAGTGAGATTAGCGGAATCGAGAGTCATAATCCCGTCCACTGCGATGAAGGGGACTTTTCCGCCCAAGTCTGCAGTGTGGCAGCTAATGCAGGTCGTCTCGACGATGTGCCTGCCGTGCTCGACGCTTGCTTCATCCGTCGGGACGACAATGCCCGAAGGCGGGAAGTCGTAGGTCTTGTTCATCCGAGCATAACCGATTCCGTATAGGATCACAGCCGCAAGCAGAATCAAGCCGATCAGCGAACCCAGAACGATCCCAATCCATTTGAATATTTTTTTCATTTCAATTCTCCTTTGGTAAATTTTTGAATCAAGGTATTTAGAACGGCTTGGCGACCATTAGCCATGTTATGACTGCGAAGCCGCCATAACCGATGACCGTGAGCAAGGTGGGATTTGTCCTGGCCAAAATCGCGAAGATTTCCTCATCGCTTTTGGCTGGTTCCTCGAGGAGAGGCTTTCCCCTGATTCGATATGGAAGCCCTACAGATCTGCGGACTTCGCCATAAATCCCCGCACCTAGGATCGCCATCAAAACGACAATCACTACCAGCAACACAATCGAAACCCAAATCCAGCCGAACTTCCACCAGTGGCCCTGAAAACCTGCGATGGCGCCGAAGATGAAAAAGGCGAAAAGCGTGTTGAACATAATGGGATACGAAGCCGCTGACAGGTCAAGCAGGGCGCGTATCCTTTGAATGTCGCGTTCTTTTTTCAAAGCAAACGCTACGCCAGCCGAAACGCCATGCGACAACAGGTATCCGAAAACAGAAATAACATGCAGGAAGACGATAATTTTGTATAGCATTCGATTCTCCTTTGGTAAAAATTTAATTATTCAGCCTTCGCCTGCCGCAGGGACAGAATCCCTGTAACAATAATTGTCAGATGCAGAACAATGAATCCGATGTAGAACGGTGCGGCATATCCCTGCGAGATCATGTAAAAGTCATCCAAGATGCCACGCACAATCTCCAGAGCCACAATCAGCCAGACGATTGATAGGTTTTTCAACGGATCGCGCGAAGCCCATAGCATGAAAGCGCCTGTGACGATCAAATCCAGCCCGAACATAAAACTAAAATCAAGCAAGCCTTGATATGCCACACCCGAGGTTTCTACGCCAGGCAACATCATTGGCAATCGGGCAGCATTCAGCATAGGAATAAACCCAACACCCAACAAAAAATAGAGTATTCCAACAACTCGAAACCACCATTTCAGTTTATTCATTTTGACATCTCCTTTTTGTTTGAGTCATCTTCGGATGAAGATTTCATCCAGCGTTCGAGAAAAGCGGTGAGTTCGTCAAGATTCTTGAAACCAATACGTTCCTCCTTCTGCGAGTCCTGCAAACTCAAACGCCATGCAATGTGGTGACCGTCCGCGCCGCGTTCCTCCCACACTAAGAGAACAAAGTGGTGGTAACGGGGCGGGTGTAAATGGGTCGGGTTTGGCATGGAATTCCATTTCGTTTTGTGCTATTCTTATCGTAATTATAGGAATTCATCGTTTAGGAATCATTTATTTTCCCGTGCTGCAAACTTCAGTGGCGGAAAAGACAGTTGTCGTACCGAGAGCGCCAAACCCCTGCCAAATCTGCCGCCCCCGCCGCCCCCCCCCGCGGCGGCCGGGGGGCCGGCCGCGGGGGGAGGGAAAGCAAGCCGCCAGAAACCCTGCAGAGCGCTACGATATCCAGAAAAAATATTTCGGCTATTACGATGAGTGGCTCGACCGCTGCCAGCATGGGCATGACTGGCTCAAGGAAGAAACCGTCGCGCAGATCGTCGCGGAGGAAATCTGCAAAGAGGACGCGCGTCAGTACGAACTTTATGCCTATTGCATCATGCCCAACCATGTTCACTTCCTCATCCATTCGCTCATCGAAAAATTTCCCCTGTCCAATGGGAAAAGCGCCATCTCCCCCATCGCCGAAATCATGCGCCTGCTCAAAGGTCGCACCGCCCGATTTTGCAACCTTGCGCTCAATCGCTCTGGCAAGTTCTGGCACCATGAATATTACGATCACTACGTCCGCGATGAAAAGGAGATGGAAAGGATCATTCTTTATATTTTGAACAACCCCGTCAAAGCGGGGCTGGCGAAGGAATGGAAAGATTGGAAGTTCAGCTATGTCAATCCCGAACTCGGTGAATGGTAAGACAAGCTTAAGCTTGTCCTACTTGGGCGCTCCGCAAATCACGCGAGACAACGCCCTCATCGAAAACTTCATCTCCAACAAAGTCCCTGCTTTGCTGGCGTATCTCGCTGTCACGCGTCGCGCCCATACCCGCGACAAACTTGCCGCGTTGCTTTGGGGCGAAATATCCGATGCGGATGCGAAAAATAATTTACGACAAGCCCTCACCAACCTCCGCAAGATTGCCGATCAAGAATTGACCATCACCCGAGACTCGATTGAATTTTCAGGGGACTGTGTTCTCGACTCCGTCCAATTCGAATTGGATATAAAAACCGCCTCCTCTCTTGACCCGATACCTGCCTCGGTTATTCTGACAGATTCCCTGCACCTGTATCGGGGCGACTTCCTCGAAGGCTTTCACGTCCGCGATGCGCCAGACTTTGAAGATTGGATGCTTGCCGAACGTGCCCGCCTGCGCGAACTGGCTCTGCAAACCCTCACACACTGACTCAATTCCACACGCAACGCGGGCATTTTACAGAAGCCATTTCCTTCGCCTCGCGCCTGCTCTCCTTCGACCCCTGGCGCGAAGAGGCGCACCGTCAACTCATGCTGTTGCAAGCGCGGACAGGTCAATGGACTGGCGCGCTCGCTCAATACGAGACTTGCAAAAAGATTCTGGAGAAGGAACTCGGCGTTGAGCCGTCGCTGGAAACGACATCGCTTTACGAAAGGATTCGCTCCGCAAGGCAGGCATCTCGACACAACATAACTGCTTCTTCTACTGAATTCATTGGGCGGGAAATAGAATTGGAGAATTTGCGTCAACGCCTGGCTGACCCCGCTTGCCGCCTCATCACATTGACGGGCTTGGGCGGCATCGGCAAAACAAGGCTTGCACAGGAAACCGCCCGCGCCTGCGCCGATATGTTCATCAACGGCGCGTGGATGATTTCGCTTGCGGCAGTTGACGTTGATGGTTTGGTCCCTGCCATCGGCAACACTTTCGATTTTCCATTCACCAAAGGCGATGCAAAGAAGCAGTTGCTAAATTTCCTTCGCCAAAAAGAATTACTGTTGGTGATGGATAACTTCGAGCATTTGTTGGAGTCATCGGCTTTGGTTTCAGAGATTTTGCAAGCCGCGCCCGACGCCAAAATTCTCGTCACCTCGCGCGCGAGACTCGATATTGAAGGAGAGTGGGTGGTGGAACTCTCAGGGTTGGAATCAGGCTCGATGGGGGCAGACCAGCTATTCGTCCAGAGTGCGAGGCGTGCGCGGGCGGAGATTCAGTTTGGAGAGGAGGAAAAGGTCAGGGTTGCGGAAATCTGCCGTTTGGTCGGAGGTCTCCCATTGGGAATTGAAATTGCCGCGGCGTGGATCCGCTCGATGACGGTTGAGTCGATTCGTGATGAAATTCAAAAGAGCCTGGATTTTCTTGCATCGTCGAGAAGAGATATACCTGAACGGCAAAGAAGTTTGCGGGCTGTGTTTGAATCATCGTGGGCGAGATTGAACGAGGCGGAACAAAAAACGTTCGTGGTGTTGTCGGTGTTTCGCGGCGGATTCACGCGCGAGGCGGCGGAAGCCGTGGCAGGAAAGTTTGATTCGCTCATCGACAAATCACTCGTGCAAAGAAACGGCGAACGATTCGAATTGCACGAAGTGACACGTCAATTCGCCGAAGAAAATTTGCGTGGGAAGAAAAAAGCGCGCGACGCACATGCGGCGTATTTTGCGAAGTGGGCAGGCGAGCGGGCAAAATGGAACGAACGCGCTTCGTTCGCGGTGATGACGAAGGATTTTGAAAATGTGCGCGCCGCGTGGATGTGGGCAGGCGAACAAAAGGTTGTCGCTGCGCTTTCGGGCTTGGTGCATTTCACCAAACGCTATCTCGATATTCAGGGACGTTACCGCGAAGGATTTGACCTGATGGAGCGCGCACTCAAGGATTTGAACGCACCTGACAACGCGGACGATTTGCCGCTCGATGAACGGGGTCAATTGATCGCGCGCTTGTTGACATACAAAGCCTTGTTCATGGGTGACCTGGGCAGGTCGGATGAAACAGCGCCCATCCTGGAGGCATGTCTGGCTTACTTCCGCCGCACAGGGGATAAGCTCCAGATCATGGCTTGTCTCAATGCGTTGGGAATTACCCAGCGTTTCCTCGGAAACGAGGAAAAAGCCGCGGATTATTTTCGCGCTCAATTGGAGATTGCGCGCGAACTAAAGAATCGCCACGAAGAAGCCACGGCATTAAACAACCTTTGCACTGCCATGAACGTAATGGAAAATTTCGTTGAAGCCGAGCAGATGTTAAAAGAATGTCTTGTAATCCGTCGTGAATTGAACGATGAAGCGGGAATTTCCTCGACGCTGATCAACCTGGGTGTGGCGTTGTACAACCATGGACGGGATGCGGAAGTCAAACCGTTGCTTTATGAAGCGATTGAAATTTCCCGCCGCATCAACCAGCCGCGCAACCTGGCGGGGGCGCTCGGCAATCTGGGTGGGATATTAAAGAGAGAAGGGCAATATGGGGAGGCGTTGAAATTGTTCATGCAGGGGTTGGAAACCCACCGCAACACAGGCTATCCCTATGGAATTGCAATCGCGCTGGATAACGTTGGCACGGCATATTACTACCTGGGCAACGAACGCGAGGCGCTTTATTACCTGCGTCAATCCATCCGTGAGGCGCGCGATATCAAAGCGGACTTTATCGCGTTGGATGCGTTGGTGTGGGTGGCAGGAATCCGCGCGAGGAATGGGGAGAAGCAGTTTGCACTGGAACTCTTGGGGATGATACGTCATCATCCGAAGACGGACCCGGAGACCGTACAAAACATTGAAGAACTTCTTTCACATATAGCTGTTGGAATGAATTTGAAGAGCCTGCACGTTGTTGGGGAGACGGGGAAAGGTCTGGATTTATCGACTGTGATAAACGATATTCTGTGATTCGTTTTTCCCTGTTTTACTCATGCCTAGATTCACAAAAACATCTATTTTCCGGACACCTGAAATGCTCATATAATTTGACGTGCCGGGTGCGGACGGCAACCTATTGCCAGCTTACGCAAAACTTAATCTGGAAGAACAGGTATAGAAATATATAACTGAATTACAGTCAGCGGTGGCTAAATTAACCAATGCCAATCCCCAAAACTCAGAGGTGAAACATCAAGTAAAGCGTTTCTATTGAAGAAGCGAATCATAGATAAGGTTCTGGTGGAGGCGAGAGTTGATGAAAACCATGAGATTTATGTCAAGTTTCTTACAGACTTTCTCGCTCCGGTAGGATAAACTCAAAAGGTTGACAATCCCATCTATCCATGTAAGTCAGTTCTGAGAACAGCAATAAAGTTTTCCTTGAAGGCGACTTGATGGTACGTCGCCTTGTTGCTTTAAAAAACCACTCCCTGCTTCGAAAAGCAGGGAGTGGGCATGATCGTTTATGAGATTTGATTCAAATTGCGCAATATACAGAAAATTATCCCATATCTGGGGGCTATGCTGTGGTATGTAGTGATGTAGGTCGGAACTTATACCCGTAAACGATCAAGCCGCGTTCATCGCCGTCATTCCGCATTTTGCGGGTGACCATTTCAACAGGCATACCGATCTGCACATCGCTGTTGTCTACATCGGTCAGTTGGGCTGTGAGCATGGGACCCTCTTCCAACTTCACAATTGCTACTGTATAAGGTGCGTTGGCTTCGTAACCTGAAGGGGCTTCATAAACTGTTGTGTATGAATACACCTCTCCCTTGCCGCTGAAGGCAAATTGTTCTTTTGCTTCGTCGCCGCAATTCGGGCAAACGTCGCGGGGCGGGAAAATTTTGTGTTCACAATGCGGGCAGACCTCGCCCACCAAACCATATCGTTGTTTTTTAAGTCGCCAGTGTCTAGGGATTTCCATTCGTATGTTCCTTTCTTTGAATGTAATTCTATCCCGCGCGCCTATCAGAAACTATCAGGCTGGATTGCAACTTGGTAAGCTCATAATCTTCTCTATTTTTCCATGCCTCATACTGGAATTTGTACCTGAATTTGCCCCCAAACCGTACATGCCCATTGGCAGGCAACACAAAAAACAGGCACACCAATGGGCGCGCCTGTCTCAAATTTATTGTTCCTGTTTTTTTATGCGGATACTACTGCCTGGTTGTACAACTGCTGTTTTATGGAAGCGATATCTTTTTCCAGCCGGCTGTCACCATGTCGGATTTGTTCTTTGATTTTTTCGATGGCAGACATTACAGTGGAGTGGTCGCGCCCGCCTAGGACTTCGCCGATCTGCGGGAAGGAAATCTTGGCTTCTTCGCGCAACAGGTACATGGCAATTTGGCGGGGGAAAGCTACTTCCTTGGTGCGGTCACGTCCTAAAAGTTTTTCGGTTGTCAACTTGTAATAGTTGGCTACTCGCGTCACCACCTGCTCGGGTTCCAAATCACCGCGGGCGGGCATGAGGTCTGCGAGGGCAACTTCCACGAGGCTGGGAGTGAGGGCAGAGCCACTCAAGTCAGCGAAGGCGATGATGCGATTAAGGGCGCCTTCCAATTCACGGATGTTGGACTGAACCTGCTTGGCTACGCTTTCCAAAATCTCATCCGAAATCTGGCGGCCCGTGCGCTCGGCTTTGGAACGCAGAATGGCGATGCGAGTTTCATAATCCGGAGCTTGAATGTCGGCGGTTAACCCCCACTCGAAGCGGGAGCGCAGACGTTCCTCCAGGGTGCTGAGAGACTTTGGAGGGCGGTCAGACGAAACGATGATCTGCTTGTCCTGACCATGCAGGGTGTTGAAAGTGTGGAAGAATTCCTCTTGCGTTGATTCCTTGCCTGCAATGAACTGAATATCGTCCACGAGCAGAACATCAGCCGAGCGATATTTTTCGCGGAAGGCTTGAGTGGTGTGTGAACGAATGGCATTGATCATGTCATTCGTGAATTCTTCGGAGGAGACGTAGAGGACGTTAAGTCCACTGGCGTGGCAGGCGTTGCCAATCGCATGTAGTAAGTGAGTCTTGCCGAGTCCCACGCCGCCATAAAGGAAAAGCGGATTGTAGGCACGGGCTGGCTTCTCAGCCACAGCCTGACAAGCCGCATGGGCAAGGCGGTTGCCCGAGCCGACCACATAGGTGTCGAAGGTATAGCGCGGATTCAACGTCACATGGCGGGGTTTTGGCTCGGGTGGCGTTATTTCAATGGAAGAAGGAGCAGGCTCAAGGTCGGTGGTAGAGGCGTTTTCATCCGTTTGAGAGACTACGAACTTCACGGCCACGTTCGAGTTGAGGATATCGATCAATAACTTGCTGACATTTGTTTGCAGGCGGCTCTCAAGCCAGTCACGCGCATACGCATTACGCACGCCAACGGTAATTAATCCATTATCGTACGCCAAAGGACGGGTATCACGCACCCAGGTATCGAAAGAGGCGCGCGGCATTTCCATTTGAAGTTGTGCGAGTACCGATTGCCAAGCCTGCTCTGCATTCATAAAGCATTCCTTAAAAATGTGTTTTTGCGAACATTGAACTAGCCCGCCTGAATCGCGGCTTAGTAAGTGGATCTAATGATTTTGTTTTAAAGAGTCTTGCGGGGTTCGGATGTATGGGGCAAACATCCTTTATATCAGCGTGCATCCATTCTAGCAGATAGTTCCAAATGATAACAGGCGTTCAACCTACGTTAAGTTAAAAAGATGTGTTTTTTTAAGGTTGGTCTATCTTAAAGAATCATCTCGTACTCGCTAATGATATTGTTATGATATAGAACGAGTGTTTCAGCCACTCACAACCTTTTATCTGTTGTCACCCCCATATATGGGTATGCAGAGCATTTTTAAGGCATACGCAGCACATCTATCTTAAAGAATCGTTATGCAAAAAAAATTAATTCGTTGTGAATGAGACTCGAGTTCTTGTGATTCGTTTTGAACGAATCATCGAATCGCGTGATTTATGTTTTTATTGCACGCGGAACCCATACCAGAATGGTTGTTCCCTCTCCACTGACCGATGAAATATCGATATCACCACCTACTGCATGCGCACGAGTCTGCATATTTGCGAGTCCATGCCCGATGGAGGTATGCATATTGTCAAGGTCAAAACCTTTTCCATCGTCGCGGATCTCCATTAATGCGCGGTCATCAGTGGTCCAGATGGCAACTTGCACATTCTTTGCCTTTGCATGTTTCGCTGCATTAGCCAATGATTCCTGGCAGATGTGAAACAGGGTCAATGATTGGGTCTGTGGAAGGTCTTTGAGGTCTGAATCAGGCCCGGTGAAGTGAACTTCGGAGAATGTATTGGCGCGATACTCGGCAACAAGGCGTTTAATGCCGTTCAACAAACCCTCCGAGCCCAGCTGACGTGGTCGAAGATCCAAAATATAGGAACGGATATCTCGAATCGCCTGGTTTAAACCATCAATGGCGTGATGAATTCGTTCCTTGGCGGCCTCGGTATCTTCATTCATAGTCAGTTTTGCGCCTTCCAACGCCAGACCCACTCCATAAATGGATTGAATGATGCCATCATGCAAATCCATGCCAATGCGGTCTCGCTCTTCCAGCACAGCCAAACGGCGCGCATTGGAGTGAAGACGGGCATTTTCAATGGAAAGGCCCGCCCACGCCCCTACCGCAGTGAGCATTTGGATGTTACGCTCATCAAATGGATCGGTTCCACGGGTGGCAACGCTCATCACACCCATCAGATTTTCGCCTGAAAGCAATGGAATACAGGCAATTTGCTGAAAGCCCGCTTCTACCACTGCATCACGCAGGAAATTCGAATCACTCCCAAGCTGGGTGCTGACCATCGGCTGGCGGCTCTTTGCCACCATACCAGGGTACCCGTAGCCTACATTGAATGTATTGCGCCGCCAGAAGGCTTCGGCAGCCTGACCGCGGTGCAACACCATGCGCAGGGTGCTCTTATCCTCTTCAAGAAGGAAAATCTCGCCTGCTTCCACTTTCATGTAGTTCATCACAAGCCCAAGGGTCTTATTAAGAATCTCGTCGAGTTCCAAGCTGGAAGTTAAGGTGGAGGCGATGCCATTCAACAGGGACATATCCACGTTGCGGCGGGTCAGCGCCACATCACGCTCCTTCATCTTCTCATATAAGAGCGCATTCGAAATGGCCGTGGCAGCGTAGGCCGCCAGCATCTGAATGATCATCTCATCGTCGGACGTGAACTCAGTTGCATCAATTTTTTCAGTAAGGTAGATCTGGCCGAGTTGTTTATCCGCCGTGCGAATTGGAACCCCCAGTAAGGAAACCATACGCGGATGATGTTCAGGGAAACCCACAGAGCGAGGGTGCTCTTGAAGCACTGGCATGCGAATCGGAGTCTCAGAATCCATCAATTCGCCGATCAGGCCTTTGCCAACGGGCGGATGCGCTATTCTTTTAATTTGATTGTCCGTCATACCGACAGAAATGAATTTTTTCAACTTGCCATCGTCACCCAACACCCCCAGCGCGGCATAGCGGGCATCTGCCTGCTCACAGGCTGTAGATGCAATACGCTCAAGCAACGTCTCAAGCGAAACATCCTTCACCAATTCCAAACTGGCACGATGAAGCGCAAATAAACGCTGCTGCAATTGTTCACGGGTTAATAGCATGAAAAAGACACCTCGCAACCATTATAATCAATTCACCGCTTTTTGATAGAATTTGAAAGAAAGCCAAACTATACTTGGGACAACTCACATGACAACTTCACGCATCTCCGGATTTTATAACCTGACCATCGAAGAACGCCGCGCCAAACTTGCGGACGCTTCGCATCTTTCCCCGCCCGAGCTTGCCCCGTGGACTACGGGCGGACTCTCCGCTGAATCAGCCGACCACATGATCGAAAACGTGGTCGGAATGCATTCTCTGCCCGTCGGCATTGGACTCAACTTCATGGTGAATGGACGGGATGTGCTCGTGCCCTTCGTCGTGGAAGAGCCATCCGTTGTGGCGGGTGCTTCGTTCATGGCAAAACTCGTCCGTGCGGGCGGCGGATTCCATGCCACCACCACCGACCCACTGATGATCGGCCAAATGCAGCTCATCAACCTCGTCAACGTGGAAGAAGCCAAGCTAAAAATTTACGAGCACAAAGCCGAACTGCTCGCCATCGCAGACGAGATCGACCCCATCCTCAAAAAATTCGGCGGCGGCGCACGAGACTTGGAAGTCCGCACTATCGAGTCATCAGCCATCGGCGCATTCATCGTCATTCATCTCATCTATGATGTGCGCGACGCGATGGGCGCAAACGCCGTCAACACCGCTTGCGAAAAACTCGCCCCGCAGATCGAAGCCATCACAGGCGGGAAAATCCACCTGAAGATTCTCTCCAATTTGGCAGACCGCAGAATCGCCCGCGTGCGTGCCACCATCCCCGTCAATGAATTGACCATGACCGCCGATGAATTCAATGGCGAAGCAGTCCGTGATGGGATCATCGCCGCGTATGCCTTCGCCGCATCTGACCCATACCGCGCCGCCACCCACAACAAAGGCATCATGAACGGCGTGGACGCAGTTGTCCTCGCCACCGGCAATGACTGGCGCGCTATCGAAGCCGGCGCACATGCCTATGCCGCCCGCTCTGGCAAATACACCTCCCTCTCCACGTGGGGCAAAGACGCAGACGGCAATCTCGTCGGCACCCTCGAAATGCCAATGGCTGTCGGCATCGTCGGCGGCGCGACCAAAGTCCACCCGGCTGCGCAAGCCGCTGTCAAATTGATGGGCGTGAAGACCGCCAACGAACTCGCACAGATCATCGTCTCGGTGGGGCTTGCTCAAAATATGGCCGCCCTGCGCGCCCTCGCCACCGAAGGCATCCAACGTGGGCATATGTCGCTACACGCAAGACAAGTCGCCATCGCTGCAGGAGCATCTGGTGAGTTGATCGAGAAAGTCGCCGCGCAAATGGTGGTTGAAAAAGTTGTGAGAATTGATCGTGCGGAAGAACTGGTAAAAGAGTACACAGGAAAATAGGTAGTTAAACAATGTTATTTGGGTCAAGTAGAACTTCTGGACTTACTAACAATCGACAAGTAGAACTTGCGGACTCCACTCCTTTGAAATAAGCCTGCCCCCCGGAGCCCCATGGATATCGAAGCACTCATCGAATTAACGCAGAAGATCGTCCGCCAGCAAAGTTTATCTGGCGAAGAAGGCGCTGTTAGCAAGCTCGTCATGGACGAGATGAATGCTCTCAGCTTTGATAATGTTTGGGTTGACAGATACGGCTCCGCCGTGGGAATGATGCGAGGGGCGCACCCGGGTAAGACTCTGCTTTTTGATGCGCACACTGATACGGTGGGAATCGCTCCCGGATCAGTCTGGTCCCGTGCCCCTTTTGGCGCAGAAGTCACCAACACGCACATGTACGGGCGCGGCGTGATGGACATGAAAGGCTCGCTCGCCGCAATGATCCTCGCCGCCGCAAGTGTGGACAAAAGCAAACTGCATGGCACGGTCATCGTCTCCGCTTCGGTGCTCGAAGAAGTGTACGAAGGCGGCGCGCTCAAAGCCGTGATGGATGAGGTCAAGCCTGATTTTGTGGTCATCGGCGAAGCGACCCAACTCAATCTCGCACGCGGCGGACGTGGGCGCGCGGAGATCCATCTTGAAGCCATCGGCAAGCCCGCGCATTCCTCGTCTCCACAATTGGGCGTCAACGCCGTGCATTTGATGACGAAGGTCATCGCTGAAATTGAAAAATTGAAATTGGGCGAACACCCGTTGATGGGGCCTGCCATCCTCGCGCTGACGGACATCATCTCGGAGCCATACCCGGGTTACTCGGTCATCCCCTCCCGCTGCAAAGTGACGTATGACCGCCGCCTGCTGCCGGGCGAAACCCCGCAAGGCGTGTTGAATGAAATCACATCTCTGCCCGCGTTGAAGGATATCAACTTCACGGCGAAGATCGCCAGCAGCGACCACCTCACCTACACCGGCGAAACCCTGCACGCGGAAAAATTCTTCCCCGCCTGGGAATTGGATGAAGAGAATGAATTCGTCCAACTCGCGTTGAAGGGACTGCGCGCCTCTGGCCTGGACCCGAAGCTGGGTGCCTATCGCTTTTGCACCAACGCCGCCTACAGCATGGGCGCAGCGGGCGTGCCGACCATCGGCTTCGGCCCCGGCGCCGAAGGGGATGCGCACGTAGTGGACGAACAACTCAGTCTGCTTGAATTGGAAAAGACCGCGCGCGGATATGTTGGGATCATTGAAGCGGTGTTGGGTAAATAGAAAGTGGTGAGTGGAAAGAAGAAAGATGAAAGACGATAATCTTCTCTGGCAAGTTCGTCATTTCGTTTATGCCCACTTCGCGGACACAACCCGCCCACCCAGCGTGGAAGAGACAGCACAGCACTTTAACATCAGTAATGAAGAAGCTGGCGAGCTTTACAAGGAATTAAACAACCGCCATTCCTTCTTCCTCGAACCAGAGACATTGACCATCCGCATGGCAAACCCGTTCTCAGGCATTCCCACGGATTTCAAAGTCCACGCGAACGGCAAGACCTACTTCGCCAACTGCGCCTGGGATATGCTCGGCATCCCCGCCGCGCTGCACTGCGACGCAGTCATTGACGCGGTGTTCACAGAAAGCAACGAAACCATTCAATTGGAAGTAAAGGACGGAAAGCTTACCCAATCTCCAATTACTAATCACCAGTTACTTATTCACTTTCCCCCTGCCCTTCGCCCGCTGGTACGATGACCTCGTCTTCACCTGAGCGACCATGCTTCTCTTCCAGTCGGAGGAGTGGGTTGACAAGTGGTGCAAGCGAAATCATCTCGAACGCGGAGAAATTCTGACGATCGATCAAGTTTGGGAATTATCCAAACTTTGGTATCACAACCGCATGTCCGTGGATTTTCATGGACGCAGCATCGAACAGGTTGCAGAAGTTTTCAGGCAGGCTGGGTTGAAGTCCAGGTTTTGGTATGTGTGAAATAAATAAGGATCATGACATTCTTGAATACAACCATCTTAAGTATATTACTGGGAATAGGCGGTATGTTTGGATGGGGAATATATGATTTTCTAGGCGGCGTTTTTTCAAAGCAGATCGGGTCTTTCAAGTCTTTGTTTTGGTCACAGTTGGCTGGATTGGGTTCCATCCTTCTACTTGCCTTTGCCTTCAAAACAGATTTTCACATTTCCATCCTTGCGATCATTTTGTCACCGGTTGCCGCCATTGTCTATTCCGCTGGTTATTTGTTTTTCTTCAAAGGTTTTGAGAAAGGCAATGTATCGATCATTGCCGCAACCATGAATCTGTGGGCTGTCTTCACCATGCTGTTTGCTTTTATTTTTATGGGACAACGTCTCTCCCTAACCCAAACCATCGGCGTGGTCATGATCCTCTCTGGCGCAACGCTCGCCTCGCTCGATTGGGGCAGTATGCGTAGCCAAAGATTTCAGCTCTCACTGGGCGTCAAAGAGGCGATTCTTGGCGCGTTCTTCTTCGGCATCTTTTGGAACATCAGCGAAATCATTTCTGAAGAAGTCGGCTGGTTACTCACCACCCTGCTTGTAAAATTTGGCATCGCCATTTTTTTATTGATCTTCTCTCTTGTTGTAAAACAGGAATTTGGACTGACAAACATCCCGGCAAAAACCAAATATGTGATTGCTTTGATGGGTATGATTGAAGTCGCCGCGGTGGCGCTCGTCAACTACGGGTTGACCATTGGAGACGCCATCTTGATCACCCCCATCGCCTCGGCTTTATCCATTGTGACTATTGCATTGGCTGTCATCTTCCTCAAAGATAAGATTTCAAAACTTCAAGGATTTGGTATTTTCACGGCAGTCATCGGCATCATCGCAACCGCTTTTTAGAATTGGATAAATCTTCATGGCATTAGTTATTTTCGATTATGACGGCGTACTGGCAAACACACTTGATGATCTGATTCGATTCGGACAGGAAGCCTGCAACCAACTAGGCGTATACCATGTGGTAACAAAAAACGACTTAAGCAATCTTGAGGTGATGTCATTTTCTACATACGGACGAGCCTGTGAAGTGCCAGAGCACCTCATAGACGAGTTCGTCAAAATCAGTCTGAACCTATTTGCAGAAAAAGAGTCCCCACCAGCTATTTTCGATGGACTGAACGATGTAATCAAACATCTGTCATCGAAACACAAGATCGCCATCGTAACCACAAATTCATCGCAAAACGTCCGCGCCTTTCTCACCAAACACGGACTGGAAAGCCTCGTCCATGCTGTTTACGGCGTGGACACACCCGGCTCGAAGGCACAGAAAATATCCATTGCGCGAGAGCGTTTTGTGGAAAATGGAGAAGCGGTGTTTATGATCGGTGACGCATTGAGTGACATCCGCGCCGCGAAAGAGGCTGGAGTGACCAGCATCGCCGTGACGTGGGGACATCAAAGTTTGGAAACTCTACTTCGCGGCGAACCGGATTATGTGGTCAATTCTCCGCAAGACCTTGTTGAGATTATTGAGCGATAGAATGGAGTATCATGGACAGAGTATTGAACAGGTTTCAGAGGTTTTCAGGCAGGCTGGGTTGAAGTCCAAGTTTTGGTATGTGTAGCAAACCCAGTATTCGTTACTATACAGAAGATAACAGGTAAAACATGGAAAATGTAAATATCTGGTTTTTTATCATTATTCTTGCAGTTATCCTACTTTTTGTCTCAGGATTGGCATTAATGATTGGATATTCTTTGGCGTCTTCGAATGCTAAAACTTCGTTATTAAAGCAAAATGAAACTGCCTTCAAACAAGCTCAAGAACAACTGCAAAACTGGAAAGAACAAGAACTCAATTCTATTAAACAACAAATCTTTGACTCGGCTAAAGGTCAATCTATTCTAGAAATGCAAACCCAAGTTCAGAAATGGCAGCAAAATGAACTTCAATCCATTAAGAGACAAATGTCCGAAGCGATACGCGGAGAAATGATACAAGAAGCGCAACAACAGCTTATAAAATGGAGAAGTGATGAGCTGGAAAACTCCAAACGACATATTTGGGATGTACTTAGCAAAGAAGCGACCAACACGCTTGCACAATGGAAAGTAGAAACTGAAAAAGAAATTAGAAAAGATGCAATTGATAAAAGCCAGTCTGTAACTATGGGAAAAATGACAGAACACATAGTTCCTTATTTGCCTGGGTTTAGATTTAATCCTTCTGACGCACGTTTTATTGGAAGCCCAATTGATTTTGTCGTTTTCGACGGACTAGGCGATGGCGATGTAAGGAAAATTGTTTTTGTGGAAATAAAAACAGGTGCATCAAATTTATCATCTAGAGAAAGAAGTGTAAGAAATGCAGTTCAAGATAAAAATATTGAATGGCTCGAAATCAAAGTAAATTTAGATAACCCAGAAATTATTCAAGAATATAAATCCAGAAGGAATAATAAGAGATCTGAATAAAAGGTACCTACATGACAACTCCTCAACCACACTCCCCCACCCTCCTCAAACCCGTCAAGCCTGTTGGCATTGTCGGCTACGGCGCGTACGTGCCGCGATTCCGTCTGCCCGCGAAGGAAGTCGCGCGCGTATGGACAGGCAAAAGCGGCGGACTTCCCATCAAAGAGAAAGCCGTGCCCGGCCTCGATGAAGACGTGATCACCATGTCCATTGAAGCGGCGCGCAACGCCATGCTCCGCGCTCAAATTGACCCGACAGAACTGCGGGCGGTTTGGGTCGGGTCTGAGTCACATCCTTATGCGGTGAAACCAACTTCCACCCTGGTCGCGGAAGCGATCGGCGCTGTCCCCAACACACAAGCCGCGGATTGGGAATTCGCCTGCAAAGCGGGCACCGAAGCGATGGTCGCCGCGATGGGATTGGTCGGCTCGGGCATGGGTCACTATGCCATGGCCATCGGCATGGACACCGCGCAAGGCAAACCCGGCGACGCGCTCGAATACACCGCGGGCGCGGGTGGCGGCGCGTACATCATCGGCCCCGCTGAAGAATCCCTCGCGACCATCAACGCCTCGTATTCCTACGTCACCGACACGCCCGATTTCTGGCGGCGCGAATATCAAAAATATCCCGAGCACGGCATGCGCTTCACGGGCGAACCCGCCTACTTCAAGCACATCACCGAAGCCGCCACCCATCTCATGGAAGCGATGGGCTCCACCGCAAAAGATTACAAGTGGGCTGTCTTCCATCAGCCGAACGTAAAATTCCCGCAGCGTGTCTCAGGTCAACTTGGATTCTCTGCAGAACAGATCGAACCCGGCTTGCTCGTCGGCACGATCGGAAATACCTATGCAGGCGCGGCGATGATCGGCCTGACTGCGACTCTCGACATCGCCCAACCCGGCGACAGAATTCTCGTCGTCTCTTTCGGCTCTGGAGCAGGGTCAGACGCCTTCGACATTACCGTCACTGACAAAGTGACCGCCCGCGCTGGCCTCGCCACAACAACTCAGGAATACATCAAACGCCGCACGGAAATTGATTACGCGACGTACGTCCGCTATCGCGGCAAGTTGGCGATGAGATAAGAGCCGCGGTCGTTACCCGGATGATCTGATGGGGTTCGAAACCAGCAATGAAAAGTAACAATTCCCGATTGCCCGTCGGGCTTCCCACTTCCCACACAAGTCAGGAACTCATGGCCTTCTTCGACCTCTCCCTCCCTGAACTCAAGACCTACCTTCCCACGCGTGAAGAACCCGCGGACTTTGACACCTTCTGGAAATCCACACTCGATGAAGCGAGGACATACCCACTTAATGCAACATTTGAAAAAGTGGATTACGGTCTCGTCGCGCAGGAAACCTTTGATGTCACATTCAATGGCTTCGGCGGGCAACCTGTCAAAGGCTGGCTGATCCTTCCGACGCAACGCACAGGCAAATTACCCTGTGTTGTCGAATACATCGGCTACGGCGGCGGACGTGCTTTCGGATTCAATTGGCTGCTTTGGGCAAGCGCAGGCTACGCTCATTTCGTCATGGATACGCGCGGACAGGGCAGCACATGGTCAGCAGGTGATACCCCGATCTCTATGCAGATGGCGGCAATGCACACTTCCCCGGCAGCATGACCAAAGGCATCCTCGACCCGAAGCATTATTATTACCGCCGCGTCTTCACAGATGCAGTCCGTGCCATCGAAGCAGCACGCAGCCATCCCGTAGTGAATGAGGCGCGCATTGCCGTGACGGGCGGCTCGCAAGGCGGAGGCATCACCGTCGCCGCGGCTGGTCTCGTCCCTGATGTCGTCGCCGCCATGCCCGATGTGCCGTTCCTCTGTCATTATCGCCGCGCCACCGAAATTGTGGACAGCTATCCATACAAAGAGATCGCGGAATATTGTCACGTTCACCGCGACAAAGTGGATACGGTCTTCAACACGCTTTCTTATTTTGACGGAGTCAATTTCTCCGCACGCGCAAAAGCCAAAACAATTTTCTCAGTGGGTCTCATGGATCAAGTCTGCCCGCCCTCAACAGTTTACGCCGCATATAATCACTGGGCTGGTGAAAAAGATATCAAGATCTATACCTACAACGGTCACGAAGGCGGACAAAGTTTTCACGACCTGGAGAAGTTGAAGTTTTTGAAGAACATTTGGGTAAAAACCCGGGTTCGAGGCGTCGGAGTCGTTTTTCCAACACCCATTCAAAATTCCCGAACAACGAATTTACAAATCAACCCACAACCAGGAAATCATCTATGACAGAAGTCGTAATCGCAGGAATTGGACAAACCGAAGTTGGCGAGCATTGGGAGATCGGTCTGCGTGATCTCGCGTATGCCGCCATTCACGAGGCCATTCAAGACGCGGGCGGGTTGAAGCCGCAAGCCTTATTCGTAGGCAACATGCTCGCGCCGAATCTTTCAAGGCAGGCGCATGTCGGCGCGCTGCTCACAGACTATGCCGGTCTCACTGGCATCGAAGCCGTCACCGTCGAAGCGGCGGGCGCATCGGGCGGAGCGGCGCTTCGTCAGGGGTATCTCGCCATCGCCAGCGGCATGGTGGATGTTGCCATCGTGGTCGGTGTGGAAAAATTTACAGACAAGGTCGGCCCGGAAGTGGAAGAAGCTGTTTCCACAGTCACCGATTCAGATTTTGAAGCCGTGCAAGGCATGACCACCACCGCGCAAGCCGCGCTGTTGATGAAACGCTACATGCACGAGAACAACGTCCCCGCGGATGGCTTCGCCAATTTTGCATTGACCGCGCACGCGAACGGCGTGGCAAACAAACACGCCATGTTCCGCAAAGCCATCAAAGCCGAGACGTACGCCAAAGCAGAAATGGTCAGCGAGCCGATCAACATGTTTGACGTGGCTCCCAATGCGGATGGCGCTGCCGCGCTC
Organism: Candidatus Villigracilis propinquus; assembly: GCA_016714565.1. Lineage (GTDB taxonomy): Bacteria > Chloroflexota > Anaerolineae > Anaerolineales > Villigracilaceae > Villigracilis > Villigracilis propinquus. The sequence goes on from JADKDM010000008.1 coordinate 241,957, forward strand.
GTTCTGACTCGCCGTGACCTGATTCCGTCCAATCTAAAGAATCCACTCGTGAAGATCGCTGGCTCGGCAGCATCGTCTGACACATTGGCACTGCACGATAGAAAAGATATGTTGTACTTTGACACCGCGCAAATTTCTGCGGGCAAAGCCATGAAGCAGGCAGGCGTGATATTGGATCAGATCCATTTCTTTGAATATCATGACGCGTTCAGCATCTATGCCGCGTTGCAGCTCGAAGCAGTTGGGTTTGCAATTAAGGGAAAAGGTTGGAGATTCGCCGCAGATGGACACATCGGTCTAAAAGGTAAACTCCCCTGTGCCACGATGGGCGGCATGAAAGCCCGCGGATTCCCCGGCGGCGCTGCGGGCGTGTATCAAGCTGTCGAAGCAGTCACCCAGCTAAGAGGGCGGGCAGAGGCGAACCAGATTGCGGGCGCAACCACTGCATTGATCCAATCCCTCGGCGGGCCAGCATCAACCGCAGTCAGTCACATCTTACAAAAGTTGGATTAGACGACGGACCACGGACGATGGACAATGGATGAGGACGGTCTATTGTCTATCGTCTGTGGTCATTTTTAATAGCGATGGAATTGCAAGGGCGGAGAAAAATGCAGCGGCACCAAATAACACAGCAGGAACAAGCCAGCGCATGTTCACAAGAATATCCTGATACAAAAGAATTCCTTGAATGCGGAGCTTTGCCAGTGCAACGGGCGGCAAATTTTGGAACGTGATGAACAGCGCACCGATAATGGTGGCGATGACGAGCGCAATGGCAAAGTCATTCCATGTGACGAGGGTGGGGCGTTTTTCCACGTGAATGCGTGCCATGACGCTGGCGGTAATATCGCGCGGAATGGGCGCGAGCGGATAATTTTGGAGAGAGTCTTCAATGAGGGCGTCTTGTTCTAGGCGGTTATCCATGATTCCTCCAGATGGGCAAGTGATTTGCGGAGCTGTTCCTTCGCGCGGAAAATGCCCGTTTTAACAGTGCCAAGCGGCAGATTAAGAGTCGAGGCGATCTCGTCGTAGGAGAGTTCGTTTTGATAGCGAAGGGTAATGAGTAATTGGTAATTGGAGTCGAGTGAAGAAATCGCCTGTTGCAAATGTTGTTTCGTTTCATTTGACTCAAACTCGCGGGCGGGGTTATCGAAATTGGTTTCGGGAATGTCTTCCATCACATCGTCGCCGAGATCGTTGAGCGAGCGGCGCAAGTTGGGCAGACGGTTATAGCAAAGATTCGTGACGATACGATACAGCCATGTGCGGAATTGGGATTGACCTTTGAAGTTGGGCAGAGCTGTCCATGCGCGCACGAAGGTCTCCTGCGCGAGATCGAGCGCTTCGTTCTCATCCTTGACGACTCGCAGAGCAAGGTTGAAAACATAGCGTTGATGTTCGGTGACCAGCTCGGCAAAGGCATCATGATCTCCTTTTTGCGCACGCTGGATAAGAGTGGTTTCAGTAGCTGACATGGAGTCTCTACAGGATTAGACAGGAAAAGGGGGAAAAGTTTCAAATACAGGTCACGTCATTGCGAGGGCGGTGTTTGTCCGCCCGAAGCAATCCCCCACTTATCAAGAGATTGCTCACCGCACTGGCGTACGGCGCAAGTGTCGTCGGGAAAAGCACCCTCCTCGCAATGACATAGTATCAATTTGAAACTTTTTCGGAAATTGCCTGTCAAACGTAGTGAGAAACATGATACCGCTTTTTGCGGCACTTCGTACATCAAGGAGAACGAAAATGAAAAGACCTGTTGTAATAACCCTTTTAGTGATAGCCCTGGTATTGGTTGTCTGGGCATTGGCTCGGTGGCAATCTTCTCCAAGCGGCTTCCAAACCAATAACCCGTTTGACAGAAACAATCTCGCCTTCATGGTGGAGGAAAGCAAGACACTCAAAGTGGATGCGGAAAAACCAGTCACTTTGAATGTGGCAGATGATGCTGGCGATGTCACTGTTACAGGAGGAGATGTGGAAACCGTTCAGGTCAAAGTAGTCAAGACCGCCTACGACTCCACCCAGGCCCGCGCGGCTGAGGAGGTGAAAACCATCAAATACACCATCGAACAAAATGGCAATGCCATCACCCTCAAATACGAAATACCTAAGTCGATGAACTTCAACAACAATATCAACACTGTTGATTTCATCGTAACCGTCCCAACCGAGACTTCCGTGAGCGTTGATACCAGTTTTGGTGCGGTTGCCGTGCAGGATGTTCAAGGCGCTGTAGATCTCTCCAATGACTTTGGCGATGTAACGGCAAAAAAACATCGAAGGAGAGTTGGCGGTTCAAAGCAATAGCGGCGAGATCAATATCGAGGCTGTGGATGCTGGCGATAAGAATGTAGAGATCAACACTGAATTCGGTGATATCACGCTGGAACAGATCAAAGCCAACGATGTCAGCGCTACATCAAATAGCGGCGCTGTGACCTTCACCAATGTCCGCGCTGCGGGAGATGCCTACATCAAGACCGACTTTGGCAACACGGTCTACGAAAATGGTTCTGCTGCAACCCTCACGCTGGACACTAACAGCGGCAAGACCAAAATCATAAAGGTCAATGTAACGAAGGAATTGAAGATCCAGAATGACTTCGGCGACATCGACCTGACCCAAGCGATGGCTGGCTCGTATGATCTGCACACCAACAGCGGCGGGATCACCATCGACGGCGCGAAAGGCAAACTCAAAGCCTATACCGATTTCGGAAACATCGAGATCTCAAACGCAAAGTCCGTCACATTGGATGTCAAGACCAATAGCGGAACCATCGAGTTCAACGGCTCGCTCGGCGCAGGCCCGCACAAGGTTGAGTCGGAATTCGGTAACATTGACCTTGCTCTGCCCACAGATGCAAAACTCAATGTGGATCTGAAAACTGACTTTGGAAAGATCAAGTCTGACCTTCCGATCACCGTCACATTGACCGAAAGCTCCAATTCAGAAGAAGACCAAATCGCAGGCAGTATCAACGGCGGAGGCGAACAACTCACCGTCAGCACCAACAGCGGCGGTATCAACATCACCGCCATCAAGTAAAATAACAGGGACTGGAAATTTCTCCAGTCCCTGAATTTTCTAAAGGACTTTTCATGAATGATCTCATTCCCTGCCTCGGCGTCGTTTCTGTCCTCGCCATTATCTTTGGCTTTCTTGCCTTCATGCGTTACATGAATTACAAAGAAACCATCGCCCTCGCCGAAAAGGGATTGACCCGCCCAGAAAATAGATCTGGCAAAAAAGGGTTGCTTCGCTGGGGGGTTGTCATCTCTGCGCTTGGATTTGCTCTCTCGCTCGGACTCTATCCATTGGGCTTTGACTCTGGCAACAACTACCCGCTTCACCTCGGACCGTGGATGCTGGGCGGCTTCGTCCCGCTTTTTCTAGGCCTCGGCTTGATCCTGCTCCACTATCTGACGGAGAAAGAGTGACCGTGGAAGGTGGACGACAGGACCACCGTGGCTAAGCCCGGACTGAGCGTTAACTCGGGATTGACTTATTTCGCAGTTTAATCGTCAAAATAAAATCCAAGATCCTTTGCTGAAATTCACCCCTATGTTGCGTATCAAATAGATCCGTGCCGTGCGCGGTGCCGGATAGGTCTGCCATTTCCCCGCCGCCAGGTTATATAATTCCTGCGTCAATTCGACCGGGACGGTATCATCTTCTTTGGCAGTGATAAATAATTTGGGGATATCCGAATCCATGTCGCGCGTCTCGACGGTAAAACCCCACTGTGAAATTTCAGCTGGAGATGCTACAACGACCAAACCATCCGCTTGCGATTCTACGGTCAATTTGGCAGAAGCACATCCGCCAAGGCTGGCACCAACTAAAATAATTTTCTTTGCACCTTGTTCACGCATAAAAGTGATCGCGCCGCGCAGGTCATCCACAAATTTTTGAATTTCACCTTCATCCACGCCGCCCGAATCCATGCATCCGCGCCACTGATAGGTTAATGCGGTCATTCCATTTTGCGCGACTAAGTCTGCCATATCTTCCCAGCCACGTTTACAATTTCCCATCACAGAAAATATCACAGCGACATCGCCCGAACCGTGGACAATCCCTTCGAGGGATGCACCGTCAGGGGTTGTAAATGTCACTTGCTGAGAAGCAGGAGTCGGAGTTGGAGAGGCAGGGATGGAAGTTGGTATTTCAGTTGGGCTATTTGGAGTACAGGCGGATGTTAAAAGAAATCCAATCACAATAAAAAGGTGAAGCAACCGAAGTTTTGGTGACATTAGTAAACCTCCGAGTCTCTATATTGATAAAGTGAGACGCTCACTATAATGCAGGCAATTTACCCTGTCACCCTTCCTGCGGACTGGATTTTGAAGTCACTCCCCAAGTTGATAAATTTTTGAGTTGACTTTCAAATTATTTTCCACTATCTCTACGATGTCGTCTTCAAATCCGAAGAATGACCAGAAGCAGGCTTTGGATTGATTGGCTTCGAGCAAAAGTGAAATGGCTGGCTCTTTGTGACCATAATAGCGCGAGCGCCATCCACGGGTGGAGTTGAGGTCGGCGCGAACGGTGGAGAATTTCGCTTCGCCGCCAAGCAAACCTGTTTGAACTTTATACACACTCGATTCATATTTTAGGTGAATCGAGTTTTTGTTTTCTGTGAAAGGCGCATCATTCAAAAGCCAGTGAAGAGTATAGTGATGCGGTTCGTTAGAATCCAAATTATCAATCGCCAACCATCGGTCACCATCCAACGCCATCACCGTGCGCTTATGAGTGACGGGTTTATAGCCATCATGCTCCCCCACCCAGAGATTTTCGCCGTGCTGTAGAACTTTGCCCTTCGCCCAATCCGTCCATGTGAAGCGGCTGACGAGGGTCATTTGGTCTTTGCCATCTACGGTCACCGTGTTGTGCGCGGATGTGCGCGCGAGTCCGTTGCGCCAGATGCCTTCGCCGCTGTAGAGATACGTCCCTGCATCGCAAGCGATGTTGAGACCTTGAATCCACAAGTCCACATGGAGTTGGTCGGCATGCGAGGGACGAGAGGTGAAGTCGGTGCAGCGAATGACAGCTTTGCTATTCTCGCCGCGTAGAATATAAATTCCACCCTCTGGAAAAGAAACATCAACCAGCTTCTTTCCCTTCTTCTTCTTTGCTATCTTATCCCCACACAACCAAAATACATCCTCATCCCACTTCCCTTCTTCAAACATACGCTTACCAATGGTGATGACCGAACCCAGCTGCAACAACGGACGGTAATCGGTGAAGTCGCAGTTATTCAACGGAAGGACGAGCGCGCCATCGTTTGAGCCATAGACGGGCATTTGACCTGTGGATGGGTCGATGAGGTGGGAGAGGTAATTTATCGAATTGGAGATTGATGTTTTGAGGGAAGTGGAAAGTGGAAAGTGGTTAAGTTCGCCAAGTCGTATTGCATAAAGATAAAGATGCAAAATGAAGCGATGATAGTTGAGGGAGTACATGGCATAACTGCCATCGGGGAAGATTTGTTTGGCGGCTTCTTCTTCGAGCAGTTTTTTGCCGAGGGTGAAATATTTTTCGGAGTCTTTGAGTTCGGGGAAGAATAGACCCACCATCCACAGGCCGAAGGCTTCGCTGATGGTGTGATTGCTGCGGGTGGAGATGGCGTAGTCGATGTTCTTGTGGATGCGCTCGGCTTGGGCGGCGATGAGTTGGGTAAATTGGGAAATCTGTTCGGGAGTAGTGGATGGGGAATGGATGAAGGCGTAGAAGCCGAATGTCCATGCCATGAGACGCAGGGCGATCTCTTGTCCGTCTTTCCAGTTGGCGCCTGTGTTGGGTGGATTGTGTTCAGCCCAATCTTGAATCAAGTGCCAGAAGGCTTGCGGATATTTTTCGTCGCTTGTGGCGGCGTAGGCACGGACAAGGGTGTAGAACATGCCGAAGCGGTTGGCTTCCCAAATAAATTTGATGTCCACTTCCCCATCGTCGGAGATCTGCGACCAGTGTTTCGTTGAATTCAGGGTTGTTTTTGAAACAGGGGTGTCGCTGTGACATGATTAGAGGCGGAAAACCTATTCGTTGATATTCGTGGGAGAAGAATTTGATCTCGCCGTTGAGGATGCGGTCAGCTTCTTCAATAGGTGGTCTCGATACGCGCGGGAAAACCGTCCGCGCTCTCGACCACCGGTGTCGTCGCACAAAGAAAATTTCGGTGCATTCGCTTTGCGCCATTCGGCGTAGGATGTTGATTCAGAGGGGATGTTTTTCTTTAGCCATGTCGCCAGTGGACGGTCTGTCCATTTATAGAGCGGCATTTGCAGGCGGATGAGTCCGCTGCGGTGGCGAAATGCGTAGGCGAGGCGAAAGGCTGACCAACGCAGACCAAGTTCTCGGTAGAGAGAGGCGAGGGTCTTTATCCGCTTGAGCATAAAAAGGTGTTTCGTGATGCGTAATTAGTAATTGGTAATTGAATCACTTTGTGTCCGTTGTATCCGTCGTGTTTAAAGTATTATTAATCATTTGCGTGACGATGAGAAGAACCAAATGGCGGGCAATCCAAAGATGATGAGGACGGGGGCGATGACTGCGCCTTGCGACCATGCGAGGGAGGAAGGTACTGGAAACATCGCCCATGAAAATTTTCGCTGGCGACCAGTTATGCAAAAGAAAACCGAGGCTGCTGGCAGAGATGGCGAGCGCGACCCAAAACGCGAAGGTGTTTTCCATGTTCACGGAAAGCAGCATCCAGCCGATGCCGCCCGCAAACGCCACGCCGCCCGCAAGGCCATCGATGCCGTCCATGAAGTTGTAGGCGTTGGTCAGGCCGACGATCCACAAAAAGGTGATGACGAAGCCCACCACGCCAAGCGGCAATTCTCCGAACAAGGGAATGGTGACAGATTTGAAATATCCCAACCCGAGCACAGACGCCAGCGCAACGAGGCTTTGCACGCCAAAACGCAAACGCGGCGAAAGCGAGTGCAGGTCGTCGCGCCAGCCCAGCCACGCAATCACCAGCCCGCAGACGATGTATATCAATCCACGGGTGAAGCCCGCTTCGTACACGGCCCACAAGCCAGCCGCCGTCACGAGCAGCACGATCATCAACCCTCCGCCGCGCGGCGTGGGCGTGGAATGTAAACTGCGTTCGTTGGGATGATCTAAAATACTTCGTTTTTCGGCATAACGGCGGATGATCCACACGCCGAGATAAGAGAGGACAAGGATGAGGGGATATGCGAGGGTCGGTGTCATTGGGGATGATTTTACCGCTTCTTGCTTAACTGGAAGTTGATTCTGTTTCGAGGGGCAGTTGTTCCCCTGATACGCCCCGCCCGACGG